>CAVVBU010000013.1:0-232551 GCA_963746615.1 uncultured Solirubrobacterales bacterium | reverse complement strand
ATGAACAGCTGCGCGGCGGTCAGGGCCTCCCCGCTCGCTTGGTGCGGGCGGTGGACCGGAAGCCCCATGCCCGCGGCAGCCGTCGACAAACCCGCGCCGCGTCGACCACCACCTGGGGTCGATCGGCCTCCGCCGCAGCCCGCCGGGGAACCCAGGCCGCGAGCACGGCCGTATCCAGCGTGGGGCCCTTCAGGCACACTCCTAGGCGATTCAAAGTGGCCGAGAGAAAGCCGACGTGCACCGGTGCGGCGTGGGCCACGAGGACGCGACCGGTCAGCGCATCGAGGATCGGGTCGAGCGACTCTTCCAATCGTCCCGGGCGCACCGGTCGTCTCGGACGCCTCGCCGATGATCGCCCTTCCGCGCTCCACAGGAACCCAGGCGACGGAGCCGATCTCGTCGCGCTCCGGGTCGGGACCGGTCACCTCGAGCCCCAGGACGGCGAACGACGCCTCACGCCAGGGGGACGGACGGGGCGGGCGACGCCGTCCTCAGGTAGCGCTCCACGGCCCCGGAGTGGCGTTCGATGACGACCATCATGCGAAGGCACGCCCCGAGCTCAAACTGCGGCGGAGCTTGTTCGGGATCGCCGAACATCCCTCCAGGCATCGCGCGCAGTTGCAGCCGCCTTGCGGGCTCGCAAAGCCTTGGGGTCGAGGTGGTCGTCCGGCTCGACCCCGCGCTCGATCTGATCGACCTGGTGCTCGAGGCGGAGGCTCTGGAAGAGCTCGAAGGCCTCGCCGAGCGAGCGGGCCGACCTGCTGTCGAGCGTGCCCGCGGCATCGGCGGCGCTGAGCCGCTCCGGCGTTGAGGCGGCGACGGTCGCGCCCGCGGCCAGGCTCGCGTAGCGGGCGATCGACGTCACCGGGAGGAGCCCGCCGTGCTTGATGTCGAGCCGGCCGCGCTGCTCGCCCGAGCGCTCGACGACGAAGTCGCGCAGGCGGCCCACGGCGGGCTTGTTGGCCAGGGCCAGCCTCAGCATCAGGGAAAGAAGCCCGCGCCTTCCGGTAGCTGCCTCGAACTCATGGCGAAGCCCGGAGGCGCCCCCTCCGTGACGGAGGACGCGACCGTCCAGAAAGAGCGAGATCACGATCAATCCCTTGTCCTTTTCGGGGGATCGGTGATGGACTCGCGAATCAGCCGGCGCCAATCGCTTGTCGGCCGAACGAAAAGGTCCCCGCCCGCGCTCGCCCCGCGCTTGTCGGCGGCAAGGCCGCTGCGGGCCAGTGCCTCGCAGACCCGCGAGCCGAGCGACAGCATGTAGCTCTTCACATCGCCGTCCTCTTCGTCGCACTCCCAGGCTAGGGCGGAGTCGACGTCCGAGCTCGGCACGGGCTCCCGTCGCCCGTGGCTGCCGAGCGCGACCCAGCTGAATGGGCACGGGGGTGGGCCGAGCGCCGAGACAGACAGCTCGATCGACCGCCGGGTGAGCGAGTCGGCGAGGTTGGAGATGATCGCGCTCGACTGGGCGGGCCCCGCCTGGGCGTCTTGCAGCGCCACGGCGGTCGTGCGCAGACCACGCGCCGCCTCCCTCAACTGATCAACATTCTGCGCGTCGGCGATTGCCCGTCGAAGGACAAGCGGGCTCGAGAGCCGAGAAGCACGCAGATCGTCGTCCCCGTGCAGTCCTGCCACCTCGCCCATGGGCGGCGAGTCGGCGTCCTCCCGCACCGTCTGCGCGTCGAGCGGCGGTAGCAGGGCGGTTGTGTTGGGCATGCGGTCCCTTTACGTGGCGGATTGGCCCGCCGAGCGTCGCTCACGCCGCTTGAAGAGCGCTGGAAATCCGCTGGATTCGAGGCCTAGAACCCGGCCATGAAGTGGTCGATGTTCGCGAGCAGTCCGGCACCGATCATCAGCAGGACCGAGGGAACTCTCGAGGTAGCGCGACCGCTAGCTGGATCTTGGGCGCGGCCCCTCCTGCGACCTCGGGCACGGACCGCTCGACGGCGCGTCGGTAGCGCTCTCCCGGGCACATAACCCTCACGGGCGGCCAGACGCGCGGCTTGACCGACCGCCTTGTCACGAGCGGCACTCACGTGCGCCGCAGTCGGAGACGCTCCCTTTCATGGAGGTCTCTGCGGGGCACCTGGCTTGGGCTGGCTCGCGCGCAGCTCGTGCAGTCCCAGCCATCCTCCAGCGATTCACCAGCGCTCTGGACGACGCTGCACGTTCCACGAGACGGACCGCATGAAGCGGTCATTGGGAAAGGAGACCCCGTTCCCGTGGGGTTCCGGCTCGCGTCCGTGGCCGGTCCACAGGCACGAGAGTGTTGGTTGATGCTGTTGTGTCCCTTCCAGGCTTTGACGGTCAGGCCGCCGCCTCGGGGCGGCCTGACCGTCATGGGCGGGTCGGCTGAGGGCGCCGTTCCGGCCCGGCACGTCCACGGCGACGCTTGGGGCAGCAGAATCGATCGATCATGATGGAGCTGATGGGGATTGCGAGCGGTGTCGAGATCGTGCGGCTACCGGGTCGAGGAGCTGATCGGCCGCGGTGGCATGGGAGAGGTTACCGCGCGCACGACGGCCACCTCGACAGGAACGTTGCCCTCAAGATCCTCGCTCCGCGTTACGCCGAGGACGAGGGATTCCGCGAGCGCCTTCTCCGCGAGTCTCGGATCGCCGCGAGCCTCGATCATCCGAACGTCGTCCCGGGTGTACGACGCGGTGAAGCTACGCAGGCTTCTACCTCGCGATGCGCTACGTCGAGGGCGCAGATTTGCGCGCGGTGCTTCGACGTGAAGGCGCGCTGGCTCCCCCGCCCGGGCACTCGAGATCGTCTCGCAGGTCGCGGGTGCGCTCGACGCTGCCCATGCAAAGGGGCTCGTCCACCGCGACGTCAAGCCGTCGAACGTACTGATCGACGAGCGTGGCCATTGCTACCTGGCCGACTTCGGACTCACGCAGAGCGCGACGGACCGCGGTCAGGCGACGGACGGCTCGCTGCTCGGCACGCTCGATTACGTCGCTCCGGAGCAGATCCGCGGCGACGAGGTCTCCGGACGCGCGGATGTCTACGCGCTCGGCTGCATGCTGTTCGAGTGTCTTACGGGCGAGGGTCCCTTCCGGCGTCCCTCCGAGGTCGCCACCCTCTTCGCCCACCTCGAAGAGGATCCGCCGTCCGCGTCGGCGCGCCACTCGCCGCTTCCGGCCGCGATCGACCCGGTCTTCGCCCGGGCGTTGGCGAAGGAGCCAGACGAGCGTCAATCGAGCTGCGCGGAGCTCGTAGCCGACGCGAGCGCGGCGCTCGGACTCGACGCGGTGAGGCCGCGCCGGCTGCGGCTCGCGGTCGCCACGGCCGCCGTCGTGGCCGTCTTGGCGGCGGCCGCGCTGGTCGCGATCCTGGTCACGCCTGAGGGAACGCCGGCCCCGCCGACTGGTTCGTTGATCGGGATCGATCCGGAGAGCGGCGACACGACCGCCCGCTACCGCGTCTCGGCGCATCCAGGTGCTATCACGACTGGCGCCGGTCGAGTGTGGCTGGGTGACTACCGCGATGGTGCGCTCTGGACATTGGAGCCGAGCACGGGCGAGCTGAGGCGCGTCACCTCGGTTGGCGCGCCGCGTGATCTCACGGCGCTCGGCGGCAAGATCTACGTCGTCGGGGACAGCTCTGAGGTCTTCGCGCAAGTCTTCACCGGCACGGTTGCCCGCTACGACGCGGTCACTGGAGTGCGTGAGCGCAAGCTGGATCTATACAGCTGCACCGTCGCCGGAGGAGAAGGTGCTCCTCTGGTCGATGGGACTCTTTGGTGACAAGAGGCTGAGCACCGACCCCGGAGAGCTTCCGGATCCTCCGCGACGTCACGCTCCCGTACCGAAAAAACGGTTTCGGTTCGAGACGACTCGTATTAACCAGCGCGACCTTGCCGTGGGCTACGGGTCGGTGTGGGTGCTGGGCGACGGGATCGACCGGCGGATGTGGCGGCTCGATCGCTCGAGCGGCCGCATCCTCGCCACCATCGAGCTCCCCTTCATTCCGCGATCGGTCGCTGCGGGCGAGGGAGGCGTCTGGGTCACTGCACCACTCGACGACCGCGTGTTACAGATCGATCCAGAGACCAACGCCATCACGGCGACGATTCCCACAGGCCGCGGCACGAGCGGCGTCGCCGCGGGCGCCGGTTCGGCGTGGGTGACGAGCACGATCGACGGCACGGTGTCCCGCATCGACCCGGGCAGCGCCGAGGTCGTCGACCAGATCGACGTCGGCGGGCGGCCACGCGAGGTCGCGATCGGCGCGGGCGGCGTGTGGGTGACCGCCGATGCGAGCTGATCTCTCTCTCGGGTCGCTCGTTTGCTGGCCGTCGCGTCGCTCGCTGTGGGCGCAGCGGGCTGCTCGGGCGGCGAGCAGCCAATGCGGACGGCCTGCTCACGGACTGTCGCGGGCTCTTCTCCGGATACGAGGACGAGATGCTCGCCGGCGCCGAGCTGCCGCTGCTCCGCCGCGGTGCCCGCCTCACGAACGGGAGGCCGTCCGGAGGCGTCTCCGAGGCCCGGGCCGCCGGCCGCGACATCGAGCTGATCAGGGGGTGCACCGAAGAAAGCGAGCACACGATCCTCGTCGAAGAGACGCGTCGGCTCGTCGAGGTCGAGGGCGTCGACGCCGTCGTCGGCGCTATCGGCGAGTCGGACTCGCTCGTGTTCCGCGAGCTCGCCCGCAAGTACCCGGAGGTGATCTTCATACCGGCCTGGTCGGGTGCCCAGGAGCTCACCCTGCGGCACCCCGCCGCGAACGTCTATCGCTTCGACACCGACGAAGCTCAGGACGTGGCGGGGCTTGGGAGCTATGCCTACCGCGAACTGGGATGGCGCCGCGCCGCAGTCGTCGCCGACACGACACCCGTCGGGTGGCAGGAGGAAGCTGCCTTCGTCGCGGAGTTCTGCGCCCTCGGCGGGGACGTGACAGCGCGCTACACGGCGCCGATCGACCTCGGCGACCCGAAGGTCGCCCACGCTCTCCGGGGCGCCGACGGCGTCGCCGCGCTTGTGTGGGGGGGAGCCTTCGTGCCTCCCGAGTTTCTGCCCGCGCTCGCCCGCGTGGTCGGCTCGCCTGAGACCCGGATCGTCGTCGGCACATACGTGCTCGAGGACTCCAATACCCTCGTGCCCATCGCCCGCCCCTCGCTCTCGCCGGGGTCGTCGGCGCCTCGTCCATCCCGCCGGCAAACGCAACACCTGCGATGCGCGCTCACCGGACAGCGTTCTCGAAGGCATTTCCCGGGCTGCCGCCCTCGGATGCGGGAAACACCGATCGTGCTGGCCTTCAACGACGCCGTGGAGGGCCTGCTGCGCGGTCTCGACGCCTCGGATGGCGACCTGTCGGATGGTCGTCAACGGCTGCGCGAGGAGCTCGCGCGAGCGAGATTCGAGCTTCCCTCGGGCCCTGTGCACCTCGACCGGAACCGCCAGGCAGTCCGCAACATCTACCTGAAGCGAATCGGTCGCGGAGGCGGCCGGCCGGTGTTCCAGCTCGTGAGAATCGTGCCAGAGGTCGAGCAGACATTCGGGGGGTCTCCTCTCCGATGCCCCCGCCCCCGGCCCCGGCAGCCAACCGTGCCGAAAGGCGACTCCGCCTCCCTGGGTGCGCTAGCCGCTCGGCCGAACCGTCCAGGTGAAGCGGGTCTCGCTCGAGCGCGGGCCCAGGCCTCCGGGGCGGAGCCCTCCCCGGACGATCAGCGTCGGGTGGTGCGACGAAGCGGCGAGCGCGGCGCGAGCGTGCCCTATCCCGTCGCGTCGCCAGCGGTCGGTGAGCCCGACGACGACGAGTGCCGCGTCTTGCGTGGCCGCCACGAGCGCCTCTGCCGTCGGCTCAACGAGAAGCGGCTCCGCCTGCACGCCAAGCGCCCTTTGGACAGCGAGGGACGCGCCGGCGAGGAGGCGGCTGGCGTCGCCGCCCTCGGCGCCGGAGGAGGCGCCGGCCAGTACGAGCGGCAACTCGGTCCCTAGCGCGAACCAGGCGCCGAGCTCGACCGCTGACCAGTCGTGCTCTGCTCCGGTGAAGGGGACGACGACCGCGTCGCCACCGGGCGCCCCGTCGACGAGCACGGAGACGTCGCATGGCGCATCCTCCAGGAGCGTCAGCAGCCGGCCGTCCTCGAGCAGTCGGTCGGGTGCGTCCACGAGCACAAGCTCTGCCTCCTGCTCGGCAGCAAGCCGCGACAGATCTTTGCCGGGCGTGACGGACGTGAACCCAGCGGCACGGACGTCCACGTTGCGAGCGGTCAATTCGTCCCGACGCGTTCGCAGGTAGGTCGACGCAGCCGCGAGCTCACTAGCACTGGCGACGGTGGACGCGAGGACGATCTCACGCGGGCCCGCGATCCTGGCGAGCGGCTCGGCGAGACGGAGGAGCGTCGCCGCACCCTCGAGCTCCAGCACAGCGACGAGTATGACGCGCGCCCGCGACACGCTCGCGCGTCGACGCGGAGGCTCGAGATCGAGCGCCGGATCGTGCTGAAGGATCGCATGCTCGAGCTCCTGAAGCTGTGCTCCCGGCTCGATACCGAGCTGATCGACAAGGGTTGCACGAGCCACTCGATAGGCGGCGAGTGCCTCGGCCTGGCGGCCACAGCGGTAGAGAGCCAGCATCTGTAGCGCACGCGGTCGCTCGCGGAGCGGGTACTCGGTCGCGAGCGCCTCGAGCTCACCCACGAGCTCGGTGTGACGTCCGCACGCAAGATCAGCCAGGATTCGCTGCTCGAGCGCCACGAGCCGGAGCTCGTCGAGTCGGGCGGCTGCCTGCCTCAACACTCCTTCGTCGGCGACGTCGGCCAGGGCCGGCCCGCGCCAGAGCGCAAGCGATTCCTGCAGCAGCACCGCCGCGTCCTCGGCCCGCCCTCGCTCGAGGAGCTCGGTACCGTCGGACACGAGTCTCTCGAAGCGATGGAGATCGAGCGAGTCGTGATCGATTCGCAGCAGGTACCCCGGCTCGCGCGTCTCGATAGTCTCGCGGCCGAGTTCCTTGCGGAGCTGTGAGACGTATCCCTGGACCACGTTTGCTGCGGTGTCGGGCGGGTCTTCCGCCCACACCTCGTCGATGAGCCGCGAGCTCGAGACCACCTGACCGGACTGGAGTAGTAGGACAGCGAGCACGGCGCGAGGGCGGGAGCCGCCGAGCTTGACAGGCGCCCCGTCAGCGAGCGCCTCGAGTGGGCCGAGGACCCGGAATTCCGTGCTCACAGCGGCGACCGTAACAGCCGCTCCGCGCCATCAACCCGCCGGTCAGCGGTTCTCATGGAGCCGCGGGCGGGAATCTCCGAGAGCAGTTCTACAAGGGCGAGCGTAAGGGACTCAAGAGCAAGAGCGGGCGGCGCGACCTGCCCCTCTCCCCCGCCATGACCGACCGACTGCTCGCGCTTCGCCGCGACTCCTACCGCGGCGAGAACCGGCCCGTGTTCGCCTCGAGGGCAGGCACGGAGTTGCTCCCGGCGAACGTCTTTCGCCGTGTGTTGGCTCCGGCTGCGGTTGAAATCGGGCTGACGGTGCCGGGCAAGAACGGGAAGCCTCGATCTGCTGTCTCGTTCCACACGTTCCGGCACACCTGCGCCTCGCTGCTGTTCGCGGCGGGCTGCAGCGTGAAGCAAGTCCAAGAGTTCCTCGGCCACGCCTCGGCCGCCTTCACCCTCGAGACCTACGTTCACCTGATGGACGAAGGCGTCGGCGACAGGGCCTGCAATCCATCCTCTCGGCGCCCGGTGAATGTGGAGTGCCGCGGTGAGTCGGGCGGCAGCCGGTCGGCGAGGGCGGGGCACACTAGTGTGTGCAAGACCCGCATGCCGGCTCCAATGCTGTTAGCCGTCGACGCCGACCCCGACGCGCTGGGCCGCGTCGAGCAGGAGCTGCGCGACCGCTACGCAGGCAGCTACCGAGTCGTCGGCATAGGCTCGCCGGGCGAGGCGCTCGAACTCCTGACCGAGAGCGCGGATGCCGGGGAGGACCTCGCCCTGGTGCTCGCCGCGCAGTGGCTGCCGGATACGACCGGCAGCAAGCTGCTCGAGCGCGTGCGCCAGCTCCACCCCCACGCCAGGCGCGGACTGCTCGTCGGCTGGGGGGAATGGGGAGAGCGGCGAACCGCCGAGGCGATCTACGATTCGATGGCCCTGGGGCGGATCGACTATTACGTGCTGAGGCCGGCGGCCTCGCCGGACGAGCTGTTTCACCAGGCCATCTCCAGCTTCCTGCTCGAGTGGACCGAGGCTCGGCTGATCGCGCCGCATACGGTCCGCGTGGTGGCAGACGCCTGGGCGGGACGAGCGTACGAGCTGAGGAACACCCTTCAGAGCTGTGCGGTCCCACACGCCTTCCACCTGAGCGACTCGAAGGAGGGCCGCGTCGAGCTTGGCAAGGCCGGCCCCGGAACCAGTCTCCCGCTGATGGTCCTTCCCGACGGTCGGGTCCTGAGCGATCCGACGGACACCGAGATCGCCGACGCCACCGGCGGTTGGATCGACCCTGACCTTGACAGCTTCGACGTGGTCATCGTCGGAGCCGGGCCGGCTGGCCTTTCGGCGGCGGTGTACGGCGCCTCCGAGGGCCTGGAGACCCTGGCGGTGGACGAAGGCGGGGTCGGCGGACAGGCCAGCTCGAGCTCGCTGATCCGCAACTACCTGGGCTTCCCGCGTGGCGTGAGCGGCAGGCGGCTCGCTCAGCAGGCCTACGAGCAGGCCTGGGTCTTCGGCGGGTACTTCGTCCACATGCACAGGGTCGACGGCCTCAGTCGGGTCGATGACAGGCTGCAGGTGACCCTCGCAGAGGGGCGGCGGATCAGCGCTCGGGCGGTGATCCTCGCCACCGGAGCCGCCTACCGCCGGCTGGGCGTCCCTGCGCTCGAGACCCTGAAGGGGGCTGGGGTCTTCTACGGTGGACCCGCCTCGGAGGCTCCCGCGATGGCCGGCAAGGATGCATACATAGTCGGCGGGGCCAACTCGGCGGGGCAGGCGGCGCTGCACCTGGCGCGCTACGCCCGCCAGGTGACGCTCGTGGTGCGTGCTCAGTCACTCGGCGCCGGGATGTCGCATTATCTGGTGAGGGAGGTGCAGGCGGCACCAAACGTTGAAGTCCGGCTGGGAAGCGAGGTGGTCGATGGCGGGGGCGACGGCAGGCTTCAGTACCTGGTGCTTCGCGAGGGCGCGACCGGAGAGAGCGAAAGGGTCGCCGCCGATGGGCTCTTCGTACTGATCGGGGCTCGCCCGCAGACCGACTGGCTGCCCGCGGAGATAGCCAGAGACGACCGGGGCTTCCTGCTCACTGGCCTGGATCTAGCGGACGATCACGGGTGGCCGCTCGAGCGCCGCCGGTTGCGGCTCGAAACGAGCATGCCCGGCGTGTTCGCGGCGGGCGACGTGCGGCATGGATCCGTCAAGCGCGTGGCCTCCGCGGTCGGAGAAGGGTCGATCGCGATTCAGCTCGTCCACAGCCTCTTAACAGCCGACGGCCTGCATCCCGGGCCTCCCGCCAAAGGGGCGATGCCGGCCGTGACCGACGGCGCTCCCTCTTCCGGGGGGAGGTCAGCCACCGGGGGTGCCCGGCAAGCGCCTTGAACGATCGACTGCGTTCGAGGGGCGCGACCTCGCGGATGCATTCGACCCGCAAGGCCCATCCAGGAGTCGCTAGGGCACGCCTAACCCGGCGTTCGCCTTGCGGACCTACGCCCACCTGATGGACGAGGGCATCGGGCACGCTGCATTCATGGACGGAGCGGTGGGCAACGCCTGGGCAACGCAACACTCGGAAACAGCCGCAAAAGGTTCAGCGCCCGACGCGGCCAAACTAGAGAAGTAGCAGGCGAACCGCGGAACACCCTCAAGCAGTCGCAAACAGCGGCCCAGCATCATAATCCGCGTGTCTTCGAGTCCCTCCTCCGGCATGAAGTTCCTGCAAAACGGAACTTTTCGCAAACCGCGAACACGCGGATTCTCAGTCCGCGTCAAGAATCCGCGTGTTGGGGCAATTCGTTGGCTGAGGTCAGCTGAGTTCGCTCGGGTCGTGCGAGGTCCCGTCGGACCGCGAATCGGCCCGATCGGAGACCGTGCGGCGAACTATGCGTCGAACTCAGGACTTCCCGGAAAACGGGCTGTGCGGCCGGCGGTATCGCGCTCCAACCTGCCTCGCCGCAAACGACCCGCCTTGCCTGGAAGGCGGCGGTAACGTTAGGGTCCGAAGGCCGTCTACGACATGGAGGTCGGCATGTCTGCGTCTCGTCCAGGACGCGAAGATCTAACCGCTGGCATGACTCCCCGCGGGCTGGCCTCTCGTGCCGGCGTCTGGAGCGCCCAGCACCGCAAGACCGCCATCTGGGGATGGCTTGCATTCGTGGTCGATTGCGCTGATGATCGGCAGCGCAGTCGGGACCAAGACCCTGGAGCACACCCAGATCGGGGTCGGGGAGTCCGGGCGAGCCGACTCAGGCGATCGCGGATGCCGCTCCGGAGCACGCCCAGGAGATGGTGCTGATCCAAAGCACCCGGGCGACCGCCGGCGACCCCGCGTTCCGCGCGGTGGCGGTCGACGTGCAGCGGAGGCTTGCCGCGCTGCCCAACACCCAGAACTTCGAGAGCCCGCTGGCCCCGGCGAACGCGAACCAGATCTCGAGCGACGGACACTCGGCGCTGCTCCGCTTTCAGATCGCCGGCAACGACACTGAGGTCACGGACCGGGTCAAGCCGGCCGTTCGGGCCGTCGACGCCGTGCAGCAGGCGCACCCGGGCTTCACCCTCGGCGAGTTCGGCGACGCCAGCACCAACCAGCAGATCAACGACGTCGTCCAGGAGGACTTCGGCAAGGCCCTGATCACATCGCTGCCGGTCACCCTGATCATCCTGCTGATCGCTTTCGGTGCGCTCGTCGCTGCCGGGCGTGCCGCTGCTGCTGGCGCTCACCGCGGTCATCGCCACGATCGGCATCATGGGGCCGCTGAGCCACGTCATCGGCGGGGTCGACAACTCGATCAACGAGGTGATCCTGCTGATCGGCCTGGCGGTCGGCGTCGACTACTCGATGTTCTATCTGCGCCGCGAGCGCGAGGAGCGCGAGGCCGGCCGTAGCGAGGAGGCGGCGCTCGCCGCCGCGGCGGCGACCTCGGGCCGTGCGGTGATGGTCTCCGGATTCACGGTGATGATCGCCATGGCCGGGATGTACCTCGCCGGGACACCCACCTTCCAATCGTTTGCCACCGGCACCATCCTCGTCGTCGCTGTGGCATTGGTTGGCTCGCTGACCGTGCTGCCGGCGATCCTGTCGTGGCTCGGGGACCGCGTGGAGAAGGGCGGCGTTCCGATCATCAAGGATCACCCATGGAACGCCGGCGAGAGCGGGGCGTGGTCGAAAGTCCTCGATCCGGTTCTCCGCCATCCGCTGATTTCGCTTGTCGCTCTCCGCGGGCCTGCTGGTCTTCCTCGCGCTGCCGGCGTTCCGCCTGCACACCGCGAACGAGAGCGTCGAATCGCTTCCCCAGGACGTCTCCTCGATCCAGACCTACAACCGGATTCAGGACGTCTTCCCGGGAGGGGGGATTCCCGCCGTGGTCGTGGTCAGCTCTGCGAACGGGCCCACGCAGCAGGTCCGGCGAGGCATCGCACGCCTGGTGGCACAGGCCAAGGCCAGCGCGCTTGTTCAAGCCCCCGATCACGCTCGAGACCTTTCCCGATCGCAGCGTGACCCAGGTGAGCATCCCGGTCGTGGGCAACGGCACCGACTCGAAGTCGAACGCCGCGCTGGCCGAGCTGCGCGACACCATCATTCCGGCAACGATCGGGGCGGTGCCGGGTGTCACCGCCGACGTGACCGGCTTCACGGCCGAATCGAAGGACTTCAACGACACCAGCAAGTCACACGCCCCGCTCGTCTTCGCCTTCGTCCTGACAGCGGCATTCCTACTGCTGCTCTTCACCTTCCGCTCGATCGTCATTCCGATCAAGGCGATCATCCTCAACCTGCTCTCGGTGGGAGCCGCCTACGGGGTGATCGTCTGGATCTTCCAGGACGGTCACCTCCAGTCGTTCCTGGGCTTCCACTCGACTGGCGCGATCATCTCCTGGATGCCGATGTTCCTCTTCGTGGTCCTCTTCGGCCTGTCGATGGACTACCACGTCTTCATCCTCACCCGAATCCGTGAGGCCTACGACCGCGGGATGCCCGACCGATGAGGCCGTCTCGCATGGGATCAAGACCACGGCCGGGGTGGTGACCAGCGCCGCCGTCGTCATGGTCGCGGTCTTCGCCGTCTTTGCGACGTTGTCGCTGGTCTTCTTCAAGGAGCTGGGCGTGGGACTCGGCGTCGCGGTGCTGATCGACGCAACCCTGGTGCGCGCCGTGTTGCTGCCCGCGTCGATGAAGCTGCTTGGTGACTGGAACTGGTACCTGCCGCAATGGCTCGAGTGGCTGCCGCGTGTCGGCCCGGTGGCCGCCCCGGCGCTTCCGCCGGCGCCCGGTGGCGCCGACGAGAGGGCTCCGGCGCTGGCCCAGAACTGAGATGGCCGCGATCCGGACCCTCGCCGAGGGCCGAGCCATGCGTCGAACCGTGTGTCCAGCTCCGGACTTCCCACCGAACTGAGAGGACCCAACCGAACCAGCGAATAAGTGAATGCTCAGCCGGGCCTTAGATCCTCTTCACCAGGCGCATCGAGCCTGACGCCGGTGAGCGATCCGCGTCTGGCACACCGGGCTGCGACCCGGGCATCGGTTGGTGTGAGCGACGAGCCCATCGCCGTTGGGTCCGGCGCCCGCTCCTCGGTGGAGCTTCCCGCGTCGCGGATTGGGCGTCGCGAGCGCCTCGGCGGCACCCGCGGCAACGAGGTCCTGACCAGTGCCACGGCGGCGGTCCTTACCTTTCTCCTCCTCGCCGAGGGCGCAACGATCCTGTTCATCGGCGGGCTGCTGAGCGAGCACATGTTCATCGGGCTCGTCCTGATTCCCCCCGTGGCCCTGAAGCTCGCCAGCACGGGCTACCGCTTCGCCCGCTACTACACGGGGTCGCAGCGCTACCTCGAGAAGGGACCGCCGCCGATCGCCCTGCGGCTGCTCGCCCCGGTCCTGGTCGCGGCCACCGTGATGGTGTTCGCGTCGGGCGTCTGGCTGATGCTGCTCGGACACAAGTCCGACACCGTGCTCCTCCTTCACAAGGCGAGCTTCATCGTCTGGGGCGCCGTCTTCGGCATCCACTTCCTGGCCCACCTCCCGCGCATGTTCCGCTCGCTTCGCGGCGAGTGGACCGTACCGAGCCGGCGGGCGGTGCCGGGCTCCTACCTGAGGGCGGGGCTCGTCACCGCCTCGATCGGCGCAGGGCTGGTGCTCGCCCTCTCCCTGCTCTCGCTGATCGCCGCCTGGCACGGCGTCGCCGGCGGCTGACGCGCCCGCCCGGCGTCAGGCAGAACGCTCAGCCGTCTCCCTCGACGCGCCGGTAGTGATCGCGCCAGATCAGGCGGTGGACGCCGAGGTGACGCGGCAGGCTCCTGAGGCCGGGGATGACCGGGATGCAGATGAAGGCGAGGGAGAGAAGCATCATCAGCACCCAGATCTCGGCGTCGGCGTTCTCGGAGGTGTCGAACGGGGCGATCTGGTACCAGAAGGTGTAGAGCCAGAGCCAGACCTGCCCGGGATAGCTGCCCGTCTCGTTCATCATGCCCCACTGGTCGCCGAGCAGATGCTGCGCCTCGGCGCGCGACTCGAAGTAGCCCCCGCCCGAGAGGAACAGCAGCGGCTTGGTGAAATCGGTCTGGTAGAACTGCCTCGAGGTGACCAGGGCGCCATCGAGGCCACCGCTGGCGGCGAGGCCGGCGAGGGAGCTCATCATCGGCGCCACCGGCCCGTAGTCGCCGGGGGGGAGCTGCGGGAATGCCGTCAGGGAACCTGGCCTTGTCGAGGCCGGTCGTGTAGGCGTCGGTCCAGGCCTTCTGCTGGGCCGGGGGAGCGGCCTGGTAGGCCGCCAGGGCCTGCGTCAAGGCCGCGTTGCCAGGGATGCTGCGCAGCGGATCGAGCACGAAGTCCTGAGCCGTGTCGACCCGGTGGTGCACTCCTGCCGCGCTCTGCAGGGAGATCGGTCCCACCTTCTGCGCGGCGTCCGGCGTGTCGTTGTAGGGAGGGCCGTAGTTGGCGATCTCGCTCGAGCCGTCGAGCTCGGTGACGGCGGTGGCCACGAAATCGGCGGGATCCGCCTGCGCCCACCGCTTGATCGTGACCGGTGGATCGTCCGGGCTGGAGAAGAGGACCGCGAGGACGACCACCAGGGCAGTGATCACGGCCAGCGCGACCACGAACTCCTTGACGAGGTCGTAGCGGACGTACTCGCCGCGCCACTCTCCTGAGTCGTCGGCGGCGAGCCGGCCGGTGCGCCCGGCGGGCTCACGAGGCTCCCTTCTCGCCCGCCGGCACGGCCCTGGCCGACGCCGAGACCTTGGCCGGGTATGGAGGCACCACGCCGTGCCGGCGGACCAGGAGCACGTGCCAGACGGCCAGCGCGACCACCGCGATCGGGAGCAGGATGACGTGGAAGGTGTACATCTGCCCGAAGTCGGCGACGTTGAAGAAGGCGCCGATGCCGACCGAGTTCAAGCCGTCCTTGCCCTCGCTGGCGATCCACTGCGCGTCGAAGTTCTGCTGGGAGAGATAGCCGGTGAAGGCGGTGCCGATCGCCACCAGGAAGATCACCGCTCCGGTCGCCCAGGTTCGCCCTCGACCGCCGCGCCAGGCGCCCATGAAGAACTTGCCCCAGAGGTGGACCACCATGACGAAGAAGAGGATCTCGACCCCCCAGAGGTGAACGCTGTTGAAGAACTTCCCGGTCCCCGAGACGTGCCACCACGCCGGCCCCTTGAGGCCCAGGATCAGGCCGGAGACCAGAACCACGATCAGCGCCGCGATCGTCGCGACACCGAACACGTAGATCCACGAGGAGACGTACGCGGGCTGGCGGTCCGGCAACAGCTTCTCCGGGGGCAGGGCGCCCACCGCTCGCTCGCGAACCCGCTCCGTCCACATGCGCTTCTCCTGCTCGGGGCTCACTGCTCGAGCTCCCGGGTGGGGAACGGGAGAAGGATCGCCACGATGAAGACGACGATCATCAGCACGATCACGATCAAGTTCGCCACCGACATCTGGAAGAAGTGCCAGTGGACGTAGTGAGCCGGCCCGTTGAGGTCGAAGACCGCGGGCAGCATCGGAGTCTGCCACCGGGTCAGCCTTGTGATGCGTCTCCTCACGGTCAATGCGCCCTGTGACCGTGCCTCCGATCGATCAACCGATCGACTGGCCCGGTGGGCGCAAGCTACAACTCGCGGATAAGAGGTTGATAAGAGCCGCCAGAGCTCAAGCTATTGCGTGCCCGCCGTCGCCGTGTACGAGACCTGGCAGTTCGGCCCGGGGTGCTCGGTTCGCCATTGGCGCTGCACGACGGATCGGCCGGCGACGCTGCGCGATCTATGGAGCCGTCTGACCGCTGTTGGAGGGGGTCAGCTCCAGCGGCGTTGACGGCGGAGCGAAGTCCCCGCAGTAGCCGCCACGCGCCTGGGACATGAACTCATTCCAGATCGGAGCGGCGAAGCTGCCGCCGAAGGCGCTCGACCCCATCGAGGTCCTGGCGTCCGGGTATCCGGTCCAGACCGCCGTCGAGAGCCTCGGCGTGTAGCCGATGAACCAGGCGTCGGTCTGGCCGTCGGTGGTCCCGGTCTTGCCCGCCGCCGGGCAGCCGATGTTGGCCGCCGTCCCGGTTCCGCTCTCGATCACGGTCTTCAGCACCTCGGTCTCCTTGGCGGCGAGGCCGTCGGGGATCACCCGCTTGCCGCGCCCGACCCCGGGCGTCTTGGTGGCGGTGGGCTTGCCGGTCGGTGAGTGGAAGACGACCCGGTCGACCGACGTGGGCTGGCGCCGGACGCCGCCGTCGGCGAAGGTGCCGTAGGCGCTGGCCATCGCGAGCGGCGAGACCCCGACCCGCAGCCCGCCGATGCCCTCCGCCGGATAGCCGTCCAGGGGGCTGCTGATCCCGAGCCGGTGCGCCATCTTGGCGACGTTGGCCGGCCCGACCTTGAGGTCGAGCTGCGCGTAGACGGCGTTGACCGAGTTGGTGGTCGCGTCGGTGACGCTCATCGTCCCCTCCCCGGGTTCGGCGTTGTTGACCGTCCACGTCGTGGTGGAGAACGGATGCAGGGTCACGGGGCTGCTGCCGTCGAAATAGGTCGAGTCGGGATCGATGCCTTCGTCCAGCGCCGTCGCGAGCACGAACGGCTTGAAGGCGGAGCCCGGCTGGCGCCTGCCGTCGGCCGCGAGGTTGAACTGGTCGCTCGAGTACCTGGTCGACGAGGCCATGGCGAGGACGTGGCCTGTGTTCGGGTCGATGGCGACCAGCGCCGCGGATGGCCCGCCGAGGGTGGCC
Organism: uncultured Solirubrobacterales bacterium; assembly: GCA_963746615.1. Classification (GTDB taxonomy): domain Bacteria; phylum Actinomycetota; class Thermoleophilia; order Solirubrobacterales; family 70-9; genus SHVA01. Next base: position 216,189 of record CAVVBU010000013.1, on the reverse strand, counting down.
GCTCCGTCGTCGACCGCCTGCTGGGCAAGCTTCTGGAGGTGGGGGTCGAGCGTGGTGCGCACCTCGAGACCGCCCTCGCGGACGACAGTCGCGCCGTAGCGCGTCGCCAGCTGGCGCCGGACCAGATCGACGAAGTAGGGATCCAGCACCGAGTCGTACTTGTCACCGGGATGGAGCCCCAGGCCGCCGCCTCGGGCGCGGTCGTACTGCGCGCCGGTGATGTACCCCTGAGCGCGCATCGCCTCCAGCACCTCGTCGCGACGGGCCCTTGCCCGCTTGGGGTGAAGGAGCGGATCGTAGGCCGAGGGCGCCTGCGGCAGTCCGGCGAGCAGCGCGGCCTGCCGGAGGCCGAGGCCGGCCGCGTGGCCCCCGAAGTAGATCTGCGATGCGGCCTCCGCCCCGAGGGCGGTGCGACCGCCGACCGTCCCGTACGGGACCGAGTTCAGGTACCGGTCCAGGATCCAGCCCTTGGTATGGGTCTTGCTCAGCTCGACGGCGAGCTTGGCCTCGCGGATCTTGCGCTCGATCGTGTCCGTGGGATTGCGGATGTAGAGCAGCTTCACCAGCTGCTGGGTGATCGTCGAGCCGCCCTCCACCACGTGGCCCGCGGCCAGGTTGGCGACGGCGGCCCGTGCGATCGCCGCGTAGTCGAGGGCGCCGTGCCGCCAGAAGTCGCGATCCTCGATCGCGACCGTCGCCTCCTTTAGCGACTGCGGGAGCCGATCGCCCGCGACCGGCTCGCGAGCCGTATCGGACGCGAGGTAGCCGAGTCGCGATCCGTCCGCGGCCAGGACGACTGAGCTCGACGGCGGATCGACCGCCCGCGACTGGCTCAGGGACGGATCCGAGGACGCGACCCCCGAGACCCAGGCCAGGGCGACCGTGACGACCGGCACCACCAGCACGACCAGAGCCCCGGCCGCGCGCAAGAGGGTGCCGAAGAGTGTGCTACGCGTGCGCGCATGGCGGGTGCGCGAGCGATAGCTCATGACGACCGGATCCTCTCGAGAGTGGCGAACGTACCCTCAGCCTAGACCCGCCCCTTGAGAGAAGCTAAAAGGCCGCAGGGCCGGGGCGCGTATCGCCCCGGCCCCCGGCCATCCGTCAGTGCTCAGCACGGCCGTGGCGCGCTGGCCGAGGCGTCGGCGGCGGCTCCCCGGGCCCGCGCCTTGGGGGAGCCCGCATGGTGCTTCAGCGAGATGACGCCCTCGTAGTGGGTCTCGATGAACGGGTCCGTGTTGATCGGCGTGTCGACGAACCAATCGAGCCTGGACGCGAGGCGGCCGCAACTGCTCGGTGCGCTCGGCTACGCCTGAGCCGCTCGCGCGAGGCTGACCCGTCCGACGGTGAGCGTTCGCTCCGGGTCCGCCTCGGGGGCGATCTCGACGTCCACCACCGCGCGCGTGCGCCCGGCCCGGATGCAGCGCGCGGTCACCCGGTGCGGCTCGGGCCCCGCCAGCCGGAGCGCCTCGAGCTGTAGGCCGGCGACGACCCAATCGCCGGGGGAGGCGCTCTCGGCCGCGTACCAGGCGGCCGTGTCGATGCAGGTGGCGAGTGCGCCTCCGTGCAGATAGGTCAGCTCCTCGTCCTCGACGACGGCGATATCGCCGGGGTCGAGACGAAGCGTGGCGAGGCCGTCATCGGCGCCGACGAGGGTGAGGCCGACGGCGCGGTCGAGCTTGGAGGCAACCCGGGGCAGGTCCATGCGCCGACCCTAGCTCGGCGCGCTTCTGACCGGCGTCCCGGCCCGGGCTGCGAATCCGCGTGCTACTGGGCGGAGGGCGGGCTCTGGTCGCCGCGCCCACGTCGGCGCGTCACCAGGTTGCGGCCCGACTGGCGCCAGCGCTCGGTCCCCCGCTCCCAGGTCTGGTCGGGGAACTCGCGCACGGCCTGGCGCCGCAGCACCTCGAAGCCGAACACGAAGAGGGCGATCAGCAGCAACGAGATCGGCAGGCGGTGGAACCCCTGGGTCGGCGCCCACCAGAAGAGCACGATCAGGATCAGCGCCATCACCAGGTAGGCGACCGCGCGACGCTCGAGGATGGGCGCGATCGCGTGCCGCACCTCACGGGCGATCCCGGTGGGGCCGGCGAGCCAGGCGCCGATGACGATGAAGATCCCGTAGAAGATCAGGCCCTGTGCCGTGTCGACCAGCAGGGAGGTGCCGATCGACCAGGTCGCGCTGACCGCGGGCTCCACCGAGGCAGTGGAGCTGAGCGATCCGACAACCAGGTTGCCGGCGATGCTGTGCGCGAACAGCACAGCGACCCCGACCACGATGAAGGCGATGCCGACGCTTCGCAGCGCCTCGCGGCGCCAGCCTCTCGCCAGGTAGATCGCAAGCGCATAGAGGGCGAGGACGAGGATCGTCAGCCCGATCGCGAGGTCCTTGAGCAGCCGTACAGCGTCGCGCGCTCCCCCCGACGCCGCGGGCGCAACCCTGGCGCCCGGGCTCGTGTTAACTCCCGCAGATGCGGACCGGCGGGACCATTTGGCGGCGCGCGCTCGCGGCCGCGCTGGGAGGGGCGCTGTGCCTGCTGGGCGCAGCCGGCGTTGCCAGCGGCGGCTACGGTGGCGGCGGGCCGCTCGAGCCCAACCCCTGCAAGGGGGCGCTCGCTGAGCAGCTGCTCTGCCCCGACCTGCAGATGGCGCCGCCTTCCGAGATGTACGCGACGCGGGGGGGCGGCAAGGTGCTGCTGCACGCCACCAACAACATCGAGAGCCGGGGAGAGGGGCCGCTGGAGGTGCGCGGCAGGCGGATCGGCAAGCGGAGGATGTCGGTCAGGCAGGCGATCCACGTAGCCGGTGGCAAGCCCAAGCTGTTCGACACGCGGGCCCAGCTCGTCTTCTACGACATTCCCGGCCTGGGGCCGTACTGGAAGTTCCACCACGCGGCGCGCTTCGAGCTGTGGAGCACCGGCTCCGGCGGCGGAGCCCAGCGGCGGCTGCGGACTGGAGCCAAGCTCAACTACTGCTTCCGCGACCTGGAGCGGACCAAGCCGTCACCGAAGAGCCCGCCCAACGCGGTCTATCCCGCCTGCAGCCAGAAACCGGGGCAGAAGAGGCGAACCCTCGGCACCTCGGTGGGTTGGTCCGACATCTACCCCTCGACCTACTACCAGAACTGGATCAACGTCAAGGGCCTGAAGGGCTGCTTCCTGTTCATCCACCGCGCCGACCCGCTCAACAACCTCTACGAGAACAAGGAGGGGAACAACACCGGCGAGACCCGAGTGGAGCTGCCGCCGACGAACAATGGCGGGGTGTTGAGCTGCTGATTCCCGGCGGCTCAGCCGAACCCCGCGACCGACGCCGGGCTAGCGCCGCAGCAGGCGCTTGGGAATGTCGAGGAGCTCGTTCAGGTTGGAGAAGGCGAATCCCGGCTGTGGGCCGCCCTCGAGAGCGAAGACTCTGCGGCCCTCCGCGACCACCCCGAGCCCGTGACGCGGAGTCAGCATCGCCGCCAGCTTGCGCCAGCGCCCGGTGCGCGTGTCGTATGCCTCCACCGGGGCGATGGTGGAGTCGCCCTCCGAGAGCTGCTCCCCGCCGACCGCGACGATCAGCGGGCCGACCCGCGCGGCCTGGAAGCCGCTGCGCGGAGAATGGACGGGCTTGACCTTGTCCCAGCCGCCGCCGGTCTCGGGGTCGAGGCGCTCGACGACCCGGAGGTTCTCGCCGCCCGCGCGGCCGCCGATGACGAAGATGCGGCCTCCCACCACGCCGCTGGCGAGGTGCTCGCGGGCCACGCGCAGCTTCGGTCCGGGGCGCCAATCGTCGGCCGCCGGGTCATAGACCTGCACCTGTCTGAGAGCCTCGCCGCCGCGGGCCCCGCCGATGGCATAGAGCCGCTTCCCGCAGACGGCGAGCGTGGCGGCGGCGCGGCGCGTGCCGGGCTGCAGCTCAGTCCACTGCTTCGCACCGGGGTCGTAGCGGTACAGCCCGTCACTCTCGTCGCCCCCGAAGACGCCGGTGTAGCCGCCGTATACGTACAGACGCCCCCTGAAGGCGGCGACCGCCGCATGGTTGAGGCCGACCGGCATCGGCGCCGACGGTCGTCCACTCGTCCGAGTCGAGGTCGTAGCGGGCGACCTGGGCGGTCGTCTGGCCGTCACTGAGGAAGCCGCCGACGACGTAGACGAAGCGGCCGATGCGCGCCGCGCCGACCTCCGAGCGGGTGAGCGGGCTTGGAGCCGCCGCGACCCAGCGCTTGCTGCTCGCGGCCTGGACGCCATCGGCGTCCTCGCCGGTGGCGAGCAGGACGATCGCCGCTGCACCCATGAGCGCGATCAGCCCCGCCAGGAGGGAGCGCGTGAGATCTGCCCGCCGCGCCCGGCGAGTCATGAGGCCTCGACGGCATCGCCCTGCCCCGAGCGCATCTCGAAGCCCGGGCAGCTGAGCACAGGCAGCCGCGGGTAGCGGGGAAAGTCGGGGTCGGTCTTGGAGCGCTCGCAGAGCGAGAAGACCGAGCCGCGGGTGTTCTTGACGACCCGCTGGTGCGCACAGCGCTCGCACAGCCCGGCGTCCGGCTTCACGCGATCCAGTATCCCGCAGACGCTGAGCCGGATCGAAGGCACGCGCTGTCGGTGGCCGATACTTCACTTTGTATAGTCAATTCGTGCGGACCATGCGGCGATTGCTCGGTTTTCTGCGCCCCTACCGGCGCGGGTTGATCGGATCGCTGGTTCTGGCGTGGGCGGCGATGGGAATGACGGTCCTGATTCCCTGGCTGGTCGGGGAGGCCGTGAACGCCATCCACCAGGAGCACCGCAGCGACCTGCTGCCGCTGGCGCTGGCGATCCTCGGCGCCGGGCTGCTTCGCCTCGTCCTGACCGTCGGGCGACGGCTGATCGCCGGCAGGGTCTCGCTCGGGGTCGAGTACGACCTGCGGCAGCGCTTCTACGAGCACCTGCAGCAGCTCGAGCTCGGCTTCTTCGACACCCAGCAGACGGGTCAGCTGATGTCGCGGGCGACGGTCGACCTGCAATCGATCCGCTTCTTCCTCGGCTACGGCCTGATCTGGATCACGCAGAGCGCGCTGACGATCCTGTTCGCGGCGACAGTGATGATCGTCTACAACCCGCTGCTGGCGCTGCTGGCTCTGGCGCCGATGCCGCTCCTGATCGCCACCGCGACGCGCTACAGCCGCCGCAACCGGCCGGCGCAGCAAGAGGTCCAGCAGCGCGTCGCGGAGCTGACCGCCGGCGCCGAGGAGAGCGTTTCCGGCATCCGCATCGTCAAGGCGTTCGCGCGAGAGCGGCACATGCTCGAGCGCTTTCGCCACTCGGTGAACCGGGTGTTCGAGCAGAGCATGTTCTCGAACCGGCTCAACTCGTTCTACACGCCGCTGATGGGCTTTCTGCCGAACATCGGGCTTGCGGTGGTTCTCTTCGTCGGCGGGCGCCAAGTCGTCGACGGCACCATCAGTCCCGGCGAGTTCAGCGCCTTCTACCTCTACCTGGTCATGCTCACGGGACCGGTGCGGGGGCTGGGGATGTCGATGAGCATGGCCCAGCGGGCCGTGGCCTCGGGCAACCGCCTCTTCGAGATCCTCGATCGCGAGCCGGAGCTGACCGGCCCCCCCGGCGCGCCGGAGCTGCCCGAGGGCGGTGGCCGGGTCGTGGTGGATGACGTCACCCTCCGCTACGACGGCGCGGCGCCGTCGCTCTCCGACGTCAACCTCGAGGTGGCGCCCGGGAGAACGGTGGCGCTGGTCGGGCCGACCGCGTCGGGGAAGACGAGCCTGGTCGCGCTGCTGGCGCGCCTCTATGACCCCAGCGAGGGGCGGGTGCTGATCGACGGGGCTGACGTGCGCGAGGTCGATCTGCACTCGCTGCGCTCGGAGATCGCCTTCGTGGCCGATGACAGCTTTCTCTTCTCCGACACCGTCGCCGGAAACATCGCCTACGCCCACCCCGAGGCGAGCATGGAGGAGATCGAGCTCGCCGCCCGCCGCGCGCAGGCCCACGAGTTCATCAACGCGCTTGCCGACGGCTACGAGACGATCATCGGCGAGCGAGGCCTGACGCTCTCGGGCGGACAGCGCCAGCGAGTGGCGATCGCGCGGGCGTTGCTGGCGGCGCCGCGGATCCTGATCCTCGATGACGCGACCTCCTCGGTGGACGCGAGCACCGAGTCGAAGCTGAAGCTCGGGCTGAAGGAGGCGATGAGGGGGCGGACGACCTTCATCGTCGCGCACCGCCTCTCCACGGTCTCGCTCGCCGACGAGATCGTGGTCATGGACGAGGGGCGGATCGTCGATCGGGGTGGACACGACGAACTGCTGGAGCGTTGCCCGCTCTACGCCGAGATCGCCGAGAAGGGGCTCGAGGACGCCGTCTACCTGCAGCGCGATCTGGAGGGACGCGAGGAGATGGCGCGCCTGTGAGCGGACGGGATGAAAACGGAGCCCCGGGCGGCGGCGGGCGCGAGGGGAACGGCAGACGCGACGGCGATGGGCTCGGACGCGGTGGGCTCGAGCGTGATCCTCGCGTCTCGCTGCCGCCGCACGACGTCGAGGCGCGCGAGGTGGAGCGTGCGATCGAGGCGGAGGAGCGAGAGGAGGACACCTACCAGCAGCCCGACAGCAAGTTCCGCGGCGTCTGGCTGCTGGCCGCCTCGCTGTGGAGGCTGATCCGCGGCGAGGACCAGCGCGGGCGCAAGCTGCGCTGGCTGATCGGCCTGCTGCGCCCGTACCGGCTGCGAGTCGCCACCATGTTCGCGGCGCTGCTGGGGGTGACCGCCGCCACCCTCGCTCCGCCGCTTCTCGCCGGCAAGGCGGTTACCGAGATCACCAGCGACACCCCCGACCTCGGGGCACTGAACCTGATCGTCGCGGCCTTCATCGGCGCCGCGCTTCTGTACTGGGGGGCCAGCTACGTCCAGACCTATCTGGTCGGCTGGGTCGGCCAGCGGGCCCTCCAGGACCTGCGCCTGCGGATCTTCCGCCACCTCCAGGAGATGTCCATCGGCTTCTTCACGAGGAGCCGGCCGGGGGTGCTGATCTCGCGCATCACCAACGACGTCGACGCGCTCGATCAGCTGATCAGCACCGGTGTGGTGACTCTCTTCTCCAGCCTGCTGACGCTGATCGGGGTCGTGGTGATCATGCTGTTGCTCGACGTCGGGCTGGCGCTGGTGGTCTTCCTCACCTTCCCGCTGCTGGCGGTGGCGAGCATCGTCTTCCGCATCGTTGCGGCGAGCGCCTACAGGATCACGCGCGAGCGGATCGCCGAGGTGACGGCGTACCTGCAGGAGAGCCTGAGCGGGATCAGGGTGGTGAGGAGCTTCGCCCAGGAGAAGCGGCACGTGAATCAGATGGGCGAGCTCAACGAGGCGAACCGCGACGCGAACATGAAGACGGTCTACCTCAACGCCTCCTACTTCCCGGCCGTCGAGCTGCTCTCGGCGATCGGAACGGCGGTGATCATCCTCTACGGCGGCTACCAGGCGATCGACACCCTCGATCCCACCGCCAGGGCCGAGCAGATCGGGGTGGTCGTCGCCTTCATCGGTTACCTGACGATCTTCTTCGATCCGATCCAGCAGCTCTCCAACCTCTACACGACCTACCAGCAGGGGATGGCGGCCCTGGACAAGATCTTCGACCTGCTCGACACCGAGCCCGATCTCGTCGACAAGCCCGACGCGCTCGATCCGCGACCGCTTCGGGGCGAGATCCAATTGGAGGGGGTGTGGTTCTCATACGGCGCCGGCGAGGACGACGGCTGGGCGCTCAAGGACGCCTCGATCGAGATCCCCGCCGGGGAGACGCTGGCCCTGGTCGGATCCACCGGCGCGGGGAAGTCGACGTTCGCGAAGCTGGTGGCGCGGTTCTACGACCCGCAGCGCGGCCGCGTGCTGGTCGACGGTTATGACCTGCGCGACCTGCGCGCGCAATGCCTGCGCAGCCAGCTGGGAATCGTGCCGCAGGAGGGGTTCCTGTTCTCGGGGACCGTGCGGGAGAACATCCGCTTCGGCAGGCCCGACGCCTCCGACGGGGAGGTCGAGGCCGCCGCCGCCGCGATCGGCGCCGACGAGATCGTGGGGCGGCTGCCGCAGGGCTACGAGACCGAGGTCGGGGAGCGAGGGGCGGCGCTGTCGGCGGGCCAGCGGCAGATGATCGCTTTCGCGCGAGCGCTGCTGGCCGAGCCGGCGATCCTGATCCTCGACGAGGCGACCTCGAACGTCGACGTCCGCACCGAGCGCGCGATCGAGCGCGGCCTGGAGCGCCTGCTCTCGGGCAGGACCGCGATCGTGATCGCGCACCGGCTGTCGACTATCAAGGACGCCGACCGCATCGCCGTGCTCGAGCACGGCGAGATCGTCGAGATCGGCACCCACGACGAGCTGATCGAGGCCGGTGGGCGCTACGCCGAGCTGTACGGCAACTGGGCCGAGCTGGCCGCGTAGCTAGCCAGGCGAGACGCCGCCACCGCCACCGCCGGTGCCGCCCGTGCCGCCGCCGCTCGGCGGTGTCGGCGCCGGGGTGACCGGGGTCGGGGTGACCGGCGCGGACGGGGTTACGCCGCCGCCGCCTCCGCTGCTGCTGCTGGTGGTGGTGCCCGAGGTGTTGGGCTCCTGGCCGCACTCCTTGAAGCCGTAGGACGCTGCGGCCTGCGAAGTGTCCGACTTGGCGGAGTCGAGCTCCGCCTCGGCCGAGGTGGTGTCCTGGCTGCGATCGAGGGCGAGGGCGATCTTCTTGCCCGCGGCCGCCTGCGCCGCGTAGCCCTCGATCACCTGCTCGGCGGTGGTTCGGTCCTCGGCGGGCAGGCCGAGGTCCTTCATGTCGTTGGCCACGCCCTCCCGCAGGTCGGCGATCTCGCCGGCCGCGCTCAGGCCCTGGCCCTGGTCGACGAACTGCGCGATGGCCTTGTTCGCCTCCTCGCAGATCGCGTCGGCCTCCTGGATGAACGCCGCCTTGGACAGCGCGCCCTGGGTTTCGGTGGGGACCGAGGAGATCGTGATCTCGGGCGAGTTGTCGCCGCCCCCGCAACCCAGGCAGCCGCCGAGCGCAAGCGCGGCGACGAAGCCGGCCGCAAGGACGAGAATCAGGCGAGGGCCATTCATCGACCGCGCAAGGTAGCAGGGCACTTAGACCCCCCGCGACGGTCCCGCTCAGGCGACTTCTTCGGCGCCTATGAGTCGGCTGGCTCGAGTCGTCCAGAAGCCTCGAAATCGTCTTCTTTCACGAGCTTGAGTCGACCCTTCCGGCTCCCGCCGCGGCCTCCGTAGTTGGGCGTTTGGGCATGGCAATTCGGGCAGAGAAATGAGAGGTTGTGGAGCCGGTTGTCCTCGCCATTGCCGTTGACGTGGTGAAGGGCCATGCTCAACGGCTTGCCGCGCCACTCAGTGAGCCCGCATTCCTCGCAGCGGTTCTCTTTCAATCCCTCTTTGAGCAAACGCCCCTTGAGGTGATCCACGGCTGGTCTTCCGGTCGGTGACCAGCAGCTCCTCGATCGGAATCGCACGTGGGCGGGGAAAGATGACACCGCGCTTCACGGCTTGGTGCCAAGCGTCGGTCGAGAATCCGAACCGCTCCCTGCACTGCCGCATCGACAAGCCGGACTCGATAGGCATTCCGTACCTCGGCCCAGTCGTACCTCCTGCCAAAGCGCTCGTCCGGAGGCACGTCGAGTCGGCGCACGTGAAAAGCGACCGTGGTCTTGGCTACGCCGAGCCGCGATGCGATCTGACGCTGACTGAAACCCCTGCTGTACAGCGCGCGGACCCACTCACGCATCACACCTGGCGGCTGTTTCGGACCCGTCCTACCCCTGCCCTCACTCCTAGCCATACGAACACATGTTCGCATGCAGACCGGACGGATTCTCCTGCCCTCGCGGGTGGCCGCCGACACGACGGCAGCCAAGGATGGACTCGAACCCCTACCGGAGGTGAGGGGTACTGGGGAGGCAGGGATCGAACCCGCGCTTCCAGGACCAGAACCTGGCGTGCTTCCTCTACACCACTCCCCATGGTCAGGGTTCGAATTACTCGCAGCGACGCGGCGAACGATTCGAACGCGGCGTGGTACAGCCTAGCCTGCTGCAAACCTCTCGAGATCGCTGTCCGGGTCGGCCAGGTCCCCCGTCGCCGCCGAGACGTCGACCCCCTTGGCCAGCAGCTCGCGGGCGTGACCGAGGTCTTCGGAGCGCTCCACCGAGAGGGCGCCGGCGACCTTGCCGCCCTTGAGATAGAAGGCCAGGAACTCGCCGTCGTCCTGGTTGCCGCGGATGATCACCTCGTCCCAGTCCTGGGCCGGACCGACGTACTCCAGGCTCGCCCAGTCGGCGAGGTCGCTGAAGAAGTAGGGCACGACGTCGTAGGGCTTCTGCTCCCCCAGCATCGCCTTGGCGGCGTACTGGCCCTGCTGCATCGCCACGTCCCAGTGCTCCACCCGCAGCCGCCTCCCGTGCACGACGCTGTCGTACGAGCAGACGTCGCCCGCCGCATAGATCCCCTCGACCGAGGTCTGCAGCCGCGAGTCGCAGGTGATCCCGTCGTCGACCTCCAGCCCCGCCTTCTGCGCCAGCATCGCATCAGGGCGCACACCGGCGCCAACCACCACGCAGTCGCCCTCCACCACCCTGCCGCTCTCGGTAACCACCGCCTTCACGTCGCCATCCCCCTCAAACGCCGCCAGCGTCTCCCCGCCGTGGATCTCCACCCCCTTCGACTCGAGCAGCCGGTGGAACCAGCGCCCCACCTCGTCGCCGAAGGTACGCGACAGCGCCACCTCTTCCATCATCACGATCGCGCATTTCACGCCCTTCGCCGTCAGCGACGCCGCCACCTCGCAGCCGATGTAGCTGCCGCCGATCAGCACCACCCGCTCGGCCGCATCGGCAGACTCGCGGATCGCGTCCGAGTTGCCGTAGGCCCGCAGGTAGTGGATGCCCTCCTGGGCGGCCCCCTCCACCCGCAGGATGTTGACCATGGCGCCGGTGGCGACCAGCGCCTGCTCGAAGCGGACCTCGTCCCCGCCCTGCAGCTTCGCCACCCTCTCCCCCAGGTCGAGCGACATCACATTGGTCGCGGTGAGCAGCTCCACGCCGTTCTCCTCGTACCAGGAGGGCTCGTTGACGTAGGCGTCCTCCCGCTTCGCCTCGCCCCGCAGGTACTCCTTCGACAGCGGCGGGCGCTCATACGGCGGCTCCGGCTCCCGCCCCACCAGCAGGATCGAGCCCTCGGCGCCGCCCCGGCGCAGCTCGGCCGCGCAATGCGCGGACGCCATGCCGCCGCCAATCAGAAGGAAGGAAGCCTCTCGGGCCGCCACGAACCCCGGCTACCCGCCGCCGTCGGTGCCGAAGAACGCCTTCAGGTCCTCCTCCAGCCCCGGATCGAGCACCGCCAGCACCTCGTCGCCGGGCTCGAGCACCGTGTCGGGGCCCGGCACGAACCCCTGGCCGCCGCGCAGCACCGAGATCAGCAGGCTGCCCTCGGGCAGGTCGAGATCCCCCACGCGCCGGCCCGCCGCCTGCGAATCCTCCTCGAGCAGCATCTCGATGATCTCCAGCCGCTCCTCGTCCAGGTTGAGCAGGTGAACGAGCCCGTAGTCGGGGACCTCGTGCTCCAGCAAGCGGAGAATCAGGTCAGTCGCCGAGACGTAGGGCTTCACCCCCAAGAGCTCGAACCACTCGCGGTTGCGGGGGTTGTTCACCCGGGCGATGATCTGCTCCACCAGGTACTTCTCCCGCGCCACCTGGCAGATCAGCACGTTGTCCTCGTCGTCACCGGTGACCGCGATCACCATGTCGGCGCGAGAGATTCCCGCCCGCTCCAGCACCCACAGCTCCGACGCGTCGCCGTACTGGACGTTGTGCTCGAGCTCCTCCTCCACCGTCTGGTAGCGGTTGAACGAGTTCTCGATCAGCGTCACCTCGTGCTTCTTGTCGAGCAGCTCCCGCGCCAGGTTCCAGCCCACCTTGCCGGCGCCGACGATGATGATGTACATCAGCCCTCGCCTCCCGAGGGCCCCGCTCCGTTGCCCGCACCGTTCGCAGCGTCGCGCACCGCGGTCTCGAGCATGTCGATCGCCACGCGGGTGGGACAGACGGTCTGCATCCCCTGCTTCTCGTACCACTCGGCCCGCAGCGGGTCGAGGATGCGTGCGACCACCGTCGGCACGTTGAAGCGCTTCCGCGCGATCTGGGCGATGACGATGTTCGTGTTGTCGCCGTCGGTGGAGGCGATGAACACGTCGGCGCCTTCGATCCCCGCCTCGGTGAGGGCGTCGATCTCGAGGCCGGCCCCGACGGTGAAGCTGCCGCCCAGGTCCTCCCACGACTTGTCGAGCCCAACCTCCAGCCGGGCGTGTGCCTCGGAGTCCTCATCCAGGCACGAGACCGTGTGCCCGTCACGGAGCATGTCCCGGGCCACAGAAGATCCGACACGCCCGCAACCGACGATCAGTACGAACATGGCCGGGATACTAGATCGCAGCCCGCTACGGTAGGTGCGTGAGCGCGGCTCTCCACGATGCCCACGGCAGAGCGGTCACCGACCTGCGCGTCTCGGTCACCGACCGCTGCAATTTCCGCTGCCAGTACTGCATGCCCGCCGACGGCCTGCCCTGGCTCGAGCGATCCGAGATCCTCAGCTTCGAGGAGATCGAGCGCGTCGTGCGGCTGCTGGTCTCCCTCGGTATCGAGGACGTGCGCCTCTCGGGAGGCGAGCCGCTGGTGCGCCGCGAGTTCCCGAAGCTGGTCGGGATGCTGTCGGCGATCGAGGGGCTCCAGGACCTCTCGCTGACCACCAACGGCTACCTGCTGGAGCGCGACGCGGCGGCGCTGGTCGACGCCGGCATCCAGCGGGTGAACGTATCGATCGACTCCCTCGCGCGCGACCGCTTCTTCCAGATCACCCGCCGCGACGCGCTGCCCCGCGTCCTGGCCGGGCTCGAGGCGATCGCCGCCTTCGAGCAGGTGCGCCCGGTGAAGGTGAACGCGATCGCGATGCGCGACTTCACCGAGGACGAGGTGCTCCGCTTCTGCGACTTCGCCCGCTCCAGCGACTACCAGGTCCGCTTCATCGAGTTCATGCCGCTGGACGCCGACCGCGCCTGGACCCCCGACGCCGTCCTCACCGGCGAGGAGATCCGCGGGCTGATCGAAGCCGTGCACCCGTTGGAGGAGCTGCCGCGCGAGCCCCACGCCACGGCGCGGGTCTTCCGCTTCCGCCAGGGCGGCGGCGAGATCGGCTTCATCAACCCCGTCTCCGAGCCCTTCTGCGCGGACTGCAACCGGATCCGCCTCACCGCCGAGGGCAAGCTCCGTACCTGCCTCTTCTCCGTCCACGAGACCGACCTGCGCGACCCCCTGCGCGCCGGCGCCACCGACGAGGAGCTCGCCGAGATCGTCGGCGACGCCGTCTGGCGCAAGGAGCTCAAGCACCACGTCAACGAGCCGGGCTTCCGCCCGCCGCCGCGGACGATGAGCGCGATCGGCGGGTAGGGGCCACCAGCCCGCTGCGTCTCTCCCGCCTCGTCAACGAGGCACGAGCCGCGTTGCTGTCGCCTTCCAGGTCGCGGTGACCGAGGCGCCGGGGGCGAGTCGGAGCCGGTGCGCCGACGCGGCGGTGACCTCGGCGGCGAGCGGCTGCGGGCCGTCCAGGCCCACGCGAGCGCGGTTGCCGATCTCGGTGACCGAGGAGACCCGCGCCGCCACCCGGTTGAGCGCCGAGTCTCCGGGCGGCTCGGACTCAGCCGGCCCCAGGGCGATCTCCCAGGGAAAGACGCTGACCGCCACCCGGCCCTCGGCGTGGTCGGTGCTGCTCACGCGGCCGCCGCCGTCGAGCTCCACCACGGTGAGGCCTTCCTTTCCCCGGCGCGCCTCACCGATCAGCACCACCGCGCCCGCGAAGTCGGCGACGAAGGAGGAGGCGGGGCGGGAGGAGAGCTCTGCCGGCGCTCCGCGCTGCACCACCCGCCCCCGGTCCAGCACGCAGATCGAATCCCCGAGCAGCGCCGCCTCGCCGAAGTCGTGGGTGACGAGAACCGTCGGGACCGCCGCGCCGCGAAGCGCCTCGGACAGCCGGCGCGCCGCGTCGGCCCTCGTTTGCGAGTCGAGAGCCGCCAGCGGCTCGTCGAGGAGCAGCACGCTCGGCCGCGGCGCCAGCGCGCGCGCCAGCGCGACCCGCTGACGTTCGCCACCCGAGATCTCCGAGGGCCGCGAGTCGGCAAGCCCCCCCACGCCGAACGCGCCGAGCAGCTCGAGGGCGCGATCGCGCGCCTTCCCGTTCTCACCGCGTAGGCCATAGGCCACGTTCCGCCACGCGCTCAGGTGCGGGAAGAGCGCGTACTCCTGGAAGAGGAAGCCGCAGCCGCGGCGCTCGGGGGGCAGCTCGACGCCGGCGTCGGTGTCCAGCCAGATCTCGCCGTCGGCGCTGACCCGCCCTCGATCGGGGCGGTGCAGCCCCGCGATCGCGCGCAGCGCCGTCGTCTTGCCCGCGCCCGACGGGCCCGCCAGCGCGAGGCAGGCCCCGCCCTCCACCTCGAACGAGACCTCCAGTTCGAACTCGCGCAACCGGTCGCGAAGCTCGGCCCGAAGCATCAGCCCGGCCCCGGCCCGGCCGCTCCCCCGAGCAGCGCCGAGCGCCCGAGCAGCTTCACCGAGAGCAGCAGCGCCGCCGAGACCGCGACCAGGACTGCGGAGAGCGCCAGCGCCGAGGTGAAGTCGGTGTTGAAGCGAGCGAAGATCGCCAGCGGGACGGTCCTCGTGATCCCGGGGAACGAGCCCGCGAACATCAGCGTCGCGCCGAACTCTCCCAGCGCCCGACCCCAGGCGAGCGCCATCCCGGCGCTGATGCCGCCGCCGGCGCACGGGATCGCCACCCGCACGAACGCGCCCGCCTCGCTCGAGCCAAGTGTGCGCGCGGCGTCCAGCCAGCTGCGATCGACGGCCTCGAACGCGGCCTGCGCCTGGCGCAAATAGAAGGGCGCGGCGACGAAGGTGAGGGCGACGATCACGCCGGCCGTCTGCAGGACCAGGGCGACCCCGGCGTCCTCGAGGGCGCCACCGAAGACACCGTTCGGGCCGAACGCCGCCAGCAGCGCTATCCCCGCCGCCGCCGGCGGCAGCACCAAGGGCAGCTCGATCAGCGTCTCGACCACGTCCTTGCCGCGAAAGCTTCGGGTGGCGAGCAGGTAGGCGGCCGGCGTGCCGACGACGATGATGATCGCCAGCGCCGCCAGCGAGGTCCGCAGGCTGAGCCAGAGCGCCTCGAGGGCGTCGTGGTCACCGAGGCTGGAGAGCAGCTCACCCGGTCCCGCGTCGACGAAGATGGCGGCGACCGGGATCGTCAGGAAGCAGAGCGCCAGGGCCAGGGCGCAGAACAGCAGCGCGCGGAATCCCCAGTTCGAGCTCACGCGGGTGGAGGCTTGAACCCGGCCTGCTCGAGCGCCGCAGCGCCGTCCCCGCTGAGCAGTCCGTCGATGAAGTCGCGGGCGCCGTTGGGATTGCTTGCGCCCGCCACGACTGCTGCGGCGTAGGTGACGTCGGGCTGGAGCTTCGCCGGCAGCTTGATCGCCTTCAGCTTGCCGTCAGTGGCGACGACGTCGGTGACGTAGACGAAGCCGGCGTCGACGGCGCCCTGGGTCAGCTTGCCGACGATGCCGGCCACATCGGGCTCCTGCGAGCGGACGTTGGCGAGGATGGCGTCGCTCTCACCCGCCGGCAGCCGGTCCAGGACCTCGCGGGTGTAGGAGCCGACCGGCACCGATGCCTCTCCGATCGCGATCGTGGTGCCCGGCTTGGTCAGATCTTCGAGGGAGCCGATCTCCGAGCCGGCCCGGGACCGCCAGCACCAGGGTGTTGCTGGCGAACTCGACCGGCTTCTCCACCAAGCCGTCCGCATGGAGCTCGTCGGGGAGCGTGGTGTTCGCCGCCGCGTAGACGTCGGGCTTCACTCCCTGGCGGATCTGGGCGGCAAGCTCGTCGGAGCCCGCGAACTGCTGCTTGGCGTCGATCCCGGCGTCATCCGCATAGGCGGTGAGCGCCGCCTCCAGCGATGAGGCGGCGGAGACCACGACCGTCGAGTCACCGTTGTCGCCACCGCTGCCCCCGCCGCAGGCGCCGATCAGAAGCGCCATCGAGCAGGCAAGGACCATCCCGATCATCAGCCGTCTCATCGCTCCCCCTTGCGCTCGATCATCACCGAGGTCGCCTTCACCGTCGCGGTCGCCTCCACCCCCTCCCTCAGCCCCAGCTCCTCGACCGCGTCGCGCGTGATCGCCGAGGTGATCCGGAAGGGCCCCGCCTGAATCTCCACGAGCGCCATCACCCCGTCGGCCTCGACCGAGACCACCCTGCCCGGGAATCGGTTCCGTGCCGAGAAGCTGTCGCCGGTGCGATGCCGCGCCGGAGCGTCTCGCAGGCGCTTCACCTCCGAGGCGGGCACGCGACGCCGGTTTCGGTCGTCGCGCGTGGTGCGCAGCTTCCCCGCGCGGTCCCAGCGCCGCAGGGTGTCCACGCTCACCCCGATCTCGCGGGCGGCCTCGCCGAGTGTCAGGGCCTTCGCCATCTGCCTAAGCATTACATAGGCAACGCCTTTGGGGGGAGCGCCCCCGCCGGCATCGCCCGGCGCCAAGCCAGCGGCAACGACGCGCCGCCCGATAGCTTCTGGGCTAGCGACCGAAGGGAGCCGAGATGACCGCAGCCGAATGGATCGAGCGATTCACGAGCGAGCTCGGAGCCGAGGCGCCTGGCCAGGAGGAGATGGACGGCATCCTCGACCTTGCGGCGATCGCCGCTCACGCCTCCGAGCGGATCGCGGCCCCAGCCGTCTGCTGGATCGGCGGGCGCAGCGGCCAGCTCACTCGACGAGCTGCGCGAGATCGCCAATCGCATCGGGGAGGGTTGATGCGGGTTGCCGAGCTCTGGCGCTACCCGGTCAAGTCCCTCCGCGGCGAGCGGATAACGGCGGCACAACTGGGACCCGGCGGTGTCGAGGGCGACCGCGTGGTCCATGTCCACCGCGATGGCAAGGTCGTCACCGCCCTCACCCTCCCCCGCCTCGAGGGGCTTGCCGGAACGCTCGGTGAGGACGGCGAGCCGCGGATCGACGGCGCACGCTGGGACACCGCGGAAGCTCGCGACAAGGTCCGGGCGATCGGAGGCGACGAGATCGAGCTCGTCCGCATCGACGGCGTTCGCTACGACGAAGCGCCGCTGCTGGTCACCACCGATGGCGCGGTCGACGCCCTGGGTGAGGACGGGAGGCGCTTTCGGCCCAACCTGGTGGTGGAAGGGGTCGAGCGTCTGGGGGAGCGGGATTGGGTCGGCCGCAGGCTGCGGGTCGGCGAGGTCGAGCTGATCGTCCGTGAGCACTGCGTGCGCTGCATGGTGACCACGATCGACCCCGACTCGCTCGAGATCGATCCGTCGATCCTGCGGAGGATCAACGAGGAGTTCAACGGCCTGATGGGCGTCTACTGCGAGGTCGCCCTGCCCGGGAAGGTCTCGCAGGGCGACGCGGTGGAGCTGGCCAGCTAGTGTGGCCCGGCTTGAAGATCCAGGTCTTCAAGGGGCCAGGGTCGAATCGGGCGGAATCTCGAGCATCACCTGGTCCAGGTAGCACCAGGACCAGTACTCGCCCGGCTCGACCGAGGTGACGATCGGGTGGCCGCTGGCGGCGACGTGAGCGCTGGCGTGGCGGTTCGGCGAGTCGTCGCAGCAGGCGACATGTCCGCAGGCGCGGCAGACCCGCAGGTGCACCCATTGCGCCCCGATCGCGAGGCAATCCTCGCAACCGGCGACCTGATCGGGCCGCCCGACCTTCACCTGGTCGGCATGCGTGCATGTCGTCATGCCCGACAGGATTGCGGATCGCGACGCTCGGCCAGTTCGTGAGTGCGGCCGCGCCGCCGCTCAGTGGCCCAGATGCGCCGCGGCCCGGGCCAGGTCCGCGGGCTCATTGACGTTGAAGCAGATCCGGGACGGGTCCCCGAAGCCGCGCAGCTCCTCCTCGCCGACGACCCTCGGGCCGAGCGCCGAGACTGCGTCGCGACTCGCGTCCCCGCGGGTGATCGCCGCCTCCAGCTCGCCCGCCACGCCGCGATAGCGAGCCAGCAGAGGCTGCAGGCGTCCCTCCGCCTCGCAGACGACCACGGGCTCCTCGAGGGCGCCGAGCCAAGCGAGCAGCCCCGGGGGGACGAACGGCATGTCGCAGGCGAGCGCCACCACCGCACGCCCCTCGGCCGCACGCAGCGCCGCGACCACGCCGCAGAGCGGGTGGCGCGGCTCGGCCGGCTCCCGGAGGACGGCGAACCCGAGCTCGGGCAGCTCGGTGTCCCGCTTGGCGACGACGATCGGCTCCAGCCCGGCCTCGGCGAGCGCCGCCAGCGGGTAGGAGATCAGCGGCCGGCCGGCGAGCTCCACCGCGGCCTTGGGCCGTCCCATGCGGCTGGCAGCGCCACCGGCGAGCACGACCCCGACGGCCGGTCGATCACTGTCGGCGCCGGCTGCTGGCATGGCGCCAGTCTCGCATCGCCTCACCCGACGGGAGCGCGAGGATCATCTACGCTCGGCGACGAGGTGGGTTTCCCGTGCCGGCGAAGCTGATCGAGATCGACGATGCGCGCCGCCTGGTGCTGGAACGCGCAGCGCCGCTGGGCGGTGAGGAGGTCAGGCTCCGCGAGGCCCTGAACCGGGTCCTCGCCGAGGATCTCAGCAGCAGCGAGCCGGTCCCGGCCTTCGACAACTCGGCGATGGACGGGTACGCGGTGCGAGCGTCCGACACGGCGGGCACGTCCGCCGAGCGACCGGCGACCCTGCGCGTCGTCGCGGAATCCCGCGCGGGCCGACCGGCCGGAGATCCCGTCGGCGACGGGGAGGCGATCGCGATTTCGACCGGCGCGATGGTCCCCGACGGCGCCGACGCGGTGGTCAGGGTCGAGGACACCGCCGCCGCCGACGGCCGGGTCGAGGTCTCGGCCGAGGTCGAGCCGGGGCGCAACATCCGCAGGGCCGGCGAGGACATCCGTCGGGGTGAGGTCGTGCTGGAGCGCGGGACCGTGATCGGCCCGGCCGAGCTGGGCGTGCTCGCGTCGCTCGGGGCAGCGCTCGTCCCCTGCGCCCGCCGGCCGCGCCTCTCGGTGCTGAGCACCGGCGACGAGCTGCTCGACGTCGACGAGCCGTTTCGACCCGGCGGCGTCCGCAATACGAACTCGCTCGCGGTGCCGGCACTGGCAACCGCGGTCGGCGCCGAGGTCGGCCTGGTCGAGCGCGTCCCCGACGACGCGGCCGCCACCCGCGATGCCATCTCCCGGGGGCTTCAGGGCGACGTCCTGGTGGTCTCTGGCGGGGTCTCGGTCGGCGAGCACGACCACGTCCGCCCGGCATTGGCGGACCTGGGCGCCGAGGAGGTCTTCTGGGGGGTCGCCCTGAAGCCCGGAAAGCCGACCTGGTTCGGCGTCGGGCCCGCGGGAGCGCTCGTCTTCGGCTTGCCCGGCAACCCCGTCTCCGCCATGGTCACCTTCCTGCTCTTCGCCCGCCCGGCGATCCGGGCGATGCTGGGCGCCGACCCCGACGGCGACCGGACCACCGCGATCCTCGACGAGGACCTGCCCAAGGAGCCCGGCCGCGCGCACGCGGTTCGCTGCCGCCTGGAGCTGCGCGAGGACGGCTGGCACGCCCGCAGCACTGGCGCCCAGGGCTCCCATGTCCTCACCTCCATGCTCGGCGCCCAGGCGCTCGCGTTCCTGCCCACCGAAAGCGAGGATGCCGTCGCCGGTGACCGAGTGCAGATCGAGCTCCTGCCCCGAACCGGATGACTAGCCTTGGCCCCATGACGGTTACGGTGCGGCTGTTCGCGATCCTGCGCGAGCGCGCCGGCAGCGATTCCGTGCAGCTCGAGCTGGCCGACGGCGCCACGGTCGCGGATGCGCTGCGGGAGCTGTCGGCCACGCCCGAGCTCGCCGAGGCCGCTGGAGCGAATCCCGGTGCGAATGGCGGTCAACCGCGACTACGCTGACGAGAGCACCGAGCTGGCCGCGGGGGACGAGCTCGCCCTGGTGCCGCCGGTGAGCGGCGGCGCCGGCGAGGGGGACAGCGCCGGGTCGGCCGAGGCCGCGCGACCCGCCGTTCACGCTCGGGTCAGCGAGGAGCCTCTCTCACTCGAGGCGGTCACCCAATCCGTGGTTCGGCCCGGCGCGGGCGCGGTCGTCAGCTTCCAGGGGATGACCAGGGAGGTGAGCCGCCTCGACTACGAGGCCTACGCCGAGATGGCCGAGGAGCGGATCGCGGCGATCTTGCGCGATTGCGTCGCCGACCACGGCCTCGAAGCCGCTGCCGCCGAGCACCGGGTCGGCTCCGTACCCCGGGGAGAGCCGAGCGTCATCGTCGCCGTCTCGGCCGCGCATCGCGGCGAGGCCTTCGCCGGCGCCAGGGACGCGATCGACCGGATCAAGGTCGAGGCGCCGATCTGGAAGCGGGAGGTAAGCGTCGGCGCCGACGGTGAGAGCGAGCGCTGGGTTGACGGCACGCAGCCCCCGGCGCCCACCCGCGAAGGGGCCGGAGCGATGAGCGACCTCTCCCACATCGGCGATTCGGGCGACGCGCGCATGGTCGACGTGGGCTCCAAGCCCGACAGCGAGAGACGGGCGGTGGCCGAGGCGCGCGTGCGCATGTCGCCCGCGGCCGCTCAGGCGGTCGCCGCCGGCGACGCGCCCAAGGGCGACGTCCTGAGAACGGCGCGGCTCGCCGGCATCCAGGCTGCCAAGCGCGCCGGCGAGCTGATCCCCCTTGCCCACCCCCTGCCGCTTACCTTCGTCGACGTCCAGGCGAGGGTGGAGCCGGACGACGGGCTGGTGATCCTGACCGCGGAAGCGCGGACCGTTGGCAAGACCGGCGTGGAGATGGAGGCGATGACCGCCTGCGCCGTGGCCGGGCTCACGGTATACGACATGGTCAAGGGGATCGAGCGCGGCGTCAGCGTCGAGAGCGTCCACCTGCTGGAGAAGTCGGGTGGCCGCAGCGGCCACTGGCGTCGCGACAGCGCCGGCGGCCCGGACGAGAGCTGACGGCATGGCCGGCGAAGCCGACGCCCGCCGGCGGGCGGCCATCATCACCATCTCCACCTCGAAGGCGGCGGCCGAGGGCGAGGACGAAAGCGGCGGCCGGCTGGCCGAGTACGCCGAAGGCCTTGGCGCGGAGATCGCCGGCCGCGAGGTGATCCCGGACGTGAGGAGGGTGATCGAGGAACGCCTGCGCCACTGGGCGGACGAGGAGGGCTGTGCGCTGATCCTGACCACGGGCGGCACCGGGCTCGCCCCGTCCGACGTCACCCCCGAGGCGACGCGAGCGGTGATCGACCGCGAGGCGCCCGGGATCCCGGAGGCGATGCGGGCCGCCTCGCGCGAGCACACCCGGCACTGGATGCTCTCGCGCGGCGTCGCCGGTGTCCGCGGCACGACCCTGATCGTCAACTTCCCCGGCAGCCCGAAGAGCATCGCCGAGGCCGGCGCCGCGATCGCCGCGTCGGTGCCCCACGCCCTCGAGCTGATCGCCGGAAGACAGCCGCACTAGGTTGCCTTGCCGTCCGCCTCAGCCGGAGCGCTGAGGACCTCCGTCGGCGGCGCGGTGAGCAGGACCCGGCAGGGCGCCTTGTTGAGCACGTATTCGGTCACGCGGCCGATCTCCTCGGGCCGCGACGCCGCCGACGCCGCCGAGGATGGCGCCGCCCCGCACGCGGCTGGGCGGCTCGGCTCCCATCACGATCACCTCGGCGCCTCGATCCCGAGCCTGGTTGACGATCCCCGCACCGGCCGAGCGCGCCCGCACCAGCGCCATGCTGACGTCGACGTCCTCGTACTCCTCGCCGACCTCCCGGGCGCGCTCCAGCGCGCGGTCGGCACGCTGGCTGGTTTCCGCCGGAAGGGGGGCGTCGAGAGGCACCGTCAGCGGGACCTCGGCGACGTAGATGACGTCGAGCCGCGGCGGGATCTCGCCCTCCTCCACCTCGGCGTCGGCGAGACGGCCAGCGGTGCTGACGATGTCGTCGTCCAGCTCGGTGCCGAAGATCGGGACCAGGATGATCTTGTACTCGGGCTCGGCCTCATGCTTCTTCAGCGCCTCCTCCGGCACGCTGACCCGACGGGTCAGCGAGGTTCCCTCGATCAGGCGCCGGTAGACAAAGTAGGAGATCAGGCCGAAGACCATCCAGCCGCCGCCTACGTACAGCGCCTGGCCGTGGAAGAGGATGACGCTGATCCAGGCAGCGAAACTGACCAGCCCTCCGAGGATGGCGGGCAACGGCAGCGCCCTCCCCGACCGTGATGTTGAGCGGAACGCGGTAGGGCCGCTCGCGGTCCGGGTCGGTGAACCGCAGCCGCACGATCGAGACGTGGGCGATGGTGATCGCCAGCAGGGCGCCGAAGGCGTAGACCCCGGCGAGGAACCTGACGTCCCCCGGCAGTGCCAGCCCGAACGCCAGCACCGAGGCGATCAGGATGGCGACGTACGGAGTCGCATGGCGCCGGTCGAGTTTCCCCAGCCAGCTCGGGATCTGCCGGTTGGTCGCCAGCACGTAGGTGTGGCGCGAGAGGCCGAGCATGGCGACGTTCGAGGCCCAGACCAGCACCGGGACCGCGACCAGCATCACCGCCCACTGCAACACGTCGGAGAGCCACGCCGGGTCGTAGCTCTGCACCACGCCCAGGACCGGCTCCTCGATGAACTCCCCGGCGAGCGCCGTCTCGGGCCCGTTCGGCCCGATTACCACGGGCACCGCCATCAGGGCGATCGTGGCGACCGCCGTGTAGAGAAGCGGGACGAGCACGGCGCCGGTCGAGATCACCCGCCGCAGGTCGGCGGGCTCGTACTCGAGGTCCGGCGCCAGATCGCTCGCCGCCTCGATCCCGGCGTAGGCGATTGTCGCGATCACCGCCGCGTAGATCGCGTCCTTCAGGCTCGGCGTCGTGAACAGGTCGAGCGTGGTCGGTCAGCAGCGAGGGGTCCCAGACGACGATCGCCCCGACGATCACCACCACCAGCTGCAGGCCGAGGTCGGCGAGCGCCAGGAAGACGAGCAGCACCTGGCGGCTGGAGCCCGTGGCCCCGGCGATGTTGAGCGCAGCGGCGAGGGCGATCACCAGCCCTGCGACGATGACCACGGGGAGGCCCTCATCGAAGCTGTCGCTGATCGGGGTGAGGTAATGCGGAACCGTGATCGCGGCGATCGCGATCACGATCAGGTAGTCGATCAGGATCGCCCAGCCGGCGATGAAGCTGATCAGCTCGTTGAAGGCATAGCGAGCGAACGTCGCGGAGCCGCCCCGCTCGCCGAACATCGTCGCCGCCCTCCACGTAGGTGAGCGTCGTGATCGCGAACATCAGGCCGGCGACGAGGAAGATCAGCGGGGTCAGGCCGAGGCCCCGGTCGGCGACGACCCCAATCGAGAAGTAGATCGAGAACCCGACCGCCGAGGCCGAGACGGCGTAGAGGAACGGCACTGCCCAGGAGCCGGCGAAGCCTCATCCGCGCAGGGAGATGTAGAGGCGGCCGGCGCCGATGGCCATGAACACCAGCCCGAAGAGCACGCCCGTCGCCAGCGGGCCGCCCCCTCGGGCAAGCGTCACGGTGACGATCGCCACGCCGAAGCCGATGATGACGACCGAGAAGATCCGGACGGCGAGCTGGTAGCCCTCCTGGGGCGAGGGAGCGCGGCCGGTCACACGGGGGCCCCCGTCGGCTCGCCGCGCGGGCCGACGGCGGAAGCCACGCGGGCCCCACCCGGCTCTGCGACGACGATCACGCGGCAGGGCCGCTCGGCGAGCACCGTCTGCAGGGTCTTGCCGTAGAGCGGCGCTCCGTTCCGGTAGCGCAGGCCCATGACGAGCGCGCTCGCCTTCAGGTCGCGCGCCTCCTCGGCGATCGAGTGGCCGGCCTGGTTGGGCCGCACCCGGTGGACGTGTCCGCTGACCCGCATGCCGCCGGCGATCAGCTTCGCCCGCTCGATCTTGCTCTGCGCCTCCTCCTCCTGGCTCTCGAGCGGGGCGTCGAGCGGCAGGTGGGTGGGGACGGTGAGCAGCGAGACGACGTGGATCGCGCGCCTGCGCCGGGCGGCCAGCCTGACCGCCGTCGCCATCGTCTGCTCGGAGAACGGCGCGTCGTCCTCGAAGGCGACCAGCACGCTCCGGTACTCGACCTCCTCGACGCCGAGCGGCTCGGGCAGGACGACCTTGTGGGTCTCCATCGGAGAGATCCCCTGGGCGCGCCGGTAGATCAGGTACACGCTGATCCCGAGCGCCATCCAGATCGGCGCCGATCGACGAGCGTCCGCGGATTGAGCGCCATCACCACGATCCAGGCGGCGAAGGTCCCGAGGCCGCCGAACACGGCGGTCAGCGGGATCTCGAAGCCGAAGACCCGCACGTTGCCGGGCGGCTTCCATTCGCGCTCCCTGTCGGGATAGCGCCGGCGCAGCCGGATCACCGAGACGTGGGCGATCGTGAACGACAGCATGGCCCCGAACGAGTAGAGCGTCGCGAGCAGCTCGGTCTCGCCCGGCAGCAGGGTGATGGCCGCGACGGCGGAGAAGATGAGGATCGCGATGTACGGCGTCCGGAACTTCGGGTGGACCTGCCGCAGGCGCTCGGGGAGCTGGCGGTGCTGACCCATCGAGAAGGTCAGCCGGGAGACGCCGATCAGGCCGGCGTTGGTGGCGATCACCAGGATCACCGCGGCGAGCACGCCGACGTAGAAGCGCAGGACGTTGGTGAGGCCCGCGCCCAGGCCGAGGTTCTCGACGATCCCGAGCACCGGGTCGTCGGCGAACTTGGTGCCGAGCGTCGGTCGTGTATGCCATCGGGCCCTCGGTGCACCGGCATCGCCGAGAGCGCGATCAGCGGCAGCAGCGCGTAGAGGCCGAGCACCGCGAGCACCGTCAGCCCGATCCCCCTCGGGATCGTCCTCGAGGCGTCCTTGGCCTCCTCGGACATGTTCGAGATCGTCTCGATCCCGGTGTAGGCGATCATCCCGACGGCGATCCCGAGCGCGAAGTCGCCCCAGGTCGGGCGCCACGCCGAGGTGGACGTTGCCGACCAGGATGTCCGGGCTGAAGACCAGCACGAGCCCGATCACGCACCAGGATCACCTGGGTGCACAGGTCGCGCGATCGCGAGCACGAGGTTGAGCCGCGTCGACTCCTGGGTCCCCTTGACGTTGAGCGCCGCGAGGAGCGCCGATCAGGACGATGCCGCCGATGATGTCGCCCGGCGACGTGGCCCAGCGGCTCCCAGAACACGGCCAGGTAGTGCGGGACGAAGAAGGCCGAGATCGCGACCGTGATGATGTAGTTGAGCATCTGCCCCCAGGCGGCGAAGAAGCTGACCAGCTCGTTGAAGGCGTGGCGGGCGAAGCTCGAGGAGCCGCCGGCCTCCGGGAACATCACCGTCGCCTCGGCTGTAGGTCGCCGCCGTGCACATGAAGATCAGCCCGGCGACCACGAAGGCGACCGGCGTCAGGCCGAGGGCGAAGGCGGCGGTGACGCCGAGCGCGTAGTAGATCGACGAGCCGACGTTGCCGTAGGCGGCGGAGAACAGCGCGCCGACGCCGTGGACCCGGGAGAGCGATTCATCTCGCGGGATCCGTCTGGCCATCTCAGCGGCAGGATAGGCGCAGCGGTAGCCGTCACCGCCCTGCTCGGCGTCGCCGAGGGCAGCAGCGGCGCCACCGTCCTGATCCGCTGCGCGAAGCGCTGCTCGACCCGCCGGATCGCGGTCGGCCCGCGGCCTCCCACGTCGAGGGCCACGTTGAGTTTTCGCCCTAGAAGATCGGGATGATCAGGATGGCGACGATGTTGGCCACCTTGATCATCGGGTTGATCGCCGGCCCGGCCGTGTCCTTGTAGGGATCGCCGACCGTGTCGCCGGTGATCGCGGCGGCGTGGGCGTCAGAGCCCTTGCCGCCGAAGGCGCCGTCCTCGATCAGCTTCTTGGCGTTGTCCCAGGCGCCGCCGCCGGCGGTCATCGAGATCGCCAGCGAAGATGCCGACCACGATCACGCCGATCAGCAGCCCGCCGAGAGCCTCGTAGGAGATCAACCCGACGATCACCGGGACCACGATCGGGATCAGCGAGGGCAGGATCATCTCGCGCTGCGCGGCCGCGGTGACGATCGCCGACCGCGTACCCGTACTCGGGCTTCTCCGTCGCCCTTCATGATCCCGGGCTTCTCGCGGAACTGGCGCCGCACCTCCTCGACCACCCCGGCCGCCGGCGCGGCCGACCGCCTCGATCGCCAGCGACGCGAACAGGTAGACCATCATCCCGCCGATCAGCAGGCCGATCAGCACGCCGGGCTGGGAGATCTGGAAGCTCAGCGCCTTGTCGCCGGCCTCCTGCCTGGAGCTCGTACGTGAAGGCGTTGAACAGCACCAGCGCCGCGAGCGCGGCCGAGCCGATCGCGTACCCCTTGGTCACCGCCTTGGTCGTGTTGCCGACCGCGTCGAGCGGATCGGTGACGTTGCGGACCTCCTCGCGGCAGGTCCGCCATCTCGGCGATGCCGCCGGCGTTGTCGGTGATCGGCCCGAAGGCGTCGAGCGCCACGATCAGCCCGGTCAGCGAGAGCTGCGCCATCACCGCGACGCCGATCCCGTAGATCCCGACGTGCCGCCGCCGGCGAGCTTCCAGGCGCCGAGGATCGCCATGGCGATCACCAGCACCGGCAGCGCCGTCGACTGGAAGCCCTGCGCGAGTCCCTGGATGATGTTGGTCGCGTGGCCGGTCTCCGAGGCGCGGGCGATCGTCTTCACCGGCCGGAACCGGGTCGAGGTGTAGTAGTCGGTGAGCACGAACAGCCCCGCCGTCACGCCGACCCCGATCAGCCCGCAGAGCCAGAGGTCGGTGACGCTGAGTGTCGGCGCCGCCGAGACCGCCGCGCGAGCGGATCGCACATCAGCCAGTTGGTGATCGGGTAGAAGGCGGCCGCCGAGAGCACGGCCGAGACGGCCAGGCCCGGTAGAGCGCGCGCCTCGACGTTGCCGGTGCGGGTGCGAACCGAGAGCGCGCCGATGATCGAGGCGATGATCGCGACGCCGCCGATGACCAGCGGGTAGATCGCCACCTCGCGCGAGAAGCTCTCGCTGAAGGTGAGCACGCCGAGCAGCATCACCGCGACCGCGGTGACCGCGTAGGTCTCGAACAGGTCGGCCGCCATGCCGGCGCAGTCGCCGACGTTGTCGCCGACGTTGTCGGCGATCACCGCCGGGTTGCGCGGGTCGTCCTCCGGGATCCCGGCCTCGACCTTGCCGACCAGGTCGGCGCCGACGTCGGCGGCCTTGGTGAAGATGCCGCCGCCGAGCCGGGCGAAGACGGAGATCAGCGAGCCGCCGAAGCCGAGCCCGACCAGGGCGTCGACGGCGTCCTTGTCGCTGACGTCGGCAGAGCATGCAGGATGCCGAAGTAGCCGGCGACGCCGAGCAGGGCGAGGCCGACGACGAGCAGGCCGGTGACCGAGCCGCCCTTGAAGGCGATGTCGAGGGCCGGCGGGATGCCGCCGCGCGCCGCCTCCGCCACGCGGGCGTTGGCGCGCACCGAGAGGTTCATGCCGATGAAGCCGGCCGCGCCTGAGAGCGTGCCGCCGATCACGAAGCCGATCGCCGTCCGCGACGTCCTGGAGCGGGATCAGCAGGATCGCCAGCACCACGCGCGACCCCGGCGATGATCGTGTACTGGCGCTTCAGGTAGGCGCTGGCGCCCTCCTGGACCGCGCCGGAGATCTCCTGCATCTGCTCGTTGCCGGGCGACTTGGCGAGCAGTCGCTGGGTGATCAGCGCCCCGTAGAGGACGGCGGCGCCGGCGCAGCCGAGCGCGAAGACGACGCCGTAATCGGTGAGGAACTCGGTCAAGACCTAGCTCCTTCGAGCGTTGTTGGCGGCGCGGCAGTCTACCGTCGAGTCCCGGGAGGCTTCGGCGCCCAGCCGACCTAGGAACCGGGCGGCGTCCACAGGCCCGAATCGCCCTTGCCGCGGGCTCTGGGGGCTTCTCGCCGCCGCGGGCTCGGCGCCCGCCGTCGCTCGCGGCCCCGGAGCCCGGTTCCTCGCCTCCGACCGCCCCGGCGCCGCCCTCGCTCGCGTACTTGGCGTAGAGCAGCTGCAGCTCCGAGATCGCCTGCTGAATCTGCGGGCGAGCCTCCTCGGGGATGCAACTCGACGCATCGCCTGCGCGGCGTCGATCCCGACCTTGCGCCTGCTCGAGGTCCCGCTCGTCGTCCTTGGCGATCCGGCGGGCGGACAGGTTGAGGATGGCGGACCACGCTCTGCAGGAGCACGTCCTCGATCCGGACCTTGCGCAGCTCCTCCTCGAGCTGGGCCCGAAGCTCCTCCTCCGTCGGCGCCTGGGCATCACCGCCCTCGCCTGCCGCCGGGGCGCCGTCGGCTCCGCCGCCTCCGCTCGGCTTTTCGGTCTCCTCGCCTTCCACGGCCCTTAGCCTACGACGCTCTCGGGTGCATACGTCCTGCGGGTCTCGTCGACCGCGTCGCGGTAGATCGCCTCGATCGAGGCTCCGTCGGCGAGCGCCGCGCGAGCGCGCTGGGCGCCGTTCGCCTCCGGGATCGCCGACGTCCAGTCCGAGCCGCGTGCGGGCGGGCTCGGTCCACTCGATCAGCTCGCTCGACCGCCCGTCGGGTCGGAACCGTCCTCGCCGCGGTCGGAAGTCGATCATCTCGCCGTCCATGCCGTAGCGGATCGCGCGCCACAGGTTCTCCTCGATCTCGCGCTGGCGCAGCGGGCGCCCGGCCCAGTCGTAGCCGTCGTCGTAGGTCGAGGGCGGCCTGGGCGACGCAGGCGGCGATCAGCGCCGCGAGGTCGAACGACTCCTCGCCCCGGGTCTGGGCGTCGCAGATCCGCACCTCGACCGTTCCGAAGCGTGGTGGGGCCGCACGCTCCACCACAGCTGCGTGGCCTCGACGATCGTGTCCGGTCCGGATCGAGCAGGTCGACGAAGCTCGCGTAGTCGTCCCAGGTCTCGAACGGCTCGTGGACTCCGCAGCGCGGGAAACGTCCGGGTGAAGATCTCGGTGCGGACCGAGTGCAGCCCGGTGTCCCGGCCGTCGAGGAACGGCGAGTTGGCCGACAGCGCGAGCAGCGGCGGCAGCAGCTCGCGCATCCAGTCGCAGACCGCGACCGCCCGGTCCGGCCCCCTGCACGCCGACGTGGACGTGCAGGCTCCAGGTGTTGTTGCGCTGGGCCACCCAGCCGAGGTCGCGCTTGAGGCGGCGGTAGTGGGGCGTGTCGATGATCCGCTGGTCGAGGTAGTTGGCCCACGGGTGAATCGCCGGTCGCCGCCAGCGCCAGCCCCATCGACTCCGTCAGCGCGAACAGCCGCGCGCGGCTGCTCCCGCTGCATCTCGGCGGCCTCGGCGAACGAGTCGCCGCGCGCCCGAGCGGATCTCGATCTCCGAGGCGATCAGCTCGCCGGCCGCCGACTCGGCCAGGACATCGTCGCGCCGGCAGGCCTCGTACAGGTCCTCGAAGCGGTGCTGGAGCTCGAGCGACTCGCGGATCGACGATGGCGAACTCCTCCTCGAGGCCGATGGTGAAGTCGGTGGAGCCCTCGAACACCTCGCGCGCCGCGCCGAGGTCGAGCCAGCTCGCGGAATCTCCCTCTCGCCCGACCACGGTCAGCCCGCGTTGCCCACAGCCGGTGCCCCTTCTCGCCGCATCGGGCTCGAGCCTAGGTGAGGTAGAAGTAGAGCGCGTAGAGCAGGTCGACGGCGGGGCTCGAGGTGTGGACGGTTACCTCGGGCGGCACCTGCAGCAGTTGCTCGGAGTAGTTGAAGATGATCTTCACTCCCGGCCTCGACCAGGCGGTCGGCGACCTCCTGGGCCGCTTCGGCGGGCACCGCGAGGACGCCGACGACCACCTCCTGCTCCTTCACCGCCCGGTCGAGCTGGTCGAAGGGCTGCACGGTGAGGCTGCCGACGCGGTTGCCGACGACCGCCGGATCGACGTCGAAGATGGAGACGATGCGGAAGCCGTGGTCGGCGAAGATGTCGGAGCTGGCGATCGCCTGGCCCAGGTTGCCGGCCCCGAAGAGCGCGATGTTGTGCTGGCCGGAGGTCCGCAGGATCTTGCGGATCTCGCTGACCAGCGAGTCGACCTTGTAGCCGACGCCTCGCTTGCCGAACTTGCCGAAGCCGGAGAGGTCGCGGCGGATCTGAGTCGAGTTGATGTGCGTGTAGTCGGAGAGCTCCTGCGAGGAGATCGTCTCCTTGCCCATCTTGCGCGCCTGCGTCAGCACCTGGAGGTAGCGCGACAGCCTCGCCGCGACCCCCAGCGACAGGCGCTCTCCGTCGGACAGCTCGGCGCCCGGCTCAACCCCGTCCGTGATCATGAGGCAACGGTACCGAGCTTGGCGCGCAAGTCGTCAAGATCGAGTCCGAGCTCCGAGATCACAGCCCCGTCGAGCTCGACCACGGGGATGCGCTCGAGGTGGCTGCGAAGCAGCGCCTCGCTCGATTCGATGTCGATCTCCTCCAGTTCGAACTCGAGGCCGTCGGCCCGCAGCTCGGCGAGCACTGCGCGCGCCTCGTCGCAGAGGTGGCAGTCAGGCCGCCCGTAGAGCTTGACGATCGGTCGCAAACGCGTCGTAGGCGAGGTAGTCGGGATAGGGAATCGGCTCGAGCTGCTCGGCGGCCGAGGCAATCATCGCGGCGTTGTCGGTGCAGAGCTCGATCCCCACCAGCTTCAGCTTCAGGCCCAGCTCGGCGCAGAGCTCCCCCGTGCGCTCGCGCAGCTCCCCGTTCGCGGCAACGCCCCCGCCGAGGGCGATCGCCGGCCATTCGCCCGGGCTCGCTGCGCGTCGCAGCTTGGCGATCAGCTGATCGACGATCGCCCGCTGATAGGACGCCGCCAGGTCGGCTGCGGCCGCCCGCGCCGCCTCGGCCCCCAGCTCCCGGACGCCGTAGACGAGGGCGGTCTTGAGTCCGCTGAAGGAGAAGTCCAGCCCCGGGTCCTGAACCATCGCGACCGGGAGGTCGAAGGCGGCGGGGTCGCCATCGCGGGCCGCGGCCTCGATTGCCGGACCGCCCGGATAGCCGAGCCCGAGCAGGCGCGCGCCCTTGTCGAACGCCTCGCCCGCTGCGTCGTCGAGGGTCGAGCCGAGCGTCTCGAAGCGCGAGCGCTCCCGAACACCGGCCAGCAGCGTGTGGCCGCCACTCGCGATCAGGCAGAGGAAGGGGGGCTCCAGCGGGTCGGGCTCCAGAAAGTTGGCTGCCACGTGACCATGCAGGTGATCCACGGGAATCAGCGGCAGCCGGACGGCGGCCGCCAGCGCCTTGGCGGTGCTGAGGCCGACCAGCAGGGCGCCGATCAGGCCGGGGCCGCTGGTGACGGCCACGGCGCGCGCGTCGGTCAGTGAGGCGCCGGCCTCCGACAGGGCGGCGTCGACGACGCCGTTGACCAGCTCCAGGTGGTGGCGGGAGGCCACTTCCGGGACCACGCCCCCGTACCGCTGATGGTGGGCCGCCTGAGAGGAGACCACGTTGGAGAGCACCTCAGCCCCCTCTACGACGGCGGCGCAGGTGTCGTCGCAGGAGGTCTCCAGCGCAAGGATCACGCGCTCACGGGCTGTCGAGCCTCGAGCCACATGATCAGCGCGTCCTCGCCGTTGTCGTGGTAGTAGCGCTTGCGCCGGCCGGCGAGCTGAAAGCCGAAGCCCCGGTACATCTCGATCGCCACCGTGTTGGAGACCCGCACCTCGAGCGTATAGCGGCTCTCGGGGCCCGCCTCCTCGAACAGCCGCTCGATCAGCGCTCGGGCGATGCCGATGCGGCGGCGATCGGGGTGGACCGCCACGTTCATCAGATGCCAGACGTGGTGGTAGCGGGCGCAGACGAGGTAGCCGATGAGCTTGCCGTTCTCCTCCGCGGCGAGGCAGATCCCCGACGGCTTGGAGAGCTCGAGCACGAACATCGCCAGCGACCAGGGCGTCGGGAACGAGCGGCGCTCGATCGAGATCACCGAGGGCAGGTCACTGTAGGCGAGGCGACGAAGCCTCGGGCGCGCTTCCTCAGGAAGGCTGTCGACGATCTCGCTCAAGCCACTTCTCCGCATCCGGCGCTCTCAGGTAGATCGGCTTGACCCGGCCGGGCGCCCCTGGCGCCATCGCCTCCCCCAGTCTGCAGACGTAGCGGGCGGCAATCCGGTGCGCCGCGTCCCCGTCTGGGAGCACGGCCGCGCCGGCGGCCTCAAGCTGTTGCCGAAATCGTAGCGCCCCGTCTCCGGCCGACAGAGGTGCCAATTCCTCCCGGGAGAGGCGCTTCGCCAGCCGCTCCGGGGCCGCAACCAGCGGCGCCCACAGCTCGCCCCCCTCGGTGTCATAGAGCGCGGCGAAGACCTCGCCCCGCCTTGCGTCGATCACCGGCAGCACCGCCGCCGGCCCGGCAGCCTCAACCGCAATCCCGCGGGCCAGGGCCTCGAGCGACGACGGGGCCACCAGCGGCAGCCCCCGGGCCTGGGCGAGCGCGCGGGCGGTGGCGATCCCGATGCGGAGCCCGGTGAACGAGCCCGGCCCGGCGCCTACCGCCAGACGCTCGATCGCCTCCCAGCCGGTCCGCTCGACGCACCGCTCGATCGCGGGCATCAAAGCCTGGGAGTGCCGCGGGTGGCCCGACTCTCCGGGGCCGACGCGTTCCTCGCTTAGCACCTCGCCGTCGCGAGTCACGGCCACCGCCGCATCCGCGGTCGAGGTGTCCAAGCCGAGCACTACGGTCATTGGCGGCTATACATTGACCGCGAGCGCAGCGCCGCGTGGCCGCGACAACGCCATCCGACGGAAGGAATGCATGAACCCGGACTCCAGCAGGTCATCGCGTCTCGCAGGGCGCGCCCGCGTGGGCGCCGCCGTGCTGGCAATCGCCGCCTTCAGCGCCGGGCTCAGCGCCTGCGGTGCCGATCAGCAGCAGAAGGCCAACGACGCCATCGACAAGGCCCAGACCCAGCTCGACCAGGTCCAGCCCCAGATCGAAAAGGCGCAGAAGAAGCTCGACAAGCTCCAGGAGCAGGCCAACCAAGCGCTCGACAAGGCCCCCAAGGACGTGCAGAAGCAGATCGACAAGGCGCAGAAGAAGCTGAACGAGGAGCTCGGCTACTAGCCCTGGGCGGCCGCCGGCGCGAAGATCTCGATCTCGCGTCGATCGCCGCCGGCGTGGCGGATCTCTATCCGCCTGTCGATCCGCTCCAGACGCGGCGCCGCCACAGCCGGGCACTCGATGAAGGAGACCGCGTCGGGCGTCAGGTAGTCCTCGAGCAAGCCCGGGTCCTCACCCTCCAGGCTCCCCTCGAGCCGGTAGAGGTCGAGGTGGGAGACGGGCACCCGCCCGCGGTAGCGGTGGCCGATGGTGAAGGTCGGCGAGGTCACCCGCGAGCTCACCCCGAGCGCCTCGCAGGCGCCCCTGATCAGGGTCGTCTTCCCGGCCCCCAGCTCGCCGGCGACGAGAACCACCTCGCCTCGACGCAGCTCGCGGCCGATCCGCTCCCCGAGCGTCTCGGTCTCGGCAGGGCTGGCGGTCCGCTCGATCACGACTCTCCGGATCCCCGGTTCGCAGACGCGGTGCGTTCGCTCACCCGCGGCAGCGCGGCGATCCGGGCGTCGCGGCTGACCGAGCCGACCTCGTCATCGAGCTCGGACAGCCTCACGTTGGCGATCAGGCCCATTTCGTCGGAGAGCGGCTTGAAGAAGTCGTCGTAGTGCGTGGGCACGACGACGCGCGGGTCCAACCGCGGCAGCACCCGCGCCCAGTAGTGCTCGGTGAAGTTCCGCCCCGCGACCCCCGCGAGGAAGACGTCGACGCCGCCCTTGCGGATCGCCTCGTCGACCAGGTCGGCGCTGCCCTGGTGGTAGAGGGTGATGCCGGCCGACCTCGATCCGGATCCCCCAGACCTGCCCGCAGCGATAGGCGCCCGGCGCCAGCCCCTCGAAGTGGTCGCAGGTGAGCTCGCCGTCGAAGGGGACGGCCATGCCGAGCAGCAGCTTCGAGTGGCGGCTGGGCGTGAAGCTGACCTCGAAGGGGCCGAGCTCGTAGACGCGGTACGGCTCCACCTCCACCGCGAGATCGCCGAGACCGTGCAACCGCATCAGCGTCGCCAGCGAGCCGGAGCCGTAGGCGCGGCAACCGAAGCGCGCGCGCCACCGCCGGCGCATCCACGGCGTGGTCGAAGTGGGTGTGACCGACGAGCACGCCGGCCACCTCGCCTCCCTCACCGCGGGCCGTGGGCAGAAAGCGCTCGAGCGCGGCGGGGTTCGGGATCGCCGGGCGGCGCAGCAGCAGGCTGCGCAATGGCACGCGGGAGAAGTAGGGATCGACGTAGAGCGTGCGGCCCTCGAAGGAGATCCGATACCCCGAGACGCCGAGCCACTCGAGCTCGAGGCCCGAGGGCAGCTCCAGTGCACGCGCCTCCAGCTCGCCGAGCACCTGGGCGTCGTCGCGCAGGCGGCTCCGCCGCGTCGCCGCCGAGCGTGCCATCTCACCGAGATGCCGGATGGGGGTGAGCACCGGGCGATCCTACGCCCGGCCGGGCCGGCAGCGCCTCAGCGGCCTCAGCCGCCGAACAGCCCGAGCTGGTCGGCCTCGACAGGGGCCGGCTCGTTCGCCAGCTCCGCCACGGACGCCTCGGCCAGGGCCCCATCCGCCGGGACGGGCTGCCGCTCGGGCAGGGGTGCCTCGATCAGCTTGGGGATGAGACGGAAGTCCTCGCAAAGCTGCTCCTTCACCGCGGGCGTTCGCAGCCCGGCGGCGGGGTGGAAGAGCGGCAGCAGGATCACCGGGCGCCCGCCCAGCACGTGCTGCTGCGGCGTCCCCCGCACCCGCGTGATCCCGGTCGGGCTCGCGGTGAGCAGCTTGGTGGCGAAGTTCCCCAGCGTGCAGATGACCCTCGGCTGGATCAGCTCGATCCGGCGCTCGAGGTAGGGCCGGCAGCTCTCGATCTCCATCGGCTGAGGATCGCGATTGCCGGGCGGGCGACAGAGGAGCACGTTGTTGATGAAGACGTCCTCGCGGCGCAGGCCGATCCCTTCCAGCAGCTCGTTGAGCAACATGCCGGCGCGACCGACGAAGGGCAGACCCTGGCGATCCTCCTCGGCGCCCGGCGCCTCTCCGACGAACATCAGGTCGGCGTCGGCGTTGCCGGCGCCGAAGACGACCTTGTTGCGGCCTTCATGCAGCGGGCAGCGCACGCAGACCGAGGCCTCGTTGTAGAGCTCGACCAGCGCCTCGCGGCGGGCGGCAGCGTCGCCCCCCGACGCGCTCTCAACCCCCGGCGAACCGCTAGCGGTGGCCGGCGCAGGCTCAGCCACCGCGACCACGCCCCGACCTGCGCTGCCGTTCAACCGCCCGCTGCTTGCCGAACCGTTCCCGTGCGCCGCCGCGGTCGGTGCCCCGTTTCTGCTCGCGCCGGCGCCTCTGGGCCGCGGTCTGCTGGCGGTGGATCGGGGCATAGGAGGAGGTCGTCTGCCGCTCGGCGCCCGCCTCGCCGCACTTCGGACAGCGCACCGAGTCCTCCTTGACGCCGACATGGCTGCCGACCAGCTCCTCGAACCGGGCCTCGCAGTGGGGACAGCGGTATTCGTAGATCGGCATCAACACGAATCGTAGAGCCGCGATACGACCTCCCACACGGGTTCAGCCGCCGGAAATTGCGGCTTCGGCGGGCTCCTCGAGCTGCGTCGGAGCGGACTCGGGCCTCCCTATAATCGACGGGGCCGCGACCCCGAGCCGGGGCGTGGACAGCCGGCTAAGCCGGCAGACCAAGGAAACGCACTTCAGCCGTCTGGTATCTCCAATGAGGGAACTGGAACGGGACTCGTTCCCGGAACTCACCGAGCTGCCCCGCCTCGCGATCGTGGGGCCGGGCCGTGTTGGGTCTTCGCTCGCGAGGGCCGCGGACAGCGCCGGCCTTGGCGTGCGGCTCGCCGGCCGCGAGGACGCCCTCGACGCCTGCCGTGAGGCGGAGGCGGCTCTGCTCTGCGTTCCCGACTCCGAGATCGAGGCAGCCTGCGAGCAGATCGCACCGGCCGTCCCGCCGCTGCGGTTCGCGGGGCACGTGAGCGGGGCGACCACGCTCGGTGCGCTGGCCCCGGCAGCGGCCCGCGGCGCCTCGACCTTCTCCCTGCACCCGCTGCAGACGTTCCCCGACCCCGAGACTGCGGTGACCGGCACCCCCTGCGCCGTCGCCGGCTCCGACGGGAGCGCCCTGCTGCTGGCCAGGAGCCTCGCCGGGCTGCTCGGCATGCGCGCCTTCGAGGTGCCCGAGGAGCGCCGCGACGCCTACCACGCCGCCGCAGCGATCGCCTCCAACCTGCTCGTGGCGCTCGAGGAATCGGCCGCCGAGCTGCTCGAGCGCGCCGGGATCGAGGACGCCCGGGAGCTGCTGGCGCCGCTGGTCCTTCGCACCGCCGCCAACTGGGCCGAGCGCGGTCCCGAGGCGCTGACCGGGCCGATCGCCCGCGGCGACGTGGCGACGGTCGAGCGCCATCGCGAGGCGATCGCCGAGCACGCCCCGCACCTGGCGGGCGTCTACGACGAGCTGGCCGAGCGCGCCACGGCTGTTCACGCCCGCCCGCCGAGAGGCCGCGCGATGAGGGTGGTGCGGACCAAGTCGGAGGTCCGCGCGGCGCTTGACCCCGATCGCCGCGCCGGCAGGCGCATCGGGCTGGTGCCGACCATGGGCGCGTTCCATCAGGGGCATGTGGCCCTGATGCGCGCGGCGCGGGAGAGCTGCGACGTCGTCGTCGTCAGCCTCTTCGTCAACCCCGGCCAGTTCGGCCCGGGCGAGGACCTCGAGGCCTATCCGCGCGACGAGGAGCGCGACCTGACGCTGGCGGCGACTGAGGGCATCGACCTGGTCTGGGCGCCTCAGCCCGACGAGGTCTACCCGACCGGCTTTGGCACCGCCGTCGAGGTGGACGAGCGCCTCACCGGCGTCCTCGACGGCGACCCCGGCCAACGCGGAGCGTCGCATTTCCGCAGCGTCGCCACCGTCGTCGCCAAGCTCTTCAACGTGGTCCAGCCGAGCGTCGCCTTTTTCGGCCAGAAGGACGCGCAGCAGGCGGTCGTCATCCGCCGCATGGCCGCCGACCTGGACTTCCCGGTGGAGATCGAGGTGCTGCCCACCGCCCGCGAGCCCGACGGGCTGGCGATGAGCTCCCGCAACGCCTACCTCGACGAGGAGGAGCGCAGGCGGGCGGTGGCGCTCTCGCGCGGTCTGCGCGCAGCCCAGCGTGCGGCCGACGAGGGAGCGCGCTCGGCCGAGGCGCTGCTGGCCGCGGCCGAGGGCGAGCTTCGCAGCGCCGGCTTGGAGCCGGAGTATCTGGAGGCGCGCGACGCCGAGGACCTGACGCCGGTGTCGGAGCTGAACGGGAGGCCGGTGCTGGTGGCCGTGGCCGCCCGGGTCGGCAAGGCGCGCCTGATCGACAACGTGGTGGTCGAGACCAAGGCCGTAAACCCTGACCAGGAGGCACTGCCGTGAGCCCCACACCCCCGAAGCCGACGGACGACTCCGCGACCGGGCGCGAGCGGATGACGCTGCCCCGGATCGCCGAGATGAAGCGCGAGGGCGAGCCGATCGTGACGGTGACGGCGTACGACCACCCCTCGGCGCAGGTGGCCGAGGAGGCAGGCGTGGACATGGTCCTGGTCGGCGACACGGCCGCGATGGTGGTGCTCGGCTACGACTCGACCGTGCCGGTGACCATGGACGAGATGCTGGTGCTCGCCCGCGCGGTTCGCCGCGGGCTGAAGACGCCGATCATGATCGGTGACCTTCCCTTCGGCTCCTACGAGGTCTCCAACGAGTTGGCCGTGGAGAGCGCGCAGCGCTTCGTCAAGGAGGCGGGCTGCGATGCCGTCAAGCTCGAGCGCGGGGGCCAGTCCGTCGACCGGGCGAGGGCGATCATCCGCGCGGGGATCCCGGTGATGGGCCACGTCGGCCTGACGCCGCAGACGGCCACCTCGCTGGGCGGCTTCAAGGCGCAGGGCAAGAGCGCCGAGGCTGCGGCGAAGCTCGCCGAGGAGACCCTCGCCCTGCAGTCGGTCGGCTGCTTCTCGATTGTCTTCGAGGCGATCCCGGCTGCCGTGACCGAGGTGCTGATGCCGCAGATCGACGTACCGGTGATCGGCATCGGCGCCGGCCCCGCGACCGACGGCCAGGTGCTGGTCTTCCACGACCTGCTCGGCATCTTCAACGCCCGCGCCCCGAAGTTCGTCAAGCGCTACGCCGACGTCCACGGTCAGATGGTGGCGGGGGTGCGCAGCTACGCCGAGGACGTTCGCGCCAGACGCTTCCCCGACCGCGAGGAGCACAGCTACTCGATCGAGGCCGCCGAGCTGGAGGCGTTCAAGCGCTACCTCTCCGCCGAGAGCCTCGCGGCCCGCAGCCCCTGGGACTGGTAGCCGGCGGGGATGCGCTGAGGCCGGCTCGGCGCCGCTTCAGCTGCGCTAGCTTGCGCCGACTCGTGCCCGTCCACTCCGCCCAGATCCGTCTCTCCACCGGCGGCGACGCCGACGTGATCGACGTCACCAATCGCGTGCAGGCGGTGATCGACGAGGCCGGCGTCACCGAGGGCCTGGCGACCGCCTTCGTTCGCGGCTCCACCGCGGCGCTGACGACGATGGAGTTCGAGCCCGGCGGCGTCGCCGACCTGCGGGCCCTGCTGGACCGGCTGATCCCGGCCGGCGGCGACTACGAGCACAACCGGCTCAACGCCGACACCAACTCGCACGCCCACCAGCGCGCCTCGCTGATCGGCTCCTCCGAGCAGCTACCCGTCCTCGACGGCCGGCTGGCGCTGGGGACCTGGCAGCAGCTCGTCCTGATCGACTTCGACGACCGCCCCCGGGAGCGGACGGTGGTGGTCCAACTCGTCTGGTGACGGGGCCCGGCAACAGGCCGCTGATCGCCGTCGCCGGCCTCGGCGCGGTGATCGTGATCGCCGGCATCCTCGCCATCGCCGGGGTCTTCGGCGGTGGAGACGACACGGCAAGCGCGCCGGGGGGCGACTTCGGCGGCAAGGTCGACGTGCAGCCGCCCAATCCGCCCGCCCAGCCGGCCACCGAGCGGATCGTGGTCGGCGGCAACCCCGACGCGATCGCGGCGGGCTCGGGCTACGTCTGGGCCTCCGACTCCTTCCTCGGCACCCTCACCCGGATCAATCCCCGGGGACTTGCCGCGACCCCTGTTCAGGTCGCCGGCTTCCCCACCGACGTCGCCGCCGGCGAGGGGGCGGCCTGGCTGGCGCTCCCCGACCGCGGCGCCATCCAGCGGGTGGCGGGATCGGGACAGGCAGGCGAGCCGCGCCACCTGCGGGGCTTTCCCTTCCAGGTCGCCGCCGGCGAGGGAGCTGTCTGGGCGATGTCGCAGAAGAGCGTGGAGAAGGTCAGCCCCGGATCCGGCGCTCCGGATGGGCCGCCGACCTCGACCGAGGGCCCGGCCGCAGCGATCGCCGCGGGCGACGGCTGGATCTGGGTCACGCGCGCCAACCGCGAGGTGGTCCGGATCAGCCCCGATGACGGCGAGCTCTCCGACAGCGCCGCCGATCTGCCCGGGGTCTTCAACCTGACCGTGGGCGAAGGCGCGGTCTGGGCGCTGTCCTCGACCAGCGGCACGGACCCGCGGGCCGGGACCAGCCAGAAGCTGAACCGGATCGATCCCGCCAAGGGCGAGGTCAGCGGCGACCCGGTGGGGGTGCGCGGCGCCGTCGACGTCGCCGCGGGGTTCGACCTCGTCTGGGTGGCGACCAACCAGGGAACCGTGCTCCGGATCGACCCCAAGACCGGAACCGAGGTCGGCGATCCGATCCGGGTGGGGCGTCAGCCGTCCTCGATCGCCGTCGGCGAGGGCGCCGTCTGGGTTGCCGACGCCGGCGACGGCAGCGTGACCGAGATCAAGCCGTAGCCGGCGGCCCACCCTCCGGTCGCCAGCCGCCCTCGAACTCGATCTCCCGAATCACCTTGGCCGGGGCGCCGGCGGCGATCACGCCGGCGGGGAGGTCGTGGGTGACCACGGAGTTGGCGCCGATCACGCTGCGCTCTCCGATCTCGACCCCGCCGGTGACCACGCAACCGGCGCCGAACCAGCAGTTGGAGCCGATCCGCACCGGGCCCTTGGGCGTGAACCCCTGCCAGGTGACCGGCTTGCTCGGGTCCTCGTAGCGGTGGTCGGAGTCGCCGACGAAGCAGTTGTTGGCGAACATGACGTGGTCGCCGATATCGATCAGCTCGATCGCGGCAAGCATCGTGTTGCGGTTGAGGAAGCAGCCCTCCCCCACGCGTATCCGCGCCTCCGGTCCCATGGTGAGCCAGCACCCCGGCTCGAGCAGGGTGTCGCGCCCGATCTCGAGGCGACCCGAGTCAAGCGCCTCGAGCAGCTCGCCCTCGACCGGGTAGCGGATGAAGAAGCCTCCCTCGGCGGCGTGCCGGTTGAGCCGCCAGCGGCGGCGCAGCCGGCGGTTGCGCTCGTACCAGCGCCGCTTGCGCCACCACGCCCGCCACTGCGCCAGCTCGGCCACGGCGCCAGCTTCTCAAAGTGGGCGGGCGCACCCGCCCCGGCCCCCACCTGTGAATAAGGTCTGGGCGTGGCATCCAGGACCCCAGCGCCACTGCGGGGAGGCATCGACCTCGGCGGCACCAAGATTCAGACGGTCGTGGTCAACAGCCGCAACCAGGTCAGGGGCGAGGCGCGAACGCAGACTCCGACCAAGGGCGGCCCCAAGGACGTCGCGGAGGCGATGGCAGAGGCGATGCGAGAGGCTGCGGATCAGGCCGGCGCCGAGACTTCGGCCCTGACCGGCATCGGGGTCGGCTCTCCGGGCGACGCCAA
Organism: uncultured Solirubrobacterales bacterium; assembly: GCA_963746615.1. Lineage (GTDB taxonomy): Bacteria > Actinomycetota > Thermoleophilia > Solirubrobacterales > 70-9 > SHVA01. The sequence continues at coordinate 175,376 of CAVVBU010000013.1, read as the reverse complement.
CGAGGAGACCGGGGTCGTCTCGGCGGCACGCAACCTGCCCGGCTGGGAGGGCTCCTACCCCCTGGCCGATGTCCTCTTCAAGACATTGGGGACGAGGGTCGCGATCGGAAACGACGTCCAGGTCGCGACCGACGCCGAGTTCGCACTCGGCGCCGGCAAGCCGTACAAGTCGATCCTCGGTGTCTTCTGGGGTACCGGGGTCGGCGGCGGCATCGTCCTCGACGGCAAGCCATGGCTCGGCCGCGGAGCCGCGGCCGAGATCGGGCACATGGTGATCGAGCGTGGGGGCGCGCGCTGCACCTGCGGCAGGCGGGGCTGCATGGAGGCGTACGCCGGTCGCGCCGCCATGGAGCTGGAGGCTCGCCGCCAGGTGAATAAGGGCGCCAAGACCCAGCTGTTCACGATCATGAAGCAGCGCAAGCGCGACCGGCTCACCAGTGGCGTATGGGCCCGGGCGTTGAAGCACGGCGACAAGCTCGCCGAGCACCTGATCGACCGGGCGATCAAGGCGCTCGGGACGGGGATTCCCTCGGCCTGCAACCTGCTCGATCCCGAGGCCGTCATCCTCGGCGGCGGCATGGGGATCCGCTTCGGCGAGGACCACATGGACGGCCTCCAGAAGGAGATGCTCAAGCACCTGTTCACCGACGAGAACCCCCCGGCGATGCACGTCGCCTCGCTCGGCGACCTCGGCGGCGCCATCGGCGCCGCTCTCCTGGTCAAGGGGCGCCGGCCCGCTCGCCGGTCCGCCCGCCAGCCCGCCGCAAGGCGCGCCCGGCCGGCCGCGCGCCGCCGGCGCTCCTAGCCGCTCCCCGCGCCGGCCCGCTCCAGGACCTCGCGCGCGGTCTCAACGACCCTGTCGGGGGTGAAGCCGAACTTGCCCTGCACGTCCTTGAGCGGCGCCGAGGAGCCGAAGGTGTGCATGCCGATCCTGGCGCCGTCGGGGCCGACCCAGCGGTCCCAGCCCAGGGTCGAGGCCTCCTCGATCGAGACCCGGGCCCGAACCCGCGGGGGCAGGACGCTGTCGCGGTACTCCTGCTCCTGGCGGTCGAACAGCTCCCAGCACGGGAGGCTGACCACGCGCGAGCCGACGCCGTCGGAGGCGAGCTGCTCGTGCGCGGCCACCGCCAGGGCGACCTCGCTGCCCGTGGCGATCAGGATCAGCTCGGGCTCCCCGTCGCCGGCGTCCGCCAGCACGTAGCCGCCTTGCCTGAGGCCCTCGGCGGAGGCGTACCGCGAGCGGTCGAGGACGGGCACGTCCTGCCGGGTGAGCACCATCGCCACCGGCTGGTGAGAGCGATCCAGCGCCACGCGCCAGGCCTCCGCCACCTCATTGGCGTCGGCCGGGCGAATCACGTCGAGGCCCGGGATGGCGCGCAGGGAGGCGAGCTGCTCGACCGGCTGGTGGGTGGGGCCGTCCTCGCCCAGCCCGATCGAATCGTGGGTGAAGAGGTGGATCACCGGCAGCTCCATCAGGGCTGAGAGCCGGATCGCGGGCCGGGCGTAGTCGGAGAAGGTCAGGTAGGTGGACCACAGCGGCCGCAACTTGCTCAGCGAGAGCCCGTTGGAGATGGCCGCCGACTCGTGCTCGCGGATGCCCAGGTGGAGCTGGCGCCCGCCGTAGCTCTCGGGCTCGAGCTGATCGACGCCCTCGAGGCCGACCGAGGTCGATCCGGTCAGGTCCGCCGAGCCGGCGATCAGCCAGGGCAGCCTGGGCGCGATCGCGTTCTCGACCTTGTTGGACGCCTTGCGAGTCGCCATCCCCTTCTCCATGTCGGCGGCGAAGCTCGGGATGTCCGCGTCCCAGCCATCCGGTAGCTCCCGCCGCTGTATCCGATCGAGCTCTGCGGCCAAGGCCGGCTCCTGCTTGGCGTTGGCCGCGACCAGCTTCTTCCAGGCGCCGCTCAGCTCGGCCCCACGCCTGCCGATCCCCTCGGCGAAGTGCTCGGGAACGCCCTCGGGAACCAGGAACTGGGCGTCCTCGGGCCAGCCGTAGACGCGCTTGGTCTCCCGCACCTCCTCCTCGCCGAGCGGCTCCCCGTGGGCCTCGGCGGTGTCCTGCTTGTGCGGCGACCCGTAGCCGATATGGCTGTCGACGATGATCAGCGTCGGCCGGTCCTCCTCCTCGCGGAACTCCTCGAAGGCGCGGGTGAGCAGCTCGGCGTCGTTGGCGTCGCCGACCCGGGTCACGTTCCAGCGGTAGCCCATGAAGCGCGCCGCGACGTCGTCCTCGTAGGTGATCTCGGTGCGGCCGTCGATCGAGATGTGGTTGTTGTCGTAGATCCAGCAGAGGTTGTCCAGGCGCAGGTGACCCGCGATCGACGCCGCCTCGTTGGAGACGCCCTCCATCAGGCAGCCGTCGCCGGCGATCGCGTAAGTGTCGAAGTCGAACAGCTCGAAATCCGGCCGGTTGTAGCGGGCGGCCAGCCACTTGGACGCGATCGCCATGCCGACCGAGGTCGCGATCCCCTGTCCGAGCGGCCCCGTGGTGGTCTCCACCCCGGAGGTCCAGCGGTACTCGGGGTGGCCGGGGCACCTGGAGTCGAGCTGGCGGAAGTGCTTGATGTCGTCGAGGCCGACCGCCGGCTCGCCGACGACCTCGTAGTCGGGGTCCACGGCCTTGACTCCGGCGAGGAAGAGCATCGAGTAGAGCAGCATCGAGGCGTGCCCGGCGGAGAGCACGAAGCGGTCCCGGTTGGGCCAGATCGGGTCGGCCGGGTCGAAGCGGAGGAAGCGCTGCCAGAGCGTGTAGGCGACCGGCGCCATCGCCATCGGCGTCCCGGGGTGGCCGGAATTCGCCTTCTGGATCGCGTCGATCGAGAGCGTGCGGATCGTGTTGACGCAGAGCTGGTCGATATCGGTCTTGGGTTCGGCTGCGATCGCCATGCCTTCCTCCTCGGTCGGCTCGATCCTAATTGCTCGACCCGTTTCACCCGGCTCGCCACGGTTGCCCTTAGATTTCCGTCCCCATGCAGGCGACCGATCTCGACGCCGAGAAGCGCATCGCCGCGGTGGCGGCCGCCCAGCTCGTCGAAGGCGGAATGTCGGTCGGCCTCGGCACCGGCTCCACGGTCGCCCACCTGCTGCCCGCCCTGGCGGAGCGCAAGCTCGAGATCCGCTGCGTGTCCACCTCGGTGGCGACCCAGGAGCAGGCGCACGGGCTCGGCATGCCGGTCGAGGACTTCGACACCCTCGACCGCCTCGACATCGCAATCGACGGGGCCGACCAGATCTCGCCGGACCACTGGCTGGTGAAGGGAGGGGGCGCGGCCCACACCCGCGAGAAGATCGTCGCCGCCACCGCCGACCGCTTCGTCGTCATCGCCGACTCCTCCAAGCCGGTCGAGCGTCTGACTCCACCGATCCCGCTCGAGTTGCAGCGTTTCGGGCTGGACTCGACCCTTCGCCGCCTCCAGGAGGCGATCGGTGAGGTCGAGCTTCGCGCCGACACTCCCGTCAGCCCCGACGGTGGCGTCATCGCCGACTACCGCGGTCAGGTGGACGATCCCGGGTCGCTGGCGGCTCGCCTTTCGGCCGTTCCCGGGGTCATCGACCACGGCCTCTTCCCGCCCGAGATGGTCAGCGACGTCTTGATCGCCAAGGGCGAGAAGCTCCTGCACACAGTGGTCTCGCGGGGCACCGGCTACGCCTCCGACTGACGGCAGCGCGGGCTGGGCGCGCCAGCTGTTGGCGGTCCTGGCGCTGCCGACGATGGTCGCCGTCGTAATCCCGGCGCTCCTGGTCGCGTCCGCCGGCGCCGTGGTCGGTTGGGATCTCCCCGGCGCCGCCGCTGCGCTTTCCATCCTGGTCGGCGCCCTGGCGTTGCTCGCCGGCCTTCGGCTCGCCGCCCAGACGATTGCTCTCTTCGGCCGGGTCGGTGAGGGAACCCTCGCTCCCTGGGACCCGACACGCAAGCTCGTCGTCCGCGGGCCCTACCTGCGGGTGCGAAATCCGATGATCAGCGCTGTCGGGCTGATCCTGATCGGCGAGGCCGCTCTGCTCGGCTCGGTCCCGATCGCACTCGAATTCGGGCTGTTCGCCCTGATCAATGGCGCCTACATCCCCCTGGTCGAGGAGCCCGGCCTCGTCCGGCGCTTCGGAGACGAGTACGTCGAATACCGGCGAGCGGTCCCGCGCTGGATCCCCCGCCGCCACCCCCGGAGCCCGGCCGGGGTCTGAGCGGTCGCGGGACCTGCCTGAGATGATCCGTGGAGCCAAAGCTCCGGCGCCAAGTTCAACCGAGGAGGATGCGATGGCCGGACGGTTCGAGGGAACAACCATGATCGACCGCCCGATCGAGGAGGTGTTCGCCTTCCTCGCCGACGGCGAGAACGACAAGAAGTTCAGCTCACGGGTGCTCGAGATCGCGAAAACGACCGACGGACCGCCGGGCGTGGGCACCCGTTACGCCAGCACCGTCAAGGACGCCGGGATGAAGAGCGAGCGCGAATTCGAGCTGACGGAGTTCGAGCCCCCGACGCGGATTCGCTGGGCCGAGCGCTCCAAGAACGCCGTGACGGCGACCGAGGGCGGCTACGACCTGGTGGCGGAGGGCGACGGCACCCGGGTCACCATCTTCAACGTGCTCGAGGGCCACGGCATCGGCGTGCTGATCGCACCGCTGGCGCTGCGCTCGGCGCGCAAGGGCGCGGACGCGTTCGCTCAGGCGATCAAGGAGGCCGTCGAGGCGTCCTGACCGGTTGCCGGCTGGGCCGCCACGCTGCGCCTAGCCGACTGCGGCCCTGTCGGCGACGATCAGCGAGTCCGTGAACTCGACGCGGCCCGCCGGGATGGAGGGGTCGCGGGCGAGGAGCTTGGCGAGGGGGTCGCGCTTCTCCTCACCGGTGACGATCCAGAGCAGGCGCCGGGCCCGGGCCAGCTCGGGGTAGGTGAGCGTCATGCGGCGAACGCCCTGATACGGGCCGCCGGTGATGGCGACACGGCGGTCGGCGACGTCGAGCACGGGGTCGTTCGGAACCAGCGAAGCGGTGTGGCCGTCGGGGCCGAGGCCGAGGTGGACGAGGTCGAGCGCCTCGGAAAGCGACTCGCCGTAGCGCGCGGCGGCGGCCTCGACGTCGTCATCGTTGACGGGCATCGGCCGCAGCGAGCCCTGCGCGCCGATCGATAGGGCCGCAATCAGATGGGTGAGGTTGCGCTTGTCGTCCCCCGCCGGCGCGATCCGCTCGTCGACCTGGAAGATCGCGGTCGACTGCCAGGGCAGCTCCTGGTCCTCGAGCTGGCCGTACATCGCCCAGGGGTTGCGGCCGCCACTGGCCGCCATCGCGAAATCCCCTCCGCCGGATGCGGCCTCCCGCGCCGCCTCGGCGATCAGCTCGGCGCCGCGGCGGGCGACCGCCTCGGCGTCGTCGAGGACCTCCAGCTGGTGGTCGGGCATCCGCGCGGCGCTCGCCGAGCCTACGACGCCTTCTCGTCGTGGCCCCCGAACTGCTTGCGCATCGCCGAGAGCACCTTGTCGGCGAAGTCGTCGAGGTCGCGGGAGGCGAACCGCTCATAGAGCGCGGTGGTCAGCACCCCCGCGGGGACCCCCTCCTCGATCGCAGCGATCGAGGTCCAGCGCCCTTCGCCCGAGTCCGAGACCCGGCCCGCGAAGTCGGAGAGGTCCGGCGACTCCTGCAGCGAGGCGGCGGTTAGGTCGAGCAGCCAGGAGCCGACCACGCTTCCCCTGCGCCAGACCTCGGCGATGTCGCGAAGGTCGAGGTCGTACTGGTAGTACTCGGGGTGCTCCAGCGGAGCCGTCTCGGCGTCGGCCTCCCGCTCGACCTTGCCCGCGTTGGCGTTCTTGAGGATGTTCAGGCCCTCGGCGTAGGCGGCCATGATCCCGTACTCGATCCCGTTGTGCACCATCTTCACGAAGTGGCCTGCGCCGTTCGGGCCGCAGTGCAGGTAGCCATTCTCGGCGGGCGTGGTGTCGCCCTTTCGCCCCGAAGTTCGCTCCGCGGCGTCGAAGCCGGGTGCCAGCGTGGCGAAGATCGGGTCGAGGCGCTCGACCGCCGCGCCCGGCCCGCCGATCATCAGGCAGTAGCCGCGCTCAAGCCCGAAGACGCCGCCGCTGGTCCCGCAGTCGAGGTAATCGATCCCCTTCTGGCCGACCTCGGCCGCCCGGCGCATGTCGTCGCGGTAGTAGGAGTTGCCGCCGTCGATGATCGCGTCGCCCTTGTCGAGCACCCCGGCCACATCGTTGACGGTCTTCTCGGTGATCTCGCCGGCGGGAACCATCACCCAGACCGAGCGCGGGGCCTTCAGCTTCGAGGCCAGATCCTCGAGCGACTCGGCGCCCGCGGCGCCGTCCGAGGCGAGGCCCTTGACTGCGTCGGGGTTGACGTCGTAGACGACGCATTCATGCCCGGCCTTCATCAGGCGCCGCACCATGTTGGCACCCATGCGGCCCAGGCCGACCATTCCAAGCTGCGAGCTCATCGACTCCTCCTTCGGCGCGCTGATGCGGGACAGGCGCCATCCTAGTTCGCGGTCGAGCCGATAGCGTGCCGCCGATGGCGAAGGCCACCAAGCTCACCGCCCCGCAGGCCCCGCCGGCCGACGTGTTGGTCATCTTCGGCATCACCGGTGACCTGGCCAAGAAGATGACCTTCCGCGCCCTTTACCGGCTCGAACGGCGCAAGCTGCTCGATTGCCCGATCGTGGGCGTGGCTCGCAACGAGTGGGCGGACGGCGACCTGCGCCAGCATGCCCGCAAAGCGATCGCTTCTACCATCGACGACGTCGACGAGGAGGTGCTCGGGCGATTCTGCGACCGGCTCAGCTACGTCCAGGGGGATTACGGCGACGAGTGGACCTTCCGCCAGCTGGCCAAGAAGATTCGCAAAGCTCAGCACCCGGTCTTCTACCTGGAGATCCCCCCCTCCCTCTTCGCCTCTGTGGTCCAGCACCTGGGCGAGGTCGGGTTGACCGACGGCGCCCGGGTGGTGATCGAGAAGCCCTTCGGCCACGACCTCGAGTCCGCCCGCGCGCTCAACGCAGAGCTGAAGGAGGTGCTGAGCGAGGACCAGATCCTGCGGATCGATCACTTCCTCGGCAAGGAGCCGGTGATGGACATCACCTACCTGCGCTTCTCCAACACGCTGCTGGAGCCGATCTGGAACCGGCGCTACGTCTCGCACGTGCAGATGACGATGGCGGAGGACTTCGGGGTCGAGGACCGCGGCCGCTTCTACGACCCGGTCGGGACCCTGCGCGACGTGGTTCAGAACCACATGCTCCAGGTGATGTCGCTGATCGGGATGGAGCCGCCGGCCGGACACGACGCCGACCCGATCCGCGACAAGAAGCTCGACTTCTTCAAGGCGGTGCGCTCCGCCGACCCCAAGCGCTACGTCCGCGGCCGCTACGAGGGCTACCTCGACGTCGATGGCGTCGCCAAGAGCTCCAGGACCGAGACCTACGTCGCGCTCGAGCTCGAGGTGGACAACTGGCGCTGGGCGGGCGTCCCCTTCTTCATCCGCGCCGGCAAATGCCTGCCGGTGAAGGAGACCGAGGTCAACGTCGTCTTCCACCGGCCGCCGCGACTGGGCGGCGGGCCCCTGAGCCGCCCGGACCCGAACCAGCTCGTGATCAGGATCGACCCCCAGCCCGGCGCCAAGATCCGCTTCCTGGCCAAGAAGGCGGGCGAGGACGCCTTCGATCCGGCCGACTTCCAGGTGCTGTTCGAGCGCGTTCCCGGCGAGGAGCCCGAGCCCTATGAGCGTCTCCTCCACGACGCGCTGCGGGGCAACAACCAGCTCTTCACCCGCGAGGACGCGATCGAGCAGACCTGGCGCATCGTCCAGCCGCTGCTCGACAAGCCTGGCCGCGTGAACCCCTACAAGCCGGGAAGCTGGGGGCCCAAGCAGGCCGACAAGCTCGTGCACGGGATCTGCGCCTGGTACCCGCCCTGGCTGCCCGACGACCGAGAAGGCGACTGAAAGGGGATCAGCCTCGAGCTGATCGACGTGCTCAAGTCAGGCGCGACCGAGCCGAGCTGACGTCGAGTGCCTCAGGCGGCGACCGACTCTGTCTTGCGCTTGCCGGCGCGCCGGACCCTGACCTCGGGCTCGACGATGGCCGACAGGTACTGCCCCGTGTATGAGTCCGGCCGGGCGGCGACCTGCTCGGGGGTGCCGGTGGCGACCACCTCTCCCCCCTCCTCGCCGCCCTCGGGGCCGAGGTCGATGATCGAGTCGGCGGTCTTGATCACGTCGAGGTTGTGCTCGATCACGATCACCGTGTTGCCGGCCTCGACCAGGCGGTCGAGCACGTCGAGCAGCCTTTGCACGTCGGCGAAGTGCAGCCCCGTGGTGGGCTCGTCGAGGATGTAGAGGGTGTCGCCGGTAGCCACCTTGGAGAGCTCCGTGGCGAGCTTCACCCGCTGGGCCTCGCCCCCTGAGAGCTCGGTCGCCGGCTGGCCCAGGCGGATGTAGTCGAGGCCGACGTCGCGCAGGGTGACCAGGCGGCGAGCGATCTTGGGGATGTCGCGAAAGAACTCGCAGGCCTCCCCGACCGACATCTCCAGCACGTCGGCGATGTTGCGCCCCTTGAAGCGGACCTCGAGCGTCTCGCGGTTGTAGCGGCGCCCATGGCACTGCTCGCAGGGCACGTAGACGTCGGGAAGGAAGTGCATCTCGATCTTGATCTGGCCGTCGCCCCGGCAGACCTCGCAGCGCCCTCCCTTGACGTTGAAGCTGAAGCGCCCGGGCTTGTAGCCGCGCGCCCGCGCCTCGCGGGTCTGGGAGTAGAGCTGGCGGATGTGGTCGAAGACCCCGGTGTACGTCGCCGGGTTCGAGCGCGGCGTGCGCCCGATCGGCGCCTGGTCGATGTTGATGATCTTGTCGACCTCTTCGGTGCCGTCGATGCGATCGTGCGCGCCGGGGCGAAGCTTCGCCTGGTGCAGGCGGTTGGCGATCGCGGGGTAGAGCGTTTCGTTGACCAGGGTCGACTTGCCGGAGCCCGAGACGCCGGTGACGCAGCAGAAGACGCCCAGCGGGATGGAGACGTCGATCTTCTTCAGGTTGTGCTGGCGCGCACCGCGCACGACCAGCCCGCCGCGGGGCTCCCGGCGCGCCTCGGGGACGGGGATCGAGCGGTTGCCGGCCAGGTACTGGCCGGTCAGGGATGCCGGATCGGCCTCGATCTCCTGCGGGGAGCCCTCCGAGACGACGTGGCCGCCGTGCTCGCCGGCGCCCGGGCCGAGGTCGAGGATGTGGTTCGCGGCGCGCATCGTGCCCTCGTCGTGCTCAACCACGATCACGGTGTTGCCGAGATCGCGCAGGCGCTCGAGGGTCGCGATCAGCTTGGCGTTGTCGCGCTGGTGCAGGCCGATCGAGGGCTCGTCGAGGATGTAAAGGACCCCGACCAGGCTGGAGCCGATCTGGGTCGCGAGCCGGATGCGTTGGGCCTCGCCGCCGGACAGGCTCCGCGCCGAGCGCGACAGCGAGAGGTAGCCCACACCGACGTTGTCGAGGAAGGCGAGGCGCTCCTCGATCTCGCGCACCAGCAGCCGGGCGATTGCCCGCTCGGTCTCGGTCAGCTCGAGCCCGCGGATCCACTCCAGCGCCGCCCGCGCCGACATCTCGGTGTACTGATGGATGCCGAGGCCGCCGATCTTGACGGCGAGGCTCTCCGGACGCAGCCTGGCGCCGCCGCACTCGGGACACGGCTGCTCCGCCATGTAGCCCTCGATGCGCTCGCGAACGCCGTCGGAGTCCGTCTCGGAGTAGCGGCGCTCGAGGTTGTTGACGATCCCCTCGAAGCGGACCGAGTAGGACCGTCGGCGGCCGAAGCGGTTCGAGTAGGTGACCTTGTGGCGCTCGGAGCCGGTGCCGTAGAGGAAGGTCTTGCGCTCGTCGTCCGGGAGCTCCTGCCAGGGGGCATCGATGTCCACCCCGTAGGCGTCCGCGACCGCCTCCACCAGCCGCTTCCAGTAGCGCGAATGGCCGGTTCGCCAAGGCTGCAGGGCGCCCTCCGCCAGCGACAGGGTCGGGTCGGGGACCACCAGCTCCGGGTCGACGATTCGCTGGAAGCCCAGCCCATGGCACCGCTCGCAGGCGCCGTGCGGCGAGTTGAAGGAGAAGATCCTGGGCTCCAGCTCCGGCATCGAGCTGCCGCAGTTGAGGCAGGCGAAGCGCTCGCTGTAGGTCTGCCGCTCGGCCACGTCTTCCGGGAGCTCCCCGGCCCCCGTGGCGCCGCGAACGCCAGCGGGCTCGCCCGAGCGCTCGGCGTCCAGGTCGGCCTCCCCGGCGCCGCCTGCCTTCAGCACCTCGACCTCGACGATCCCCTCGGCCAGGGCGGCTGCCGCCTCGATCGACTCGGTCAGCCGCTTGCGCAGGTCCGACTTCATCACCAGCCGATCCACCACGACCGAGATGTCGTGCTTGTATCGCTTGTCCAGCTCGATCTCCTCGTCGAGCCGGCGCAGCTCCCCGTCCACGCGGGCGCGCGCGTAGCCCTCCTTGCGCATCTCCTCGAACAGCGTCGCGTACTCACCCTTGCGTCCCCGCACGACCGGCGCCATCACCATGAAGCGGGCGCCCTCGTCCAGGGTCATCACGCGATCGGCGATCTGCTCGACCGACTGCCCCTCGATGGGCGAGCCGCAGCTGTGGCAGAAGGGGTGGCCGACACGGGCCCAGAGCAGGCGCAGGTAGTCGTAGACCTCGGTCACCGTGCCCACTGTCGAGCGCGGGTTGCGCGAGGTGGTCTTCTGGTCGATCGAGATCGCCGGCGAGAGCCCCTCGATCGAGTCCACGTCGGGCTTCTCCATCAGTCCCAGGAACTGACGCGCGTAGGCGGAAAGCGACTCGACGTAGCGGCGCTGGCCCTCGGCGTAGATCGTGTCGAAGGCGAGGCTCGACTTGCCGGAGCCCGAAAGCCCAGTGATCACGATCAGCGCGTCGCGCGGCAGCTCGAGGTCGATGCCCTTGAGGTTGTGCTCGCGCGCCCCTGAAACGACTATCCGGTCGCTCGCCGGCATTCAGTCGATTCTAGGAGCCGAACGGACGTTCCCCTCCGCAGGTGCCGAGCGCAGGTGCCGACGGCCGAGAATCGCCACCGCGGCGCCCGCCAGGCCGCCGGCGAAGGCGACCACGAGGCCGAGCTCGACCTGCCCTTGGTTGACGATCGCGCCGGCGGCGGCCGCGCCCATGCCCGAGCCCACCACGGTCGCCGTCAGCACCCAGCCGAACGCCTCCGTCGACGTTCCCGGTGGCGCCAGGCGGTCGACCAGGACGAACTCGACCGTCGTCGCCGGCGCCAGGGGGAAGCCGGCCAGGACGATCAGCACCGCCATCGCCGCCACGCTCTGGGCGAAGATCAGGGGTGCGAACCCCAGCGCCAGCAGCCCGAGCAAGAGCGCGTAGCGCTCGGAGGGCTGCGAGCGCCAGCTCCGCGCGCCGTACCAGAGCCCGCCGACGAGGCTGGCGAGCGCCTGGATCGAGATCAGGGGGCCCGCGATCTCGGGCGAGGCGTGCTCGCTTCCGAACGCGGTCAGGTCGATCGCCAGCGCCCCGTTTGCCCAGCCGAGCCCGGCGCCGCCGGCCGCCAGCACCCAGATCCCGGGCGAGCGCAGCGGTCCCGCCCAGTGGCCCGGGCCCGAGCGCTCGGGCCGCCACTCGCGGGATGCCCGCGAGGCGGCGAAGGGCACGACTCCGATCAGGGTCAGGGCGATGCCGCCGAGGATGGCCGCGCTCGGCGAGATCGCCGCCGCCAGCGCGGCGACGATCAGCGGCCCGGTGATGAAGACCACCTCGATGATCACCGCGTCGAGCGCGTAGGCGGAGTGCAGGTCCTGCTCGCCGCCGACCATGGTCGGCCAGAGCACGCGCATGCATTGGGAGATCGGCGGGAAGGTGGCGCCGGCCACCAGCGCGATGGCACAGAGGACCGCCACCGGCGCGTCGCCGCGGGCGGCCACGACCAGGCCGACCAGGGCGACGGTCTGCACGACCGTGGTCACGATCAGGACCGCCGTCTGGCCCAGCCGGTCGATGATCCGGCCCTGGGCTGGAAGCCCGAAGCCCGCTCCCAGGGTGGCGAAGGCGTCGACTGCTCCGGCGCTGGCGAAGGAGCCCGTGGTCGACTGGACCAAGAGGATCGAGGCCAGCCCGATCGTCGCGATCGGCAGGCGGCCGACGATCGAGGCGAACAGCGGCACCCGGGCGCGCGGGATCCGCAGCAGGTGTCCGTATGCCGCCGCGAGCATCGCAGCAGGGTGGCAGCCCGGGCTCGATTCCGTGCTTGGCCAAGCGCTCAGCGGCCGTCGGCGCCGGCGGCGATCGCCGCCAGGCGCCGAACCGCTTCCCACGGGCTCTCGGGCTCCCGCGCCGAGGGCGAGGAGCCGGGGTGGCGACGCGAGACGCGCACCTTGAGCACGCCCCGGCGAATCCCGAAGTTCAGCGGCGGCTCGAGCATCGCCGCCTCCCCGTCGATTCCGGCGGGCACCGGCGCGTCCGCGTTGACCCGCATCTCGGGAGCGGTCCACTCCCGCCAGGGCCGCTGCGGCACGCGGCCGCCCCCGGGCGGTCCCAGGGGCGCCCCGACGGCGACCACCCCGAGCAGGCCGTCGTCGATGCTGGGCCTGGTGCCGGAGCCGAGAACCTTGCCCAGCCGGTAGCGGTTGTTGGAGACGAGGATCGCCGCGCCACCCCGGTGCTCGTGCCCTCCGGGGCCCGTCCAGCTGAGGCGGGGCGGATCGGCATCGGGCCCGACGACGTCGGGCACGGTGTCCAGCAGGGTGCGGAGCTTGGCGTCCCGGTAGCCGCCGCGCTGGACGGCCTCCGCGTAGACGCCGAGCGAGACGTTGTTGACGAAGACGCGGCCATTGACCTCGCCGAGATCTACCAGCCGCTCGCCGCCGTCGACGAAGGCGTCGAGGGCGCCGACCACGTCGTCTCGATCCACGCCCAGGTCCAGCGCGAAGTGGTTGCGCGTCCCGGCGGGGATGCATGCGTAGGGCAGCCCGAGATCGGCGGCAACGGAGGCGACGATCGCCTGCGATCCGTCGCCACCCGCCATCGCGATCGCGTCGGCTCCGTCGGCCACCGCGGAGCGCACCAGGGTCTCCAGGTCCGCTCCGGGCTCGAGCTCGATCGGCTCGATCCCGCGCGCCCGGGCCTCGTCCGCCAGCCCCACCCGCTGCGCCCGACCGTCACCCGATCTCGGGTTCCAGAAGACGACCGGCCTGCTCGGGGCGGGCCGGGACGGCAGCGGGGTGCGCACGCGGAAGGCGGCCTCCGCGGCGGCGGTCGTGATCGCGGCGCCCCCAAGGACCAGGGCGCCCTCGAGCACGTGATCACCGCCGAGAAACGCAACGGCCGCAACCGCGACGAGAGCCGCCGCGATCCCGAGCCCGACCAGGCGCGCAACGCCCCTGCGCACGATCCCGTACCAGCAGGCGCCGGCCGCGCCGATCGCGCTGGCGGCGATCACCAGGCCTCGCCCGAGCTCGTCCAGGACCGCGACCACGGTCAGACAGAGCGTGGCGGCTCCGATCGCCAACGCCGCCACGGCGGCCAGCCGCCTGGCGCTCATCCCGCAGGCCCCCTAGCTTCTCCCCGCCCTGCTCAGAACGTCGTCCAGGATCGCATCGCGGTTGGCGAGCTGAAAACGCCCGTTGAGCGCCGCGGCGATCTCATCCCGCCCCTTGCCGTCCACCGCCATCTTCATCGCCACCAGGCGAGCCGCCTGCTCATCGCCTGAGGCCGGCGGCGATGCCATCGCAGGCGGAGCCGGCGGGGGCGGCGGCGGCTCGAGCGGGGGCGGCTCGGCGCGGCGGGCGGCTCGGGCGGCGGCGGCTGCGGAGCTGCCTCGCGCAGCTCGCGGGCCTCCCGGTGAGCCTGCTCCATCACCGCGTTGGCGTCCCGCTTCGCCCCGCGCAGGATCTCGGATGCATCGGCCTCGGCCCTGCGCCTGATCTCCTCCGCGTGGGCCTCGGCCTCAGCGACCAGGTCGCGCACGTGCTGCGCCGTCCGCTTGGCCAGCTCCTCCGAGTGCTCGCTCGGCGTCATCGCCGTCAGCGTACCCGTCCACCGCCTCCCAGACGAAGCGGGCCCGGCGTCGCCGCCGGGCCCGCTCCAAGCCGAGTCATCGCTGCTGGGAGCTACCAGCTCACCTCCATGCCCTTGAGGACCATGTCGGCGTTACAGGTGTCGGCTATGTCCGATGGATTCCGGAAGGTCCCCATCAGCACGGACGTGCCTGGGCCGATGGTGGTGCCTTGCACGGTCCCGGGGATCGTCCAGGTGACGCTGCCAACCTGATTCCCGGTCGATGGAGCGGAAACCGTTGTCCCGCCCGGGTTACCGATGTCGTTCTGGCTGGCGTTCACGCTGCTGCCGATCTTGTTGATCGACAGAGAGTTGGGCTCGAACCTCAGGTTGCAGCCGGTCGCGTTGACCGTGAAATAGATCTTCACGTTCTCGGTCTTGCCCGCCGGGTACCACGGCGGCAGGATCCAGGACCAGCCGATGTGGCCGAAGTTGACGGCATCGTGATGGGCACCGGCCGCGGCCGCGTTGGTGTCCTGATAGGTCGACTGAGGCGGGAACAGCTGCGCCGTGCTGGCGGGCACCTGCAGCTTCGTCGGCTTCTTCAGGTAGGACTTGCCGGCGGACTTCTTGCTCAGGTAGACCTTCTTGGCCTTGCCCTTGCTCAGGAACCCGCCACCCTCGGCGGTTCCAAGCCCGAGCGCCGCGACGAAGAGCGCGACGATTGCGACGATCGTCAGCCCCCTGCGGGTCACCCGCTGCGGGGCAGCTGCCTTGTTCATTCTCCCTCCGTTCCCTCGTTGACCGGACTGAGCGCAGCCTAACCCTTCTCGGGGGGAGGTGGGGCGCCCGCCCAAACGAACGGCTAGGCCCGGATCGCGTCCAGGTCGGCGCGCAGCTCCTTGAGCTCGTCGCGGATGCGAGCGGCCTCCTCGAAGCGAAGGTCCTCGGCGGCGGCGAGCATCTCCTCCTCCAGCTCCACGCAGAGCTTCTCCAGCTCCTCGGGCGTCTTGGTCGCAGTCTCGTCGCGGCGCTGACGGCGCCTGCGGGGTGCGTTCGACTCCATCGCCAGGAACTCGGCCATGTCGGAGATGCCCTTCTTCACCGTCTCCGGCGTGATCCCGTGCGCCTCGTTGTAGGCGAGCTGGATCGCGCGGCGGCGGTCGGTCTCGGCAATCGCCTTGCGCATCGCCTCGGTTTCCTTGTCGGCGTACATCAGCACCCGGCCGCGGACGTTCCGCGCGGCACGGCCGATCGTCTGGATCAGGCTCGTCTCCCCGCGCAGGAAGCCCTCCTTGTCGGCGTCGAGGATCGCCACCAGCGAGACCTCGGGCAGGTCGAGCCCCTCGCGCAGCAGGTTGACGCCGACCAGCACGTCGTACTCGCCGAGGCGCAGGTCGCGCACGATCTGGATCCGCTCCAGCGTGTCGATCTCCGAGTGCAGGTAACGAACCCGGAAGCCGTACTCGAGCAGGTACTCGGTCAGGTCCTCGGCCATCTTCTTGGTCAGGGTCGTCACCAGCACCCGCTCGTCGGCCTCGGCGCGCGCCTTGACCTCGTTCATCAGGTCGTCGATCTGGTTCTTCGTCTCGCGGACGACCACTTCGGGATCGACGATGCCGGTCGGGCGCACGATCTGCTCGACCGTTCTGGTCGCCTCGGCGCGCTCCCAGGGCCCGGGCGTCGCTGAGACCATCACCATCTGGCCGATCCGCTCGAGGAACTCGTCGAACTTGAGCGGCCGGTTGTCGATCGCCGACGGCAGCCGGAAGCCGTGGTCGACCAGCGTCTGCTTCCGGGATCTGTCGCCCTCGTACATGCCGCCGAGCTGCGGAATCGTCTGGTGGGACTCGTCGACGAAGACGACGAAGTCGTCGGGGAAGTAGTCGATCAGCGTGTGCGGCGGGCTCCCCTCGGGGCGATCGTCGAGGATCCGCGAGTAGTTCTCGATCCCCGGGCAGAAGCCCAGCTCGCGCAGCATCTCCATGTCGTAGCGGGTGCGCTGCTGCAGGCGGTGCGCCTCGAGCTGCTGGCCGCGCTCCTCGAACCAGGCGACCCGGTTGCGGAGCTCGCGCTCGATCTCCTCGACCGAGCGCTCCAGCGTCTCCTCCTTGGTCACGTAGTGGCTCGCCGGCCAGACCGAGACGTGGTCGATCGCGTCGAGGATCTCCCCGGTGAGCGGGTCGAAGTGCTGGATGCCCTCGATCTCGTCGCCGAAAAGCTGGATCCGGTAGGCCGACTCGGCGTAGGCCGGGTGGATCTCGAGCACCTCGCCGCGAGCGCTGAAGCTGCCGCGGGTGAGGTTGGTGTCGTTGCGGCGGTACTGCATCCCGACCAGCTTGCGGAACACCTCCTCGCGGTCGATCCACTCCCCCACCTTGAAACAGCTGCATCTGCTCCGCGTAGAGCTCGGGCGAGCCGATGCCGTAGATGCAGGAGACGGAGGCGACGATGATCACGTCGCGGCGGGCGAACAGCGCCGCGGTCGCCGAGTGGCGCAGGCGGTCGATCTCGTCGTTGATCGAGGAGTCCTTCTCGATGTAGAGGTCCTGCGCCGGCACGTAGGCCTCGGGCTGGTAGTAGTCGTAGTAGCTGACGAAGTACTCGACCGCGTTGCCGGGGAAGAACTCGCGGAACTCGTTGCAGAGCTGCGCCGCGAGGGTCTTGTTATGGGCGATCACCAGCGCCGGGCGCTGCAGACGCTCGATCGTCCCGGCCATGGTGAAGGTCTTGCCGGTGCCGGTGGCGCCGAGCAGCGTCAGGAAACGCTCCTCAGCGCCAACGCCCTCGGCGAGCCCCTCGATCGCCTTCGGCTGGTCGGCGGTGGCCGAGTAGGCGGAGTTGAGCTTGAACTTCGGCATCGCGCTGACGATAGCGGTGCGCCTGGAGGCCCCGGCGAGCGTTGCGCTGCGCCGCGTGTCCGCGCTCAGCCCGGCCCGCCGTCGGCGGCGGGGATCGACTCGATCGTGGCGCGCATGGCGCGGGCAATCATCTCGACCAGTGTCTCCTGGTCGAGGCCGCCCGTGTCAAGCCAGGCCAACATCGCGGTGTCGAGATAGCCCATCCAGGCCCGCAGCCCGATCCGGACGTCGGGCCGATTGGGGTCGAGCCCGATCTGCCCCGCGATCCGCGAGACACCCTCCCAGCGCGCCCTCTCCAGCCTCTCCCGAACCTCGGGGAAGCGGTTCGCCCCGGTCATCAACGAGCGATAGGCGCGGGAGTGCTCGGAGACGAGCTCGGCGTAGGCGTGCAGAGCGCCCCGCAGGCGCTCGGGCCCCGGCAGGCTCGTGTCAGGCGCGATTCGCCGCCGGAACTCTTCGATCACGGGCTGCACCGTGGCGACGTAGAGGTCCTTCTTGGTGCCGAAGTACTGGAAGATCAGCCCGTGCGAGACGCCCGCGGCATCGGCGATCTCGTCGACCGAGACGTCGTCGTAGTCGCGCTCGCCGAAGATGCGGATCGCCGTCTCCAGCAGCTGTTGGCGACGCTCGCTGGCCCGCTTGGTTGTCGAAGGCTGCTGGGTGATGGCGCCAGTGTAGTCCCGGCTGACTCGGAGTCAGCGAGCTGCAATCGCGCTTGAATGCGGCCCTACGCGGTCGCGTCGGCGATGAACTCGAGCCCGTCGGCGACCCGCGAGTAGACCGACGGGAACTTGGCCACGCCGCAGACCAGGCCACCGAAGGAGACGACGCCGACCAGACGCGGGCCCCCCGGGGTCCCCGCGACAAGTGGCCCGCCGCTGTCGCCCGAGCACGAGGTGGTGTGGATCGGCGGGCGGCGATGAATGCGGTGGATCCTGCGGCCCAGGGTGCAGATCATCGACTGGGCCGAGAAGATCGAGCCGTAGGACTTCGAGCAGACCTGGCTCGGCCGCACCTTCTCCTGGGTCCGCTTGAGGAACCCGGGCAGTCTCGTTCCCGCGGGATTCTTCGCCCCCCAGCCCGCCACTCGGAGCTCATGGCCGGGCGCGGTCGCGGCGGCGTCCTCCCCGACGGTGGGAAGCGCGATCGCCGGCGCCGTGGTCGCCTGCGCCAGCGTCAGCACCGCGAGGTCGTGCCTGCCCGTCCTGCGGAAGTCCGGGTGCACCTCGACCTCGGACACCTGGATCAGCTCGCCGACCGAGTGGTCCTTCAGGTTCGGCCGGTTGGCGATGATCGCCAGGCGCGAGGCGCTCACGCCGAGCACGCAGTGGGCGGCCGTCAGCACCTTGTCGGCGTCGATCACCGAGCCTCCGCAGGTGAAGCGGCCGTCACGCAGCAGGACGACCGCGAAGCCCCACTTCGCCGGATTGGCCGCGCCCCCGCCGACGATGCTGGCCCCAGCGCGGCGGGAGGGCGACTTCACCGCCCCGGCCGCCGGCGCCAGACTGAGCGCAGAGAGCATCAAGGCGCAAAGCGCGCCCGCAGTGAAGGTCCCGCAAACTCCCCGAGCTCCCCGGTTCATGCCAGGCCAGCGTAGCCGAAGCGGACGCCCTGGCCGCGCCACATCGGGGTGGCTAGAGTCCGCCCGATGACCGTCTCGCAGCGCCTGCTCACGGCCTTCTTCGTCCTTGCGGGCTCGATGCACTTCATCCGCCGCCGCGAATATGAGGCGATGATGCCGCCGGAGCTCCCCCGCCACCGCGAGTCGGTGGCGATCACCGGCGTCGCCGAGATCGCCGGGGGCCTGGCGGTCGCCAGCGAGCGGTCGCGGCCCCTGGCGCGGTGGTGGCTGCTGGGCCTGCTCGCGGTGGTCTATCCCGCCAACGTCGACATGGCCATTCGCCCCGAGCTCCATCGCGGACTCGAGCGTGTGCCCCGCTGGCTGCTCTGGGCGCGCCTGCCGCTGCAGCCCCTGATGGCGCTCTGGGTCTGGCGGGCAACGCGAGGGTAGGCGAATGCCCGGCGTAGACCCCTCGGACCGCATCACGCTCCCCGAGCTGCGCCTCGCCGCGCGGAATCACGGGCTGCCGCTCGAGGCGCTCTCACATGACCTGACGCCGGCGGGACTCCACTACCTGTTGATCCACTACGACATCCCGGTGGTCGACCCGGCGAGCTGGCGACTGAGCGTGGGCGGTCATGTCAGCCGCGAGCTCTCACTCTCGCTCGATGAGCTGCGCTCGCGACCCGCGGTGACGCTCACGGTGACGTTGGAATGCGCCGGAAACGGCCGCGCACAGCTCTCGCCCCGGCCGCTGAGCCAACCGTGGCTGCTGGAGGCGGTGGGAACTGCGGAGTGGACCGGCACGCCGTTGCGTGACCTGCTCGAGGAGGCGGGGGCGAATGGTGGCGCGGCCGAGGTGCTCTTTCGCGGACTCGACCGCGGGATCGAGGACGGCGAGGAGCAGCCGTTCGAGCGCAGCCTCGCGCTGGCCGATGCGCTCCGCGAGGAGGTGCTGCTGGCGCATGCCATGAACGGCCAGCCGCTGCCGCCACAGCACGGCTTTCCGCTGCGACTGGTCGTCCCGGGCTGGTACGGGATGGCCAGCGTGAAATGGCTGGAGCGGATCACCGTGCTCGACGAGCCATTCGGGGGATACCAGCAGGCCCGCAGCTACCACCTGAGGCAAACGCCTGACGAGGACGGCACGCCGGTTTCGCGGATGCTGCCGCGCTCGCTCATGGTCCCACCAGGCATCCCCGACTTCGCCACCCGGGAGCGCACCCTCGGGCTGGGCGCATGCACGCTCCATGGCCGCGCATGGTCTGGCTTTGGCGCCGTGGAGCGCGTCGAAGTGAGCAGCGACGGCGGCGCCAGCTGGAGCGACGCCCGGCTCGGTCCGCGGCGCTCCAAATGGGCATGGCGCGCCTGGGAGTCGGAGTGGGAGCCTCCCGAGCCGGGCGCCTACGAACTCTGCTGCCGCGCCACGGACAGCGCCGGCAACGTGCAGCCGCTCGAGCCCCGCTGGAACCTCGGCGGCTACGCCAACAACGAGGTGCAGCGAGTCCCGGTCGTGGTTGCGGCGGACCGGCCCGATTGAGTCGGTCCCGTCCAGGCCACCTGGGCTGATCAGTCGAGGCCCAGCTCGTGCCTGTACTTGTCGCGGTACTCCTTGCGCTTGTCGAGCACGTCCTCGACATACTGTCGCGTCTCCGGAAACTCGATGTCGTCGAGCCCGAGCGACGACCCTCCCCAGGCGGCGACATTGGTCTCGCCCGCGTTGTAAGCGGCCAACGCCGCGATCTCGTTGCCGTCGAACTTGTCCAGCAGGTACGCCAGGTAGTAGGTCCCGTAGCGGATGTTCAGGTCCGGATCAGCCAGGTCCGACTGCGTGAAGGTGCTGCCGCCGCTGAGCCTCTCGATTATCTGGGCCGTCTGCGGCGTGATCTGCATCAGCCCGCGCGCGCCGGCCGAGGAGGTCTGGTCGCGAAAGTGCGACTCGCGGTAGATCACGGCAGCGATCAGGTCGGCGGGCACGCCCTTGTCGGCGGCCTGCTGGCGGATGATGTCCTCGTGGCGCAGCGGCAGCGTCACCTCGAGCAGGGTCTCGCTGAGCCGCTCGCGATTGGCGATCGCCAGGCCGACCACCAGGCCGACGAAGACGGTGCCCGCGATCACCAGGGCGCGGTGGCCGCGGCGCCTGCGCCGCGACGGGCGCCGTCCGGCGCCGGCCGGCGCCCGGCGGGAGGAGCGCGACCCCCTGGACCGCGCGCGGGCGGTCCGGGCGGTCATCCGCTCGCCTCAGCGGGATCTCGCAGCCGATCCATCAGGTTCGACAGCTCGCGCTCCAGCTCCTCGAGGGTGCCGTCGTTGTGGACGACGTGGTCCGCCCTAACGGCCTTCTCGCCCTGGTCGAGCTGCCGATCGGACCGCCCGGCGAGCCCCGGCTGACCGCGCTCCGCCAGCCTTCGCTCGCGCACGGCGTCGTCGGCGACCACCGCCACGGTGACGTCGAATGCGCCCTCCATCGCCGCCTCGAACAGGAGCGGGACCTCGATCACCGCGACCTCGGCCTCAGGTCCCAGCTCCGCGCGCCACTCGAGCACGCGTTCGCCGACGCGCGGGTGGAGCTGGGATTCCAGCCAGGCGAGCTCCTCGGGGCGCTCGAAGACGATCCGCGCCACGGCGGCGCGGTCCACGTCGCCGTCAGGCGCCAACTCGGCCCCCCAGCGCTCGACCAGCAGCTTCCGCACCGCGTCGGTGTCGAGCAGGTCGTGGACCACCTGGTCGGTGGAGAGGGTGGCGGCTCCGAGCCTGGCGAAGGCCGCCAGCGCTTCCGACTTCCCGGCCCCGATGCCCCCCGTCAGCCCGACGACGCGCGTCAACGGGCCTCGGGCCTAACCGCTCTCGCCGGCGCGGTCTCCCTCGGCCTCGTCCGGGGCGGCCGGCTGCTCGTCGGTGGTCTCGGTGGCCGGCTCGACCTCCGCCGGTTCCTCGGGGGGTTGCTCCGCCTCGGCATCCTCGGCGGCGGGCTCCTCGGCAGTGACCGCTTCCTCCGCGACGGACGACTCCTCCACCGCGGGCTCTTCCTCCGCGGCTTGCGCTTCCTCCCCTGCGGGCTCTTCCTCCGCGGTGGGCTCTTCCTCCGCGGCGGGCGCTTCGTCCGGGGCTGGCGACTCCCCGGCAGCCGCGGGCGCCTCGGCGGTTTCGCCGCCCAGCGCCGAGGGCTCGATCCCGGCCTCGGCGGCCAACGCAGCGGCCTCCTCGGGGTCGCGCGTCGGCAGCTCCTGCCCCTCGACGCGCTTGACGCTGAGCGAGAGGCGGCGCCTGGTGTCGTCGATCTCGAGCACCTTGACCTGCAGCTCGTCGCCGGGCTTCACCACCTCGGCCGGATTCTCGACGTGGTGCTGGGCGAGCTCGGAGATGTGGACCAGGCCCTCGACCCCGGGCAGGATCTGCACGAAGGCGCCGAAGGCGACGATCTTGGTCACCTTGCCGTCGACCACGTCGCCCTCCTTGTACTCGTTGAGGACGCGTTGCCACGGGTCCTCCTGGGTCTGCTTGAGCCCGAGCGAGATGCGCTGGCGATCGCGGTCGATGTCGAGCACCTTGACCCGCACCGTGTCCCCGATCGAGAGCACCTCGGAGGGATGGTTTACGTGGCTCCATGAGAGCTCGGAGATGTGGATGAGGCCGTCGATGCCGTCGAGATCGACGAACGCCCCGAAGTCGACGATGTTGGAGATCTTGCCCTCGACCACCTGGCCGGGCTCGAGCTTGCCCAGGATCTCCTCGCGGACCTCCTTACGGGCCTCCTCGAGCACGGCGCGGCGGGAGAGCACGACGTTGTTCCGGGAGCGATTGAGCTCGATCACCTTGCACTCGAGCTGCTCCGACATGAACTCGTCCAGGTTCTGCACCCGGCGAATGTCCACGAGCGAGGCCGGCAGGAAGCCCCGCACGCCCAAGTCGAGGATGAGCCCGCCCTTGACCACCTCGATCACCGTTCCGATGACCGGCTCGCCGGACTCGGCGGCGCCCTCGATCCGGCGCCAGGCCTTCTCGAAGCGGGCGCGCTTCTTGGAGAGGATCAGACGACCCTCCTGGTCCTCCTTGGTGAGGACCAGGGCGTCCACCTCCTCGCCCAGCGAGACCTCCTGGTCGGGGTCCACCGACTTGCGGATGGAGAGCTCGTTGGAGGGGATGACCCCCTCCGACTTGTAGCCGATGTCGACCAGGACCTCGTCCTTGTCGATGCGCACGACCTTGCCGCTGACGACGTCGCCCTCCTCGAAGGGATGGATCGTCGCGTCGTAGTTGGGAACGAGCTTGCCGTCGACCTCGATCAGCGCCTGCTCGAGCCCCGGCGCCTCGGGCGCAGGGACTTCGCCCGAGGCCGCGGAAGCGGCCTCGGACTGCGGGTCCGACGCGATCTCGGTCTCCGTAGCAGCCACGAGCCGCACAGTTTGGCAGACCGGCCCGTGCCCGGTGCTCGAGCGTTTCCCGCACCTGGGAGCGGCGCAAATTGACTGCGACCAACCCCTCGGGATCTCGGAGGCGCGGAGCACTAGCATCCCGGCATGCCCATTCGTGCGACGAAGCGGGGATCCCAGCGCACCTCGCTGGAGGGCGAGCACGACGTGCTCGTCTGCGGGGCGAGCTTCGCCGGCCTGGCGGTGGCCCGCGAGCTCACGGGTTCGGGCGCCGACGTTCTCATCGTCGACCGCTACGAGATCGGCGAGCGCCAGACGTCCGCCTGCGGCATCCCCACCGGCTGGCTCGAGGTGCTTGGCCTGGAGGGGGCGGCGCGACAGGAGTTCCACACCCTGGTCATCCACACCCCGCGCGGCACCAGCCGCTACCGGCTTCCCTGGACCTTCTCCACCTTCGACTACCGGGAGCTGTGCGAGCTGCTCTACGCCCAGTGCGACGCCCGCTTCGAGACCGCCAAGGTCGAGGGGCGGGCATCCGCGAGCAACGGAACGGGCTCGATCGGGGTCGAGACCGACCGCGGCACGCTCTCGGCGCCCCTGGTGGTCGATGCGCTCGGCTGGCGCCGGCTCCTGGCCTCCGACGGCGTGGGCTATCAGCCCCCCGACGCGCCGCTGTCCCGCGGCCTCGAGGTCCATCCCGAGAACGCCGGCGACGACCTCGAGATCTGGATCGACCGCCGCTACGTCCCCGCCGGTTACGGCTGGTCCTTCCCCGCCGACGACGAGCTGCGAATCGGCGTCGGCTCCTTCGACCCCGGCTTCCACGTCAAGGACACCACCGTGCTGCTGGCCGAGGACCTGGAGCAGCCGCCGGTTCGCTACCAGGGCAACTGGATCCCCCACAAGATCCGCCCGGCCACCGACGCAGGCGTCTTCTTCGCCGGCGACTCGGCGGGACACTGCCTGCCGCTGACCGCCGAGGGCATCAGAACCGCCCTCTATTTCGGCCTCGCCTGCGGGCGCGAGCTGCGCGCGGTGGTCGAGGGCCGCAAGACGCGCGATCAGGCGCTGCGCGACTACGCCGCCTTCAGCGACGAGCACGAGCGGAAGTTTCGCTGGATGCTGCGCGCCCAACGACTCCTCCCCCGCCTCCCAGCCCGCGCTCAGCGCGCCCTGATCCGAGCCTGCTCCCGCCAGCGCTTCATCGACTGGGCCTTCGATCACTACCTGCGCATCGCCCCGCCGAGTTGGGCCGCCGAGCACGCCCGGCCACCCGAACGGCGCGAGCCGCTCGAGGCCGCCGCCTAGCCGCGCCTACTGGATCTGCTGGTCGCGGCCCTTGCCGCCGTTCAACTTGTCCTTGCCCTTGCCGCCGATGAGCTTGTCGGGGCCCTTGCCCCCGCAGAGGCGGTCGGGGCCCGCCAGACCGCTGATCTTGTCGCGCCCGCCGAGCCCGGCGATCACGTCGGGGAACCTGGTGCCCGTGAGCTTGTCCTTGCCCGAGCTGCCAACGATGGTCGCGTACTGCCCGCCGCACCTCGGCGGGACCACGAGGACACCGTCCACATAGGTGAAGAGGTCGCTGCTCCCGGCGTTCACCGGCTGCAGGTTGCTCGAGACGACGCTCTGCTTGCCGCGTCTTGCCGTTGACCCCGATCACGCCGCCGTTGAGGTCGGCGAAGGCGAACTCGTCGCCGACCAGGATGCGCCCGCCCGGCTCGACCGCCATCCCATAGGGGTAGTGGAAGAGCTGGCTCGAGGAGTTGACCGGCTGGGCATTGCCGGAGACGAGGCGCTGCTTTCCGGTCTTCGGGTTGACGCCGATCACGGCGGCAGCGCCGCCGTTAACGCCACCGCTCGCCGTCGCTGACGTAGAGCGTGCCCCGGTAGAGCTCGAGGTCGCTCGGTCCGCCATGGAAGAGATGCTGGCTGGAGGCGTTGACCGGCTGAAGGTTGTTCGAGATCACGCTCTCCTTGCCGGTGGCCGGGTCCACGCCGATGATTCCGCCGCGCCCGTCGCTGAATGCACCGAGTCCGCCACCATCAGGCTGCCGCGACCGTCCGTCGCCAGCCCGTAGGGGCTGCTGAAGAACTCGCTGACGCCCGAGTTGACCGTCATCGTGTTGGTGGAGATCAGGCTCTGTTTGCCGGTCTTCGGGTCGACCCCGATCACGCCGCTCGTCGCGCTCGAGGTCGCCACGGCCAGCCGGCCGCTCGGCAGCCGCACGATGCCGGTGTTGAAGCCGAAGTAGGCGCTGCCCGAGTTGATCGCCTGGTTATCGGAGGAGACGATCGACTCCTTGCCCGTGGCCGGATCGACGCCGACGACTCCGCCGCCATCGGCGCCGCCGTCGGCGACCAGCAGCTGGCCGCTCGGAGTGATCGCCAGGCTCCAGGGGTTGCCGAAGAACTCGCTCGAGCCCTGGTTCACCGGCTGGTCGTTGCTGGAGACGGCCGTCTGCTTGCCAGTCTTCGGGTTGACCTTGATCACCCCGCCGCTGCCATCGAAGCCCGTGTAGTCGACCACCAGGATGTCGCCCGTCTTCAACGAAACGGCCTGCGCGCTTGCGGCCAGCAGCAGCGATGCGGCCAGACCGGCGATGGTGGCGATCCTGAATCGAGACATCAATCCTCCCCAGCTATTGGGCCGAAGGCCACTCCGCCCCGGCCGACGGTCTGCTGGCCAGCCTACCGTGCGCCGCCTGCCGCGGCTAGCGAATGATCAGGTAGGTGCCGGCCAGCAAGCAGGACGACACCCGGCGATGCGGCCGGCGCTGATCGGGGTCTTCTCGAGGCCGAGCACGCCGAGCCGGTCCAGCAGGACCGCGGTGGTCGAGTTGCCCGGTGATCGTCGCCCGCGCGCGACGCCGCCGGCGCCGATCGACTTGACCGTGACCAGGGCCGCCGTCGACGTAGGCAGCACCGAGCAGTCCGCCGACCAGGTAGTACCAACGAAGCGTCCAGCCGCCGAGGCGACACCGTCGGCCTGCCCGCTGACGACCACGATCGCGGCCAGGATCACCGTGCCCACCGCGAACGAGATCAGGGCTGCGGCGAGGCTGCCCGTAGCGCGGGAGAGCCCGGCGTTGATCGGCGCCTGCACGGCGACCAGCCCGCCCACGGCGGCGGTGAGGATCACGGCGAGGCCTCGGTCCACAGCGGATCGTCGCACGGAAGGCCGAGCAGCCGCCTCCGTCCAGAAACCGCGCCCGGTCTAAAGCCACGCCCCGCCGCCTGCCGATGCTTTGGGTGCATGGCAACGACCGCGCGCCAGCGTGCGCCGCTCGCCGGCCCGGTCCTGCGCAGCCAGCCCGACCGGCGGCTCGCGGCCCTCGCCCGCGACGGGCACCCGAGCGCCTTCGAGGAGATCGTCCGGCGCTACCGCGCTGGGCTGGTCCTCTACGCCGGCGCGATCGTTCCCCGCGACCGAGCCGAGGACGTGGTCCAGAGCTCGCTCGAGAAGGCCTATTCGGCCCTGCCCGAGGCGGGCGGGGAGATGAACCTCCGCCCCTGGCTATTCCGGATCGTCCGCAACACCGCCTTCAACGAGCTCCGGGTCCAGCCCCTTCCCCAGCAGCAGCTCGATGAGCAGCAGAACGGCGTTCCGACCCCGCCTGACGTAGCCGAGCGGCGCGAGCGGGCCGAGCAGCTCTTCGACGAGATTCGCGCATTGCCCGAAGCGCAGCGCGAGGCGATCGTGCGGCGGGAGATGGAGGGACGCAGCCACGAGGAGATCGCGGCCGCATTGGCGACAACGCCCGGGGCGGTCCGCCAGCTCATCTACCGCGCCCGGCGCTCCCTTCGGGAGGCGATGGGCTCGCTGCTGCCGATGCCGGTCGTCCGCCACCTCTTCGCCACCAGCGGGCAGGGAGAAGCGACCGGCGCCGGAGCCGGCATCGGCGCAGCGGTCGCGGGCGGAGGCGGTGGCGCCGCGCTCAAGGTGGCGGCTGTGGTCGTGGTCGCCGGCGGCTCGGTGCTGGCGGGCACCGTCGGGCACGAGCACGGCTCCGGCCAGTCGAGCTCCCAGGCCCAGGCCGCGGCCAGGCACGCGCCCGGCGAGAGCTCCACCGAGGGGTCGAACGGCGGCCGCGACGGTGGGCGCAGGGACGGATCCGGCGACGGCCGCCATGAAATCCCAGCAGGAGGCCGGCCGCGGCGACGGAAAGAGCGACTCGGGCGGATCCGAGCACCAGACCGGATCGACCGGCGGCGAGGGCGGCGAGCATGGCGAGAGGAGGCGGCGGCGACCAGCCCGGCAGCGACGGAGGCGAGCACCACGAGGGTGACGGCGGCTCCGGAAGCGGGGGCTCGGAGGGCGGCTCGGACGGCGGCGGCTCGGACGGCGGCGGCGACGAGAGCGGCGGCGAGGCGCCGGGTGGTGGAGGCGAGGAGCCCGGCGGCGGTGAGGAGCCCGGCGGCGGGGGCGGCGAGGAGCCCCACGAGCCCACCTGAGCGCGTTCGTGCGCGGCGTGATCTTGGTCGCGCCCGATGTGTTGATTCCACAGCTACTCGACAAAGGCACACCGTCCGTGAGGGCGGGCCGCAAAGCCCGGGGTCTCAAGCGAGACCGCCCGGCTGCCGAAAGGAGAATCGAGATGTCACGGAGGACAGGCGTGAAGTTGGGCGTTCTGCTCGCGGCGCTTCTCGGGCTGGCGCTGATCGCCATGCCTGGGGCAGCCGCGGCCAAGGCCAAGGATCGAAACGGCGACAAGATCCCGGATCGCTGGGAGAAACGGCATCGCCTCTCGCTCAAGGTGAATCAGGCCCGCAAGGACCAGGACCAGGACGGGCTGCGCAACCGCAGCGAGTTCCAGGCCGGCACCGACCCCCGTAACGCCGACAGCGATGGCGACGGCGTCGGCGACGGTGACGAGAACGGCGACAAGGACGGCGTCGACAACCAGAACGAAGAGGTCGAGCACACCAACCCCGGCGACAAGGACACCGACAACGACGGCACCCCCGACGGCAAGGAGGACACCGAGGGCGACGGTCTCAACAACCACGGCGAGGACCAGACCGGCAACGACCCCGTCGACCCCGACACCGACGACGATGGGATCGAGGACGGCGAGGAGAACGCCGGCGTGGTCGCGGACTTCAACGCCGACACCCACGTGCTTCGGATCGAGCTGTTCGGCGGCGGCGACGTGGTCGGCTTGGTCACCGAGCAGACCAAGGTCAGCTGTGAGAACGAGGACGAGCACGAGGGCGACAACAACGACGACGGCGAGCACCACGACGGCGAGCAGGGTGACGGCGAGGACCAGCCCGGCGACGGCGAGACCGGTGACGCCGCGGTCCGCTCCGAGGAGCCAGGCGACGGCGAGCCGAGCGACGGCGAGGACGAGGGCGAGGACGATGGCGACGGTGAGCACGACGGCCATGCCCTGCTCGCTCGGCGATCTCACCTCAGGCACGCCGGTGCACGAGGCAGAGATGAAGCTGACCGGCGACGGCCTGATCTTCACCAAGATCGAACTCGTCAAGTAGCCAGGCCGAGGTTCCGCCTCACAGAGGGCGCCCTGCGGGGCGCCCTCTGTCGTTCCCCCCAAATGTCGGGGTCGTCGGTCGACGGCCGGTAACGCAGCAGGAGCGCGGGGGTAGACAGCGGCATCGAGCCCGGCATCAGGAGCATCACCCCCCCATCCGGGGATCGAATCGACTCGCTCGACGTGCTGGTCGAGCTGCTCAGCGAGATCGACAGCCGCGATGAGGCCAGCGCCTTCTACGACCGCGTCTGCGAGGCGGTCTGTCGCCTCACCTCGATGGAGAGGGCGGCGCTGCTGCTGTATGACCGCAGCAGGGAGGCCGTGCGCGCGGTCGGGGCGCATGGCATCGACCATGGCCTGCTCGCCGGGGTCGAGGCGACTCTGGAGGAGACGCCGATCGCGCAGCGCGCCCTCTCTGAGGATCGCGTGCTCGAGACCTCCGGCGAGCTGGAGCGGGAGGTGCCGCCGCGCTATGCCCGCTTCGCCGGGATCACGACGCTGACCTGCATCCCCGTCTCGGCGGCCGGCCGCTGGCTCGGCGTGATGATCGCGGACCGAGGAGGCGGCGGGACCTTCGAGCTGACCGAGGAGGAGCGCCACCGCATGCACACCCTCGGACGACTGGCGGCGCTTGCCGCCGGGGTCGAGGGCGCGACGCGCCAGCAGGAGCACGCCAAGCGCCTCGCCGAACGGATCGCGCTGACGCGCGACCTGCACGAGAGCGTCATGCAGAGACTGTTCGGGCTCTCGCTGGCCCTCGGCGCCGAGGAGCCCCTGAGCGCCGAGCAGCTGCGCCGCTGCCACGAGGAGCTCCGCCACGCGCTGCAGGAGATGCGGGTTGCTCTCGACCGCTCCCTCGCCCCGCCGGACGAGGAGACGACCACCACCCTGCGCGAGGCCCTCAGCCACCTTCGCCAGCGGCGGCCCGAGCTGGCGCTCGTCTGGCCACGGGGCCTGGCGCTGCCCGACTCCCTCGAGCCCCTGACGCAATCGGTCCTGCGGGAGGCGATCCGCAACGCCGACAAGCACGCCTCGCCCACCCGCGTCGAGGTCTCGATCGGCGCCGACTCCGAGTCATTCCGGATGGAGGTCGTCAACGACGGCGCACACGCCGGGGGCCGCGGCGCAGGGATGGGATTGAAGCTGCTCAGCCTCGAAGCCGTCCAGGAGGGCGGCATCCTCGAGTTCGGGCCGCTCGAGGACGACCACTGGCACGTGAGGCTCGTCGTGCCCCGCGAGGGCCGCTGATGGGCTCCGGCGAGGGGCTCCGGGTCTTGCTGGTCGACGACCATGAGGTCGTTCACTGGGGCTTCCGCCTGCTGCTCGAGAAGCAGACCTGGGTCGCCGAGTGCCGGGCCGCGTCCACCGCCGAGGAGGCCCTCGCCACCGCCAGGCGCCTGCAGCCCCACGTGGCGCTGATCGACCTCTTCATCGAGGACCAGTCGGGCGCGGAGCTGTGCGAGGAGCTTCGCGACGAGCTCCCCGAGACGCGCGTGCTGCTGATCTCGGGGGCCGGGAGGATCTCGCCCGCGGTGGCCAGGACCGCCGGGGCGTCGGGCTTCGTCACCAAGGACTGGGGCGCCCAGGACATCGTCCGCGCGGTGCGGATGATCTCCCTCGGGACGCAGGTGTTCGGCGCCGAGGAGGCCGGGCCCAAGCAGAGCCTCTCCGACCGCGAGCGCCAGGTGGCGCGCCTGATCGCCACGGGCTCCACCAACCGAGAGATCGCCGCGGAGCTGCACCTCTCCGCTCACACGATCAAGGAGTACACGAGCTCGCTCTACCGCAAGCTCGGGGTGCGCAACCGCGCCGAGGCGGTCAAGCGCGCCCAACGCCTCGGCCTGATCGCCTGAGACTCCCCCGGTCCACCCGCCCGGACCACCTTGCGGCACCCCCCCGCCTTCGGTCCCGCTCCCCCCGGAAGGGGGGTTTGAGGGTCGAAGACCCTGGAATGCAAGGCAGCTCCGTGGCAGCTTGGGCCGGTGCCGCTTGCAACGGACAGTGAAGCGCTGCTCTTTCCCGGCCAGGGCAGCCAGACGCCCGGCATGCGCGAGGTCGCCGAGGAAAGCTGCCCCGAGCTCGTGACCCTGGCGCGCGAATTGGTCGGCGAGGATCCGTTCGACGGGCTCGACCGGGGTACCAGGTTCATCCAGCCGGCGATGTACTGCGCCAGCCTCGGCCACTGGATCGCCGCCGGCAGGCCGCTGCCCCAGCTGGTGGCCGGCCACTCGCTCGGAGAGCTCGCTGCGCTGGCCGCCGCCGGAGCCTTCAGCGAAGAGGACGGCGTCAGGCTGGCGGCGCTCCGTGGCCGCCTGATGCAGGATGCGGCCGAGGCCGGGATCGAGGGCGCGATGCTCGCGGTGCTCGGAGCCGACGAGTTCGCCCGGGACGCGGCTGCCCGCCACGGCCTTACCGTGGCCAACGACAACGCGCCGGGCCAGCTCGTCCTCTCCGGGCCGAAGGAGGCGATCGAGGCGACCCAGGCCGAGGCGAGCGAGGCGGGCGCGCGGACGATGGGCCTTCCCATACCCGGCGCCTTTCACTCGCCCGCGATGGAGACCGCGCTTCCCGGTTTCACCGAATCGCTTGCCGCGATCGAGATCTCGCCCCCGAAGGCGACCGTGCTCTGCTCGACCACCGCCACCCCCTTCGACGACATCCGCCGCCGTCTGGCGGAGGCCCTCGTGCGCCCCGTCCGGTGGCGCCAGACGCTGGTCGAGCTGCAACGCGCCGGAGCCCGCCGCTTCGTCGAGGTCGGCCCCGGCAAGGTGCTCAGGGGGCTGGTCAGGCGAACGCTTCCCGACGCCGAGGCGACGACTCTCGACGCACTGGAGGCCGCCGGTGCCTGAGACCGCCATCCCCGAGGCGACGGCCTCGCCGCTGCGGAGCGAGCGCCCGCCGATGACGCGCGGCTCGGCCGTGGCCTCGGTCGGGGTTGCGCTGCCCGAGCGG
Source organism: uncultured Solirubrobacterales bacterium (assembly GCA_963746615.1). Lineage (GTDB taxonomy): Bacteria > Actinomycetota > Thermoleophilia > Solirubrobacterales > 70-9 > SHVA01. The sequence goes on along the minus strand of CAVVBU010000013.1, from coordinate 144,143 downwards.
GTCGTCGCCAACGAGGAGATCGCCGCCCGGCTCGGTGTCGGCGACAGCTGGATCGAGAGCAGGACCGGCGTCCGCGAACGGCGGATCGCCGATCCCGGCGAGCGCCTGGAGACCTACGCGGCCGGGGCCGCCGAGCGCGCCCTGAGCAACGCCGGCGTGGCCGCGGCGGAGATCGACCTGCTGCTGGTGGCGACGATGACTGCGGACGAGATCATCCCCAACGCGGCGCCGCTGGTCGCCGCTGAGTTGGGCGCGAGCGCCGCCGGCACCATGGACGTCGGTGCCGCCTGCACCGGCTTTCTCTCTGCGCTGGCCCTCGCCTGCGGGCAGATCGAGTCGGGCCGCTGCGAGCGCGCGCTGGTGATCGGCGCCGACCTGCTCAGCCGGGTGACCAACCGGGACGACCGCCGCACGGCCGGCCTCTTCGCAGACGGCGCCGGGGCGATCGTGGTCGAAGCGTCCGAGGCGCCGGGGCGGGTGGGGCCAGTGGTCCTCGCCTCCGACGGCGCCCAGGCCGACCTGATCCGGGTCGACACCGACGAGCGCCTGGTCCACATGAACGGGCACGACACCTTCAGGCACGCGGTCGCCAGGCTCTCCGAGGTCAGCCGTCGAGGCCGCCGCCGCGGCGGGCCGCGAGCTCGCCGAGATCGACATCTTCGTCTACCACCAGGCCAACAGCCGCATCCTCACTCGCCATCGGCGATGAGCTCTCGCTCGACGCCGAGCGGGTGATCGACTGCGTGCCGCCAGTTCGGCAACACCTCCGCCGCCACGATCCCGATCGCGCTCGGCGTCGCCAAGCAGGAGGGTCGGCTCACCGCCGGCACGACGGTGCTGGCGGCGGCCTTCGGCGCCGGCCTCACCTGGGGCGGCGTCGTCTTCGACTGGGGCGCTGCCGATGGCTGATCAGGCGGCCACCACGACCGCCATGCCGACCCAGGACCCCCCTGTGCGGGACGGCTGCGCGCTGGTCACGGGCGCCTCGGGCGGTATCGGCGCCGCCGTCGCCGCATCCCTCGTCGAGGACGGCTGGTCCGTCGGCGTCCACTACCGAAGCGACCCCGATGGCGCCGCGAGCGTGGTCGAGCGCGCCGAGGACTCCGGGGGCGAGGCCGTCGCCGTGCAGGGCGACATCACCGACGCCGGCCAGCTCGAGGCCGTCTTCGCAGCCCTCGAGGAGCGCTTCGGCCCGGTGCTGGTGCTGGTCAACAACGCCGGCGTCCGCGCCGACGGGCTCGCGCCGCAGATCGGCGACGAGGACTGGGACAGGGTGATCGAGGCCAACCTCTCGGCGGCCTTTCGCGCGACCCGGCGCGCGCTCGGCCCGATGCTGCGGGCGCGCTTCGGCCGAGTGGTCAACATCGCCTCGATCGTCGGGCCGCGCGCCAACGCCGGCCAGGCCAACTACGCGGCCTCCAAGGCCGGGCTGATCGGCATGACGAAGACGGTGGCGGTCGAGGTCGCGCGGCGCGGGATCACCGTCAACGCGGTCGCCCCCGGCTTCGTCGAGACCAAGCTGACCGAGGGCGTCGGCAACGGCCTCGTGGACGCGATCCCGGCGCGCCGGGTGGGCCGCCCCGAGGAGATCGCGGCCTGCGTCCGCTTTCTCGCCTCCGACGACGCCTCGTACGTGACCGGAACGACCCTGACCGTCGACGGCGGCCTCAGCGCCTGACGTCTCTCGGTGGCGATGCCGACCGAGACCGCAAACCAAGGAAAGGAGAAGCAGTGACAACGCAAGCAACCACCGACAGCGTCGAGAAGGTGATCTTCGACGGACTCGCCGAGCTCGGGCGCCGAGCGCGACCAGATCTCGCGCGACGCGACCTTCGAGGACCTCGACGTCGACTCGCTCGACCTCGTCGAGCTCGCCCAGATCGTCGAGGACGAGTTCGGCGTCGACCTGCGAGGGCGACGACGTCAAGGACCTGAAGACGGTCGGCGACGTGATCGACCTGGTGGTCACCAAGGCATGAGGCGCCGCGTCGTCATCACCGGCGTACGGCGCCGTCACCCCGCTCGGGCGTCGGCGTCCGACGCGCTGATCGAGCGCTGGGCCGCCGGCGAGTGCGGGATCGAGGACGGCGTCGGGCGCTGCGACGAGTTCGATCCCGTCGACTTCCTGTGCAAGAAGGAGGCGCGTCGCTCCGACCGCTTCGCGCAGCTCGCGATCGCCGCCTCCGACGAGGCGCTCGACCAGGCCGGCTGGGCAGACGAGCTGCCCTATGACGCGGGCCGAGATCGGCTGCGTGATCGGCACCGGGATCGGCGGGCTGACTCGCTCGAGACCCAGGAGCAGGTGCTGCGCGACAGCGGTGACAAGGCCGTGTCCGCCGCTCTCGGTCCCGCTGATGATGGGCAACGCCGGCGCCGCCGCGCTGGCGATGCGCCACGGCCTGCACGGCCAGACCTACGGCGTCGTCTCGGCCTGCGCCGCCGGCAGCCCACGCGATCGGCTCCGCGGTGCGAATGATCGAATGCCGGCGACGCCGACGCCGTCGTGACCGGCGGCGCCGAGGCCGCCCATCACCGCCTGGCCACCGCCGCCTTCACGGCGATGGGAGCGACCTCGCCGACCGGCATCTCGCGCCCCTTCGACGCCCGCCGCGACGGCTTCGTGATGGGCGAGGGCGCCGGCGTGCTCGTGCTCGAGGAGGCGAGGCGCGCCGCGGCGCGCGGCGCCGAGCCCCTCGGCGAGGTGCTCGGCTACGGCGCGACCTCCGACGCCTACCACCTGACCGCGCCCGAGCCCGACGGTCGCGAGGCGGCCCGGGCGATCGGCTTGGCGCTCGCCGACGCCGGCCTCACGGCCGATCGACGATCGACTACGTCAACGCCCACGGCACCTCGACGCCGCTCAACGACCGCACCGAGACCGAGGCGCTGAAGGCGGCCCTCGGCGAACGCGGCGCCCGAGCTATCCCGTCTCCTCCACCAAGTCGGCGATCGGCCACCTGCTCGGCGCCGCCGGCGCGGTCGAGGCGATCGCGACGGTCGAGTCGCTGCGCCGCAGGGTCGCCCCGCCGACCCTCGGCTGGGAGCAGCCCGACGAGGGGCTCGACCTCGACTACGTGCCGCAGCGGGCGCGCGAGCTCGAGCCGCGCGGCAACGGCTCGCCGCTGCCGCTGGTCGGGATCTCGAACTCGTTCGGCTTCGGCGGCCACAACGCCGTCCTCTGCCTGGCGGCGCCTGAGCGTGGCGAGACCCTGATGACGGTGACGGCGACCCAGTGAGACTGCTCGAGGCGCACCCGCCCCTCAGTCGAGGGAGTTGGAGCCACCGCCGCCGCGGACGCGGCTCGAGCTGCTCTGCGATCCGGGCAGCTTTCGCGCCGCTTCGCACGGCGTGGTCGCGCCGCATCGGCGAGCGCGGCGCGCCCGGCGACGGCGTCGTCGCCGGAGCCGGCGAGATCGACGGCCGGCCGGTCTTCTGCTACGCGCAGGACCCGACGCTTCCTCGGCGGCTCGCTGGGCGAGGTCGCACGCCGACTCGATCGTGCGGGTGCTCGAGCTGGCCGGCCGCGCCGGCGCGCCGGTGGTCGGCTTCGTCGACTCCGGCGGCGCCCGCCTGCAGGAGGGCCACGCGGCGCTCGCCGGCTACGGCCGCATCTTCCGCGCCAGCGTCGAGCTCTCGCGCAAGGTCCCGCAGATCTCGATCGTCAGCGGCAGTCTCGGCCGGCGGCGGCGCCTACTCGCCGGCGCTGACCGACTTCGTCGCTGATGACGGCCGAGTCGCGGATGTTCCTCACCGGGCCCAAGGTCGTGCAGCGAGGCGCTCGGCGAAGAGATCAGCATGGAGGAGCTCGGCGGGCCCACGCGTGCACGAGCGAAACGGCGTCTGCCACCTCGTCGCCGGCCGACGCCGACGGCGCGATCGCCTGCTGACGCGCCACCTGCTCGGCTTGCTGCCGCAGTCGATCGGCGAGAGCCGCCGCGCGCTGCTCGGCCGGTCGCGCCGCCGACGGCCGCGACCCGCGGCGCCGCCGTGCCCGCGAGCCAGCGCAAGGTCTACGACGTCCGCGACGTCGCCCGCTCGATCCTCGACGAGCGGCAGCTTCCTCGAGCTCTCGCGCGCGCTGGGCGCCGCAACATGGTCACCGGCATCGCCCGCCTCGAGGGCCGCTCGGTCGGCCTCGTCGCCAACCAGCCGCGGTCGCTGGGCGGCGTGATCGACGCCGCCGCCTCCGAGAAGGCGGCGCTCTTCGTCGCCGCCTGCGACCGCTTCCGGCTGCCGCTGGTCGTCCTCGTCGACACCCCCGGGTTCATGCCCGGCAAGCGGCAGGAGGAGATCGGCGTGATCCGCCACGGCGCCTCGCTGCTGCGCGCCTTCGCCGGCGCCTCGGTGCCGAAGCGTGACCCTGGTCCTGCGCAAGGCCTTCGGCGGCGCCGTGATCACGATGAACTCGAAGGACCTCGGCGCCGACGTCGTCTTCGCCTGGCCCGGCGCCGAGATCGGGATCATGGCCGCCCGCCAGGCGGTCGGGATCGTCCACCGCCGGGCGTCTGAGGCCGAGGCGGCCCGACGGCGACGAGCTCGCCGACTCCGGCATACGCGGACGAGCACCTGACCGCCGCCGCCGCCGCCGCCAGCGGCTTCGTCGACGAGGTGATCGAGCCCTCGCGCTAGCAGCCGCGACCGGCTGGGCCTGGGCGCTGACGGTCGCTGGGCGGGATCGATGGGATGCCGTGACGGCACCCTGGAACGACGCGCGTGCCCGCCTCGCCGAGCAGCTGGGCGCGCCCCGACGTCGGGGCCGTCAGGGGCGTCGTCTCACCTACGTCGCGCCCTCGGCGACAGCTTCACCGCCGGCCGCGATCGGCGAGCGGCGAGCCGCTGGCCCGACCGCCTCGCCGCGGCGCTGCGCCGGTCAACCCCGAGCTGAGCTACCGCAACCTCGCGCGTCGACGGCGCGACCAGCGCCGAGGTGCTCGAGCAGATCCCGACGCGCCTCGAGCTCGAGCCCGACCTGATCACCGTGATCTGCGGCGCCAACGACGTCCTGCTCACCTCGCGGCCCGACGTCGAGGGCTACGAGCGAGCGGCTTCTCGGAGATCCTCGGGCGCCTGCGCGACGCCGCTGCCCGAGGCGGCGATCCTGACCGCGACCGCGCCCGAGAGCTGGCACTTCATGGGCACTGCGGCCGCGGACCAAGGCCCGGCTGGTCGAAGGCGCTCTCCGACTTCAACGACGTCACCCGCACGGTCGCAGCCCGCCACGGCGTCCCCTGCCTCGACGGTCGCCGAGCCATCCCGGCCTCGACCGATCCGCGCCAACTTCGCCGCCGACGGGCTGCACCCCTCCGCCTCGGCCACGGCGGGCGACCGCAGGAGATCGCCCGTGCTCGCTGCGCGCCCACTTCGGCATCCAGGGCGACTTCAGCAGACATGACCCAGCAAGGAGGCCACGCTGATGAGGCGAGCATCCTCTCGCGCGACTTCGATCGGCTCGAGGCCGGGCGCACGCTTCCGCACGCAGGGGCGCACGATCACCGAGACCGACCTGGTCTCCTTCGCCGCCCTCACCGGCGATCACCACCCACTCCACACCGACGCCGAGTGGGCCGCCGAGAGCGAGTTCAACGGCCGCATCGCCCACGGCATGCTGCTGCTCTCCTACGCGTCGGCCTGGTGCCGCTCGACCCCGAGCAGCGTGCTGGCGCTGCGCGGCTTCGAGCGCGTCGCCTTCAAGCGGCCGGTGCGGATCGGCGACACGATCCACGTCGAGGGCGAGCTCGAGTCGAAGAAGCGAGCTCGACGCCGGCGACGGCCTGGCTCGTCTTCGCCTGGAAGATCGTCAACCAGCGCGAGGAGGTCGTCGCCCTGGCCAAGGTCCGGGTCGTCTGGCGCCGCGCGGCCGCAGCCGCGCCGGCGGCCGCGCGCGCCCGAGCAGGTCTACCTGTGATCCTCGCCGGCAAGCGGATCCTCGTCACCGGGGTCGTCAACCGCCGCAGCATCGCCTTCGCGATCGCCGAGCGCGCCCAGCAGCAGGGCGCCGAGGTGCTGCTGACCAGCTTCGGCCGGGTCGAGCGGATGACCGAGCGCGTCCGCCGCGCGGCTGCCCGGCTCGCCCGACGTGCTCGAGCTCGACGTCAACGCGACGAGGACATCGCGGCGCTCGCGCGAGGAGCTGCGCGAGCGCTGGGGCCGCGTCGACGGCGCCGTGCACGCGATCGCCTTCGCCCCCGCCGACGCGCTCGGCGGCGACTTCCTCGACGACCCCGCGCGAGAGCGCCGGGGTCGCCTTCGAGACCAGCGCCTACTCGCTCAAGGCGCTGGCCGCGGCGCTGGTGCCGCTGATGGAGCGACGGGCGGCGGGGCAGCCTCGTCGGCCTCGACTTCGACGCCACCGTCGCCTGGCCGTCCTACGACTGGATGGGCGTCGCCAAGGCGGCGCTGGAGTCGGTCAGCCGCTACCTCGCGCGCGACCTCGGCCCGCGGCGGCGTCCGCGTCAACCTCGTCTCCGCCGGGCCCGATCCGCACCGCTCGCCGCCGCCGGCGTCCCCGGCTTCGACGACCTCGAATCGAGATCTGGGCCGAGCAGGCGCCGCTCGGCTGGGAGGTCGACGACCCGGCCCCGGTCGCCGACGCCGCGCTGCTTCCTGCTCTCCGACCTGGCGCGGGCGATCACCGGCGAGATCCTCCACGTCGACGGCGGCGTCCACGCGATCGGCGCGGCGGCCCCCCTACTTCGCGGCGAGCCAGTCCTTGCCGACCCCGATGTCGACCGCGAGGCCGGGGTCTAGCTCGAAGGCGCCGCACATCGCGGCCTCGACCAGCTCGGCGGCCGCCTCCATCTCGGCGGTCGGTCCCTCGAACAGCAGCTCGTCGTGGATCTGGAGCACGAGGCGGGTGACCAGCTCGGATTCCTTGAGGGCGTCGTGGGCTCGCACCATCGCGATCTTGATGATGTCCGCCGAGGTGCCCTGGATCGGCATGTTGACCGCGAGCCGCTCGCCCTGGCTGCGGACCTGTGGGCGCCCGGAGCGCAACTCCGGGATCGGGCGGCGGCGGCCGAGCAGGGTCGAGACGTAGCCGTCCTCCTTGGCCGCGGCGATCGTTTCCTCGATGTACTTGCGGACCTTCGGGAAGCGCTCGAAGTAGCGCTCGATGTAGGCCGCGGCTTCCTCCTGCTCGATGTTGAGCCGGTCGGCGAGGCCGTAGGCCGAGAGCCCGTAGGCGATGCCGTAGTTGACCATCTTCGCCTTCGATCGATCCGCCGGGCTGACCTTCTTCGGGTCGGCGCCCAGGACCTCGGCGGCGGTGGCCGTGTGGATGTCCTCACCGCGGGCGAAGATCTCGCGCAGCGCGTCCTCGCCGGCGATCTGGGCGAGGATCCGCAGCTCGATCTGGTTGTAGTCGGCCGAGAGCAGCCGGTGGCCGCGCGGCGCCACGAAGCAGGACCGGATCGGCCGGCCCTCGTCGGAGCGGATCGGGATGTTCTGGAGGTTCGGGTTGGTGCTGGAGAGGCGCCCGGTCGCGGTCGCGGTCTGGTTGAAGGTGGTGTGGATGCGCCCCGTCTCGGGGTCGATCAACTCGGGCAGCGCGTCGAGGTAGGTGCTCTTGAGCTTGGTCAGCTCGCGCCAGACCTCGACCTTTCCGACGATCTCGTGCTCGTCCCGGATCTGTGAGAGCACGCGGGCGTCGGTGGAGAAGCCCGTCTTGCCGCGGCGCTTCTTGGTCAGCTTCAGCTCGTCGAAGAGGACCTCGGCGAGCTGCTGCGGGGAGCCGATCGTGAACTCGTGCCCGGCGAGCTTGAAGATCTCGGCCTCAAGGTGGGAGATCCGCTGCTCGAAGCCCTCGCCGATCTCGGCGAGGCGCTTGGCGTCGAGCATCACCCCGACGCGCTCCATCTCCGCCAGCACCTCGACCAGCGGCATCTCGACCTCGTCCATCAGCTTCTCGAGACCCGCCTCCTTCATCGAGGCGCGCTGGCGCTTGGCGATCTCCCAGACCAGGCGGGCCTCGGCGGCGGGATCGGGCGGCGGCTCTTCGCCCAGCTCCAGCTGCCCGTCGCCCTCGCCGCCGTCCTCGCCGCCCTCGCCGGCCTGGGGAGTGGCGGCAAGCCCGCGCTGGGCGGCGATGTCGACCAGGTCGTACGTGCGGCGCGCCGGGTCGAGCAGGTAGGCGCCGACCATCGTGTCGTGTCGCAGCCGCAGCCTGCCCTCGCCGACGGTCGCGAGCAGCCCGTGGCTGGCGCCGCCGCCGAGGCTCTTGATGTCGTGGGCGATCAGCGGGCGATCGCCGATCTCGGCGACGAGCGCGTCCGGGTCCTCGGCCTCCCCCGTGACGATCCGCTTTGCATCGGCGGCGGCCCAGGTCCCGTCGGCCATCGCCAGCGCCACCTCTCCCTCGGCAAGGTCGGCGATCGCACCCCGCTCGGCGCTGACGTCGAGCTCCTCCTCGACCGATGCCTCGGGGACGAAGTCGGTTCCCAGCTCCTCCTCGAGCCGGAGGACGATCTGGCGCAGCTCGAACTCGCGCGCCACCTCGCGCAGCCTGCCGCGATCCATGGTCCTTGACATGAGCTCGTCCAGGTCGAGCTGGAAGTCGATGTCGGTGACCGCCGTCGCCAGCTGCTTGGAGATGCGCGCGTCCTCGGCGTGCTCTGTGAGGTTCTCCTTGCGCTTCGCCCCCGAGATCTTGTCGACACTGGCGAGCACCTCCTCGAGCGAGCCGAACTCCTGCAGCAGCTGCGCGGCCGTCTTGTCGCCGATCCCCGGGACGCCCGGGATGTTGTCCGAGGTGTCGCCCTTGAGGCCGATCAGATCGGTGACCAGCTCCGGCGGCACGCCGTAGCGCTCGATCACGCCCTTGCGGTCGTAGACCTTGGTGTCGGTGACCCCGCGCGAGGTCGTCATCACCCGCACCCCGTCGGTGACCAATTGGTAGACGTCGCGGTCGCCAGAGACGACCATCACCTCGATCCCCCGCTCGCGCGCGCGCTTCGTCATCGAGGCGATCACGTCGTCGGCCTCGTAGCCCTCGACCCTGACGTTGGTGAAGCCGAAGGCCTCGGCGAGCGGCATCAGGTGCGGCCACTGCTCGGAGAGCAGGTCCGGCCGCGGCTTCCGCTCGGCCTTGTAGGGCTCGTAGGTCTTCTCGCGGCCGGACCAGCCCGCGTCCCAGGCGACCACCACGCCCCTCGGCCTGTGGTCGATCAGCATCTTGGCGAACATCGAGGCCAACCCGTAGATCGCGTTCGTCGGTCTCCCGTCGTGGGTGGCGATCGACTCAGGCAGAGCGAAGAAGGCGCGGTAGGCGAGGCTGTTGCCGTCGATCAGGAAGAGCTCGCCCTTGGTGGCGGCCTTCTTCTTGGTGGCTCCCGCCCTCTTCTGCGCGGCGGCCTCGTTCTTCTTCCCGGCCTGCGCGGGCTTTTTCTGCTTGGTCGCGGCGATGCGTTGATCGTAGAGCGCTCGGCGGAGCGCCCCCGGCGACTTCCTATGATGGGCGGCCCCATGGCCGCCAGCGCCCAATACAGCGTCACCGTGCGGGTCGAGCTGGATGCTCGCCAGGAGCCCCTGGGCAAGCTCACGGCGGCGATCGCCGAGGCGGGCGGGGCTCTGCAGAGCGTCGATCTGGTGCCGGGCGCCGGCGCCGAGGGCAAGCGGGTGCGCGAGTTCACCATCGACGCCAGCAGCGCAGAGCAGTGGGAGAAGATCCTGCGCTCGATCGGCTCCACCCGGGGGGCGAAGGTCCTCGACTTCACCGACCGCACCTTCGCCATGCACCGCAAGGGCAAGATCGAGCAGCACAACAAGTACCCGCTGAAGACCCGCGACGACCTCTCCATGGCCTACACGCCCGGCGTCGCCCGCGTCTGCGAGTACATCGCCGCGGACCGCACCAAGGCCTTCGACTACACGATCAAGGCCAACACGGTCGCCGTGGTCTCCGACGGCTCGGCCGTGCTCGGACTCGGCGACATCGGGCCGGAGGCGGCGATGCCGGTGATGGAGGGCAAGGCGATGCTGTTCAAGGAGTTCGCCGACGTGGACGCCTTCCCGATCTGCCTGGCCACCAACGAGCCCGACGAGATCGTCGAGACGGTGAAGCTGATCGCGCCGACCTTCGGCGGCATCAACCTGGAGGACATCTCGGCGCCACGCTGCTTCGAGATCGAGGAGCGGCTCAAGGAGGTGCTCGACATCCCGGTCTTCCACGACGACCAGCACGGCACCGCCGTCGTGGTCATGGCAGCGCTCTTCAACTCGCTCAAGATCGTCGGCAAGCCGATCGAGAGCCTGCGGGTGCTGGTGCTCGGCATCGGCGCGGCCGGCATCGCCTGCAGCAAGATGATGCAGGCGTGCGGGATCAGCGAGATCATCGGCTGCGACCGCCGCGGCGCGATCTCGGTCGACCGCGAGGACTACGTCAACGACGAGATGCCGCAGATCAAGCGCTGGTTCGCCGAGAACACCAACCCCGAGCGGCACAGCGGCGGCCCCAACGATGTGATCGAGGGCTGCGACCTTTTCATCGGCGTTTCCGGCCCGGGCCTGATCGAGGCGGCCTCGCTGGGGAAGATGAACAAGGACCCGATCGTCTTCGCCATGGCCAACCCCACCCCCGAGGTGATGCCGGAGGAGGCCGAGCCCTACGTCCGGATCATGGCCACCGGCCGCTCGGACTACCCCAACCAGATCAACAACGTGCTCTGCTTCCCGGGCATGTTCCGCGGTGCCCTCGACGCCGGCGCCCCCAGGATCACCGAGCCGATGAAGCTCGCCGCCGCCAAGGGGATCGCCGAGGTGGTCACCGACGACGACCTCTCCGAGGACTACGTGATCCCCTCCGTCTTCAACAGGGATGTCGCCCCAGCGGTCGCGCGCGCGGTCGTGCAGGAGGCCAAGAACCAGGGCCTCGCACGCGTCTCCGAGGACACCGGCGCCTTCGAGATCTTCGGCGCCGCGGCGCCCGACGGCGACGGCGCCCCGCCTGAGAGCGACGGGAGCGCGCCCGAGTGAGGGTCCTGGTTACCGGCGCCACCGGCCTGATCGGGTCGGCCCTCTGCGACGCGCTGCTCGCCCGAGGCGACGAGGTCGTCGGCCTCACCCGCGACCCGGAGAAGGCCCGGCCAAAGAACCCGACCGTGCGCTGGCACGCCTGGAACCCGAGCGGCGAGCGCCCGCCGGCGGAGGCGCTCGAGCACGTGGACGGCGTCGTCAACCTGATCGGCGAGGAGATCAACCAGCGGCTCACGGACAGTGCCAAGCGGCGCATCAAGGAGAGCCGGGTGACCTCCACCCGCAACCTGCTCCAGGGCATCGAGACCGCGAACGCGAGGCCGGGGGTCTTCATCGGCCAGTCGGCGATCGGCTACTACGGTGATCGCGGCGCCGCGATCGTCGACGAGGACTCGCCGCCGGGCGAGGACTACGCCGCCGAGGTGGCGATCGAGTGGGAGGCCGCCGAGCGAGACGCGGAGAGGCTCGGGATGCGAACGGTGATCGTCCGCACAGGGCTGGTGCTGTCGAAGGACGGGGGCCTGCTCAAGCAGCTGCTGCTCCCCTTCAAGCTCGGCCTCGGCGGCCCGATCGCCGGCGGCGAGCAGTTCATGTCGTGGATCCACATCGATGACGAGGTCGCCCTCCTGCTGTGGGCGCTCGACAACGACTCCGTCACGGGCGTGATCAACGCGACCGCTCCCAATCCGGTCACCAACCGCGAGCTCTCGCAGGCTCTCGGCACCGCGCTGCACCGGCCCGCCCTCTTCCCGGTCCCCAAGCTGGCGGTCGCCGCGCTGCGCGGCGGCGAGCTGGCTGAGCTGGTGGCCGGTGGCGCCCGCGTGATGCCCCGGCGGGCCACCGACCGCGGCTTCGAGTTCCGCTACGCGGAGCTGGAGGAGGCGCTCCAGGCTGCGCTGGACTGAACGTCGGCCCCGGCTTCCTCGGGGTCCACGATCGAGAGCACGTGGGTGCGGCGCAAGTGCCCGATCAGGGTCGCCACCACCAGCGGATCGAGCTGGGAGCCGGCACGATCGACCAGCTCGCGGCAGGCGTCGAGCGGCGTCATCCCGCCCCCGCCCGGCTGGCGGGCCGTGAGGGCGTCGTAGACCTCGCAGGCGAGGATGACCCGGCTCGCCAGCGGTATGGCCCCGCCCTTGAGGCCGTCGGGGCGCCCCTGGCCGTCCCAGCGTTCGCCCACCGCCCGCACGACGTCGGAGACGTCGTCGGCATCCTCGGGAGCGGCGGTCATGGCCGCGTCGTAGACGGACTGGGCATCGGCCACCCGGTCGGGCTCGGCGAGCTGGCCTATCGAGTGCAGGGTCGCCTCCAACTGCAGACGCTCCATCTCCTCGGCCGGTGCGAGCCCGAGGCGGCGGCCGACCGCGAGGACCAGCTCAACCACGTGGTCGGTATCGAGGGCGTCGAGGTCGACCTCTTCGACCTCCGCCTTACTGGCAAATCTGCGGGATTCCATTCTCATCGCATGTCCTCTGAACGGAGCGCGGGTGAGGAAACCTCCCCCGGCTACTTATTTTTCGGCGTACCTAGTTTTTCGGCCTGCCGGACCCAAACCTTTAGCCCCGCGGCCGAATACCGGATAGGCGTTTTGACCGTGTTTGCGGGATGGTGACCGGGCGGCCGGATGGACGAGGGCTCGGCCGAGCAGCCGCCGTGCTATAGTTGCACGTGCAATTACTTCCCGCGACAGAGGAGACGGCCGATGACGACGAGCAAGCTCGAGGGCATCCACCACATCACCGCGATCACGGCCGACGCGCAAAGCAATGTCGACTTCTACGCGGGGGTGCTCGGTCTGCGCCTGGTGAAGAAGACCGTCAACCAGGACAACCCCACCGTCTACCACCTCTTCTACGCCGACGAGCAGGGCAGCGCCGGCTCGGACCTCACCTTCTTCGAGTATCCCGGCCTGCCGGTCGGTCGCGCCGGCGACGGCATGATCCACCGCATCGTCTGGCGGGTCGCCGGCTCCGAGGCACTCGACTTCTGGGCGGAGCGCCTGGAGGCGAACGGCGTCGACTCCCGTCGAGAGGGCGAGGGTGAGGACGAGGCTGAGGGCCTGGTCTTCGCCGACCCCGAGGGCTTGGAGCACGAGTTGCTGGTCACCGAGGTGCCGGACCCGCCCCTGATCGCCGAGCACCCGGAGATCTCCCCTGAGGTGGCGCTGCGTGGCTTCCACGCCGCTCGCGCCTACAGCGCCAACCCCGACGCCTCCAGCGAGCTTCTCTCCGAGGGGCTCGACTTCGAGCAGCGCGGCGGCGGCTGGGAGGCGCGCGGCGAGACCCGCGGCGGCCTCTGGGCGTACGACGAGCCCCCCGCGGAGCCGGGGCTGCAGGGCGCGGGCACCGTCCACCACATCGCCTGGGCCTCGAAGATCGACGAGCACGAGGCCTGGCGCGAGAAGGCGGCCGCCGCCGGCGCCTCCCCCACTCCGGTCATCGACCGCTTCTACTTCCGCTCGATCTACTTCCGCGAGCCGAGCGGAGTGCTGTTCGAGATCGCCACCCTCGGGCCCGGCTTCACCGTGGACGAGCCGCTGGAGAGCCTCGGCGAGAAGCTCTCGCTGCCGCCCGACTACGAGCACCTGCGCGAGCAGGTGGAGCCGAAGCTGCGCCCGATCGTCAACCCCCGCACCGCCGCCCGAACCTGAGCGCCGGCGCGATCGAGGCCGGATCGTGAGCGAGCCGAGAGAGGTCGTCCACCTGCTCCGAGAGCCGGCTGGCGAGCCGACGGGCGCCCTGATCATGCTGCACGGCCGCGGCGTGGACGAGCGCGATCTGTACCCCCTGCTCGACGAGCTCGATCCCGAGCGCTCGCTGCTCGGAGTGACCCCCGGCGCCCCGCACACGCACCTGCCGCCGGGCGGGCGCCACTGGTACGGCCCGGTCGAGCGGGTCGGCTACCCGAACGCCGAGACGTTTCGCTCGACCTATCGCGATCTGGGCTCGTTCCTCGACTCGCTGCTCGAGGCCCGGGGACTCAGCTGGGAGCAGACCATTCTCGGCGGCTTCAGCCAGGGCGCGGTGATGGCCTACGCCCTCGGCCTCGGCGCCGGCCGCCCCTCGCCCGCCGGCATCCTGGCGATGAGCGGCTTCATGCCCGTGGTCGAGGGCTGGCAGCCGGACGTGGGGTCGCGCGCCGGCCTCCCGGTCTACGTCGCCCACGGCTCCCTCGACCCGGTGATCTCGGTCGAGTTCGGCCGCCAGGCCCGCGACACCCTCGAGGCCGGTGGCCTCGACGTCACCTACCGCGAGTCACCCGTGCCCCACACCATCGACCCCCGTCTGCTGCCCGAGATGAGCGAATGGGTGGCCGCGCGGGTCGCCGAGCAGCGCGCGGCCTGACGCCCTCAGCGGCGACCGCAGGTCGGCGCCTCGGCGACGAAGGCGACCGCCGAGGCGCGGTACGGCTGCACCCGGCAGAGCGTGGTGTCGCCGCTAGCGCTGATCGCGAAGCGACCGAGCACCGAGTCGTGCTCGCTCGTCGCCAGAACCGAATCGCGCACGTCGTCGCGGAAGTTGTCGCCCCCGCCCGCCGCGGTGATCGCGTTCAGAACGAGCCGCATCGCCTCGTAGCCGTAGGCGGCGTAGGGTCCGGGCCCGTGGCCGAACCGGGCCTCGAAGTCCGAGCGAAAGCGAGCGGCGCCGCCCGGCAGGCGCGAGGCCTTCATCGCCGGAAGCACGACCCGGTCCGCGGTACCCAGCCGGCGACGCCGCCTTTGAGGACCGGCCCCGAGCTTGGACCGGCGAAATCCTCCGCGGCGCTCCTCACCACGTCGTCGTCCGGGATCACGCGAGCGAAGTTCGCGTCACCCGAGGGCTGGTAGCGGTCCGGGGCGTTCTCCACGGCGGGCGTCGAGCGGGTCAGATCGACCGCGGTGGCTCCCGGCGAGACCTGGACCAGCCCGGCTTGGTTCGTGATCGGCATCGAGGTGCGGGTGGCCGCCGAGTCGAGCTCGCCGATGTACGCCGCCGAGCTGGAGTCCGACGTGGCGCGGCGAGCGTTGACGGCGACCATGGGCAGCGCGGTGCCGCGGCCGGTGGCGTCGCTCGTGACGTTCAAGTGGACCTTCAGGTCGCCCGCCCGGCCGTCGGCCTGCACATAGGCGAGTCGCACTCCGTTGGACGCGTCCCGACCGTCGGTCGAGCGCGGCCCCAGCTGAGGCAGGCTGACGTACACGGTCACGGGACCCTCGACGGACCCGTCGCCGGAGGCGCCCAGTTGGCAGCCGCTCAGCGTGGCCACCAGGGCCACCGTCGCGGCGAGCCACCTAGCCGAAGAAGACCTCGGCCTCGCGATAGAGGGATTCGGGGACAGTTTTCAGCTCCGCGGTCGCCTCGCTCAGAGGGACCAGCTCGATCTCGGTCGCCCGCAGCGCGGTCATCTTCCCCCACTCCCCGGAATGGGCGGCTTCGATCGCGTGCAGGCCGAAGCGAGTCGCAAGGACTCGATCGAAGGCGGTTGGCGTTCCTCCCCGCTGCACGTGGCCGAGGACCGTCGCGCGGGCCTCGTGCCCGGTTCGCTGCTCGATTTCCCCCTCCAGCCAGTGTGCGATGCCGCCGAGGCGAACGTGACCGAAGGCGTCGAGCGGCGCCCCCTGCGCCTCGGGGACCCCGCCCTTGGGCTGGGCGCCCTCGGCGACGACGATGATCGGCGAGTACTGGCTCTCGTAGCGACGCTCGATGTAGGCGCAAACCTGCTCGATGTCGAACTCGAACTCCGGGATGAGGATGACGTTCGCGCCGCCCGCGACCCCGGCGTGGAAGGCGATCCAGCCGGCGTGGCGCCCCATCACCTCGACGATAAGCGCCCGCTTGTGGCTCTCCGCGGTGGTGTGCAGCCTGTCGATCGCCTCCATCGCGATGTTGACGGCGGTGTCGAAGCCGAAGGTGTAGTCCGTCGCCCCGAGGTCGTTGTCGATGGTCTTGGGGACGCCGACTACGCTGACGCCCTCCTCGCCGAGCTTGGTCGCCACCCCGAGGGTGTCCTCCCCCCCGATCGCGATCAGCCCCTCCACCCCGTCCTCGGCGAGGTTCTCCTTGACCCGGTCGATCCCGTCCTCCTCCTTCATCGGGTTGGTCCGGGACGAGCCGAGGATCGTTCCGCCGCGCGGCAGGATCCCCCGCACCTCCGGCACGCCCAGTGGCCTGCCGTCGCCCTCCAACGGACCGCGCCAGCCGTCCCGATAGCCGACGAACTCGTGGCCGTACTCGGCCACCCCCTTGCGCACGATCGCCCGGATCACCGCGTTCAGCCCGGGGCAATCGCCGCCGCCTGTGAGAACGCCTATCCGCATCCCGCGCAGGCTATCCGCCCGGCTAGGCGAGCACGACGGCGTCGATCTCGACCAGCGCCCCCTTGGGCAGGGCCGAGACGCCGACCGCGGCGCGGGCGGGCTCGTCGGAGCCGAAGAAGGCGGCGTAGGCGTCGTTGATCTCACCGAAGGCGCCCAGGTCGGTGGTGAAGATCGTCAGCCGCAGGGCGCGGTCGAGGCTCGTGCCGGCGCCCTCGCAGACAGCCTTCAGGTTCTCCAGGCAGCGCGTGGCCTGCTCCCCGGGCGTTTCCCCGACCATCTCGCCGCTGTCGGGGTCGAGCGGAATCTGGCCCGAGCAGAACAGCAGCCCCGCGGCGCGGACCGCGTGGTTGTAGGGCCCGATCGCGTCCGGCGCCCCCTCGACGTTGATCGTTTCGCGCTCTTTTCCCATCACCTCTCCTTCCTGTGTCAGGCTGATACTCGCATGGCTGACCCAATGGGACTCGAGCAGATCGAGGCCGCCCGGGTTGCGATCGAGGGCTTCGTCACGCGCACCCCGACGCTGCGCCTGCCCGCCCTCGACGAGCGGGCCGGCGGGTCGGTCGCGCTCAAGGCCGAGAGCCTGCAGCGGACCGGTTCCTTCAAGATCCGCGGCGTCTCGGCGAAGCTGGCGGCGCTCGGCGAGGACTTCGACGGCGGCGTGGTCACGGGCAGCGCCGGCAACCACGGCCAGGCCCTCGCCTACGGCGCCCGCGCCAGGGGTATCGCCTGCGAGCTGTTCGTCCCGACCGACGCTCCCGTCTCCAAGGTCGAAGCCGCCCGCCGGCTCGGCGCCCTCATCAACACGGTCGAGGGCACCGTGGACGAGTGCGTGGCGGAGGCCCGCGAGCGTGCGGCCGACAGCCACCTCACCTTCGTTCACCCCTTCGACGACCCGGAGGTGATCGCGGGCCAGGGGAGCATCGGCCTCGAGTTGCTCGAAGAGGTCGATGACCTGGCCGCCGTTCTCGTGCCTTTGGGCGGCGGCGGCCTGGCGAGCGGAATCGCGATCGCGGTCAAGTCGAAGCGGCCCGAGGTCGAGGTGGTCGGCGTCCAGGTTGCGGGCTGCGCCCCCTATCCGCGCTCGCTGAAGGAGGGGACCCCGATCCGGATCGAGCACACGAAGACGATCGCCGACGGCATCGCGGTCAAGCGGCCCGGAGAGATCACCCTGCCACTGGTCGAGCGCTGGCTCGACGACGTCCTCGTGGTCTCGGACGACGAGGCCGCGGACGCGATGGGCGTCCTGCTCGAGGACGCGAAGCTGGTGGTCGAGGGCGCCGGCGCCGTCGGCCTGGCGGCGCTGCTCGGCGGCCATCGCCGCGCGCTCGACCGAGGGGCGACCGCGGTCATCCTCTCCGGCGGCAACGCCGACCCCAACCTGCTCGCCGCCGTAGCCCGCCGCAGCGAGGAGAAGTCGGGCCGAAGCGTCGTCCTCTCAACCCGGATCTCCGACCGGCCGGGCTCGCTGGCGAGGCTGCTCGCCCAGGTCGCCGACACGGAGGCGAGCGTGGTCGAGGTCCGCCACGTGCGCGAAGGCGCCGAGCTGCACATCGCCGAGACGGGCGTCGAGCTGATCCTGGAGACGCGCGGCCCCGCCCACAACGGGGAGATCGTGCGCTCGCTGACCGCGTCGGGCTACGAGGTCACCCTGCCCTGGGGCCACGAGGAGCCGCAGCCGACAGGCTAGCCCGGTCCCGATTCGGCGCACCCTGCGCGCCTTCCGCGACATCCCGCCCGCTCTTCTCTGGGTGCGCGGAGGGTTGAAGTCTCAAGGCGAGACGCACCACCGAGGATGGTTGCGATCGGCCCGCGAGGGCTGGTTCCGGTTCGAGTCCGGCGCCCTCCGCGCCTACACTTGGAGCATCTCGGTGGTGCACGGGGCGAGCGTCCCGTTTCAACCTCGAACGGCCCGCCTCGGCGGGCCGTTCGCCTAAGGTCGCTAGGGGCGCGTGAGCCAGTCGATGATCGGCTTCGAGGCGCGCAGCAGGGCGCCAATGAAGACGAAGGTGAGGAAGAGCAGGGCGTCCTCGGGGCCACCGACCCCGAGCCCGTAGCCGATCACCATCGCGCAAGCCCCGATCACCGTGAAGGCAGCCAGCTGCATCGCGCGGAAATCTACCTACTACAGCCCGAAGGGCCTCCGTCGCTACCTCCGCAGGGCGTCCGAGGTGTCGCGCAGGAACGCGCTCACCGCGGCGGCCGCAGCATCGGCGTCGGGCGCGTCGGTGGCGGCGCGGACGAGGCGGCTGCCGATGATGACTCCGTCGGCGACCTGACCGACGGCTGCCGCCTGCTCGGGGGTGCCGATTCCGAAGCCGACCGCGACGGGCACCTCGGCATCCCGCTTGGCAGCCTCGATCAGCTCGGTCAATCCAGGCGGAAGCCGGTCGCGCTCGCCGGTGGTGCCGGCGGTGGAGACGAGGTAGACGAAGCCCTGGCCTCGAGCGCAGATCTCGGCGCGGCGCGCGGGCGGCGTGGTCGGGGCGAGCAGCGGCACCATCGCCAGGTCCTCGGCCGCGAGCGCTTCGCCGATCTCCCCCGCCTCGTCGATCGGCAGGTCGGGGACGATCACGCCGGCCGCGCCGGCGCCGGCGGCCTCTTGCGCAAATCGCTCGGGGCCGACGGCGAGCGCCATGTTCGCGTAGGCCATCAGCGCTACGGGGACCCGGCCGGAGACTGCGGCGCAGGTCTCGAGCACCGACTCCAGGGTCGCCCCCTTTGCCAGCGCAGCTGTGGCCGCGGCATGGATCACCGGACCGTCGGCGAGGGGATCCGAGAAGGGAACGCCGAGCTCGATCAGGTCGGCGCCCGAATCGACGTAGGCCCGCGCGATCTCGGTGGCCGTCGCCTGGCTCCGGGAAGCCGCCCATCAGGTAGGGCATCAGCGCGGCGCGGCCCTCGGCTCGGGCGCCGGCGAAAGCGTCGAGGATCCGCTGTGCGCCCGTGGCTTGGGCCGCCGCGGCCTCGGGGGCGGGCTCAGCCATCGAGCTCCTCGAGCCTGGCGAGGGCCTCGTCCAGGTCCTTGTCGCCCCGCCCCGAGAGCGTGAGGACGTCGAAGCCGTCGTCCTGCCCCCCAGACCCAGCCGCCCCCGATTGATGGGCTCCGGAGGCGGCGTCTGAAAGGAGCCAGGCGATTGCGTGCGATGGCTCCAGCGCCGGCACGATCCCCTCCAGGCGGCAGAGTTCGCGGAAGGCGCGCAGGGCCTCGGCGTCGGTGACGGCGACGTAGGTGGCGCGGCCGCTGTCGCGCAGGTGGGCATGCTCGGGACCGACGCCCGGGTAGTCGAGGCCGGCGGAGACCGAGTGCGCCTCGAGGATCTGGCCCTGCTCGTCGGCGAGGACCGAGGAGAGGGCGCCGTGCAGGACACCGCGGCTGCCGGCGACCAGCGAGGCGCCGTGTCGGCCGCTGTCGAGCCCCTCTCCCCCGGCTTCGACGCCGATCAGCTCGACCGGGTCGTCGAGGAAGGCGGTGAAGGTGCCGATCGCGTTGGAGCCGCCGCCGACGCAGGCGATCACGCGCTGGGGCAGGTTGCCCTCGGCCGAGAGCGCCTGCGAGCGGGCCTCATCGCCGATCACCCGCTGCAGGTCGCGCACCAGCGCCGGGTACGGCGCCGGCCCGACCACCGAGCCGATCACGTAGTGGGTGTGCTCGGCAGTGGCGACCCAGTCGCGGATGGCGGCGCTGACCGCCTCCTTCAGCGTTCGGGCGCCCGCCTCGACCGGGATCACCTCGGCGCCGAGCAGCTTCATCCGGTCGACGTTGGGGCGCTGGCGGCGGATGTCCTCGCTGCCCATGTAGACGGCACAGTCGAGGCCGAGGAGCGCGCAGGCGGTGGCGGTGGCGACGCCGTGCTGGCCGGCGCCGGTCTCGGCGATCACCCGCCGCTTGCCCATGCGCTTGGCCAGGAGCGCCTGGCCGACCGCGTTGTTGATCTTGTGCGCCCCGGTGTGGGCGAGGTCCTCGCGCTTCAGGTAGACGCGGCGCCGCACCCGCTCGGAGAGGCGCTCGGCCAGCCACAGCGGCGTGGGTCGGCCGACGTAGTCGCGCAGCAGCCGCTTCAGCTCGGCCTGGAAGTCATCGTCGGCGCGGGCCTCCGCCCAGGCGGCGCTGAGCTCGTCCAGCGCGGCCATCAGCACCTCGGGCACGAAGCGGCCGCCGTAGGGGCCGAATCGCTCCTCCACCGGGATGGCAGCCGAGGCCATGCTCAGCGCACCGAGGCCGGATCGGCGCTTCCGGCCGCGGCCAACAGGGCCTCCATCAGCGCCGGGTCCTTGACCCCGGGCTCCGACTCGACACCGCTGGCGACGTCCACCGCGTACGGCCTGACGATCCCGATCGCCTCGGCGACGTTGTCCGGGCTCAGACCGCCGGCGAGGATCAGCGGGACCTTGGAGTCGCGGGCGGCCAGAAGCCCCCAGTCGAAGCTCTCGCCGGTGCCGCCCTGCTTGCCCGGCCGGTGCGCGTCGAGCAGATGGAAGGCGGTCCGGTAGGCCTCGGCCGCCTGCACCTCGGCGGCGCTCTTCACCCGTAGCGCCTTGATCACCTTGGCGCCGGTGCGACGGGCGACCTCGGCGCAGAAGGACGGCCCCTCGTCGCCGTGGAGCTGGACCATGGTCAGCGAGGCGTTCTCCGCCGCCGACACCACCTCGTCCAGGGTCGGGTTGACGAAGACGCCCGCGACCTCGCAGCGTCGCTTCATCGCGCCGCCGATCGCGGCGGCGTCGTCGGGCTCGCAGAAGCGCGGGCTCTGGCGCCAGTGGTTCAGCCCGATCGCCCAGGCACCGAGCTCGACAGCGCGCTCGGCGTCACCGAGGCGCGTCACTCCGCAGATCTTGACGCGGGTCATGCGCTAAGGGTAGGCGCAGGCTCTCCGCCGGTGGCGATCGGCGGCCCAAGACGGCGCGCGGCATGCGCGGCGGCGCCGCCGTTCCTGTGGAAGCCGGGCTACTGCCCGGAGGCGGTGTCGGCGATCCGCGCGGGGCGCTCACCGAGCTTCACGTGGACGTCCTGGGTCTGGCCGTCGCGGACGACGGTCAGCGTGACCTCGTCACCGGGCTTGTGCGACTCGACCTTGGCAATGACGTCGTTCATGTCCTGGACCTGCTCGCCGTCGATCTGGGTGATGATGTCGCCGCCGATCGGGAAGGTCTGGCCACCGATCGTCGCCTGGCCGGTGGCGCCCCGGATGCCCGCCTCGGCGGCCGGTCCGCCGTTGAGGGCCTGGTCGACCGCGGCGCCGTGGTCCACGGAGAGGTTGAGCGCTTTGGCGATCTCGGGGGTGACGTCGCCGCCGCTGATGCCGAGGTATGCGTGCTGGACCGAGCCGTTGTCGATCAGCTGCTGGGCGACGTCGCGCACAGTGTTGATCGGCACGGCGAAGCCGACGCCCTCGGAGCCGCCGCCCTGGCTGGCGATCTGGGAGTTGATCCCGATCACGCGGCCCGAGGAGTCGATCAGCGGGCCGCCGGAGTTGCCGGGGTTGATCGCGGCGTCGGTCTGGATCACATCGTCGATCGAGAAGCCGTTGGGCGCCTGGATCTGGCGCTGGAGGGCGGAGACGATCCCGCTGGTCACGGTCCGGTCGAGCCCGAAGGGGTTCCCGATCGCGACCACGGGGTCACCGACCTGGGCCTGGTCGGAGTCGCCAAGCGCGAGTGGGTGCAGGTCCGAGGGATTGGCGTCCACCTTGAGCACGGCGACGTCGCTGGAGGCGTCGATGCCGACCACCTGCGCGTCGAGCGGGTCCGATTCCTTGTCGAGCTGGACGGTGATCTTCTGCGCGCCCTGGACGACGTGCGCGTTGGTGAGGATGTGGCCGTCGCTGTCGATGACGAAGCCGGAGCCGGTCGCCGTGCTGCTCTGCGACTGCGGCGTGAGGTTGAAGGGGGAGGCCACCTTCCGGGTGATCTCCGACTGGATGAAGACCACGCCCTGCCCGTCCTGGTTGTAGATCTGGTTGACGGTATTGCCCTTGCTGCTGCTGTCGCTGGCGGGCCTGGTCAGAGGCGTGGCCGCAAGTGTGGTGCCACCACCGTCGCTTCCACTGTCGATCCAGCCCGCCTCGATCGCGATCAACCCGATCGCCGCGACGACGAGCCCGCCCGTGAGGGCAGAGCCGAAAGAGGTCCCGATGAACTTCTTGGCGCGATCCATCGCGGACGAGTCTGCGTCCACCCGGTTAACCGGCTCTAAAACGCGCCTACGGGTTTCCTAAGAGCGAGCGGCCGATAGGGTGACGCGGCATGGGCACCGGAGCCAGAATCGTGATCGGCGCCGTCATTGGACTCGCGCTCGGCATCCTCGTCAGCGTGACCACCGATCTCCCGCTTGCGCCCGAGGCCGGGCTCCTGCTTGGTGTCCTCGCCGGCTGGCTGTCCCGCCGGGAAGCCGCCTAGCAAGGAAGGGTCCATGAGCGAAACCGTTACCGGGGCAGCGCTGATTGCCCTCCCGATTCTGTTCAACGTCGGGTTCACGCTGCTGGCCGTGCGCTTCGACTATCCGGACGTGTTGCGCGAACCGACCCACGAGGTGCTGAAGCGTTTTCGCGAAGGCGGGACGAGGCTGATCCTGATCTGGTGGGCGTTCGCGCTGTCAGCGGTTCTCTTCGCGCCGCTTGTGGTCCTGCTCGCCGGTGAGCTCGGCGACGCCGACCGAACCGTCGTGGCCCTGTCGGTCGTCTTCGGGGTGCTCGCCTCCGTGGTCCAGTTTCTTGGGTTGGTCCGCTGGCCGTTCCTCGTCCCCTACCTGGCGCGAGTGGCGGATGATGCCGAGCCCGGCTCGGCCCGAGAGGAGGCGGTCGACGTCGTCTTTCAGGCGTTCAACCGCTATCTCGGCGTCGCCGTCGGCGAGTACCTGGGGTACGCGCTCACGGGCGCCTGGTCGATCCTGACCGGGGTGGCCCTCATCCAGACCGATGCGGTTCCCGGCTGGCTCGGGGTCATCGGTGTCGTCATCGGACCCCTCTTCCTGCTCTCTTCCTTCGAGTTCGTGGGGCGCTTCGAGCTTTCGGGCTGGAGGCTCGCGGGGCAGCTGACGCCGATCGCCTACATCCTCTGGTCACTCTGGCTGGTCGCGCTCGGCGTGGCCTTCCTGACTTAGCCACCGAGCAGAGGTTTCGCCAAGCTAGATGACGTGCTCGCGCGTGGCCGGCTCGTCGCCGACCAGCTCGCGGACCTTGGCCGCGGGATCCTCGGCGCGCATCAGCGCCTCGCCGACCAGCACCGCGTCGACGCCCACCCGCTCCAACTCATCGAGGGTCTCGCGAGAGGAGATGCCGCTCTCTGAAACCACGGTCTTGCCCGCCGGGACGTCGGTGATCAGCTCGAAGGTGGTAGCGACGTCGACGGTGAAGTCGTCGAGGTCGCGGTTGTTGATTCCGATCACGTCTCCGCCGAGCCTCAACGCCCGCTCCAGCTCCTCCTCATCGTGCACCTCGATCACGCAATCGAGATCGAGCCCGAGGGCCTCCTCGTGCAGCTCGGCGAGCCGAGCGTCGTCGAGCGCCGCCACGATCAGCAACACCGCGTCGGCGCCGAAGATCGCCGCCTCATAGAGCTGGTAGGGATCGACGACGAAGTCCTTTTGCAGCACCGGCAGATCGCAGGCGTCGCAGGCGGCCCGAAGGTCGGCCGCGCTGCCGCCGAAGTGCGCCTCGTCGGTCAGCACGGAAAGCGCCGTGGCTCCCCCGGCCTCGTAGGCCCCGACGATCTCGGCCACCGTGGCGCCTGGCCGGATCTCGCCGGCGCTCGGCGAGCGCCGCTTGAACTCCGCGATCAGGGAGAGCCCCGGGCGCGTCAGCGCCTCGTTGAAGGGGCGCGTCTCCAACCTGTCGTCGAGTCGCGCCTCCAGCTCCGACAGCGGCGTCTTCGCGCGGCGCCGCTCAACTCCCGCGCGGGAGGCATCGACGATCTCCTCGATCATCCCCATCGGCTTCCGCGACCTTAGCTGGCCTGCGCGGCAAGCTCCCGCGAGCGCTCGACCAGGCGCTCGAGCACCGCCCGCGCGGCGCCCGAGGAGAGCGACTCGCGCGCCTTCTCCACGCCCCCCGGGAGGTCTGGCGCTGCGCCCCCGACGAGGATCGCTGCGCCGGCGTTGAGCAGCGCCAGGTCGCGCGGGGGGCCGGCCTGGTCGTCGAGGATCGCCCGAACGACCGCCGCGTTATCGGCCGGCTCACCGCCGGCGACGGCCTCGAGCGGAGCGGTCGCCAATCCAAGCTCGGCCGGGTCCGCAAACCACTCCTCGGTGCCGCCGCCGGCGACCTCGATCACCCGGGTGCGGGAGTGGATGCTGAGCTCGTCGAGGCCGTCGTCCGCGGAGACGACCAGCGCCCGCTCGCAGCCCAGGCTGACCAGAGCCTCGGCGATCGTCTCCTGGTAGGTGCGGTCGGACACGCCGAGCAGCTGACGCTCGGCTCCGGCCGGATTGGTCAGCGGGCCGAGCAGGTTGAAGATCGTTCGCACCGCCAGCTCCTTGCGGACCGGGACCACGTGCGCCATCGCCTGGTGATGCTTGGGCGCGAACATGAAGCCGAAGCCGACCTCCTCGATGCAGGCGGCGACCTGCTCGGGCCCAAGCTCGATCTGGACCCCGAGCGCCTCGAGCAGGTCGGCGGAGCCGCAGCGGCTGGTGGCGGAGCGATTGCCGTGCTTGGCCACCCGGCAGCCGGCGCCAGCGGCGATCAGCGCCGCGGTGGTCGAGACGTTGAAGGTCGTGGGGCCACCGCCGGTGCCGGCGGTGTCGACGAGGTCGTCTCGATCCACCTTGACCTCCGCGGCCAGCGAGCGCATCGTCCGAGCGAGCCCGACCAGCTCCGGCACCGTCTCGCCCTTCGCTCGCAGGGCGATCAGGAAAGCGCCGGTCTGAACCTCGCTCGCGCGGCCCTCCATGATCTCGGCCAGCGCGGCCGAGGTGTGGTCGGCGGTCAGGTGCGAGCCGTCGCTGAGCTCGTCGATCGCGCGGCTGAGGATGTCGTTGGGCATCTAGGCGCCCAGGAAGTTTTCCAGCAGGTGCTTGCCCTGGGGGGTCAGCACCGACTCCGGGTGGAACTGGACGCCCTCGGCGGGCAGCTCGCGGTGGCGAACGCCCATCACGACCTCGCCGAAGGTCGCAGTCAGCTCGAGCTCGCGGGGCAGGTCGGGATCGGCGACCAGCGAGTGGTAGCGACCGGCGACCAGGGGGCTGGGAAGCCCCTCGTAGATCGCGCGCCCGTCGTGGCTGACCTCGCAGTCCTTGCCGTGGATCGGCTCGCCGCGGATCACGCGGCCGCCGAAGGCCTCGACCATCGACTGGTGGCCGAGGCAGACGCCGAGCACGGGGGTTCGGGCCTCGGCGAAGCGCCGAACGACCTCGACGGAGACCCCGGCCTCCCTCGGCGTGCAGGGCCCGGGCGAAACCACCAGCCGGTCGGCGCCGCGGGCGAGCAGCTCCTCGGCGGTCGCCTTGTCGTTGCGGACGACCTCCACCTCCGCCCCCAGCTCCCCCAAGTACTGGACGAGGTTGTAGGTGAAGGAGTCGTAGTTGTCGACGACCAGGACCCGGAGCTTTCCCTTGGCCTTCGCCATCAGGGCCACTCCGGCTGGGCGGCGGCCAGCTCCAGGGCCCGAAAGACGGCCTTCGCCTTGGTCACCGACTCGTTGTACTCGTAGGCGGGCTCGGCGTCCGCCACGGTGCCCCCGCCGGCCTGCACGTGGACGAGTCCGTCCTTGACCACGACCGTGCGGATGTGGATGGCCGTGTCGAGGTCGCCGGTGTAGGAGAGGTATCCGATCGCGCCGCCGTAGGAGCCGCGCTTGACCGGCTCGAGCTCGTCGATGATCTGCATCGCTCGCACCTTGGGCGCGCCGGAGAGCGTGCCGGCCGGAAGCGCCGACCGCAGCACGTCCATCGCGCCGATGCCCGGGCGGAGCTTCCCCGAGACCTGGCTGACGATGTGCAGCAGGTGGGAGTAGGTCTCGACCACCATCAGCTCCTCGACCTTGACCGAGCCGTACTCGCTCACGCGCCCCAGGTCGTTGCGCCCGAGGTCGACCAGCATCACGTGCTCGGCGCGCTCCTTGGGGTCCTGAAGCAGGCGCTCGGCGCGCCGACGATCCTCCTCTTCATCGCCAGAGCGCGGATAGGTGCCGGCGATGGGCCGGGTCTCGACGCGGTCGCCGGTCACCTTGACCAGCGGCTCGGGTGAGGCACCTGCGATCTGGAAGTCGCCGAAGTCGAGGAAGTACATGTAGGGCGAGGGGTTGACCGTGCGCAGCCCGCGGTAGATCGAGAAGGCCTCAACCGGCGTCCTGGCGCTGAAGCGCTGCGAGGGAACCACCTGGAAGGCGTCGCCCGCATGCACGTACTCGACGATCCGGGCGACGTTGGCCTCGAATGCCTCGCGCGTCATGTTGGACTCAAAGTTGTCAGCGGCGCCGTCGTTGATCCAAGTCCGGCGCTCAGGCGTGATCTCGACGTTGGCGGCGGGAACCGGGCCGCGCAGCCGCTCGCGAACCTCGGCGATCGCCTCGGCTGCGCGGGCGTAGGCGCCCTCCACCCCGCCCTCGTCCTCGACGAAGGCATTGGCGATCACGGTCACCTCGTGGCGCTGGTGGTCGAAGGCGAGCAGCACGTCGCTGATCATCAGCGCCATGTCGGGTAGCCCGATGGGGTCGGGATTGGGCTCGCCCAGGGGCTCGACCGTGCGCACAAGGTCGTAGCCGAAGAAGCCGACGGCGCCGCCGGCGAAGGGCGGAAGCGCCTCGGGCTCGGCGATCGAGTATCTGCTCACGTACTCGGCGACGGCGGTGTACGGGTCGGGGGCGACTGTCGCGACCTCGGGCTCGTCGGGGCCCGAGCGTTCCCGCAGCTCGCCCTCGCTCCAGCGCAGGGTCGCGCGAGGGCGAAAGCCGAGAAACGACCAGCGCCCCAGGCGCCCTCCCTGCTCCGCGGACTCCAGCAGGAAGGACGGGCCCTCGCCGCGCAGCTTGAGGAAGGCCGAGACCGGCGTCTCGCAGTCGTCGATGAAGGTGTGCCTGACCGGCACCACGTTCCAGTCGCGCGCCAGCTCGGCGGCACGCTCGAGGCTGGGCTCGAGCTCTGGCGCCGACTCTGTCGCGAGCGTTGAGCCCGTCGCCATGCTCAGCGCCGCCTCCCGTTGAGGATCTGCAGCAGCTCGGCCATCGAGACGCCCCTGGAGAGCAGCAACACCGAGAGGTGGTAGAGCAGGTCGGCGCCCTCCTCGGCGACCCGCTCCTCGGATTCCTCGCCGACGGCCTTGATCACCTCGCCCGACTCCTCGCGCACCTTGGACGCGGCGAGCTTGGGGTCCTCGAGCAGCTCGACCGTGTAGCTGCCCTCGGGGCGCTCGCGCCTGCGCGCCACCAGGGTCCGCTCCAGCTCTGCCAGCGCCTCATGGGTGGCGGGGAGCGGCTCGCCCTCGATCCCCGGTGCGTCGACGGCCGCGTCGGCCGACCCCTCCAGGTCGCGGTAGAAGCAGGAGCGTTCACCCGTGTGGCAGGCGGGGCCCGCGGGCTCGACCAGAGCGACCAGGGCGTCACCGTCGCAGTCGTAGCGAATCTGCTTCACCCGCTGCACGTTTCCCGAGGTGGCCCCCTTGTGCCAGATCTCGCGGCGGCTGCGGCTGTAGAAGTGGACCTCGCGCGTCTCCAGCGTTCGCAGCAGGGCCTCCTCGTTCATGTAGGCGAGGGTGAGCACCTCGCCTGTGCGCCAATCCTGCATCACGCACGGCACCTGGCCGCGCTCGTCGAAGCGCACCGCGCGGGTCGCTGGGCTCCTTGCTTCCATCGGGCGATTGTAGGAGCGGGCCGCATCGGCGCCGGCACCGACGCTGCAGAGGGATCGGCCTCAGGCCCGGGGGCCGCTCAGCAGCTCTTCTGGACGTCGCTGCCGGCGCCACCCCTGCAGACGTCCGCGCCCTTGCCTCCACTCAGCTTGTCGGCACCGCCCTCCCCGAACAGCCTGTCGGACCCACCGCCGCCGAAGACAAAGTCACCGGCCCCCCCGCCGCAAATGATGTCCTTGCCGCCGAGTCCCTTGATCAGGTCGCGGCTGGCCCCGCCCGAGATCACATCCGCGTACTTGGAGCCCCGGATCGTCTCGCCCTCGTTGGTGCCGACGACGGTCGGGTAGCGCCCGCCGCACTTCTTCGGCACCACCACGATGTCACGAGGCTCGCTGATCGGCGACCCGGTCGAGAAGGGGTCGTCGCTCGTGCCCGGGAAGGGAGCGATCACGTGGATCTCTCCGATTGGAGGCGTCGGACGCCAGCAGCTTGCCGCTGCGCAGAAACGCCGTCGAGTAGGGAGGGAACGCCAGGGGCTGGTCGGCGGGCGCCAGGAAGGGCGGGCCGCTGAAGAAGACCTGCCACAGGATCGAGTCGGCGAAGGAGCCGATGAAGAGCCGGCTCTCGTCGGCCGGCAGGGTCAGCCCGTCGGGGGTGATCAGGCCGTCGAGCACCGTCGTTGGAGCTGCCCCAGCGCGCGCGATGCGGTAGACGCCGCCGCTGGTCTCGTCGCTGAGGAAGACGGCGCCGGTCCTGGATACGGCGAGGGAGGAGGCGTTGATGACGGGCGCGCCGCCGTTGAAGAAGGTGGTGAAATTCCCGTTCTTCGGGTTGACCCGGTAGACCTTTCCCCCGAGGAACGCGGTTACGAGCAGCTTGCCGTCAGGCGCCACCGCCACGTCGGTCGGCACGTCACCGCCGGGAACCGTGAAGATGGGCTTGACCGCGCCCGTCGTCCTGTTGACCCGCACGATCCCCAGCGATTGGTCGGCGACCAGAAGCGAGCCGTCGCGCCCCAGCGTCATCCCATAGGGAGCCTCGACATCGCTCACGAGCGCGGTCGCCGGGCCGCCCGACGGCGGGATCTTGAGGATCGCGCCGGCGTTGCGGTCGGCGACGAAGACGTCCCCGCTGCGCGCCTGGGCCAACGCGGCTGAGCCCAGGGCCGAAAGCGCGGCGACCGCCAAGCCGGCGATCAGCCGCTTTCCCGTTTTCCCCACATGCTCAAGCTAGCGGTCGGCTGACCAGTCTGCAAGGCGCGCGGACAGCGCCGCTTGGCCTCAGCTCGCGTATGGATAGGCCTCGCTGAAGTGCTGGTCGAAGAGGCCGATGGCGTCGACGGACTCGACGCTCCAGGCGAGATCCCCGGCTGGGTCGAACTTCGCATAGCCGCCCTGGGGGACATCGAGCAGCACCGTGGCCTGGACGTCGAGGCCGCCCCTCAAAGAGACCGTCTCGCGGGCGATCTCCGGCCCCCCGTCGCCGGCGCTGGCCGCGACCCGGTAGCGGCCCGAGAGCAGCAGCCCGCTCACCCTGGTGCCGAGGTCCGGCCTTGGGTCGACGCGGTCGATCAGCAGCTCTCCGCCGTCCCCGGGCCGGAGGCCGAACGTCACGGAGCCCGCGTGCGGAACGCCGTCGACCTGGTAGCGATAGGCGGCGTCGACCGTGAACCCGTTCGACGACCGCGCGATCGAGGTCGAGGTCGAGCCGATAGCCGGTGACATCAACGTTGTCGAACAGGGCCGCGTACTCCTCGGCCGCCGACCCCGCCGGCTCCCCCGGATAGTGGTACTCGGCGCCCGGCGCGAGCAGCGATTTGATCCGGCTGGTGCGCTCATCCGAGAACGCCCGCTCGAAGCGGCCCATCAGTGCCACCGCGTCACCCCGGGTGGGCCCTGAGGCGTCTTCCCCGTTCCCCAGAAGCAGGACCGCGGCGACCGCGGCGACGAGGGCAAGGGCGCCGGCGGCGGCGAGCACCGGGAGGCGGCGCCGGCGCCAAGGCCGCGCGACCCTGGTCGGCGCCTCCCCCGTGGTCGGCGGCGCCTTCTCGTCGACGGCGCCTTCTCCGTCGTCGACGGCGCCTGTTCGGTCGTCGACGGCGCCTGCTCGGTGACCGCCTCGCTCTGCCTCAGGGGCTCGGTCGACCGCTCGCTCTCGGTCGCACCGTCGGGTGCCTCGACGGGAGTCGCCGCCGCGAGCGCCGCCTCCCCGAGTGCGCCCGCCGAGGGGTAGCGGTCGGCGGGGCGCTTGGCGAGCGCCCGGGAGATCACCTCGTCGAGCTGCCGCGGAACGCCCGGCCTGATCTCGCTGGCGGGCGGTGGGTCCTCGTGGGCGATCGCGTAGAGCTTCGCGGCCATCGTCTCACCGCCGAACGGGATCCGCCCGGTGACGGCCTCGAACAGCACGCAGCCGAGCGAGAAGACGTCGGAGCGGGCATCGAGCGTGGCGCCCTCGAGCTGCTCGGGCGCCATGTAGTCGGGTGTGCCGAGCACGATGCCGACGCTGGTCAGGGTCTCCGAGCCGAGCGGCTTGGTCAGGCCGAAGTCGGTCAGGTAGACGTTGTCGCCGTCCTCAACCGGCTCGATCAGGATGTTGGCCGGCTTCACGTCTCGGTGAACCAGCCCCCGGGCGTGGGCGCTCTCCAGGCCATCGGCGACCGCGGCGACGATCTCCGCCGCGCGGCGGGGAGGCAGAGGTCCATCACGCGAGAGGAGCGCGGCGAGATCGGTGCCCTCGACCAGCCGCATCAGCACGAAGAGAAGGCCGCGGTGCTCGCCCGTCTCGTAGACGGGGATCACGTGTGGGGCGTCGAGCGAGGCCGCCAGCTCGCTCTCGCGCCGAAAGCGCGCCCGGAACTCCGGGTCGTCGGCCAGCCTGGGCGCGATCACCTTGAGCGCGACCGTTCTTCCACCGCCCAGCGCCCTGGCCCTGTAGACGACGCCCATCCCCCCGCGCCCGATGACCCGCTCGATCCGATGGCCGGCGACGATCGTGCCCGGGCCCATCGAAATCCCCCGCGCTCGGGGCGTCATTCGATCCCGAGACGGTCGAGCAGGCCCTCGTCGCGGCGCCAGCGCTTGCGCACTCTCACCTTGAGGTCGAGGTGGACGCGCCGACCGAGCTCGCGCTCGAGCTCCTTGCGGGCGGCGGTGCCGATCTCCTTGATCTTGGCGCCGCCGGCGCCGATCAGGATGCCCTTCTGGGACTCCGTCTCCGCCCAGACCTGGGCGTTGATCGCGACCAGCCCGTCCTCGCGCTCGGAGATCTCGCCGACCTCCACCTCGACTGCGTGGGGCAGCTCATCGCGCGTTCGCCTCAACACCTGCTCGCGGATCAGCTCGCCGAGCAGCACCTGGCTGGGGGCGTCGCTGCGCTGCTCGGGCGGGTAGAGAAACGGGCCCTCCGGAATCAGCTCGGCGAGGCGCGCGATCAGCGGCTCGAGCCCGGCCCCGGTCTTGGCGCTGATCGGGAAGATCTCGTCGACCGCGTCCAGCTCCGCCGCCGCGGCCAGAACGGCCGCGATCTCCGGATCGCGCAGGCGGTCCACCTTGTTGACGGCGCAGAGCACCGGGGTCTCGGACTTGGCGCCGAGGAGCGCCTTGGAGATGAAGCGGTCGCCGGGGCCCACGCCCTCCTGGCCGTTGACGACGAGGACGATCGCGTCCGAGTCGGCGATCTCGTGCTCGACCCGGCGCTGCATGCGCTCGGTGAGCGCGTCGCGCGGTCGCTGTACCCCGGGCAGGTCGACCATCACCAGCTGCCAGCCCGCCTCGACATCGGTCGCCACGCCCCGCACCGCGCGGCGGGTCGTCTGCGGGCGCTCGGAGACGATCGCCACCCGCTCCCCGACGACCGCGTTGACAAGGGTCGACTTGCCGACGTTGGGCCGGCCGGCCAGCCCGACGAATCCCGACCGTGTCATACCGCCGCCCTCAGCTTCGCTTCCGAGGCCGCCTGGTCACAGGGATGCCATCACCTTGGCCTGCAGGGCCATCATCTCGCCGTCGTCGTCCTCGTGGTCGTAGCCGCAGAGATGGAGCGTCCCGTGGACGGCCGCCTCGGTCACGTCGGTGGCCTTGTCTCGGCAGACGAAGACGTCGCCGAGCTCGCGTGGCCCGCTGTCGCGGACGCGAGGGCGCTCCGCAGATTCGAGGGCGCTCCGCTCAGGAGCGACCCGCTCTGTGTCGGAGGAGCGACCCGTCACATCAGGGTCGATGGGGAAGGCGAGCACGTCGGTCGCCTCGTCCACGCCGCGGTAGGCGTAGTTGAGCGTGCGCATCCGGCCCTCGCCCACCAGCTCCAGGCCGATGTGGCCGTCCTCGATCCCGGCCGCCTCGAGAGTCGCCGCCACAGCCAGGCGCAGCTCCCGCGGCACGTCCTCGAGCTCGGAGCTCAAGTGTCCCGGTCCGCCGCGCGTCGTTCGGAGAACTCGCCGTACGCGGCGACGATCCGCTGTACGAGCTTGTGGCGAACCACGTCCTCGCCGCCGAAGCGGATGAAGCTGATGTCCTTGACCTGGTCGAGCACGTCGCCGACCTCGACCAGGCCCGACTTGGAGCCGCGCTCGAGGTCGATCTGGGTGATGTCGCCGGTGACGACCATCCGCGAGCCGAAGCCGAGTCGCGTCAGGAACATCTTCATCTGCTCCGGGCTCGTGTTCTGCGCCTCGTCGAGGATGACGAAGGAGTCGTTGAGCGTGTTGTGCGTGACCAGGAAGTCGTCGGTGACGTAGAGGGAATCGGCTGCAGCGACCTGGATGCAGACCGTCTCCTCCTCGCCCATCGGCTCGATCTGGTCCACGAAGCGCATCGGTCGCCCACCGCCGTCGCGGTGGTATAGATCGCACTTGCGCTGCAGACGGAACGGCTCGATGCCGGCCGGCAGCCTGACGTCCATGATGAAGGCGTCGGACCGGTGGTGGACCGGACGGCCGTTGGCCCGCCCGGGAGCCCTCCCAGCCGCCTTCCGCCTACGCCAGTACGCGACTCCGCCCAGCGAGCGGACGAGGAAGACCACATCGTCCCGCAGCCGCTCGGAGCAGGTCGTGTACTGGATGCGGCAGGACCTGCCGCGTTGGGTGACCGGGCCGCCGTCGCTGTCGAGAAGCCCCTGGAGCACTGCCAGCCGGATCGAGGGATCGTTGCTCAGGTACACCTCCGGCACGAACTTGGTGGAGGAGGTTGTCCCCGCAAGCTCAAGCTCGCGCAACGCGGACGTCACCGGGTTCGCGAGACCCACGGCTCCGCCCTTTGGGCCCACCTGGTGCAGCACGTAGTCAAGTCGGTTCTTCCGGCGCAGCTCCACGCCGTCCAGCAGCTGATCCAGGGCCTCAACCAGCTCCGGGTCGGTCGTCGAGAAGCTCGGCGTGGTCTTGGTCGTAAGGCAGCCGTCGCCCAGCAGGAGGCCGAGGGCATACGGATCCATCGGCACATCGCGGCTCGGGAGCTCCGCCGGCGCGCTCAGCAGGGGCAGCTCGAACCTGTGCTGATGGGCGGTCCTCAGATGGCCGATCATCTCGCGCGTCTCGAGGATCCGAGGAGGCTTCCCTCTCCGGCGGTCAGCCGGGGTCACGACGCTCCACAGGTGCTCGCCGCAGCAGAACGTCGAGGCGCCATCCTGCGCCCGCAGCTGGAACACCTCCTTGCGCCCCTGGGGATAGACGCCCAGAACGGGAGTCGGAAGACCGTCTGACCCGAGGACCAGGTCGCCGACCCGCAGGCTCCCGATCGGCCGGAACCCGTCGGGCGTCAGGACGGCACACGGGAGCGGTTGGGCGCGTCCCCGCATGAACGCCAGCGGCGCCACCTCGATGGTGCCGCGCTCGAAGTAGGAGTTGACCCGCTCGGGGTCGAGCATGTCGTAGAGCGCGTCGAACAGGGGCCGCAGGTAGGGATCGACCTTCGCCTGTATGTCTCCCGGGAGGAAGCCGAGCCGTTCGCCGGCCTCGACCGCCGGCCGGGTGAGGATGACGCGGCTGACGTCTCCCCGCGAGAGGGCGGCGGCGGCCATCGCCACGGCCAGAAAGGTCTTGCCGGTTCCCGCGGGACCGATCCCGAATGTGATCGTGTGGTTACGGATCGAGTCGACATAGGCCTTCTGGTTGACCGTCTTCGGAGCCACGCGAGTGTTGCGGTGGCTCCAGACGACGTCCTCGAGGATCTCGGCGGGGCTCTCGTGCGCGTCGAGGGCGCCGCTGACGGCCTCGATCGTGCCGGGGGCGATCTCGTGGCCCTGCTCGATCAGGTCGACCAGCTCGCCGACGACGGTCTCGCCGGTGCGCACCTCGCTCGCGTCGCCGTCCAGGGTGAGGACGTTGCCGCGCAGGTAGACCTCGCAACCGAGGTGGCCCTCGAGCGCCCGCAGGACGGCGTCCTCCGAGCCGGCCAGCTCGGCCGCCACGGCATTGTCGATCGTCAGCTGCCTACGCGCCAAGCCGCTCGCGAACCATCTGGCTGACCCTCTTGCCGTCGGCTCGGCCACCGACCTTCGGCATCAGCACCTTCATCACGTCCCCCATCTGCTTGGGCTCGGTGGCCCCGGACTCCTCGATCGCGCCGCCGACCAGCTCGCCCAACTCCTCGTCGGAGAGCTGGGCGGGCAGGTAACCCTCGATCAGCTGCGCCTCCGCCTCCTCGGCCGCTGCCTGCTCGACGCGCCCGCCCTCACGATAGGCCTCGGCGGCGTCCAGGCGACGCTTGCGCTCGCGCTGCAGCGCCGCGACCTCGTCATCGGACCCCTCCTTGGCCTCCTGCTGGAGGGCGTTGACGATCATGCGCAGCGCGCCGACGCGTTCGCGCTCCTTCGCCTTCATCGCGGTCTTCACGTCCTCCTGGACCTGTTCGAGAATCGTCTCTGCCATCGCGCTAAGGGTAGCCGCGGTCCCAGGTGGCGAGCCTGGCGGGCTCAGCCATCCAGCGCCACCAGCTCGACCTCGCCAAGGGGCATCTGCAGGAACCGGGTGCCCAGCTCCCTGAAGCGGTCGGGGTCCTCGGTGCAGAGGAAGCTGTAGGCCCCCTCCTCCCCCCGCCGGTCGGTCTCCAGGCCGCCCTCCTCGAGGCGGCGCTGGACGGTTGCCGCGATCGCGTGGCCGGCGGTGACCAGGCGGACCTCGCGCCCCAGGATCCGCTGCAGCATCGGCGCCACCAGCGGGTAGTGCGTGCAGCCGAGGATCACCGTGTCCACCCGGGCGCGCTTCAGCGGGGAGCAGTAGCTGCGAGCCATCTCGACCACGGCCTGGCTGAAGGGGAAGCCACGCTGGATCACGGCTGCGAGGTCAGGGGCCTCGACCTCGGTCACGGTCAGCGCCCGGTGCTGATCGGCGAGCGCCCGCAGGTAGGCGCCACTCTCGACAGTCGCAGGAGTCGCCAGCACGCCGACCCGCCCATGCTCGCTGATCGCCGCGGCGACCTCCGCCTCTGGCTCGATCACCGCGACCACCTCCACCCCCTGCTCGCCGGCGATCTCCTGCGCCACCTCGAGCCCCGCCGAGGTCGCCGAGTTGCAGGCGATCACCAGCAGCTTCGCCCCCCGGTTGAGCAGGAAGTCGGTGATCTCGGCGACGTGGGAGCGCAGCTCCTCGGCAGAGCGCGGCCCGTAGGGAAAGCGGGCGTCGTCACCCAGGTAGACGAAGTCCTCCTCCGGCAGCGAGACCAGGCACTCGTGCAGCACGGTCAGCCCGCCGACGCCTGAGTCGAAGACGGCGATCGGCAGCTCCGGGTTCAATTGCTCGGCCGCCACTGCGGCCGCAGGTTACGGCGAAGCCGTGTTGACCAGGCTGCGGGCCCGAATCGACGTGATCTTGATGTCCTGGACGACCGACTCGGCGCCGAGGTCCTGACACCTCAATCGAACGACTCCCGGCGAGCCGAACCTGTGCACCACGGTCAGCGTCATCGGCACCAGCACGGTGGTGGAGCCGTTCGTGCTGATGGCGGAGCGATCGAAGTCGCCGCCCGCCTCGAGCCGGCAGTCCGTGTACCAGGGGCTGGGGCCCGACACACCCCCGGCGTCCAACTTGGCGATCACGAGCTGGTTGCCCTTGGGAACGCTGAGCTTGGCGATCAGGCCGAAGCTTGCCGGAACGTCCGTGCTTAGGACCCGGGAGGTCGAGTAAATCCCCTCGTTGTTCTTGTAGGTCTTCGTTCTCAGGAACTTGCCCGCCGCGAACACGCCGGTCGCGGCCATCACTGCGCTGAGGAGACCGGCGGCGATCACCGTCGCCGCTCGTCCTCTCCATCGCCGGTGGCATTTCTCCCTCATCTCGGACCTCCCCTAGTTTGGGTGGGTCAACCGTAGGCGCCCGAGGCGACGGAACGAGCCGCTAGGCGGCCGCGCGGAGCAGCAGAGCGGCCCAGTCCCCGTCGACACGGCGGCTCACGCTCGGTCAGGTCGAGGGGAGCGAAGGCCGCGGCCACCTCATCGACCTCGCGCGCGAGCATGCCCGAACAGATGAGCGCATCCGGCGTCATCTGAGCCGCCGGACCGCGTGCGTCGGCGCCACCGCCTAGCGACAGCCGCTTGGCCACCTCCAGCAGGAGCGGCGCGGTGAGGTTCGCTACCGAGGTAGGTGCCACCGGCGGCGCCGACTCCCGCACGTCCACTCGTTCGGCCGTCAGCTCCACCCCGTTCGCGTCGGCGTTCGCTCGGGCCGCCTCCAGCGAGGCCGGCTCGCGGTCGCAGGCGACGACTGGGCCCCAGCCGAGCTTGGCGGCTGAGATCGCCAGCACGCCCGACCCCGTGCCCCAATCGGCCAGCGGGCCCGAGGCGAGGCCCTCGTCGGCGAGCTGGATCAGCAGCTCGAGGCAGAGGCGGGTGGTCGGATGAGCGCCGGTGCCGAAGGCCTGGCCGGGATCGATCACCACGTCGATCACCTCCCCCTTCGCCGGCTCCCAGGAGGGACGGACCCGAAGCCGCCCCGCGACCTCGATCGGCTTGTGGAAGTCGGTCCAGCGGTCCGCCCAGTCGTCGGGGACCGCGGCGGCCGAGACCTCGACGGTGGAGTCGCCCGCCGCGGCCTCGAGCTCCCCCAGCTCCGGCACCTCGCCGGGGGCGCCGTAGATCGCGTACTCGACGAACCCGGGTCCCCGCTCTTCCTCGACTCCGTTCGGGGCCAGCACTAAGAGCTCGGCGAGGACCGCCTCGGCCTGCTCGGGCCGGCAGCGAACCGCGAGCCTGATCAAGGCCGGGTCCTAGTCTCCATCTTGGCGAGCGCGCGCGGCCTTCGGCCGCAGCGACTCGTGCAGGCGCTCGGCCTGCGCGCGCTGCTCGTCGTCGAGCTCCGAGGGCACGACCACCTGGAAGACGACGTGCAGGTCGCCGCGGCGCTTGCCGCGCAGGGGTGGAAGGCCCATCCTGGAGAGGACGGCTACATCCCCCGGCTGCGTCCCCGCAGGCACCTCGACGGCCTCCTCTCCATCCAATGTCGGCACCCTGACCTCATCGCCGAGCATCGCTGCCGTGGCCGGAACCTCGACCCCGGTGACGAGCTCGGTGCCCTGGCGGTCGAAGCGCTCGTCGGGCGCAACGCGAACCTCGACGTAGAGGTCGCCCTGGCCACCACCGGGCTCGCCGGCGTGACCGGCCCCGGCGATCCGGATCCGCTGGCCATCCTCGATCCCGGTGGGCACGTCCACCTCCCAGGCCCGCTCCATGGTGACCCTGCCGGCCCCGCGGCACTCCACGCAGGGCTTCTCCGGGACCTTGCCGTCACCGCCGCAGCGATCGCACGGCATCGCCCGGACGACCTGGCCGAAGAGGCTGGAGGTGACCTGCCGAAGCTGCCCGGTGCCGCCGCACACGTCGCAGGTCTCGATCGGGGTGCCCGGTTCGGCGCCATTGCCGCGGCAGCGCTCGCAGACGCCCACCGCCTCGAAGGAGACCTCCCGCTTGGCCCCCTCGAGCACCTCCTCCAGGCTCACCTCGATTGCGGCGGCGATGTCACCGCCGGGCGCCGGGCCGCGCCTGCCGAAGCCGAACTGCTCGCCGAAGGGGTCGCCGCCGAAGAACGCCTGGAAAACGTCCTGGAGGTCGGCGAAGCCTTCGGCGCGGGGCGTCCAGCCGCCCGAGCGCAGCCCCTCGGCGCCGAAGGTGTCGTAGGTGTGGCGCCGCCCCGGGTCCGAGAGCACCTCGTAGGCCTCGGCCGCCTCCTTGAACTTCTCCTCCGCCTCGGGATCGTGGTCGTTGACGTCCGGGTGCAGCTCGCGGGCGAGCTTGCGAAAGGCCTTCTTGATCTCGCCCTCGGACGCATTGCGCCCGACGCCGAGGACCTCGTAGTAGTCGCGGGCCACGCCGGCGCTAGTCGTCGTAGACGGTTTCGAAGAAGCGCGAGAGCTCGTCGGCGGCCTCGCGCACCGAGGCGATCGCGGTGCCGTAGTCCATCCTCAGCGGCCCGATCACGCCGACCGATCCAAGGTTGCGGTAGCCGAGGCCGTAGTTGGCGCCGACCACGCTCACCGAGCGCAACTCGGGCTGCGGGTTCTCGTCGCCGATCCAAATGAACACCGAGCGCTCGTCGAGCGCCGAGCGCAGCGTCTTCAACAGGTTGACGCGGCGCTCCAGCTCCCGCAGCAGGCCGTGCGCCTGGGGCAGATCGGCGGAGTGCTCCTCGGATAGGAGCCGCGCCGCCCCGTCCACGTACAGCGTCTCGTCCGCCGACTCCTCGAGGTCGGTGAAGGCGCCGCTGAGCTCTTCCAGGAAGCGCGCCTCGGTCTCGCTCAGGTCGGGGGCCGCCAGCTTGCTCGCGATCATCCGGGCACCGAGCCCGAGGCCCGCGAGGCGCTCGTTGAGATAGCTGCTCGCCCACTCGACCAGTCCGCTGTCGAGCTCCCGGTCAAAGCTGAACAGGCGCTTGGTGACGCCGCCGTTGGAGGCGATCACGACCACCATCGCCACTCGCGGCTGCAGGCGCAGCACCTCGACCCGGTGGATGGTCGCCGTGTGAATCGGCGGCGCGGTGACCAGGGCGACCAGGTCGGTGATCTTCGAGAGGGCGGTCGTGGTGTCGCGGATCGCCTCGTCAACCTCGCGCCGCATGCGATCCAGGCGAAGCTCGGCGGAGCGGGGCTCGGGCAGGCGATCCCGCGAGGCGAGCAGCCCCTCGACGTAGAAGCGGTAACCCGTTTCGGTTGGAACCCGCCCCGCCGAGGTATGGGGATGCGTCAGATACCCCTCGTTCTCGAGCGCCGAGAGCTCCGAGCGGATCGTGGAAGGGCTCCACTCGATCTGAGGCCGCCCGGCGATCGCCCGCGACCCCACCGGCCTGCCCTCCTCGACATAGGAGCCGACGACCACGCCCAGGATCTCTCGCTGTCTTTCGCTCAGCATGTGGATGGATTCTAGGAGTGCCGGATCCGGTCATCCGCGGGTGGCGCGTGAACGGCCCATCCGAGGACAGCGACCCTGCCCGCAGGTTGGGCCGCCCACGCGACAGGACCCGCGGCCGACCGCCTACGGCAGTTCCAGCTCCGCCTCCGCGTTGCGAATGATCGCGTGCTCCCCCTGGGTCGGCGACCGTGTCGATGACGACGCGATTCCCGTCGACCTCCTTGACGGTGCCGGTGACCGTGATCTCCTGCTCGGGCAGCCCGACGCCGCGGAACTGCACCGAGAGGCGCTTGAGGGCGCGGGGATCGCCGTCGGCAAGCCCGGCGTTGGCCACGGCGACTTCGGCCATCGTCCAGAGGCCGTGCAGGATGTTGCCGGGCAGGCCGACCTGCTTGGCGAACTCGGGGTCGATGTGGATCGGGTTGAAGTCACCCGAGGCTCCCGCGTAACGGTGCGGGAGGTACTTGTCGGGCGTCACCTTGAACTCGGGTACCGCGTCGCCCTGCTTCAGCTCGGCACTCATGACTGCCGCATCTCCTCCGCTTCACGTCCGGGCATGCCTACACCCCTCTGACGATGTTGGTCCAGGTGGCCCGCGCGGTCTGCTCGCCGTCCTGGTTGGTCGAGGTCGACACGAACACGTAGAAGCCCTTGCCGTCCTTCTCGTAGATCTCCCTGCACGTCGCGGCCGTGGTGATCGTGTCCCCCGAGCAGACCGGTTCGCCCCAAACGAACTCCTGGGCGCCGTGAACCATTGCGGCGAAATTGATGCCCACCTCGGAGTCGAAGATCGCCGGGGCCATGGCCGGGGCGCTGTAGACGACGCAGAACATCGGCGGCGCGACCACGTCGCGAAAGCCCGCCGCCTCGGCGGCCTCGCGGTCATGGTGCACCGGGTTCGTCGCGCCGATCGCGTTCGCGTACTCGCGGATCTTCTCCAGGCCGACCTCGTAGGTCGCGGGGTCCCACTGCTTGCCGACGGCGCCGGTCTTCACGGTCACGGGCGCGAGACTATGCCAGCTACCGGGCGGATGACACTCGCCGGATTTCCGGCAAGATCAACCCGTGGGAGAGTCGCCCCACAACAAGGATCGGCTTGTGCTGCCCGCCTGGTCGCTGCCGCTGATCGTCGCGGCGATCTGCGTGCCGGTCATCGCCGGCACCGTCCTCCAGGGCCCGGGCCTCGGGCTGGCGGCCTCCGCCGCCGTGGGCGCCATCCTTCTGATCGTCGCGGCCAGGCTGCGCCCACGGGAGGGGATCGAGGTGGCGCCGGCGCAGCCGGGCGGCCCCAGGGTGGTCGTTGTCGCCACCGGCGAGGTCGGCAGCGCGGCGGCCGGCAGGATCGCCGAGCGTGTCGCCGGCGCCGCGGACGTTCGCATCGTGGTCCCGCTTCCCAGCAAAGCGCTGTCCCGCTGGCTCTCGGCCGAGGACGAAGCGCGCGAGGTGGCCCAGCGCTGGCTCGCTCACTCCGCCGGCGCCCTGACCGCGGCAGGGCTCACCGTCAGTGGCTCGCTGGGCGACAGCGACGCGGTCCAGGCGCTCGAGGATGAGCTCCGCGACTTCCCGGCGGACGAGGTGATCGTCTACGGCGCCGGCGCCGCAGTGGGCGAGGCCGCCGAGACCATCTCGAACCGGCTCGATCTGCCCGTGGCCCGCGTCAGTCCGGGCTGATGCCCTCGCCGGCGGACTCGCTCAGCCCTTGCTGTCCAGCTCGAGCGCGGAGAGGAATGCCTCCTGGGGCACCTCGACCGAGCCGACCTGCTTCATCCGCTTCTTGCCCTTCTTCTGCTTCTCCAGCAGCTTGCGCTTGCGTGTGACGTCGCCGCCGTAGAGCTTCGCGGTCACGTCCTTGCGCAGCGCCTTGACCGTCTCTCGCGCGATCACGTTGGAGCCGATCGCTGCCTGCACGGGCACGTCGAACAGCTGGCGCGGGATCGTCTCCTGCAGGCGCTCGACCAGAGCGCGGCCCTGGTCGTAGGCGGCGTCCTTGTGGACGATCAGCGATAGCGCGTCCACCGTGTCGCCGGCCAGCAGCACGTCGAGCTTGACCAACTTGCTGGCGCGATTGCCGATCGGCTCGTAGTCGAGCGAGGCGTAGCCGCGGCTGCGCGACTTGAGCTGGTCGAAGAAGTCGAGCACGATCTCGGCCAGCGGCAGGTCGTAGCGGATCTGCACCCGCTCGGGCGAGAGGTAGTGCATGTCGACGTGGGAGCCCCGCCGCTTCTGGCACAGCTCCATCACGGCGCCGACGTACTCACCGGGCGTGATTATGGTGGCCCGGATGTAGGGCTCGCGGATCTCCTCGATCGAGGCCGGATCGGGCATCTCGGTCGGACTGCGAACGTCGGCCACCTCGGCGCTGTGCAGCTCGACCTCGTAGCGGACGTTGGGCGTGGTCGCCAGCAGCTCGAGGTCGTACTCGCGCTCCAGCCGCTCGCGGACGATGTCCATGTGAAGCAGCCCGAGGAAGCCGCAGCGAAAGCCGAAGCCGAGCGCCTGCGAGGTCTCGGGCTCATAGGAAAGCGCCGCGTCGTTGAGCGCCAGGCGGTCGAGCGCGTCGCGCAGGTCGGCGTAGCGGTCGGTGTCGATCGGAAACAGCCCGCAGAAGACCATCGGGCGCACCTCGCGGTAGCCGGGGAGCGCCTCGGCCGCCGGGGCCAGGCGGTTGGTCAGCGTGTCGCCGACGCGCAGCCTGCTCACGTCCTTGATCCCGGTGATCACATAGCCGACCTCGCCGGCCTCCATCCCGGCCGCGGGGGTCATCTCGGGGGTGAAGAAGCCGATGTCGTCGATCTCGGCCTCGGTGCCGGCCTGCATCGCCAGGATCGGGTCGCGCTTGGCGAAGCTCCCGTCCATCATGCGCACGAAGGCGACGACGCCGCGGTACTGGTCGAACTCGCTGTCGAAGATCAGCGCCCGCGGCGGCGCCTGGAGATCGCCGGCGGGTGGGGGAATACGCGAGACGATCGCCTCCAACATCTCGGGGACCCCCTCCCCCGTCTTGGCCGAGATCCGTAGCGCCTCCTCGGGCGAGCCGCCGAGCAGGTCGACGACCTCGCCGGCGACCCGGTCGGGGTCGGCGCCCGGGAGGTCGACCTTGTTCAGCACCGGGATCAGCTCCAGGCCGGCGTCGATCGCGGCATGGGCGTTGGCCACCGTCTGCGCCTCGACCCCTTGGGCGGCGTCCACCACCAGCAGCGCGCCCTCGCAGGCCGCGAGGCTGCGCGACACCTCGTAGGAGAAGTCGACGTGGCCCGGAGTGTCGATCAGGTGCAGGTGGTATTCGTGGCCATCGGCCGCTGTATGGGCGACCCGGACGGCCTGGGCCTTGATCGTTATCCCTCGCTCTCGCTCGAGATCCATCGAGTCCAGCATCTGCGGCACGTGGGTGCGGGCGTCAACCGCGCCGGTCAGCTCGAGGATGCGGTCGGCGAGCGTCGACTTGCCGTGGTCGATGTGGGCGATGATCGAGAAGTTGCGGATTCGCTTCATGGCGGTGAATCAGTATGGCGACGGGCGCGCGGCGCACGGGGGATCCCCCGCCCCGACCACTCAGCCGGCGTCCAGCCCCTCGACCTCGCGAGCCCGGGCCACGGCCTCGTCGCGATCGAGAAAGAACTCGAAGCAGGAGGCCATTCCGTCGCAGAGAGGCCGGCGCTCAGGCCGGCCCGCGAGTGGCGCGCTCGAATTCCTCGCGAGCGCGCGCGGGGTCGGGCCACCACCGAAAGCGGATCGCCCGGCCGTCCTCGATCGTCCATAGGTGGCCCTGCGGCAACGCCGTCTCCAGATCCGCGTGGTCGGCGCGAAGATGAAAGTCGACCACTGCCAAGACGAGCTCGCCCGCCGCCTCGATCTCGCGTACCTCGATGTGCGAGGCGGAGCCGAAGACCTCGCGGACTCTGCCCATCGCTTTGCGCCACTCCGCGGTGCCGGTTCGGGTTCCGGGCTCGAGCGCCTGCTCCGGGTTCACGTACTCGATCTCGGGGTCGAGCAGCTTTGCGGGCAAGTCGCGGCCGCCCGCGTTGAAGGCCTCATACAGCGCGCGAACGACCGCCTC
This sequence comes from uncultured Solirubrobacterales bacterium, assembly GCA_963746615.1. Classification (GTDB taxonomy): domain Bacteria; phylum Actinomycetota; class Thermoleophilia; order Solirubrobacterales; family 70-9; genus SHVA01. Next base: position 100,720 of record CAVVBU010000013.1, on the reverse strand, counting down.
TGGCGTCAGGGCCATCTGATCAGTATCCCGCCGCCACGCTCGCCCCAAGCCTCAGCCGAGTCGGTCGCGGATCAGGCGGCGGATCTGGCCGGCTTCCGGGATGCGCAGCGCCAGCACCGCCCCTGCGTAGACAGCGATCGCCACCGCGAGCGCCGTGCCCAGCGAGACGATCTGGCCCAGCAGGCCGCGGCCGAGCGCCTGGTCGAGCCCAAGCCAGACGAGGTAGCTGATGCCCGCCATCGCCGCCGCGGCGAGCGTGATCCGAACGGAGGAGGCGGCCAGCCGCCTCATCTGCAGGCCGCCGAGCTGGCGGCGCAGGACCGACGCCTGGGCGACCACGCTGGCCGCAGTCGCGACCGCGGTCGCCGCGACGATTCCGCCGACGCCGAAGGGCGCATAGAGGGCGAGCGCCACCAGCGCGGTCACCGCCAGGTTGAGGGCGGAGATCGCCGTCGGCACCCAGGGCCGTTGCAGGCTGAAGAAGGTCCTCGTGAGCAGCAGGAAGAGCCCGTTGAAGGGCAGGGAGAAGGCGAACCAGAACAGCGCCGTCGCCACCAGCTGGGTCTGCTCGGCGTCGAACTCCCCCCGCTGGTAGACGAGCCGCACCATCGGCTCCGACAGCACCAGGATGATCGCCGCAGCCGGCACCAGCAGCAGCACGATCTGGCGCATGCCGTTGGCCATGGTCGAGCGCAGGTCGTCGTAGGCCCCACGCGCCGCGAACCGCGACAGGGTCGGAAAGATCACGGTCGCGACGGCGACCGAGAAGATCCCCTGGGGCAGCATGTAGATGCGGAAGGCCTTGTCGATCGCCGCCGGCGCCTGGTCGGAGACCAGCGTGCCGAAGAAGCTGTTGATCAGCAAGTTGAAGTTGATCAACCCGAGGCTGAGCGTCACCGGGAGCATCAGCAGCAGCACCCGGCGCACCAGCGAGTTGCGCCAGTCGAAGCTCCAGCGCAGCTTGAAGGGCGTGTTTCGCAGGTCCCAGGCCGGGATCGCCAGCTGGATCGCGGTGCCGACCAGGATGCCGATCGCGTAGGCGTAGATCCGGTTGTGCTCGGAGAAGGCTGGGGCGAGCGCGACCAGCACGGCGATGATCGCCACGTTCCAGAAGAACGGCGAGATGGCGAAGGCGGCAAAGCGGTCGTAGCTGTTGAGCACCCCCACCACCATCCCCGTGACCCCAAGCATGATCAGGATCGGGAAGAGGATCTGCGAGAGGGTGATGGTCAGGTCGAGCAGGTGCCCCTCGAAGCCCGGGGCGAACAGGGGCACGATCAATGGCGCGGCGAGCACGAAGATCGCGGTGATCGCCCCCAGGATCAGCGTCACCAGGAAGATCAGGGTCGACGCCAGTCGGAAGGCCTCGCGCTTGTCCCCCTTCTCGAGCTGTTCGAGGAAGACCGGCACGAAGGCGGCCTGGATGGCGGCGTCGGCGAACAGGCTGCGGACCAGGTTGGGGATCTGGAAGGCGATGGTGAACGCCGACATCGGCCCGGTGACGCCGAAGTAGCTGGCCGCGACAATCTCTCGCACGAGGCCGGCGACGCGGGAGGCGCCGGTGGCCAATGAGAAGAAGGCAGTCGAGACCGCCAGGCGCCCCGCCCGCGGGCGCGGCTCCTCGCCGGGCGCCCAGGGCTCGAAAGTCGTCTGCGGGCTGGGCGGCGGCGGCAGCGCCATGAAGGTCTCGGTGTCCATCGAGACCGCCTCGTAGGGGCGGCGCGGTCGCAGGTGCGCCCGCTCCTCGGCGGGTTCAAGCGCGTTCTCCTTGAGGATTTCGAGCGCCTCCTCCTCGGCCTCGATCAGAGGCGCCTCGGGCTCGTCGCGCTCGACTTCCGGTGGCGCGGCGGGCTCGTCCTCTCCGAATGGGTCGAACGGCCTGCCTGGCGAGGGCGGCTCGCCCAGCGGATCGCGGGAATCGTCAGGCCTGTCGGGACCTTCGCTCATGCCTTAGCTATATTCATTCGCCGCCCGCCCCGCGGGCTCTTGCACGCATATGGCCAATATCGCCTCACAAAAGAAGCGCATTGCCCGGACCGAGCGCGAGCGCCTCGAGAACCGTCGCGTGACGAGCGCCGTCAAGACCCACTTTCGGCGCCTCGAGAGCGCCGTGGCCTCGGGCGACTCCGAGAAGGTGGCGAGCGAACACGCCGCGCTCATCTCTCGCCTTGACAAGGCTGTGCAGCATGGCGCCCTTCACAAGAATTCCGGCGCCCGCAAGAAGTCTCGGGCCGCTCGCATCGCCGCCGGCGCCGGCGCGCCCGCGGCGGCTCCCGCTGACGCCCCCGCCGAGGCGGACGCTGACGCGACAGCCAAGTCGGACTAGCCCACGGCCCCGACGGCGTCGCGCAGGGACAGCGTCAGCGCCACGTCTTCCGGGTAGTCGGATCCCCCTCGCGACCACAGCTCCAGGTCCGCGATCGCCCAGATCGCCTGGTCGAGGTCGGCGGGATCGCGCCCCTGGACCCGCTTGACCAGCATGCGCGCGGCGTACGGATGCATGGAGAGGCCGTCGGCCACCTCCTTGGGCGGGCGTCCCGCCTCCAGCTCGGCGGCCGCCTGTCGCGCCTGACGCAGCCGCGGCGCCAGCGAGTAGACGATCCGCGGAAGCGCCTCGCCCTGCGCGACCAGCCGCTCGGCGACGCGCAGGGCCTCCGATTCGTCGCCCTCGGTGATCGCGTCGGCCAGCGACCAGATCGCCTGCTCGGAGGTGTCCGCGACCATCGCCTCGAGATCGTGGATGCTCACCGTCCTGCCCGGCCCGGCCCACAGTGACAGCCGCTCGAGCTCGTTCTGCAGCCGCAGCGAACCGTCGCCGAGCCGGTCGATGAGCATGCGTGCAGCGTCCGGCTCCAGGGTGAAGCCGAGCACCTTGGCGTCGGCGATCAGCTTGCGGGGAAGCTCCCGCGCCTTGGGGGCATCGAACTTGAGCACCTCCCCGGACGCCCCCTCCACCGCCTTGGCCAGTTTCGCCGGCGCCTTGCCGTGGGCGACGAGGACGACCGTGGTCTCGGGCGGCGGCGAGCGGAGGGCCTCGGCGACGCGCTCCGCGTCCTTTGACCCCCAGGCGTCGACGCCATCCGCAAGCAGGTAGCGCCGCGAGGCGATCAGCGAGATCGCCGCCAGCGCGCCGAGGAACGCGTCCGCATCCGGGCCCCGCCTGCCCTCTCCGGCCTCAAACACCTCCAGAGCGCCGGCGCCGCCCTCGCGCTCGGCCCGGGCGCGCAGCCGCTGGCGCGTCGCATCGATCTTCGCCTCGTCAGTTCCGGCGATCAGATAGGCGGGCTTGATCTCGTCGGACACCCGGCCGAGTCTAGGGGTGCTCCCGGCCGGTGCGAGCGACCGGACACCCGCCGTGGCCTGGGCGCAACGGTCGCCAAGCGGATCGGGTCGCAGTGGCCGCTCAGCGGATCACCGACCAGCCGCCCGCCGTCGCGCGGATCTCCACGCCGCCGTCGAGATCGGTGCGGAGGACAGGAACATCGTGGTCGCTGAGCTCGCCAAGCGTTGCCCGGGTCGGATGGCCGTAAGGGTTGTCGTCGCCGACCGAGATCACCGCGAGCTTGGGGACCGTCCGCTCGAGGAGCGTCGAGAGGCCCTGGTCCTCGCTGCCATGGTGGGCGATCTTGAGCACGTCGACCGGTCCCGGGTCGTAGGGCGCCACCTCGGACTCGGCGTCAGCGGTGAGCAGCATCGAGAAATGGCGCCACTCAGCCAGCAGCACCAGCGAGGTCTGGTTGGGATCGTCCGGTGCCGTGCCGAGCAGCTCGCGCGGCGGCCACAGGACCTCGAGCCGCAGGGCGCCGGAGCGGAGCTCGTCGCCCTCGGCGAGCGGCAGCGGTTCCGCCCCGGCGGCCGCCGCGGCCCCGCGCAGGGCGCGGCCCACGACCGCGTAGCCGAACCGGTCCACTTGCAGGGTGTCAAGCACGTCGGGGATGCCGCCGGAGTGATCGGACTGGTCGTGGGTCGCAATCGCCGCCGCCAGCTCCCCGATCCCCTCCCCACGGACGTGCTCGGCGACGCCTGCATCCGCGCTGCCGGCGTCGACCAGGATCGGCCCTCCGCCGGGAGGGTCGAGCAGGATCGAGTCGCCCTGCCCCACGTCGATCACCTCGACGCGGAGCCCATCGTCGCGATCGGCTCCTGGCGACCCGTGCTGCCGGAGCACGAGGAGCGCCGTTGTCGCCAGAGCCAGAGCGGCTCCGCCAACAACGAGGAGGCGGATCCGTCGCCTTCGGCCAGGCCTGCCCAAGGCGTCGGCATTGAGGCCGGAGCCGCGCGCCCCAGTTGCCGCAGCGAGGGCGGTCATTCCGCCGCGACGCTCGGCCCAGCCGAGCGCCAACGCCATCCCCGCCGCCAGCGCCGCGTAGGCGGCCGCCACCGAGCCGGCACTCGACAGGCGAACGCCGACCAGTGCCCAGTCCGGCGCAGCGAGCCAGTGGGCGATCTGCGCGACGTAGCCGACCAGGAGGGCGTTGACGGCGTTGAGCGGCTCCACCGGCAGGCCGGGGACCTGCCCCGCGATCCCCGCCAGCATCCCCAGCCACATCGCCGGCGCCACCGCCGGCAGCGCCAGCAGGTTCGCCGGCAGAGCGGCGAGCGAGAACGAGTCGAAGTGGTGCGCCATCAGCGGCGCGGTCGCGAGGGTGGCGGCGAGCGTCACCGACGCCCCTTCGGCGACGGCGCGCCGGGGCGAGCCGCGGGCGGCCTCGCCCGACACCAGCGCCGCCAGCCGCGACGACCAGAGCAGGATCCCGATCACCGCGGCGAAGCTGAGCTGCCAGCCCACGTCGCCGCTGGTCCTCGGGTTGACCGCGAGCGTGACCGTGGAGGCAAGCAGCACTACGTACCAGCGGAGCGCCGGCCTGCCGACGAGGGCCGCCGCGATCGCCGCGATCCCCATCACTCCGGCGCGTTGGATCGAGGGGGCGGCCCCGGCGAGCGGCACGTAGATCCCCACCAGCCCGACCAGGCAGAGGAGGCGGGCGCGCAGGGTGAGGCCGAGCAGCGCCAGCAACGGCCAGGCCAACATGCAGAGCAGCACCACGTTCTGGCCGGAGACGGCGAGGATGTGGGCGAGCCCCGAGCGTTTGAAGTCGTTGCGGGTTCCGGCGTCGACGCTGTCGTCCTGGCCGAGGACGAAGCCGCGCGCCAGCGCCGCCTCCAGCTCGGGCATCCCCTCCTCCAGGGCCGCCTCGGCGCGGTTTCGGATCGTGTCCAGACGCCCCTGTACGCCGCCGCGCCGGGCTCCCGTCGGCTCGATGCCGCCAGCCCTGAGCACCATCGCGATCCCCTTGCGGCGCAGCCAGCCTCCGAGCCACGGTTCCGGCTCGGCCAGGGACCCCGACGCCTCCACCTCGTCTCCAACCCGCAGCTCGGGAACCGGCTCCGGGGCCCGGACCAGCAGGCGGCCGCCGCCCGTCTCGACCTCGAGCTCGACCTCCCCGTCGTGACGGCGCGGCACCGCGACCGTGTAGCCGCGCACCGCCACTCGCTGACCGATCGGCCCCCGCGCGGCTCCGCCGTCGATCGCCGCCAGCCGCGCGCCACCACAGAGCGAGCCGGCGACCAGGGCCAGGGCGGACACCAGCGCGAGCCAGCCGAGCAGGACCGGCCTGTTCCTCCCCTCGTCGCGCGGGTGAAACAGCGCCAGCGCCGCCGCCAGCGCGGCCAGGGTGACCACCTGCGTCGGGCTCAGCGAGCGCGACGGCAGCAGGGGCGAGGCCGCCAGCCCGCAGCAGAGCCCAACGAGCGCCGCGGCGGAAGCCCTCAGGGCTGCAAGCCGGTCCCGCAGCGCCTCCATCGTCGCCGGACCGATGCCGCTGATCTCGTTCAGCTGCTCGATCGAGGAGAGCCCGCCGTGCTCGTCGCGGTAATCGATGATGTCCTGCGCCGTGACCGGGCCGATCCCCTCGATCTCGTCCAGCTGCTCGACGCTCGCCGTTCCCAGGCTGATCGGCCCGTCCGTCCCGGCCGCGGCCGATGTCCCCGCCGCGCCCCGCGCGGGGACCACCACCTGCTGGCCATCGCTGAGCCGGGCGGCGAGGTTGATCGCGTCCTCGACGGCGCCGGGTCCAAAGCCGCCGGCGCGCTCGACTGCGTCGGTGACACGGGCGCCCGCGGGAAGCCGGTAGACGCCGGGGCGCCGCACCGCACCGGCGACGTGGACGACCACGTCACGGGCACCCTCCTGGCTCTGCTGGAAGGAGTCCGCCCCGAAGCTCAGCCCGGAGCCGGAGCCGCCTCCCTCGGCCTCCGCCGAGCGGATCCAGCGCGCGCCGACCAGCAGCAGCGCGATGGCGATCGCGCCGTAGACGGCGAGCTGCGGGCGACTGAGCTCGGGCACGCTGCCACCGTCGTCGCCGAGGTATCGGCGGTGGCGCGGACTACGTCACGAAACCGAGAAGCCCCTGAGACCTTCGGGCTCCTCCACGGTGACCTCGAGGCGGGTGACCTCGGCACGGCCGGGGCCCCGGTTGCAGAACTCGACCATCGAGTCGACGGTTTCAGGCTCGCCCTCGAAGACGGCCTCGACGGCGCCGTCGGAGCGGTTGCTTACCCAGCCCGCGACCCCCAGCTCGGCGGCTCGGCGGCGGGTGGTGTCGCGGAAGAAGACGCCCTGGACGCGCCCATGGGCGACGACGCGCCGCCGGATCATCAAGCCCTAGTAGTCGTCGTCTTCGTCGTACGTCGCCGGCCGCCGCGGCGACCTGGCCGCCGAACACCTCGGAGACCGTGACGGCGGGCGACTGGACGGAGACGCAGGCGAGCGAGCCGTCGCCGTCGTTGGCGATCGTGTGGTCGGTGGCGGGCGGCACCATCACCAGGTCGCCCTCGGTGACGCCCTGGGTGTCGCCGGCGACCGTCATCGTGCCGCTGCCGCGCACGACCACGTAGACCTGCTCGCGCCTCCTCGTGGGAGTGGAGCTCCTGCTCGAGTCGCCCGCGGGGACCTCGAGCCAGGTCACCGACATATTCCGGGAGCCGAGCTCACCGGCGTCCATGAGGATGTGGGAGCGGAGGCGATGCCAATCCTCGACCGGGGCCTCCGCGAGCCGCCTGACCAGCACGAGCGCTTTCTACCAGACGACCGGGGCGGTGCGCGTTGCATCGCGCGGTACGGCGGATCGCCGCGCGCCGGGTTGCGCGCTCAGCGAACGACGAGGTTGACCAGCTTGCCCGGGCACCACGATCTCCTTGACGACCTCCTTGCCGTCGAGGTGGCGCTGACGCTCTCGCTCTCGCGGGCGAGCCGCAGCGAGCTCCTCCTCGGGCGCGTCGGCCTCGACCTCGATCCGGTCGCGGAGCTTGCCGTTGACCTGGACGACCAGGGTGAAGGTGTCGCGCTCGAGCAGCGCGGGGTCGGGCTTGGGCCAGGGCTGCTCCCAGACGCGCTCGCCGGTCGAGCGCCTCGTAGACCTCGGCGGCCGAGGTGGGGCGCGAACGGGAACAGCAGCGAGGCGGCGGTTGCGGTGGCGAAGCGGACCGCGGCCTCGCCGGCCGGGTCGCCGTAGAGGCCGTCCTTGAGCCGGTAGGCCTCGTTGACCAGCTCCATCACCGCGGCGATCGCGGTGTTGAACTGGAAGCCGCGCTCGATGTCGCGGGTCGACCTTGTCGATCGCCCAGTGCGCCTTGGCGAGCAGCTCGCGGGCCTCGCCCGAGGCGCGCCGCGGTCGGCGCCGCCCGGCGTCGGTCCGCTCGGCGACCTCGCGGCCGAGGCGCCAGAGCGCGGGCGAGGAAGCGGAAGACGCCCTCGACGCCCTCGTCGCGTCCAGTCGCCGCCCTTGACCGGGCGGGCCCATGAAGCAGATGTAGGTGCGGGCGGCGTCGGCGCCGTAGCGCTCGACGTAGTCGGCGGGGTTGACCACGTTGCCCTTCGACTTCGACATCTTCGCGCCATCGCGGGTGATCATCCCCTGGGTGAAGAGGTTGGCGAACGGCTCCTGCGACGTCGAGCAGGCCGATGTCCGCGAGCGCCTTGGTGAAGAAGCGCGCGTACATCAGGTGCAGGATCGCGTGCTCGACGCCGCCGATGTACTGGTCGACCGGCATCCAGTAGTCGGCGACCTCGCGAGCCCAGGGGCGCTCGCTCGTTGCGCGGGTCGAGGTAGCGCAGGAAGTACCACGAGCGAGTCGACGAAGGTGTCCATGGTGTCGGTCTCGCGGCGGGCCGGGCCGCCGCACTTCGGGCACTCGGTGTGCACCCAGTCCTCGGCCGCGGCCAGCGGGCTGCGGCCCTTGGGGGCGTAGTCCTCGATCTCGGGGAGCAGCACCGGCAGCTGGTCGTCGGGCACGGGCACGATCCCGCACTTCTCGCAGTAGACGACGGGGATCGGCGCGCCCCAGTAGCGCTGGCGGCTCGACCAGCCAGTCGCGCAGGCGGTAGTTGACCGAGGCCTCGCCGCGCCCGTCCTGCTCGAGCCAGGCGATGATCGCGTCGTAGCGCCTCGCGGTTGCCCTTGCCGTCGAACTCGCCCGAGTTGACCAGCGCGCTCATCGCCCGATGTAGGCGCAGGCCCTCGTCGTCGCGGGCGGCCTCGGGCCGTCGGTGCGCCTCGACCACCCGCCGGATCGGCAGATCGAAGGCCTTGGCGAAGTCGTAGTCGCGCTGGTCGTGGGCGGGCACCGCCATGATCGCGCCGGTGCCGTACTCCATCAGCACGTAGTCGGCGACGAAGATCGGGATCTGCTCGCCGTTGACCGGGTTGGCCACCGTCGCGGCCGAGCGGCACGCCCGTCTTCTGGCGCTCCTCGTCGGCGCGCTCCTCGGCCGACGCGCGCGCCGCCTCGTTGACGTACTCGCGCACCTCCTCCTCGTGGCCGGTGCCGGCGGCGAGCCGCTCGACCTCGGGGTGCTCGGGGGCGAGCACGAAGAAGGTGGCGCCGAAGAGCGTGTCGGGGCGGGTGGTGAAGACGGGGAAGTCGAGCTCGAGCTCCTCACAGCGGAAGACGACCTCGGCGCCCTCGGAGCGGCCGATCCAGTTGCGCTGCATGGTGACCACGTGCTCGGGCCAGTCGAGCAGCGCGAAGTCGGCGAGCAGCCGCTCGGCGTAGTCGGTGATCCGGAAGAACCACTGCTCGAGCTTGCGCTGCTCGACCAGCGTCCCGCAGCGCTCGCAGCGACCGTCGATCGACCTGCTCGTTGGCGAGCACGGTGGCGTCCTTGGGGCACCACTGCACCGGCGCCTCGGCGCGATAGGCGAGGCCGCGCTCGTAGAGCTTCAGGAAGATCCACTGGGTCCAGCGGTAGTAGTCGGGCTCGTGGGTGCCGAGCTCGCGCGTCCAGTCGATCGAGATCCCCCAGCGCCGGAACTGCTCGCGAAAGGACTCGATCGACCGCTCGGTCGCCTCGCGCGGGTGCTCGCCGGTCTTGATCGCGTTGTTCTCGGCCGGCAGGCCGAAGGCGTCATAGCCCATCGGGTGGACCACGCTGCAGCCGTTGCGACGGCGGAAGTGGGCGACCGCGTCGCCCACCGAGTAGACCTTGAGGTGGCCGATGTGGGGCTCGCCCGAGGGGTAGGGAAGCATCTCCAGCACGTAGGCCTTGGGGTTTGCGCGTCGAAGCCGGGCTGGCCGGGATTGGCGACCTCCCAGGTGCCCTCCTCCGCCCACACCTCCTGCCAGCGGCGCTCGATCGCGTGCGGGTCGTAGCGGTCGGCCGGCTCGGCCGAGCCCTCGGCTGTGGTGTCGGTCGTCGCCATCGCCGGGCCAGTTTAGGCGCGGCCGCGGGCGAGCCGGTGGCGAGATCGAGATCGACGGCGAGCGCGTGCCGATGGACAGCGAGCGCCTGGTGCGAGTCTCGACGGGCGCCACCCGCAAGGTCTGGCCCGGTGACGAGGGCATCCGCCTGCTGATCGTCGGCGGGGTCCCGGGCGGCGTCTACGAGCCGCCGGAGGTGTCCCAGCGCGGGGCGCTCGACCCCGGCGCGCAGGCGAGCTGAAGGCCTCACACCTCCCCGCGTGGCGGCCGGCCGACGCCGGTCGCCGGCTCAGACGCTTTCACACGGCGAGGCCGTGCCGACATCACAGTTGCCGGTTCGATTGACTGCCAGCCTTCCGGCTCGCGGGACTGCGCTGAGCCGACCCGAACCAAAGAGGAGGACCCGACCGTGCCCGACGAAGCGATCGTCTCCGCCGCCGATCTGACCCGCGTCTTCGGGGAGGGCGACGCCTCGGTGACCGCGCTGGAGGGCGTCACCGTCGCCTTCCCCAAGGGCAGGTTCACGGCGATCATGGGCCCCTCGGGATCGGGCAAATCGACGCTGATGCACCTGCTCGCGGGACTCGACCGCCCGACCTCGGGGACGGTCGAGATCGACGGGGTGACCCTGAACGACCTCGACGACGCCAAGCTGACCGAGCTTCGCCGCGACAACGTCGGCTTCGTCTTCCAGTTCTTCAACCTGCTGCCGGTGCTGACCGCCGAGGAGAACATTCTCCTCCCCCTATCGCTGGCGGGCCGCGACCCGGACCCCAAGCGCTTCGAGCAGCTGATCGGCGCCGTCGGTCTCGCGGACCGCCTCGACCACCGCCCCGCCGAGCTCTCGGGGGGTCAGCAACAGCGCGTGGCCGTCGCTCGGGCGCTGCTCTCGGGCCCGGCCGTGGTCTTCGCCGACGAGCCGACGGGCAACCTCGACTCCAAGTCGAGCGACGAGATCCTTCAGCTGCTGCGAACGGCCGTCGATGACTTCGGCCAGACCGTGGTCATGGTCACCCACGACGCCCACGCCGCGGCGATCGCCGACCGCGTGGTGATGCTGGTGGACGGCCACGTGGTCAGCGACGAGGAGGTCAAGAGCGCCGAGCAGATTCACGAGCTGATGACGCAGCCCGCCCGATGACCTCGATAGCCCTGCGCAACCTCTGGGCGCGCAAGCTGCGCACCATCCTCACCGCGCTGGCGATCGTGCTCGGCGTGATGATGATCGCCGGGACCTACGTCTTCACCGACACGATCACCCGCGCCTTCGACGAGATCTTCACGGAGAGCAACAAGGGCATCGACGCGGTCGTCACCTCCAAGGAGGCGGTCCAGACCGACGATGGCCAGGAGCCCCCGATCAGCGCCTCCCTGCTGTCGCGGGTGCGAGCCACCGACGGCGTCGAGGCCGCGGCCGGCGGCGTCTTCGACCCCCAGGTGGCGATCATCGGCAAGGACGGCGACCCAGTCGGTGGCCACGGCGCCCCCACCTTCGGCGCCTCGGTCCAGCCCGAGCGCTTCGACTCGCTCAACTACGAGGGACGCCAGCCCAGGACCCCGAACGAGGTGGTGATCGACAAGAGCACCGCAGATCGTGCCGGGTTCGAGATCGGCGACCGGGTGACGGTGGCCGGCAAGGAGACTGCCCGCCCCTACACGCTGGTCGGGCTGGCCACCCTCGGCAACGTCGACTCGTTCGGCGGCGCCAGCATCGCGGTCTTCACCATGGCCGAGGCGCAGAGGATCAGCGGCAAGCAGGGCGAGTTCGACCAGATAGCCGTCGCCGCCGACGACGGCACCTCGCCGGGGCGGCTTGCCGCCAACCTGACCCAGGCGCTGCCGAGGTCGGTTGAGGCCGAGACCGGCAAGGAGAACACGCAGTCTCAGAAGAACGACGTTGGCGAGTTCATCGGCTTCCTGAAGACGGCCTTGCTGATCTTCGCTGGCGTGGCGCTGTTCGTCGCCTCCTTCCTGATCTTCAACACCTTCTCGATCACGGTGGCTCAGCGCACCAGGGAGTTCGCGATGCTGCGCACGCTGGGGGCCAAGCGCCGCCAGATCATCCGCTCGGTGGTGCTGGAGGCGCTGGTGATCGGCATCGGGGCCTCGGTCGATCGGCCTGCTCGCTCGGGATCGGCTTCGCCTCGGTGATCGAGAGCCTGTTCAAGGCGGCGCAGATCGACCTGCCGAGCTCGGGCACGGTGGTCGAGACCAGAACAGTCATCCTCGCGCTGGCGGTGGGCACGGTGCTGACCGTGCTGGCGGCGCTGATTCCGGCGCTGCGCGCGACCAGGGTAGAGCCGGTCGAGGGGATGCGCGAGGGCGTCGTGGTGGAGACGCCGCGCACCCGCAGGCTTCGCAGCGCGATCGCGGTGGTGCTCACGGTGGCCGGCCTGCTGGTGATGCTCGCGGGCGTCTTCGGAGTGATCGGGCCTCGGGTGCGACCTGGGTCGGTGCCGGCGCCGGCGCGATGTTCATCGGCGTGGCGCTGCTCAGCCCGCGGCTGGTGCCGCCGCTCGCCTCGCTGGTCGGTCTGCCGCTGGAGCGAACCCGCGGCGTCGCCGGACGGCTGGCGCGCGAGAACTCGGTCCGCAATCCCGGCCGCACCGCCGCCACCGCGGCGGCGCTGATGATCGGCCTGGCGCTGGTCTCGTTCGTGGCGATCTTCGCGGCGGGGATCCGGGGCTCGATCGACGACGCGATCGACAAGACGCTGTCGGGGGACCTGATCCTCGGTCAACACAGACGGCTTCTCAGACATCCCGGTCGCGACGGTCGATCGGGTCAAGAACGTGAATGGCGTCAAGATCGCCTCGCCCTACCGCTTCACCCAGTACGACTCCGACCAAGGCGGCGGGGACCTCTCACTGGTCGACCCCGCCACCGCCACCGATGTGCTCAAGCTGGATTGGCGCCAGGGCGACGAGCTCACCCTGGCGCAGCTCGGGCCCAACGACGCGGTGCTGGACGAGGGCTTCGCCGACGACCGCGGCCTCGGCGTCGGCGACAACTTCGTGGTGACCACGGCTTCGGGACGAAAGATCGACTACACCGTCACCGGCACCTTCAAGGACAACAGCGACTTCATCGGCGACTTCGCCGCCTCCGATGTCAACGCGGCGGCCTACGGCGAGAGCAGGAACACGACCAACGTCTTCATCAAGCTCGACCAGGGCGCAAACGCCGACGCCGTCCGCGCCCAGATCGAGGGCAGGCTCAAGGGCTTCCCCACCGTCGACCTGCAGAACCAGCAGGAGCTCAAGGACTCGATCGCCAAGCAGCTGAACACACTGCTCGGCGTGATCTACGCCCTGCTGCTGCTAGCGGTCATCGTCTCGCTTTTCGGCATCGTCAATACGCTGGCGCTGTCGATCTACGAGCGCACGCGGGAGCTGGGGCTGCTGCGGGCGGTGGGCATGTCGCGCCGCCAGACGCGCCGCATCGTTCGCTACGAGGCGGTGATCACGGCGATGATCGGGGCGGTGCTGGGCCTGGTGCTCGGGGTCATCTTCGCCATCGTCATCAGCCGCCCGCTCGCCGACGAGGGCTTCACCCTCTCGATCCCGATCGGCACGCTCGTGGCGCTGATGGTCCTCGCCGCGTTTGCGGGGATCGTCGCCGCGATCGGCCCCGCGCGGCGCGCGGCGCGCCTGAACGTGCTCGACGCGCTCTCCTACGAGTAGGCCGCATGGCGGAGCTGGGAGCAAAGCTGCGCGAGGCCCTTGCCCCCTCCCTCTCACCGGGCGAGGAGCTGCGGGAGCCTGCGTAGCGACCCAGCAGAGCGCCTTCAAGGGCCGGCAGGTGGCGATCGGGGTCACGGAGGGCAGGCTGGTCGTGCAGCCGATGAACCGGAGGTTCGAGCCGGATGAAAATGCGATCTCGATCGCTCCGGATCAGATCGCCTCGGCCAAGGCGGAGGGCGCAGGCGGCGACTGGGCGACCGTGAGCGCGGCGGTGATGGACGGGGCCGCGGTGACCCTGAAGCTGAAAACGACCGACGGAGAGAAGCTGAAGCTGACGATGATGCATGGCGCCGGCCTCTTCGGAAAGCTCGGCGGCGGCGAGGACCGAGCGCCAGGGCATTCAGGCGCTCGCCGACTGGTTAGCGAGGATCTAGGCCGCCGCAGGCAACAGGCGGGCGTAGGGCTTGCCCCGCCGGCTGATCAGGATCTCGTCGCCGGCGGCGGCACGCTCGAGGTAGTACCCGAAGTGGTTCCGGAACAGGTGGGCACCAACCGTCTCTCGAGTCCCCTGCGGGAATCTCGTCGGCAGGCTGGGAGTGGAGCTGGGGGACTCGAACCCCCGGCCTCCTGCATGCCATGCAGGCGCTCTAGCCAACTGAGCTACAGCCCCACGGAACTCGTAGGTGGCCGCGAAGTGTATCGCCGCCCTCTGGCCGTTCTTGGGTGGCACGAGGCGCAGCTGGATTCCGCTCATGCCCTCCACGTGGGCGAAGGGGATCAGGAAATTCCGCCGCAATTCGGGGCAATGCGCCGCGACCAGCTCGAGTTCGCCAGGACGGTAGCGGTGGCGCACGTACCCACCCGGCGTGTGCCAGCTGCTGACCAAGTTGACGATGAGGACATCCCCACGTCGCCGTGCGGTCTTGCATTGAACCCGCAACAGGGTTCCCCCAACCTCGAATACCAAATCGGCTCGCGAGTGTTCAGAGAGCGGCTTGAAGACAACGACACCCAGCTCGATCGCTTCATACGCGATCGCGGCCTCAGCGACGGCGCCTTTGTGGTTGCTCGAGTGCATGGTCCAAGGATCCCGTCCGGCACGGATGGCGAGGGGCCAGAAACGCGCGAAACGTCGCGCGAAACAGTCACGCCGGGCGCGCGGGGTGTGCCGAATGTGTGAAAGCCGGGAGCGGGTCGCGCGGGCGGGGTCCGGCAGGGCTCAGGCGGCCTTGCGGTGCTCTTCGTCGTCGAGGTCGAGGACGACGCGGCGGGAGCGCTGGTCGGTCACCCGGAACTCGAACGGGGCGCGCTCCTCCAGCTCGCGCAGGAGCTCGACCGGGTCGCTGAAGTTCATGGAGACGGTGGCGCGGCCGCCGGAGAAGCGCCGCACCTTGATCTCCTCGGCGCCTTCGATCCGCGCCAGCGCATCCTCGAAGCCGGTCAGCTGGGAGAAGTCGTTGAGCGGCCCCACCTCGACCTCGACGCTCCCCTCATAGAGGCCGTCGCCGGGCGCGTCGCCGGCGTCACGCTCACCCAGGTCGATCCCGGCCCTCCCCGCCAGGTCGGAGACCCTGGAGCCGAGCTGGTCGCGCAGCCGCGACAGCTCGGTCACCCGCTCAGCCATCTGGACCGCGTCCTGAAGCGCGTTCATGCGGATCCGCGTCGCCTGCCGGCGCGCCTGCGCGTGCACCTCCTCGAGGCGGCGGCCGAGCGAGGCGATCGTGCCGGGAGCCTCGTCCTCCCCCAGACGAGCCAGCGCCTGCTGCAGACGCCGCTCCTTCTCCATCACCCGTTGCGCGAGATGCTTCGCCTCGCGCTCGAGGCGCTCAAGGCGCGCCTCATTCTTGGCGAGCGCCGCGTCAACCTCCTCGGGCTCGTAGCCACGCAGCACCCGCCGGAACCTGTCGCTGGCCACGACAAAAGGCTATGTGTGGCGCCGGACGTATCCAGGCGACCTCGGCGAGGCTGGCTAGGCGGCCTGGAGGCCCAGATCCAGCCGCTCGGCCTCCCCCCAGAGCTGCTCGAGTCGATAGCGATCGCGCATCTCGGGCGTCATCACGTGCAGCACGCAGTCGAGGTAATCGAGCAGCACCCAGCGCCCCTCGCGCTCCCCCTCCACCCGCGCCGGCAGCCTGCCCTCGCGCTTGAGCTCGTGGTAGACGTCGTCGTGGACCGCCTTCGCCTGGCGCTCGTTGCGGACCGTGCAGAGCACCAGGAAGTCCGTGTAGCCGACCAACCCGCGCATGTCGAGCGCGACCACCTCCTCCGCCTTCTTCGCGTCGGCGAGCGCCGCGAGCCGGCGCGCCAGGGCCTCGGAGTCCTCCGCCCCGCGCTCAGTCGCGTCCGCCGACCCCGCCGCCGTCACCGGTAGAGCCCCCGCTCCTCGATCAGCTCGGCCACCCCGTCCGGGACCAGCCTCCTCAACGGCTTTCCCGCCGCGGTTCGCTGCCTGATCATCGTGGAGGAGACCCCGCACTGTGGCATGTCGATTATCTCCGCCCGGTCGGCGGCACCGAGCCGCTCCAGCGCCGACCTGACCGCGCCCAACCCGACGCCCGGCCGGGACACCACCCCGAGGCGCGCCAGCTCCAGCAGCCGCTCGGGCTGCTTCCAGCTCGCCAGGCCCGACGCCATGTCGGCGCCGAGCAGGAACCAGATCTCGCCCTCCCGCTGCTCCTCTCGCAGCAGCTCCAGCGTCCGGTAGGTGTAGGAGGGCCCCTGGCGCTCCACCTCCAGAGCCGACGCCTCCAGCCACTCCTCCTCGGCGGCGGCGCGGCCGGCCATCTCCAGCCGCACCCCGCGTCCGGGGTCGTCGGCAATCTCCTTGTGCGGCGCCTCGCCGGCCGTCATCAGCAGAACCCGATCCAAACCGAGCTGCCATTGCGCCTCCTGGGCCAGCAGCAGATGGCCGACGTGAGGCGGGTTGAAGGCGCCGCCCAGCACACCGACGGCGCCGAGGGCGCTCTGCTCCGAGCCGGCCATCAGGCCGCTGCCGCCGCCGTCCGGACCGCCCTACTCCCTGATCTGGCCGTTGCCGCGAACCACGTACTTGGTGGTGGTCAGCTCGCGCAGGCCGATCGGGCCGCGAGCGTGAAGCTTCTGCGTCGAGTTGCCGATCTCGGCTCCCATCCCGAACTCGTAGCCGTCCGTGAACCTGGTCGAGGCGTTCACATAGACGGCGGCGGCGTCGACGCCCTCGGTGAAGTCGTCGGCCGCCCGGTCCGAGGAGGTCACGATCGCGTCCGAGTGGCCGGTGCCGTGGGCGTTGACGTGATCCACCGCCTGCTCGAGCGAGTCCACAACGCCGACCGCCATCTTCAGGCCGTGGTACTCGGTGTCCCAGTCGGCCTCGGTCGCCTCGCCTACGGGCACCGAGCCGGCGTTGGCGCGCGCCCGCTGATCGCCGACCAGCTCGACCCCAGCATCGCTGAGCTGCTGCAGCAGCGCCGGCAGCAGGGCGAGCGCCGCGCGCTCGTGGACGAGCAGCGTCTCAGCCGCGTTGCAGACCCCGGGCCGCTGCACCTTGGCGTTGTAGGCAATCCGCTGGGCCATCCCAAGATCCGCGTCCTCGTGGACGTAGACGTGGCAGTTGCCGGCCGCCGCGTACATCACCGGTACCTTCGCCACCTCCTTCAGGGCCTGCTTCAGCCCCTCCCCGCCGCGGGGGATGATCAGGTCAACCGAGCCCTCCTGGGTGGCCAGCTCACCCAGCTGCTCGCGCCCGCCGCCGGACAGCAGCGAGACCGCCGCCTCGGGGATATCGGCGTCGCGCAGCGACTCGGCGACCAGCGCTCCCAGCAACGCGTTCGAGGCGTCGGCGGTCGAGGAGCCGCGCAGGACCGCGGCGTTGCCGCTCTTC
Organism: uncultured Solirubrobacterales bacterium; assembly: GCA_963746615.1. Classification (GTDB taxonomy): domain Bacteria; phylum Actinomycetota; class Thermoleophilia; order Solirubrobacterales; family 70-9; genus SHVA01. The sequence continues at coordinate 83,479 of CAVVBU010000013.1, read as the reverse complement.
AGGCAGAGCGCCGCGGCGTCGATCGTCACGTTCGGTCGCGCTTCGTAGACGATGGCGATCACGCCCAGCGGCACCCGCCGCTTCGAGACCTCGAGCCCGTTCTCCAGCCTCCACTCCTCCACTACTTCACCCACCGGGTCGGGAAGCTCTGCGATCTCGCGCACGCCGGCCGCCATATCGGCGACCCGCGCCTCGGTCAGGGCCAGCCTGTCGACCAGCGCCTCATTCAGGCCCTGCTCGCGACCCGCCTCGACGTCGGCCGAGTTCGCCTCGAGGATGTCTGCCGTCCGTCGCTCGAGGCGGTCGGCCAGGTCGCGCAGGCAGCCATCCTTGGCCTCGCGGTCGAGGCGCGCAAGCTGGTGCGCCGCCTGCTTCGCGGCGCGGCAGATCTCGCCGACGCTCTGAGTCGTCGTAGCCACCAACCAAGGGTACCCGGCAGACTTGGCCGCGATGACCATCGGCTTGCCCGGAGACACGCGGTGACGATGATCGGCCTGCTCGGCGACGTGATGCTCGGCCGCGCCGTCGGCGAGACGCTCGCCGACGGCAGGCCCGAGGACGTCTTTGCGCCAGAGGTGCGCGAGCTGCTGGCCGGATGCGACCTGGTGGTGCTCAACCTCGAGTGCTGCGTGTGCGAGGGCGGCGCACCGACCGAGCGAATCGCCGGCAAACCCTTCTTCTTCCGCGCGCCACCGGCCGCAATCGGCTCGCTGCAGGCGATCGGCGCCTCGGCCGTATCGCTCGCCAACAACCACTCCCTCGACTACGAGGTCGAGGGCATGAAGGAGACGCTGGAGCGGCTCGACGCCGCCGGGATCGCGCACGCGGGCGCCGGGGTCGACCGGGCCCAGGCGCGGGCGGGAGCGGTGATCGAGGCCGACGGAGTAACCCTCGGCCTGGTCGCAGGCGCGGATCACCCGACCGCGTACGCCGCAGATGAAGAGGAGCCGGGCATCGCCCTGATCCAGTCCTCATCCCACCGCGGGGCTCGCTGGCGGCGCCCCCCCTGGTTGCTCGAGGAGATCGGCCGCATGGCCGCGCGCTGCGACCACGTGCTCGCCTTCCCCCACTGGGGACCGAACATGACGACCGAGCCGGCGCACTGGCAGCGTCTGCTGGGCCACCGCCTGATCGGCGCCGGCGCCGGCGCCGTGGCCGGCCATTCCGCTCACGTCTTTCACGGCGTCGGTTGGAGCGGCGGCAGGCCGATCCTCTACGACCTCGGCGACGCCCTCGACGACTACGCGGTGAGAGGCGCCATGCGCAACGACCTCGGACTGCTGGCGCTGTGGCGACCTGGCGAGCACCCCGAGATCGAGCTGGTCGGGCTCCACCTCGACTTCTGCGTCACGCGACTGGCCGACGGCGAGGACGCCGAGTGGATCGCCGCCCGCCTCGAGCGGGCCTGCGGCGAGCTTGGCAGCGCGGTCGAGCGCCTCGCCGAGCAGCGTTTCGCGGTGCGCCCCGCATAGCCAAGCCGCCCAGCGGCGGCATCGACCCGCGTGCCGGGACAGGCTCGCCCGTCATCGAGGCAGGAGCCGCCGTTCACCCTGGCGTGGGCGCTTGTTAGCGTCGTGGTGATGCGCGCCATCCCCCTGTCCGCCAGCATCATCGCCTTCATCCTGACGATCGCCCTCTCCGCGGCGTCGTATGCCTCGGGTGGCGCCGCGGGCCAATCGCGCCAGCCGGCCGCCGGCCGATCGGGCGGCCTCGCTGCCTGCGCCGGCGGGCTGCTGCGCGGCTTTCGCTGCGGCAAGATCACCGTCCCCTTCGAGCGGGCCGACCCGGGGCTGGGCGCGACCAAGATCGGCTTCGCGCAGAGGCCGCGCTCGGATCGCTCCCGGCCCTCGCTGGGAACCATCTTCGCCGTCGAGGGCGGGCCCGGCTACTCCTCGACCGGCAGCGCCAGGGACTACGTCGCGACCTTCCGAGGCCTGCTCAAGCGACGCCGGCTGGTGCTGGTCGACATGCGCGGCACCGGCATGTCGCAGGCGCTTCACTGCCGCAGCTCCCAGCACGGGGGCGTCAAGGGCGAGGTCGTCGTCTCCAGGTGCGCTCAGAAGCTCGGCCCCCGCTTCGATTCCTACCGAACCTCCGCCGCGGCCGACGACATCAACGCCGTGCGCCGGGCTCTCGGCCTCGGCCGCATCTCGCTCTACGGCGACTCCTACGGGACCTTCCTGGCCCAGTCCTACGCCTTCCGCCACCGCAAGACCCTGCGAGCGCTGGTGCTGGACTCGGCCTATCCGACGCGCGGCGAGAGCCCCTGGTACCCGAGCGGCCCGCGGACGGGCATTCGCTCGCTGAAGGTGGCCTGCCGGCGCGCGCCGGGCTGCCACGGGGACACCCGAGCGCGGCTTGGCCGGCTCGTCGCCAGGATGCGCCGCCGCAACCACGACATCGTCGGCCTGATCAACTCGATCTGGAGCGCCGGCTACAACCCGCCGAAGGCCTATCTGCAGGTCAACCGACGGATCGAGGCCCACCTGCGCGGACGACCTCGCCCCTTCAAGCGCCCCACCTCGGGCGGCGCCGACTACGGCTACGGCCCGCTCAAGGAGTACTCGCACGCCGTCGAGCTGCTCTTCAGCTGCAACGACTATCCCATGCTGTGGAAGAAGACCGCCTCCGTTTCGAGCCGCCGCCGCCAGCTCCAGCGCTCGATTCGCAACTACCCGAAGCGGCGATTCGCGCCCTTCACCCCTGGGGAGATCACGCGCTCCATCTTCGTCGGCTACCGGTACTGCCTGACGGCGCCGGTGCCCGGCCCGCTCTACCAGCCTCCCGTCCCCGGCGGCGCCACGGCCACGAAGGCGCCGGTGCTGGTCGTCTCCGGCGAGATGGACGACGTCACCACCCCGACCGAGGGGCGCTACGTGACTCGCCAATTCCCGAACGCCCGCCAGTTCATTCCCCCCAACGCCGGGCACGTCGACGCTCTCTACTCCCCCCGCGGCAGGGCCGCCCGCAAGATCCGGGCCTTCCTGCGCCAGCACGGTTGAGGCAGCGCAGCCCGCGGGCCGCCCTCACGGCTACAGTTGGATCGACTTGACCTCGAGGAACTCCTCGAGGCCGAAGCGGCCCAGCTCGCGGCCGTTGCCCGACTGCTTGACGCCGCCGAAGGGCGCGGTCGGGTTGAAGGTCGCGCCGTTGATCTGCACCTGGCCGGTGCGCATCCGCCGCGCCACCGACTTGGCGTGCTCGGGGTCGGCCGACCAGACGCCGCCGTCCAGGCCGTAGACGGTGCCGTTGGCGATCTCCACGGCCTCGTCCTCATCGTCGTAAGGGATGATCGAAAGCACGGGCCCGAAGATCTCCTCCTGTGCGATCGTCATCTCGGGCGTGACCTCGGAGAAGACGGTCGGGCGGACGAAGTAGCCGCTGTCCAGCGCCTCCGGCTGCTCGGCGCCGCCGACAACCAGCTTCGCGCCCTCCGCCTCGCCCTTGCGAATGTAGTCGCGGACCCGCTCGCGCTGGGCGTCGGAGACCAGCGGGCCGAGGCGGGTGGAGGGATCGAGCGGGTCGCCGATCGTCGACTTCTCCGCGGCCGCCGCCGCGATCTGCTCGGCCTCGGCCAGCTTCGAGCGCGGCACCAGCATGCGCGTGTGGGCGCTGCAGGTCTGGCCCGAGTTGAGGAAGCAGTTGCCGATGCCGTAGGCGACCGCGCTGGTCAGGTCAGCGTCGTCGAGGACGACGTTCGCCGACTTGCCGCCCAGCTCCAGCGACACCCGCTTGACCGTGCCGGCGGCCACCTCGCTCACCCGCCGCCCGGCCCGGGTGGAGCCGGTGAAGGAGATCATGTCCACATCAGGATGCGCCGCGATCGCCTCGCCGACGACGGGTCCGAAGCCGGTGACCAGGTTGAAGGCGCCGGCGGGAAGCCCGACGGCCTCGACCACCTCGGCCAGGACGAAGGCGCTGAGCGGGGTCACCTCGCTTGGCTTGACCACGATCGAGCAGCCGGCGGAGAGCGCGGGCGCGACCTTGGCGCAGATCTGGTGCAGCGGGTAGTTCCAGGGCGTGATCGCGCCGACCACGCCGACCGGCTCGCGCACGATCAGCGAGTTGCCGACCTGCTCCTCCCAGGCGACCTGCTCGAGCGCCTCCGGCATCGCGCCGAAGTCCATCGCGGGCAGGCCTGCCTGGATCGTCGCCGCCTGCATCAGCGGCATCCCCACCTCGCAGGCGATCAGCAGGGCGAGCTCCTCGGCTCGCTCGGCGAGCCCGGCCGAGATCGCGCGGCAGGCCTCGGCGCGATCGCCCAGCGGCACCTGCGACCACTGCTCGAAGCCGTCCCGCGCCGCCTCGACCGCGCGATCGACGTCCTCGGGCGTGCCCTCGGGCACGGTCCCGATCACGTCCTCCGTGGTCGAGTCGAGCACCTCGATCGTGGCGCCCCCGGCGGGGTCGACCCACTGGCCGCCGATGTAGAGGCGCTCGCGCGCGATTGGCTCGCTGATGTGGGCGGGCGCGGGCGGTGCGTGCGTCTCAATCGCCAACTCTGACCTCCTGCCTCTCGGAGCCCTTCGCGGCCCCGGTTGAGGCGGCGAGCCGCTCCCCAGTTCGTCGCGCGAGCGCCATGATCGTGATCATCGGATTGGTCCCCGAGGACGTCGGGAAGGCGCTGCCATCGCCGATCCAGACGCCAGGGGTGTCGTGCAGCTCGCCCTCGGCGTTCGCCACGGAGGTCTCGGGGTCAGCGCCCATGCGACAGCTCCCCATCTGGTGGGCGCTGAACAGCCTGTAACCGCCGGCGCGCAGCGGGATGCGGCGGAGGCGCTCCAGGAAGGCGTCGAGGTCGTCGCCCTTGCGCCAGGTCGGCAGGCCGGCCGCGAGCGCGCCCACCTGCCTGGCGCCGGCCGCGATGTGCATCCGCACCTGCGACTCGACGCCCCGGTGAAGGTTGGCGACGTCGACCTCGTCGGTGACCGCGTAGGTGGGCACCGCCTCGCCGCCGCCGTCGACGTCGACCCGGCCGCCGCCGCGGTCGCGCGTGAGCCCGATGGTGGTCGCCGACGTGGCGGAAGTCGGCGAGCAACTGCTTGTGCTGCTCACCGCCGAGCCAGGGGGTGGCCGAGCCGATCAACCCCGGGGCGTACTGGGCGGTCTCGATCAGGAAGCCGTAGCCGTCGCCGGTGTCGGCGAACTCGTCGCAGAGCAGCGCCTGCGGCGGGCCCCACCAGGCCTCCTGGTCGGAGTCGTAGTAGCCGACCACCGCTGAGCAGGGATGCAGCCGCAGGTTGGCGCCGACCGCCGGGCCGCCGATCTGCGAGCGAGCCAGCAGGGCCGGCGACTCGAGCGAGCCGCAGGCGACGACCACATGAGGCGCGCGGACCACCACCCGTGCGGTGCGCCCGGCCGGATGCGTCCAGGTCGCTTCCACGCCGCTCGCCCGCCCGTCCTTCACCGTGACCAGGTCGGCGCGGCAGTTGGCGACCAGCTCGGCGCCATTGTCCTGGGCGTCGGCCAGCCAGGTGCGGTCACCGCTCTGCTTGCTTCCCGACTGGTCGCCAAAGCCGAGGTAGCCGGCGACCTCGGGCCTGTAGCTGGCGGCGTCGGTGTTGCGGATGATCGTCTCGAAGCTCCAGCCAAGCGCCTCACAGCCTTCGCGCATCCGCTGCTGGGGGCGGTTGAGGTCGCTGCAGCCGTCGTTCGCCCCGATCCGCTCCATCACCGCGTCGAGGTGGCCGTCGAACTCGGGCCCTGCCACGTCGTCGAGGCCATGTTCGGCCCACTGCTCGCGAACAAAGGGGCGCGTCCGCAGGCAGTTGGTCCAGTTGATCGTGGTGCCGCCGCCGAGCGTGGTCCCCGCCTGCAGGCTGACGTTGCCGTCCGCGGTCGGCGTCGGCCCACCGCGCCAGAACATCTCCTGATAGGCGGGGAGCTCGAGCTGGGAGAAGTCGGACTCGTTGAAGTAGCCGGCGGCCTCCAGCACGACCACCTTCATCCCCCGCTCGGCCAGCGTCGCCGCGACCACGCCGCCGCCGGAGCCCGAGCCGACGATGCAGGCGTCGGCCTCGAGGGTGAGCTCGTCCCCATCGGGCTCGAGCAGTGAGAGAGGCTTGGGCACCGCCGGCGGGGCCGAGAGCGGCCCGGAGAAGCCGAACACCGCCCAGTTGGGGTTGAGGCCGGTGGCCGGGTCGGGTGCGCCGTAGTGCAGGAAGAGGGTCATGCCGACCAGCGCCCCCACCCCGGCGGCGGCGTCGGGACTGGCGAGCGAGACGTTGCGCAGCATCTGCTCGCGCGAGAGCTGCGAGGGGCTGCGCGCGATGCCCTGGCCGGCGAGCGCGTCGAGCAGCTGCCCCAAGCCGTCCTGCATCTCGGGGGCAAGGCCCGCGATCAGCTGCTCCACCCCGTCGGGGACGCCGAGGTCGGACGCCGAGCGCCCCCAGAAGCCCTCGGGGTCGGGGTCGCGGGCGAGCGCGGGAACGACCGTGTCGCAGACGCCCCGAAGGGCTGCTCGCTGGCCGTCGCTGAGTTCGCTCACCTCCACCTCTTGGCGGCGGACTCTACCCGGATTGGCCGCTCAGCCAGGCTCCTGCGGCGATCAGCCGTTGCCCCGTGCCGCCGCGCCGGCGTCCTGGGCCCTGAAGGCCGCCGTGACCACCTCGACGATCGGCGCCGGGGCCTTTTCGGGCGAGCCCGCGTCGAATGGCGGCTCGGGGTCGTATTCGATGCCGAGCTGGATCGCCTGGGCGGCCTCGTCGCCGTGCATTCTCTGGACCAGCCGCAGCGCCATATCGATGCCCGAGGAGACGCCCGCGGCCATGAAGATCTTGCCGTGCTCGACCACCCGGTCAGGGACCGGCTCGGCGCCGAGCTCGGCGAGCAGGTCGCGGGCGAGCCAGTGCGTTGTCGCCGGAGCGCCGTCGAGCAGCCCGGCCGCCGCCAGCAGCAGCGAGCCCGTGCAGACCGAGGTCGTGTACTCGCTCGTCTCGTGAACGTCCCGGATCCACTCCAGCAGCGGCTCGTGCTCGAGCAGGACGCGGGTGCCGAACCCGCCCGGCACCACGAGGATGCCGGGCTCGGTCACCTCGGAGAGCGACTTCTCAGCGACGATGGCCATCGTGCGCGACTCGTTCTCGACGGGCCCGGCCTGCTCCGCGACGAAGACCTGCTCGACGCCGGGGATCTGACCGAAGACGTCGTGGGGGCCGATCGCGTCCAGAGCCGTGAAGCGGTCGTAGAGCAGGTAGGCGATCTGCATGCGTGCCGAGGCTACTCGTCGAGCCGCCAGGGTGGATTCAGGCGGTTCTCGCCTGCGTGGAAGAGGCAGAGCGGATTCCCGTCGGGGTCGCGCAGGCGCGCTTCCCGCCAGAGCCATGGCTGATCGACCGGCTCCCGATCGAAGCTGACGCCTGCGGCTCGGAGAGCGGCGACCGTCCCGTCGAGGTCTTCGCATTCGAAGTAGACGGTCGTGGCCGACTGGAGGGACCTCGCCAACCTCCTCCAAGGAGAAGGTGCTGTTCCCATCGGGGCAGACGAACCGCGCGTAGCGTTCGCCGGCAACGATCTGCCTCAACCCGAGCTCGCGGTAGAACCCGACCGAGCGATCGAGATCGCTGACGGTGATCGCCACCTGGTTGAGCCTCATCTAGGTGAGGACGAAGTAGTCGCGGTGCACCGCCTCCTCGGAGGCGTGCGGGCAACAGCTCGCGGACCTGGTCGCTGCGCATGCCCTTGATCCGGCGCAGCTCCTCGGCCGAGTAGTTGACGATCCCCTTGCCGATCAGCTCGCCGTCGGCTGCCACCTCGATCGCGTCGCCGGCCTCGAACTCGCCGTCGACCTCCGTCACGCCGACCGGCAGCAGGCTGCTGCCCGACTCACGCAGCACGCGAGCCGCGCCACTGTCAACGCGCACCGTCCCCTGGGCCGGCTTGGCGTAGCGCAGCCAAAGCTTGAAGCTCGATGTCGTCTCGGCGTGGGGATGGATGCGGGTGCCGACCGCCTCCCCGGCGGCGGCGGCTTTCAGCGTCCCGGCGCTGGTGCCGTCGCAGATCACGGTCTGGATCCCCGCGGCGCCCGCCATCGAGGCGGCGGCGACCTTGCTGCGCATTCCGCCCGAGCCGAAGGGCGAGGTGTGCTGGCCGATCTCGTAGCCCTCGAGCTCCGCGTAGTCGCGGACCTCGGGGACCAGCTCGGCGCCCGGGTCGCGGCGGGGATCCGCTGTGTGCAGCCCGGGGGTGTCGGTGAGCAGCACGAGCAGCCTCGCCTCCAGCATGATCGCCACCTGGGCGGCGAGGAAGTCGTTGTCGCCGAAGGTGATCTCGTCGGTGGCGGTGGTGTCGTTCTCGTTGACGACCGGGACGGCCCGCCACTCGAGCAGCTTGCGCAGCGTCTGGCGCGCGTTGAGGTAGTGCACGCGGGTGGCGAGGTCGAAGCCCGTCAGCAGCACCTGCGCCGCCAGGACGCTCGCCCGCAGCGAGTCGCCCCTCGTAGGCGCGAAAGAGGCTGCCCTGGCCCAGCGCCGAGGCACCCTGGAGCTCGTCCACGGTTCGGGGCCGCTTCGGCATCTCGAGCAGCCGCATGCCGCGGGCGATCGCGCCCGAGGTGACCATGACCATGTTCTCCCCTCCCCCGTGCAGCTCGGCCACCTGCTCGCAGATACGGTCGAGCACGTCGGCGCGCAGCGCGCCCTCGTCGTCGGCGACGATCGAGGAGCCGAGCTTGGCGACCACGGTCATGTCGCGGAGTGTAGGAACCGACGCCCCGCACAGCGGGATCGCTCAGCCGGCGGGGTTGAGCTCGAACTCGGTCTCGCCGATCACGACCTCGTCACCCCGCTCGAAGCCGGCGCGCTCGAGCTCGGCGATCACGCCGATCTCCTTCAGCCGCTGCTCGAGGTAGCTCGATCGCCTCGGCGTTGGCGGGGTCGAAGCGGGAGACGAGCATCTCGATCCCGCGCCCAGTGATACGCCAGCGTCCTTCCCCGTCGGACACCACGTCGAATCCCTCGTCCTCGCCAGGGCGGTAGACGCGGTGGTCGGCCTCAAAGGCCTCGCCGGCGAAGACCGGGCGTGGAGCCACCTCGGGCAGGGCCGCAACGACGGCCCGGCGCAGATCGTCGAGCCCCGCCCCGGTGGCTGAGGAGACGGCCAGCACGGCCGCGGCCGAGCCGCCGAGCCGAAGGCGCCACTCGGCCATGAGCTCGGCGGCGCGCTCCTCCGTGACCAGGTCGATCTTCGACAGCACCAGCAGCTCCGGCAGCCGGTCGAGGCCGGCGCCATAGGAGGAGAGCTCCTGGCGAACGGCGTCGTAGTTGGAGACCGCGTCGCCCTCGGCGGGCTCGACCTCGACCAGATGGACGAGCAGCCTGCAGCGCTCGACGTGGGCGAGGAACTCGTGGCCGAGGCCGGCACCGGCGGCGGCGCCCTCGATCAGCCCCGGGATGTCGGCGAGCACTATCTGGCGGTCGTCGAGGTCGAGGGTGCCGAGCACCGGCTCCACCGTGGTGAAGGGATAGTCGGCGACCTTCGGCGCCGCCCGGGTCAGCCGCGAGAGCAGGGAGGACTTGCCGGCGTTGGGGAGGCCGACGAGGCCGGCGTCGGCGAGCAGCTTCAACCGCAGCTCGATCCAGCCGGACTCGCCCTCGAGCCCGCGCTCGGCGAAGCGAGGCGCCTGGCGCGTTGAGGTGGCGAAGCGCTTGTTGCCGTGCCCGCCGCTGCCGCCCCGGGCGGCGACCACGCGCTGGCCGTCGGCCAGCAGCTCGGTGGTCGAGCCGTCCAGGCCGGTGATCACCGTGCCGGGGGGCACGGCCAACTCCCGGCCCTCCCCGCGGGCGCCGTGGCGCTGCTTGCCCTGCCCATGACGGCCGCGGCCGCCGCGAAAGTGACGGCTGCGCCCGAGCGCGGCCAGATCGCGGCGCGAGCCGTCGCAGACGATCACGACGTCGCCGCCGTGCCCACCGTCGCCACCGTCGGGCCCGCCGCGCGGCACGTGAGCCTCGCGCCGGAAGGAGACGACACCGTCTCCCCCGCGCCCACCCTCGACGCGGATCTTGGCCTTGTCAAACAGCATCAGTGCGTCTCCGTGTAGCCGCTACGGCGCCTGCCGCGGGTGGCGCCGTTGGGGGGCGCCGCCCGAGGACATTCCCATACCGCAGGGCGGAGGGCCCCAACGGCGACAGGACCCGCGGCCCTGGCGCCTACGGCTACTCGCTCCCGACTACCGAGATCGTGCGGCCGCGGCGGCCTGACTCGAACTTCACGATGCCCTCGCGGGTGGCGAAGATGGTGTGGTCGCGGCCGATGCCGACGCCGTCGCCGGGGCGGAAGCGGGTGCCCCGCTGGCGAACGATGATCTCGCCGCCGTTGACGACCTGGCCGGCGTAGATCTTGACGCCGAGCATCTTCGGATTCGAGTCGCGGCCGTTTCGGCTGGAGCCGAGGCCCTTCTTATGAGCCATCGTCGGCCTCCTTGCTGGCTGCGGGCTTCTTCGCGGTGGATCCGGCCGCGGTCTTCGTGGCCGCCGGCTTGGTCTTGGCGGGCTTCTTCGCAGCGGGCTTCTTGGCGGCGGCCGGCGGCTTCGCCTCCTTCTTCTCGGCAGGCTTGCGCTGGAGCAACCTCATGTCGGTGACCTCGAGCCGGGTGAGCTCGGAGCGGTGGCCGGCGCGCCTGCGATAGCCCTTCTTCGCGCGGTACTTGAAGATGCGGATCTTGGGGCCGCGCAGGTGCTCGGCCACCTTGGCCTCGACCTTGACCTTCTCGAGATCCTTGCCGGTCACCACGTCGCCGTCCCGGAACATGACCGGGCGCAGGGACACCCTGGCGCCCTCGTCATCGGGCAGACGATCGACGAGCAGCTCGCTGCCCTTCTCAACGCGGTACTGCTTGCCGCCGCTCTCGACTACTGCGTACATGTCATCCGCTCAGATCGTGGTCGCCGTCATGAACTCTTGCCGCCGGCCCCGGAGCGCCGTCTGCCGCCCCTGCTCCCACGGCTTCTGGACCCACCGCCGGAGGCGGATTCTAGCTGCTTGGTCGAGCCGCTCCGGCCGGCCCCGTTGCCGTCGTCGAGCAGGCTCGCCGTCGCCGAGGAGCGCCCCACGTCCTCGATCCGCACCAAGCGGCGCTCGCCGACATGGTCGCCGCCGCCGGTGACGCTGACGATATAGGCCTCGACCCTCGCCACCGCGTCGTCGGCGTTGTACATGTGGGGCTCCTCGATCGTCACCAGCACCTCGTCGCCCACCTTGAACGGCAGCGCCCGCTCCTCGATCTCCTCGCGGCCGCCGGTCTCCACCAGGTCGAAGGTGTCGAGCGGCAGGGCATCGCCTCCCTCGAAGTGGAAGCGCTTGCCGCTCTCCTCCTCCAGCTCGGTCAGGCCCGAGTCGTCGCGGAGCAGCTCGCCGGCGACGCGCGGGTTGACCCGCACCAGGAAGGCGTCTGCCTTCTGCTGCTTGGAGACCAGCTCGCGCAGCTGGCGCACGATGTCGATCGCGACCGTCTCCTCGGAGGCGACCACGCCCTCGCCGTCGCAGGTGGGGCACTTCTTGGTGAGGATCTCGCGGACGCCGTCGGTGACGTTCTGGCGCGTCATCTCCACCAGCCCCAGCGGCGATACCTCGACCACGTAGGTCTTGGTGCGGTCCTCGTCCAGCGCCTTGCGGAGCGTCTTCAGCACCTGGTCGCGGTTCTTGGACCGCGCCATGTCGATGAAGTCGATGACGATAATGCCGCCGATGTCCCGCATGCGGAGCTGGCGGACCACCTCCTCGGCTGCCTCGACGTTGACCTTGGTGATCGTGTCCTCCAGCCGGCCCTTGCCGCGGCCGGTGAAGCTGCCGGTGTTGATGTCGATCACCGTCAGCGCTTCGGCATAGTCAATGATGAGGTAGCCGCCCGAGGGCAGGTCGACGCGGCGCGACAGCACCGAGTCGAACGCCGCCTCGGCGCCCCACTTCTCCAGCAGCGTCGTCTTCTGCTTGTAGAGCTCGACGCTCTTTTCCAGCTCGGGCGCGGTCCGCTGCAGGAAGCTGGTGACGCGCTCGAACTGCTTCTCGTCGTCGAGGATCGCGGCCTCGAACTCCTCGACCAGCACGTCGCGGATCACCCGTACCGACAGGTCGGCCTCCTGGAAGATCATTGAGCCCACCTCGGCGTCCTTGGCGCGGCGCTGCACCACCTCGGCGAGGCGGTGCAGGTAGTCGATCTCCCGCTTGAAGTCCTCCTTCTTGCCGCCCTGGGCCGCGGTGCGCACGATCACGCCCCCGCCGCCGATGTCGAGGTTCTCGAGCAGCTTGCGAAGCCGCTGGCGCTCCTTGTCGGGGACCCGCTTGGAGACCCCGACGCCTCCGCCCTGCGGCATGTAGACCAGGTAGCGGCCGGCGATCGAGAGCTGCATGGAAAGCCTCGCTCCCTTCGTCTTCAGGGGGTCCTTGACCACCTGGACGACGATCTCCTGGCCGGGCTTGATCAGCTCATCGATGCGCCGGCCGCGGCCGCGGCCGCGCTTGGGCGCCGCGCTGCCGTCGGGCATGACGATCTCATCGACGTGCAGGAAGCCGTTTCGCTCCAGGCCGATATCGACGAAGGCCGCCTCCATCCCGGGAAGCACGTTGTCAACGCGGCCCTTGTAGATGTTGCCGACGATCGAACGGCGGCCGCGGCGCTCGACGTAGAGCTCGGCCACCTTCCAGTCGGGGCCGGGAGCGGCCTTCTTTCTGCGCCCCTTCCTCTCGGGGGGCTTTCCCTTTGCCTCGAGCACGGCGACCCGGGTCTCACCCCGGTCGACGCTGACGAGGATTGTCTTTCTCATGTTCTCGTTATTCCTTTCCGCACCGGCGAATCGGACGACGGCGCGCGGGCAGGGGGATCATCCGGGCGGTCGCCCGGCTGCCTGCCGCATGGCGTCTGATGTCGTCTCTTGTTCTCGCTCAGCGCAACAGTGGTGCCTGGGCCCTGCTGCTGCGCGCGGATGCGAGCTGCGCCTGCACGTGGATGCTCTGCAGGAGACCGATCGCCATGAACGTCACCAGCACCGACGAGCCTCCATAGCTCATCAGGGGCAGGGTGATGCCGGTCACCGGCATGACCCCCAGGTTCATGCCGACGTTGACGAAGACCTGGAACATCAGCATGGCGGCAATGCCGCCCGCGATCAGCGTCCCGTACAAGTTCTTCGAGAGCGTCAGGATGCGCAGCGCCCGCCATATCAGCAGGGCGTAGAGGGACAGTACGAATGCGGCTCCGAGGAACCCGAAGCGCTCCCCGATCACGGCGAAGATGAAGTCCGTATGCCGCTCGGGGAGAAAGTTGAGATCGGTCTGGGTCGCCTGATCGCCGCGTCCGGTCTTTCCGCCGGAGCCGATCGCGATCAGGGCCTGATTGATCTGATAGCTCGAGTTGCCTGGATCATCGCTCGGATTGAGGAAGCTCGTCAATCGCTCCTGCTGGTAGCCGTGCAGCAGCCGCACCCCGAGGGTCGGCGCCACCACCAGCGCAAGCGTGGCGACGACAGCCGCCACACCCGCCATGGCCGCGAAGTGCGACCAGGGCACTCCGGCGATGAACAGAACCGTGATGGTGATGACCATCAGCACGATTCCCGTGCCGAGGTCGGGTTGTAGGAAGACAAGTGCCGCGGGCGCCAGCCCGAGCGCCAGCAACCGCGCCGTGTGGCGCAGGCCGGATCCCCGCCGCACGCGCTCGATCACGAACGCCGAGAGGGAGACGACCAGCAGCAGCTTGGCGAGCTCCGAGGGCTGGAAGCGGAAGTAGGGGAGCTCGATCCAGCGGCGGGCGCCGCCCGCGGCGGCGCCGAAGGCGAGCACGAAGCAGATAGCGGCCACCATCGCCGAGTAGATCCCGACCCGCAGCTCGCGGAAGCGCGAGTAGTCGATGCGGGCGATCGCGAACAGGAGGGCGACGCCGATCAGCGCGTAGGCGCTCTGGCGGACGACGAAGTACATCGGCGAGCCGGGGATGTCGTCGCGCGTGGCGCTCGCCAGCGTGAAGATGCTGAAGGCGATCAGCCCGAAGGCGGCGGCCAGCAGCACCGGGTCCATGTAGGGCAGGCTGAGCCGCTCCAGCACGCCTGTGCGGCGCGAGGAGAAGCTGAGCGGGCGGGTGCGCGCGGTCGCCATGATCACTCCAGGTTAGAGCCGCCACCAGCCGCGGCGGGAGGCGCCTGCTTCAGCTTGAAGTAGCTCTCCAGGATGCGCGCCGCGACCGGAGCCGCGCTGTCCACGCCGAAGCCGCCTCGCTCGACCGTGGCGGCGACCACGATCTTCGGGTTGGGATAGGGGGCCAGGGCCATGTACCACGACTGGTCTGGGAGGACGCCGCGCTGGGCCGTCCCAGTCTTGCCGGCGATCGGCATCGGGAAGTTGCCGAAGACCTCGAAGGAGGTCCCGCCATCCTCCTGGGCGGCGCGGTGCATGCCCTCGAGGATGGTCGAGCGGGTGGTCTTGGAGATGTCCACGTGGCGCCTGGGCGCCGGGCGGATCTCCTGCAGGACCTCGCCGGTGACGCTCTCGATCCGCTCGGCCAGGTGGGGGCGCAGCACCGTGCCGCCATTGGCGATCGCCGCATAGGCGACGGCCATCTGCAGCGGATTGGTCTCGAGGTCGCCCTGGCCGACGGCGAGGTTGATGTTGTCGCCCACGGTCCACGGCCGGTCGATGAACGGGTTGGTCTTCTCGCGGTACTGCCGGTTGCGCCAGGCGGGCGTGGGGACGAGGCCCACCTGCTCGGCCGGCAGGTCGATGCCCGTCCGCTCGCCGATGCCAAGCTTGTGGGCCCAGTCCTGGATCGCCCCGTGCCCCTTGTGGGTGGGCGCCTCGAGGCCGAGCTTGTAGAAGTAGACGTCCGAGGAGACCTTGAACGCGTCGCTCATGTCGATCGGCCCGTTGACCGCGTCGCCGGCGTTCCTGAAGGTGGTCGTGCCGACCTTGAGCGAGCCCGTGTCGTCGACGATCTCCGAGGGGGTGATCAGGCCGTCCTCGAGCGCGGCGGTGGCCGTGATCGCCTTGAACGTCGATCCCGTCGGGTAGAGACCCTGGATCGCGCGATTTGCGAGCGGGGCGTCGGTCCGCTCCGAGGTCAGCGCCCTGTACTGACGCGGGGTGAGGGCCTTGGTGAAGATGCTCGGGTCGAACGTCGGGTTGGAGCCCATGGCCAGCACCTCGCCGGTGTGGACGTCCATCGCCACGAACGCCCCGGGCAGCCCGAACGAGTCGAGCGCCGCCTCGCCGACCCCCTGTAGGTCGGAGTCGATCGTCAGGCGCACGTTGTCGCCGGCCCGCGCCGGCGTGCTGGAGAGCTGGCCCCGCGGCCGGCCAAGGGCGTCGAACTGGAGGCGCTGAGTCCCGGCCCGGCCTCGGAGGAAGCGGTCGTACTCGTACTCGATCCCGGACTGGCCGACGATGTCGCCCTGCTGGAGCGTCTGGTAGCGCGGCTCCTTGAGCTGCTCGGCGGTGACCTCGCCGACGTTGCCGAACATGTGCGCCGCCAGCGTGCCCTGGCGGTAGTCGCGGACAAAGACCCTCTCGACGCTGACCCCGGGGAAGAGGCGGCGGTTCTCCCGCAGGTAGAAGACCTTCTGCGCGCCCAGCCCCTGCTTGACTATCACCGGGCTGTTGGGGAGCTGGATCTTCTGCTCCTTGATCTTGCGGTTGACCTGAGCCGGGGTCATCCCGGCGACATCGCCGATGCGGGCGATCAGGGCCTTCCGCTCGGGCCCCCTCTTGGGCAGGTCCTGAGGGGTGAGCTGGATGGCGAGGTCGGTGCGGTTGTCGACCAGCACCTTGCCGTTGCGGTCGAGGATGTCGCCGCGGGGCGGCTGCACCCTGATCTCGCGGACGCGGTTGTCGCGAGCGAGCTGCTCGTAGTGGTCTCCCGAGAGGACCTCGAGGTACCAGAGCCGCAGGAAGATGACCGAGAAGACGGCGATCACCAGTCCGGTGAAGATCGCCACGCGCAGCGTGAACTGCGAGGTCATCCGGGGCGGATCGCTGTCGGGGCGGTGCAGGTACATCGATCAGCTCCGATCCGTCAGCGGGCGGGGAGCGAAGGGGCGCCGCGCCGAGGGGCGGTCGTCGATCACGGCCGAGCGCAGCACCAGCCTGACCAGCAGGTAGACCGGCACGGCCAAGAGGCCGCCGAGCACGCTCTTGACGATCGCGTCGCGGATCACCAGCGTGCTCACGTCAGCGTCAACGCCGAGGCCGATCTGGATCGCGGCGAAGGCGGTCACATAGAGCATTGTGAGGCCGCCACCGAGCAGGGCGACAGCGGCCTTGCGAGGGCGGCCGAAGGCCTCGCGGTAGCGGCCGGAGACGTAGCCGACCCCGAGCAGGGCCAGCGAGGAGGCGCCCAGGGTCTGGAACAGCAGGCAGTCGAGCAGGAAGCCCATGCCGAAGCCGGCCACCGCGCCCGAGACGGTCCCGCCCAGCAGCCCGATCGCCATGGCGACCAGAGGCGTCACCTCGGGCCTGGCGCCGATCACGCTGAGCTTGCCGAAGAAGACGACCTGCACGAGCACCGTGACGATGCCGAGCATCACCAGCCTGAGCACTACCGGGGGGGTGAGGATCACTTTCCGCCTCCCGCGTTACCCGCGTCCACCAGCGCCTGCACGAACTCCATGTCGCGCAGGTCGGCGAAGGCGCGCAGGTGCACCCGCTGGTATGCCTGCTGCTCCTCGAGCGAGCTGCCGGTGACCTCGCCGATCGGGATCCCGGGGGGAAAGAGCGAGGAGAGGTCGCCGACGCTGAAGCCGGCAGTGACCACCATCTCGCCCTCGCTGATGTCCTTGCCGCGCTGGACGAAGTTGAGCTCGAGGTCCTTCGGGTCTCCTACCGCGGCCTCGACCACCCCCGTGGGCGCGTCGGCGGGGATCGCGGTCGAGCCCTCCGGGTACACGCGGGCGGCGACCGAGCTGTCGGGATCGGTGATCAGCGTCACCTCCGCGGTGCCGCGGGTGACCGCGCTCACCCGGCCGGCGAGCCCGTCACCGGTGACCACCGGGTCGTCCACGCGCAGGCCGGCGCTGGAGCCCTTGTCGATGGTCACGGTCGAGTACCAGACGGTAGGCGAGCGGCCGATCACTCGGGCCGTGACCGCCACCTGCCCCGGCGGGACGAGGCCGCCGCCGGTGAGCCCGGCGAGCTTGCCCAGCTCCTTGCGCTGGGCAAGCTCGGTCTGACGCCGAGCCAGCTCGTCGCGGAGCTCGCCCACCTGGCGATGCAGGCGCTCGTTCTCCCCGCGCGCATCGAAAGTCTCGTCGAACCAGTTGATCGCGTCGCGGGCCGGCTTCAGCGCGCGGTCGGCTACCTCCTGGACGGGCCCGAACACGGTGGCGACCACGCGCTGCACGTCGTGGAGCGGTCCTCCCGAGGAACCCTCCCGGAAGAAGAGGCTGAGCAGGGTCAGCGAGATCGCAACCAGCAGCAGCAGGACCGCCCTGCGGCGGCGCACCTGTCGGCGATACATGGCCTAAGACTCCTGGAACGGCCGGTCAATACCGTCTCCGCTTTCTCGAGTTGCGGTTCGCGCGCTGGATTGCCTCGACCTCCTCCAGCGACTGGCCCGAACCGGTCGCCACGCAGGTCAGGGGCGAATCGGCGACCTGCACGGGCATCTTGCACTCCTCCGCGACCCGCTCGGCGAGACCCTGGAGCAAGGCGCCACCTCCGGCGAGGGTGATGCCCCGCTCCATCACGTCGGCGGCGAGCTCGGGGGGCGTGCGATCGAGCGTGTCGCGGATGGCGCCGATGATCTGCACGATCGGCTCGTCCAGCGCGGTGCGAACCGCCTCGGAGCCGAGCTTCACGGTTCGGGGCAGCCCGCTGGCGAGGTCGCGGCCCCTGACCTCCACCTCGACCTCCTTGTTCAGGGGGGAGGCCGAGCCGGCCTCGAGCTTCACCTCCTCGGCGGTCTGGTGGCCGACCAGGAGCTGGTGCTCGCGCTTGCACCAGTTGACGATCGCCTCGTCCATCTCGTCTCCGCCGACCCGAATCGAGCGGGAGACGACGATGTCGCCGAGCGAGATCACCGCCACCTCGGTGGTGCCGCCGCCGATGTCGACGATCAGGCTGCCCGTCGGCTCGGCGATCGGCAGCCCGGCACCGATCGCAGCCGCCATCGGCTCCTCGATCAGGAAGGCCTGCCTCGCCCCCGCTGCCAGGCACGCCTCCTCGACCGCGCGCTTCTCGACGCCGGTCACACCGGAAGGCACGCAGAGGACTACGCGCGGGTGCGCCAGTCGGTTCTGGTGCACGCGCTGGATGAAGTAGCGCAGCATCTGCTCGGTGACTTCGAAGTCGGCGATCACCCCGTCCTTGAGCGGGCGAATCGCGTTGATCGTGGCCGGCGTTCGCCCGAGCATGCGCTTGGCGTCGGCGCCGACGGCGTGCACCTCGCCGGTGTGCGAGTCGACCGCGACCACCGACGGCTCCGAGAGCACGATCCCCTTGCCGCGCACGTAGACCAGCGTGTTGGCGGTGCCCAGATCAACCGCCATGTCGCGGCCGCCAAAGCCTGTGAGGTAGCTCAATACACCCATCTAGCGATGGTTCCAATCGCTCATAAAGAGGTCATTTCGGGCTGCCCCGCCGCGATCGGCGCGACCGGGACGATTTCCCCGAAGGGGAGCCGAGTGTAGCGGAGGCCAATTTCAGGCCTCCGCGCGCAAATTGCGGTGAAACTTCCCGTTCCTAAGGGCCGATCAGCTCCGGCGCCAGCCCCAGCAGCAACGGGAGCGGCAGGCCGATCACGTTGGAGACGTCGCCCTCGACCCGCTCGACCAAGGCCGAGCCGAGACCCTGGATCGCGTACCCACCGGCCCGCCCGCGCCATTCCCCCGAGGCGAGGTAGGCGTCGAGCAGCGCCGCATCGAGCCGACGGAACGTAACCGCCGAGGTCTCGCACCCCGTGCGCAGGCCCCCATCCACCCCGGCCGCGGTGTCGAGCACCGCCAATGCGCCAAGGACCTCGTGGGTGCGACCGGAGAGGACACCAAGCATCTCCCGGGCCGCCGCCTCATCAGCAGGCTGCCCCAGGCAGCGCCCATCCAAGGCGACCTCGGTATCTCCGGCGAGGACAAGCGCACCTGCGGGGGCGGCCTCGACCGCTGCCAGCGCCTTGCGCCGCGCGTTCTCGACGACGAGTTCGACCGGCTTGCCGTCTTGCACCTCCTCGACCTCAGGCACCACGACCTCGAACTCCAGGCCAAGCGCTTCGAGCAGAGCCTTCCTCTGTGGAGACCGAGATGCGAGAACGATCTTCATCGGATCACCAGAGCGCTCGGCCGGCGGGTCCTGTCGGCCGCGGTACCCCCCGCCCTGCGGTATGGGAATGTCCTCGGGCGGGGCCTCCCACGGCCACCACCCGCCGGAGGAGCGCCCTACAGCTCCGGGAACCAGATAGAGATTTCGCGTTCAGCCGACTCAGGCGAATCTGATCCGTGAACTAGGTTGAATGTCACTTCGGTGGCGAAGTCGCCGCGAATGGAGCCCGGGGAGGCCTCGACCGGGTCGGTGGCGCCGATCACCTGTCGGGCCGCCTCGACGGCGCGGTTGCCCTCCAGGACCATCGCGACAAGGGGCCCGCCGGTGATGAAGGAGACCAGCTCGCCGAAGAACGGCTTCTCAGCGTGCTCGGCGTAATGGGTGTTGGCGATCCCCTCGTCGGCGGTCATCTGCTTGATCGCGATCGGCCTCAACCCCTTGCGCTCGAAGCGGTCGATGATCTCGCCGCTGAGCCCCCGCTCGAAGGCGTCGGGCTTGATCAGGATCAGGGTTCGTGCCATCGGCGCGGGAAAGCTACAGGGAGCGCGACCTCGCGGCGGCTACGTGGTCGCGCCGCGGGGCTGCTCGCCGCTTCGGCCCGAGCCGCCGCCTCGGCCGGGGCCACTGCTGCGGCCTGAGCGGCCGCCACCTCGGCTCGGGCTACCGCTGTCCTCGCGCTCCTCGGAGCGCCCCTGGACCCGCACGGCTGGGCGGGAGCCCTCGCGCTCCTCCCGCTTGGGGCCGTCGCTGCGCGTGCTCGATCCGGCGGTGGGCCGCCCCGACGGCGTCCGGCGGGTGGGCCGACCGCTGCGCTCGTCGCGGCGCGCGCGCTCGCGCCGCTCGCCGCGCTGCTTGCGGGAGACCTCGGTCTCGCAATAGGGACAGACTCCCCACTTGGGATCGAGCGGCTTGTGGCACTTCCGGCAGGGGCTGCGCAGGCGCCGCTCGCAGTTGGGACAGCGCAGGTAGTTGCGCTCGATCGGATACTCGCAGTGCGGGCACGACTGCTCGATCAGCTGGCGCAGCCGCAGCTCGGCGGCCCGCAGCTCCAGCTCACGCTCCTGGCGGTCCTCGATGAACTCCGGCGGGCGCAGGATCGTGTAGACGATCGTGCCGACGAAGGGGAACAGCGAGGCCGCCGTCGCGCAGGCGATCAGCACCGGGTCCTCGATCCGCCGCTTGGCGTCGAGGTAGGTCCAGTAGATCAGCGCCAGCCAGCAGACGACCAGGAAGAGGACGAGCAGATTGATGGCGATGCCGAGGGCGCCGCCGTCTATGCCGAAGATCGCTAGTGGCATGGGAAGTGGGAAGGGGACAGAACCGCCGGAGTCTACTTCGTTGCTGGTAGCTCAAACCCTGCGCGAGGGCTCCTCCCTAGAGGAAGAGCAGGCCGAAAATGTAGCCGACCGCGAAGAAGACGAGGATGACCACGGCGACGACGACCGCCACCAGCAACATCATCGTCAACAGCTCTGAGCGTGCCTCTCGGTCCACAGGCACCCGAGAAGGTAGTGCGATCCCGTCGCAAGCGCCACCCCGTCTCGCTCCCGCGCAAGCTCGAGCGCGCGCCTCCAGGCACCAAGGGGCTCCTCCACCGCCTCCGCCTCGCCACTGGCGCTCGTGACCTCCCGCACGAGGTCGGCCGCCGGGATCGAGCGGCCGCCGGGCCGGCCGGACCCCGTGATCGCCTCCTCGGGGACCTCGGTGCAGACGAACGCAACACAGGCGGGTGCGAGCGCGCGGATGATCTCCCCCGCGTCCTTGTCCTCGAGCACCGCCAGGCAGCAGACCACCGGGCGCCCGCCCGAGAGCTCGGGCAGGATCTGAGCCAGCGCCAGCGCGCCCTGCGGGTTGTGGGCGGCGTCGAGGATGCGGGGCGGGTCGCCGTCGATCCGCTCGGCGCGGCCCGGGATGGTGAGCTCCGCTCGCGCCCGGCCAACGGCGTCGTCGTCGATCCGCTCGAGCATCGTCTGGGTGGCCGCCAGAGCAAGCATCCAGTTGCGCGACGGGTACCTGGGATCGGGGTCCGAGGCCGCGACTGACCACACGCGCGAGGCATGCTTGGTCTCCACCTCGCGGTCGACCACCGGCTCGACCTCCGCCGGCAGCTCGCCGTGGATCAGGGTCGAGTGGTCGCGCAGCACGGCGAGCTTCTCGGCGGCGATCTCCTCCCTCGTCTCCCCCAGCCAGTCGGTGTGGTCGAGGCCGATCGAGGTGAGCACGGTGACCTTGGAGGGGATCACGTTGGTGGCGTCGAGCCGGCCCCCGAGGCCGGCCTCGATCACCCCCACATCGACCCTCGAAGCGGCCAGCGCCCAGAAGGCCGCCGCCGTGACCAGCTCGAACTGCGACACGGGGCCCTCCTCCCCGGCGGCGCGGTCGGCGACCCGGGCCGCCTCCTCGGTGCGCTGGATCGCCCGATCGAAGGCCTCCTCGGAGATCGGCTCGCCCCGGATCAGGATGCGCTCACGCCAGGAGGAGATGTGGGGAGAGAGGTAGGCGCCCGAGGCGACGCCGTGAGCCTCCAGCAGAGCCGACGTCATGCGCGTCACCGAGGTCTTGCCGTTGGTGCCGACGACGTGGATCGAGGCGAAGCGGTGCTGGGGCATCCCCAGCAGCGAGCAGAGCCTCCGCATCCGCTCCAGCCCCAGCCGCCAGCCGATCGGCTCGCGGGAAGCGAGGACAGCCTCGGCGTCTATCCGAGCTCCTCGAGCTCAGCGCGGTAGGCGTCGAACTTGGCGCGCTCCTCGTCGACCACGTCGGCCGGGGCGTTGGCGACGAACTTCTCGTTGGCGAGCTTGCCCTCGGAGCGCGCCACCTCCGCCCGCAGCTTCTCCCGCCGCTCCTCGATCCGTCTGGCGACCGCCTCGGGGTCGACGCCCTCTGTCTCTAGCAGCTCGATGCCGCCGACAGTGGCGATCGCCTCGCCGTCGCCGCCGTCGAAGCTGACCCGGGCCAGGCGCGCGACCAGCTCGTGCGGGGCCTTGCCGTCGGCGCGCGCCGCCAGCACCTTGCCGGCGGGGACGCCGGCAAGGTCGCGCCAGCGCCGCAGCCCGCGGGTGAGCTCGATCGCCTCGCCGATCTCCCGCTCGGCGGCCGGGTCGACGAGGCTCTCGTCGGCCTCCGGGAAGGGGTGGATCACAAGCGCCTCGGCCTTCGGTCGCGGCAGGTAGCCGTAGACCTCCTCGCTGACGAACGGCATGAAGGGGTGCGCCAGGGCGAGCACCTGCTCCAGCGCCCAGAGCAGCGTCGCCGACGCGTCCTCCTCGCCGTCGTAGAGGCGGGGCTTGACGATCTCCAGGTACCAGTCGCAGAGCTCCGACCAGAAGAAGTCGTAGAGGCCGAGCACGGCGTGGGCGAAGTCGTAGCCTGCGGCTTTCTCGCTCACCGAGGCGATCTGGCGCTGCAGCCGCGAGGCGATCCAGCGGTCCTCGGCCCGCTCGGAGCGCGGCCCGGGCTCGACGTCGTCGCGGGCGTTGAGCAGGATCAGCCGCGAGGCGTTCCAGATCTTGTTGGCAAGGTCGCGGCCCTGCTGGACCCGCGCCTGGGAGAAGCGCACGTCCTGGGTCGAGGACATGGCCAGCAGGCCGAAGCGGAGCGCGTCGGCGCCGTGCTCGGAGATCTCGTCGAGCGGGTCGACGCCGGTGCCGAGGCTCTTCGACATCCGCCGCCCGTCAGGCGCCTGGACCACCGCGTGGACGTAGACGTCGCTGAAGGGGATGTCGCCGGTGAACTCGAGCGAGGTCATGATCATCCGCGCCACCCAGAGGAAGAGGATCTCGCGCGCCGTTGTCAGCAGGTCGGTCGGGAAGAAGGCCTGGAGCTCGGGCGTCTCGTCCGGCCAGCCGAGGGTGGCGAATGGCCACAGCGCCGAGCTGAACCAGGTATCGAGCACGTCGGAGTCCTGCTCCCAGCCCTCGCCCGCGGGTGGCTGCTCGCCGACGTAGGTCTCCTCTCCGCCGGTACCAGACCGGTAGCCGATGGCCCCACCACAGTTGCCGCGATACGCACCAGGGGCGAATCCGCTCCATCCAGTCGAGGTAGACCTCGCGCGCCGAGTCGGGGATGAAGCGCACCCTGCCGTCGCGGACGACCTCGATCGCCGGAGCGGCGAGCTCCTCCATCCGGCAGAACCACTGCAGCGAGATCAGCGGCTCGATCCGCTCGCCCGAGCGGTGAGAGAAGGGGACGGAGTGCGCGTAGGGCTCCTCCCCGCGCAGCGAGCCCTCCTCGCGAAGCGCCGCCACCACGGCCTCGCGCGCTTCCTCGGCGGTCAGGCCGACGAAGCGATCGGGCGCGGGCTCGATCATGCGGCCGTTCTCGCCGATCACGGTGATCTCCTCGAGGCCGTGCTCCCGGCCGATCTCGAAGTCGGCGGGATCGTGGCCGGGGGTGATCTTGAGCGCGCCGGTGCCGAACTCGGGGTCCACGTGCTCGTCGGCGATCACCGGCAGCCGCCGGCCGACCAGGGGCAGCACCGCGTGTTTTCCCACCGCATCGCGGTAGCGGTCGTCGCTGGGGTTCACCGCGATCGCGGTATCGGCCAGCATCGTCTCGGGGCGGACCGTGGCCACAACCAGCTCGCGATCGTCGCCCTCGAGCGGGTAGGCGATCTCGTAGAGGGTGTCGGTGACCTCGCGGTTCTCGACCTCGAGGTCGGAGATCGCCGACTGCGAGCCGGGGTCCCAGTTGACCATGTAGTTGTCGCGATAGATGTAGCCCTTGCGGTGCAGCTCGCAGAAGACGCGGTAGACGGCGCGCACGTATCCGTCGTCGAGCGTGAAGCGCTCCCGCTCGTAGTCGCAGGAGGCGCCCAGCCGCTTGTACTGCTCGACGATGCGCGAGCCGTACTCCTCCTTCCAGGCCCAGACCCGCTCGGTGAAGCCCTCGCGGCCGAGCTCGGGCCTCGAGGTCCCCTCCTTGGCGAGCTCCTTCTCGACCACGGCCTGGGTGGCGATCCCCGCGTGGTCGGTGCCGAGGATCCACATCGTGTTGCGACCGCGCATGCGATTGATCCGGGTCAGCGCGTCCTGGATCGAGCCGTTGAGCGCGTGACCCATGTGCAGGGCGCCCGTAACGTTGGGCGGCGGGATCGCTATCGAGTAGTTCTCCTCCGGGGAGCCCTCAGCCGCCGGATGGAACCAGCCCCCCTCGACCCAGCGCTCGAAGACGCGCTGCTCGACCTCGCCGGGATCCCACCGGGTCGTGCTTTCCAGCGTCTTTCGGCGCTCCGCGTCCACGGGGCGCCGATCTTAGTCAGGCGCTTCAGGCCGCGGTTATGGCTTGTACTCGAACGCGCCGAGGTCGCGCTTGCCGATGTGCTTCACGCCGCGCTGATCGGCCTTGGTGGCACCGGCCCCCGACGCATTGATCGCCGGGCTCCCGGTCCGCAGGGCAATCGTCTTCGTCGGTCCGCCGTTGGCCTTGAGCTGCGCCAGCTTCGGGTTGCCGAGCAGATCGGGCGGGGCGGTGACTCCCCGCACCCGGCCGGGTCGGAGAGGAGGTTGACCGCGCTGGCGACCAGCGTCCCGAAGCAGTCGGGGGCGTCCGAGTCGGGAGCGTTCCTGTTCAGGGCGACGATCGAGTTGCGAAGCTCGGCGGTGGCGGTGGCGTCGACGTAGATCCCGCCGCCGTCGCCGGTGCCGTTCCTGTCGGCGTCCGCGCGGTTGCGCACGATTGTCGAGTTGCGGATCTGGAGCTTGGCGCCAGCGCCTGTGACCGCGAGGCCGCCACCCCAGAAGTTGGACCGATTGTTGGCCACGGTCGAGTTGACGATCGTCAGCACCCCGCCGAGGGAGTTGACGATGCCCCCGCCGGTGCTAAGGGAGGTGTTGTTGGAGACCGTGCTCGCGTTCACGGTGCCGCCCCCGGAGCCGGCGTGGAGCAGTCCCGTGTCCTTGTTCAGCGAGATCGTCGATCGGGACACGTTCATGGCGCCGGCGCCCGTGTCGATTGCGCCGTATCCCTGGCTCTTGGAGACGACCGACCGCGCCAGCAAGAGGTTCCCGTCGCCGGTCTCGGTCAGCGCGTCGTTGCCGGCGCGCAGCACCTGCGTCCGGGAGAGGGCCAGCGAGCCGGCCTCGGTCTCGACCGCGCCGTAGAGCCCGACGCCGGAGATCTTGGACCTGGCCAGCGAGAGCGTTCCCTCCGCGGTCTCCACCACGCCGTAGCCCGGGCCGCCGACCACCTTCAGGCGCTTGGCCGTCAGGGCGCCCGGATCGGTTTCGACCACCCCATAGGCCGCGTTGTGGTTGGCGCTGACGCGATTGAGCGAAACCGAGCCGTCGGCGGTCTCGACCAGCCCGTAGGCGCCGTTCCCGGACGCCGAGCTGCGACTGGCCGCCAGGTTCCCGTTCCCGATCTCGACCGCGCCGTAGGCGTCGTTGCCCCCCACCGTGCTGCGCGTGATCGTCAGGTTGCCGTCTGCGATCTCCTCGACGCCATAGCCGGCATTGTCGGATACGGATGAGCGCGCGACGGTCGCCGAGCCGCCATCGTCCTCGAGCACGCCGACGGAGCCGGTGTCGCGGACCTTGGATCCGAGCACGCCGACGCCGCCCGCGCCGCTCTCCTGGAGCCCGACGGTCACCATCGAGCCCGAGATCCTCGAGCCGGTCAGCTTCAACGACCCGGTGCCCTCGTCGCTGATCGCACTGTCACCGCCGATGCCCTGCATCACGGTGTTGCTGACGAAGGCGCCGGGCCCCTGGCGAACCGCGATCGCCGCCCCGGCGGCGTCGGCGAGGTCGTCGGTGAACAGGCAGTGGACGACGTCGACCCGGGCGAAGGCCTGGATGCCCGCTCCGTTGCTCTCGAACGGGGGCCCGGTCGTGTCGCCCTCGCGGATCACCAGGTCCCTGAACGAGGAGGCGGCGAGCACGTCGAAGACTCGGTCGATCCCGTTGGCGTCGACCGTGGCCCGCCTGCCCGGCTTGGTGGTCCGCACGGTGGTCGGGCCGGTGAGGTCGAGGTCCCCGTCCGCGGAGGCGTCCTCGTCGCTGCTCGGCAGGCTCAGCCCGTAGGTCTTGCCGGACTTGAGCACGATCGTGTCGGCGCCCGCGTGCGCGTTGCCGGCGATCGTCGCCTCGCGCAGCGTGCAGTCGGCGCTGGTGCAGCCGTTCGGGATCGTGTCGGCGGTCTTGTTGACGACGAATGTCGCCGCCTGCGCCACCCCGGCGCCCGCCCCCAGCCCGGCCAGCCCGGTCACGCCCAGAATCGCGGCAAGCGTCCTCGCGGTCCTCACTGCGCTGCTCCTCCTTGCTCCCTGGTCGCGGACGACTGTATTGCAGCGAGGGCTCGGTCGCAAGACCGAGGAGTCAGGCCGTCTGCTCGCCGAGCTGCTCGTCGTCGGCCGCGGCCGGCTTGCCGGTCGCGTCGGTGACCAGCATCGGGCGCTGGCCCTTTTCGATCGTCTCGCGGGTGACCAGGCACTTGGTCACGTCGCCGCGTGAGGGCAGCTCGAACTGGACGTCGAGCAGCGTCTCCTCCAGGATCGAGCGCAGGCCGCGGGCGCCGGTCTCGCGCTCCAGCGCCCGGTCGGAGATCGCGCCAAGCGAGTCCGGGGCGAAGACGAGCTCGATGTCGTCGAACTCGAAGAAGCGGTGGAACTGGCGGGTGAGGGCGTTGCGGGGCTCGGTCAGAATGGTGATCAGGTCGTCCCGCGTCAGCTGGTGGATGGCGGCGATCACCGGCAGGCGCCCGATGAACTCCGGGATCAGGCCGTACTGCATCAGGTCCTCGGGCAGCACCTGCTCGAAGAGCTCGCCGGTGTCCTTCTCGACCTTCGAGGTGACGTTGGCGCCGAAGCCGACGCCGTGGTTGCCGAGCCGCCGCTCGATCACGTGATCCAGCTCGGCGAAGGAGCCGCCACAGACGAAGAGGACGTTGGAGGTGTCGATCGTCAGGAACTCCTGGTGGGGGTGCTTGCGGCCGCCCTGCGGGGGCACCGAGGCTGTGGTGCCCTCGAGGATCTTCAGCAGCGCCTGCTGCACGCCCTCGCCGGAGACGTCGCGCGTGATCGACGGGTTGTCGCCCTTGCGGGCGATCTTGTCGATCTCGTCGATGTAGATGATCCCGGTCTCCGCCTTCTTCACGTCGAAGTCGGCTGCCTGGATCAGCTTCAAGAGGATGTTCTCGACGTCCTCGCCCACGTAGCCGGCCTCGGTCAGGGCGGTGGCGTCGGCGATCGCGAAGGGCACGTTGAGGATCTTCGCCAGGGTCTGGGCGAGCAGGGTCTTGCCGCAGCCGGTCGGGCCCGAGCAGCAGGATGTTCGACTTCTGCAGCTCGATCTGCACCTCGTCGCCGGAGGCGGAGGTGTTCATCTGCACCCGCTTGTAGTGGTTGTAGACGGCGACCGAGAGCGCCCGCTTGGCGGTCTCCTGCCCGACCACGTACTCGTCGAGGACCGCGTTGATCTCGCGCGGCTTGGGCAGGTTCTCCAGCTCGAAGCTCGGGCGGAGCGGTGAGCTCCTCGTCGATGATCTCGTTGCAGAGATCGATGCACTCGTCGCAGATGTAGACGCCGGGTCCGGCGATCAGCTTCTTCACCTGGCGCTGCGACTTGCCGCAGAAGCTGCAGAGGAGTTGCTCGTTTGAGTCGGTTGGGCGTGCCAGCGGTCTCTCCCTTGAGACTCGATTTAGTTGGCGCGGCGCTCGCTCGCTGAAAGCTTACGGAACACCCGGCCTCGGGCGGATCACTCTTGTTACTCGACCGAGGCGCTCAGTCCTTCAACTGAACGCTCGGCTACGCCGCGGCCGCTCAGCGCTGCCGCCCGAGAATTGAGGTTGACGCGGAGCTCACCGCTCGATCAGCGTCGAGTTCCGCCTGGAGAGCAGCCACCCGGAGGCAGGGCCCTGAATTGAGACGCCTTATCGCGCCCATCGCCGCATCGCTCGCCCTCGTCGGGGCCGGCGCCGCGGAGGCTAAGGTCCGCCACCTGACCGGCAACGTCGAGGGCGGCGGCACGGTGCGGGTCAAGGTGACCACCAGAAGGGAGCCGCCGGTCAGCCACCCACCGTGACCGTCCGTGACGTCATCTTCAAGGCCGTCCCGGTCGAGTGCGACCAGGGACCAACCACGCTGATCACGGGAGTGGTCGGCAATCAACGCCCGGTGGGCAAGCGAGGCAAGTTCTCCTTCGCGTATCCGGGTTCGCCGTGGAGTGCCCACGGCAAGGTCAAGGACGGCGGCAAGGAGGTGACCGGCGAGTTCCAATGGTCGGGGGAGACGTCGAATCTCCCGTTTTCACGAATTGCACCACGGGAGGAGTGCGCAGGTTCTCCGCGCAGACTTGAGCTACGGGCCCAACGACCCGCCGCCGCTCGGCGGCTAGAGGCAGGCGGGCACGATTCCGCCGGGCATGTTGCCCGATCCGCAGTTGCCGGGCCCGCCCTCGTCCAGGAAGTCGCTTCCGTTGTCGCTGAACGAGTTGTCGTCGATCCGGTTATCGGCCGAGCCGTTGACGAAGTGCATGCCGTAGCTGGCGTTGTCGTGGATCGTGTTGCCGCGGAAGAGCACCCCGTTGCTGGCGGTGACGTAGAGGCCGGCGTCGTTGTTGTGCAGGACGTTGCCCGTGATTCGCATGTCGACGTCACCGGAGTCCTCGACGATGATCCCGCGGTTGTTGCCGTATGAGAGGTTGCGCTTCGCGATCAGGGGGCCGGGCGCCCCCTCGACGCCGGAGGTGATCGCCCCGATGTAGATGCCCGTGTCGCTGAAGCCCCCGCGGGCCTCGTTGTCCACCATCACGATCCCGGCGCTGCGCAGGACGTTGATGCCGTACTCGGCGTCGCAGGTGTCGCGCAGGACCAGGCCCTCGGCGCGGGCGGCGGCGACGTCCGTGAAGTCGACCTCGGCGGGGAACGGCCCGAAGCCCTCGTCGGCGCCGACCACCTTCAGGTGGCGGAGGATGACGCCGGCGTGACGCACCGAGATCGTGAACTGCGTCTCGCAGCCGCCGTCGACGATCGGGCGCGACTTGCCGGCCGCAACCAGGCTCAGCTTTTTCGCGATCACCACGTTCTCCGGGTAGCGGCCCCTGGCGATCCTGATCGTGGTGCCGGGCTGGGCGCGGTCGACGGCCCTCTGGATCGCGTCGGCCTTGCCGGGCTTGACGTCGATCACTTGCTTCTTCTTGGCCGCGGCGGGGCTCGCCAGCAGCGCCAACGCGGCCCCACACCCGCCCACCGCGAGCGCCGCGCGCAATGCACGGCAGCCTGCCGCGCGAGATCTCCCTGGCGCCTCGTTCATCGCCGCGTCCATGATCGCAGGCCGACCGGGCTGAGACCACACCGACGTGGGGCTATCCTCGGGCGGCCGGGGAAGCATGCGGAGCGAGGGGAACCCACCTGAACGCCGGCGGCTGCGCCGGCCGGCGCCGATCGCGATCCTGGCCGCAGCCTGCGCGCTCGCGGCGACGGTGGTGGCCGGCGCCCTGGCGGGCTTCGCGTCGGCCGCCGCGACAAGCGCAACACCGGGCGCCGCGAAGGCCGCCACGCCCGGCGGCGAGCTGCTCCCCGACCTGCGCCCGCTGGGACCGATCGACCTCGCGGTCCAGCCCGAATCGCCGCGCGGCGAGTTCGGCAAGCCCTCCGGCCCCGCCATCCCCGCGGGGCAAGCGCCAAGCACAAGCCCGCCAAGCGCGCCCTGCTGCGCTACACGAGCGAGATAGCCAACTTCGGCGAGGGCCCGCTGGAGATCGCGCCGACCAACAAGCATCCGAACTGCGACGGACACGAGGGTCGCGACGAGATCGTCAAGCAGGTGATCTACGCCGACACGAACGGCGACTCCGTCTTCGGCCGCGGCGACGACAAGCCCTCGCGGCAGGTGCCGGCCGGCTGCGTCGCCTATCACCCCAGCCACCACCACTTCCACTTCCAGGACTACGCCAGCGTCACGCTGCGCCGCGGCAGCAGGGACGGTCCGGTGGTCGTCTCGCAGGAGAAGGTCAGCTTCTGCCTGCTGGACACCGATCACGTCGGCGCCGTGCTGCCCGGCAGCCCGCGGCGGCGCGTCTATCAGGATTGCGGCGCGCACCAGCCGATGGGGATGTCGGTCGGCTGGAGCGACACCTACGGCTCCTTCCTCCCCGGCCAGGCGCTCCCCAGTGAAGGCGCTCAAGAACGGCCTCTACTGCCTGGTGCTGGTCGCCGACCCAGACGACCGCCTCGATGAGACCGACGAGTCCGACAACACGGCCGAGGCCGGGCTGATGTTGAAACGGCGGTCCGTCGAGCGGACCCCCCGCGGCTGCGACGGCGCCTAGCTGTAGCGGTCCCAGCGGCGCAGGTAGGGCTCGGGGTCGATCGGGTGCCCGCGCGCGCGGATCTCGAAGTGGAGGTGGCAGGGGGTCGTTCGAGCGTTCCCGGTCCTGCCGATCCGGCCCAACGTCTGGCCCGTGTGAACCCGGTCGTGAAGCCCGACCGCGGCCGCGTGGATCATGTGCGCGTAGAAGAGGTTGCGCCTGGTGGCGGCGGCGTGGATGAGCGCGAAGTTGCCGTAGAGCACCGGGTCATAGCCCCGCCCCACCACCGTGCCGCCACGCGCCGCGACCAGCCTGGTGCCGCAGGCGGCGGTGACGTCGAAGCCCTCGTGGCGCCTTTCGCCGGAGCGCGGCGCCCCGAACTCGCCGATCGCCCCCCGGGTGCCGTGGCGGCCGCGCACCGGAAAGAGGTAGTGGTGAAAGCTGAAGCGGCCGACAACCAGCGGCTTCGCTCCCTTGGGCTTGAGCGAGACGCTGTAGGCGCCCTCCGGCCCGGGCTTGCCCGAGCCCCGGCGCCCATCCCAGACCCGCACGTAGGTGATGCCGGGATCGGCGCGGTCGAGCGTGAAGCGGGCGACGATCCGGCCGCGGTTGAGCAGCCGCAGCGAGACGTCCCTCGGCCCCTCGGCGCGGAAGCCGAAGGCGATGCGGACGCCGTTGGGGCCGTCGAAGAACGCCCGACGAGGCTTCACCGAGGAGCTCTCCAGCTTCAAGGACGTCGTCGCCGCGCCCAAACCGAACCTGGGCGCCCACAGCGACGCCGCGAGCGCGATCGTCGCCGCGACCAGGCCGAGCGTGCCGATAAGGAGGGCGCGGCGACTCCTCCGCCTCTCGATGGGTCCCGCCATCCGGCGAAAAGCTAGCGGGCGGAAAGCGCCGGGTGGCGAAATCGCGGCCGGCGGGCTAGGTTTGCCCGGTGCTGAGGAAGGCGATGACTCCGATGGCGAAGGCGCTCGAGCAGGACGACATGCGCCGGCTCGGGATCGATCGCACCGCCGGAATCGCGCGCGCCTACAACCGGGGACGGCGCCGCGATCTCGAGGCGCG
This sequence comes from uncultured Solirubrobacterales bacterium, assembly GCA_963746615.1. Classification (GTDB taxonomy): domain Bacteria; phylum Actinomycetota; class Thermoleophilia; order Solirubrobacterales; family 70-9; genus SHVA01. Next base: position 51,937 of record CAVVBU010000013.1, on the reverse strand, counting down.
CCGCCGCGCCTACGACCGAGGCTTCGAGGAGCTGCTCGCGGCCAACGGCTGGAGCGCCGGCACGCAGCGTCTGAGGATGGAGGACGGGCTCTGCCTCGACACCAGCGGGACCCTCCCCCACCTCGACCGGCTGATCGAGGAGATGAACGAGGCGATCGAGGAGCGCGGCGGCCACAAGTGGGAGGACCTGGGCAAGCCCTTCCTGCAGAACATCCTCCCCCGCGACGCCGCCGGCCGCTGGCCGTCGCTGGTCGACTTCGCCACCTCCTCGGAGATGGTCTCGACGGTGGCCCCCTGCTTCGGCTTCATCCCCCACCTCTCCACCTCGCTGCCGCGGGGGATCCGGCTGCAGGAGTCGAGCACCAAGCACGATCCCCGCCCCGGCCCGCCGTGGCGCTCGAGCCAGCTCTGGCACCGCGACTACCACAGCGACCCCACCGTCTACGTCGTGGTCATCATCCGGGAGATCACCGGGGAGTCGGGGCCGCTGACCTACCTCTCGGCCTCGGCCTCGGAGAGGGTTTCGCGCGCCTACGACTACCGGTCGCGCGGAGCGCCCTACCGGCTCAGCGACGAGCAGGTCAACGCCGTCGTCGAGCCCTCGGAGATCCGCGAGCTCACCGGCCCGCCGGGCACCGTCCTCTTCATCGACTCGAGCGCCTGCTTTCACTTCGGCAGCCGCAACGCCGTGGTCCCCCGCTACCAGGTGCAGTACGCATACGTCTCACCCGTCAAGAACGACTTCAGCGAGATCTTCCGCGAGCAGCTCAGCTATCCGGCTGGAGATGGCGCCTCGTCACTGCGGCGGATGGTCGTCGACCGCGACTGGACGCCCAACGACCGCACCGGCTGAGCGGAGCCGGCGTCGCCGCCTTTAGCGGCTTCGCCATCAGTCGCGACCGCGCCGGCGGCACTGCGCAAGTCGCTCCGGGCTTCGCCCTACGCTCCGATGTGCAGCGGCCTTGCGGTCGCCATCAGTCGCGACCGCGCGGCCGCACTGCGCAAGTCGCTCCGGGCTTCGCCCTACGCTCCGATGTGCAGCGGCCTTGCGGTCGCTAGCGGTGCTCGATCACGCGGTCGACCAGGTTGTACTCCTTGGCCTCCTGCGCGCTCATGAAGTAGTCGCGCTCGGTGTCCTTGGCGACCTTCTCCAGGTCCTGACCTGTGTGCTTGGCGATGATCTCGTCGAGCCGCTGGCGGACTTCGATGATCTCCTTGGCATGGATCTCAATGTCCGACGCCTGGCCCGAGAAGCCACCCGAGACCTGGTGGATGAGGATCTTCGAGTTGGGCAGCGCCATCCGCTTGCCCTCCGCGCCGCCGCCGAGGAGCAGGGCGCCCATGCTCATCGCGACCCCAACGCAGATCGTCGCGACGTCGGGCTTGATGAACTGCATCGCGTCGTAGATGGCGAGGCCTGCGTAGACGGAGCCGCCCGGCGAGTTGATGTAGATGCTGATGTCCTTGTCCGGGTCCTCGGACTCCAGGTGGATGAGCTGAGCGACGATCAAGTTGGCGATGTCCTCGGTCACGGGGGTGCCGAGAAAGACGATCCGCTCGTTGAGCAGGCGCGAGTAGATGTCGAAGGCGCGCTCGCCGCGCGACGTCTGCTCGACCACCATGGGGACAAGGGGACTCATTCGGCCGGGGAGTGTAGCGGCCACCAGGCCGCTCTCTTTCGGCGCCGCTGCGCAGCAGCCGCGACTGGGGATGGGCGGCCGCTCATGGCCGCGACCTGATGTGGCCACCAGTCGCGTGCCCGACGGGAGAGAATGAGATCGTGAGCAACGAGCGCGAAATCCTCACCGTCGGCCACTCCAACCATGACGAGCGCGGCTTCCTCGAGCTGCTCTCCGGCGCCGGGGTCGAGGCCGTCGCCGATGTGCGCGCCAATCCCCGCTCGCGCCTGCAGCACTTCAACCGCTCCTCGCTCGCCGCCTCCCTGCAGACGGCGGGGATCGACTACGAGGGCTTCGGCGAGGAGCTGGGCGGGCGCCGCACCCCCGCGCCCGATTCGCCCAACGATGCCTGGGAGGACCAGGCCTTCCGCGGCTACGCCGACCACATGGCGTCGGAGGAGTTCGCGCGGGGGCTGGACCGGCTGGAGCGCCTCGCCCGCTCGAGGCGAACCGCCGCCATGTGCGCCGAGGGCGACTGGCGCAGCTGCCACCGGCGCCTGCTCGCGGACGCTCTCGTCCTGCGGGGCTGGCGGGTGCTCCATCTCGCTCCCGATGGGGTTCTGGCGCCCCACGAGTTCAACCCACTGGCGCTCGTGGAGGGGACGCGAATCACGTATCCGGGCCGGCAGACCTCGCTGGGAGTCTGAGCGTGCTGCTGCGCAGGATGGCCTGGACGGCGCGGCTGACGGCCGCCGCGCCGCGGGAGGCCCGCTTCCCCTTCCGCTCGCCCGAGGCGATCGAGCGGGCCCAGCGCCGCCGCCTGGCCGAGACGGTCGCCCACGCCCACGAGCACGTCCCCTACTACCGCGAGACGATGCGGCGCCTGGGCCTGGGGCCCGGCGATTTCCAGACGGCGGAAGACCTGGCCAGGCTGCCGCTGATCGAGCGCGAGCAGCTGCAGGGCGACCCCGAGTACTTCGTCTCGCGGGCGGAGCCGCTGGAGGCGTATCTCGAGCTTCGAACGGGCGGCAGCACCGGCGAGCCGATCGTCTTCTTCCGCGATCGAGCGAGCCTCTACCAGCGCATGCTCGGCTTCCAGCGGGCCGAGCCAGTGATGGCCCGGCTGACGGGCCGGCGATGGCGCCGTCGCACGGCGCTGATCGCCCCGCAGAGCAGCTCCACCACCAACGTCAACAGCGCCATCGACGATCAACGGGTGCGGCCTGGGTGCGAACGGTCACCCGCCAGTTCTCCCTGTTCGATCCGCTCGAGGCTGTCGCCGCCGGGATCGACGAGTTCCGGCCGCACAGCATCACCGGGTACGGCTCTTACATCGGCGCGCTCTACGACCACCTGGTCTCCTCCGGCCGCCCCTTCCACCGGCCGCGCGTGGTGGTCTATGCCGCCGATCCCCTCCCCGAGCAGATGAGGCGGCTGCTGAACGAGGAGCTGGGGATCGAGGTCCTCAGCCACTACCAGGCCGTGGAGAGCCCGACGATCGGCTGGGAATGCGAGCGGCACTCAGGCCACCACCTGAACGTCGATCTCTGCCCGATCCGGCTGCTCGACTCACAGGAACGCGACCTCCCCCCGGGCGAGAGCGGCGAGGTGGTCGTCTCCAACCTGGTCAACCGCGGCACCGTTCTGCTCAACTACCGGCTCGGCGACCTGGCCACGAGGCTGCCCGAGCCCTGCCCCTGCGGGCGCTCGCTGCCGCTGCTCTCCGCGGTCGAGGGTCGCAGCACCGACTGGCTGGCCTCCCGCTCGGGCGCGCCCGTCCACCCGCAGACGATTCGCTCGATCCTTCGCCACGTGGCGGGGGTGCGTCGCTACCAGCTCGTTCAGGAGCGCAGCGGACACGTGCGTGTAGTGATGGTCACCGCCCCGGGCGCCGACCGCGAGGCAATCCGCACGGAGACCGCGGCCGGGGCTAAGCGGCTGCCCGATCCCCTCGATGTGGATGTCGAGTTCTCCTCGTCGCTGTCTCGCACCGAGGGCGGCAAGGTGCGCACGACCCTGAGGGGGGTGAGCCTCCCGTGAGCACCGGAGCAGCGCCCTCGCTGCCGCGGCGCGCGGCCTGGAGCGCCGCGCTCGCGGCCAGGGGTCCGCTCGAGGCCCGCTTCCCCTTCCGCTCGCCCCAAGCGATCGAGCGGGCCCAGCGCCGCCGCCTGGCCGAGACGGTCGCCCACGCCCACGAGCACGTCCCCTACTACCGCGAGACGATGCGGCGCCTGGGCCTGGGGCCCGGCGATTTCCAGACGGCGGAAGACCTGGCCAGGCTGCCGCTGATCGAGCGCGAGCAGCTGCAGGGCGACCCCGAGTACTTCGTCTCGCGGGCGGAGCCGCTCGGCGCCTACGTTCGCCTGCGAAGTGGGGGCAGCAGTGGCCAGCCGGTGATCGTCTTCTGGGATCGCCGGGCGCTGGTCAGCGGCGCAGCCCATCGCGAGCGCCTCAGGGCGCTGACGGGGCGGCTCGCAGGGCGGCGGCTGCGACCGCGGATCGCCCGGCTGACCCCTCCCCTGGACTCCGCCCGCGAGACCAGCCGCGCCTTCGCGGCCTCGAGCCTGCTCCCCGCCTCTCTGCGCTACTCGTCGCTCGAGCTCTCGATGCTCGATCCCCCCGACGAGAACGTCCTCCGGCTGAACGCATTCCGGCCCGACGTGATCGCCGGCTTCGGCTCCGCGCTCGAGGCGCTCTTCGCCCATCTCATCGCCAGCGGCCAGTCCTTCCGCCGCCCGGCCGTCGTCACCTACGCGGCCGATCCGCTCTCCGAGGGGATGCGCCGCCTGATCACCGAGGAGTTCGGGATCGAGGTGCTGAGCGTCTACAACGCGGTCGAGGCGTTCCACATCGCCTTCGAGTGCGAGCGGCACACCGGGCTCCACCTCAACTCGGACCTGAACGCGGTCCGCATCATCGATTCCGCCGGCGAGCGCAGCCCGGACGGCGAGAGCGGTGAAGTCGTCGTCTCCAACCTGGTCAACCGCGCAACCGTGCTGCTCAACTACCGCCTCGGCGACGTCGCCGCGATGCTTCCCGGCCGCTGCCCGTGTGGTCGCGGCCTGCCGCTGATCTCGCAGCTCGAGGCGCGCAGCGACGAGTGGATCGAGACCTCCTCCGGGGAGACGATCCATCCGCAGTGGGTGCGGGCGCCGCTCACCTCCGAGCCCGACGTCCTGCGCTACCAGGTCGTGCAGCTCGCGCCGGCCAGCCTCCGGGTGGAGATCGTGGCCGCGCCCGGGGCCGACCGCGAGCGCCTTCGAATCGGGCTCACCGAGTCGCTGGCGGCGCCGTTGGGAGCCGGCGCCGAGGTCGAGGTCGCCTTCGTCTCCACCCTGCCGAGAGCCGAGTCGGGCAAGGTGCGACCGGTGATGTCGCTGCAGGCTCGCCGGCGGCTGGAGGCCGCCAACCGATGAGCGGGGCTCGCCACGAGCCCCTGCCGCGCCGGGCGGCCTGGAGCACGCGGCTGCTCTGGCGGGCGCCACGGGAGGCCCGCTTTCCCTTTCACCCGCCCGAGGCGATCGAGCGGGCCCAGCGCCGCCGCCTGGCCGAGACGGTCGCCCACGCCCACGAGCACGTCCCCTACTACCGCGAGACGATGCGGCGCCTGGGCCTGGGGCCCGGCGACTTCCAGACGGCGGAAGACCTGGCCAGGCTGCCGCTGATCGAGCGCGAGCAGCTGCAGGGCGACCCCGAGTACTTCGTCTCCGACGCCTACCCGCTCGACCGCTACCTGCGCTTTCGAAGCGGGGGCAGCACCGGCGAGCCCGTGACGATCTTCCGCCACCCGGTGGCGCTCTTCGAGGGGGCCGCCCACCGCGAGCGGCTGCGCTCGATCGTCGCCGCCGCGGCCGGACGGCGCTTTCGCCTTAGGCAGGCCGAGATCTTCCTGCCGCAGAGCGCCGGCGCGCGCCGGTGGTTCAACCGCAACACGCTGATCCCCTCCGCCCTTCGCATCCGGCGCCTCGAGCTCTCGATGCTGGATCCCCCCGCGGAGCAGATCGCGGCGCTGGAGGCGTTCGAGCCCGATTCGATCGCCTCCTTCGGCTCCTACCTCGAGGCGCTCTTCGCCCACATCCAGTCGACCGGGGTGAAGGTGCACCTGCCGAAGGTCGCCACCTACTCCGCCGACGAGCTCTCCGAGGGCGCCCGCCGCCTGATCACGGGCGAGCTGGGCGTCCCGGTGCTCAGCGCCTACCGTGCGATCGAGGCGCCCCACATCGGCTTCGAGTGCGGGGCGCATCCCGGCTATCACCTCAACGTCGACCTCTGCCCGCTGCGAATCGTCAGCCCCGACGGAGAGGACCTGCCCGCGGGGCAGACCGGCGACGTCGTCGTCTCGCATCTCTTCGCTCGCGGCACGGTGCTGCTCAACTACCGGCTCGGCGACCGCGCCGCCAGGCTCGGCACGGGCTGCGCCTGCGGGCGCAACCTGCCGCTCCTCTCCTACGTGCGCGGCCGCACCGACGAGTGGCTGGTGCGAGCCGACGGCGAGCCCATCCACGGGCAGGCGGTGCGCGACCTGATGCGGATGCGAGAAGACGTCCTCTGCTACCAGGTCGTCCAGGAGTCGCTTTCCCTCGTTCGCGGGTCCTTCGTAACCGCCGCCGGCTGCGACCGCGGCGAGCTGGGCGATTGGGTCCGCCGGCGCTTCCGCGAGCGGCTCGGGGCGGGAGTCGAGGTCGAGGTCGGCTTCGTCGAGGCGATCCCGCGCAGGCCATCGGGCAAGGCCCAGCCGATCGTGCCGATGCCCGCCGCCGACCCCGGCGCCGCTTTGGCGCCGCCGCCCCTCGAGAGCGCCCGGGAGCGCGGCTAGCCGTGTGCGGGATCGCGGGCTGCGTCGCGCGGCCGGGGGATGTCCCCGATCGGGCGGCCCTGGAGCGGATGGCGGAGGCCCTTCGCCCTCGCGGGCCCGACGACGGCGGCATCGAGATCAACGGCAACGTCGGGCTGGTCAGCAGGCGCCTGGCGATCGTCGATCCCGGCCCCGCGGGCCATCAGCCGATGGCCGACGCCGCGGGGCGCTGGCTCGTCGCCTACAACGGCGAGATCTACAACCATCTCGAGCTGCGCGAGCGCCTGCCCGACCTCCCCTGGCGTGGCCACAGCGACACCGAGACGCTCGTCGAGGCGCTCGCCGCCTGGGGGCCCGAGGCCGTCGATCGCTGCAACGGCCCGCTCGCCTTCGCCGCGCTGGATCGCGAAGGGCAGCGGCTGCTGCTCGCGCGCGATCGATTCGGCAAGAAGCCGCTCTACATCGCGCGCCACGGGGGCCGGCTCTGGTTCGCGAGCGAGATCAGGGCGCTGCTCGAGGCCGGGATCCCACGGCGGGCGCAGGTCGACGCCCTGCGCCACGCCGCGATCCGGGGCTGGGCCTACGGGCGGCTTACCCCGCTCGAGGGAATCGAGCGTCTGCCCCAGGGCACGGTCGCGGAGGTCGGCCTGCGAACGCTCGCGACCTCCCAACGCCACTGGTACGACCCGACCGACTCGGTCGACCCGGAGTTGGGGAGGGAGCTCGAGTCGCTCTCGCGCCCGCAGCTGGTCGAGCGGGTCGAGGAGGCGTTGCGCGGCGCCGTCCGCCGGCGCCTGATGTCCGACGTGCCGCTGGGGACGATGTGCTCAGGTGGGCTCGATTCCTCGCTGATCACGGCGCTGACCCGCGAGCAGGGCGGCTCCGTGGCCGCCGTCAACTGCTCGCTGCCCGACGAGCCGCGGGCGGACGAGGCCCGCTGGGCCGAGCGCGTGGCGCGGGCGCTCGACATCGAGCTGGAGACGGTCACCCTCGACTCCGCCGGTTGGCGCTCCAGGCTGGTCGCCGCAGTGCGCTCGCACGAGTACCCGCTGGCGGGCTCCGGCGCGGTCCCGATCGCGTCAATGGCCGGCATCGCCCGGCAGCGCGGGATCAAGGTGCTGCTCACGGGAGAGGGCGCGGACGAGCTCTTCGCGGGCTACGCCTACCTGCACGTGCCCGAGGAGCGGGCGTTCCTGCCGAGCCGCACGATCGTGCGCCGCGACCTCCGCGCGATCAGGCGCCGGCGGTTTCCATGGCGGCGCGCGCTCGACCGGCTCCACCTGCGCCGGCAGGATCCTGTCCCGGACCAGGCGCCGGAGTCGGCCCGCGCGCGGCGCGAGGCGAGGGAGGCTGCCGGCCACGCCTACTCCCACCACGACCCGGTGCGAGCCCGGTGGGAGGCCGCCCTGCTCACCGACATCACCTGCTCCTCGTTTCCCTACCTCCTCAACCGAATGGACAAGGACGCGATGTCCCGCTCGGTGGAGACCAGGGTGCCCTTCCTCGATCCCGAGGTGGTCGCGATCGGGCTCAACCTGCCGCTCGAGGCGCGGGCGCTACCGCGGCGCAAGGGGATCCTCCCCGAGGTCGGCGCGCGCCATTTGCCGCCCGAGATCGTCAAGCGCCCGAAGTACCCCGGGATGAACTTCGACGCCCGGCGCCGGATCGAGCAGGCGGCCCACCCCGACTTCCTCAGGCGCGGCCTGCTCCGCGAGCTGTTGGGCCAATCCGAGCGGGAATGGGACGACCAGATAAGCCGCGGCCACCACATGACCGGCCTGCGGCTCTGGACCGGCGAGATCTGGGCGCGTCTCTTCCTCGAGGGCGAGAGCGTCGAGGCGGTCGAGCGCGACCTCTGGCTGTAGCTACGAGAAGCGCATCGAGGCGCCGAGGTAGCCGGCAGGGATCCGCCGCACGGGCACTCGCGCCGGGCCCAGGCGCAGACAGCCGACGGTTCCGAGCGGCCGGTAGCCCGCCCCCTCGACCAGCCCCAAGCCGGCGCGGTTCTCCGGCATCACCGTGCCGAGCAGCGCCTTCGCCCCGGCCTCTCGCAGCAGCGCCTCGCAGCGCAACCTGCTCACCGCTCCCACCCGCCTGCCCCTCGCAGCCGGCGCGGTGAAGACGTCGTAGACGTAGCCGACGCCCGGCGCCAGCTCGAAGGCAAGGCCCAGGTAGGGGACCTCCGCCCGCTGCACCGAGTACCAGCGCGCGTTGACGATCTCGCCGCGGTGGCGGGCCAGGATGCAGCACTGGCCCCGCCGCAGCCGCCCGGCAGCATCGCCCGGCCGGGCGTCGGTTCGCAGGCGGGCGTATTCGGGGAGCGCGCCGGCGCCGAGCTCCTCGAACTCGAGCTCGAGCTCGGCTTCCCCGGGCAGGGGCGACTCGTCGATCTCGCGGGCGACGAAGATCAGCCTCCGGTAGACGGTCACCCCCAGCCCGCGCCACCAGAGTCCGCTCGCGCCCTCCCGGCGGAGGACCTCGCGGGCTCGCCTAGTCGCTGCCCGGGGTCCAGAGTCCAGGGGACTCCTCCGCCTCGCGCTCCTTCTCCGGAGTCCAGATCTTCTCGCGCGCCTCCGCCTTCTCCAGAGGGATCGGCTTGGCCTCATCGGCGATCAGCTCCATCGCGCGGCGCATCTTCAGGTCCTGCTCCAGCAGTCCCTCCCGCCCGCTGCGGCGCAGCTGATCGAGCGCCTCCCGGGGCTCGGGGTGCCCGTGGTCCTCGTGGCCCGGCGGTATCTCGAGCGCCTCGAGCATGTCGTCCTCGCCGATCTCGACCCCCTCGGCGTCGGCCACCGCCGCCAGCACCGCCTCGCGCTTCAAGGCCCTTTCGGCTCCGGGCTTGGCCTCGGCAATCGCCTCCTCGCGGGTCTTGCCCTGCATCTTCAGGTAGGCGTCAGGCTGCATCCCCTGCTGCTCAAGGGAGCGAACGAACCGCTCCCAGCCCTCCTCGGCGCGGGCGGCTACGAGCTCGTCGGGGAGCTCGACCTTGGCGTTGTCGGCGGCCGCGTCCAGCGCCGCCTCGCGAAAGCGCTCGCCGGCCTGGCGATCGAGCACCTCGGCCATCTGCGAGGAGATGTGCTCGCGCAGCTCGTCGAGGGTGTCGAACTCGGACGCCTCGGAAGCGAAGTCGTCGTCGAGGTCGGGCAGCTCCTTCTCACGCACCTCCTTGACGGCGATCGTGAACGCGGCCGTCTTGCCGGCCAGGTCCTCGGCCTGGTAGTCGTCGGGGAAGCTGACGCTTGCCGATCGCTCCTCGTCTGCCGACGCCCCCTCGAGCGCTTTCTCGAAGTCATCCAGCACCCGCCCCGCGCCCAGCTCCAGGAGGTAGTCGCGGGCCTCGCCGCCCTCGAAGGGCTCGCCCTCGATCTCGCCGCGGTAGTCGATCAGGAGCACGTCGCCCTGTTCGGCGGCGCGCTCGACGGGCTCGAGGCTGGCGAAGCCCTCCCGCAGCCGCTCCAACTCGGCGTCGACCGCCTCGGCCGGAACCTCTGTCTCGGCGCGACCGACCTCGAGGCCCTTGTACTCGCCGAGCTCGGCCGTCGGCCTCACCCCGACCTCGATCGAGAACTTCAGGGGCCCGCCCTCGGCAGGAAACTCGTCGACGTTCAGCTGGGGATCGCCGACCGGGGTGACCGCGGCGTCGAGCAGGGCGCGCTCGTACCAGTCGGCGAGCGAGGACTCGAGGGTCTGCCGCAGCACGGCCTCGCGGCCCAGCCGCTGCATGACCATCTCCGAGGGAACCTTGCCCTGGCGGAATCCCGGGATCTTCATCTCGCGCCCGAGCCCCTCCGCCACCTTGCGCATGCGCGTCTCGACGTCAGCCGCGTCGACCTCGGCGTCGACCCGGACGCGGGAGTTGGGGAGCTCGGCTACGGTCGTCTTCATCGGCAGCCGGACCTTAGACGAGCGCCTTCGGCCCTCGCCCCGCGAGAGACTCGGCGCCTGGCTGCTGACGGGACCGCTCGGGCGCGCCTGGTCGTTCGCGATCGACCTGGCGGTGGCGCTGGCGACGCTGGCGCGCCATCTCGGGCGACGCCTGACCGGCCGGGCCTAGCCGCCGCTGGCGTAGCCGAGGATCGAGCGGTCGACCAGCCACTCGACCGGGGCGCGATCGTCGGTGTACACCTCGCCGCCCGGCAGCCTCGGCTCCAGCCTGGCCGCGTCGATCGCGGCCTGGTTGTCGAGCAGCCGTGGAAGGCGGGCTTGGCTGCGCAGGAGTCGTCGGCTCGAGGCGGGCGCGTCGGTGCCGAGCAGCAGCGTGTTCGAGTCCTTGATCGGGTCCCGGAGCACGGTCTCGAAGACGTCTGCCATCGTCCGCCCCACCACCCGCTCCAGGTCGTCGTTGTCCGCGGGGTGGCCGACGTTGACCACCACGACCCCGCCGGGCGCCAGCCGGTCGCGCGCGAGCTCGAAGAACTCGCGGGTGGTCAGGTAGAAGGGGATGTAGGGCTGGCGGTAGGCGTCGACCACGATCACGTCGAAGTTTCCGTCGGAGCCGTGCAGCCAGGGACGAGCGTCCGCGGTGTGGGCGCGCAGGCGATCGCTCAGATGCAGCCCGAAGTAGCGCTCGCCGATCCCGGTCAGCTCGCCGTCGATCTCGACGCCGTCGACCTGAACCTTGGGGAAGAAGTGGCCGTAGGCGCGCTCGGCGGTCCCGGCGGCGTTGCCGAGGATCGCCACGCGCCGCGGAGCCCGATCGAGGGCGGCGAATGGCAGCACCACCAAGCCGTCCCAGTAGTTGCCGGTCAGGTAGCTCCCCGGCCTGAAGAGCGAGTGCTCGGCGACGCCCTCGTTCAGCTCGAGACGGCGGTCGCCGTCAGATTCCTCGATCACACGGGCGTACTGGACCTGGGTCTCGCCCTCCCAGAGAACCGTCTCCCCGGGGTCGGTCGCCTTGACCGTCCCGACCGGGATCGCGATCACGACCGCGAGGGCCGCCGGCACCGCCAGATAGCGCCAGCCGAGGCCGGCCGAGGCGGTGATCGCGAGCAGCAGCGCGAAGCCGAGGAAGGTCCGCTGGGTGCCGATGAAGGGGATCGTCAGCAGCGCCGAGACCATCGTTCCCACCAGCGAGCCGGCGGTCGAGATCGCGTACAGGCGACCGGCAACCTCCCCCGAGTGCTCGACGTCTTCGACCGCCAGCCGGACGGCCCAGGGAGAGCAGGCGCCGAGCAGGATCACGGGGACCGCGATCAGCACCAGGACGCCCGCCAGGGAGCCGACGAAGGCGCCGGCGGAGATCTCGTCCAGCGCGTCCACCGAGACGTCGAAGAAGGGCTTGGCGGCGAAGGGGACCACCGCCAGCAGCGTCGCGGCGCCGAGCACCAGCAGGCACAGCCCCCGCAGATGAGGATGTCGGTCGGCGAGGCGCCCGCCGAGCCAGTAGCCGACCGAGAGCGAAACCAGGACGACGCCGATCGTGTTCGCCCAGACGATCGTCGACGCGCCGAAGAACGGCGCCATCAGGCGCGCGGCGGCGATCTCGGCGCCGAGGCTCGCTGAGCCGACCACGAAGATGAGGACGTAGAGGTACCGCTTCGTCAAGCGCTGTCCCCGCGCAGGCGCTTCTCGAGTCGCGCGCCCTGGCCGGCGGCGACGGCGCGCCCGGCGCGGTCTTCGTCGAGCGCCACACCGCGCTGCTCGGCGAGGTCGAGCAGGCGCTGGCGCTCGGAGTCCTGCTGCGCCCAGACGAGAAAGAGCCAGACCAGCAGCCCGAGCGTGACCAGCCCACCCTCGACGGTCATGATCACCCCGGCGGTTCCCTGGTCACTCAGCGGCGAGATGCCCCAGTAGTGCTCGCCGGAGGCGTAGTCCGGGTAGAACACCTTGTTGGACCACATGAAGACATTGCCGAGCACGGTGCCGGCCAGGCGCACCGCGACGACGTAGCCGATCTTCGCCGCCAGGCCGAACCAGCTCGGCTGCGGCAGCGGCCCCACGAGCGGCATCCACATCAGCACGCCGAAGCCGATGAAGCAGGCATGCTGGAGCCCGTGGAGCGGCTCGCTGCCGAGCGCCGCCTGGTAGAGGACGGGCAGGTGCCAGAGGTAGAGGTTGGCCGCCCACAGCGGGAAGGCGATCAGCGGATGGGTCAGCGTCCGCAGCCAGCCGAGCCAGCGGATCGCCAGCAGGGGCTGCAGCAGCGGCCCGGTCAGCCCCAGCACCAGCAGCAGCGCGCCGATGTCGCCCATGATCAGGTGCTGGGCCATGTGCGCGAGCAGCAGCTCGCCGCCGAGGTGCGCGAGCGGCGAGACGAAGGCGCCGGCGATCAGCGCCAGGCCGCCGGCGAAGCAGGCGATGCGCCAGGCCGGCACCCTCCGGCTCTCCGCGGCGAGGGTGCGGGCACGCAACAGGTAGGCCGTCGCCACCAGGGTCAATCCAGCGACCTGGAGCGGCTCGAACACCGGCCCGCCGGCGTGAGCGAGAAGCGGAGTCATCGCGAGATCAGCGTAACGCGCGGCCGTCGGCGGCCAGCCGGCTGCCCGGGACTAGAGTGAGGCGCCAGCCTGGCGGCCGGGGACGGTCGCCCCGAGGGAAGTAGTTCACGATGAGGAGCAAATGGTTTGCAGCAGCCATGGCCGCGACTGTGGTCGTCGCCGGAGGCGCCTTCGCGGCGACTGGATTCGGCGACAACGAATCGAGCTCGAACGAAGGCTCGGGGAACGTCGGCGTGCTGACCGCCCACGAGGCCGTTCACCCCGCCGGGGCGGCGGCGTCGACGCTCGCCTCGCCGGCTAAGAAGAAGAAGGGCCTGAAGGTGACCTTCCTGGAGAGCGACCCGGTGATCGCCCCGTTCTCGGGCTCGCTGATCTGCCCAAGGGGACCAAGGTCATCGGCGGCTATCACGACACCGTCGGCACGGTTCCGACCGCGCTCTCCGGCTCGAACCCGGTCAGCGCGCGGAAATGGAGCTTCGATGTCGATGTGATCGCGTTCGACACCTTCCAGCCGCAGGCGTTCGTCGGGATCGTCTGCCTCGGCTGAGTGGCAGGGGCGAGCGGAGCTAGATCCAGTCGATCCGCCGGAAGAACCTGATCAGCCCGGCTACCGCGAGCGCCATCACCAACAGCGACAGCGGGTAGCCGACCGGCGACTTGAGCTCGGGCATGTGCTCGAAGTTCATGCCGTAGACGCTGGCGATGAAGGTCGGCACGGCGATGATCGCCGCGTAGCTGGAGATCTTCTTCACCACCTCGTTCTGGCTGACGCTGACCAGGGCGAGGTTGGCCTCGAGCACGCTGGTCAGCAGCTCGCGCTGGGAGCTGACCTGCTCGTCGACCCGGCGGGCGTGGTCGGCGACGTCGCGGAAGTAGCGCTGCAGCTCCTCGGAGATCCGGGTGAAGGCGCCGCGCTCGAGCGCCTCGAGCGGTCCGAGTAGCGGGAAGGTCGCGCGGTGGAACTCGAGCACTTCGCGCTTGAGCCGGTAGATGCGCTGGGTCGGGGCGGGGTTGTCGTCGTCGAAGACGTCGTCCTCGACCTCCTCGATGTCATCGTCGATCCCCTCGACGACGGGCTCGTAGTCGTCGACGACCTGGTCGAGGATCGCCCACATCACCGCAGCCGGGCCCTCGGCGAGCAGCTCGGGCCGCCCCTCGACCCGCTTGCGCGCCGTGCGGAGCTCGCTCCCCGTCCCGTGCCTGATCACGATCACGTAGGTGGGGCTGAGGAAGACGTGGATCTCCCCGAACTCGACCTCCTCGCGCTCCTGGTCGTAGTGGGCCGTCCTCAGCACGACGAAGTAGTGGCCCTCGTAGTCCTCGAGCTTGGGCCGCTGGTGGGCCGACTCGGCGTCCTCGATCGCGAGGTCGTGCAGGCCGAACCGCCGCTGCACGTCGGCCAGCTCGTCGTGGCTCGGGTCGAGCAGCCCCAGCCAGACGAAGTCGCCATCGCCCTTGACGCAGGTGGAGGCCTGCTCGAGGTCGAGCGGGCCCTCCTGCTGGCGCACGCCGTCCTTGTAGTGGGCGCAATCGACGATCACGGTGGGGCTCCGGGTTGCCCCTTCCGCCTCGGCGGCGCCCCTCCTGCCTGCGCAGCGCAGCTGTCAGCCAGCCTTCAGGGAATCAGGATGCCTCTTCCGTGGGCAATCGAGGCTCGGTGGCCGAGAGCCTCGACCGCGTCCCGCAGGCCCGGGCGCGACGACTCGGAGCTGTCGGCGATCAGCACCCGCAGTCCCGCTCGTGGCTCTGTCACCTCGCACTCCCCAGTTGTCGGCCGAAGCCTAGCTCCGAACTCTCGACGGTGGATGCGAGAATCGAATGCATGCACCTGAAGACGCTGGGCAGACACGCGGCCCTGGATGAGCGGCTCGCCGACGGCGCCCGAGCCGACGCGGGCTCCGCCCTGGCGGCGCGCGCTGACGAGCTGGTGAAGCAACGCTCCCGGCGCGCGCTCGCCGGCGAGCTGGTCGAGGTGGTCGAGACCGCCGAGGCTCCGCGCCAGCCGCTCGGGTTGTTCGGCAGTGGCGTGGCGCTCAACCGCCGCGCGGTCATCGAGGCCCGCGCTCCGCTGCTCCAGCTCGCCGAGCGCCTGCAGGACGGGATCCCCGTCAACCCGCGCGGAGTCGCCATGATCAGGCGCCTGCTCCGCGACGGCGGCAGCCCGCTCTTCCGGCCCAGCCTGATTGCCGTCGAGCCCGAGACCGCCCGGCTCGAGCTCTTGGAGGAGGCCCGCGAGGCGTTCACGAGCCTGGAATCGGGGTCCTGAGCAAGCTCTAACCCTCCTCTTACCGGCACCTGACCCTGACCGCCGATGATGTGGCCATGAGACAGGCAAAGGCACGCGTATCGCGTCTCGCAGCCGCCATCCTGGCCGCGCTGGTGCTGGGCTCCGCCCTCGCCCCAGCCGGGATCGCAGCCGGCCCGACGCAGAGCGGGGCCGCGGCGAAGTCGGCCCCCGGCCGCGACGACAAGTGCAGGCAGATCAAGAACAAGAAGAAGCGCAAGCGCTGCGTCGCCAAGCACGAGAAGCCCGGCCACCACTGAGGGCTCCTTTGGTTTGACGGTGTGGGCGGCCCCGGGCTTCGGCCCTCCTCGGCCCTCCCCGCTGTGCGAGGCTTCGCGGGTGCATGGGAAGGACACCGAGGCTGACGCGCTTCGGGACGACCTGGCGATGGCGCGCGAGCGCCACGAGCTGACCCGCGACCAATCACGGCCCGAGGCCGTCGAGCGGCGCCACGCCGCCGGGGGCCGCACGGCGCGCGAGAACATCGCCGACCTGGTCGACGCGGGAACCTTCGTCGAGTACGGCGGGCTGGCGATCGCGGCCCAGCGGGCGCGGCGCGAGCTTCGCGAGCTGCTCGAGCGCACGCCGGCCGACGGGCTCATCGCCGGCACCGGACGCATCAACGGCGAGCTCTTCGGCGAGCGCAGCGCCTGCGCGGTCCTCTCCTACGACTACACGGTGCTCGCCGGCACCCAGGGCGCGATCGGCCACCGCAAGAAGGACCGCCTGTTCGAGCTGATCGAGCGGATGCGACTGCCGACGGTGTTCTTCGCCGAGGGCGGCGGCGGCCGACCGGGCGACACGGACTTCGCGGTCGTCTCGGCGCTCGACACGCGAGCCTTCGCCCTCTGGGCCCGCCTCTCGGGGGTGGTGCCGCGGATCGCCGTCGTCGCGGGGCGCTGCTTCGCCGGCAACGCCGTGATCGCGGGCTGCTCGGACCTGATCGTCGCCACCGAGAACGTCTCGCTGGGCATGGGCGGGCCCGCGATGATCGAGGGCGGCGGACTCGGCGCGGTCGAGCCCGACGAGGTCGGCCCGCTGGCGATGCAGGCCGCGAACGGCGTGATCGACGTCGCGGTCGCCGACGAGGCGGAGGCGATCGCCGCCACCAGGCGCCTGCTCGCCTACTTCCAGGGGAGCGACCCCGCCGGGCGAGGAGCCCGACCAGCTGCGGCTGCGCGAGCTGGTCCCCGAGCGCCGCCGGCGCGCCTACGAGGTCGGCGCCGGTGATCGAGACCCTCGCCGACGAGGGCTCGGTCACCTTCCTGCGCGAGGGCTTCGCGCCCGAGATGGTGACGGCGCTGGCGCGGATCGAGGGGCGCCCGCTCGGCATCGTCGCCAACAACACCATGCACATGGCCGGCGCGATCACCAGCGACGGCGCCGACAAGGCGGCGCGCTTCATGCAGCTCTGCGACGCCTTCGGCCTGCCGCTGGTGTCGCTGATCGACACGCCGGGGATGATGGTCGGGCCCGACGCCGAGGCCGACGGCGCTGGTGCGCCACTGCTCGCGCCTGTTCGTCACCGGCGGCTGCGCTGCGGGTGCCGTTGATCGCAGTGATCCTGCGCAAGGCCTACGGGCTCGGCGCCCAGGCGATGGCCGCCGGCAGCCTGCACGAGCCGCTGCTGACCGTCGGCTGGCCGAGCGCCGAGCTGGGCGCGATGGGGCTCGAGGGAGCGGTCAAGCTCGGCTTCCGCCGCGAGCTCGAGTCGATCGCCGACGCCGCCGAGCGCGAGCAGCGCGTGCGGGAGCTGACCGCCGCCGCTCGACGAGCACGCCAAGGCGCTCAACGCCGCGACCCTGTTCGAGATCGACGACGTCATCGACCCGGCCGAGACCCGGCGCCTGATCGCCTCGACCCTCGCCGCAGCATCCTCCGCCAAGCCGCTGCGGGGTCGTCGCTTCGTAGACACCTGGTAGCGGGCGCGTGACCGTGCGGGGCTGATCACCTGCTCCTCATCCGGCTCAGCTCCTGTTCGATCTCGTGATCGGGAATCGAATCGTCCGTGTAGAACTTCCGGGCGTCGAGCGCGAGAAAGAAGCCCCAGATGACGCTGGACCAACGTCGGCCAAAGGTCGCCCATATCCGCGCCGTCCACCGCCCCGAATGCCCAGAACCCGGCGTTGACGAAGAGATAGTAAGACGGAGGTAGCCATGAAAGTGCTGGTCGTCTACGCCCACCACAATCCCACCTCGTTCACCCACGCCATCCTCGAGCAGGTCACGAAGGGGCTCGAGGACGGCGGGCACGACTACAAAGTGGACGACCTCTACGCGATCGGCTTCGATCCGGTCTTCCGCCTCCAAGACTCGGTCCAGTTCGCCCACGAGTCGGTCCCCGAGGAGCTGCTCGAGGAGATGAACCCCGGGGAAGCTGTCCTCGAGCTCGCCGGCGGGCCGATTCGCCGCTTCATGGCGAGGCGTTGGCTCCGCGACAAGGGGACCTACGACATCGTCAGGGCGATCGGAGAGCACAAGCCCAAGGACGTCGTGGAGCAGCAGGCGCTCGTCGCCGACGCCGAGGGGCTCATCTTCGTCGCACCGGTGTTCTGGATGGGTTTCCCAGCGATGCTGAAGGGGTGGCTCGAGCGGGTCTTCACCTACGGATTCGCCTACACCCTCACCCCGGAGGGTTGGAAGGGCGATTTGGAGGGCAGGGTCCCGCTCCTCACCCAGGAGAAGGGCCTCATCATCACCCCGACCTTCTTCACCGAAGATGAGTACGACAAGGGATGGCGAGAGGCGATGGACACGGTCCTCTGCGACTGGGGTCTGGAGATGGCCGGCGTCAAGCAGGCCCGACACGTCTACTTCTACGCCGTGCCCGCCGTCGGCGGAGAGGCTCGCCGCGCGTACTTGGAGGAGGCTCGTCGCCTCGGTGCGGACTTCTAGGAACCAGCGAAGGTCCCTGTTTGGATGGCTTTCGAACCAAACGGCCGTTCGGGCGATCCTGTAACTCGCGCAAGAAGCGCCCCTCGGATCAAGCGAGCAACCGAAAGGTGACCGACCGGACTCGAACCGGCGACCACCTGGACCACAACTCGGCGGTTCTTGTTGTGTTAGGAGGCGCACAGGTCATTCTCTGACCCAAGTGGCAAGTGCGGCACGCAGGCCCGACGAGTTGATGGCTCGGGTGGCGCGCTGACAGGCGCCAGGAGAACAATCAAAGGAGTGATGTGCCAAATGCGTAACCGCAAGCTTGTGGTAGGAGCGCTGGCCTGCACCATGGCTCTCGGCGCCTATGGGATCGCCCAGGCGGACCAGACCACGCAGACACAGACCATGTACGGGGATGCCGCGCCCATCAAGGTGCCCCAGAAGGGGTTCCAGGGGCTGAAGAAGTTCGACATCGGCGTCGAGACGCTCGACACTGCTCCGAACGGCCGCGGCGGAACCAACCAGCCGTATCCGTCGACGCAGACGATCATCGACTTCGACAACGACATCAAGTTCACGATCAAGGGCGTGCCCTACAACCAGGTGAACAAGAACAACAGCCTGGGCCAGTGCACGGCCCAGATCTCGGGCAAATCTGCGACGGAGGCGAAGCAGCTATGCGGTAAGGCCCTGGTCGGCGGAGGGGATGCCGAGGCCAACCTGTTCGGGACGCTGATCCCGGCAACGGTCACCGCGTTCAACGGTGCGCCCGTGGGCGGCAAGCCGGTGATCCTGCTGCATTCGGATCCGGGCTTCGACCAGTTCGTCCTGCCGGGCACCGCTGAGGAAGTCCAACTACGACGGGGCCGACTACGGTCAGCAGCTCTTCGTAAATCCCATCCCGTTCCTCTCGGGCGGTGCGGCCATCACCAACTTCCACACCAACGTTGGCGGTCTCACCTACAAGCGGAAGGGCAAGAAGTACAGCTACGTGTCCGCGCAACTGCTCTGACAAGAACAAGACGTGGAACTTCCACGGCAAGTTCTTCTTCGACAAGGACTACACCGGGAGCGCGCCTGAGTTCTCGCTCGACGCGTCGAACACCCAGAAGTGCAAGGTCAAGCCGAGCAAGAAGAAGTAGTAGTTCAGCGTCTTCCCGCACTCTCAGAGGGGCGGCCAATTGGCCGCCCCTCTTTTTCTGGGAGGGGGCAAGTCCCGGGTGGCTGACGGATCCCGTCAGGGGGTGGCCAGGGGTTGCGTCGGCATCCGGCCGAGCAGGAGCGAACCGACCGACATGCGCCGGTCAGCCTTGGAGCTCCCCCAGCCGCCGCTCGAGGAAGCCCCGCTCAGCATCCGAGTGAACGAGCTTCAGAGCGCGGTCGTAGGCCGCGCGGGCGTCTTCGACGCGATCGAGCCGGCGCAGCAGCTCCGCGTGCGTCGCGTGCAGATAGTGGTAGCGGTCGAGCTCAAGGCGCTCGACCAGGGCGAGCGCGGCCTCGACCTCGCCCGCTTCGGCGATGGCGACAGCCCGGTTGAGCTCCACGACCGACGAGCCGGTGAGGCGGGCGAGCTCGCCGTACAGGGCCGCGATCTGCGGCCAGTCCTGGGGCTCATCTACGTGCCGGGCCGCGATCGCCGCCTGCAGCACGTACGGATCGTGGCCGCCGAGCGCCAGCCCGCGATCGAGCGCGGCCCGTCCCTCCGCGATCTGGTCGCGGTCCCAGAGCGATCGATCCTGATCGCGGAGGAGGACCACCGTGCCGTCGGCGAATCGCGCGTCGCGCCGGGCGTCGTTCAGCAGCATCAGTGCCAGCAGTCCGTGCACCTCGGGCTCGTCAGGCATCAGCTCGGCGAGCGCACGCCCGAGCCGGATCGCCTCGGCCGCGAGGTCTCCGCGGCCGCCGTAGCCCTCGTTGAAGATCAGGTAGACGACCGCGAGCACCGCGGCGAGGCGGTCGGAGAGCAGATGAGGCGGCGGCACGCGAAACGGGATCCCGGCGGCCTCGATCTTGCGCTTCGCGCGGACGAGCCGCTTGGCCATGGTGGCCTCGGGGACGAGGAAGGCGCGGGCGATCTCCTCCGTGCGCAGCCCGCCCAGCGTCCGCAGCGTTAGCGCGACCTGGGCATCGAGCGAAAGCGCCGGATGGCAGCACGTGAAGACGAGCTCGAGCCGCTCGTCGGGAATCGTCGTCTCGTCCACGTCGTCCTCCATGGCTTCCGGCAGGTCGAGCAAGCGGGTCTTCGCCGCCAGCGTGCGATCGCGGCGGATGCGGTCGATCGCGCGGTTGCGCGCGGTGGTCACCAGCCAGGCCCGCGGGTTGGCGGGCGTCCCCTCGCGGGGCCAGCGCTCGGCGGCGATCGCGAACGCTTCCTGGGTGGCTTCCTCGGCGAGGTTGAAGTCGCCGAGGAAGCCGATCAGGCTGGCGAGGACGCGGCCCCACTCGTCGCGGAAGACCTGCTCGAGGATCGCTATTGCTCCACGATTGGGCGCACCTCGATCGCACCGCCCAGGCGCGCCGCCGGGATCTGCGAGGCCAACTCGATTGCAGCGTCGAGGTCTTCGGCCTCGAACAGGAGCCAGCCGCCGAGCGCCTCTTTGGTGGCGACGAACGGTCCGTCGGTGGTCAGCGTCTTGCCGTCCTCCACGCGTACGGTGGTTGCCGCCTCGGGGGGCTGCAGCTGGAGGCCGGGGCTGACGCCGGGGGTCTCGTTGATCGCCTTGTACGCGCCGTAAATCTCCTTCTGCTCGTCCTCCGAGAGGCTCTCCCACTCATCGCTGTATGGCGTCGGGGCGGCGCCTTGATGGATCAGCAGCATGTACTTCATGGCTTCCTCCTTTGTGGAGATTGGTCGCCTCTGAGACGAACGGAGGACGAGGATATGGACAACCTCGCGTGACCAAGCGAGAGTAAAGGCAGGCAGCGGAGGTGGTGCCCGGCTCTCGGCCAGGGAACCAGCCTCGACTAGGATCACCGGGGGCCGCACACGACCGAGAGGAGCACTCATGGCATCCATGTTCGGACACTTCGAGGTTGGCGATTACGACGCCTGGAAGAAGATGTTCGACTCGGACCCGGCGGGCCGCGCGAAACTGGGCAAGGGGCACCGGCTCTTTCGCAGTGTGGCCAATCCGAGCGAGGTATTCGTCGCGGTGGAGTTCAGCTCAGCAGATGACGCAGCGACGTTTCGGGAGGGACTGCTCGCGTCAGGGGCGCTGGACAACATCACCATCAAGACCGAGCCAACGGTCGTGGAGGAAGTCGAGAGCGTCGAGTACTAGCCGGCGCCGCTTGGCTAACAGCGCGATCGAGCTCGTCTTAGGCTGGTCCCTCCGAACGCCCTAAGAGAATCCGCACTCGGCGTTGGAACTAGGGATTCGAAAGTCTTCCCGCTTCGTCCATATCGAGGTAGCTCCATACGCGCGGGCTTGTCACGGGGCTTGCTTTCGGCGAGTGAGACGCCTACGTGTGAACCGCTGAGGAACGCCTGGGGCGGGAGACCCCAGGCGCTCCCCCGCAGCACACTGACTGGCTCGCGAGCGGTGTTCAGGCCCTCAGCGGATCACGAGGAGCTTGTAACTGCCGCCCGCACCATCGGGATCGCCGGCACCGCCACCGGTGAAGACGTTACAGATTGAGACCGTGACGGCGTTTGGGGTCGATAGCGCCGGACGCGCGACCAGCGTGAACGTATCCGCCCAGGTAGGAGGCGGCGTGACCACGACGCTGTCGGTCGCCGTGACGCCGGGCGCGGAAATGTCAAACTCCGTGCAGGTGCTACCGGGGACGACGTCAAGGTTCAGGGTCACCTTCTTGCCGAGGAAGAATTTCCCGCCGGTGACCGCGCCGGCCGCGATCTTCGAGCCCTTGACCGCCCCCTTGGCGATGTCCGATGACTTGACGCCGTTCTTGCCCGGAACCGCGGAGCCGCCGGAGAAGGCAGTTCCCACGAGCGCCATCACCAGCGCAACAACGGAGATGATCAAGGCGACCGGGCCACTTCGTTTGAGCAGATTCACTTAACACCCCCAAACTAGTCGGCATGCTCCCAAGTCTTTGAGAGCGTTCGGTGCAGGTGAACGTATCGTTCGCAGCCACTCGGTGTCAAGGCGCGGTTTGGGAGCCACCCCACCTTCGCTCCTTGGCCAAAGAGCGATGTTGGCGCCTGCTGTCCTCGTCGCCCTCGACGCGGATACCGTTGTGATGACATGCCCGGCATGTCGCGGCGAGGACAGGCCAGGTTGCGGCAGTTGTTGCCCCACGACGAGATAGGTGCTGGCCCAGCGGTGCTGCTGCTGCACGCTGGTGTGGCTGATCGCAGGATGTGGGCCGATCTGCTGCCGTCGATCGCCGCGGCGGGCTATCGGGCGATTGCGTTAGACCTCCCGGGCTACGGCGACGCCGCCGATCCCGGGTGCACGCCGCACTCTGCTGTTCTCGACACCATGGACGCGCTGAACGTCGAGCGCGCGGCGCTGATCGGCAACTCGTTCGGTGGCGCTGTGGCACTACGGGTGGCCGTAGTGGCGCCTAATCGTGTGGCCGCGCTGGCGTTGGTGTCGGCGCCCGCCCCCGGCGTCGAGCCGTCTGCTGAGCTGGAAGTGGCGTGGGAGGCGGAGGAGTCTGCGCTAGAGCGCGGCGATCTCGAAGGCGCGGTCGCAGCGGTGGTTGATGCCTGGACCCTGCCTGATGCCCCACCCATCCTTCGTGACCGCATCGCCGAGATGCAGCGGCGCGCGTTCGAGTTGCAGGCGCGTGCTGGTGACGTAACGCCCGCCGACGACCCGCTGGAATCCGATTCGTCAGCCCTTTCGACGTTGAACATCCCGGCCCTAGTTGCGGTCGGGGAGTTCGACATGCGGGACTTTCAAGTGGGCGCGGAGGTGCTCGCTCAGGAGCTGCGCCGGGCGCGGCTCGTCGTTATCCCGCGAGCTGGGCATCTCGCGCCGCTTGAGCAGCCTGAAGTCTTCCTTCAACTCGTCCTTAATTACCTCCGCGAGACCTGAAACCAGCCGCCAGGTCCCTGGCCGTGAATTGCTCCAGGCCGCAGCGACTGAGCGACGACGCAGCCAGCCCATGCCGCTTCCGCGGACGACCCGCCTAGTACCCCCGGTAGTCCCTCAGCGTCAACGCAGCCGAGGCCGAAGTCAACTCGAAGGTCGCATTTGCAGGTCTTCCTTGGAGGGTGAGCGACCGGACTCGAACCGGCGACCACCTGGACCACAACCAGGAGCTCTACCAACTGAGCTACGCCCACCAGGTGGCTTCAATCTAGCGCGGCGCCGGGCCAGTGGACCATCGAGGAGGGGCTCGGGCGCCGCCGCCCGACCACTCGGGACCGAGGCGCGCGCGCCCGGGCGAGAGGGCGCGCCGGCCGTATGCCGGCGCGCTGCGATGAAGCAGGAAGTCACGGGCTGTCTACCGTCAACCAGGCACTGGTCCAGATCATCGCGATCCACAAGAGCAGCCTGGTCAGCAACGTCGCCGAGGGGAACGGCGGAGCGCTCCGCAGCGAGCTCGACCTCCATGTCAAGGGGACGAAGCTGAAGGGGAACCGGGCCGCCGGCGACGGCGGCGCCGTGGACTTCACGCAGGTGGACTGCGCCGGCCCCGAGGGCGGCGCGACGATCGCGCACAGCCGGGTCACCGGCAACAGCGCCGGCGGCGAGGGCGGCGCGATCAACCGCGGCGGCTGCGGTGGGGTCAGCGTCCGCCAGTCGTTCCTCGGCGAGAACCGGGCCACCGGCCCCGGGGGAGCGATCAGCGGAGGGGCGTACCTGTTCGAGTCCACGATCGCGCGCAACACCTCGCAGTCCTACGGCGGCGGCCTCGCCCTTCGGGCGGGCGCGCCCCCGCCGCAGATCTCGGTCGACCGCTCGACCATCTCCGGCAACAGCGCCGGCAGCGGCGGCGGCATCGGCACCTTCTACGAAGGTCCGCATACCCGCCCGCGCCGCCCGTCCCCGGCCTGCAGGTGCAGGACTCGACCATCGCCAACAACCGCGCCGACCGCGACGGCGGCGGCATCGGCGCCTTCGGCGACGCCACCGTCAACCTCGACTTCGTCACCGTCGCCCGCAACGTCGCCAACGAGGGCCAGCACGGCGGCTCCCAGGGCCCGGGACAGGGCGGCGGCCTGTTCCAGGAGGTCGGCAGCGCGATCAGCGTGCGGAGCACGATCGTCGCGCTCAACACCCGCGCCGGCGTCAACCCGCTCGCCCAGGACTGCTACACATTCGCCGCGGTCGGCTTCGACTCGCTGGGACACAACCTGCTCGGCACCACCCTGGACTGCCCGGGCTTCGACGCCGCGGCGACCTGATCGGCGGGAAGCTGGGGCTGGGCAAGCTCGCCGGCAACGGCGGCCCCACGAAGACGATCGCGCTGAAGAAGGGCTCGAGGGCGATCGGCAACGCGGACCCGATCGCGAAGCCGCCCGGCCACGGCGAGCCCGGCCACCACGACCAGCGCGGCGTCAAGCGCGACAAGAAGCCCGACATCGGCGCCTACGAGCGGGTCGCGAAGAAGTAGGGGATCGGGCGGGGTCGGCCAACCCAAGTGCCGGCCCGAGCGCAAGTAGTTCCTCGGGGAGCAACCCTGCCTCGTCTGCCTTGGCCGTCCAGTCGTTAGCGGCGCGGACTACATGGCCCGGAACCCCCGGCGGGATCATGCGGCGCGGACCCGCTGAGATGCCTCTGAGAGCTTGGGCTTACCCCGCTGTCAAGGGGGTGACCGTCCCGCGTTGGAACTTCTCGAAATGCGATCACCGCGCCTGTTCTTCGGGAGAAAAAGTTCTTCGGGAGTAAAACTGCCGTCAACTGCGCCATCACAGGCGAGCGCCCTTTCCGGTCTCGACTGCAACCCAACGGGCGATAACAGGCCGATACGGGCCGTCACGGGCGGATGCGGAGATGATGTCCGAGGACGCCAAGTTCGCTCTCGGGTACTGACTTCGCATCGATAATTCGCCTGGGGTTCGCCGAGTTCAGGCAGCAGGGGGACCGGGACCGCGAACCTATGTTCGTGCGCCGCGTTGACACAGCTCAATCACCTGGAATAGGGTCGTCCAAGGGTCAGGGAAAACGAAAGAAAGGGCCAAGGATGAGCCACCCAAGTAGGAACTCCTCAGGATCACGCGCGGGAATCAGGCCGGTTCTGTTGTTCTCGTCCCTAGTGGTCGTGCTGGGGCTTGTCTTTACCGGTACGGCGCAGGCGAAGCTCCGGGATTACGACGGCACGGTCGCCGGAGGCGGCTCCATCGACCTCGACGTCGTGGTGAAGAAGAACAGGAAGGGCAAGTTCGTCCCCAAGCGGGTCGAGGACGTCGCCTTCTTCAACGTCCCGATCTCCTGCGACGAGGACCCGACCAGGCAGATCAGCTTCAGCACTGGCCAGGACCTCCCGGTCAGCAAGAAGGGAGCGTTCTCGTACACGTTCAGCAGCTTCACGGCGAGCCTGACTGGCAAGCTGACCAAGCAGGCCACGAAGGTGACGGGACAGGTCAGCTTCGGGCCCACCGACACCGGTGGCTTCACCAACTGCACCACCGGAGGATTCAGAGCTTGGTCGGGCCACAAAGCCTAAGCCGCCGCGGAAAAACGCTGCGCTAACGTCCGAGAATTCGCTCGACGCTCCTGAAGGAGTCGTCGCCGCGGCCTCCCCTGGCGGTGTCGAAGCCCGGGCCGCCGAAGTGCTCGTCGCCGCCCCTGCGCCCGAGCAGGAGATCGCTGCCGGCGCCGCCGTAGAGGATGTCGGCGCCCCGCGTCAAGGAGGCGCTCCGCGCTTTTTATGCAAAGCGATACTCCGCCGCCTCAGAGCATTGAGACTGCAAAGGGGCTTGAGACGCTTCTCGTCCAATGCGGCAGCGCGCCAGCTGTTCTCGGAGGCGCGTTTAGCTCCCGCCTTCCACGCGGAAGCGGAAGCCCACCCCGCTCGCGATCCGCTCAAGCCTCTTGGTAGCCGAGCAACTCACCGGGCTGGCAGTCCAAGGCCTCGCAGATCGCGGTCAGAGTCGAGAAGCGGATAGCGCGAGCCCGGCCGTTCTTGAGGATCGAGAGGTTGACGACCGTAACGTCCACTCGCTCGGCGAGCTCGGTGAGCGTCATGCCGCGCGCGTCGAGCAGCCGGTCGAGGTGTACGGCGATTCGGTGTGGGGGCGGGTCGGCAGGCATGTCACACCGTGCCCTCGACGTCCTCGCGCAACGCACCCCATGAGCGAAGACTTCAGCGAGGATGAACGCGCCGAGGCCTGCCAGGATCGCTGTGCCGGGCAGGTTGTAGCCGGCCATCCCGATGTCGACGGCGGGGTGGGGCGGGAGGCTGTTGAAGAGCGCCTCCCGAAGCAACGTGTTCAGGACCTCGACGGCCGGCCCTCCAGCGACGAGCAGGAAGCCAAGTCGCCGCAGGCGCTGGACGTTCGGGGCACCGAAAGGATCGCCCTCCGTCACCGAGCGGGCGAGCCCCCGTAGCAGCCACAACCCAGCGATGAAGAGTAGAAGCGGGCCGAGGTCCATCGCGGAGCGTAGCGCCATCTGCTTCGTCGTCGGATCCTTGATCTCGAGTACTGGGAGCGGGTCGCGTTCCTGAACCGCTCGGGCGAGGCTGGATACCTGATCGAGGGCCAAGACTCCCGGGAGCCTGACGCCAAGTACCACCTCTCCTGCTACCGCGAGCTGCGCAAGGCCCGCCCCGACGACTGCCCTCCACTCGCTTGATCTAGGGGATCGCTAGGAAGAGCTCGCAGCCCAGCGCCCGCGCAGCAGGCGCGTCTCTTGCCACCGTCGAGCGCGACCGTCCCGGCAAGCCGTATGTCTCATCTCGGGTCAGGCGGTCGCGCTCCAGTTGACGGTCCCTGTGTCGCAGGTCAATGTCCCGAAGGTCCCCGAGTCTCGGACAGTGCCGGATGCGGACCTCCCCTTGGCCGAGAAGTGCCCGGTGACTCTGCTCGCGCCGCCGTTGTAGGAGGCGTCGAAGCTCTCGTTCTTGACTTGGATCGCACCTGCGATGTCCAGGTTCAAGAAGTCGGACGCCGTCATTGCAGGTAATCGGCACATGGAACTTCAGCGTCTCCGGTCTGATTTGCGTTGTCGTTACGGTGTGCTTCTTCTTGCACTTGCCCTTCTTGCCGTGCTTGCCCTTCTTGCACGTCTTCTTGGTCTTTACAGCCACGTCAGTCTCGAAGTTGACCGTCCCTGTTGGCGTCGTAGCGGTGGACCCTGAGAAGCTGTAAATCTGCGTCTTCGCAAGACCGGGCGCGGTCAAGAGCAGCGAAAGACCGCAAATCGCGCAGGTCGCGGCAAGTAGACGTTTCATCTATCTCTGGACCTCATTTCTGCCCGACGGCCTCGCCGGGAGCGGTTCCTCCGGGAGATGACTTGGCACTTCATCGCTTGGCCCCTTTTTGCCCCCTGAATCTCTCGGGGCTGACCCTATTCCAGCCGTTTGACGTGTGTCAACCCCAATAGCGTCGACCCCGTCGCTCCGGCGCACTGCACTCCCGCCAACTCGCCGCGAGTCTCGTCGTCCTCGGCGACGGAGGCTGGTATCGATGGGAAGCGACCACTGCAGATGGGGAGGCGTTCGACGGCATCGACTTCGTCGAGTTCGACCCCGACGGACGCATCGACCGGCTGACGAACTTCTACGACGCCTGAATCCTCCCCCGCTTCGACCGTAACCTCCTCGACCACGGCCGATGTAACGATCCCGCAGCCATGGGGCGTACGTGATCGGGGTGGCTACCAGCGCCAACTTGGCAAGGTCGGTTGCGCCATCATCGGCAGCGCCGCCGTCCAGCGTCTCGCTGTAGGTGACCTCTCCCGGCTTCTTCTCTGACCGCTGATCGTCGTCGTACTCGGGGTCACGATCCGGGTCCGGGTCTTCCCACGGGCTGGCGGCTGCCTAGCCCTCCCCGCCGTGAGTCGTCCGCGCTGAGGCCCGAGCCCGAAAGTGGGTCTGCGTGCTCGTCGCTCAAGGTCGCTCGATCCTTTCTTCTCGCTGGTGATGAGGCGGCGCCAGAAGTAGAAAGCGATCAGGCGACTAAGCCTGCGTGGCAATCTCTCCGACGACGGTAGCAATCGGTTTGGTCACGACCCATCACTTGGTCCGTCCCTAGCTGGCGGCGTTGCGATTCCGGAAGACACCCAGCAACGGAAGCGGCGCCCCGTGGACGCCGCAAACCGCTTGCCTATGCGACGCGCCCGACTGGACTCGAACCAGTGACCTTCGGTTTCGTAGACGGCGATTTCTGTCGCCGCGTCAGCGGCTCTGTGAACCCACGGTGTACCCAGCAACGGAAACGCCGCCCTCTCGGACGGCGCATTCCGCATTCCCATGCGACGCCCCCGGCAGGACTCGAACCTGCGACATCCGGTTTAGAAAACCGGCGCTCTGTCCAGCTGAGCTACGAGGGCTCTAGCTGGAGGCTACGGCGTCAGCGAGGTGCTCGGTGAGCCAGAGGTCGCAGAGCCGCTCGCCCAGCGCGAGCGCCTGAAGGAGGAGCGCTCCACTCGCTCAGCCTCGAGCGGCGGCGACCAGGGCCTTCGACGGGGTGACCTCGGCGTAGGACTCGAAGGCGTCCTGGGCGACGAAGATCGTCACCGGCCCCACGCTGGGATCGCCGTTGGGCTGAATCTCGTAGCTGCCGAGGATGCCGTTGGTGCGCTCGGCGCCCAGCATCGCCGCGGAGACGGCGGCGCGGTCGTCGCCGCCCTTGGCGATCGCGTCGAGCAGCACCTCGGCGGCCTCGCCCGCGTAGGGGGCGTAGATCTCGAGCTGCTTCGCACTCACCCTGGAGCGAAGCTCGTCGACGAAGGCGGCGCCCTCGCCGGTCAGCTTCTCGGGCGCCCGGCCGGGGACGCTCGCGTACATGCCGCGGCTGGGCTCACCGGCGTCATCGATCGTCCTCTGCTGGGCGAAGCCGTCGAAGGCGAGCAGCGGCAGCGTCTCGTTGTCGCCGAGCACGGAGACCTTGTCGTCGATCAGCAGGCCGCCGTTCTGCTCGGTCAACCCCGCGAGGACGATGGCGTCGGCGCCCGCGGAGGCGATCTGGGAGAAGAGGTCGGTATAGCTGGTGGCATCGGGGTCCCAGCTGCCCTGGCCGACCAGGTTGAGGCCGGCCTCCTGGGCGGCGCCGACGAAGTTCTGCGCCTGCCCGGTGCTGGTGGGATCGTTGGCGGCGTAGAGGACGAAGGGGCTGTCGATCCCCTGGTCCTGGGCGAAGGTGACCAGGCCGGCGGCCTGGAAGGCGTCGTTGGGCACCACCCGCGCGTAGTTGCGCCTGCCGCTCGGATAGAGGCTGTCGGGCTGGTCCGCGTCGCAATTGACGCTCTGCTCGGTCAGGCAGACGGCGGTGTTGCCCGGCGAGATCATCGCCACGTCGGCCCGGTTCAGGATCGGGATCTCGATCTCCGCGCAGCCCGAGTTGTAGGTGCCGACCACCCCCAGCAGCGGCTCGTGGCCGGCGTAGGCCCGGGCGTTGTCGCGGCACGTCTGCTCGTCCCAGAGGCCGGTCTTGGCGATGGAGTCGTCGCAGGCCTGGAAGCCGACGTTGACGTCGCCCGCGCGCCACTGGGACTGCTCGAGCGCCAGCCGGATCGCCTCGACCTGCTGCCCGGAGCGCTCCTTCGAGTCCCCCTGCATCGGCAGGTCGGAGACGATCAGGGCGTCGGGATCGCCGTCGCCCTTGTACTCGAGCGAGCCGCAGGTGTCGAGAGACAGCGCCACGTCGCCGCTGCCCCCCGAGCCCCCGTCTCCGCCGCAGCCGCCAGCAAGCAGCGCGAGCGCGGCGAGTGCGGTCAGCGGGAGGGCTATGCGTGCGCGGCTCAGGCGTGCTGCTCCACGAGAACGTCGAAGCCGATCTCCTCGGGCGGGTTGGGGAAGCCGCCCTCGACCCCCTGCAGCCCCGGGTTCAGCGTCTCGTCGCGAAAGCGATTCCAGCTCTCCTCGTCCTCGTGGATCGCCACCACGATCCAGCCGTCGGCGGTCTTGCCCGCGAAGTGGTGGGTCTGGCCCTCTGGCAGACCGTCCGACGGGTGAACCTGCTCCACCGCCGCGTCGTAGTGCTCCTTCTCCCCGTCCTTGAAGTGATGGACGATTCCGTAGGCCATTCCGTCTCCTCCTAATCGTCGAGCCGGCGCGGGCGCGCCGTCGCCCCGACAGTATCTCTCGACAAGCCCCTCAGCGACAGTCGGCCGTGCCGTCAGTAGGCGACGATCAGCGCCGCCGTGGCCAGGCAGAGGACCACTCCGAATACGGTCAGCGTGGCGCTGACCCAGGCGGGCGTGTAGACATAGCGCCCCTCGTCGAGTGCCCTGTCGACCGCCCTCGCCCGCAGTGTTCCGTAGAGGAACAGGCCGAGCGCGTAGGCGGCGAAGCCGACGCCGATCAGGGCATAGGGCCACTCCGTCTTGTGGTGGCTGAGCTCGGGGACGACCCTCCCCACCCCGACCGCGACGGCGAGGGCGGTCAGCCCGGTCCGCCACCAGGCGAGCTGGGTGCGCTCGCCGGCGAGCCGGGTTCGCCGGGTGGCGTCGACGACCTCCGGTGGCGTTGTCACGATTGCCGGCGTCCGTGCTCCATCTCAGGCTGTCAGCTTCTCACGCCGAGGCCGATCGGATCGGCCGTTCGCTGGACGCGCTCGACGGGGTGAGGCGGATCGTCACCGCCAACTCGCGGGAGACCGAGGAGCTGGTCATGTCGGCCGACATCGATCCGGGCGCCGCCGACCTGGTGATCGCGGAGCTGGAGCGAATCGAGGTGGGCCACGACGACTACGTGTTGGCGAGAGTCGACGTGGTCGCTCCCACACCCGCCAGCCGCACGAGGATCGGGACGCCGGGCGAGTTCGCTTGGGTCGAGGTGCTGGGCGAGGCTCGCGCCAACTCGCGTCCCCTGGCCCGCTACCTGGCGCTGATGTTCGTCGCTGCGGTCGTCGCCGCACTGGGCGTGATCAAGTCCAACAGCATCCTGATCGTGGGCGCGATGGCGGTCAGCCCGGACCTGCTGCCGGTCTGCGCGACCTGCGTCGGCGTCGTGGGGCGCAAGTGGCGGCTGGCACGACGCTCGCTGGCCACGCTGTTGATCGGGCTGGCGTTGATCGCGGTCGTCGCCACGGGGCTGACGGCCGCCCTCGACGCCGTCGGCCTGCTCGAATCCGGCTTCCAACCGTCGCAGACCGTGATCTCGGGACTGGCCACCGTCGACTACACGACGGTGCTGATCGCGCTGGTGGCCGGCGTCGCCGCGATGCTCGCCTTCGAGACCCGGGCGGGCGCGGCAGTCGGGGTGGCGATCTCGGTGACCACGATCCCGGCCTCGGCCTATCTCGGGGTCGCCTTTGGAAGCGGCAACGTCTCGGAGGGCTGGGGAGCCCTGGCCGTGCTCGGGATCAACGTCTCGCTGCTGCTCTTCTCGGGCAGCCTGACCCTCGCGGTGCAGCGCTGGGCGGCCAGCCGGCCGGCTCCGGTGCGGCCCGACACCGCTTCGCGGCGACCCTTCAGCTGACGCCACCGCAACCCGCCTGGGTCAGCGGAAGAAGGCCGAGAGCAGCCCGGCGACCTCGGCCGGGCGCTCCTCCTGGAGGAAGTGGCCGCAGTCGGGCAGCGCGGTCACCTCGGCGGCCGGAACGTCGGCGGCCACTCGACCCATGGTCCTGGCGACGTCGGGGAGGATGCGGTCGCGCTCTCCGTAGACGATCCGCACGGGCACATCGATCCGCGGCAGCCAGCCCTCGATCTCCCTGAAGCCGCCCGGATGCAGGCCGGTACCCGCCTTGAGCAGCGCTTTGCGCGCGTCGGCCTCGGCGAACGGCTCCTGGACCCCGCGGATCGCCTCCTCGCTGAGGCGGCTGTTATCGCTGACGCCGATCTTCATCGCCCTCTCCAGTCCGGAGGGGCTGACCAGCCAAGAGCGGACGCCGGGGATGCGGCAGGCCGCGATGAAGGCGACCACGGCCCAGGAGGGACGCGCGTAGACGATCGTGTTGAGCAGCGCCAGCTTGCGGACCCGCCGTGGATCCTGCGAGGCCCAGTAGAGGCCGACCGGCCCGCCCAGGTCGTGGACCGCGAGGCCCACGGACTCCAGCTCGAGCGCGTCGAGGAAGCCGCGCAGCGCCCTGGCGTAGAAGCGGAAGCCGTAGGAGGCATCCAGCGGCTTGTCCGAGCGGCCGAAGCCGGGGAGATCGAGGGCGATCGCCCGGTTGTGCTCGGCGAGCGTGCCGAGCATGTTCCGCCAAAGGAACGACGACGTCGGCCAGCCGTGAAGCAATAGCACGGGCTCGCCGGAGCCCTGCTCGAGGTAGTGGAGCCGTATCCCCTCGACCTCGACGAAGTCGCTCCGCGACGTCATGGCGACCCCTCTCCCGGACGCTCGGACGGCAGCGCCGCGATCACTGCGGGGGCACTGGGGGCGATCTCCTCGGGGAGGCGGGGAAGCAGCTCGGCCCAGCCGGGGTTGGCCTCGATCGCGTTCCGTACCCGCTCGAGGGCCAGCTCCATCTCGCCCGCCTGGGCGGCGGCGAGCCCGGCCCAGAAGAGGAGCTCGTCATTGCCGGGCGCCAGCTCCGAGGCCTGCTCGTAGAGCCGCGCCGCGGCGTCGTGCTCGCCCTGGCCGGCGAGCCCGTCGGCCCGATCGGCCAGCTCGTAGGCGAGATGGAGGGCGTGCAAGCGCTCGAGCTCGGCGATCGGCTCCGAGTGGTCCTCGACCCTAAGGTCGACGGAGCGTTGCCACGCCTCGCCCTCTGCGGGAACGACCAACAGCGCCGCCGACTGGCGCCCCCGCACATCTCCCCCGGCTCCCTCGCCCGCAGCCAGGGCCGCGAGTAGGCGCGAGCCGAGCTCCCCCGAGGTCGATGCGAACGCCGCGGCCATCGCCTCGGGGACTCCCGCCCTCTGCATCATGTTGGCCTGGCAGGAGAAGCCGTCCCCGGTCACGTCACCGGCCTCCGCGATGCAGCTCTCGCCGGTGTGCACAGAGAGCTCACCGTTCGCATCGATCACCGCCACCTGGCGATGGCGTGCCGCCTGATCCTCGTCCAGCAGCTTGCCCAGAGCCGCCCGGGCGCCCTCGCCCTCGCGGATCAGCTTCAGGGCCCTGGGGCCATACGCCGGCTCAGCGACCGCCTGCGTTGCGACCGCGCCGATCCCGGGCTCGGCCCAGGAGACGATCCCGCCGACCGAGAACCAGTGCGACTGCACCGCAACGCCGAGCTTCCCCGTCTCGGGGTCGCGGGCGACGATCGAATAGGTGCCGATGCGCACGCCCCCACCCTATGCAGGCCTCGCCTGACTGGGAGCTGAGAAAGGCCTCGGGGCCCGTCAGGTCGTTTTGACCACGAAGACCGAGCACGGTGCTTGGTGCGTGACCGTGTTCGGCACGCTTCCCAGCACGCGCCGGCGCATGCCCTTGTTCCCGATCACCAGCACATCGGCTCCGCACTCCGTCGCCAGGCGCACGAGCACATCGGCCGGGTCGCCCTCGTCGACCATGGTCCTACAGGCGGTGCCGCTGCGCTGCACTTCCTCCTCGGTGCGGGCCAGGATCTCGCGCACCCGCGAGGCCGGATTGAAGGCCCATTGGACCTCCTCGGCAGCGCCCTTCCGATCCAGCGGCCCCTCCTTGGGGCTCTGCGACGCGCTGATCAGCACCAGCTCCGCGTCGAAGCGTTGCGCCATCCCTAGGGCGACCTTGACCGCCTCGGCGGCCGTAGCCGAGCCGTCCGTTCCCACAGCGACCGTCGACATCATCAGGGCGCTGAGTATGCCCGGAACCGAGCGACGACGCCACCCGCACGATCGGCAACCCGCAACCGGCGGCTGCCGGCCTCAGTCGGGGCGACTGGATTCGAACCAGCGAAACCTCCCGCCCCCAAAGCGGGCGCTCTGACCAGACTGAGCTACGCCCCGATCCGCTCCAGTGTAGTTCGAATCAGCCACTCCTCTTCGATCCGATCGATCCATCCCTGGAGCCTGGCCCTGAACTTCGTGTCGTTGACGCGGACGGTGAGTACGCCGTGGCGGCTACGCCACTTTCGCTGGGAGAGCTGACTGCTATTGGACTTCCGTTGAAGCCGAATCGAACCCGGCTCAACGCCCACCTCAGCCGCCCAGAAGCTCCTTAGCTGTTTGGGATCTTGATCGCGATGAAACTGAACTGAAACATCCAGCGGCTTGGCCGAGAATCGCCTGAACCAGTGGGCGCCAAGTCGAATCACAGCCCGGTCCGAGTTCGCAATTGACACACGGTTGCGATCTCGCTTGTAGCCCTCCGCGATGTAGAGACTCACGAACTCTCGGAACGTCCGCTCAACCGTCAGTCTCGGGAACTCCCATCGACCGAGCTCATAAGCCTGTTCTCTGATCAGACGGTGCTTCCGCTGCATCGCCCGGTTGCCCGGATGGCCGTTCTCCCGCTTTGGGCGACCCAATGGGATCCTGCCAATCCAGTAGTAGACCGTGGTGCGAGGCAAGGCCAGACGCTCAGCGATTTCGTCGATCGACAGCCTGTCATCACGCCTCAACCGCTCAGCCTTCTCTCGCAGATATTGAGGATGGGCCACGGACGTAGTCGAACATGAGCTCGCGTACCCGAGGCGCTCAGAACGTCACGAAGGCGTGAAAACGGGGACGGCTAGGGTTCGCGATCGTGGCCGAGGTCAGACCGCTCAAGGCGCTCCACTACAACCTCTCCGCCATCCCCTCGCTGGCAGATGTGGTGGCGCCTCCCTACGACGTGATCGACGCGGCGAAGCGAGCGGAGCTGCTCAAGCGCTCGCCCTTGAACGTGGTCGAGATCGATCTGCCCGAGGCGTCCGAGGGCGGCGACCGCTACGAGCACGCCGCCGAGACGCTTGGAGGCCTGGGAGATGGAGGGCGTGCTGACGGCCGACCGGGAGCCGGCGCTCTGGGCGCTGAGCCAGGACTACACCGCGCCCGGACGGCCGCCGCCTGACGCGCAACGGCTTCCTCTGCCGCGTGCGCCTCGCCGAGTACGGCGAGGGGATCCGGCCGCACGAGCGCACCCAGCCGGGGCCCAAGGAGGACCGGCTGCGGCTGACCCGCGCCACCCGTCACAACCTCTCCCCCATCTTCTCCCTCTCGGAGGGCGACGCCTGGCCCCACCTCGAGCCGGCCACACAGGGCGAGCCCTGGGGCGAGGTCACCGACGGCGACGGCACCACCCACCGCGTCTGGCGGGTCGGCGACCCCGCCGTCCACGAGGCGGTGGCCGCCGAGCTCGTCGACTCCGAGCTGCTGATCGCCGACGGCCACCACCGCTACGAGACCGCCCTCACCTACGCCGCCGAGGTGGGCGGCGACGGGCCCCACCGGTACGTGCTGATGGCCCTGGTCTCGCTCGCCGATCCGGGGCTGACGGTCTTCGGCACCCACCGCCTGCTCAAGGACCTCGGCGAGGGCCAGCGAGAGGCGATCCGGACCGTGGCCACGCAGAGCTTCGAGCTGGGCGAGGTGAGCGAGGACGAGATCGTCCCCGGCCCCGAGGAGCCGCCCGGCAGCTTCGGCTACATGGACGCGCACCACCTCAAGCCCTGGCGCCTGCGGCCCAAGCAGGAGCGGGGCGAGCCCAGCCCGCTCGACTCGGCGCTCGCCGGCCACTCCGATGCCTACCGCCGGCTCGACGCCGCGGCGCTGGAGGAGATCTTCCTCAAGGGCGCCGCCGGCCTCAGCGCCGAGGACATCGCCGCCAAGCGGGGCATCGGCTACACGCCGAGCGCCGCCGAGGCGATCGCCAAGCTGCGCGCCGGCGAGTACGACGCCGCCTTCTTCCTGCGGCCCACGCCGGTCGAGCTGGTGCGCGAGGTCGCCGCCGCCGGCGAGACGATGCCGCCGAAGTCGACCTACTTCTTCCCCAAGCTGCTCACCGGGATCGTCTTCAACCCGCTGAGCTGAGCCCGCACTGGGCGGGAGGAGCGATCGGTATGGTCGCCCCGTGACCAAGATCTACACGCGCAAGGGCGACGACGGCAGCACCTCGCTCTGGTACGGCGGGCGGGTGCCGAAGGACGACGCGCGCACCGAGGCCTACGGCTCGGTCGACGAGGCGGTCTCCGCGCTCGGGGTCGCCCGCTCGCTCTGCGCCAAGAACCAGTCGAGCCTGGCCAGCGACATCCTCCAGCTCCAGCAGGAGATGTTCGTCGCCGGCGCTGAGCTGGCGACGGCGCCCGAGGCGGCCGAGCGGCTCGAGGACGGCGTCAGCCGAATCACGGAGGGCATGGCCGCCGCCCTCGAGGTGGACATCGACCGCTACATGAACCAGGTCGACCTGCCGCCGCAGTTCGTGATCCCCGGTGGCACCCAGCTTTCGGCGGCGCTCGACGTGGCGCGGACGGCGATCCGCCGCGCCGAGCGGCGGGTGGTGACCCTGAAGCAGTCGGGCGGCCTCGCCTCCGAAGCCGTGCTGCGCTTCCTCAACCGCGCGTCCGACCTCGCCTTCGCCATGGCCCGCTTCGCCGATGAGCCCAACCCACAGCTGTTCGCCGGGCGCCGGGGGCGCGACGATGGCTAGCGCCAGCACGCGCCGCCGCGGGAAGTACGAGACCGAGGTCGAGATCCGCGAGCACCGCCTGATCGCCGACGAGCCTCAGAGCAGTGGCGGCGGTGACCAGGGGCCGACGCCGACCGAGCTACTGGCCGCCTCGCTCGCGTCGTGCACGGCGATCACGATGGAGCTATACGCCGACCGCAAGGGCTGGGAGCTGGGCGAGGTCGAGGTCGACGTCGACTGGCCCGACTCCGCTCAAGGGCGGCACCAAGATCGACGTCAAGATCCGCATCCCGGCCGAGCTCAGCGACGAGCAGCGCGAGCGGCTGCTGGTGATCGCCGGCAAGTGCCCCGTCCACAAGCTGATCGTCGGCAAGGACGTCGAGATCCAGGACTCTTTCGAGCTTTTCGACCCGTGAACCTCGGGCTGAAGGGTCGGGTCTGCGTCGTCACCGGAGCCGGCCGGGGAATCGGCCGCGCCACCGCCAGGATGCTCTGCGCCGAGGGGGCCGCGGCCCTACTGGTGGCCCGCACCGAGGAGGACCTGGTCTCGGCGGTCGCCGAGTGCGGTGAGGCCGGCGCCGAGGTCCGGCGGCCGGGCCGCCCACCTCGCCTGCGACATCACCGAGCCGGACGCCGCCGAGCGGGTCGTCGCCGAGGCCGAGAGCCGCTTCGAGCGGGTCGACGTGCTGGTCAACAACGCTGGCAGCTCGCGCCAGCGCGATCTCGATGAGGTACCGGACGCCGACTGGCAGGCCGCCTGGGAGCTGAACGTGATGGCGCCGCTGCGGCTGATGCGGGCCGCCGTCCCCGGCATGCGCGATCGGGGCTGGGGGCGGATCGTCAACGTCGCCAGCACCTCCGGCAAGCGCCCCTCGCCGACCATGGCCGAGTACTCCGTCGCCAAGGCGGCCGAGCTGTCGCTGTCGCGGTTGTTCGCCGATCGCTACGCCGCCGACGGCGTGCTGGTCAACGCCGTCTGCCCCGGCCCGACCAAGTCGGAGCTGTGGATGACCGAGGGCGGCCTGCTCGACCAGGCACAGGTGCTCGGCGGTCACGCCTCGAGGGAGGAAGCGCTCGAGGCGGCGGGCGCCAAGCGCCCGATCGGCCGGCTGGCCGAGGTCGCCGAGATCGCCTCCGCGATCGTCTTTCTCTGCTCCGAGCGCGCCTCCTACGTGGCGGGAGCAGCGTGGAGCGTGGACGGCGGAACCGTCCAGGTGATCATCTGAGCGCCGTCGCTCCCCGTC
Source organism: uncultured Solirubrobacterales bacterium (assembly GCA_963746615.1). Lineage (GTDB taxonomy): Bacteria > Actinomycetota > Thermoleophilia > Solirubrobacterales > 70-9 > SHVA01. Next base: position 14,177 of record CAVVBU010000013.1, on the reverse strand, counting down.
GCGGCTCCCCGCCGAGTACCGTGAACAGGCAAGCGACTCAAATCGGGAGGGTGAGATGAAGCTCAGGAAGGGTCACGCAGCGATCTGCGTGGCGGCGGCCTTCGCCGGCGGGGCGGTGTTCGCGGCGATCGGCCTCGGCGAGAAGAGCGGCGACGTTCGCGCCAGCCTCGACCGCGACACCGAGGGCGTGGTCTCGGTGCGCGAGGTCAAGGCCCCGAGCGCCGGCGCACCCGCCTCCGCGCTCGCGCAGACCGCCAAGAAGAAGAAGGGCGTTCGCATTCGCTATTTCGAGGAGACCGCGGCGACCACGATCGCCGACCAGGAGGAGCGCATCGCCACCCTGCCGTGTCCAGCCAAGACGAAGGCCATCAACGGCTATGCGATCAGCTTTGACACGGCCGTACTCGTCGTGAACGCCAGATCGTTTTGCAGTGAACTGATCTGCGCCACGCGCACTTTCTGCCTGCGCACCTCCCCATCAGTGCCAGGCCGTTCGATATAGCCGGGTTCCACACCATACTGCGTCACCGCCGGACCCTGTGATACGCGCACGACCTTCGCTTCCAGCCCAAATTGTTTCAGCGTGTTTTCGATCACTTCGCTCTTGTGCGCAATTTCTTCCTTCGCGATCGATTCACTGGTGTGGCCTTCCAACAGATCGAGCGAAGGCAGTATACGCTCGCGTTTGATCTTCGGCGGCGTGGGGACTTGTTCGGTCTTGACGATCTTCAGCGGCAGCTGTGCCGCTTGCATGGGCTGTTGATCGAGCGACTTCGCTTTGACGACGGCGGGCTGTGGCGGAACGATCTCTTCCTCGACCGGTTGTGCCTGCGATAACGGCGCAGCTGCGGCAGCCGTGGGGGTCGCCACCGTCTCGATCGGGCGGCGGCGTACCAGCCAGATCCTCAACGCGCGTACCAGGTCAGCCACGGCAAACGCAGCCCGATCGTCAACGCGACGATCGTGATCGCCAGATATAAGAACCCGGCCACGTACCGACTGACGATCGGGCTGACCAGGGTCAACAGCCCCCAGCCCACCACGCCGCCGCCGTTCCCTTGCGTGATCAGGCGCCACATGTCTTGGTCTGGCAAATGCGCCAAAGGCCGTCAGAACCGGGAGGCAGGCGAAGAACGCGATCTCGATCGCGATGATCGAGCGCCACGGCGTGACCAGCACGATGTTCTGCGTCCGTGCAATGATCAGCAATCCGATCGCGCCCACCATGATCGCAAAGAAAAAAGCGCCCCAACCGAATAACCAGTAAAGTCCATTACTCCACCAGTCACTGAGGCTGCCGCGCGTGAGGTTGGACAGTGCCAGCAGCGATAACAGTGCCAGGGCGATCGACAGCACGCGCCGACGATCTCGCGGCCGCGCACACCCATGCTGTAACGCAGGCCCCGCGGCGGCGCGGCTCCGGCGCTTTCGGGGTTTTGCCTTTGGGTTTCGTGTCTGCCTGGTCGCGGCTCGCGTTTGCGGATTTGCTCATGAAAGTTTCCGGCTGTAGAAGCCGGGTTCCTTGTGGAAACCCGGTCTGTGCAGCCAGCGTGATCAGCTCTGCGGAGTCGGCGCACACTCGCCGGGTGCGATCGCCGCGCCGTTGCCGCCATACACCTGCCGCAACGATAGGCCCAGCCGCCGGTGCGCGACATCGACACTCAGCACTTTCACACGCACGGTATCATGTTCATGGACCACATTGCGCGGATGCAGAAAAGTTGCCCTCGGCCAACTCCGATATATGAATCAACCCCTCCACGCCTTCTTCCAGCCGCACAAACGCGCCAAAGTCAACCACCGTGGTCACCGTGCCTTCCACCAACTGCTGCAGTTGATAGCGCTGTGGCACGGTCACCCACGGATCAGGGTACAGCCGTTTCAGACTTAATGCAACGCGGCGCTGCTCGCGTTCCACCGCCATGACCTGCACGTCTACGTTCTGCCCGCTGCGCAGCACATCGGCAGGATGGTTGATACGACCCCACGAAATCTCACTGATGTGCGCCAATCCTTCGATGCCGCCCAGATCGATGAACGCGCCAAAATCGCATACCGTGGTGACCACACCACAGCGGCGCTGACCGGGCTGCAAATCAGCGAGCAGCAATTCAACGCGCGTACGATCGTTGTACGCCAGCCGCTCGGATAAGACAAAGCGTCCGTGCGCGCGATCGAGTTCGATGATCTTCCCTTTGACGATCTGCCCGACCCGCTTTTCAAATTCGGAGCGACGCTGAGCATCGTCCGTCACATTGGGCATGTTCAAAATGTGCGAGGCGGGCACGAAGCCATGCAGGCCGCTCCAATCCACCAGCACGCCGCCGCGATTGAAGCCAGTGACATGCACTTCTAATACCTCTTCACAGTCGCACGCCTTCCGCGCCGCCTCCCACAGCTGATCGATCGGCCGCGCTGCGCCGCCAGTTCGATCAGCGCCGCCATTCCGCTCGCCAGATCCGTCGGGCACAGTTGGCTTCTGCATCTTGTAATAGTGCTTGCCAGTAACCCTCATCTACTTCAAACGTCTCGCCCATGTCTTGCCCCCTGTGACAATAAGACTTGCGTAGAGCAATTCTACAAAGAAATCGAAAATTAAGCCAAATTGACTGCAAGCTGATGAGTGGTCGTTTTGACCGCCATTGCCCGCTTCAGACACAGCGCGCTCTTCCATCTTGGACAGCGATGTGGCCACTGCTTCCACCGCGATCTTTTGCTTGCGATAGAGATCGCTCTCACTCATCGCCAGACGCGCGGCAATGTCGCGCACTTTGCGCCCTTGAATGAAGCGCAGTCTCCAAAATGTTGTACAGCACCCACTCGGCCGCCGTGAAGCTGCGCTCGCCGTCGGGGCGCAGCTGCTCGATCGCTTCACCGAGCACCGCGCGCAGCGCTTTCGGCCCGTCATCATGATTGTCGGACAGCGCCTGCTCTACAATCTGCAATTTCAACAACGGGCTGGTGGTCAATTTTGGCCCGCCCCAGTAATGACTCAACGCATCTTTCACCCAGTTGGGGAAATCCGGATCAGTCGTGACCGTGGCTTCCGGCGAAGGTTGTGTGGGCGAATCGGTGTAGCGCACTTCGCCGCGCTGACGCTGCAGCACGTCGATTTCCGGCATGATGCGCTCCACTGCCGCAAATACTTCTTTCTGCAAGCGGCGATCTTCCAGTGCGATGGCAGCCTGCGTGATCAATGTCTGCAAGCGCTTCGTTTCTACATCCGATAAATCTGGCGTGCTCGATCGGGCAGCCACCGCCAATGCCCCCAGTAAATCGGTATTGCCGCGCGTGCGCAACGGCCACACCCAGAACCCGTCGACGCTGATCGGTCCATCCTCCTCGGGTGGAATGGCCTGCATGCGCATTTCGGCCAGCGCCGTGCTGTACAGCTCGATTGCGCCAACGTGCGCCCGCACCCGCCAGCGTCCATCGGGATCGAGTGACGCGAGAAACACGCGCGGCACGCGCAGCAGATCAACCACTGCCGTCAGCACGTTCTCAAGGAATTGCAGCAGGTCGGTGGATGTCAACAGGCGATCGCTGAGGCTGCGGATGTAGTCCAATTCCGATCGATCCTGCTGGAACAACAGCACATCCAGGAACGGCTGCAGCGAGCCGCGCACGATTTGAAACAACACGACAAAGAATACGATCGCCAGAATCGTCATCGTTTCGCTGGGCAGCCCCAGGAACTGCTCGATCCGGATCAACACGGCAACCGCGGCCGCAATCGCAATCGCCAGCAGCGGGCCGCGAAACAGGAAGCGGATCAAGCGATATTTCACCACCCGATCAGGCGCCAATACCCCGAAGTACGCTACGCTGTAACCCATCACGACCAGCATCGTAAAGACCAGAATATTGCCGGCCAATAGTGCGATCCACAGGATGAGCGGCACGGTGACAGTCGGATTGCTCGAGAGGAGCAAATAGGGAAAGACCGCAAACGCCGGACCGGTGGACGAAAGCAACAGGTAAGTCATGCGGCGGCGCGAAGTGGGTGTCAAGCAGCGGCGGCGCGCGTGGAGAATATTGATCAGCCCTGACGATCACGGCGGCCAGGGTGTAAATCATGTACAGACCAAACAGCGGCCCGGCTTGCAGGTGCGGGGCGATGCTCCGCAGCGGCCCGTCGCTCACCACCCAGTCGCTAAAGAGCGCCGAGCCGATGAAAACGAAACTGGCCGCATATGCGCCGATAACCACCAGCTGCCGTGGCCGCGAGACGGAATTGGTTGTGCGCAGCACTTCATCGGAGAAGTGGAGATAGGCAGCGGGCACCAGAGCGATGCCCAGCCATTGCAAGCGCAACCAGCGCTCCACCCACACGGGCTCGACCACGCGATAAATGACGGCGTCACCCATTGAGACAAACATCACGCACGTCAACATGACGCTGAACGCGCGCGCTACTGGCGATCGCCAGTTGTAGCGAATGATATAGATCAACAGGGCAAACGCCATCACGGCGATGCCGATCGAGAGGAGCGAATTGACGAAGATAATAATCGTGGTTAAGCTCAGTGAACCGATCATGCCAACATCACACTCATCAACCAATCAAATTCTGCACCCAACTGCAACGCCTCATGTCGTTCAATCCCTAGAACTAATGCACAGCCTTCACAAAGAACACGGCAATATCCTGGTTGGCGAAAAAGTGGTCATTATAGCCGCAGAAGGTGAAGCCCTGTTTCTGGCAAAACTGAATGGCGGGATAGTTCTTGGTCTGCATTTCGATCATGATCCACGCCAGTTTCTCTTCGCGTGCCCAACGCACCACACCCGTCAGCAGCGCACTGCCCACGCCCTTGCGCCGGGCTGTCTTGGCCACGATCAGATCTTGCACCCACGCGGTTGCCTGCGCACCGCGTTTCGCCAGCGCCGCATAGCCCACCACGGCTCGATTGTCGTCGGCGACCAGCATTGCATCACAGGCATTCCAGCCTGCGTTAAGCTGTTTAGTATCGCGCGGATACGGCACTTTCATCGGGCGAGGCAGGCGCACCGTGCGGAACGAAATGCTCACTTGCCCTTCCTGCGGGCGACTATCCATCTGCCAGACATACTCGGTGTCGAAAGATGGATCGAACGACAAGCAGTGCGGCAAATCGGCGGCAGTGGCAGAGCGGATGATGGGTTTGATCATGGCATTTCGCTGCACAGTGTTATTGCGGCTGAACGACAATTGCCACATCGCAGTGCGGCAGTTCGTTGCCGGTGTTATCCACGACGACCAGCCCCACGATATAAACACCCGGCTGGTTGAGCAGGCTCGCCGGATCGATCGCGCCCAGCACGCCCCCATGCACCGGAGCACGCACCACATCGCCGGCAGTTTGCGTCACACTACCAGTCGCCGGGCCATTCAGTGTGAGTTGGTAGAAAGCGAAGCTCGGCGCATCTGCCGTGCCGCGCACCTGAATCTCGCTGGAAAAGATCTGACCCGCGACCGGTGCAACAATCTGCACATTAGGATCAGGACAATTGGCCGCCGGCAGTGACACGGGTGTCGGTGTAGGTCCTTCCGTTGGCGCACCTTCGATCGTCGGCGTTGGCGTTCCGGGCGTTGCCGTTGGCGGACGCGGCGTGCGCGTGGGCGTCGGCTGGAACGTCGGAGTGGGTGTATTCGTTGGCAACGTGAAAGCCGCAGTCGGCGTCACACGTCCTTCATCGGTGATCACTTGCGGTGCCACTACCGTAGACAACACAAAGGTGGCGGCGGCAATCAGCCCTAATACACCCAGCATCAGAATACTGCGCCACGAACGGCTGCTGGCCGCCTCGCGCTCCAGTGAATACAGTGACTGCTGCAGGTCCTGCCGCGCCGCGATAATTTCCCGAACATAGAACACTGCGCCAACGATGAGGGCAATATAGATCAGTCCCGCATAGTTGGCGAACAGTTGTACAAAGAAAGCCATAAGTCGTTCAGGCCACTGGCAGTACGCCGCGGATGATGGTTATCATTCGCGGAACCAGGACACGTCCGGCCTCAAGCACTTCTTCGTGGGTCGTCTGCGGTCCGTCCCCTGCGCCAGAGAGGCATTGCTAATTCCCGACAAGCCCAGCACGCGCAGCCCAGCGTGGCGTGCCACCACCGTTTCGGGCACGGTTGACATGCCGACTGCATCAGCGCCAATCATCCGCAGGAAACGTACATCAGCCGGCGATTCGAAACTTGGTCCCGCCAGGCAAATATATACGCCTTGCCTTAGACGAACTGATGGTCTGCGGCCGTTTGCAGGGCCAGTTCACGCAGCCCGCGATCGTACGGCTGCGACATGTCGGGGAATCGCGGACCGAACGATTCATCGTTGGGACCACGCAACGGATTCTGGCCTGCCATACCCAGCAGGTTGATATGGTCTGTGATCAGCATCACATCGCCAGCCTTGAAGGCCGGATTGATGCCACCCGCTGCGTTGGTCAGGATCACGGTATGGATACCCAGCACTTTCATCATGCGGATTGGCAGCGTGACCTGCGACATGGAATAGCCTTCATAGAAATGCACGCGGCCCTGCATCACCAACACCGATCGGCCTTCTAACTTCCCCATGACGAGTCGCCCCGAATGGCCCTGCACGGAAGACACCGGAAAATTCGGGATGTCATGAAACGGAACAAAGTCCGGCTGTTCAACCGCTTCGGCTAATGCGGACAGGCCCGATCCCAACACAATGCCAAACTCGGGTCGATGGTAAGTATGCTCGCGCACGTATTGCGCCGCCGCGTCAATTTCCAAACGTGTAACTAAATGTTCCACTCTGTTCATCCTCTTTCAGACTACAGCTTGGCCAGCAGTTTTGCCTTAGCCTGTTGATACTCCACCTCGCTGATGGCGCCACTCTTGCGCAGGTCGTCCAACTGCGCGATCTTCTTCAATGGATCTTCATCGTCGGCCCCGGCCGCGGACGGTTTGCGGTGGTCGAGGTCTTCGCCATCGGACAATTTGGACTTTTGCTCCAGCAACGTCTTCTTGAATTCAACCGGTTTGGCCAGGCGTTTCAATATATTCGTGCCCATATCACTGCCCGTGATAATCGCCAGATCGCCGTAGTTCAAGATGCGCCCCAGCACCGTCTGGTTCAACGTGATGTCGTTGATTTTCTCCAGCGCGGAGTCCTTGGTACGTTTGTTGATCAGTCCCTCGGTCTGCACCACGCGGTGAGTGGTCACGAGATACTCTTCGGCCCACCATTGCAGGAACTCCCAGCCAAACCAGCCGATCGGGATCAACAAGGCGATTAACGCGAATCCTCTGTTGTTGCGCAGGAAGTCGCCAACACACCCGCACCAAGCATACCAGCGGCCCCATAGATCGCCCAAATGACAATGAAAATAAAGAGGTTGATCACAAAGTTGGCTGACAAGACAATCCAGTGCTGCCGCGCCCGCCAAAGAATCTGCTCATTCTTGCCCAGCAGGTTTTCCACGTACTTCATCATACCCATGTTGGTCACTCCTCAATGGATTTAGACTTCAGGTTCAGGCAGCGTCGCCGGTGGATGCGGCTGCACGTAAATCTGCGTCGTGGAAATGTTAGCGTGGCCCAGATAGCGCTGCACCTCGGACAGCGACGCCTTGTTATTCTGCAACATGTGCGCTGCAAACGAGTGGCGCAGCATGTGCGGCGTCACATCATAATTCAAACCGGCCCGCGTCGCATATTCTTTGATGATTAACCACATACCCTGCCGCGTCAATTGCTGCCCGCGCTGATTTAGGAACAAGGCAGCCTGATTACCGGCACTCTTCACAAAATGCGGACGCCCTCGTTCGATGTAAGTCTGTAAGCAGTCGGCGGCTGTATCGCTCATCGGCACACTGCGCTCGCGCATGCCGTTTTCGCTTCTGACACGCATGGTTTTATCCGCCAGGCTGACATCATCCATTCGGAAGGAAACGAGTTCGGAGACACGCACGCCCGTAGCATACAACAACTCCAACAATGCCCGGTCGCGCAGCGTCTTGGGCGAATTGCCCGTCCCAGGCGCGGCCAGCAGGCGTTCTACCTCGTCGCTAGTCATAGTCTTTGGCGTGCGTTTGGCCACCCGAGGCGCTTCCAGACCTGCTGAAGGATCCTGCGGTATGATGCCCTTAACAGCCAAATAGTTGAAAAATGATTTGAGCGCGGCGACTTTCCGCGCAATAGTCGATGGCGCTACGGGCTTCTCCTCGCCATTACGTTTGACAATTTTCAGCGAGCGCAATGCTTCGACAAAGGCGGCCAAGTCCACAGCGGTGACATCGGCCCAACTTTCCGTTGGCGGCTCGCGATGTCCCAGATACTGGATTAACTGGCTCAAATCGTTACGGTAAGCAGCGACGGTGTTGCGCGCATAACCGTCCTCGTGTGCTAGCGAGACAAGGAATTGTTCCAGATATGATTGTAAAGCAGGTTGAGTTTCATTCATGGTAGGCCCCTTTGTAGATCGCCATACGCCAAATCCGAAGCCGAACATCAGGTAACATTATATCTATGCTTGCCATAAAATCAAGCACGCCTCCGCCCCGGCGGTGTGACCTCGATCAAATGTCAAGACGCTCCAAGCCAGCATCCACTCGGCGTTATGCAACGCGCCAACAGGCCACGAGGACGTCGTCGGAGTGCAAGGCAAAAACTCGACGCATGCCGCATCTGATTCTCGCCCGGAGTTTTACAGAATGAGCATGGCATCGCCAAAACTGTAAAACCGATATTGGCAATTAATCGCTTCGGCATACGCCCGATCGATTTTCTCTTTCCCGGCAAATGCAGCGACCAGCATCAACAAGGACGATTTGGGCAGATGAAAATTGGTAATCATCCCGTCAACGACGTGGAATTTGAAGCCAGGATAGATGAACAGGCGCGTGTCGCCTGTTAAAGCCCGCACGCCGTGCTCTCCGGCAGACTCCAAAACCCTCACGCTAGTCGTACCGACTGCAATCACACGCCGGCCTTCCGCCTTTGCCTGACGAATCTGCGCCGCGATTTCATCTGTCACCTCCAGGTATTCAGCGTGAATGTGATGTTGCTCGATGTCTTCCGTCTCGACCGGCTTGAACGTGTCGAGCCCGACGTGCAGTGTGACGTAGGTCATATTGATGTCGTGTTCGCGCAACCGCTCCAGCAGCCGCGGTGTGAAGTGTAATCCTGCTGTGGGAGCCGCCGCCGAGCCAGGCGTGTGTGAGTAAACCGTCTGGTAGCGTTCCGGATCAGGCAACGGCGCGTGAATGTAAGGCGGCAACGGCATGACACCCAGTTCGCCGAGTAGCGCATCGATCGGTTTATTGAAACGCAGGATGCGCTCGCCGGTGGCAGACACGTCGATCACCTCCGCCACCACATCGAGTCGAAGTTCAATGCGCGTGCCTACATGAATGCGATGCGATCGCAGCAATGCCTGCCACGTCACTTCGTCGATGCGGCGCAGCAACAGAATCTCTACTGCCCCGCCCGTCTCAGCTTTATGTGCAAAGATGCGCGCCGGGATGACGCGGCTCTCGTTCGCCACCAGCAGATCGCCCGAGCGCAGCAAATCAGGCAGATCGTAGAAGTGATAGTGTCCCATCGCGCCGGAGGATCGATCGAGTCGCAAAAGCCGCGCAGCGTCGCGCGGCTCGATCGGGGTTTGGGCAATCAATTCTGACGGCAAATGATAATCAAAGTCGCTAGTCTTCACTTATTCACGATCCGGATGATGATGTTCAAGACAATCGTTGCCAAAATGCTGAGAATGATCATGCTGGCGAGAGGAATAAAGCAGCTCAAGTTCTGGGTCTGAATGCGGATGTCGCCGGGCAAATTGCCAAAGAACGGAAGGTGCCCCAGCAGCCACATCACGCCACCCAGCAGCGCCAGCCCCAAACCGGCGATCACCAACCATTTACCTAATTCGGCGAAGCTCACGGTACATCCCTCGCACAGCGAAAGCCCACGTCATCACCACGGCTGTCCGGGCTGATCTTTTCACGCGCCGTAGTCGTGGCACGATCAGGTTGGGTCTTAAACGACCCGCCGCGAATCACTTTGAAAGTTCCCGCAGACGGGCCGCGCGGATTTGCCCTGGGGCTGTCGGCATAGTAGCCGCCGTCATACCAGTCTTGAACATACTCCCATACATTGCCGACGGCATCATACAAGCCATACGGACTTTGCGCCGACCGTGAAGCCACAGCAACTGGCTGGCCGATGCCCGCGTCTGCCGTATTGGCGAAATTGCCGTTGAACGTGTTCCCCCAAGGAAAGATACGCTTGGTCGCGCCGCGCACAGCCTTCTCCCACTGAGCCTCTGTCGGCAGGCTCTTGCCTGCCCATGCGCAGTAGCGAGTCGCATCGTTCCAACTGACAAAGATCACCGGGAAGCGCAGCCGATCCGTTGAGTTGAAAGAACGCCACGTCGTCGAGTCACCCGCCTTCTCCGCATCAGTCTGATAGCCGCTGCCATTGACAAAGCCTGCGAACTGCGCGTTAGTCACTTCCGCCGCGTCAATGTAGTAATCGTCGAGATAGACGACATGCGGCGGAGTCTCATCGGCATCAAAATTGCCGGATACCGCGCCCATGGTAAACGCGCCGGCAGGGACTAACACCATACCTGATGGTGCAGGCGCTATCTCTTTCGTTGCTGTCACAACTGGCGTCGCAGTGTCAGCCGGTATAACCGTCGCCGTGGAAGCAACCGTGGACACAGCGGTAACAGGAGCCACAGCCAGCGCCGTCCTGCTTTCGGGCGTTAGCGTCACAGGCACAACAGGTGCAGGGGCACGCAAGACCAGTGGAGTCAGCGCCGCGCACAGCAGTACCACCAACAACGCGCCCGCCATCGCACTGATCGTGCGCCGTCTGGCAATCACAGCCGCTTGATAGTGAGGCCAGCGGTCCTGGCGAAACGCCCGGAACTGATCACGCTGCGCACGTCCCCCAGATTGGAGCCGCTTTGCCGATCGATCGGCTTGCTGGCGCAAGGCGATCCAACTCGCGGCGAGTTTCAAGCGTAGTGCTGGCTCGTCGGGTGTCGGCTCACCGATTGGTTGCGCGCTGGCCCACGGTTGTTCGATCGCTTCCATGGGCAGCGCTGGCGCAGCCGCGCGAGTCAAGGCAGCGAGCATCGCTTCGGCTGTCGGATAGCGCTGATCCGGATCTTTTTCAAGCGTCGTCAAGATGACGTGTTCGACGGCAGGCGGCAGATCAGGTCGATAGTCTCGCGGCGGCTTCACCGGATCGTTAACGTGCTTCATCGCCACCGCAATGCCGCTGTCGCTTTCAAACGGCAGTTGCCCGGCCAGCATTTCGTACAGCATCACGCCCAGCGAATAGAGATCGGCGCGGCCATCAACAGCCTGGCCCTGCGCCTGTTCCGGCGACATATATTCCGGCGTGCCTACTCCCGCGCCTGTGCGTGTAAGGCGTTGGTCGCCTTCCAGTATCTTGGCCAGGCCGAAATCGGTGAGCAGCGCCCAGTTGTCTGTCCGCGATCAGGATGTTGCCGGGCTTCACATCGCGATGCACTACTCCCTGCCGGTGTGCATACCCCAGCGCCAACCCAACTTGCGTGACGATCTCGAGCGTGTAAGGGAGATCAAGCGGGCCGCGCATCGCGGTGCGCAATGTGCCCGGTATTGACATACTTCATCACGATATAAACCGTCTCGCCCACTTGATCGAAGTCATACACGGGCAAAATATTGGGATGATCGAGGCGCGCCACGGCGCGTGCTTCCTGGTGAAAGCGATCGAGAAAACCGGGTTCGTCGATGAAGTGCGGGGAAAGAACCTTGATCGCGACGTAGCGATCGAGTTTCTCCTGATACGCTTTGTAAATGGTGGAGGTCGCACCGCGCGCCACGCGCGCCTCGATGCGATATTGGCCTAAACGCTGGCCGTAGCAGCATAAGAGTCTCAGCATGACGACTCGCTACAGCAGCGCCGGTTGTTCCGGCCTCTCAGGATACGCGATACCGAGATGCTCATAGGCGCGGCGGGTGGCTACGCGGCCGCGCGGCGTACGATCCAGAAACCTAATTGCAGTAGATACGGTTCCACCACATCCATGATGGTGTCCGATTCTTCGCTGATCGAGGCGGCGATGGTTTCCAGTCCCACCGGCCCGCCGGCGAATTTCTCGATGATAGCCTTCAGCACGCGCCGATCGAGATCGTCCAATCCCAGCGGATCGACGTCGAGCAGCGAGAGGGCATCGGCGGCCAACTGTCCATCGATCGCGCCGTCGCCGCGCACCTGGGCGTAATCGCGCACGCGTCGCAGCAAGCGCAGCGCCACACGCGGCGTACCGCGCCCGCGCCGAGCGATCTCGGTCAGACCGCTCAGATCGATCTGCACTTCAGCAACTTCACGGCGCGGCCTCGTGCCGGCGGGCGCCGCCGGCCCGAAAACGCTGACGGGATCGTCGGGACGAACGAGGAAGGGCTCGAGAGAATCCTGCGCCTGCGGCGTCAACTCGTCCCAGACGGCCTTGACCTCCTCGAAGAACCCCAGGTCCTCTCCGTTCGACCCCGCCCCGATGTAGCGCGGCGGAAGCCGCCGATCCCAGAAGAGCGCGTACGCGCGATCGAGGAGCGAGGTCGGATAGTCGATGTCTCCGTACGCGAGGGCCTCGGCGATCAGCGCCTGCGACGACTCCGCGAAGGTCTTCGTCAGAAAGACCGCCATCTGGCCCCGCGTGTTGGCGAGCGTCGGGCAGTCGTCCCCGCCGCCGCACCCCGCCGTGATCCCGTCGGCTGAGAGCTTCTCGATCCACTTGGCAAACGGCACGCCCGGCGTGACGTCGCCGAAGATCCCGACCGGAGGCGCCGGGCTGTAGCCGCTGCCGTACTTGGCCCGCAGGAGAAACACCGCCATCTCGCCGCGGGTGACAGGGTTGTCCGGACGATCAGCTTGACGCCGCAGCCTGTCGTGATGCCCTCGGCCGCGAACTTCTCGATCCAGTTCGCCGCAAAGGCCGTGACAGGCACATGGTGAAGACGGTTCCCGTCGCGTCCGGCGGAAGGTAATCGGCTCCGTACTTCCCGCGCAGGATGAAGATCGCCATCTGCGCCCGCGTGACCACCTGCTCGGGACAGTAGTTTCCGCCGCCGCATCCGAGCGTGATCCGCCGCCGGCGCAGCTTCTCGATCGCGCGATCGAAGATGTACGAAGAGGGAACATCGAGAAAGCGGGCGAACCAGGCGTCGGTGATCGTCGTGTCCGCGCCGCCCGGCGCCGTGACCACGACGTCGTTGACCGTGCCGGGAGTCAGCGGCGGGACGGTCACGTCGATGTGGCCGCCGTCGACCACCTGGATCCCCGTCGCAGCGATCTCCCCGACTGAGACGGTCGATCCGGCCTCGAAGTTCTCTCCGTAGATCGAGAGGGTCGGGCCGCCTGCGGACGCGCCCACGAGCGGGTCGATCAGAAGGATTTCCGGATCGCCGGCGACCGCGCGGCTTCCCGGGCTCGATCGGCGCGTCGCGCGCCGCGGCGTCGCGCCGCTACGGCCGGGGGGAGGACGGGAAGAATTCGGGACGCCGGCGGGCAGGGCGAGCACAACGAAGTCCCCGAGCGCGAGCAGCGCCAGAAACCACAGAAGCCTGGGGACACGAACTCCCACCGCCTCTCTTCCTCCGTTTTCTCGATTCAATCACTTTGCCGTGGGCAACGGCGGAAGACGAGAGGGCACTTTAGTGGCTGAATGGTCTGCCCGCATCGACCTTCCTCGTATCATTCCTCCGTGCCCGATCCCTCCGCCGCCGGCGCGGCCCCTACGCCAACCGACGACAAGCATCTGTCCGAAGACGGCCGCCGGAAGCTGCGCATCTGGCGGGCCATCGTGAAGACGTCGCTGGCGATCACGTGGGTCTGCCTCGCCCTCGAGGTCGCGTTGTTCCTCTGGCCCGACACACCGCGAGTCACGCGCGCGGCGTCGTCGGCGCCATTCTCGCCGAGTCCTTTCTGACCACCGTGCTCGTCGGCGCGTTCGGGAAGTGCCCGGCCTGCGGCGACTCCTTCGGGATGGAAGGCGGCCGCCTCATGCCCGACCGCTGCCGCTCCTGCGGCGTGATGCTGACAATTCCTTCTCCCCGACGGGGGGAGAGGGGTAGGGTAGAATGAGGGGGGTCATCAGCGGAAATCCCCCGTAATCCCCTCTCCCGGGCGTGGTGAAGACTCTGTCTCGCTTCCGAACAAC
>CAVVBU010000012.1:0-81897 GCA_963746615.1 uncultured Solirubrobacterales bacterium | reverse complement strand
GCTGGCAGTTGATCGCGACGGCCCGAGGGCGGGATCGGCCGAGGCAAAGCTGGCATCAATGCCTACCCCCGACCGTCGCACTGCGATGCACCGCTCGGACCGCGCTGTCGAGGTGATGGCCCGTCGGACACCGTGGGATCCTGCGCGGGATGGCCCGTCTCACCCCGACCACCGGTCGCAGCTGAGCAGCTACCGGAATCAGCGCACTCGGATGTGATGCTGAGCGTCGAGGACGGCGGCGCGGGCGTCGAGCAGGCGGGCGAGACGGTCGTGTGGCTCATAAGACTGGCGGGCCGGGTGTAATCAAAAAATGAGGTAGGTCACCATCCGGCCCGCTCCCGCAACAGGTTCGAGCAGCCCCTCGGGAGTGGGGTCTCCAACCCCCTTAGGGGCTGTTCGAACCCCCGGAGCGTGTCGAGTGTGATCTAGACGCTGACAGGTTTAGCGTTATCGCGTGGACTTGCCCGCTCTCTCGGCCGAGCTGGCCGCCGCAGGCACCCCGAACCTGGCAGGCGCGGTGTGTACCGATCCTGTCGTGCGGTCTTTCTTCGACGGCGACGATCCTGCGTCGGTCAGCGCGGCGCTGTGGACGTGTCAGTGAAGCCCAGTACTGGCGGCGTCGCCGTGCCTGGGTGTTGGGGTTGGAGCCTGCTCGCTCGCCCGCGCGGTGTGGTGGGCGGCGTGAAGATCGCGGTCCGTGGCGTCACTAGATCTGGTCGCGGCGTGCGCGCCAACGGTCCGCATAGGGTCACCCCGACCTCAATCGTCCACATAACGTCCACGCGGCTTCTGCAGCAGGTCAAAATATGCACTCTGAGCTGCGCCGCGAACGCGCGCCCGGCGTGGAAGCGCTCCGGCAGCCAGGAGCCGAGCCGGGTGACGTTGTGGTGGCGGGTGCGGGCCGCCGGCTCCAGATAGAGGGCCCTGCCACGGGAGCGCATCTCGTCGTGCATGACGAACTCGGCGGCCAGCATCGCCTCGAGGCGCTCGCCGTAGGCGCGCAGCTCCGCTGTGTCGTACGAGCTGTTGTGCCCCGGCAGGTCCCGAACCGGGCCGGCCTTCACCGGCTCGATCCAGGGCCCGTAGTCGATCAGCAGGTTGGACCAGCTCACCGCCGTGCCGGGGTTGCCGTTGACGAAGGCGGGCCCCACCGCGGCCCAGGGCCCCTCATGGGCTGCGATCAGCGCCTCGGCCCAGCCCGGCTCTGCGAAGCAGTGGGTCTCGGTGAAGGCGACGATCGGGGCCGCCGCCGAGCGCACCCCCGCGGCCCGCGCGAGTGGCAGGTCGGTGAGCTCGGCGGCGGGGATGGTCAACGTCCTGGCCGCGGCGAAGGCGGCCGTCGCGCTCTCCTCCAGCTCCAGCGGCGCGCCGGAGGGCGCCACGACGATCAGCTCGATCCGCTCCGCCACGGTCTGGCGGCGAAGGTGTGAGAGCAGGGGGCGGATGCTGTCGGCCGTCTCGGCGGGAACCACGACGGAGATCGCCGGGCTCATACGACCGCCGCCGCGCCCGCGCGCGACACGGCCACGGTCTCACCCGTGCGCGCGGCCTCGACGGTGGCAAGGGCGATCCGGGCCGCCTCCCGGCCATCCTCGATTCCGCTCTCGACGGCCGCCTCGCCGCGGATGCAGCGCAGGAAATGGCGCCACTCGCCGTGGTAGGAGGCGACGAAGTCGCCGCCGCCGCGAAGTCCGGCGAGCGCGCGAGGGGCGCCGGCGAGCGCCGCGGCGGTCCTTCGCAGGCGCCAGCTCACGCTTCCCGCATAGGTGCCCGCCATGCGCAGCCGAAGCCCGTCGAACTCGTGCAGCCCGACCTCGAGCGTGCCCCGGCTGCCGTGGAGGGTGAGCTCGTGGCTGTCGGCCTCGGCGTGGCCGAGCACCGAGCTGACCAGCGCCCCGCTCTCCATGCGGCCGATGACCACCGCGGCCTCGTCGTCGGAGGCTGCGGAGCGGCTCAGGGCCGAGACCTCGACAGCCTCGCTGGCGAGGACCCACCTCCAGAGGTCGTAGTGGTGGGGTCCCTTCTCGAGCAGGGCGCCGCCGCCATCGGCTCGGCTTCCCCTCCATCCGGTCAGATAGGTCTCGGGGTCGACGCCGGCGGCGCAGCCGGTGGTCACGGCGGAGAGGGAGTCGATCGAGCCGAGCCGCCCGGAGGCGACCACGGACCGGGCGGCGCGCAGCAGGCGGTGAAAGCGGAGGTTGAAGCCGACCATCGTCACCAGGCCGGGGCGCCTGGCGGCGGCCTCGACCATGCGGTCGCACTCGCCGAGGTCGTGGGCGAGCGGCTTTTCCACCAGTACGTGCTTGCCGGCATCCAGGGCGGCGAGCACAACCGCGGCGTGCGCCTTCGCCGGGACGACCACTCCGACCGCGTCCACCTCCGGCTCGGCCAGCAGGGAGGCGGCCAAGGCGTGGCGACGCTCGACGCCGAGCGCGTCGCCCACGGCGGAGAGGGCGCCGGGGTCGGTGTCGGCGACCGCGACCACCCGTGCCCCCCGCAGCCGACGCAGCGCGGGCACGTGGCGAAGCTGGGCGATGTGCCCGCATCCGATCAGCCCGATCCCGGGTTCGCGGCGCTCCCGCGTCACGTCCGTGGCCACGGCGCCAGCGTATCCCGCGCACTACGATCGCGCGGATGAGGCTCGCCTGTGTGGTACCCGCCACGGACGACCCGCCGACGCTGGGGCGATGCCTCGATGCCATCTCCGCAGCAGACCAGGGCCCCGACCACGTGGTGGTCGTCAGCGAGCCGCCCGGCGAGGGGCCCGCGGCCGCGCGCAACGACGGCGCCGCGCGCAGCGAGGGGGACCTGATCGCGTTCGTGGACTCCGACGTGGTCGTCCGGCCCGACGCGTTCGCCCGGATCCGGGCCGCCTTCGCGGCTGAGCCAGAGCTGGCGGCCGTCTTCGGCGCCTACGACGACGACCCCGAGGCGGTCGATGCGGTCTCCACCTTCCGCAACCTGCTGCATCACCAGGTCCACCTCGAGGGCGCCGGCCCCGCGACGACCTTCTGGGCCGGCCTGGGCGCGATCCGGCGCCGGGCGTTCGATGCCGCCGGCGGCTTCGACTCCGACCGCTACCCCCGGCCCTCGGTCGAGGACATCGACCTGGGCATGCGGCTGGTGGAGGCGGGGCAGCGGATCCGGCTCGACCCGGCGATCCAGGGAAAGCACCTGAAGCGCTGGAGCCTGGTCGAGATGGTGCGCACCGACTTCTCCCGCCGCGGGGTCCCCTGGGCGCGGCTGGTGCTCGAGCGCGGCGCTCCCTCGACCGCGCTCAACCTCGGCTGGCGCCACCGCGCGGGCGCGGCGGCGAGCGCCCTGGTCATCTTCGCGTTGCTGCGCCGCCGCCCCGTGGCGGCGGCGCTGGCGCTGGCTGCGCTGGCCGCCCTCAACCTCGACCTCTACCGGCTGCTGCTGGCGCGCCGCGGCTTGGGCGCCGCCTCGGCGGGTCTCGGCGCGCACGTCGTGCACCACGCGACCGGCGTGGCCGCGGCCGGCGTGGCGGCCGTCGAGCATGCCGCGCAGACGCAACGAGGGGCCCCCGACTCGGGGACCCCTCGCTGAGTGGTCATGCGTCCCGCGCGAACTAAGCGCTAGGCCCCGTTCTCCTGCTGGTCGTCCTTGTTCCTGGGGGGACGCGCGACGACGTTCTCGCAATTGCTGACGACGTCGAGGTCGTTCGGATCGACGACGGCCCTGTCACGACCGGGGCCGCAGTCGACAGTGTCCGACTCGCCGTCGTTGACGCGGATCAGGTCCCGGCCGTTGCCACCGCTGACGGTGTCGCCGCCCTCGACCTGGGCATCGCCCTGGGCGAGCGCGAACATCACGTCGGGCCCGTCACCGCCCCGCGTCTGGTCGATGCCGAGACCGGCGAAGACCAGATCGGGGCCCGGGCCGCCGCCGACGGCGTCATCGCCGCTGCGGCCGCGCAGGAGGTCCGCTCCCTGCTCTCCGTGGATCTCATCGTCTCCGGCCTGGCCGAAGACGATGTCGCGACCGTCGCCGGCGAAGACCGTGTCATTGCCCTCGCCCGCGCCGGCCCTGTCCCTTCCGGGTCCGAGGTCGGCCTTGTCGTCACCGTCCGCGAGGCGAACCGCGTCGTCGCCCGGCAGGGCGGCGACCCGGTCATTGCCCGCCTTGGCGAGGATCAGGTCGTCGCCGCGCGTGCCGACGAGACTGTCGTCACCGTCGGTGCCGATGATCGTCGCCGCCAATGCGGTCGCGGCCGTGATCGCCGCCAACGCGAGTCCCGCAGCGACGACGATCGCCACTTTGCTCATTCGCATGAATCCCTCCCCTGGGTTCGTTTGCGTGGCCGTTTAAACCCTGGACGTACGTACTAGTTGCGCTTTCGCCCACCCGATTTCGATGATTTCGATGAGTGGGGGAGTCCCGCGATAGCGTTGCCGGATGGCAGCGGCCGGCGCCGAAGAGCGCGAGGTGGACGTGGTCGTCGTGGGCGCCGGGATCGCCGGGCTGGTCGCCGCGCGCGAGCTGGCCGCGGCGGGCCGTAGCGCGCTCGTCCTGGAGGCGCGCGACCGGGTCGGCGGGCGGACGCTGAACCACCCGGTCGGGAACGGCGAGGTGGCCGAGACCGGCGGGCAGTGGGTGGGGCCGACCCAGGATCGCCTGCTGGCCCTGGCCGCCGAGCTCGGCATCGAGACCTTCCCCACCCACTATCAGGGGCGCAACCTGCTCGACCTCGGCGGCCGCACGAAGCGCTACCGCGGCACGATCCCCCGCCTCGCCCCGCACGTCCTGCTCGACATCGATCGCGCCCGCAGGCGGCTCAACCGCCTGGCCGAGGCCGTGCCGCCGGAGGCGCCCTGGAAGGCCGAGCGGGCGGCCGAGCTCGACTCGACCACGGTCGCCTCCTGGATGGACCGCAACGTGCGCACCGCGCGTGCGCGCAGCCTGTTCGAGATCGCCCTCGGCGCCGCCTGGGGCGCCCGCTCGAGCGAGCTGTCGCTGCTCTGGCTCCTCTTCTACGTACGCTCGGCGGGGGGCTTCGACGCGATCATCGATACCGAGGGTGGCGCGCAGCAGGACCGCTTCGTCGGCGGCTCGCAGCTGATCTCCGAGCGGCTGGCCGAGGGCCTCGGCGACTCGGTCGTGCTCGCGGCGCCCGTTGGCCTGATCGAGCAGGACGGCAGCGCGGTCTCGGCGCAGGCCAACGGGCTCGCGGTCCGCGCCCGGCGCGCCGTGGTGGCGGTGCCGCCGAATCTGACCACGCGAATCTCCTTCCGGCCGGGCCTGCCGGGCCGCCGCGATCAGCTCGCCCAGCGGATGGCCGCCGGCGCCCTGACCAAGTGCACCGCCGTCTACCCCGAGCCCTTCTGGCGCGAGCAGGGGCTGACCGGCGAGGCCGTCACCGACCGGGGCCCGGTCGAGAGCACCTTCGACAACTCCCCGCCCGGCGGCTCGCCCGGCGTGATGCTGGGCTTCATCCCGGCGCGAGCCGCCGTCGAGCACGCCCGCCTGCCCGTCTCCGAGCGGCGCCGCCGGGTGCTCGACTGCTACCGGCGGCTGTTCGGCGAGCCGGCGGCGAGCCCGCTGGACTACTTCGAGCAGGCCTGGGCCGAGGAGGAGTGGAGCCGCGGCGGGCCGGTCTGCAACCCCGCCCCCGGGGCGCTCAGCGCCTACGGCGAGGAGCTGCGCCGCCCCGCCGGGCGAGTGCACTGGGCCGGCGCGGAGACCGCGACCGTCTGGTGCGGCTACATGGACGGCGCCGTGCGCAGCGGCGAGCGAGCCGCCCAGGAGGTCCTCGACGCCGAAGGTTGGCGCTCGCAGGCGATGCGCCGGCATCGTAAGGTCCGGCGTGGACCGCGAGGAGCTCGCCTACGCCGGGGCCGCCCGGCAGGCGCAGATGGTGCGCGACGGCGAGGTCTCGCCGCGCGAGCTGGTCGAGCTCTACCTGGAGCGGATCGATCGGCTCAACGGCCGGCTGAACGCCTACAGGGTGGTGATGGCCGAGGAGGCGCTGGACGGCGGCCCGCGGCGCCGAGGAGCGCCGCGCCTCCGGTGAGCGAGCGCCGCTGCTCGGGGTCCCGATCGCGATCAAGGACACCGTCGACGTCGCCGGCCAGGTGACGACCATGGGCACCGACTGCTTCGAGACCCCGGCGAGCACCGACGCCGAGATCGTGCGGCGGCTGCGAGCGGCGGGGGCGATCGTGCTCGGCAAGACGAACCTGCCGGAGCTGGCGATCTGCGGCTTCACCGAGTCGAAGACGTGGGGGGTCACGCGAAACCCCTGGAACCTCGGTCGCACGCCCGGCGGCTCGAGCGGCGGGAGCGGCGCCGCCGTCGCCGCCGGGCTGGCGGCGGCGGCCCACGGCTCCGACGGCGCCGGCTCGATCAGGATCCCCTCCGCCTGCTGCGCGCTGTTCGGGATCAAGCCTCAGCGCGACCGCGTCACCTTCGCACCGGTGGGCGAGCACTGGTGCGGACTGTCGGTGAACGGCTTCATCACCCGGACGGTCAACGACCACGCCCTGCTGCTCGACACGGTGATCGCCGACGGGGCCACCGAGACGCCGGCCCCGCCCCCGCTCGCGCGACCTCTGGCGCGAGGCCGCCGCCGACCCGCCCGGGAAGCTGCGGATCGCGCTCTCGACCAAGCCCGCGCGCGAGATCACCCGCCCCACCGTCACCGACGACGTCAAGCTGGCGGTGCGGGAGACGGGTGAGCTGCTGCGCTCGCTCGGACACGAGGTGTACGAGCGCGATCCCGACTACGGGTCCGTCGGCAACCGTGGGATCGTGCCCCGCTACCTCGGCGGCATCCGGGAGGACGTCAAGGCGGTGCCCCATCGTGAGCGGCTCGAGCGGCGCACGCGCGGCTTCGGGCGCTTGGGGGCAACGGTCACGCGGGGGCAGATCCGTCGGGCGGTGGCCCGAGGCGACGCGGACGGTGAGCGGATCGCGGAGTCACTTCGGCGATCCGGATGTCTTCATCACCCCGACGATGGGCTCGCTGCCGATCGAGGTGGGGAGGTGGGAGGGCAAGGGCGCGCTGCGAACGACCCTCGGGATGACCTCCGCCTATCCGTTCGCCGCCGCCTGGAACCACACCGGCCAGCCGGCCGCTTCGATCCCCGCCGGGTGGGACGAGGCCTCGGGCCTGCCGCGCGCGGTGATGATGGTGGCGCGGCCCAACGACGAGGCGACGCTGATCTCGCTCGCGGCCCAGATCGAGGCCGCGCGGCCCTGGGCCGACCGCAGGCCAAGCCTCTAGGCGGCGGGGACCCGCTCGGCGGCGGGCTGGAGGTCGAGCGCGTGCCGCTCGGTGGCTATCGCGAGGGCGCCCTGCTCGCCGCCCAGCTCCGACCAGCGCTCGGTCGCCGTTTCGAAGAACCTGTCGAGGAAGTCGTCGGCGTGGAGGGGGTCGTGGTGGAAGAGCATCAGCCGCCTGGCCTCCGTGCGCCGGGCGAAGGTGAGGGTGTCGCTGATCCGCGAGTGCCCCCAGCCGACGTGCTCGGGGTACTCGCTGTCGGTGTACTGGCAGTCGTGGATCAGCAGGTCGGCCTCCCTGGCCAGGTCGAAGCCGGAGATCCAGTCGGGCTCCATGGTCTCCAGTGGGGCGCCCAACCCGGGCTCGTGGTCCGGGATGTAGGCGAGGTCGACGTCGCCATCGCTGATCCGGTACCCGAGCGTCGGCCCGCGGTGGGTGATCGACTCGGCGCGGATCCGGGCCGGCCCGATCTCCCACTCGCTCGGCGGGGTGTCGAGGAAGGAGACGTCGCAGGGAAGCTCGCGGACCTCGACCGGTGAGAGTGGCGCCGAGATGTAGCGCGCCACCCGCTCCTCCAGCGAGGCCTCGGGCGAGGCCGGGCCCCAGATGGTGATCTCGGACTCAGAGCGGAAGCAGGGCGGGAAGAACATCAGCCCCTGGATGTGATCGAGGTGCAGGTGCGTGAGCAGGATGTGGATGCGCGGGCTGCTGGCCGCGAGCGCTACGCCGAGGCCGCGGATCCCGGTGCCGGCGTCGAGGATCAGGGCGGATCCGTCGGACAGGGTCACCTCCACACAGGAGGTGTTGCCGCCGTAGCGATTCATCTCGGGGCCGGGTGCGGGAACCGAGCCCCGCGCTCCCCAGACCTTCAGCTCGCATCTGATTCCTCCTCTCTCCATTGCGAGCCTACCCGGACCCCGAGTCCCGTGGCCAGAAGAAGACCATCGCCCCTCGCCTGGCCCGTGTCGGCGACGATCGGCAGGGCGGAAACCGCGACCTCGTGCTCTTTCCCCTTGGCCGAGTGGATCCTGCTGTAGTCGATTGCCGGCCGGCCGCGGCGGAGGGCCTGCGTGGTGGGCAGCTCCTCGAGCGGGATCTGCTTGCCCTCCTCGTCGAAGGGGCCGAAGGACTCGCCCCACTCGCTCGCCGTCATCCTGCCCGCCTCCTCGAAGGAGGTGCCGAGCAGGGCGCCCGCCGCTTCGTTGTAGAAGAGCATCGAGCCGCTCTCGTCGACCAGGAAGGCGGGGGTGGAGAGACTGGTGAGCAGGTTTCGGGCAAGGATCAGCTCGAGCGGCTTCTGCCCGCCGTTCATCGCCGGTGATTCCCCTCGGCAGCGTTCCTCTCCAGCGCCATCTTTCGCTCCATCGGCTGAGTCAGCGCATTGTCACAGGCCGATCGCCGCCATGTGACGGATCGCACTCA
Source organism: uncultured Solirubrobacterales bacterium (assembly GCA_963746615.1). Classification (GTDB taxonomy): domain Bacteria; phylum Actinomycetota; class Thermoleophilia; order Solirubrobacterales; family 70-9; genus SHVA01. The sequence goes on along the minus strand of CAVVBU010000012.1, from coordinate 73,235 downwards.
AAGGCGCTGCACCCGCAACCTTCCGGGTGCAGCGCCGCGGTGATGCCGCCCCTACTGAACGGTGATTTCGCCCTTCATCCCGAGGCCCTTGTGGCCGTCGATCGGGCAGTACCACTCGTAGGTGCCGGGCTTCATGTTCACGGTCAGCTCGCCGGACTGGCCCGGAGCCAGGTCATTCGGGAGCTTTTCGTCGTTGCCGGGGGTGACATCCTCGATCTCGACCGAGTGGGTCGTCTGCCCATCGTTGGTCGCCTTGATCGTGACCTGACCCGCCTTCACGGTTGGGTCCGAGGGGTTGAGCTTGTAGTCGGTCTCGGAGACGTCGATCGTCTGGCCGCCGGCGCCACCGGCTGTGGTCGACTGCGTGGTCGCGCTGGCGCTGGTGTCGTTGTTGTCGCTGCCGCCGCCGCACCCTGCCAGCGGAACGGCGAGCAGCGCCCCGCCGGCGAGCACCGTCGCCAGCCTCCTGGTCGTGAGCATCGAATCACCAACCTCCGGTTGAATTCGAGATCAGATTCGCGCGGCGCCGGATCGACGCCTCGGAGCTACTTACGGCCGGGAGGCGGATGGGGATTGCAGGCGATCCCAGATCTCGGCCAGGCGGTCCTGATCGCCGGGCCCAAGCCGGGACAGGTAGAGCCGGCGGAGGCCGTCGAGGTGGGTGGCGCGCGCTTCGTACAGGCGCCCGCGGCCGCGCTCGGTGAGTGCGGCGTTGGCGCCGCGGGCGTCCTCGGGGCAGTCGCGTCGCTCCAGCAGCCCCTGGCGCTCGAGTCGATCGACCAGGCGAGTGAGGCCGCTGCGGCTGAGCAGCACCGCCTCGGCCAGCTCGGACATGCGCATCTCGGCGCCCGGTGCCGACTCGAGCTGGGTGAGCACGTCGTAGGAGCTCAGGGGGAGGTCGTGCTCGCGCCGGAGCTCCTCGTCGAGCTGGCCGACGAGCCGCGTGTGCGCCCGCAAGAGGCCGGTCCAGGCGGCGAGCTCTCGATCGGTTAATTGCACGTGCAACATTCTACGCGGCCAGTAGGTTGGCGACGAGGTGCTTTATGACCTGATCGCGCTGCTGTTCCGCCCGTCCGCTGGTGGGGCCGCCTGCGCGTGCAGGGGCTCGACTGCGTGCCCAAGGCGGGACCGCTGCTGGTCGTGCCCAATCACGACAGCCAGTGGGACCCGGTGCTCGTCGGGCTCGCGATCAAGCCCAGGCGCCGGCGTCGTGCTCTGCGCCGTCGAAGGGACGACCGACTACACGCGCTTTCCCCGCCGGCGGCGCGTGACGGTCAGCTTCCTCCGCCCGTCAGGAGGCGATCCCCGCCCGGGGGAGGACCCCGGCGAGCTCGCCGCGCGCCTGCTGGCGGAGCTGCGAGAGCGGGTCCCACCGACGCCGGCCGGTCGTCGGCCGGTCGTCGGAGGGCCGCCCCGCGTTCAGAGGGCGCGAGCTACTCGAGCTTCCCGATCTTGAAAATCTTCGTCCCGCAGTCGGGGCACGTGCCCTGGATGGCGGGACGACCGTTCTTCATCGTCACCTGCTGGGGGTCCTGAATCTCGACCTTCTTGCGTTCCTTCACGCAGTAGCCCTCAGGCACAGAGGTCTCCTTTCGTGTCAGCGTCGGGTCCGAGAGTGATTCCCGTATACCCACTCACGCACGCTAGCCGCCCCTTCGGACGCCTGAGCCGTGCGTGGGCCGCTGTCAGAGGTTAGGGCCCAGATTTGTTGCTATTGCCACTAGTGCCCGTATTCCCGCCTGTGGCGCCGCCCTGAGCGGTCGTGCCCGGCTTCTGCCCGCCCGCCGGTTGGCTCTGCAGATCGGCGATATCGGCCGCAGCCCGCTTCTGGGCGGCCTTGAGCGCCTCGATTCGCTGATCCAGCGATCCAAGCGTCTCGCTCGTCGCCTTCAGCTGTTTCTGCGTGGTGGCGGTGATCTGCTGCTTGAGGCCGTCGACCTGCCCGCGAAGCTGGTCGAGGTCGTCCTTGGTGACCGCGTCGTTCTTGGTGGTCACGGCCAGGAACAGGGCGACGCCGGCGGCGACCAGCGCCAGCAGGGCGGCGGCGGCGCCGAAGTAGGTCATGCGGCCCTGACGGCGCTCGATCTCGGCCATCCAGCCCTGGACGCCCTCCATCCGCTCCTCGAGGTTCGGCTCGGGCGCCTCGCGCGACCTACTGGCGGCGGCCGTGCCACCGCTCGACTTGGCGGTTGCCCCGGACTTGGCGGCCGTCCCTTCTTTGGAGGCCGAGCCGGATTCGGGGGTCGCTCCTGCCTTGGCGGCGGGAGCGGACTTTGCGGACGAGTCCGTCTTCTTCTCCGGCGCAGGCATCGCCGCGAAATCCTAGACTCTCGGCCTCCAACGGCACGGCGATCACCGTCGCCGAGCGCGATAACCGAGGAGGCGCAGATGCCCGAAGCAGTGATCGTCGACACCGTCCGCACGCCGATCGGCCGAGCCTTCAAGGGCTCCCTGGCCGCGCTGCGCCCGGACGAGATGGGCGCCTTTGCCGTCGACAAGCTGCTCGAGCGCAATCAGGAGGTCGACCCCGCCACCGTCAACGAGCTCTTCTGCGGCTGCGGCATGCCACAGGGGCTGCAGGCCTTCAACATCGCCCGGATCATGGTGCTGCTCTCCGAGAAGCTCCCGCAGGAGGTCACCGGCGTGACCATGTCGCGCTACTGCGCCTCCAGCCTCGACTCGATCCGCCACGCCGCCAACTCGATCAAGGCCGGCCAGGGCGACACCTACGTCGCCGCCGGGGTCGAGTGGGTGAGCCGCTACAACGAGCGCACCGAGCCCGCCGGCGTCGCTGACCAGAACGAGAAGCTGCAGGGCAAGGACGGCACGCCCAACGCCTACATCGAGATGGGCATCACCGCCGTCAACGTCGCCAAGAAGTACGAGGTCAGCCGCGCCGACATGGACAAGTACGCGCAGCGGTCGCAGGAGCTCGCCGTGAAGAGCCAGGAGGACGGCTTCTTCGATCGCGAGATCGTCCCGGTCACCCTTCCCGACGGCACCGAGGTCGCCAGGGATGACGGCCCCCGCGCCAGCTCGACGCTGGAGAAGCTGGCCGAGCTGCCCGAGGCCTTCGAGGGCGGGGGCGGCGTCACGGCCGGCAACTCCTGCCCGCTCAACGACGGCGCCGCGGCGACGCTGGTGATGTCGGACGAGCGCGCGAAGGAGCTGGGCCTCGAGCCGCGGGCCAGGATCGTCACCGCCGCCACGCACGGCATCGAGCCCGAGCTGATGGGCGTGGCCCCGATCGGCGCGATCAAGACCGTCCTCGAGCGCGGCGGCATGAAGATGGCCGACGTCGACGTGGTCGAGCTCAACGAGGCCTTCGCCGCCCAGGTGATCCCGATCATGGCCGAGTGCGACATCCCCCTCGACAAGCTCAACACCCACGGCGGGGCGATCGCCCTCGGGCACCCCTTCGGCATGACCGGCGCCCGCATCATGGGCACCCTGCTGAACGTGATGGAGACCGACGATCACCAGGTCGGCCTGGAGACGATGTGCGTCGCCGGCGGCCAGGGCGAGGCGATGATCGTAGAGCGCATCAATTAGGGTCTCGAAATCCTGCCGCGCGCGACGCGGAAGGTTTGGGCGCGGTCCCAACAAGGGGGGGAAGGCGCGCCATGGGGTCATCAGGCCCATACCGACCGAAAGGATTGAACGTGCCACGACTTGATCGAGTCAGAATCACGCTGCTCGGGGGCGCCGCGATCGCCGCGACAGCGATCGCCGTCGCCGGCTGCGGGGGGAGCGACAGCTCCAGCGAGCCGTCCACGCTTGACATCACAGCGACCGACTCCGGCCAGGGCAAGGACTACGCGCTGAAGGCGCCGAAGACCGCCGACGGCGGTCTGGTCGAGGTCAAGCTGACCAATGAGGGCAAGGTGAACCACTCGGCCCAGCTGATCCGCCTGGAGGGCGATCATACGGTTCAGGACGCGCTCGCCGTCATCGGCGGGAACAGCGGCAAGATCCCCGACTGGCTGCGCGCCGAGGGCGGCGTCGAGGAGGTCCCCGCGGGCGAGTCGAGCACGGCGACCGTCAACCTGGAGTCGGGCAGCTACGCCGTGGTCGATGATGCCGACAACGGCGCCAAGGGGCCGCCGGCGACCGCCTCGTTCCAGGTCAGCGGCGGATCCTCAGGCGACCTGCCCAGCACGGACACGACCGTTACGGCCGCCTCGACCGGCAAGGACAAGTGGGACTGGCAGGTCGATGGCGATCTGGCGTCGGGCGACAACGAGATCACCTTCAAAGCCGAGGGCAAGGACGCCCTGCACGACCTGATCGCGGCGCCGGTGAAGGGCAACGCCTCGGTCGATGAGATCAAGAAGGAGCTCGAGTCGCAGTCGGGCGGCCCGCCGCAGACGATCGACATCGACAACACCGCGACCGCAGCGGTACTGGACGGCGGCAAGAGCGCGGTGGTTCACCTCAACCTGAAGCAGCCGGGGAAGTACGCGCTGATCTGCTTCCTGACCGACAGGGACGGCGGCAAGCCGCACTTCGAGGAGGGCCTGCTGAAGGAGGTCGAGGTCCAGGGCTGACCCGCGGTGGTCTGATTCGCACCGAGCGGCAAAACGGGGCCCCTAGGGGCCCCGTTTCGCGGCTACCTCGGCGCGTACCGCCGCCTATCAGGTCCCCATTAGACGGGCTGGTCCTCGCCGCTTTCCTTCACCTTCGCCGAGACGCACTTGCCGAACGCGTTCTTGCCGTTCTTGTTGGTCCCGTAGAACTCCGAGAAGGACTTGCCGTCGTGGCTGTCCGCGAAGGCCGGGTCCTGCTGCTCGGCCTTGCACGCCTGGGCCGCGTTGACGGTGTCCTCCCGATCCTGGCGCAGCTTTGACTTCGCCTTGCCGGAGACGCACTTGCCGAAGGCGTTCTTCTTGTTGCCGTTGGTCCCGTAGAACTCGGTGAACGACTTGCCGTCGTGGCTCTCGGGGAAGGCCGGATCGTCTCGCTCGGCCTTGCACTCCTTGGCCGCGTTCTTGAACGCGTCGCTCACCTCAGGCTTGGTGACGCCGATGCAATGCGGCATCGCCGGCGTGCCGTAGAGCTGCTTGAACTGGTCGTTGCCGAGCGCCTTGCGGTCCTTCGCACACTGGGCCGCGGCCACCTGGCCCAGGTGCTTGCCGCTGTTCGGCTTGCCGCTCCCAGCGAAAGCCCCGCCGACGCTCAGCGCGAGCGCCAGCGCGATGACGCCGGCAGCCGCGAGCCCCCTTGGCGCGGTGCGCTGCAGTGTCCTGGATCGCATCGTTCCTCCTGGTCTTTGGTCTGGCTTTCGTCCCGTTCAAGCGCCAGAAGGGGTTTCAGGGTTACGGCCTGATCGCGTTATGGACAGGGGGTCCACCGTCGAGCGGGTTCTGCGCTAGTTTCGGAGGGCGATGTCGGAGGATCGCTTCGAGGCCCTGCTGGCGGCGGCCCAGGCGGGCGATGAAGGCGCCTGGACCGAGATCTACCGCTGGCTGGCGCCGCTCGTCCTCGGCTACCTGCGTGCCAACCGCGCGCTCGACCCGGAGGACACGCTGAGCGAGGCGTTCCTCCAGGTGGCGCGCGACCTGCGGACGTTCAAGGGGGGTCGTGGGCAGTTCCGAGGCTGGGTGTTCACGATCGCCCACCACCGCCTGATCGACGCGCGGCGCCACAGCGCCAGGCGGCCGGTCGAGCCCATGGACGAGCTCCCCGAGCCCCGGGAGGCCGCGGCCGACGACGCCGCCGACGAGGCGCTGGCCCGGATCGGCGCCGACGAGGTCCGCTCGATCTTTGCGGCGATCTCCCCCGACCAGCGCGCAGTCCTGCTGCTGCGAGTCCTGGGCGAGCTCTCCGTGGACGAGGTGGCCCGCGCCGTGGGCAAGCGACCGGGGGCCGTCAAGGCGCTTCAGCGGCGGGGTCTGGCCGCCGTCCAGCGTGAACTTGCGAAGAGGGGCGTGACCCTATGAGCGGCAACGGCGCTTTCGATGGAGAGATGTCTCAGCGTGGAATCAGCGAGGCGGACGCGGAGCGGCTCTTGAGCCGCCGCGATCCCGGCTCCAACGGCGGCTCCAACGGCGGCCATGCCGGGGGAGGCGAGCTCGGAGAGCTCGTCGAGTTCATCGACGCGGTGCCCGTCGCCCTGGCGGAGCGCCAGCCGCAGCGGGTCGAGACCGAGATGATTCGGCGGCTGGCCGAGGCGGCGCGGATCGCCGACCAGGAGCGGCGCAGGCGCACGCCGGTCGCTGTGCCGCCGAGGCCTCGTCGCCGCCTGGTCCTGGCGGCGCGGGTGGCGGTTGCGGTGGCGCTGGTCCTCGCTGCCTTCGCCGGCCTCGCCGTCGCCGGCGTGAAGTTGCCCGATCCGGTGCGAAAGGCGTTCTCGGGAGTCGGCGTCGATCTTCCGAATCAGAGCGGGGGCGAAAGGCGGGGTGATGTCTCCGGTGCCCAGGGCGATGAAGCCTCCGCTCCGGCGGGCGACGAGGAGGCGACGGCAAAGGACAGCCGCGATGGAAAGGCGAATGGGCGCGGCGGCGGCAAGAGCAACGAGAAGAAGGGCGGCGCCGGCCGGCAGGCGGTCGGGCCATCGGCCGCGGCCGAGCAGGACCCCAACGGCAAGGCCGTTCGCCGGGGGCCCAACCCGACTCCGGGCATTCCCCGTGGCCAGGGCAACGGGCCGCCCGAGCACAGCAACGCCGGCGGCAACGGCGGCGGCTCCCACGAGAGCCACGGCAACGGCAACGGCTCCGGCGGCAGCAACGCCGGTGGCAACGGAGGGGGCGGCGGGAAGCCGGCCGAGCCGCCCGGCCAGAGCAAGAAGGGCTGACGGCGTCGCGGCGGCCGTCCGCCGGAGCGCTGATAGCCTCGTGGCACCGTGATCTCGGGAGGGAGATGGGGACGCCAGGCGCTCAAGTTCGCCGGTTTGAGCGTCGTCATGGCGTTGATCCTTTCCGGCGTCGCGCGAGCGAAGCCGGGAGACGTCTACCTCGCCGACGACAGCGGGCCCAACGACATCTTCCGCCTCCGGCCGGGGGGCCTGATGCAGAGCGTCGGCTCCGCCGGCAATCTGGAGTTTCCCGTCGGCATCGCCCTCGATCGCAAGGGACGGATCCTGGTCGCGGACGAGGATGCGCCAGCAGCCGACGACACCGGAGCGGTGATCCGGATCGACCCCCGGACCGGCAACCAGGTGCTGATCTCGACCAACGCGAAGTCGGCCGGGGCCGGCGGCGCTCAGGCGTTCGTCGATCCCTTCGGCATCGCCGTGGCGCCGAACGGGGACATCGTGGTAGGCGATCGGGCGGCGCTGATCCGAGTCTCGCCGAAGACGGGCCACCAGCGCGTGGTCGCGTCCGGGCCGAAGTTCGACAGCGTCTATGACGTCGCGGTCGCCCCGGACGGAACCATCTACGCGATCGGCGCCAACTCGATCCAGCGCGTGCGGGGCACCAAGGTGAAGACGATCGCCTCCGGCCTGCCGCTCGTTGACCCGGGTGGGATCGAGCTCGAACCCAACGGGCGGATGCTGATCGCCGACCAGGACGCGGCGGCCGTCGATCGGCTCAACCTGAGGACGGGCGTCGTCACACCGATGTCCAGCGGCGGCCAGCTCCAGTCGCCCTTCGGCATCGGCCGCCTGCTGAACGGAGCCGCGGCGATCAGCGACTACGACGCTGCCACCGCCTTCCGGATCAACCTCGCAAACGGCGGACAGCAGGCGCTGTTCCCCGACTCCACGTTCGAAAACCCGCTCGGTGTCGCGATCGAGCCGCCACGGTGCGGGGGGTTCGCGCCACCTTCTACGGGACCCCCGGCAAGGACGCGATCAAGGGTGGGCCCTTCCGGGACGTGATCGCGGGCCTGGGCGGCGCGGACAAGATCAAGGGACTGGGCGCAAACGACCTCCTCTGCGGGGGAGGCGGCAAGGACAAGCTGATCGGTGGCGCCGGCGGCGATCTGCTCAGCGGCGGCAAGGGCGCCGATCTCTGCGTGGGGCGCGGAGACCGGCGCAGGTCCTGCTGAGCGCCTCACGAGGGGTGCACTGATTCCCCCATAAGGTCGCGGCCACGAGCGGTCGCCGGGCATCAGTCGCGGCGCTTGCGCGCCGCTCCTAGATGGGGCGGCCTGGTGGCCGCTTAGTCCTCGAACAGCGCGTAGCCGTACTCGCCGCGCTTGTAGGCGAGCTTGGCGATCGAGGACATGCGCTCGTCGTCGTTGTCGGAGATCTGGTCGAAGCGCCAGCCGACGCGCTCTGCGGCGCGGGAGCAGAAGGTGTCGGCGATGAAGCGCTCCTGGCCGGAGGCCTCGACCCCCTGATCGTCGAAGATCGAGGCCACCCGGGAGAGCACGGCGACCTGGGCGTAGATGTCGGCGAGGTTGTCGGCCAGCCGCTTCTGCTGGAACTGGGCGTCGACGATCCCCTTGCCGTGCTCGCGCAGCAATGACTCGGAGACGTCGCGCAGGCGCTTGACCTGGTCGGAGATCGCCTCGGCGTGCGGCTTCAGCTCCTCGTGCTCGACCCCGATCCGCGCCGGGCGGACCTCGCGCTGGATCCTGCCCCCGACGTAGTCGACGAGCACGCCGATCGTCCCGATCGGGTCCGAGAGCTCGACCTTCACGCCCGAGAGCTCCTCGCCGAGCGGCTTCAGCCCGCCGAGCGCGATGAAGGCCCGCATGACGTCGTTGGCCCCTTCGAAGATCGGGAAGATGCGGATGTCGCGCAGGACCTTCTCGTAGGGCTCGGTCCGCATGTAGCCCTCGCCGCCGCGCAGCTGCATCGCGCGGTTGGCGGCGTACCAGAGGAACTCGGTGCCCGAGACCTTGCAGACTGCCGACTCGAGCGAGTAGTCCGGGACCCCGGCGTCGACCAGGCCGCAGGTCAGGTAGCACATCGACTCCAGCCCGAAGAGGTAGGAGACCATCCAGCCGATCTTGTCCTGGACCAGCTCGAAGTCGGCCAGCGGCCGGTCGAACTGGTGGCGCTCCTTGACGTGGTCGATGGTGCGGTCGAGCAGGAACTTGGCGGCGCCGATCGAGCCGGTGCCGAGCCCGATGCGGCCGTTGTTGAGGATCTGCATCGCGATTCGGAAGCCCTCGCCGGGCTCGCCGAGGACGTTCTCGGCCGGCACCCGGACGTCCTTGAAGTAGAGGCGGCGGAGGTCGTTGCCGCGCAGGCCCATGGTGTCGTAGCGCTCACCGACCTCGAAGCCATCCATGCCCTTCTCCACGATCAGGGCGATGTGGCGGTCCTTGCCGTCCACCTCCGCCCGGGCGAAGACGGTGAGCACATCGGCGCGGGAGCCGTTGCCGATGTAGCGCTTCTCGCCGTTGAGAACCCACGACCCGTCGCTCTGGCGCACCGCCCGCGACTGGATGTCGTAGGCGTCGGAGCCGGCCTGGGGCTCGGTCAGCGCGAAGGCGGCGAGCTTGCGGCCGGCGGCGAGGTCGGGCAGGAAGCGCTCCTTCTGCTCGGGGTTGCCGAAGATCGCGATGCCCTTGAAGCCGATGGACTGATGGACGCCGAGCACGATCGCCAGGGTCCCGTCGATCTGGCCGATCGCCTCGAACACCCGCGAGTAGCCCGTCTGGGAGAGCCCCTGGCCACCGTACTCCTCGGGCACGTAGAGCCCGAGGATGCCGATCTCGCCGAGCCCGCGGATGACCTCGTCGCCGACCCAGCGCTCCTCCTCGACCCGCCGCGGGTCGTAGTGCTCGTCGCAGAAGCCCCGCAGCGAATTGATCAGGCCCCTGATCCGCTCCTGCTCGTCGGGGTCGGGCCGGGGCCAGGGGAAGACGAGCTCGTCGTGGATCTCGCCGAGGAAGAGGGACTTGGCGAACGAGGAGACGGCCTGGTCGGCCTGCTTCTCGTCGGCGGCCTCGGTTGCTCCCATCGCAGCTTCAGCCTATCCGCGGGACGGCTTCGCCATCAGGTCGCGGCCAAGCGCCGCCGCGCGGCTTCGCCATCAGGTCGCGGCCACGGCGGCCGCCGCCCTTCGCTCCGAGGGAGAGCGGCCTGGTGGCCGCTATGGCGCCCAGGCCCAGGTCGCGAACAGCCCGCTCCAGGCCGCAAGCAGTACGCCGAGCACCACCAGCACCGGCCGGACCCTGTCGCGCTCGTGGGCCCAGAGGGCCAGCGCGATCCAGAAGGGGAAGAGGACGAACATGAAGCGGGGCAGCGACATCAGCGGCTGGTCGGCGCCGGGGACCGAGAGCGGCAACGCGAGGCCGCAGATCACGTAGGCGGTGTAGGCGGCGGGCAGGCGCTTCCAGCACTCCCAGGTCAGCCAGAGGGCCGCGCCGAGGAAGCCGAAGAGCACGATCTCCCGGATCGCGATCACCTCCGGGCTCTGCCCGTGGGAGAGGACGTTGTCCGGGCCCACCCCGGGCAGCAGCTCGACGAAGCCCCGCACGGCGCTCTCGGCGCCGAGGGCGATTGCGCCCAGCGGCACGAACGAGCGCGCCCACTCCGACTGGGCGGTGAAGGCGGCGAGTGGGTCGCCCAAGGCCGCGCCCAGGTAGGCGAGGTAGGCGAGCACGCCCGCCGGAACCAGCGCCAGCCAGGCTGCGTCGGCTCGCAGGCGGTAGCGGGGGCGCAGGCCGCCCTGCGACTCGGGCGGCCGGTCGGCGCGCGGCCCGTACAGGTAGAGCATCGCGAGCGGCACCAGGATCAACAGCCCGTTGCTGCGAGTGGCCGCGGCGAAGCCCCCGAGCAGGCCGGCGACCGCCCAGCGGCCGCGGCGGCCGGCGTAGAGCGAGCCGAGGGAAAGGAGCAGGAAGAGCCCCTCCGTATAGACGGCCGAGAGGAAGATCGCGCTCGGGAACCAGGCCAGCATCCAGACCGAGGTCCGGGCGCGCTCGACCCCGAAGTCGATCGAGACCAGCCTGTGCATCAAATAGAGCGCCCCCAGGCCGCAGGCGGAGGAGAGCAGGATGCCGAAGACGAGCGCCGAGCCGGTGAGGCTGCCGCCGATGTTGAGCAGCGCGGGAAAGAGGGGGAAGAAGGCGGCCCGGTCGGGCACCTCGTAGCCGAATTGGGCGATCGCCAGATACCAGGAGGAGTCCCAGCGGGCCGCCGGCGCGACCAGCAGGTTGGCGAAGCTGTCGTGGAAGGGCTGGGTGAAGTAGAAGGGGTCGAGACGGGCGCCCGTCTCGGGGAACCAGCCGAAGGCGAGCACGGCCGCCATCCCCGCGGCCCAGACGATCGCCCGCGAGGACCAGAAGGCCGACCAGGCGACCCGCAGCGCCAGCTTGCGCTCCTCGGCGAGGTCGCCGAGCGACCACAGCTCGGAGGTCTGCGCGCGTAGCTCGGCGGTGTCGGCGTTCGGGGGGGCCATCTGATGCGGCGGATGGGGCTTTCAGGCAGCGAGGACTCTGTCGCGACGGCGATCTGAAACGGGAAAACTACCCGCCCGAGCAGAGTCTGACGAGTCGGAGCTACGGAACCGTAGGTCGACCTCTCTCCGCAGCGGTCGCAGCGCAGCCCGGCTATCCGTGGCGAACCTGCCCCAGACTGCGCGCCCCTCTAGTCGCGCTCCTTGCGGTGGGCCACCTCGTAGATCTCGACGCCCGTGCGGCCGCCACCGGTATCGACGGCCGGCGACATCGCGTTGAGCGCCTCATCCCCGCGGCGCAGATCCTCCTCGGTTTCGTAAAGGGTGACGCCGAGCCCTTTGGCGTTCTCGCGATCGACGAGCATCCAGACACTCTTGACGCCCTCCAGGCCCTCGGGCGGCGAGTCGAAGGTCGAGTCGATCATCTCGCGGTTGCCTTCGATCAACTCGTCCATGCGCGAGGGGTCACCGCCCTCAAACCGTGCGATTCGTGCATACATGGATGCCACTCTCCTTCTCGGTCGTGAGCAAGACAGCGAAATCTACTCCTTAGTTTCAAGCAAACCCGGCTCTGACGAGCTCGGCCCATGTCCGCTCCCGAAGCTGTAATAGGGGGATCGCGGATCGCGGAGGAGAGCGTACCCCCGAGGAGCGCCGGGCCGACAGCGAGGCGAGAGCGCGCGCTCGCGCCGAGGTCGAGGCCCGACCGCCTGCCCGGAGCCCCGCCACGGCGGGCGGCCGTGGGCCGCCCCGACGGCCCCGGCGTCCCGGCCGTAGGAGGCGAGCGCCCGCCCGCCGCCCGCGGCGCCCACCCACTCGTCGGCAGATCTACCGGCGCCGCCGCGCCGCCGCGCTCGGCGGGGCAGCCGCGGTTGTGCTGGTCGTCGTGCTGCTGGCGCGAAGCTGCGGCGGCGCCACCGCTTCGCCCGAAGAGCAGCTTCACCAGGCGCGCGCCGAGAACCCGGTCCACCTCACGGTCTCGGTCAGCGGCGACCTGCTGATCCACTCGCCGGTCTGGGCCGAGGCGCTGGCGCTCGGCGGCGGCTCCTACGACTTCGCCCCGATGCTGGCGCCGCTGAAGCCCTACGTGCAGGGTGCCGACATCGCCTTCTGCCACATCGAGACGCCGATGGGCCCGGGGGAGCCATCGGGCTACCCGCTGTTCAAGGCCCCGCCCGAGCTCGCCGGGGCGGTCAAGGCGACGGGCTGGAACGCCTGCGACACCGCCTCCAACCACTCGCTCGACCAGCACATGGCGGGCATCCGCTCCACGGGCCGGGCGCTGGACGAGGCCGGTCTGCCGCACACCGGCTCCTTCGCCAGCAAGGCCGAGAGCGAGAAACCGCTGATCGTCGAGGCGGACGGTGTCAAGGTCGCGCTGGTGGCCTACACCGACTACACCAACGGGATCCCCCTGCCGACGCCGTGGTCGCTCAACTTCGCCCAGGACGAGAGCGACGTCGGCCAGGTGCTCGACGACGCGCGCCGTGCGCGGCGGGCGGGCGCCGAGGTCGTGATCGTCACCTTCCAGTGGGGGGTCGAGAACTCGAGCACTCCCGACGCCGACCAGCGAGCCCAGGCGCGGGCCCTGACGGCCTCGCCGCTGGTCACCGCGGTGGTCGGCTCGGGGCCCCACGTGGTGCAGCCGATCGAGCGGATCAACGACAAGTTCGTCGTCTTCAGCGAGGGCAACCTGCTCTCCAACGAGGACATCAACTGCTGCCCCGCGGCTAGCCAGGACGGCCTGGTGGCGCTGCTCGACGTGGTCGTCGACGGCGATGGCGAGCATGTGGACGGCGTCCGCTACGTGCCGGTCTACGTGAGTCGCCCCGACTACTCGGTGCTGCCGGTCGGCCTGGCGGTCCGGGACGGGGAGCTCGACGCCGCGACCGCCCGCGACTCCTATGAGCGCACCGTCTCGGTCGCGGGAAGAGGCAACGGGGTCGAGCCGATCCCGGCGCAGCCGCCTGGTTAGGTCGCGGCTTCGTCGGCGATCAGGCGTCCCAGCGCCAGCGCCGAGGTCGCCGCGGGGGAGGGAGCGTTGCGGACGTGCAGCGCCCGGCCGGTCCGCTGGACGACGAAGTCGTCGATCAGCGCGCCGTCGCGCCCGACCGCCTGAGCGCGAACGCCCGCCGGGCCCGGCAGCGTGTCGGCGGCGCTCAGCTCGGGGACATAGCGGCGAGCCTCCCGAACGAAGGCGCGGCGGCTGGAGGCCCGCCGCATCTCGGCGAGCCCGGACCGCCAGTGGCGGGCGGCGAGCCGGGCGGTGCCCGGCCAGGCGAGGGTGGAGGCGAGGTCGCGCGGGCGCAGCCGCCAGGGCTCGTAGGCGTCCCGGGCCCCCACCATCAGCGCGGAGGGCCCGAGCAGGACCTCGCCGTCGATGGTCCGGGTCAGGTGGGCTCCGAGGAAGGGCAGATCGGGGTCGGGGACCGGATAGATGCTGGCGCGGACGAGCTCGCGCCGCTCGGGGCGCAGACGCAGATAGGCGCCGCGGAAGGGGACGATGCGGGGCTCGGCGGGCGCGCCCATCGCCGTCGCCAGCCGGTCGGCCCAGGCGCCGGCGCAGACGACAACGAAACCGGCGGCGGTGGCGCCCGATCCGCCCGATCGATGGCGAAGCTCGATCCCCTCGCCGACCGGCCGCATCTCGTGGACCTCGAAACCCGTGACGATCTTGCCGCCGCTGGCACGCACGTCGGCGGCCAGCGCCTCGGCGACCGCGACGAAGTCGACCACTCCCGTCGCGGGAGAGTGCAGCGCGGCGATGCCCCTGGCGTGGGGCTCGATCTCGGCGATCTCGCCGCCGCCGAGGCGGCGCAGGCCGGGGACGCCGTTGGCGAGGCCGCGGCGCTCGAGCTCGCCGAGGCGGTCTAGCTCCGATTCGCCGGAGGCGACGATCAGCTTCCCTTCGCGGCGTGCCTCGATCCCGCGCTCGTCGCAGTACTCGTAGAGCTCGCGGGCTCCCTCGACGCAGAGGCGCGCCTTCAGCGACCCGGGCCGGTAGTAGATGCCGGCGTGGATCACGCCGCTCGAGTGCCCGGTCTGGTGGCGTGCCAGCCGCGGCTCCCGCTCGAGCAGCCGCAGGCTTGCGCCGGGGTGCCGCGCCAGCAGCTCGCGGGCCACCGCCAGCCCGACGATGCCGCCACCCACCACCGCGAAGTCGGAGCTGTCTGCCATCCCCTGCGATCCTACGGGCGCCGGTGGCGCTCCCGTTGAAACCCCCAGTCGAGCCCCAGCTCGCCCTCTCCCGCCAGACCCTCCCCGAGGGCGAGGGCTGGGCCTACGAGCCCAAATGGGACGGGTTCCGCGCGCTCGCCTTCGTCGACGGCGACGACGTCTTCCTCCAGTCCCGCAACGGGCGGCCACTGCGCCGCTACTTCCCCGAGCTCGACTTCCCCGCGGGGCGCTACGTCCTCGACGGCGAGCTGGTCATCCTCGACGCCGACGGCCGCGAGGAGTTCGACGCGCTCCAGAATCGCCTGCACCCCGCCGAGTCGCGGGTGCGGATGCTGGCCGAGGAGACCCCGGCCCTGTTTCGGGCCTTCGACCTGCTCGCCGAGGACGGGCGCAAGCTGCTCTCGCTGCCCCTGGCGGAGCGACGGCAGCGGCTGGAGGCGCTGATCGCGAGGCTCGGCGGGCGCGCCAAGAAGCGCGCGGGGTCGCTCGAGCTGACCCCGCTGACGAAGTCGCCGAAGACGGCCGACCCCTGGCTCCAGGGCGGCGAGGGCGTGATCGCCAAGGAGCTCGACGCCCCATATGAGCCCGGGAAGCGTCGCGGGATGGTCAAGGTGAAGCGGGTGCGGACGATCGACTGCGTCGTCGCCGGCTGGCGGCCCGGCAAGGAGAAGGGCACGGTCGGCTCGCTCATGCTCGGCCTCTACGACGGCAAGGAGCTACGGGTGATCGGCCACACCTCGGGCTTCAAGGCGAAGGAGAAGCGTGAGCTGCTCGGGCGGCTGAAGCCGTATGAGACCGGGGAGCGTGGCTCCGCCGACCCCAGCCGCTGGAGCGCCGACCGCGACCTGGAGTGGGTCGAGCTGCGGCCCGAGCTGGTGATCGAGATCAGCTTCGACCACGTCTCCGGCGGCCGCATCCGCCACGGCGCCAAGGTCGAGCGCTGGCGCGATGACAAGAAGCCGCGCGAGTGCACGATCGATCAGCTCAAGTAGGGGCGCGCGACGCCGGAGCCGCCGCCGACAGCCGACGCTGCGGGACGCGCGCCCGCTAGATGAGGGGCGAGGCGGCCCGCAGGATGTAGGGCCAGACGTGGACCTCCCAGACGGCGGACACCAGCAGCATCGGGATCGCGACGGCGACGGTGACGAAGGTGGCGGCCAGCAGCTGGTCCCACTCGTCGCGGCGGGAGGCGATCGTCCAGGCGGCGAGCGGGAGGAAGACCGCGGTCAGCTCGAGCAGCGCATGGGGGAGGGCGGTGAGGATGAGCAGGGCGGGTGAGATCCCGGTGCTGTAGGCGAGGGTCGATCCGATCGTGCCCAGCGCGAAGGCCTGCGTGACCAGCGAGAAGCAGGTCACCGCGATCACCCAGGCGAAAGCGACGGGCCTGGCGCGCTGGTGGACCCAGCGCGAGACGCCGCGCCGCTTGGAGGCGCTCAGCGCCAGCGAGCTGCCGGCGATGAATCCAGCCACGCAGGCGACGGCGTGGAGCGCAAGCACCAGCGAGTTGCGCCCCATGGTGTGCAGGATCCGCTCGAGCTCGAGCCCGTGCGGCATCCCGGGTACGTAGAGGAAACCGAGGTCCGGCTTGACCACCGAGGCGACTCCGAGAACCGTCGCCAGCAGGGCGATCGAGATCCCGAGTGCCCCCAGCAGCCAGGTCCTGAGCACGGGCCAGGGCTCGGCGCTCCAGCGCTCCAGCGCCGAGCGCGTGTCCCGCATGCCCTGGACGAGGACGAGGTCGTTTACCGCCACCTCGTAGTGATCGGCAGCGCGTCAGCCGTCGCTTGAGCGCGGGCGCTGCCTCGCCTTGCTCGGCTGCACCCGCCTGGGCTCGCCGCGCTGCTTGCGGAAGTGGGGCGGCCAGGGGGCGTCGCCGAGGCCCTCGCTCTCGTCGCGCTCGGCCAGCTCCAGCAGCGAATCGAGGGAGCCGGCGTGCTCGTCGATGGTCGCCGCGGGGTCGCCGCGCTCGGCGAGGCGCTCGGGCACCGTGTCGAGGCGCAGCTCGGCCGGATCGACGTCGGGGACCTCGTCCCACTCGAGTGGGCAGGAGACGCGCGCGTCGGGGACGGGGCGGACCGAGTAGGCGGAGGCGACGGTGCGGTCGCGGGCGTTCTGGTTGTAGTCGACGAAGACGCCGTGGCGCTCCTCCTTCCACCACTTGCTGGTCGCCTGCTTCGGCGCCCGCCGCTCGACCTCGCGCGCTAGCGCCAGGGCGGCGCGGCGGACCTCGGTGAAGCCCCAGCGCGGCTCGATGCGGACGTTGACGTGCATGCCGCGGGAGCCCGAGGTCTTGGGGAAGCCGGTGAGGCCATGGTCGGCGAGCACCTCGCGGACGACCAGCGCCACCGTGCGCACCGTGTTCCAGCGCACCCTCGGCGTCGGGTCGAGGTCCACCCTGAGCTCGTCGGGGTGGTCGAGGTCGGCGCGCCGGACCGGCCAGGGGTTGAAGTCGATCACGCCGAGGTTGACCGCCCAGACCAGGTGGGCGGCGTCGTTGACCACCAGCTCGGTGGCGCTGCGCCCGCTGGGAAAGGTGACGGTCGCGGTCTGCAGCCAGTCCGGCGCCCCCTTCGGCACCCGCTTCTGGAAGAAGAAATCACCCCGGGCGCCGTCGACGAAGCGCTTCATCGTCCCGGGCCGCTCGCGCAGGCCGGTGACCGCGCCGTCGGCTACGGCGACGTAGTAGTTGGCGAGGTCGAGCTTGGTGTGGCCCGGTTTGGGAAAGAAGACCTTGTCGGGGCTGGAGAGGCGGACCTCTCGGCCCGCCACCTCCAATCCGACGTACGTCTTGGCCAACTTCCCTTCGCCAGCTTCCCTACTGGGTGCAGGCCTGGATCGCCTGCACGTCGCCGCCGGCCTGCTGGATGCACTTGGCGATGCCGAGCGCGGGCTGGGCCTGCTTGGCCGCCTTCTTCGCCTGCTCGAGCGCCGCGCTGGCCGGGTTGCCGACGTTGGAGCCGCTCGGATCGGCCGTGTAGACGAGCCCGGTGCGGCCGCCGCCGTCGGCGTTGATCGTCCACTTGAGCTCGGCGTTGGTCAGCCCCTTCTCCAGGGTCATCACGGTCACCTGAGCGTCGCCGGCGCCGACCTGGTCCTTGACCGCCGGGACGATCTTGTCGATCGCCGCCGCGTCGACGTCGCCGAAGGGGAAGTCCTGTCCCTCCAGGCTGCCCGGGCCGATGATCTGCACGTCCTCGTCGACCAGGTCGCCGTCGGTCGTGTAGACGTAGCCCCGCGCCCGCTCACCGTCGCGGATCTGGAACTCGGTTCCGCCCTCGGTTATCTGGACCTTGAGCAGGCCGAAGTTGCTCGTTCCCTCCTTGTCGGAGACGGCGTCGAGCGCGTCCTGGAAGCCCGAGCTGGTGAACTGGTCGGCGCTGTCACCGCCGCCGCTCGAGCCGCCGCCCGAATTGTCGCCGCTGTTCGAGCCGCCGCAGGCGACCAGGGACAGCCCGGCGCCCAGCGTTGCGATCAGCGCCCCCAGCCGCGGCGCTCTCCTGCTCGCGCCCGTCTGCCTCTCCCTCATGAAAGTCTCCCTCGGTCGGTTTGCGGCGCCAGTCTAATTGTGAGGAGGCCGGACGTGGACAAGCTGGAGACACTGACCTACGAGGTAGACGGGCCGATCGCCCGCGTCACCCTCGACCGCCCCGAGCGCGGCAACGGGATCACCCTGGAGATGCCGCGCGAGCTGACCGAGTGCGTCGAGCGGGCGAACCTCGACCCCTCGGTCCACGTGATCGCGCTGGCCGGCAACGGCTCCGGGCTTCTGCGGCGGCTACGACCTGGTGGCTTCGGCGGAGCGCATGAACAAGGAGCGGCAGGGTCATGGAGGTCGACCCGGGTGCCCAGCCGCCCCCGGAAGCGAACCCGAGGAGGCGGCCAGGCCGCCCCCGGACGCCACGCCGAGGAGGAGGCGGCGATGCCGGGGTCGCCGATCGATCCGGCGACGATCGCCCGCAACCACGTCCCCGGCGCGGTCTGGGATCCGGTCGTCGACTTCCAGATGATGAGCCGAAACGCCCGTGGCTTCATGAGCCTGTTCCACTCCGAGAAGCCGGTGATCTGCAAGGTGCACGGCTACTGCGTCGCGGGCGGGACCGACATGGCGCTCTGCTCGGACCTGCTGGTGGCCGAGGACCGGGCCAAGATCGGCTACCCGCCTGCCCGCGTCTGGGGCGTGCCGACGACGGCGCTGTGGGCCCACCGGATCGGGCCGGCGCGGGCCAAGCGGCTGCTGCTCACCGGCGACAGCATCGACGGCGAGACCAGGCGGTCGAGTGGGGGCTGGCGAGCGAGTGCGCGCGCCGGCGGCTGACCTCGACCAGCGGTTCGAGGCGCTCTGCGAGCGCGTGGCCCGCCTGCCCGTGAACCAGCTGGTCATGCACAAGCTGCTCGTCAACCAGGCCCTCTGCGCCCAGGGGCTCGCACGCCACCCAGGCGCTCGGGACCTTCTTCGACGGCATCGCCCGCCACACCCCCGAGGGTCACGACTGGGCCGGCCGCGCCGCGGAGGCCGGCTTCGAGCAGGCGGTGAGCGAGCGCGACGAGCCGTTCGGCGACTTTGGCCTGGCCGACTCGGATCTCCGCCGCCGGGCGGGCGCCGATCCCGAGACGAAGAAGGATCCCGCCCCGTGCCGAGGATCTCGCCGCAGAGTCACCGTGGAGGCGCTCAAGGAGCGGCTCGTCGAGCAGCTTCCCCGCCGACCTGGGCGTCGAGCCGCTGGAGATCAGCGACGAGCGCTCGGTGGGTCGGATCGTGGTCGATCGGCGCCACCTGCACCCCGGCGGGCTCGGTTCACGGCGGCGCCTGGGTGGCCCTCGCCGACACCGTCGCCGCGTGGCAGACGTTTCGCCACCTGCCGCCCGGCCACGACTTCACCACGGTGGAGATGAAGCTCAACGTCTTCGGCGCCGGGCGCCCGGGTGACGAGCTGATCGCGACCGCCGAGCACCTGCACGCCGGCCGCTCCACCCACGTGGTCGAGGTGAGGATTCGCCGCGCAGGCGAGGAGAGCCTCGTCGCCAACCTGATCGTGACCCAGTACGTCATCTCGCCGAAGTAGGCGCTTCACGCGCCGAGATAGGCGCTTCACGCACTGGCTTCTGCTTCTCGCGCAAAGCAGAAGCGCGGATGTCAGCGAGAGCGGTCGATCGAACTGCAGGCGGCCAGGTCGACAACGGTGAGTGCGGGGTGGTCACCGGGATGCTCTTGTGGTGGACGACGTGTCCGGGCGGAGCCCGCTGCGGCGGTGGACGACGATGCTGCGGGGATTGGCAGCGGGAGGCGGCCCCGAGACGTGAATCGGGCCTCCGCGGAAGTCCACGATCCCCCAGAGGACGGTGGCGCTGGGATGGCTGAGGAAGGAGTTTTTGCCGCAGCCGCAACGAAACCCGGATTCGCCCCCCTTCGCTGCCAACTGGATCCCGTCGGCGCTTCGCTCCGGCCCGAGCGGAGCGCCACCGACGCGCGCTACTTCACGACGCGGATCAGCTTCTTGTTGACGAACTCGTCCATCCCGTACGGGCCGAGCTCGCGTCCGAAGCCGGAACGCTTGACGCCCCCAAACGGCAACTCGGCGCCGTCAAGGAGGACGCCGTTCACGAAGACCATGCCGGCCTCGATGTCGTTGGCGACACGGTCGCCCTGCTCAGGGTCGGTCGTGAAGACGTAGGAGCCGAGGCCGAACGGCGTGTCGTTGGCGACCCGGATCGCCTCCTCCTCGGACGAGACCCTGTAGACGCTCGCGACGGGGCCGAAGAACTCCTCCCGGTAGGCGTCGCTTTCGGGGCTGATACCGGTGAGGACCGTCGTGCCGAAGAAGTTGTCCTTCCGGTCGCCTTCGAGAACGGCCTCGGCGCCCTGGGCCTTCGCGCGATCGATCTGGTCCTGAAGGCGCTCCGCCGCGGTCGACGACGAGAGTGGCCCCATCGCCGGGTCCTCGGTCGGATCCCCGGGCTCCACCTCCTTCATCTTCTCCATGAACTTCGCGAGGAAGTCGTCGTAGAGCTCGTCGACGACGATGAACCGCTTCGCGGCGTTACACGACTGGCCCGTGTTGTCGAGGCGCGCCTCCACCGCGGCGTCGACGACCTCGTCGAGGTTCTCGGTCGCGAGCAGGATGAACGGGTCGGAGCCTCCCAGCTCGAGGACCACCTTCTTCAGGTTGCGTCCGGCGACCTCGGCGACGGCGGCGCCTGCTCGCTGGGAGCCGGTGACCGAGACGCCGCGCACGCGCGGGTCGGGGATCACCTTCTCGGCGATCTGCTCGTGGGTCGCGAGGATCGTCTGGTACGCGCCCTCGGGGAGGCGGGCGTCGTCGTACATCGCCTGGATCGCCTCGGCCGACTCCGGGCACTGGGGCGCCGGCTTCAGCAGGATCGGGTTGCCGACGATCAGGTTCGGTCCCGCGAAGCGGGCCACCTGGTAGTAGGGGAAGTTCCAGGGCATGATCCCAAGCAGCGGCCCCATCGCCGAGCGGCGGATCACCGCCGTGCCCTCGCCCTCAAGCAGCTCGATCGGCTCGTCCTTGAGGAAGTCCGCCGTGCGGTCGGCGTAGTACCCGTAGATGTCGCCGCAGAAGTCGACCTCGCCGAGCGCCTGCTCCATCGGCTTGCCCATCTCCTTCACCGCGATTGCGGCAAGCGTCTCACGGCGCTCGAGGTGGAGCTCGCCAAGGCGCTTAATCTTCTCGGCACGCTCGGCCGCCGAGAGCGAGGCGAGCGCTTTGCGCGCCTCCCAAGCCCTGCCGATGGCGGCGTCGAGCTCGTCGTCGGAGATCTCGGGGTAGTCCTCGAGCTTCTCGCCGGTGGCCGGGTTAACGACTGCGTACATGCTCAACTTGATCCACTCCTTGTCTGCTCGGTCGCTCTCTCGTTACTTCTCACTCCCCACGGGTTCGAGCCCGAGGACCTCCTCCGGCGCCACGTACTCTACGGCGACGGCACGATGGGTCACGTGCGCTCGCGCAACGTTGCTGCCCATCCTGAGGCCGGGGTCGCCAAGCGCTGCCGCCTCGACGCCGCTGGCATTGCCGCCGGTGGCTGCGCGAGCGCCGCTTTGGGTCACCGAGGTCGCCGCCTGGGCCGCCGGACCGGCGCCTGTCACCCGGCGCTGAAGCGAGGTGGTGTCGGCGGCGGTCAGCGACCCGTCGAGGACCTTTCCACCGTTGACCGATCCGCTCGCTAGGTCAGTGCTGTTCACAGACCCGCCGATGATGTTGCGTGTTTGCCGCTCGGCGGCGTGTGGCCGGAGACCGTCCCCGGCCCGATCTGGATGTTGAAGGAGACGACGTAGGTGACCGCCGCCGCGCCCCCTGAGACGACCAGAAACAGCGCCAGCGTGGCGGCGACGTTGGCGTACGTCAGGTGCGACCGAATCCATGGACGCATCAGCGACCCCCTATGTGTCGACTGGCGGAGGCCACCTTGCGTGGACGAGTTACCGCTGGGTGGCCGTTCCCCCATGTCGGGCCATCCTCTCAGATGGCGAGACGAGCGTGAAGGAACACAAGTTTCCAGGCGCCGCCGAAGCGAGCGTAGTCCTCGCTTGGATCGTCACTTCTGCTTTCGCGTGAAAGCAGGCGCGCGCATGGCTTTCGCCATCAGGTTGCGGCCCTAGGGGACGCGGTGGATCTCGAAGAGGTTGGTTCCGAGCCGCTGCTGGGGCAGGCCCGCGGTGATCGCGATCAGGTCGCCCGACTTGGCCACGCCCTCATGCACGGCGATGCGAGCGCCCTCCTCGAGCAGCTCACGCAGCGGCGCGTCGGCGGGGGCCAGGGCCGACCTCATGCCGAAGAGCAGGTTCATGCGACGGACGGTGGAGAGGTTCTCCGAGATGGCGAGCACGGGCACCCGTGGCCGGAAGGCCGAGACCAGCCTCGCGGTGCGCCCCGTGGAGGTGGGCACGACGATCGCGGCCAGATTCAGCCGGTAGGCGCTCGCGACAGCGACCTGGGCGACGGCCTCGGCCACGTCGTCGTCGCGCGAGTCCACCCGGTTGAACACCCAGTCGCCGTAGGGCAGATGCTCCTCGGTCGCACGGGCGATCCGGTCCATCACCCGCACCGCCTCGACCACGTACTCGCCGACGGCGGTCTCCTCCGACAGCATCACGGCGTCGGTCCCGTCGTAGATCGCGTTGGCGACGTCGGTGACCTCGGCGCGGGTGGGCCGGGAGGCCCGAACCATCGTCGCCAGCATCTGGGTGGCGGTGATAGACGGCTTCGAGGCCCGGCCGGCCAGCTCGATCAGCCGCTTCTGGGCGCCCGGCACCTCCTCGATCGGCAGCTCGACGCCGAGGTCGCCACGGGCGACCATGATCCCGCTCTCGGCCGCGGCGATGATCTCCTCGGCGCGCTCTGCCGCCTGGGGCTTCTCGATCTTGGCGATCAGCGGGATGTCGGCGCCGTGCTCGGCGAGCTTCCAGTCGATCTTCTCCAGGTCCGAGGGGCGCCGGACGAAGGAGACCGCGAGCAGATCCACCTCGTGCTCGATCGCGAACTCCACCCATTCCTCGTCGTGCTTGCCCGCGTCGGGCAGCTCCGCGTCGGCGCCGGGCAGGTTGACCCCCTGGTGCGAGCTGACGGCGCCGCCGGCCTCGATCTCGCAGAGCACGTCGTCCCCGTCGATCCGGAGCACGCGGAGCCGGACCCTGCCGTCGGCGAGAAAGATCGTGTCTCCCTCGGCACACGCACGAGCGAAGTTCTCCCACTGGACGGGCAGGTGCTCGGCGGTGCCCAGCAACGCGTCGGTCCCCCCGCTGAGCGTCACCCGGGATGCCGAGTGCAGCACGGCTACGTCGCCCTCGAGCTCGCCGAGGCGCAGCTTGGGGCCCGGGAGGTCGCCGAGGATGCCGACCTCGCGCTCCAGCTCGGCGGCTGCTGCGCGGATCAGGCGAATCCGGGCGGCGTGTTCGTCGGCGTCGCCGTGGGAGAAGTTGAGCCGGAAGACGTCGACCCCCGCGGCGATCATCTGCCGGAGGGTCGCCTGGTCGCTGCTGGCGGGCCCGACCGTGGCGACGATCTTCGTCCGGCGCGGCTGCCCGGGTGCCGAGGTCACCGCTCAGCCTCCGCCGGCTGCGGCGCGATCGATGACGTCGAGCTCGTCGCGCAGCCCGTCGATCGATTCGAACACGCACGCCGCGCCCGCTTGGCGCAGCTCGTCCTCCGAATAGCCGCCGGTCAGGACCCCGATCGTCGCTATCCCGGCGCGTTGTGCCGCCTCGCAGTCCCAGACCGAGTCGCCGACCATCACGGCGGCGTCGGAGCCGGCCTTGTCGAGCGCGGCGTAGACCAGGTCAGGCTTGGGCTTGGTCGCCTCCACATCGGCCGAGGTGGTCCAGCCGTCGGCGAGCTCGCGCGCGTCGAGCAGGTCGAGGTAGCGGTCGACCTCCTCGGCCTTGGCGGAGGAAGCCAGCACGACGGCGTGGCCGCGCTCCTTCAGGTCGACGAGCAGCTCCCGCGCGCCCTCGAGCGGCTCGACCTCTTCGATCGTCGCCATGTAGAGGGGGCCCTCCGCCGCGCGAATGTCGTCACCCGTGCTCCCCCTCCACCTCGTCGCCGGCGAGCGCCGCCACGAGCTGATCGCCACCCATCCCTATTGCCCGGTGGATGCGCCAGATGGGCAGCACCACGCCATGCTGACGGAAGGCGCGATACCAGGCGAGCGCGTGCTGGTAGTTGGTGTCGACCAGGGTGCCGTCGATGTCGAGGATGGCGGCGGGGGGCATCAGGGCTGGCCGGTCTCGGCGGGCGACTGCGCCTGCCCAGAGGCCCTGGGAGGCGCCGCGGGCCTCGCTCACGGGTTCGTCCCCGGGCTCCTCATCCTCCAGCCGCTCGATCGCCGGCAGCCGCCAGACGACGCTGGCGAGGACAAGCCCCGCCGCCGCCGAGAGCAGCGCGGCGAACAGCTGGCCGCCCGCCAAGCGGGGTGAGGTCGAAGAAGTGGCGCAGCGGCGGCGTCGCCAGAACGAGCGCATAGAGCGCCCCCAGCGCCGCCACCAGGGCGAGCATGTAGCTCTGGATCGCGATGTGCTCGCGCCCCGGCCCGCGCTCGAGCAGGAGGACGAAGCCCAAGCCGAGGACGACCAGGGTGGTGGTGGCCGCCGTGCGGCCCGACCTCGAGGGAGCCGCCGAAGACGGTGTCGACGAGGAAGAAGCTGGCCAGCGACGCTGCCGCGATCGCCAGGCCGGCGGGGACGGAGAAGGCGGCGAGCGCGCGCAGCAGGCGCCCGCGATAGAGCGGCCCCGCGCTCGGCGCCAGGGCGAGCACGAAGGAGGGGATGCCGATGGTGAGGAAGGCCGCGATCGTCGAGTTGACGCGGCAGGAAGGGGAAGGCCCAGCCGGGCACGGCGACCATGACGATCAGCGCCGCCGCGTAAACGGTCTTGGTCGTGTAGAGGCGCGCGAGCCGGTGGATGTTGCGCGCGATCCGTCGGCCCTCGGCCACCGCGCGTGGCAGCCGCGAGAACTGGTCCTTGAGCAGGACGATGTCCGCGATCCCCTTGGTGATCTGGCTGCCAGAGCCCATGCCGACCGCGAGCCGGGCCCGCTTCAGCGCCGGAACGTCGTTGACGCCGTCGCCGATCATCGCGGTGAAGCGGCCGCGCTCGGCCAGCGCCTGTACCAGCGCCTTCTTCTGCTCGGGCCGGATCCGGCAGAAGACGGTGTTCCGCTCGGCGGCCTGGGCGAGGCCGCCGCCTGTCGTCGGGCAGCTCGGAGCCCTCGATCACCCCGGCGTCCTCGGGGACGCCGACCGCGCGGGCGACGGCGGTCACGGTCGAGGCGTGCGTCGCCCGAGATCAGCTTGAGGTCGACCTTCTGCTCGCGCATGAAGGCGATCGTCTCGGCGGCGTCGGGGCGAAGCGTCTCCTCCAGCACCACCAGCGCCAGGGGGGCGAGGCGGGGCGGCGCCTCGCTGGCGGGGTTCGAGGGCAGGCGGCCGTTGGCGCGGCCGAAGGCGACCACCCGCCGGCCGGCCCGGGTGTGCTCGTCGAGGTTCTTCCTCATGACGGGTGGCAGCTCGAGGGCGCCCTGGGAGGCGAGCACGTCGGGTGCGCCGAGGACGTAGGTCTCGCCCTGACCGCTGCCGTTCAGCGTCAGGCCGCTCCACTTCCACTCGGAGGAGAAGGGAACCTCGGCGGCGACCTTCCCGGCCGTCGCGGGGTAGGTCTCGGCGATCACCTGCAGGGTGCGGTTGCGCTCGCCCGAGCTGGCGGCGAAGCGCGCCAGCGCCATCTGGGCGGACTCGGGGTGCGCCTGGTCGGCGGGTTCGACCGCGATCAACTCCAGCTCGCCGCTGGTCAGGGTGCCGGTCTTGTCGATGCAGATCGTGTCGACGGCCGCCAGGGACTCGGTCGCGCTCATCTGCTGCACGAGGGTGTCGCGCCGCGCCAGCCGCACCGCGGCCACCGCCAGGGTGACGCTCATCAGCAGGACCAGCCCCTCGGGGATCAGCGTGATCAGGCCCGCGGTTGCGGTCTGCGCCGCCTCGTCGATCGGCTCGGCGCGCGCCTGCAGGGCGACGATGCAGGATGATCGCCAGCGGGATCATCAGGTAAGTGGTGGCCCGCAGCACCTGGTTGACCTCCTCCTGCAGCGGCGAGAGCGGATGGCGGAACTGGCGCGCCTCGCCGGCGACGCGCTCGGCGTAGCTGTCCTCGCGAACCGCGTCGACCTCGTAGTACCCCGAGCCGGACATGCAGAAGGCGCCCGAGAGCACCCGGTCGCCGGCGCCCTTGCGGACCCCGTCGGACTCGCCGGTGAGCACCGACTCGTCCAGCGTCAGGCCCCGCGGCGGAGATCACCTCGCCGTCGGCGACCAGCTGGTCGCCCGGCTCGACCCGGATCGCGTCGCCGGGCACGACCTCGTCGGCGCGCAGCTCGACGATGTGCCCGTCGCGCACCGCCTTCGCCATCGGCGCGACCAACAGCGCGAGGTTGTCGAGCACCTCCTTGGCCTTCAGCTCCTGGCGGATCCCGATGTAGCTGTTGATGATCGCGATGAAGCCGAAGAGGGCGTCGGCGAACAGGCCCAGCGCCAGCAGCAGGAAGAAGAAGACGGCGATGATCGCGTTGAAGAGCGTGAAGACGTTGCCCGCGACGATGCGAGGCGATCGAGCGGCTGGAGCGGTCCTCGGGCTCGCCCAGCTTCGCCAGCCGCTTCGCCGCCTCGGAGCCGGAGAGGCCCGGGGGATGTCTGTCTTCGGCCGTCGCGGTGCCCGCCACGTTCATCGCCCCATCTATAGCGCAGGTCGCGTAGGGTTCCCGCGGATGGCGCTGAAGCTCGGCCTCAACCTCGGCTACTGGGGGATCGGACCCCAGGGCGACGAGGCGATCGAGATCGTCCAGGCCGCCGAGGCGGCCGGCTACGACTCGGTCTGGGTGGCGGAGTCCTACGGCTCCGACG
The DNA here is from genome assembly GCA_963746615.1 of uncultured Solirubrobacterales bacterium. GTDB lineage: Bacteria > Actinomycetota > Thermoleophilia > Solirubrobacterales > 70-9 > SHVA01. The sequence goes on along the minus strand of CAVVBU010000012.1, from coordinate 46,355 downwards.
CGGTCAGCGTGCTCGCCTACCTGGCCGCGCAGACCGAGACGATCCAGCTCGGCGCCGCGATCATGCAGGTGCCGGCGCGCCCGCCCGCGGCCGCCGCGATGGCCGGGGTGACGATCGACGCGCTCTCGGGCGGCCGCTTCATCTTCGGCTTCGGCCCGTCGGGCCCGCAGGTCTCGGAGGGCTGGTACGGCGTCCCCTACGCGAAGCCGTGGGGGCGCACCCGCGAGTACGTCGAGATGGTCAGGGAGATCGTCGCCCGCGAGGGCCGCCTCGAGCACTCGGGCGAGCACTACACGCTGCCGCTGACGGAGGGCGAGGGCGTCACCGGCCAGGGCAAGGCGCTGAAGCTCAACATCCACCCCCTCCGCAACGAGATCCCGTCTACCTCGGCGCGATCGGCCGCAAGTCGGTCGAGCTGGCCGCCGAGATCGCCGACGGCTGGATCGCGATCTTCTTCTCGGTCGACGAGTGGGAATCGGCCTGGGGCGAGCACATCGAGGCCGGGCTGGAGAAGGGCGGGCGCAGCGCGCGAGGACTTCGCCGTCTCGCCCTCGGTCCAGGTGGCGATCGACGGCGACCTCGACACCGCGCGCGGCGTGGTCAAGGCCGGCCTGCTGCTCTACCTCGGCGGCATGGGCATCCGAAGAAGACCAACTTCTACGTCGACCTGACGCACCGCTTCGGCTTCGGCGAGGTCGCGGACGAGGTCCAGTCCCTCTTCCTCGACGGCAAGAAGGAGGAGGCCTACTCGGCGATCCCCGACGAGCTGGTGGACGCGACCGCGATCATCGGCACCGAGGACGAGGTCGCCGAGCGGATCAAGCGGTTCGCAGACGCCGAGGTCGACCGGATGATCATCTCGCCGGTGCAGGGAACGCCCGAGGAGCGCCTGCACACCGTCGAGCGCCTCGCCGAGCTGGTCGGCGTCGGCTCCCCAGCCTGATCGTCGAGCGCCGACGCAGATGAAGGTCGGAGTGCCCAAAGAGACCGCGGAGCGCGAGCGCCGCGTGGCGCTGGTCCCGGACGTGGTCAAGCAGCTGACCGCCAAGGGGCTCGAGGTCATGGTCGAGTCCGGTGCGGGCGAGGGCGCGGGCCACCCCGACTCCGAATACGACGGAGGCGGGCGCGACGGTCGGCGGGGATGCCTGGGGGGCGGAGGTCGTGCTCAAGGTCGCGCCCCCGACGAGCGAGGAGATCGGCCGCCTACGCTCGGGCCAGGTGCTGGTCGGCCTCCTGCAGCCGCTCACCATCGCCGAGCTCGCCAAGGCGCTGGCGGAGAAGGGGGTGACCAGCTTCGCGATGGAGGCGATCCCGCGGATCACCCGCGCCCAGTCGATGGACGCGCTCTCCTCGCAGGCGAACCTCGGCGGCTACATGTCGGTCCTGATCGCCGCCCGCGAGTCCGGCCAGCTGTTCCCGATGATGACCACGGCCGCCGGCACCGTTCGCGCCCGCCAAGGTGATGGTGCTCGGCGCCGGGTGTGGCGGGCCTGCAGGCGATCGCCACCGCCAAGCGACTCGGCGGCGGTCGTCACCGGATTCGACGTCCGCTCGCGTCGTCAAGGAGCAGATCGCAGTCCCTCGGCGGCCGGTTCCTCGAGGTCGAGGCGGTCCCGGACGCCGAGGGCGAGGGTGGCTACGCGCGGCCCGCTCACCGAGGAGGAGAACGAGAAGCTGCGCGGCCGAGCTGGCCGAGGCGGCCGCGCAGCAGGACGTGATCATCACCACCGCCCAGATCCCGGGGCGCGACGCGCCGCTGCTGATCACCGCCGACGCCGTCCGGGGGATGGCGCCTGGATCGGTGATCGTCGACATGGCCGCCGAGACCGGCGGCAACTGCGAGCTGACAAGGGCGGGCGAGACCGTGATCGAGAACGGCGTCCAGGTGATCGGCCCCGTCAACCTGCCCAGCGAGATGGCGAGCGACGCCTCGCCCTCTACGCCAAGAACCTCGCCGAACCTGCTCGAGCTGCTGATCGAGGAGGGCGCGCTGAAGCTCGACTTCGACGACGAGATCGTCGCCGGCGCCTGCCTCACCCACGACGGCGAGATCGTGAACGAGCGCGCCAAGGAAGCGGCGGGCCAGCAGGCCGCGGGAGCAAGGCGGAGGGGGTCGTAGATGGACCTGATCACCGAGATCACGATCTTCGTCCTGGCCGCCTTCGTCGGCTTCGAGGTGATCTCGAAGGTGCCGACGACGCTGCACACGCCGCTGATGTCGCAGACCAACGCGATCCACGGGATCGTCATGCTCGGCGGGCTGATCGTGATCGGGCTCGCCGACGACACGCTCGACAAGGTGATCGGCACGATCGCGATCGTCTTCGGGACGATCAACATCGTCGGCGGCTTCATGGTCACCGACCGGATGCTCGGCGATGTTCGTCCGCAAGCCGAAAGCAAACCGGAGGCCTCCTCGGCTACGCCTCCGGGGCATCCGGGTGATGGGCGGACGAGGGCGACGGTTGACGTGATCCCGCTCGCCGCGTTCTCGCCGAACTCCGACTTCGTCCCGGTCTGCTACATCGTCGCCTTCTCGCTGTTCATCTTCGGCGTCCGGCAGGGCACCCACCCGACCACCGCGCGGCGCGGAAACCTGATCGCCGCCGCTGGGCATGGCGATCGCGGTCGCGATCACCCTGGCGCTGGACGGGATCGGCAACGGGGGCCTGATCGTCGGCGGGCATCGCTGCTCGGGACGCTGGTCGGCGCGGTCGCCTCCGGCGGGTGCAGATGACCGCGATGCCGCAGATGGTCGCCCTCTACAACGGCGTCGGCGGCGGCGCGGTGGCGCTGATCGCCTGGGCCGAGTTCCGCAACGAGCTCGCGCTCGGCGGGCGACATCCCGCTCGACATCCTGGTCCCGATCCTGTTCTCGATGGTGATCGGCTCGGTCTCCTTCTGGGGCTCGAACATCGCCTTCGCCAAGCTCCAGGAGATCATCCCCGGGCAGCCGATCAGGTTCCCGGCCAGCAGATCGTCAACGCGCTGCTCCTGCGTGGGGATCCTCGCCGGCTGCATCGTGCTCGGCGTCGACCACGACTCCGAGCCCTCGCAGGCGCTGTTCATCGCCGTGCTGATCGCGGCGGCGATGCTCGGCAACCTGTTCGTGCTGCCGATCGGCGGCGCCGACATGCCGGTGGTGATCTCGCTGCTCAACGCGTTCACCGGGCTCGCGGCCGCCGCCGCCGGGTTCGCGCTCGACAACGTGGCGCTGATCGTCGCCGGCACCCTGGTCGGCTCCTCGGGAACGATCCTGACGATCGCGATGGCCACGGCGATGAACCGCTCGATCGGCAACCTGCTGTTCGCCGGCTTCGGCGGCGGCGCCGGCGGGCCGGCGCGCGGAGCGGCCGAGGAGCGGCCCGTGACCTCGATCGGCCCCCAGGACGCGGCGATCAAGCTCGCCTACGCGGACTCGGTGGTGATCGTCCCCGGCTACGGCATGGCGGTGGCGCAGGCCCAGCACGCGGTCAAGGAGCTGGCCGACGAGCTCGAGAAGCGCGGGGTCAAGGTCGACTACGCGATCCACCCCGTCGCCGGCCGGATGCCCGGCCACATGAACGTGCTGCTGGCCGAGGCCGACGTGCCCTACGAGCAGCTGAAGGAGATGGACGAGATCAACCCCGAGATGCCGCGGACCGACGTCGCGGTCGTGATCGGCGCCAACGACGTCACCAACCCGGCCGCCAAGAACGACCCCGACTGCCCGATCGCCGGCATGCCGATCATCGAGGTCAACGAGGCCCAGCAGGTGATCGTGATCAAGCGCTGCCTCAGCCCCGGCTTCGCCGGCATCGACAACGACCTCTTCTACGAGGACAACACCTCGATGCTGTTCTCGGACGCGAAGAAGGCGGCGGCCGACATCGCCGCCGAGGTCGACGAGCTCTAGGCTGCTGACTCAGCGCCGCGACGGCGTCGTCGCGGTCCGTGTAGCCGTGGTGGTAGTCGATCAAGCCATCGCGGACGCGCCACAGCGTCCAGAAGGTCCACTCGACCGGCGCCCCGCTGTCTCGGCCCACGCCCCGGGCCGTGGTCTCCACCACCACGGCGTCGCCCGCCTCGGTTGCCTCCCCGAACTCGAAGCGCAGCTCGTCCATCACCTCGCGCACGGTCCCGAACCATCGCCTGATGCCGTCCCGGCCGCGATAGGTGGTCGAGCCGGGGATCGCGGGCACGTCGGTCAACTCGATCTCGGGATCGCAGAGCGCGAGCAGACGCTCGACGTCGCCGCCGTTGACCGCGTCGAAGGCGAGACGCACCACCGCGGTGGGCTCGCTCATGGCGTCCCTCTTATCTCGAGCCGCGGAAGCGGGGGAGTGCCAGCCCGATGACGAAGCCGATCACGCCGGCGATCAGCAGGGCGATCACGAGTGGCGCGTTGGCATAGCCGATGATGAAGTTGATCCTCACGCTCTGGAAGTTGACGGCGATGAAGAGGAAGCCGAGGGCGATCAGCACCACCATCAGCCAGAACTTCGCTCCGCGGCCGCCGCCGCCCGACGTGGGCGTCCCTTCCATTTCGCCGCGACCCTAACACGGGATTCGCCCCGAAGCCGTGACGGAATCGTGAGCCGGTCCGGACACCCGTTCGACTCTCGGCCCTAGCTTCGCCGCGTGTGCCATCAACGGGAGGCGGGGTGACCGCGCCGGGCGCGGCGAGCTGGGGCAGGCGACCGTCGAGTGGCTGGGCCTGGTCCTGCTCGTCGCCCTGGCGCTCGCCGCCCTGACCTGGGTCGCCGGGCTGCGGTTGCCCGGCGCCGGCGCTCGCCAGGGCGCTCGCCGAGCGGCTGATCTGCGCAGCCCGGCTGGCGCACCCCTGCCGAAGCGATCCCCGGTTGGCCGCCGAGTACGGCGCCGAGCTCGCCTCGCAGGTGAGGGACAACGCGCCCAGGATCACCTACGAGGAGGGGATGAGGACGCTGCCGGTCGACTTTCGCGACTGCCGCCGGGACGACTGCGCCGAGGGCCCTGCACTGGGCCGGGTCGGGCGGTCGATCGCGGGCCGCAAGGCGGTCGCGTTCATCCACGTGGTCGATTGCCGCGACCCCGAGGCGGCGCTCGCCGCCGGCTACGACTGCTCGGGCGAGCGGGCCGGCCGGCTCTACATCCAGTACTGGCTCTACTACCCGGGCAGCGCCACCGCCGAGGGGTCTCTCGCCCCCGGCGCCGTGCGTCGCGCGAGCGCCGCGCTCGGCCGTCCGAGCTTCCACCTGGACGACTGGGAGGGCTACCAAGTGAGGATCGGGCCGAACGGCCAGGTGGACGCCCGGGCCTCGTCCCACAACGGCTACAACGGCTCGCCCGGGCTGGCCGACTGGGCATCGGACCTCGGCTCCCGGGCGACGACCCGCGCGGCCGAGGCGGTGGGGCTTCGCCGCCCCGGCGGCTGGACCCGCTCGCGCGGCACTCTCTACGTCTCGGGGGGAAGCCACGCCGGCCACGCCTACGAGGCCTCCCTGCGCCGCTCGCTCGCGGCGGCGCTCGCCTGGGGCAGCCTCGAGCTCGGCGGTGTCCGTCGCGCCTCTCGCGATCGCGCCCGGCGGCTCGCGCGCCGGATCGAGCGCGGCCTATTCGGACCCGGAGCGCGGTCGACACCGCGCGGCAGCCTCACGCTGATCCCGGTCGAGCCGCTCGCCGCGAGCGAGTCCGGCACTCGCTTCGCGATCACGCCGCCGTGGCGAAAGTGGGTCTACCGCGATCCGGAGTACGCCGGCACGGACTGACTCACTTCGGCGGCATCCGCAGCGCGCCGTCGAGCCGGATCGTCTCGCCGTTCAGCATCGGGTTCTCGACGATGTGCACGGCGAGCTGCGGCGAACTCCTCGGGCTGGCCGAGCCGCGACTGGGGAAGGGGATGCCGGCGCCGAGCGCCTGCGCGCTGCCTCCTCGGGCAGGGCCGCCAGCAGCGGGGTGTCGAAGAGTGCCCGGGCGCGATCGTCATCACCCGCACGCCCGCGGCTGGCCAGGTCGCGGGCGGCGGGCAGGGTGAGGCCGACGATGCCGCCCTTGGAGGCGGAGTAGGCGACCTGGCCGATCTGGCCGTCGAAGGCGGCGATCGAGGCGGTGTTGACGCAGACGCCGCGCTCGCCGCCCTCGTCGGGCTCGTTGTCGATCATCGCGGCTGCAGGCGAGCCGCAGCACGTTGAAGGTGCCGATCAGGTTGACCTTGATCACGTTGTGGAAGATCTCGAGGTCGTGCGGGCCCTGCTTGCCGGCGGTCCGCTGGGCCCAGCCGATCCCGGCGCAGCAGACCGAGATCCGCAGGCCGCCGTCGGCCTCCGGCGGCGGCGTCGACGGCCGCCTGGACCGGCTCGGCCTCCATCACGTTCGCCTCGACGAAGCTGGCGCGCTCGCCGAGCTCGGCGGCGAGCGCCTCGCCCTTCTCGGCGTTGAGGTCGGCGATCACCACCGAGGCCCCCGCGCTCGTGCAGGGCGCGCGCGGTCGCCGCGCCGAGCCCCGAGGCTCCGCCGGCGACCAGCGCGCTCTGCCCTCGATCAGCATTCACGAGCCGGCGCACGATATCCGGCGACGGCTCCTCGGCTGCGCTTCCGGTGCCGCCTTTGGTCGCAGCGCTAGGGCTTCCGGATCGCTCCCCAGGCTGCGGCCACCCACGAGCAAGGATGCAGATCGCCGAGCGGCTCGCGGAGGCGCGGCAGCGGACGCTGCCAGCTGGTCGAGCCGCTGTCCGACGAGCAGCTCAACCGCGTCTACTCGCCGATCCTCAGCCCGCTGGCCTGGGACCTCGGCCACATCGCCAACTTCGAGGAGCTGTGGCTGGTGCAGACGGTCGGCGGCCGCGAGCCGCTGCGCGGCGAGCTCGGCCGCGCTCTACGACGCGATCGAGAACCCGCGCGCGACCCGCGGCGAGCTGCCGATCCTGCGCGGCGACGAGCTGCGCGCCTACATGGACGAGGTGCGCGAGCGGACCCTCGAGGTGCTCGACGAGGTCGACCTCGAGTCCGACCGCGATCCGCTGCTGCGCGACGGCTTCGTCTACGAGATGCTGCTCGCCCACGAGCACCAGCACAACGAGACGATGCTGCAGCTGCTCCAGATGGTCGAGGGCTACGAGCCGGTCGAGCGCGACCGCGGCCCGGCGCGCGAGCCGGTCGCCGACGGCCCGGAGATGGTCCTGGTCGAGGGCGGGCGAGCACGAGATCGGCGCCGGCCCGGACGGCTTCGCCTACGACAACGAGCGCCCGCGCCACGCGGTCGAGCTGGAGCCCTTCTGGATCGACCGCACCCCGGTCACCAACCGCGCCTACGCCGAGTTCGTCGGCCGACGACCGGCGCCGAGCCGCCGATGTACTGGGAGCCGCGACGGCGAGGGCGGTGGATGCGGACCGCGATGGGCGGCAGCGAGCCGGTCGACCCCGACCAGCCGGTCGTCCACGTCTCCTGGCACGCAGGCCGACGCCTTCGCGCGCTGGGCCGGCAAGCGGCTGCCGAGCGAGCTCGAGTGGGAGGCGGCCGCGCGCGGGCGCCAGCCGCGAGCGCGCCAACCTCGACCAGCTCGCCTTCGGCTGCGCGCCGGCCGGCGCCTACGCCGACGGCTCGCTCCGACTGCGGCGCCGTGCAGATGCTCGGCGACGTCTGGGAGTGGACCTCGAGTCCGACTTCGAGGCCTATCCCGGCTTCGAGGCCTTTCCCTACCCCGAGTACTCCGAGGTCTTCTTCGGCGACACCTACAAGGTGCTGCGCGGCGGCGCGTGGGCGACGCGGCCGCAACGTGATCCGCCACCAGCTTCCGCAACTGGGACCTGCCGGAGCGCCGCCAGATCTTCTCCGGCCTTCGCTGCGCGAGGGACGCCTGATGAACGAGCGGGCGATTGGCGGTCAGCTAGGAGATGGATGGCGCCGCCACCGCAGCGGGTCACGATCGACGTCCACCTGCCCCCGGGAGGCCCGCTGTCGGGGATGGCGGCCGACGTCCGCGCCGGGCTGACCAAGCCCTTCAAGGAGCTCTCGCCGCGCTACTTCTACGACGAGCGCGGCTCGGAGCTGTTCGAGCGGATCACCGAGCTGCCCGAGTACTACCCGACGCGCGCGAGCGCGCGATCCTCGAGGCGCGCTCGGCCGAGATCGTGGCGGCCGCCGCGGGCAGCCCGGCGACCCTGATCGAGCTCGGCTCGGGCTCGGCCACCAAGACCCGGGTGCTGCTCGACGCGATGGCGCGACGGCGGCTGCCTGCGCACCTACGCGCCGGTCGACATCTCCGAGGAGATCACCCGCGAGACCGCCGAGGCGATCGCCGCGGAGTACGGGATCGCGGTCGCACGGCCTCGTCTGCGACTTCGAGCTCGACCTCGAGCGGATGCCCGCTCGCCGGCCCGCGGGTGATCGCCTTCCTCGGCGGCACGATCGGCAACTTCGCGCCCGCCCAGCGCGCCGAGCTTCCTGCGCCGGGTCGCCAACCTGCTCGGCCCCGAGGACCACTTCCTGCTCGGCACCGACCTGGTCAAGGACCGCGCCACCCTGGAGGCCGCCTACAACGACTCCGCCGGGCGTCACCGCCGAGTTCAACAAGAACGTGCTGGCGGTGCTCAACCGCGAGCTGGGGGCGGACTTCGACCTCGACGCCTTCGAGCACGTCGCCGTCTGGGACGACGAGAACCTCTGGGTCGACATCCGCCTGCGCTCGCTCGCTCGCCAGGTGATCGAGATCTCCGCGCTCGACATGATGCGTCGCCTTCGACCGCGGGCGAGGAGATGCGGACCGAGATCTCGACCAAGTTCGCCCGCGACGGGCCTCGAGGGCATCTACGCAGAGGCGGGCCTCGAGCTGGTCGAGTGGTGGACCGACCCCGAGGGTCTCTTCGCGTTGCTCGCTCGCACGAGCCGCGCTAGCTCAGCGCGGCGCCAGCGCCTCGATCAGCTCGCCGAGCTGTCCGGCGTCGTGACCGGGGTCAGCACCGGCAGCGTGATCCCGCCCTCCACGTAGCGCTCGAGGCGCTCGCGCATCTCCTCGGGCGACCGAAGATGAAGATGTCCTCGATCAGCTCCCAGGGCGCGCCGCCTCGGCGGCCTGCGCGATCCTTCGCGGCCAGGCGACGACCATCTCGTCGATCCGCTCGCCGTGGCCGAGCCAGCGGAAGAACGCCTCGTAGACGGGGACGGTGATGTAGGAGGAGAACATGAACCGCGCCAGCGGCTCGACCTCCTCGCGCTCGCCGGGCAGGCAGAAGAAGCGGCAGGCGAGCTCGAAGCCCTCCGGCGCCCCGTCGAGCTGCGTCGGTCACCTTCGGCAGGCCCGACAGCGGCAGGAAGTTGGTGAAGGCGCCGTCGGCCTTCTCGACCGCCAGCCGCAGCATCTTGCCCCGCAGCGCCGCGAGCACGATCGGCAGGGCGGCGGCGGGGGCCTGCTCGAGCTTGAAGCCGGTCGTCGGTCCGCTCGCCGGCGAAGGCGGCGCGCAGGAAGTCGACGGTCTCCGAGACCTTGCGACAGCGGCCGCTCGAACGTCATCCCGTTCCAGCCCTCGACGATGCGGTCCGAGGAGGCGCCGATCCCGAGCGCGAAGCGCCCGTCGCTGGCGTCGGCGAGGGCGGCCGCCTGCTGGGCGAGCAGCGCCGGCCCGCGGGTGAAGACGCCGACGACGCCGGTGCCGAGGCGGGCGCGCTCGGTCCAGGCGCCGGCGAGAGCCAGCGGCGTGAACCCGTCGGGGCCCTGGGTCTCGCCCGTCCAGATGTCCGTGTAGCCGGCCGCCTCGGCGCGGCGGACGTGCGGCTCCGTGCTCGCGCAGCGGCAGCGCGGCAGCGGCAGCGTCAGTCCCCAGCGCTGCATCGGCGCCGACCATATCGGTCCGCCGCCCGGCGCGCTGCCGTGCATGACGGGATAAGCTCGCCGCCGTGGACTTCTCGCGGCTCAACCGCTCGGTGATCGCCGGAATGGGCGCGGCCGTCGTGCTCATCATCAGCCTCTTCCTGCCCTGGTACTCGCTCAGACTTCAGGCGTCGCGCGCGACGATCCCGGCGCCTGGGTCTGCGGCAACGGCGACTACAGCTGCACCGGCTTCGACACCTTCCCGATCCTGCGCTGGCTGCTGCTGGCGGCTGCCTCGGCCCCCTTCATCCTCGCCTGGATCCTCGTCCGCGGGCACGAGCTCTCCTGGGCGCCGGGGGAGCTGACGATGGTGGTGGGCTTCATCGCCATCGTGCTGATCGCCTACAACGGCCTCGTCGACAAGCCGGCCGAGAGCGACATCGGCATCAGCCTCAACTACGGCTACTTCCTGGCGCTGCTGGCGTCGGTCGGGATCGCCACAGCCGGCGCGCTCCGCGCCGTCGAGAGCGGCGGCGGGGCGCGGCGAAAACCGCCGGCCACATTCTGACCAGGCCGCCGATGCCCGAGGAATCCGACACCCACGTCATCTCCCACGACGTGCGCTCCGGCTCGAAGCCGGATCGCAACCTGGCGCTCGAGCTGGTCCGCGTCACCGAGGCGGCCGCGCTCGCCGCCGCCCGCTGGGTGGGCCGGGGCGACAAGGAGTCGGCCGACCAGGCGGCGGTCGATGCCATGCGCCTGATGCTCGACACCGTGCCCATGGACGGCCTCGTCGTGATCGGCGAGGGCGAGAAGGACGAGGCGCCGATGCTCTACAACGGCGAGCGGATCGGCGACGGCAGCCCGCCCGAGGTCGACATCGCGGTGGACCCGCTCGAGGGCACCCGCCTGACTGCCCGCGGCTGCCCTCGGCGCGCTCGCGGTGATCGCGCTCTCGGAGCGCGGGACGATGTTCGACCCAGGCCCCTGCGTCTACATGGAGAAGCTCGCCGGCGGCGCCCCGAGATCGCCGACCTGCTCAGCCTCGACGAGCCGCTGACCGATGTGTCCGCCGGGTCGCCGAGCGCAAGGGGTCCGGACCCGGCGACGTCACCGTCGATCGATGCTCGACCGCCCCCGCCACGAGGAGGCCGTCAGGCGAGCTGCGCGAGGTGGGCGCCAAGATCCGCTTCATCACCGACGGCGACGTCTCGGCGGCGCTGTTCGCGGTCACGCCAGGACACGGTGTCGACCTGCTGTGGGGGATCGGCGGCACGCCCGAGGGGGTGCTCTCGGCGGCGGCGATCAAGTGCCTCGGCGGCCAGCTCCTCGGCCGCCTCTGGCCACGCGACGACGACGAGCGCCAGGCGGCGGTCGACGCCGGCTACGACCTCGACGAGATGCTCGACGTCGACGGCCTGGTTGCCGGGAACGACGTCTTCTTCGCCGCCACCGGCGTCACCGACGGCGACGCTGCTGCCGGGGGTCCGCTACCTGAGCGGCGGCCAGGCCACCACCGAGTCGCTGGTGATGCGCTCGCGCTCGGGCACCGTGCGCAAGGTCCAGGCGACGCCACGACCGCCCGAAGCTGCGCGAGGTCACCGGCGGGCGCTACGGCTAGCCCTGGCGCTCGTCGGGCCGGCGCCTAGTCTGCTGCCATGGCGACGGTCAAACGCACCCTCATCGCCGGCTCGACGGGGTACATCGGCCGCCAGCTCGCGGTCGAGCTGGCGCGCCGCGAGTCACCTCCCCGTTGCATGGCGCGCAACCCAGGCAGCGCTCGGGACCTGACCGGGCTCGGCTGCGAGCTGGTGCTCGGCGACGTGCTGCGGGCCGAGACCCTTGCCGAGGGCCTCGACGGCGTCGGGGTCGCCTACTACCTGGTTCACTCCATGGGCCGCGGCGCCGCCGACGCCGACTTCAGGCAGCGCGACCGCCTCGGCGCAGCCAACTTCGCCGAAGCCGCCGCGAGCGCCGGGGTGGAGCGCATCGTCTATCTCGGCGGCCTCGCGGAGGGCGGATCGCCGCATCTGGAGAGTCGCCACGAGACCGCCGGCGTGCTCGGCTCGACTGGCGTCTCGGTCACCTACTTCCAGGCGGCGGCGGTGATCGGCGCGGGCAGCGAGTCGTTCCGGGTCGTCTACTACCTGGTCAGGCGGCTGCCGGTGATGGTGACCCCGCGCTGGACCGCGACCCGGACCCAGCCGATCGGCGTGGGCGACGTGATCGCCTACCTTGCCGACGCGCCGGGGACGGAGGGGACCCGCGGTCGGAAGATCGAGATCGGCGGCCCCGACATCACCACCTACGGAGGGATGATGGACGCGCTTGCCAGGGCGATGGGCCGGCGCCCGCCGATCAGGATCGGGGTGCCCGCGCTGACCCCATATCTCTCCTCGCTGTGGATCGGGCTGGTGACGCCGGTGGACGTCGGCGTCGCCCGCCCCCTGATCGAGGGGCTGAGCGTGGAGACCATCGTCAGCGACCCGTCCGGCATGGAGCTGTTCGAGATCGAGCCGACGCCGATGGACGCCGCCATCGAGGCCGCGCTTCGCGGGGTCGAGGGTCAGACGCCCTCGTAGGCGCCGGGCCGCTCGTGACGAGGCTCGGGCAAATCGAGGCGCACGAGCGAGCGCAGGAACCCCTTGGTGACCCAGACGTGGATCCGCATCTGGGTCTGGGCGTAGAGGATGGAGCCGATGCGCGCCAGACGACCCGAGCCCCGCAGCCACGGGTAGTAGTTGGCAACCTCCGCCCTGACGAGCAGATGAGCCCGCTCTTGTGGATCGGCGCGCTCGACGCGGCGCACGTCGATCCGCAGGTAGCCGCGACCGCGACCCCCGCGGGCCACCAGCATCCCTCTCTCGATCCGCCAGGTCACCCTGCCGAAGCCGGCCCCCGTGTCGTAGCTTGGGGCTCGGAAGCGGAGCAGAACCAGCCGTCTCCACAGCAGCACCACCGCGCGGTGGGTGGGACCGTAGACGACGCGCAGCAGCCCGAGCGAGCGCCGGTTGAGGTAGCGCCAGTAGGCGCCGGCGAGTCGCTCCAGGAACTCAGGACGCCAGAGCTGCTCAAGCAGAGCCCGTGGCATCGCCAGCTCGACCTCCTGCACCGAGCGCACCGGCCCCGCGGGGTCGGCCGGTCCCTGCCTGGGGTCCGGCAGCAGCGTTATCTCGGCCCGCTCGCCCTCTGTGGCGATCCGGGTCAAGCCTCGCCTCGCGCGGTCAGCCGTCGCACGGCAGGGCGCCGGTGTCCTCGAGCTCGTGGCGCAGCGAGTTGATCACCGCACCGGCGAGCAGGCCGAGGCTGAGCGCGTAGAACCAGACCAGCGCCACCACGATGAAGCCGATCGAGCCGCCGAGCTTGGTCAGGCTCGAGACGTCGTTGAGGTAGATCGGGAAGACCCAGTTGCCGACCCCCGTGACGGTGGTGAAGAAAAGCGCTCCCGGCCAGACCGAGCTCCAGGGCATGTGACCCTTCGGCACCGCCCAGTAGATGATGCAGGCGATAAGGAAGGTGACGAGGAAGGCGCCGGCGATGAGCACGATGACGCGGGTGGCGCCGATGTCGGAGAGGCCGAAGGGGAGGTCGTTGGCCTGCGAGAGGGCCACGCCCTCGAGGATGGGGATGATGACGCTGGCGGCGAGCAGCAGGGTGACCACCGCCAGCATCACGAAGGCGAAGCGCTTCTGCGCGACCCAGCTCCGGCATTCGACGTGATAGATGTGGCAGAAGGCCGTGTCCATCGCGCCCCAGAAGGAGGCGCCGATCCAGAGGCCGCCGACCACGGCCGCGACGCCGATCGTCGTCGAGCTGGAGCGAACCCGGTCGATGGCGTTCGCCAGCGCGTCCTGCTCCACGTTGGGGAAGAGCCGCTGAATGTCGAGGACGACGCTGTGCTCGATCTCGTTGCTGCTCACAACCTGCCCGAAGATGAACAGCACCAGCAGGACGAAGGGGAAGATCGCCAGCACCAGGTTGTAGGCGACCATGCCGGAGAGGCCGGTGATGTTCTCCTTGTAGGCGCGGTTCCAGAAGGCGCGCGCCCAGTCCGTATGCCAGGGGGCTTTCATCGCGATCAGCGGGGAGGTTTGCGGGACGGGGGCGGCGAATCGGTTCGGGAGCGAGCGGCCGCCGTAACGATCCCCCGCCCGGGTGTAATACCGCTCGCTACGGTCGTCAGCGGAACTTTTCCGCAGACTGGCTGTTTTCCAGTGGGAATGCGGCTTGCAGCGGGCCTCAGACCCTAGACTCAGAAGTTACACCGAGTACGATACGAACAGACGTTTGATGGACGACGGGGCGGTCCCCCAAGCAGCGCCCGACGCGGATCCGAACGGCTCGGGATCCGCGTTTTCGTCGCCTTTGCGGGCCCACGGTAAAGGTTTCGAGCTCGTCGCCGACAGTGAACGAGGCCAGCGAGAACTTAGTAGGGCCGATCAACCGGCACCCAGCGTCACCAAAGGACGAAGCCAGGAAGGAAGACGGGAACTTCGATGCTCGTAGCGGATCTTCAAGAGATGGAGGAAGTAAAGGGCCTGATCACCAAGGGCCAGCAGCTCGGCGTGCTCACCTACGGCGATGTCGCCTCGGCGGTGTCCGAGGTGGAGCTGGACGAGTCCGACGTCGAGGACCTCTACGGCCACCTGGAGCAGCAGGGCATCGAGCTGGTCGAGGACGTCGACCCTGCCCAGCAGAAGTCGGCGGACGCCGAGCGGGAGTCGGGCAAGCGCGGTCGCAAGCGCCAGAAGCAGGCGCTCGACCTGAAGCCCGACATGACCACCGACTCGCTTCAGCTCTTCCTCAAGGACATCGGCAAGGTTCGGCTGCTGACCGCGGCCGAGGAGGTCGAGCTCGCCAAGCGGATCGAGCGCGGCGACCTCGACGCCAAGCAGAAGATGGTCGAGTCCAACCTCCGCCTGGTCGTCTCGATCGCCAAGAACTACCGGAACCAGGGCCTCCCCTTCCTCGACCTGATCCAGGAGGGCACCCTCGGCCTCGTCCGCGCCGCAGAGAAGTTCGACTACCGCAAGGGATTCAAGTTCTCGACCTACGCCACCTGGTGGATCCGCCAGGCAATCGCCCGCGCGCTCGCCGACAAGGCGCGCACGATCCGCATCCCCGTGCACGTGGTCGAGAAGCTGAACAAGATCGGCCGCGCGGAGCGCAAGCTGGTCACCGAGCTCGGCCGCGAGCCCACCCCTGAAGAAATTGCCGAAGTAACAGGGATTGAGCCGGACGAGGTCGACTCGATCAAGCGCTCGGCCCAGGCCCCGGTCTCGCTGGAGAAGCCGGTCGGCGACGAGGAGGAGTCGGAGTTCGGCCAGTTCATCGCCGACGAGCGGGCCGAGTCGCCCTTCGAGCGGGCCGCCGAGCTGCTCACCAAGGAGGCGCTGAAGGAGGCCCTCGAGAACCTCTCCTATCGCGAGCGTCGCGTGCTCGAGCTTCGCTACGGGCTCGGCGGCGAGCACCCTCGTACGTTGGACGAGGTGGGGCGAACGTTCAACGTAACCCGCGAGCGCATCCGCCAGATCGAGAACCAGTCGCTGAAGAAGCTTCAATCTCTGGCTGAGGCTCAGAAGCTCCGCGAAGTCGCCTAGCGGCCACCAGGCCGCTCGTCTTTGGAGCGGCGGCCTTGCCGCCGCGACTTGTGTTGGGCGGCCGCTCGTGGCCGCGACCTGATGGCGAAGCCGTCCCTCGCCCGCCGCGACCTGATGGCGAAGCCGTCCCACGTGCCGCGACCTGATGGCGAAGCCGTCCCTCCTCGCCGCGACCTGACGGCGAAGCCTCAATCCCGGCCGTGCCGGATACCGTCACCCTCGCTGAGCGATTCCAGGGGTTCACCGACGGCGCCCTCGGGGGGTACGCGGCCGGAGTCGTCGCCAGGCGAATCGAGGGCCCGGCGGAGGTCAACCTGCGCAGCCTGCCGCCAATGCAGCGCGAGCTCGAGCTGAGCGCGGCCGACGGAGCCTTCGAGCTCCGCGACGGGGAGACGGTCGTGCTCGACGCGCGGCCGGCGGGCTTCGAGCTGAAGATCCCCGAGCCGCTCGATTTGGACGAGGCCGAGGTGGCGGGCGCGCATCTGATCCATGCCGAGGGTGCCCACCCGTATCCCGCCTGCTTCACCTGCGGCCCCGACCGTGTCGAGGGCGAAGGCCTGCGGCTGTTCATGGGACGCCCGCCGGGGCGCGACGGGATCCTCGGCTCGGCCTGGGCCCCGCACCCGGATCTCGCCGGACCCGATGGCGCGCTCGGAGATGAGCTGATCTGGGCGGCGCTCGACTGCCCGACGATCTGGGCCGCCTGGTCGGTGCAGCGCCCGGCCGCCTTCCCCACCGACAGCTTCACCGTCCTGGCGCGCCAGCGAGTGGAGGTGCTGGCGCCGGTCTTGGCCGCCGAGACCGTGGTGGTCTCCGCCTGGCCGATCGAGCGGGATGGGCGCAAGCACATCGCCGGCGCCGCCATTCACGGCGCCGACGGCGAGCTGCTCGCCCGGGCCGAATCGCTGCTGGTCGACGCGCCGCGCCCCTCGTAGGCCGCCCGCCCCTATCGTTGGCCGGACCATCCACGAGAGAGGAGATCCCGATGTTGGTTTTCTTCAGTGGCCGCCGGCTGAAGCCGGGCAGCTGGGAGCAGTTCCGCGAGGCCTGGGGCACGGGCGTCGACGACCAGGAGCCGCCCGCCGGCGCCGTCGCCATCTACCACGCGCGCAACGTCAAGGATGAGAACGAGGTGATCTCGTTCGGCATCTTCGACGGCGAGCAGGGCGACATCGACTTCGACGAGGACGCCGAGGCCAAGCGCCAGGAGGCGATGGCGAAGTTCGTCGACGACATGCCGCTCGAGGGTGTCTATGAGGTGATCGAGGAGATCAAGCCGTAGAGCCCGCCCGGGGCCCGCCGGCGGCGGGAAGCCGGGCGTTAAGGCCGACCCCGTCGCATGCCGATAGCGGTTGCGATGGGGTTTGACATCGACAATGCCCTGCGCGAATTGGTCGCGCACGAGGGCTCGGACCTCCATCTCAAGATGGACTCTCCTCCCGTGGCCAGGGTTCACGGTGCTCTCTGGGCGCTGAAGGATGCGGAGACGCTGTCCGAGCACGAGACCGAGCGCGCGCTTCACCAGATCGCGGACGAACACCATCTGACGGAGTTCGAGGAGTCGGGCGAGGTCGACTTCAGCTATGAGCTCCCCGGCGTCTCGAGGTTCCGCGTCAGCGCCTTCCGCCAGCGGGGGGCGGTGTCGATCGCCCTGCGGGCGATCCCGTTCGCGGCGCGAACGATCGACGAGCTCGGGCTCCCCGATGTCGTCCGCGATCTCGCCGAGGAGCCGCGGGGAATCATCCTCCTCACCGGCACCACGGGGTCGGGGAAGTCCACCACCCTGGCGGCGATGATCGAGCAGATCAACGCCAGCAAGTCGCGGCACATCGTCACCCTCGAGGACCCGATCGAGTACCTGCATCAGGACAAGCTCTCGATCATCAACCAGCGCGAGGTCGGGTCGGACACGAAGAGCTTCGCCCAAGCGATGAGGCGGGTGCTGCGACAGGACCCGGACGTGATCCTGATCGGCGAGATGCGCGACGAGGAGACCGTTCGCACGGCCCTCTCGGCGGCGGAGACCGGCCATCTCGTGCTCTCGACCCTGCACACCCTGGACGCGACCGAGACGATCAACCGGATCATCGACTTCTTCCCTCCCCACCTGCAGCAGCAGGCCCGGGTGATGCTGGCTTCGACGCTGCGGGGCGCCATCTCCCAGCGCCTGGTTCCGCGGGCGGACGGCAACGGCCGGATCGCCGTGGCCGAGTCCATGATCGTCACCGGCCGGATCCAGGACCTGATCCTGAATCCCGAGGAGACGGCCAAGATCAGCGAGGTGATCGCCGAGGGCGAGTTCTACGGGATGCAGACCTTCGACCAGGCGCTGCTCGGCTACGTCACCGGCGGGCTGATCTCAGAGGAGGTGGCGATGCAGACGGCCTCCAGCCCGCACGACTTCAAGCTGATGCTGTCGGCCCGGGGCCAGCGCGCGTCGGGCATCGAGCAGGTGATGCCGGAGAGCGACAGGGCCCCCGAGCCCGAGGCGCAGCCCGACGGCGCGGCGGCGCCGAGCGAGAACGGCGAGCCCAGCCTCGCCGAGCAGATGTTCGAGGGAGGCGGCAACTAGTCCCGCGACCGAAGACCCGGCTCAACCATGAGAAAGTCCCTGAACGAGAACCCGACCGTCCAGCTCGCCGTGATCGGCGTCCTGCTGGTCGCGGGCGCCCTGCTGCTGGCGACGGGTGCGCTCACGGGCGGCAAGAAGTCGAGCTCGACCGAGCCCGATGCGAGCGGGGCGGGGGTGGCTCCGACCACTTCGCCGGCCACCCCGCCGGCGTCCACCGGAACGGAGCCGAGCACGGCTCCGCCGGTTGACTCGTCCGCGGCGCCGGCAACCGGCGCGGCCGCCCTGACCGCAGGACCGGGCCTGCCCAGGCCGGTGCTCAGCGCCTACAGGGACGGCCAGACCATCGTCCTGCTGGTGGTCAGGGGCGCCGGCATCGAGGACCGCGATGTGCGAAGCGCGGTCGAGGGCCTCAGGGGTGACGCTGGGGTGGCCGTCTTCATCACCCGCGCGGTGGGGATCGCGCGCTACGCGCGGATCACACAGGGGGTCGGCGTGGACCGGGTCCCCGCTCTGGTGGTGGTTCGGCCCCGGCGCCTCAGCGGCGGGGTTCCCGAGGCGGAGGTCAGCTACGGGTTCCGTGGGGCCGCGAGCGTCGAGCAGGCGGTTCGCGACGCCGTCTACGACGGGCCGAAGCTGCCCTACCACCCCCGCTAGGGGGGCACACCGTGGCCGACCGGCCCCCTCATCTGCGACCCGTTCCCTCGCCGGGACAGGCGGCGGAGGCGCGCGCCGAAGAGCGCCCGGACTCGGGCGTCCCGGGGCTGATCCCTCCGCGGGACACCTCGACGAGGTCGGGGCGCTTCATCACCGACGTGATCGTCGACCTCGGCTACGCCAGCAAGGACCTTGTGGAGCAGGCGATCGCCACCGCCCGCAACCAGGGTGGTGCGCCGGAGGACCTGCTGATCGAGCAGGGAGCGATCGACTCCGACCAGCTCTCGCGCGCGATCGCCGAGCGCTACGGCCTCTTCTACGTCGACCTGAGCGAGTTCCCGATCGACATGGGCGCCGCCAACCTGCTGCCGATCGACTCCGCCCGCCGCTATCAGGCGGTGCCGGTCGGCTACGTGGACGAGGGCACGATCCTGCTGGCGATGGCGGACCCCGCCAACGTGCTCGCGATCGACGACGTTCAGATGGCGACGGGGCTCAAGTGCCGGGTCGCCGTCGCCTCGTCGGACGACATCGACGCGCTCGTCAGCCGGCTCAACACCCTGCAGAGCGCGATGACCGAGGCGGTCGAGGAGAGCGACGAGGAGGAAGAGCCCGAGGCCGATGTCACCGACCTTCGCGCGACCGCAGAGGACGCGCCGGTGGTGAAGCTGGTCCACAGCATCCTCGGCCAGGCGGTCGCAGAGGGCGCCTCGGACATCCACTTCGAGCCGGAGGAGGCGGAGATGCGTGTCCGCTTCCGCGTCGACGGCGTGCTCCATGAGGCCGCCAGGGTGCCGAAGCGGATGGTCTCCGGCGTCGTCTCGCGAATCAAGATCATGAGCGAGCTCGACATCGCCGAGAAGCGAATGCCCCAGGACGGCCGGGTGGGGGTCAACATCGAGGACCGGCGCATCGACCTGCGCGTGACCACGCTGCCGACCCAGCGGGGCGAGGGGGCCTCGATCCGCATCCTCGACGAGGCTTCCGCGCTTCGGACCCTCGATGAGCTGGGGGTGGAAGGCGAGGCGCTGGAGCGCTTCCAGGACGCCTTCCGCAAGGCCTACGGCGCAGTCCTGGTCACCGGGCCCACCGGCTCGGGCAAGTCGACCACGCTCTACGCCGCCCTCCAGGTGCTCAACGGCGTCGACAAGAACATCGTCACCGTCGAGGACCCGGTCGAGTACCGGCTCTCCGGCGTCAACCAGATCAGCGTCCACCGCAAGGCGGGACTCACCTTCGCCACCGGCCTGCGATCGATCCTGCGCGCCGACCCCGACGTGATCATGGTCGGTGAGGTCAGGGACGCCGAGACCGCCCGGATCGCGATCGAGGCGGCGCTGACGGGCCACATGGTGCTGACCACGCTGCACACCAACGACGCCCCCGGCGCGATCACCCGTCTGCAGGAGATGGGGGTCGAGTCGTTCCTGGTCGGCTCGGCCGTGGACTGCATCATCGCCCAGCGGCTGGCGCGGAGGCTGTGCGCGCACTGCAAGCGCCGGGTGGTGATCCCGCAGCAGGCCCTGACCGAGGCCGGCTTCCGCGTCGGCACCGACGTCGAGGCCTATGAGGCGGTCGGCTGCTCGCGCTGCAACCGCATCGGCTACCGCGGCCGCTCGGGGCTGTTCTCGGTGATGGTGATGAGCGAGCGGATCAAGGAGATGACCGTGTCGCTGGCCCCCGAGGCCGAGATCGCCCGCGTCGCGCGCGAGGAGGGTCTGGTGACCCTGCGCGAGGACGGGCTGGCGAAGGTGCGGTCCGGGATCACCAGCATCGAGGAGGTCGCCCGCGTCGCCAGCTAGCAACCGCCAGGCTTGCAGCCGCTCAAGTCCGGGCGCCGGGCGGACGATCTAGAGGCAAGGAGCCGCCATGGAAGGCACGGTCACATTCGACTTCGCCGACGTCCTCATGAGGATGGTGACCGAGAAGGCCTCGGACGTCCATCTCTCGCCCGGCTACCCGCCGGCGATCAGGGTGAGGGGTCGAATCGTTCCCCTCGACGAATACGGGCCGCTCTCGGTGCAGCAGACGCGCGACGTCGTCTACAGCCTGCTCAATGACGACCAGCGCAAGCGCTTCGAGAACCGAAAGCAGCTCGACCTCGCCTACGCGGTGCCGGGCGTGGCGCGCTTCCGCGTCAACACCTTCTTCCAGCGGGGCTCGATCAGCGCCGCCTTCCGCCGCATTCCCCACGAGATCCCCCAGCTCGAGGACCTCGGCCTGCCGATGGTGCTGAAGGAGTTCACCCAGAAGCCGCGCGGCTTCGTCCTCGTAACCGGGCCGACGGGCTCGGGCAAGTCGACCAGCCTGGCGGCGATGCTGGACATCATCAACCGCGAGCGCGAGGAGCACATCCTCACGATCGAGGACCCGATCGAGTTCCTGCATCCGCACCACAAGTGCATCGTCAACCAGCGCGAGATCGGGGCCGACGCCGAGACCTTCTCCCTGGCCCTGACCTCGGCCCTGCGCGAGGACCCCGACGTGATCCTGGTGGGCGAGATGCGCGACCTGGACACGATCTCGACCGCCCTGACGGCGGCTGAGACCGGGCACCTCGTCTTCGCCACCCTGCACACCCAGTCGACCTCGCAGACGGTGGACCGGATCATCGACGTCTTCCCGCCCCACCAGCAGCAGCAGGTGCGAATGCAGCTCTCCATCAGCCTGCAGGGGATCGTCACCCAGCAACTGCTCCCGACTTCCGATGGCTCCGGTCGGGTTTGCGCCTGCGAGGTGCTGGTCCCGACCCCCGCCGTGCGAAACCTGATCCGCGAGGGCAAGACCCACCAGATCTACTCCGCGATCCAGACCTCCGGCTCGATCGGGATGCAGACCATGGACGCCCACCTCGCGCAGCTGGTCCGCATGGGCAAGATCACCCGCTCCCTGGCCGAACAGCGCGCCGCCGTGCCCGAGGAGCTGAAGCGCCTGCTGGGCGGCGACCAGACGACGCCGCAGGTGTTCGCGGCCGCCTAGCCAGATGGAGGCCGGCCGATGAGCACATTCGCCTTCCGCGCCGTCGACGTCGCCGGGATCCCCTCGCGGGGCGAGCTCGAGGCCGACACCAAGTCGCAGGTCACCGAGCAGCTCCGCCAGAAGGGGCTGATCGTCCTCGACGTCTCCGAGAAGCGCCAGGCGGTGCACCTGGAGCGGCTGCTCGACCGCTTCAAGGGCATGCCGATGCGCGAGCTCGCCGTCTTCTCGCGCCAGTTCGCGACCCTGGTCGCCTCGGGGATGCCGATGCTGCGCTCGCTCTACACGCTCGAGGACCAGACCGAGGACGAGCGGCTGAAGGAGGCGACCATCGGCGTCCGCCAGGACATCGAGGCCGGCAGCTCGCTCGCCGACGCGATGGAGCGCCGCCCTCACATCTTCGACTCCCTCTACCGGGCGATGGTGCGCTCGGGCGAGGGCTCGGGCCGCCTGGAGGAGGCGCTCGACCGGGTCGCCTTCCAGATCGAGAAGCTCGACGCCCTACGACGCCAGATCCGCTCGGCGATGGCCTACCCGGCCTTCGTCTTCGGATTGGCGACCGTGATCATGCTCGTCGTCGTCGGTTGGATCGTGCCGATCTTCGTCGGCATCTTCGAGGAGATCGCCGCCGAGACGCCGGGCGAGAGCGCCGACCTGCCTTTGCTGACCCAGATCACGGTCGGGGCCTCCGACGCGATCACCGGCTACTGGTTCATCCTGCTGCCCGCCGTGCTGCTGGCGGCCTTCGGCTTCGTGCAGTGGAAGAAGACCGAGCGCGGCCGTGAGCAGTGGGACGCGGTCAAGCTGCGCATCCCCTTCAACATCGGTGACGTCGTGCAGAAGGTGGCGCTGGCGCGCTGGTCGCGGACCTTCTCGGGCACCGTCGCCTCCGGCGTTCCGATCCTGCAGTCGATCAAGATCACCGGTCAGACCTCGGGCAACGCCATGGTGGAGAAGGCGATGGACGACGTCTACGCCTCGGTCAAGAGCGGCGGCTCGATCGCCGCGCCGATCAGGAAGAACCCGCTCTTCCCCGCCATGGTCAGCCACATGGTCGCCGTCGGCGAGGAGACCGGGCAGCTCGAGCACATGCTGTCCAAGATCGCCGATTTCTACGAGGAGGAGGTCGACGCCAAGGTCAAGGCCCTCACCGCGTTGCTCGAGCCGGTGCTGATCGTCTTCGTCGGCAGCATGGTCGGCTTCATCGTCATCTCGATGTACCTGCCGATCTTCAGCCTCTACGACAAGATTCGCTAAGGGCGCGCCTGGGATGGGCCGGTCGTGCGGCTCCGGCCCTGCGCGTAGCGGGCCCGCCTGATTGGGCCGCGACATAGACTGCGGCGCCGATGAGCAGGACCTTCGTCTTCTTCCCCGAGGGCGCCTACGGCCCGACCAACAACTGCGTCGGGATTGGGAACGTGCTGCGGCGCCGCGGCCACCGGGTCGTCTTCATCATCGAGGAGTCCTTCGCGGGGACGCTGGAGGAGAAGGGCTTCGAGGAGCGCCTGATGCGCCTGCAGCCGCCCTCCGACACGGAGGAGGACCCCGGCCAGTTCTGGAAGGACTTCATCCGAGACACGGCGCCGGTCTTTCGCAAGCCGACGATCGAGCAGCTGTCGGAGTTCATCGGGCCGACCTTCCAGGCTCTGATCGACGGCGCCCGCCACGTGGACGAGCGCCTGGTCGAGATCATCGACGAGGTCGGGCCGGACGTCCTGGTCGAGGACAACGTCGTCTCCTTCCCGGCGCTGCCGGCGTCCGGGCGGCCCTGGGTGCGGATCGTCTCCTGCAACCCCGCCGAGGTCAAGGATCCCGAGGTGCCGCCGCCCTTCAGCGGCTATCCCGCCGCGGACCGATCGGAGTGGGAGCCCTACCGGGAGGAGTACGGCCGGGCGCTGGGCGAGATGCAGGGGAGCTTCAGCGAGTTCTGCCGCGAGCGCGGCGCGCCGCCCCTGCCGGAGCTGGAGTTCATTCACACCTCGCCCCTCCTAAACCTCTGGATCTACCCGCCGGAGGTCGACTACCGGCGCGCGATCCCGCTCGCCGGCACCTGGCAGAACCTGGAGACGAGCGTCCGCGCCACCGACGAGCCCTGGGAGCTTCCCGAGCCCCTGGCGTCGGGGGAGGGGCCCCTGGTCTACCTCAGCCTCGGCTCGCTCGGGTCGGCCGACGTCGAGCTGATGCGCAAGCTGATCGCCTCGCTCGCCGACAGCGAGTACCGGGTGATCGTCTCCAAGGGACCCCAGCACGACCAGCTCGAGCTCGCCGACAACATGACCGGGGAGGAGTTCCTGCCCCAGACCTCGATCCTGCCGCAGGTCGACGTGGTGATCACGCACGGCGGCAACAACACGGTCACCGAGTGCCTCCACTTCGGCAAGCCGATGGTGGTGCTGCCGCTGTTCTGGGACCAGTACGACAACGCCCAGCGGATGGAGGAGACGGGGTGCGGCATCAGGCTCGACACCTACGGGCACCAGCCCGCCGAGCTCCGCGACGCCGTGTCCACGCTGCTCGCCGACGACGCGCTGAAGGCGCGGCTGGGGCCGATCTCGCGCCGGGCCCAGGCGGCCGAGGGCACCGTTAGGGCGGCGGACCTGCTCGAGCAGGTGGGCTCGGGCGGCTGACCCACACTGGGCCGATCCGTACTGAGTAGTTGGTCGGGGCCGGCGCGCCGGAGCCAACACACGGCCAGCGCTGAACGCATGATCCATGTCGCGCCGCAGGAGCGCGTACTGACTTTTGCCCCAATCGCTCAAGTCGTCTCGCGGCGGGCCGATAGGAGCGGCGTAACGAAGACAGGCCAGTGCCCTGGTGTAAGGGCAAACCCGTCGCGAGGCGGGGGCGCAAAGCAACGGGGCTCCATGAAGGAGCAGGCCGAGCTGCCACCGG
Source organism: uncultured Solirubrobacterales bacterium (assembly GCA_963746615.1). GTDB lineage: Bacteria > Actinomycetota > Thermoleophilia > Solirubrobacterales > 70-9 > SHVA01. Next base: position 21,894 of record CAVVBU010000012.1, on the reverse strand, counting down.
GGTCTGTCGACACCAGCGGCGATCGGGGCTCTGGCGACAGCAGAGAGTCAAGGAGGTACTCAAATGCTGCAGAGGCTCCGGGAAAGGTCCGGGCGCGAGGGGGGTTTCACCCTCGTCGAGCTCCTGGTCGTGATGCTGATTCTCGGCATTCTGGCCGCGATCGCAATCCCGTCCTTCTTCAACCAGCGCGACAAGGCGCGCGACGCCGACGCCAAGGCGGCGGTTCGTACCGCCGAGACCGCGATGGAGACGTACGCCACCGACAACAACGGCGCGTACACCGGCGGCACCGCTGCCGCGCTCCAGAACATCGAGGCGACGCTGAACGGCGCCGCCCTGACCGTTCCGGCCGTGGCCGCGGACAGCTACACCGTCCGCGTCACCTCGGACACCGGCAACACGTTCGACATCTCGCGCGCTGCCGACGGCACCACGTCGCTGACGTGCGCGACCGCCGGCGACGCCGGTTGTCCCGCAGACGGAACCTGGGACTAGTCGGTTCAGGCGGCTGACTTTCGAGTCAGACGAGTCGAGGGGCGGGCCCAGCGGCCCGCCCTTCGCTTTCCCCCTGCCCTGCGGATTCCGGCGCTCGGCCAAGTGCGTCCAATAGTGGTGGCGCGGCTTCAGTCGCCCAGCTGAAGCGCCGATCCATGAGCGTGGACCGACGTTCGAGCGAGGACTGGAAAGGCATGGAGGCCTCAGGCATTCGCAGGCGACTTCGCCGGCTTCGCGCCGAGGCAGGCGACGAGGCCGGCTTCGCCCTGCTCGAGGTGGTGGTGAGCGCGTCTGGCTCGTGGTCATCGTCGCCGTCGGCGTGCTCGGGGCCGTGGAGGCGGCCACGCGATCCACCTCGGAGGAGCGACATCGCGCGCGGGCTCACGGGATCGCCGAGGAGGACCTGGCGCGCATGCGGGCGATGAGGATCTCCGACCTCTCCAACCTGAACCAGACGCGGACGGTCACCAGCGACGGCACCCCCTACACGGTCGCCTCCCGCGCTGAGTTCGCCACCGATGCGACCGGAACCGCGTCCTGCCAGGCCGGTCTGGCCGCTGCCGACTACATCCTGATCACCTCGACCATCACCTGGCCCAGCATGGGCGGCCGCGCGCCTGTGCGCGAGCAGAGCATCGTCGCCCCTCCGAACGGCTCGGTCTCGGCCAACAGCGGCTCCCTCGCCATTCGAGTCGAGAACGCCCAGAACGACGGGATCGCCGGAGTCGGGCTCTCGGGGAGCGGCGCCGGCTCCTTCAGCGGCTCGACCGGCAGCAACGGCTGCGTCATCTTCGGCAACCTGCCGGCGGGCAACTACACGCTGACCGCGTCGGGCTCCTCGCTGGTCGACCGCGACGGCAACCCGCCGCAGCCCACCAGCACCAGCGTGGTCGCCGAGAGCACCAACACGATGGTGCTCCAGTACGACCACCCGGGAGACATCCAGGCGGACTTCGTAACCAGGGTGGGGGGGAACCTGGTCCCGTCCAGCGCCGACTCGATCGTCGTCTTCAACACGGGCATGTCGACCGCGAAGGCGTTCGGCACGCCGGGCAACCGGGTGGCGCAGGTGACCGCCAGCCCGCTGTTCCCGTTCGCCTCCCCCTACTCCGTCTACGCCGGCACCTGCGAGGGCGACAACCCCAACCCCAGCGGGCAGGCGAACCCACCCGGGCGCGGCCGCGATCGCCAACGTCCTCGTGCCATCGGCCGGCGACGCAGAACGCGACCATCGAGCTGCCGGCGCTGCACCTGACGGTGTGGAGCGGCGTCGACGGGTCGTCCCCCGGCTCCCCGGTCGCCAACGCGCGCGTGCGCGTGGCGGACAACAACTGCCCCGACGGGGGCGCGCAGATAACCCGCACCCTGAACACCAACTCGGCGGGCCAGCTCGACGACCCGGGCCTGCCCTACAGCGTCTACGACGTCTGCGCGGACGACGGCGCCAAGCACGTCAGCGCCGCCGCGGTCAGCGTCGAGGACCTCGAGCGTCGGCACCCCGCTTGACCTCTTCCTCGGCGGCAGCGGCGTCACCTCGGGGGCCTGCCCGTGAGGGACGAGCGGGGCTTCACCCTGGCCGAGCTGGTGATGGCGATGGCCATCAGCATGATCGTTCTCTCAGCCATCCTCGTTCTGGTCGAGGTGGCGACCAAGAACCAGGCGCGCGTCTCCGCCCACGTCGCCGCCAACCAACGGGCGCGACCCGTGATGACGCATCTGATCGACCTGCTGCACTCGGGCTGCGTAGCTCCGGGCGTGGCGCCGGTGCTCTCGGGGAGCTCGGGCACGCTCGCTCAGCGTGGTCTCCAAGTCCGGCTCCGGCGTCAGCCCGACCCCGGACAAGCACATCGTCACGCTGTCGGGGAACACGCTGACCGAGTCGATCTACCCGGCGACCGGCGGGGCGCCGCCGACCTGGACCTTCGCCACCACGCCCTCCTCCACGCGAACCCTGCTGACGGGCGTCACCCTGGGCTCCGTCGGCGAGTCCGGCCACCGACGTGCCCGCCTTCCAGTACTACGCCTACAGCGGCGGGCAGGTGTCGCCGACGCCGCTGTCGACGCCCGCTCAGCCTCACCAACGCGACCCAGACCGTCAAGGTCACGGTCACCTTCGCGACCTACCCGAACAGCGCTGCACCTAACGACGCCAAGGCCCCGATCACGCTCTCCGACTCGACCGTCGCTGCGGCTCGAGCCGGCCAGCGAGGACGCCAGCGAGGTGAACCTGCCATGCGTCTGAGCGGAGCCGCCTGAGGGGAGACGAGAGCGGCTACACGATGATCGCCGTGATCGGCGCGATGGCCCTGGTCTCGATCCTGGTCGCGGGCGCGCTGGCGGCGACCAACGGCGACCTCGGGCTGGTCCGCCGCGACCTCGACGACAAGCGCGCCTACGCGGCGGCGCAGGCCGGGATCGCCGACTACTCCTTCCACCTCAACAACGACAACAGCTACTGGTCGCGCTGCGCCTCGGTGCCGGCGCCCAACGCCGTCAACCAGCAGGGCTCCACCGCCAACCGGCGAGCGGTCGGCGGGTCCTCGGACGCCAGCTACGCGATCGAGCTGCTGCCCGCGACGGGCCACTCGACGTGCGATCCCGCGAACCCGGTCGCAACGATGCTCGAGCAGGGAGGTGCGAACACCGGCTCGTTCCGCATCCGCTCGACCGGCTTCGCCGGGCAACGACGAAGCAGTCGCTGGTGGCGACCTTCAAGCGCGCCAGCCTCCTCGACTACATCTACTTCACCCAGCTCGAGACGTCTGACCCGGTCACCTACGGGAACGCCGCCACGATCGCCGGCGCCTACACCCAGTGCACCAAGTTCAGGCGGGAGGGGCGCCAGAGCGTGGCCATTCCCAACTCGGGCGGGCTGTTCTGCACGCTGATCTCATTCATCACCGGCGACCAGATCAAGGGCCCCCTGCACACCAACGACGACCTGCTGATCTGCGGCACTCCCAGCTTCGGACGGTCCGCCGCGGACGTGATCGAGGTCAGTGCCCCGCCGACAGGGCTGGGTGGGCAACTCGAACTGCTCGGGCAACTCCCCCAACTTCGTCGGGCCCTTCGTCACCACGGCTCCCGTTCTGACTCCCCCGCCAACCAATGGAAGCCTGAAGACGATCGCGGGTCCGAGCTACACGTACACCGGCCAGACGAACATCACCCTGAGCGGAACCAGCATGAGCATCAACGGACGGCCCCTCGGTGTCGATCCCCTCCAGCGGCGTGGTCTACATCGCCAACGGCTCCTGCTCGTCGAGCTACTCGCCCTTCACCGTCACCTACCCGACCACCTCGGGGTGCGGGAACGCGATCGTGCACGGCAGCTACTCGGGCCAGCTGACGATCGCCGCCGAGAACGACATCATCGTCGACGGCAGCCTCACCCGTTCGGGGACCGGGCTGCTCGGCCTCGTCGCCAACAACTTCGTCCGGGTCAAGCACCCGATCTGCCCGTCGAACAACCTGGGCTGCAGCAGCGGCACCATCACCGCCCAGACCGAGCAGCACCGACTGCGGCAGCGGCGTCAACGGCACCGGCGCGCTCTCGAACCCGACCATCGACGCCGCCATCCTCGCCATCAACCACTCGTTCATCGTCGACCACTACAACTGCGGCGCCACGCTCGGCACGCTCACCGTCAACGGGGCGATCTCGCAGAAGTTCCGCGGCGCGGTGGGCACCTCCTCCGGAGGCTCGGCCGTCACCGGCTACCTCAAGAACTACAACTACGACGACCGCCTGCGCTACCAGGAGCCGCCGAACTTCCTCGACCCGGTCGAGTCCGCCTGGCACGTCCAGCGCGAGACGCTCGACTTCCCGTAGCCGCGACCTGACGGCTAAAGCGGTCGCGGCGCCGAGCCGAGACTAGAACCATGCTCCCCGTCGCGTCCCTGGCGTTCGTAGGAGGCATGATCACCGGCAGCTTCGTCGGGGTCGTGGCCGATCGTGTGCCGCGAGGCCGCTCGATCGTGGGCCCGCGCTCGGTCTGCGACTCCTGCGGCGCCGCTGATCGCCGCCTACGACAACGTCCCCGTGGTCTCCTGGCTGGTGCTGCGGGGCCGCTGCCGCAGCTGCGGCGCCCGCATCCCGGCGCGGTATCCGCTGGTCGAGCTCGCGGTGGGCGCAGCCTTCGCCGCCACGGCGATCGTCCTCTTCGACGACCCGGCGGAGCTGGCGTTGGGGCTCGTCTTCGTCGCCGTGCTGGCCGCGGTGACGCTGACGGATCTCGAGCGGCACGTGATCCCCAACGCGATCCTGCTCGTCGGGGCCGCGATCGGGGTCGCGATCGTCGCCGCCACCGATCCCGCCAGCCTGCCCGAGCGCGCGATCGCGGCCGCGGCGGCGGGAGGCTTCCTGCTGCTCTTCGCGCTCGCCTACCCGCAAGGGAATGGGGATGGGGGACGTCAAGCTCGCAGCGGTGATGGGCATCTTTCTCGGCCGGGCGGTGGCGCCGGCCCTGCTGATCGCGATCTTCGCCGGGGCCGTCGTCGGCCTGGCCCTGATCGCTGTCCACGGGGGCGAGGCTCGGAAGCGGGCGCTGCCGTTCGGGCCCTTCCTGGCCCTCGGCGGGACCGCGGCCCTGCTGGTCGGCGACCAGATACTGGACGCATATATGAGCGTTTTCGGTGGCGGCTAAAGGGGCCGCGCCGGCGGCTCGCCCACCTGGTGCGTAGCTAAAGCGACGCTCGAATAACGCCGATTCAGTCACTACCCGAGTGCAGGGAAGTGCTCCGATGCGTGCCACCAGAAAAACCTCAACCGTCGTAGGCCTCGACCTCAGCGCGGCCAGCATCGCCGCCTGCGAGGTGCGCCTGAACGGGTCGGCCGAGCTGGTCCAAACCGCGATCGAGCCGCTCGAGTCCGGCGTCTTCAACGAGGGCGAGGTCGCCGACGCCGCCGCGCTCTCAGACGCCGTGCGCTCGCTGTTCGGGCGAAACAAGCTCGGCAAGACGGTCCGGGTCGGCGTCGCCAACCAGCGGGTGGTCGTTCGCGCCCTCCGCCTGCCGGCGATCGAGGACGCGGACGAGCTGGAGACCGCCGTTCGCTTCCAGGCCCAGGACCAGATTCCGATGCCGCTCGAGCAGGCGGTGCTCGATCACCAGGTGATCTTTCGCTCGGGCTCGTCGGAGGGCGAGCGCCAGATGGAGGTACTCGCCGTGGCGGCTCGCCGCGACATGATCGGCACGCTGGTCGAGTCGCTGCGCTCGGCGGGGGTGCGGCCGATCGGAGTCGATTGCTCGGCCTTCGGCCTGATCCGGGCGTTGGCCCCCGACGATGGAACCCCCGTCGACGGCACCGTTCCCACCACCCTCTACTGCCACCTCGGGGAGATGACCAACCTCGCCGTCGCCAGGGGACCGAACTGCCTGTTCACGCGGATCTCGCCGTTCGGCGTGGACGCGATCGCCCGCCGACTCGCCGAGCGGCGCACCATTCCCGTCGAGCGCGCGCGCGAGCTGATCCTCGAGGCCGGCGCGAGCGAGGAGGCGAAGAGCGAGGAGGCCAACGGAGGCGATGCCGCCGGTGCCGCGCCGGCGCTGGAGGACCCGTCGCTCCCGGGGGCTCCGGAGGACGACCTCTCCGCCGCGCGCGACGCCCTGATCGAAGGCGCCTCAAAGCTCGCCCAGGGGGTTCGCATGTCCCTCGACGGCTACGCGGCACAGGAGGGGGCACGGCCGATCGAGCGGGTGGTGGCCGCCGGGCCCGGCACCACGATCCCGGGCCTGACCAAGCGGCTGGCGATTGAGATCGGCCAGACGTTCGAGACGATGAGCGCCCCCGCCCTCGCTCATCTGGGCCCCGAGGAGGCCGCCCGGCTGACGATCTCCTACGGACTGGCCCTGGAGCGCTGAGATGCGTCCCGTCAACCTGATCCCCCCCGAGGCGCGGCGCGGCGACCGCAAGAGGTCAAGGGGCGGCGCAGGCGCCGGCGGCGGCGGCGCGCTCTCCTACCTGATCGTCGGCGCGCTGGCCCTGGGCCTCCTCTTCGTCACCGTCCTCGCCCTGACCGGAAAGCAGATCTCGGACCGCAAGGACGAAATCGCCAGCCTGCAGCAGGAGGAGGCCGACGCGCAGGCACGGGCGCAGCGCCTGCAGGCGTTCGCCGAGTTCCGGGGCATGCGGGAGGCGCGGGCGGCGACGGTGACCAGCCTCGCGCACAGCCGCTTCGACTGGGAGCGGGTGCTGAGGGAGCTCTCGCTGGTGATTCCCAGCGACGTCTGGCTGATCAACATGACCGGCACCGCGAGACCCGACGTCCAGGTCGACAAGGCCCCGGAGCTCACTGAGCGCGACGCCGTGCCCGGGCCTGCCCTGGAGCTGGTCGGCTGCGGCGACGGCCAGGACGCTGTGGCCGAGTTCGTCGCCGCGCTCGAGGACATCGACGGCGTCACCCGGGTCGGCGTCGTCTCCTCCAAGCTGCCCGAGGACGTCGCCTCCCAGCCCGTCGCCGACAGCGCCGGAGCGAACAGCAGCGAGGAGTGCCGCACGCGCGACTTCATCGCCAAGTTCGAGATCGTGGTCGCCTTCGACGAGGTTCCGACGCCGGCCGCGGCCGGGACGGTTCCGCCGGCGCTGCCCTCCGCGCCGCCCGATCAGCTGACGGGGGCCCAGCAGACAGTCGGCGACCAGACGGCCGAGGCGCAGCAGGCGGCTGACTCGGTGGCGGGAGGCTGAGGTGAGGTCGCCGAGATGAAGGGAACGGACCGAATCGTGCTCGTCGGCATCGGGGTGGCGGCGCTGGCGCTCGTCTTCTGGTTGCTGATCCTCTCGCCCAAGCGCAACGAGGCGAACGAGCTCGGCAACCAGATCTCGGACCTGAAGTCCTCGATCGACGAGCAGAAGCAGATCGCCGACTTCGGCGAGCAGGCGCGCAGCGAGTTCCCGCGCGACTACGGGCGGCTGGTGGTCCTCGGCAAGGCGGTCCCGGCCGACAGCGACACGGCCTCGCTGATGGTCGAGCTCAACCGCCTCTCCTCGGAGTCCGGGGTGCAGTTCCGCAGCATCGAGATCGGCGCGGCCACCGGCACCGCCGTCGCGCCTCCCACCACCCCGACGACTCCCACCGGCACCTCGACGACCGGCACCTCGACCACCGGCACCTCGACCACCGGCACCTCGACCACGTCCACGACCCCGCCGGCCGGCACCACGACCGCGCCTGCGCCAGCCGCCGCGACCAGCACGGAGACGGGCACCTCCACCACCGCCCCCTCGACCACGACGGGCGCGCTGCCGACCGAGGCGACGGCTTCGACCCTGCCGATCGGAGCGACGGTCGGCGCCGCGGGGCTGCCCACGCTGCCCTACAAGCTCCGGTTCCGCGGCGACTTCTTCCAGGTGGCCAACTTCATGCGCAGGATCGACGGTCTGATCAGAACGCGCGGCGGAAACGTGCGCGCCGACGGTCGCCTCTTCACCGTGGACGGCTTCTCGCTCACCGGGGACGAGATCAAGGGCTTCCCGAAGCTGAACGTCTGGCTCGAGGTGACCACCTACATCACGCCGGAGGCCCAGGGGCTGTTCAACGGCGCCAGCCCGACCGCCCCGGCGGCTCCGCCGGCGCCCTCGACGGAGGTGCCGAGCACGCCCGCGTCGGCTGAGGTGGGTGTGACCGGATGAAGCGTCCCTCCCTCGGCGGTCCCAGGATCGAGGCGCCAGCCTTCATGGCGGGCGTGGTCGCCGACCTCCGCGAGCGGCGGCTGTTGCCGATCGCGATCGCGCTGCTGGTCGGAATCGTCGCAGTGCCCATCGCGATCGCCGCTTCCAGTGGCGGCGGCGGATCGCCGCCCCCGCCATCGCAGGCCGCCGCCGCTCCGATCAGCCAGGAGGGCCAGCCCGCGGTGCTCGCCTACGACCCGGGCCTGCGCGACTATCGCGACCGCCTTTCATCCCTTCAGGCCAAGAACCCGTTCGCGCAGCAGTTCAAGGTCCCCGACGTGAACCAGGCGGACCTCACCCAGGCCGTCGACGCCGGCAGCGGCTCGGTCAGCGTCACCAACTCCAAGAGCTCGGAGACCGGGACGATCACCTTCGACCAGGGCGGCTCCGGAGGCGGCTCCGGAGGCGGCGGGGGGTCGGGCTCGGGCGACACGCGCTACGTCTCCTACACGGCGATCGTGCAGGTCGGCGAGGCGGGAGAGAAGCTGATCCAGCGCGAGGCGCGGCCGTTCGACTTCCTGCCCAGCGCCTCGGTCCCGGTGGCGGTCTTCCTCGCCGTCGGCGGCGGCGGCAAGACGGCGCTCTTCCTGGTCTCCTCCGACGTCGTCGATGTCGGCGGCGACGGCGTCTGCACCCTGGGGGAGGCGAGCTGCGACGTGCTGGTGTTGAAGCCCGGTCAGGCCGCCGATCTGACCTTCGGCCCGGACGGGCGGACCTATCGGATCAGGGTCCAGGGGATCAAACAGGTGATCAGCTCGAAGCCCGCCGGCTGACGGCCAACGATGCCGCTCGGGCGCTGGTGGGGATCGACGGCGGGCCTGATCGAGCTGGCGGTGCTGGCGATGGCGATGGCGGTCGTCCTCGTCGCCGGCCTTCCCGGCTTCTTTCGCGACAAGCAGGAGGAGCGCGACTCCGACGCGATGGCCGCCGCCAGGGCCTCCCAGAGCGCGGCCGAGCGGATCGGCGGCCGTCACGGCGGCTTTTACGATGGCCTGGACGGGGTCACCACGGCGAACCTTCGCCGCGTCGACTCGTCGCTGCAGGACGACAGGATCTCGGTCATCTGGCTGAAGCCGCGCGCCTACCGGATCCGTGTCCTGTCGGACACGGGGACGAGCTTCGACGTTGCCCGCAACCACAATGGGACCGTCAAGCTCACCTGCCGGCCCGCCGGCGACGGGGGCTGTGGCGAAGCGGGAAGCTGGCACTAGCCCATCCCGGCCAAAGCTTCAGTTAGTGAAGCGATGGCCGCTATACTCGCTGAAGCGAGGGTGGAGAGGGCAATCGAGCCCACCAACCCACGTTGAAAATGTTTGACCCCAACTGTCCGGTTTGCAGAACAGCCGAGGTCATCTCGGGCAAGTGGACCCTCCTGATCATCAGGGACCTCGCCGACAGCAGCCTCCGCTTCTGCGAGCTGGAGCGCTCCCTGGAGGGGATCAGCCCACGGACGCTGTCGCTGCGGTTGCGGGCACTCGAGGAGCAGGGGATCGTCGAGCGCCGCACCTACCCCGAGGTACCGCCGCGGGTCGAATACGCGCTCACCGACAAGGGCAAGGCGCTGGCCCCCCTGATCGAGGACATGCGCACCTACGGGCGCCGCTGGCTGCCCCACGAGCAGCCCGCGGCCGGCGCCGTCGCCTAGCAACCACCGGGCCGCTCTGACTGCAAGCGTTCCTGCAGCCGCAGGACGGCGCCCGGGCCCGCGGAAGTCCGTGAGCGTGATCCTCGAGGGAACAGAGGAGCGACTGACGGAGGCGCTTGACGCGCTCGCCGCCGAGGCCGCCGGCCTCTTCGAGGACCTGCTCGCCCACGGAGCCGAGCTTCCCTTCGAGATCGAGCCCACCGAGCGCGGGCCCCTGCCCATGTATCAGTACGCCCCGCGCACCGCGGACTTCATCCGCTCCTACTCGGCAGAGCTGCGTCGCCTCGAAGCCTTCGTCGAAGTGACCGAGCTGGCCGGCGAGGAGGCGGCGATCGGCTTCCTGATCGGGCTATGGGATGGGAGGAGCGAGTTCGCCATCAATGACGACCGCTTGCGCGGCGCCGTCGATGGCGTGCTCGCTTCCCTGCCCGGGTCGAGCAGGTCGAGCACGGCCGGCGAGGTCGTCGTGCCCCTGATCGGCTTCCACATGCCCGCCGAGGAGATCGAGCTCGACGGGGTGCGGATCGTGCGCGCCGACTCGATCGACGACCTGCCCACTGACGCGGTCGACGCGACCCGCTCGGGGCGAAACGGCCGTCCGGGTTTCGTCGCCGTGCTCAGCTGCGGCACCGCCCCGGTGGCGCCGGCCGCGGCAGTGGCCGACGACCTGCGGCGAGCGCTTCGCGCCATGCGGCTGTTCAAGGCGGGGGCCGTCGGCGTCTGCTCCCACGGCTGGGCGCGTCACGCCGGTGGCTGGGAGCGCTTCGGCACCGGTGCCTCGCGCCCGAGGCCCGGCGGCTACCGCTTGACCGGCAACGAGGTCGGCGGGCTCGAGCAGCTCTCCAGACGCCTGATCGAGCGAGGTTCGCGCCTTCCGGCGCTCGAGTGGGCGACCTCCCGCTTCGACCTCGGCGGAGAGCGCGCCTCGGTGATCGAGGCGCTCAGCGACTACTTGCTGGCGCTGCGGGCGCTGCTCGAGGGCGGGGGACCCGCCCGGGCCGCCCTCGGCGCCAGGGTGGCGGCCCTCTGCGCCGGCCCTGCCGAGCGTGAGCAAGCGCGTGTCTGCGTCGAGCGCGCCCTCGCCATCGAGCGAAAGATGATGAGCGGCGGGCGCTTCCGCCCCGAGGCCTTCGGCTCGCCCCTGCAGGTGATCGCCGAGCTCGAGGAACTGCTGCGAAGGCTGCTGAAGGGCATGGCGACCGGCGAGCTCGGCGGGGACCTGAGGGCGAGCGCGGACGAGATGCTGCTCGCCGACGGCCTTCGCGGGCCCCCCGGCCCCGCGGCGCAGATCGGCCAGACCGCCGAGTGGCGGATTCCCGAGCCCGAGGAGCTGGGCGAGATCGAGATCACCAGGGCCGCCGACGAGCGTGCCTCGGGAGAGACCTCCGAGACTGCGGCGCTGGAGGCGATCGACGCGCTCGAGGCCTTGGAGCTGCAAGGGAACGCCGAGCTGCAAGGGAACGCCGGTTCAGAGGCCGACGATGGCTCAGACGCCGAAGAGGACGATCGCGACGCCTGGGAGGACGATCCCAGCCGCCAGGAGACGACCAGGATGATCGCTCCGACCGTCGAAGTAGATTCAGTGATGGCCGTGGATGATGAGAAGCCGCATCCGGCCGAGGAGAGGCCCCCCCGCCCGCTGGGCGGCATCGAGGCCGATTCCGGCGATCCCGAAGACGACTGGTTCGCCTCCGCCGACGGTGAGGTCGAGTGGCCCGCCTTCGCCAAGCCGCGCCGCGACGGGAAGCGCTCCGAGCAGCCCCGCCCGGCCGAGAGCACCGATCGTGTCCGTTACCTCTTCCCGGTACCCGATGCGACCGACTGGGACGTCGGCGAGCTCTCCTACAGGCGCAAAAAGTCCGGCTAGCCCCCGCTGGCGGCCCCTAGGGCCATAGCCTCCCGCTGCTCGCTGGTCGCGAACAGGTAGCGATTGATCTGCAGCAGGCCCTCGAGGTCGTGGACGTCCTCGTCGAGGTAGGGGATTCGGATCACGCGGCGCTCGTCCATCTCCCGCGCCAGGTGCTCGACGTTGCGGGCGTCCCGCGCCGCGAGAGCCTGGTAGTCGGCGAAGTTGGAGGCGACCCGCTCGGCGAGGTCGGCGTCGCCGAGCAGCTCGCGCAGCTCGGGCCCGACGTCGTTGCGGGCGTCCGCCTCCATCTCGTAGTGCACCTTGTTGACGATCACCCCGCCCACGGGCAGCTTCGCCTCGACCAGCTTGCGATGGAAGTAGACGGCCTCCTCGATCGGCTCCCCCTGGGGGCCGCAGACGATCAGGAAGCAGGTGGCGGGATCGGCGAGCAGCTCGCTGACCCGCTTGGCGCGCTGCCGGAAGCCGTCCACCATGCCGCTGAAGGCGCTCAAGAACTCCCCGACGTCGGCGAGCAGATCGAAGCCGACGACCCGCCTCAGCACCGAAAACATCATCGCGCTGCCGCGGCCGACGACGCGGGTGGCGAAGCCGGTCGGCTTCATGAAGACCTGCAGCGAGCGGCCCTCGATGAACTGCATCATCCGCTTGGGCGCATCGAGGAAATCGAGGGCGTTGCGGGAGGGGGGCGTGTCGAGCACGAGGAAGTCGTAGTCGCCCTCCTGGTGGATCTCGAACAGCTTCTCCATCGCCATGTACTCCTGCGAGCCGGCAAGGGCGTTGGAGATCTGCCGGTAGATGCGGTTGGCGAGGATCCGGTCGCGGGTCTCCTCGTCGGGGGCGTGCTTGCGCACCATCTCGTCGAAGGTGGCCTTGGCGTCGAGCATCATCGCCCAGAGCTCCCCGCGCATCTCGATTCCGGCCCGCTCGAACAGCTTCGGGTCGACCCTGCTGCGGCGTCATTGCCGAGCTCCCTGAGGCCTAGAGAGTCGGCGAGCCGCTTGGCCGGGTCGATGGTGAGCACCGCCACCTTCTGGCCTCGGGCGGCGAGCCCGGCTGCGATCGCGGCCGAGGTAGTGGTCTTGCCGACGCCGCCGGAGCCGGCGCAGATGCAGATCCCGCGGCCCTCGAGGATCTCGGTGACGGTCGCCATCAGCTCAGCGCCTCCGCCAGCCGCTCGAGCTCCGGCACCTTGAGCTCGGGCTTGAAGATGAAGGGGAGGGTCTTGACCGGGGCCTTGGCGCGACGGCGCAGGCGCTGCAGCTGCGCGCGCTGGGAGCGGGCGCGGCGGTGCTGGCTGAGCGCAGCCCTCAGGGCCGCTCCAGACGGCCCGTTCGCGCCCCCCAGCGCGCGCTCGAGCCGGCGCGCGTCGGAGCCGTCGAAGCGCTCGGGGTACATGGCGTTCATGTAGACGCGGTCGACGGAGACCCCGACCTCGCCCGTGAGGGACTCCTCGAGCGTTGCCGACTCGTTCACGGGCATCTCCTCGGGCATTGAGACGATCACCGCGCCGGTCTCCCGGTGATCGGTGATGAAGCGGTCCAGCTCCCGCGCCTGCGAGTGGATCGGGCCGACCTTGGCGATGCCCGCGAAGGTGCGCGGCGTCTGCAGGAAGCCGATGCCTTGCCCGGTGGCCGGGGCGTCGACGATGACCAGGTCGTACTTGCGACCCTTCTTCACCTTGCGGTCGAGCTGGGCCAGCTCCCAGATCTTGCCGATCGTCACCAGCTCCTTGAGCCCGGGCGTGGCTGCGGCGAGGTAGGTGAAGATCCTCGAGCGGAAGAGCAGGTCCCGCATAGCCTTGACCTTGAGCTGGAGCAGCATGTACTCGCGCATCGCCTCGTCGGGGTCGATCGAGATCGACCACAGGTTCGGCGTCACCTCGACCTCGTTGAACCCCACCTCGGCGCGCTTGAAAACCCTCGAGGCGTTCTCCTGCGAGGCGACCTCGCAGACGATCGTGCGCTTACCGCGCCCCGCCGCGGCCAGGCCGAGGGCGATCGAGACGGTGGACTTGCCGACGCCGCCCTTGCCGGTGACGACGATCAGCCGCTTGTCGAGGAGGTCGGCCAGGGGGGTGATTCTGCCAATGCTCGGTCGCTGGGCGCGCAAGCCCATTTCGGCGGTGTGTGCCGGCAGGGGAAGGAAACAGCGACGCCGCTGCGAATTACGGCGCTGTGATGGGTTTGATACGCCGAAAGGATCCCGTAGCCGAGGCTGCGGACAGCGGCAGGAAGGCCGCCGACGAGCTCGTCGGCCCCGATCCCAAGCGCCGTTCCGCCATGGGCCCGAGCAAGGGCGAGGGCAAGGCCGCCAAGGCCGCCAAGGCCGAGGCCGAGGGCAAGGGCAAGGGCAAGCGCGCAGGCAAGGGCCCTGCGAAGGTGATCGCCTTCGCCAACCAGAAGGGCGGGGTCGCCAAGACGACCACCACGCTCAACCTGGCGGTCGCCTTCGCCGAGTCGGGCCACAGGGTGCTCGCGGTCGACATGGACCCGCAGGGGAACCTGACCATGAGCCAGGGCGTAGACCCCGACAAGGTCGAGAAGAGCATGTTCGACGTGCTCGTCCACCGCATCCCGATCAGCGAGGTGATCCAGAAGCGCGAAATCGACGTCGCGGTCGCCTCGATCGACCTGGCGGGCGCCGAGATCGCGATGAGCGCCCACATCGGCCGCGAGCGGGCGCTGCAGAAGGCGCTGGACGAGGTGCGCGACGATTACGACTTCGTCTGCATAGATACTCCACCCAGTCTCGGATTGCTGACGGTCAATGCCCTCACCGCCGCCGACAAGGTGATCGTGCCCGTGCAGTGCGAGTACCTCTCCATGCGCGGGCTGGTGCAGCTCCAGAACACGCTGCAGATGATCCGCGAGAACCTCAACCCCGACGTCGAGATCGAGGGGATCCTGCCGACGATGCTCGACTCGCGCACCGTCCACGCCAAGGAGGCGGTCGAGATCCTCGAGGAGAACTTCGGCGACAAGGTCTTCGAGACGCGCATCCGCAAGGCGATCAAGTTCGCCGAGGCCCCGGTGCGCGGAGCCTCAGTGCTCAAGTACGACCCCGACGGCAAGGCGGCGGGCTCCTACCGCAGCCTTGCGAAGGAGGTCCTCACGCATGGCTCGTAGCAAGCGGGCGAGCATGCGCGAGGGTCCCCTGGCCGACCTCTTCCGCTCGACCGAGGAATCGGTCGAGCCCGACGAGATCCGCGTGACCGCGGCCAGCGGCGCCGGCGTCGACGTCGCCCTCGGCGAGACCGAGGTGGCCGAGCCGGAGGCCGAGGTCGCCGAGCCGCCCGCCCCTCCCGAGGTCCCGTCGCCGCCCGAGCCGGAGCCCACGCCCCAGCCCCAGCCCTCGACGGAGCCCGAGCCCGAACCCGAGCAGCCGGCCCAGGACGAAAAGCCGGCGCGGGCGGAGGAGAGCGAGGAGGTTCGCGCCTACCGCGCCAAGCCGGTTGAGCACGAGGGGCTGGAGCGGCTCATGGGCGTCGCCGAGGCGCCCGAGGAGCGCCCCGCGTTCGGCCGCACGGAACCCGACTTCACCCACGCGCCCGCGGTCGTCCCCCGCAGCCACCAGGCGGTGCTGCGCGTGGTGGGGGTCGGCGGCGCCGGGATCAACGCGGTCAACCGGATGGTCGAGGCGCAGCTCACCGGAGTCGAGTTCGCGGCCATCAACACCGATCTCCAGTCGCTCCAGACCTCGAACGCCGACGTCACCATGCACATCGGCTCCGAGCTCACCCGCGGCCTCGGATCGGGGTCCGACCCGAGAGTCGGCTATCGCGCGGCCTTCGACGAGCAGGACAAGATCAAGGCCCTGCTGAAGGGCTCCGACATGGTCTTCATTGCGGCGGGGGCCGGCGGGGGCACCGGCACGGGCGCTGCCCCCGTGGTCGCCAAGCTGGCCCGCGACATCGACGCGCTCACCGTCGGCATCGTCACCAAGCCCTTCGAGTTCGAGGGGGCCCGCCGGATGGCCCAGGCGGAGGAGGGCGTGGCCGCGCTCGGCGCCGAGGTGGACACGCTGATCGTCGTCCCCAACCAGCGCCTGATCACGGTTCTGGAGCGCCACACCTCGATCACCGACGCCTTCCGGGTGGCAGACGACGTGCTGCGCCAGGCCGTCCAGGGCATCTCCGACCTGATCACGCTGCCCGGCCTGATCAACCTCGACTTCGCCGACGTGCGTACGACGATGATCAACGCCGGTGACGCGATCCTCGGAATCGGCATGGGGGTCGGGGACCACCGCGCCCTGCTCGCAGCCGAGAAGGCAGTCTCCTCGCCGCTGCTCAACACCTCGGTGGAGGGGGCGCACTCGCTTCTGCTCTCGATCACCGGCGGCCCCGACCTCTCCCTGATCGAGGCGAGCGAGGCGGCTGAGGTGGTCAGGAACGCCGCCCACCCCGACGCCAACATCATCTTCGGCGCCAACGTCGACGACGACCTGCACGAGGAGGTCTGGGTGACGGTGATCGCCGCGCGCTTCGACTCGTCCTTCGCGCACCGCCACAGGCGCACCCGGCACGACGAGGACATGCCCTTCGACATCGACCGCGACTCCGACGGGGACCGCGCCGCCGGCGACTGGCGCCGCCCGGCCGCCCCCGGCTTCGGCCGCGGCGCCGAGCTGGCGATCGATCCGCCCGAGTTCATCCCCGGTCATTAGTCTCGGCGGCCGCCCGGCTTCGCCATCAGTCGCGCCCACAGGCGGCCACCCACCGTCAGGCGCGGCGCTGCGCGCCGCTTCGAGGCAGGGTGGCTTGGTGGGCGCTTAGGCTGGCGGCATGACGCAGTCGGGAGTGGTTGCCGCCGGGCACCCGCAGACCGCCGCGGCGGGCGCCGAGGCGCTGCGCAGGGGCGGCAACGCCGTCGACGCCGCGGTCGCCGCGGTGCTCGCCTCGTTCGTCTGCGAGAGCCCCCTGACCGGCTTCGGCGCCGGCGGCTTCATGCTCATCCACACCCCGGGCGAAGGCGGCCCCGGACGCGGAGCGGTGGAGCCGCCGCCTGATGCCGACCCCGGAAGCCAAGCTGAGGAGTCGTCCGATGTGCTGCTGGACTTCTTCTGCGCCGCGCCCGGCCTGGGTGGCGCAAAGCCGAGCTCCGAGCTGCTTCCGGTGCCCGTCTACTTCGACGAGACCCCGCAGGTGTTCCACGTCGGCGCCGCCTCCTGTGCCGTCCCGGGGAACCCGGCGGGCCTCGAGATGGCGGCGGGCGGTCATGGCTCGATGCCGCTCGACGAGCTGGCCAGCGAGGCGATTCGCCTCGCACGCGAGGGCGTGACCGTCACCGCCGAGCAGGCCTACCTGTTCGAGATCCTCGAGCCGATCCTGACCCGCACCCCCGAATGCGCGGGTCTTTACGCGCCGCGAGGCGAGCGCCTGCGCGAGGGCGACACCTTCCTCTACCCGGAGGTGGCCGAGGCGCTGGAGCGCTTCGGCGCCGAGGGATCGGAGCCCTTCTATCGCGGCGACATCGCCCGCGCCCTCTGCGACTGGGTGCGGGAGCGGGGCGGCGCGCTCGGCACGGAGGACCTGGCGGCGTACGAGTCGATCGAGCGCGAGCCCGCGCGGATTCGCTTCCGCGGCGCCGAGGTGCTGACGAACCCGCCGCCCTCCTCAGGCGGCATCCTGATCGCCTTGGCGCTCGGCCTGCTCGAGCGGCTGGGCGGTCGCAGCGACGTCGAGCGGCTCGTGGCCGCCAGCGAGGCTGCCAACGCGAGCCGGGGTGACGAGTTCGACGAGGGCCTTCATCGCGACGGCTACCTCGATCGCTTCCTGGCGCCGGCGCGCCTCGACGAGATCGCCGCGCGGATCGGGGCGGGGGAGTGGGTAGGGGGCCTCCACGGGGCCGGGGGCCCCGGTGAGGACCCGGCGGGGCTCGGTTCCACGACCCACATAGCGGCGCTGGACGGCGACGGGATGTGCGCCTCGGTGACCTGCTCCAACGGAGCGTGCTCGGGCGAGGTCGTCCCGGGCACCGGCGTGCACCTCAACAACATGCTCGGGGAGGAGGACCTCAACCCGCGAGGCTTTCACCAGATCGAGCCCGGGCGCCGGGTGAGCTCGATGATGTCCCCGACGGCGGTACTGCGCGACGGTCGCGTGGAGCTGACGCTCGGCAGCGCCGGCTCCAACAGGATCCGCTCGGCGATCCTGCAGACAGCGCTGCGGGTGATCGAGGACGGCATGCCCGCCGGCGAGGCCGTAAGGGCGGGCCGCGTCCACTTCGAGGCCGGCACGGTCCAGGCGGAGCCGGGAGTGGACCCCGAGGCGCTCGACCGGCTCGAGCTGCGCGGGGTCCCGGTGGTGCGCTGGCAGCGCCAGAACCTCTACTTCGGCGGCTGCCAGGCGGTCGTGCGCGATCCTGCCACCGGCGAGCTCTCGGGGGGCGGGGACCCTCGCCGCGGCGGGGCAGTGGCGCTTGCCTGACGGCCATTCGGCTCGAGCGATATGTCCGCCGCGCGGCGTAGCCTCGGTGGTGATGGATCGCTGGCTGCAACGGCGAGAGGCGGCGCTGGTGGCGTTGATCTCCCTGGCGCTCTCGGCCTTGCTGATGCTCGCCGTCGCACAGAGCGCCTACGGATGAGGCGGCGCCTACGCCTGAGCCGGCGCCTACGCCTAGCCGAGCTACTCGAAGCTGACCTTGCCGTTGGAGCGAGCGTGCTCGGCGACCTCCTCGGCGCGGTCGAGGGCCTTCTCGACGGCGCGAAGGGCATTGGCGAGCAGGGTCATGCGGTCGTCCTCGTCGCGCAGCTCGAGCAGGCGCTGCTTGGTGTCCGCGGGAAGCTCCACCCGGGCCGCGATCTCGTAGGAGCTGGCGCCCTCGAGCTCCTCCGCTGAGGGGCGCTCGCCGGTCGCCCGCTCGGCGAGCTCGGCGAAGGCGTCACGCGCGGCGCTCGCCGCGTCGCGATCCTTCCCCGCCGACAGCTCCTCGGCCATCATCTCGACCTCCCCCTGCGGGTACTCGGGGGAGTCGTAGCGATCGAGCACCTTGAACGGCGTCTCGCCGCTGACGACGATGTTCATGCGGCCGTCGTCGAAGCGCTCGAGCACCTCCTCGACCCGGGCCGTGCAGCCGATCGCCCGCGCCCCCTCGTCGTCGCGGAAGACGATGCCGAAGGGCTGGTCCTCCTCCAGGGAGATCCCGATCATCCGCTTGTAGCGCTCCTCGAAGATATGGAGCGGGATCCGCTCGCTGGGCAGCAGCACCAGCGGCAGCTCGAAGATGGGCAGGTCGGTGTCCCTATCCGCGATCCACCGATTGTAGGAGGGAGAATGCCGCCGTGGCCGAGATCGACTTCGAGGCCGAGGGCCTGCTAGAGGGCGTCGACGGCGAGGCCCGGGAAGCTCGCCGCGAGCTCCTGCACGACCTCGCGGGCGCCGGCGTGCCCCTGGACCAGCTGCGCCGTGCGGTCGAGGAGGACAGGCTCGCCCTGCTGCCGGTGGAGCTGGTGCTCGGCGGCGAGGCCCGCTACACACCGCGCGAGGTCGCCGAGCTGGCCGGGGTCGAGATCGAGGCCCTGGTCCGCCAGCAGCAGGCGGCCGGCCTGCCGGTGCCCGGCCCCGACGAGCCGGCCCTGACCGAGCTGGACCTGGAGGCGGCTCGCCGGATGAAGGCGTTCCGCGACGCCGGCATCACCGAGGAGGGGATCCTCGAGGTCTCGCGCGTGATCGGCATGTCGATGTCGCAGGTCGCCGCGGCGATCCGGCGGCTGATCGGCGAGAGCTTCATCCACCCCGGCGACACCGAGCGAGACGTCGCCCTCCGCTTCGCGGCGGCGGGCGAGGCGCTCAATCCCATGCTGGGCGCGACCCTCGAGTACGTCTTCACGCGCCACCTGCGCGAGCAGGTGCGCCAGGACGTGATCGGCCGCGCCGAGATCGAGGCGGGGGAGCTGGCCGGATCGGCCGAGGTGACCGTCGCCTTCGCCGACCTGGTCGGCTTCACCGATCTCGGAGAGCAGCTCGACGCGGAGGCGATAGGGGAGCTGGGAGGCCGCGTCGGCGAGCTGGCGTCCAGCGTGGCGCGATCTCCCGTGCGGCTGGTGAAGCTGATCGGCGACGCGGCAATGCTTGTCTCAGCGGACGCCGAGGCACTGCTCGAGGCGGCCCTCTCGCTGGTCGAGGCCGGCCAGGCGGACGAGGGAATGCCGCCGCTGCGCGCGGGGGTCGCGAGCGGGGTGGCGCTGGCGCGCGGTGGCGACTGGTACGGGCGCCCGGTCAACCAGGCGGCGCGGGTGACCGCGGTGGCCAGGCCGGACAGCGTGCTCGCCACCGACCGGGTCAAGGAGCGGGTGGGCGAGGAAGCCTTCAGCTGGTCCTACGCGGGCGAGCGGCACTTGAGGGGGATCAAGGGCGACGTAAGGCTGTTCCGGGCCCGGCGGCGCACCATGGAGGGCTAGCCGTTTTACAGCGGCTTTATCGCCCGCTGAGAGCCTCGTAGGCCGTGGCCCTGCTGATGCTGTTCGCCCTGGTCGCGGGCGCCGGGACGGCCCTCTCGCCCTGCGTGCTGCCGATCCTCCCCGCCGTCCTCTCAGTGGGAGTGACGGGCGGCCGCCGCCGCCCGCTCGGCGTGGTCACCGGGCTGGCGCTCTCCTTCACCTTCGCCACCGTGGCCCTGGTCTACGTGATCGACGCCCTGGGCTTGCCGGACGGCATAGCGCGCACGGTGGCGATCATCGTCCTCCTGGTCTTCGGAGTGACGCTGCTGCTGCCGGCGCTGGCTGACCGCGTGGAGGCGTGGCTGAGCCGCATCGCCCCCGGCCCGGCCCGCCCGGGCGGCGACGGGTTCGCCTCGGGGCTGGTCGTTGGGGCGAGCCTCGGGCTCGTCTACGCGCCCTGCGCCGGGCCGATCCTGGCGGGCGTGATCACGGTCTCGGCGGCCCAGGACTTCACCGCCGGGCGCCTCGCGGTCGCCCTCTCCTACGCCGTCGGCTCCGCGATCGTGCTCTACGCGCTGCTGGTGGGGGGCCGCAGGCTGGTCGACCGGCTGGCGCCGATTCGCGGCCAGGTCCAGATGGCGATGGGCGCGGTGATGATCTGCGTCGCGGTGCTGATGTCCTTCGACCTCGACACTCGCTTCCAGACGGCGATCGCGGACGATCTGCCCGCCTTCCTGGTCAACCCGACCGGCCAGGTCGAGACGAGCTCGGCGGTCGGTGACCAGCTGACGGCCGTGCACGGCGCGGGCGGCGCCGAGGAGGCGGGAGCGTCCGAGCTCGACCGGGGCCTCGACCTGCCGCGCCTGGGCCAGGCCCCCGACTTCACCTCGACCCAGTCCTGGTTCAACACCGGCGGCAAGGCGCTCTCGATGGAGGGGCTGCGGGGGCGCGTGGTGCTGATCGACTTCTGGACTTACACCTGCATCAACTGCATTCGGACCCTGCCCCACGTGACGGCCTGGGACCGCCAGTACCGCGACGACGGCCTGACGGTGGTGGGCGTCCATACCCCCGAGTTCCCCTTCGAGCGCGACGCCTCCAACGTCGCCGACGCGATCGACCAGAACGGCATCGATTACCCCGTCGTCCAGGACAACGACCGCGGCACCTGGAACGCCTACGGCAACCAGTATTGGCCCGCCAAGTACCTGATCGACGCCGACGGCCAGGTCCGCTACGTCCACTTCGGCGAGGGCGAGTACGAGACCACCGAGCGAGCCATCCGGACGCTGCTGCGCGAGAGGGGAGATGACCGCCTCGGCGCCGGCGCCCGCGTCTCGGGCGAGCAGGCGCCGACCGCGGTGACGACTCCGGAGACCTACCTCGGCTCCGCCCGGGCGCTCAACTTCGCCAACGGTCGGATCGCGCCGGGCGCCCACGGATTCGGCGCCCTCCCGGCCTCGCTGGACACCGACCAGTTCGCCTACGGCGGACGCTGGCGGATCGGGCGCGAGGCGGCGACCGCGGGGGCGGGGGCGAGGCTCGCGGCCGAGTTCAACGCCGACAAGGTCTTCCTGGTGATGGGCTCACCCGGGAGGGAGCGGCGGCTGCGCGTCTTCCTCGACGGGCGGCCGATCCCGGACCGCCTGGCCGGCGAGGACGTGCGCGACGGGGCGGCGTCGATCTCGGCGCAGCGGCTCTACCGGCTGGTGAACCTCGAGCGGCCCGGCCGGCACCGGCTGGAGCTGCGCTTCCAGCCGGGGATCGCCGGCTACGCCTTCACTTTCGGTTAAGGACCAACGCAATCCTGGGCGTCAGGGCTTGCTGGCGGCGAGG
>CAVVBU010000011.1:0-91737 GCA_963746615.1 uncultured Solirubrobacterales bacterium | reverse complement strand
CGCGCCCGCCCTCGTTCAACGAGGCCGACGTCAGTGACAAGCCCGCCGAGATCCAGAACCTGACGCTGATGAACCAGTCGGCGATCAACGGCGTGGACGCCCGCTACCGGGCGCGCCTGGAGACGCTGCTCGCCCTCGACGACATGGTCGCCAACGTGGTCGACACCCTCAAGCAGCAAGGTGAGCTCGACGACACGCTGATCATCTACACGTCCGACAACGGCTTCTTCCACGGCGAGCACCGGATCAGGCAGGGGAAGGTGCGTCACTACACGGAGTCGAGCGAGGTGCCGCTGATCATCCGTGGGCCGGACGTGCCCCAGGGCCAGGTCCGCAAGCAGCTCGTCGCCAACGTCGACCTGGCGCCGACGATCCTCGACTACACAGGCGCCAAGGCGGAGCGCAAGATCGACGGCCGCTCCCTGCGCCCGTATTTCGAGGACAAGCGCTTCGACCCGGGTCGCGGCATCCTGATCGAGGCCTTCCAGGCGCCCAACGACCAGGAGCCGAACGAGCCCAACGTTCGCTACAGCGCGGTGCGCACCGACGACTACGTCTACGCCGAGCAGGGCAACGGGGACAAGGAGCTCTACGACCTGGGCAACGACCCCTTCGAGCTGCAGAGCCGGCACGCCGATCCCGGCTACTCGGCCGTCCGGGCGTCCCTGGATTCCCTGCTCGCCCACCTCACGTCCTGCGCCGGCAAGGGGTGCGGCAACGGGCCGAAGCTGAGGCTGAAGCTGAGCTACAAGCGCGGCCACGACTCGCGGGGGCGCTGCGTCGAGGGGGGTGTGGGCGCGACGATCTCCGGTGGGGACGCCGCGGGCGCCATCTCCGCCGGATTCCGAGTCCGCGAGCGCAAGGCGGGCGCGGACGGGAAGCAGCCCCTGAAGCGAAAGATCGGCCGCAAGCGCCTCAGCCGCCGCGCCAAGAACCCGGTCGGCGCGACTGTGGCAATGCTCGACGGTCGCCACCGCTCGCTGCGAGCGGGCCTGCCGCACCGCTGCGTGGGCAGCCGGTGACCCTGCGCAACTGGCGTCGGCTGCTTGCGTTGTAATTGGTAGTGGTGGGATCGAGCGGGCAGAAGGGCTCGGCGTCGCGCCGTGCCGCATTCGTTCTCGTCGCCCTGGCGACGACGCTGGCGCTCGCGCTGATCGTAGGTCGCGAAGAGGTGCGCGCGGGGGCGTCGGCCTCGGCGGCGAAGACGAAGAAGAAGGCCAAGCCCAAGCCCGACCCCCGCCCCAACATCGTTGTGGTGATGACCGACGACCAGACCGTCGGCGAGATGAAGGCGCTGCCCCAGGTCCGCTCGCTGATCGGCGACCACGGCGTCACCTTCAACCGCAGCTACGTGACGACGCCCCTCTGCTGCCCCGCCCGCGCGACCTACCTCACCGGGCAGTACGCCCACAACCACAAGGTGGTGACCAACGTCCCGCCCTTCGGCGGCTACCCGCGGCTGAAGCCCAAGGACAACACGCTGCCGGTCTGGCTGCAGCGGGCCGGCTACTACACCGCGCATATCGGCAAGTACTTGAACAGCTACATCCGTAAGAGCGGCGTCCCGCCGGGGTGGAGCGACTGGCACGGGGCCCTCGACCCCTCCACCTACCAGATGTGGGGCTACACGCTGAACGAGAATGGGCGCATTCACACCTACGGCGAGCAGTCGGTCGAGGACCCCGCGCTCTACCAGACAGACGTCTACTCGCGGAAGGCGGCCAAGATCATCAGCCGCCAGGCGCCGCGGGCAAAGCCCTTCTTCCTCTCGGTGGCGCCGCTCGCCCCTCACGGCGAACGCCTGCGGCAAGCCGGGCAGGTTGACCCGAGGCCGGCGCCGCGGCACGCCGGCGCCTTCGCCACCGAGCCGCTGCCCCGCCCGCCGTCCTTCAACGAGGCCGACATCAGCGACAAGCCCAGTGGCATCCAGAGCAAGCCGCTGCTGGGCCCCACCCAGATCTCGCAGATGACCATCCGCTGGCGCTCGGCGCTGGAGAGCCTGATGTCGGTCGACGACCTCGTCGCCAATCTGGTCGGCACCCTGAAGCGCACCGGCGAGCTCAAGAACACCGTCTTCATCTTCACCGACGACAACGGTTTCTTCTTCGGTGAGCACCGGATCGAGCAGGGCAAGGTCTTCGCCTACGAGGAGTCCTCCAGGGTGCCGCTGATCGTCCGCGGCCCCGGGATCCCGCAGGGGCAGACCCTGAGCGTGCCGGTCGCCAACATCGACCTGGCGCCGACCATCCTCGACTACGCCCGGGCCCGCGCCGACCGCAAGCTCGACGGGCTCAGCCTTCGCACCCTGGTCCGGAACCCGGCGCGCGGCCGCGCACGGGGGCTGGTGATCGAGGCCTGGAACAAGGATGGGCAGCTCCAGTATCGCGCCTCGCACACGAGCCGCTACGTCTACATCCGTCACGTCGACGGCGAGGAGGAGCTGTACGACCTCGCCAACGACCCCTACCAGCTGCACAGCCGCCACGCCGACCCCGGCTACGCGACGATCAAGGGCGACATGCGGCGCCTGCTGGCCCGCCTCGATGGCTGCCGGAACGGGAGCTGCCCGAGAGGCCCGCGGATCGAGCTGAGGCTCGACTACGACAAGGGCCGCCTGGGCGCCTCCGGCGCCGCCCGGAAGAAGAAGCCGCGGCCGAGGCCGTGCGTGGACTCGGGCATCAGGGTCACCGTGGAGGGCGAGGATGCCGGCGAGGCCAAGCTCGCCCGCTTCTTCGCCGGCGGCCGCCCGGTCGGCAGCGACAACACGGCGCCCTTCGGCGGCAAGGTGCCGCTGAAGCTGCTCAGCGATCGCGGACCGACCGCGATCAAGTCGGTCGTCACGTTGCGCGACGAGCTGCAGGCGACCGTTGCCGAGCGCGTCCCGCGGCGCTGCTAGTCCAGCCGGGCGGGCAGGCCGAAGCGCTCGAAGAAGGCCTCGACCTTCGACGGATCGGCAGGCTGCTCCGGCATCCGCGCCACGACCCCGGGATCGGGATCCATGTTGGATCGCGTGATGAAGGCGTTGACCTCCTCGATCCGCGCGCCGCGAAGCGTGAGCACATTGAGCGCAAACGCGAGAAAGGCCTCCTCTTCCGGATCCCACGTGTAGTAGCCGAGCGCCGGCTGCCCGTTCGCCTGAGTGCGAGCGACGCGCCAGCGCCAGTCCCCGGAGAGCGGCGAGCCCGCGAGGAAGGCCCTGATCGCATCGAGGCCGCGAAACCAGCTCGCCAGCGGCGGCATCGCGAACGCCGCGTCGTCGGCCAGCAAGGCGACGACCGTGTTGACGTCGTTCCGCTCCCACGCATCCACGTAGCTGTCGACGATCTCGCGCAGGGCATCGTCGCCGAGCGCGCGCAGGGTGGCCTGCTGGCTACGGGCGGGCAGCCGCTCGTCGACGGCGGCGCGGGCGCGCTGCAGAGCGCTGTTGACCGAGGCGGTGGTCGTCTCCAGCGCCTCTGCGGCTTCGCGGGCCGAGAAGCCCAGCACCTCGCGCAGGATCAGCACGGCGCGCTGGTTGGCCGGGAGGTGCTGCAGCGCCGCGATGAAAGCGAGCTCCACGGCCTCGCGCTGCTCATAGCGAGCCTCGGGCGCGGCGTAGCCGTCCTCGACACCCAGCTGCTCGTCCGGGTAGGGCTCCACCCAGACCGACTCGACCACCGGCTCGCCGGGGCCGTCGTGGGGATCGGCGGCCGGCCCGTAGTCGATCGGGAGCACCCGCTTGGGCCGACGCCCGATCGCGTCGAGGCAGGTGTTGGTGGCGATCTTGTAGAGCCAGGAGCGGACCCCGCTCCGTCCCTCGAACTTGTCCAGCCCGCGCCACGCCCGCAGCATCGCCTCCTGGAGGGCGTCCTCGGCATCGTGGACCGAGCCGAGCATGCGGTAGCAGTGCGCGTGGAGCTCTGAGCGGTGGGGTTCGATGAGGCGGCCATAGGCGTCCTCGTCCCCCCCGCGGGCCGCGGCGAGCAGCTCTCGCTCCGGCGCGGTCGGGCCTGTGGATGCGGCGCTCATGACTGTCCTCAGAGTAGACCGCTGAGAGGGGAGAGAATCATCGCACCCCGATTATTTCGAAGGCCCGGGCCGGTCCAATAGACAGGGCATGACGCGAGCCTTCGCCAAACCTGTCGTTCACCTGGAGCTGCACACGGGCGATCTACCCGGCGCCTTCGCTTTCTACGCGCAGCTCTGCGGCTGGCGCCCCGAGCGAATCGACGCCGGGGGCGGCTCCTATCTCGCGCTCGAGCTGGGCGGCGGCCTCGGCGGGGGCATCGTCGAGTGTGAGACGCGGCGCCCGCTGTGGCTTCCTTACGTCGAGGTCCCCGACGTCGCCGAGGCCACCGAGCGGGGGCGCCTGCTCGGAGCCTCCGTGCTGCTCGAGCCCCGCGAAGGCCCGGCGGGATGGCGCAGCGTCGTCGGCGCGCCCGCCGGCGCGGAGATCGCCTTCTGGCAGCCGAAGGAGCATCGCCGGTGAGGTTGCCGCGGCACCCGGCCAGGCCGCCGCTACCCCGCGAATCCGCGAACCAGCTCCGCCAGCCGCCGCGGCTGGTCCTGGGAGACGAAGGTGTAGGAGTCCTCGAGTCGGCGCGCCCGAGGTCAGCGGGAGTGCGACCCGGCTTCCTGAAGGGCCGCGGGCGGGCGCGAGCTGATTTCCGCGCAGAAGGCCTCGACCACCGCCGGGTCGAACTGGCTCCCGGCGCAGCGCCGCAGCTCCTCGATCGCCGCGGCCGCCGGGATGGCAGCGGCGTAGGGTCGCGACTGGGTCATAGCCTGGAACGCGTCGCAGACGAAGATGATCCTCGAGCCGAGCGGGATCTCCTTGCCGGTCAGGCCGTCGGGGTAGCCGCTGCCGTCCCAGCGCTCGTGGCTGGAGCGGACGAGCCGCGCCACAGGGGTGAGGGCGGGGGCGGCGTCGAGGATGCGCTCGCCGACGATCGTGTGGTCGGCGACGAAGCTCCACTCCTCGGGGTCGAGCCGCGAGGGCTTGGAGAGCACGGCGTCGGGGATCGCCAGCTTGCCGACGTCGTGCAGCTCCGCCGCGCGTGAGATCACGTCCAGGTCCTCGCCCTCGATCCCGAGCCGCCGGGCCACCGAGTTGGCCAGCTCCGCCACACGGGTGACGTGCTCGTCCAGGTCGGGCTGGCGCTCCCGCACGATCTTCATCAGCACCGCCTTCGCCTGGTTGCGGGCCGAGGAGCGGGCGCGGTTCTTGTTCTCGTACATGCGCCGGTCGGCAATCTGCAGCGCCGATGACGGATCGCTCGCCTCCCGGGGGATGACGACGGCTCCGTAGCTGCTGGTCACGTCGAAGGCCTCGCCGCGCTCGCTCAGCGCCCCGCCACAGCGGGCGACGATCTCGCCCATCTCCCAAGGCCGGCACTCGAGCAGCACGCAGAACTCGTCGCCGCCGATGCGGTAGGCCTCGCCGTGCGCCGCCGCGACCTCGCCCAGGCGCATCGCCAGCCGCCGCAGCAACGCGTCACCGGCGGGGTGGCCGAAGCTGTCGTTGTAGAGCTTGAATCCGTCCAGGTCGAGCATGACCAGCATCCGCGGCTCCGATTCCGCGCCCAGATCGATCTCTTCGCGCAGATCGACCATCAGCCGGCTGCGGTTGCCGAGGCCGGTGAGGAAGTCCGTCTGCGCGCGCTCCAGCAGACGCTGGTTCTCGACGTAGGTGATCGACAGCCTGGCCGCCGCAGCCATGATCGCCGCCGCGGCGAGGATCGCGGCGACCGCGCCGACCTGGTGGACGTAGCCGAAGGCCAGCAGGCCCGCCGCGAGCAGCGTGAACGAGGCCGGGGCGGCGACCGAGCGCCAGCGCGAACCTTCGTGGGCGGTGCCGCGATGGGGGCGCAGCCAGGCGGCCAGCGCGATCAGCACCGCCCCGAGCGGCCAGAGGAAGTCGGTCAGCGACCCGTCCGCATACCCCCCGTTGGCGACCTGGATGCTGTAGGCGGTGTCGGCGACCGGCATCACCGCCAGGGCGAGGGCCATCAGCGCCCAGGTTCGCTCGAGCTTCCATCCGACCAGCAGCAGCACACCCCCGAGGAAGGCGAGCTGGACCATGTCGAGGATGGGGTAGGCGAGCGTGACGGCGTCCGCCAAGCCGCCGCCGCTCTCCAGGGAGATGACATCGGGCAGGACGAAGGCGGTCCAGAACGCTGCAACCGTGAGCCCGGCGATCGCGCCGTCGAGGAAGATCGAGGAGCGGAAGCGGCGCACCCGGTCGCGGACCAGGAGGGCAATGCCGATACAGGCGAAGGGATAGGAGAGCAGAGCGAAGAAGTCCTCCCAGGAGGGGTAGGGAGCGTTCGGGTTGTCCGCGAGAGACACGGCCCAGTAGATCTCGCCGATTCCCCAGGCGAGCAGGTTGAGCCCGAGAAAGGTCCAGGCGAGCCGCTCGCGCTCGACCAGGATGGCCCGCGCCAGCACCAGGAGGGCGGAACCCATGATCAGGGCGCAGTAGAAGCCGCGGTCGAAGACGACGCTCCGCTCGCCGCCGGGACCGTGGAGGACGAGGAACAGCCCGTAGGCGGCGAGGCCGGCTATCAGTGCTGCTTCGGAGGCTCGCGTGGCGAGCGCGATCCGTTGCGACGCCCTGAGCGGCGATCCGCCCGGGTTGGCTGTGGCTGTGGCTGTGGTCTGCGCCGTTGCCATCGGTGGTCTCCCCTGCCGCCGGCGATCGGCCACGGCGGCGAAAGGCGGTCCTACTCGTACAGCACGTATCGGCGTGCTCCCCCGCTTTTCTTTACAGCGCATTCATGCCGCGGGCGGACGGGGCGGGGAGGTCCATTGTTTTCGGTAGGGGGCACCCCACGCCTGGGATCAGCCGGCGGCGGCTCCGGCGCAAGTGCAAGCGGCGGCCCGGGCGCAGCTAGAATCGATCGAGATGAAGGCGGGAATACACCCTGATTACGTCCTCTCGCACGTGCACTGCTCGTGCGGGAACGAGTTCTACACGCGCTCGACGGAGCCGGACCTGCACGTCGAGCTCTGCTCGCAGTGCCATCCGTTCTACACGGGCAAGCAGAAGCTGGTGGACACGGGCGGCAGGGTCGAGCGCTTCCGCCGTCGCGCCGCCAAGCGCAGGCGGGGCTAGGGCGTGGCCGCGCAGGGCGGCCTGAACACCAATGGCGCCGGCCCCGGCGCCGGGGCTGCCGCGAGCGCCGATGGCGCCGAGCGGATGCCCGACGGCGCCCTGATCTCGGACAACGACGCTCCGATCGGGGGGCAGGCGGTGCTCGAGGGCGTGATGATGCGCGGCGTCTCCACCTGGGCGGTCGCGGTCCGCAATCCGGAAGCGGAGATCGAGGTCACCTCCGAGCCGCTGGTGTCCTGGGCTCGCCGCAACCGGGTGCTGCGCTGGCCGGTGATCCGCGGCGTCGTCGCCCTTGGCGAGTCGCTGAAGATCGGCTTTCGCGCGCTCGCCATCTCCGCCAACGCACAGCTGCCCGAGGACGAGCAGGGTGAGAAGGAGGAGATCGGCGGATTCACCTGGGGGCTGACGATCGCGCTCTCCCTGGTGCTCGCGATCGGCCTCTTCTTCGTCATCCCGGTGGGCGCCACCAGCCTGATCAAGGACTGGCTCGGCTCGGCGCTGCTCTTCTGGCTGGTGGAGGGGGTGCTGCGCACCGCGATCTTCATCGGCTATCTGGTCGCGATCAGCAGGCTGCCGGACCTGCGGCGCGTGTTCGAGTACCACGGCGCCGAGCACAAGACCATCTCCTGCTTCGAGGCCGGCGACGAGCTGGTCCCCTCCCGGGCCAAGCTCTACTCCCGCCTGCACCCCCGCTGCGGCACCAGCTTCCTGCTGATCGTGATGGTGCTCGCGATCTTCGTCTTCGCGCCGATCGGGCTGCCCGCCTGGTATTGGCTGCTCGCCTCGCGCATCCTCGGCATCCCCCTGATCGCCGGCCTCTCCTACGAGGTGATCAAGTGGGCCGGCAAGCACCGGCGCAAGCGCTGGGTGCGCGCGCTGATGTGGCCGGGGCTGATGCTCCAGAACCTGACCACGAGGGAGCCCGACGAGGACCAGCTCGAGGTCGCCATCCGCTCGCTCGAGGCCGTGCTGGCGGTCGAGGACCCCGAGGAAGCCAAGCGCGAGCAGCAGATCGAGATCGTGGCCTAGCTACACCAGGTCGCGACCGCGAACGGCCGCACGCACAAGTCGCGGCGGCAAGCCGCCGCTCCGAGGTGGAGCGGCCTGGCGGTCGCTTATGGCGAAGCCGTCAACCGAGCGCCGCCGTCAACCGAGCCCCGTCACCCGAGCGACCACCGAACTGGTGAGTCGTCCACCTGCACCGCCTCCCCGAGCCGCTCCAGGCGGGTCAGGTAGGAGAGGGTCATCTCCAGCCAGTAGCCGAGAAAGCCCGGGTCCGGGGTCTCCGTGCCCAGGGTGGCGACGACGATCTCGTACGGGGTGAGGGGACCGTCGGCGAGGCTTCGCCGAACCTGGTCGAGCTGGCGGGCGACCTCGGCGCGGTTGGCCTCGATCTTGGGCGAGACGTCGCGAAATGGCCGCCCGTGGCCGCTGAGACAGAGGCCGACGTCGAGGGAGTCGATCACCTCCAGGCTGGAGAGGAACTCGCCGACCGGGTCCGGGGTGTGCCCATGGTCGAAGTAGAGGAAGACACTGCCGACGATCTGGTCGCCACTGAGCAGGATGCCCATCTCGGACTGGTGGAAGACCACGTGTGAGGGGGCGTGCCCGGGCGTCTCGTAGGTGCGCCAGGCGCCCAGGTCGGTTTCGACCAGGACGCCGTCGAGCAGCTCGCGGTCAGGTCCGATCGCGCCGTCGAAGCCAGACTCGGCGCCTCGGCGGATTGCCTCGATTGCCTCGACAAGCGCCTCGGGGACGCCGCTCGCCCGCGCCACGTCGAGGCGTCGGTCGAGCGCGGCGTCGGGGTCCGTGGCGGCCAGGCGAACGTGGTCCCAGGCGGGATGGATCCAGAGCGGGCAG
The DNA here is from genome assembly GCA_963746615.1 of uncultured Solirubrobacterales bacterium. GTDB lineage: Bacteria > Actinomycetota > Thermoleophilia > Solirubrobacterales > 70-9 > SHVA01. The sequence goes on along the minus strand of CAVVBU010000011.1, from coordinate 82,784 downwards.
CCGACCCGCTCGACGATCGTCGCGGCGCAGCCGTAGTGGTCGGAGTGCGCGTGCGTGCAGGCGATCAGCGTGATGTCGTCGAGGCGGTGGCCGGCCAGCTTCAGGCCCAGCTCGAGCTGGTCGATGCCCTCGCTGCCGCCGTATCCGGTGTCGAAGAGAACGACCCCGTCTGCGGCGCTGACCGCGTAGGCGTTGCCGTGCGGAGTCGCATCCCACGGCAGCGGCAGGCGCAGCCGCCAGATCCCGGGAACGACCTTGTCGGCGCGCGCCGACGCGGGTCTCGAGCGCTGGCTCACCGCCGCCAGTCTGGCGGATAAGAGCGGTCTCACCCCCGCCTTAGCCGCCTTTCATCGCCTCGGGGGACGATTGCTGCGTGAAGCTGAGGGTGCTGATCGACAACGCACGCGCCTGCCCCGCGGACGCGATCACCCTGATCGACGCCGAGACGGGCGAGCGGATCCACACCTAGAGAGCTTCTCCCTCCCCCCAAGGATGCCCCGCATCGGCCCGTGGCGCCGGTGCGGGGCGTCCGCGCGTCAAACTAGGTGCATGATCGACGAGCTGATCGCCCAGATCGAGGATCGGTTCACGGAGCTGGAGCGGCAGATGGCCGACCCGGACGTGATCGCGGATCGCGAGCGCTACGCCGAGGTCGGGAGGGAGTACCGGCAGCTTCAGCCTGCCCATGGGCTGGCGCGGGAGTACCGCACGCTCAGGGACGATCTCGAGGGAGCCCGCGAGCTGCTCGCCGAGGACGGCGATGACCCGGAGCTGAAGCGCGTGCTCGAGCAGGCGCCCGGGCGGCTCGAGGAGCTCGCTGAGGAGATCCGGCTGGCGATGGTCGAACGCGACCCCAACGACGAGAAGAACGTGATCGTCGAGATCCGCGCCGGCACCGGGGGCGACGAGGCGGCGCTGTTCGCGGGCGACCTGTTCAAGATGCTGACCCGCTACGCGGAGCGACGCGGCTTCTCGACCGAGGTCCTCTCGCAATCACCGGCCGAGGTCGGGGGGTTCAAGGAGGTCACCTTCGCGATCAAGGGAGAGGGCGCTTACTCGGTGTTCAAGTACGAGGGCGGCACGCACCGGGTCCAGCGGGTGCCGAAGACCGAGTCCCAGGGGCGAATCCACACCTCGACCGCGACCGTGGCGGTGCTGCCCGAGGTCGAGGACGTGGACGTCGAGCTGGACGAGAACGACCTGCAGATCGACGTCTACCGCTCGTCGGGCCCGGGAGGGCAGTCGGTCAACACCACCGACTCGGCGGTCCGCATCACGCACCAGCCGACGGGGATCCAGGTCTCGATGCAGGACGAGAAGTCGCAGCGCCAGAACCGCGAGAAGGCGATGCGGGTGCTGCGAGCGCGCATCTACGAGCGGGCGCTGGACGAGCAGCAGGCCGAGATCGCGGCCGACCGCCGCTCACAGGTCGGCAGCGGGGGGCGCTCGGAGAAGATCCGCACCTACAACTTCCCGCAGGGACGGATCACCGACCACCGGGTGAAGCACACCTCGCACAGCCTCGACGAGGTCCTGGCCGGCGGGCTGGACGAGTTCACCGACGCCCTCGCTGGGGAGGAGAAGCGCCGGCGGCTCGAGGCTCAGGCGGCGGGCTCGAGCTGAGCCCGGCCGACGGGCGCCTCGCGCTGAGGCCGCTTCGCCGGCGCCTGAACGCGCCGGCGGCCGGGCAGGAAGCGGTAGGTGGCGAGGAAGAGGATCGGCATTGCGGTGGCGGCGACGATCGCCAGCAGCCAGGCCGAGCGACCGTCCGTGCCGGAGCCGATCGTGTGGGCGACGCCCATCACGTAGACGACGAGCGTGAGGCGGTGCAGGGAGCGCCAGGTCCGGGTCCCTATCCAGCGGCGCGCGTAGAAGCTCAGCCCGAGGACCGCGGCCAGCCAGCCGGCGATGATCCCCACCGGTGTCCAGATCGGCTGGTTGGGCAGGGCGAAGGGGAGCGCGATGCCGGCCAGCCCCGGCCGCAGGTAGGAGTCACCCAGCAGGAGGGCGCCGTGCGCGGCGATGGCGATCAGCGCTGCCAGCGCCAGCGCCTCATGGAGGCTCTTCGCCCGGGCCGGCGCGCCGGGTCCCGGCATCAGGCGGGACGCCATCGCCAGGCCCAGGCCGACCGAGGCGGCCACCAGGAGCAGGGCGACGATGCCCACCGAGCGGCTCGCGAGCCAGAACAGGTGCTGCGTCGGGTCTGCGTAGGGGCTCAAGCTGGGGCTCCCGCCGCCTCAGCTCTCCAGGCTTCGAGGCGGCCCAGCCGGGTGACGCCGCCGTCGTCGGCGATCAGGATCGCCGGCGAGGCGCCCAGCTCCCGCCGCGCGTTCACCGGGCCGGCGAGAAGCGCGGCCTTGGCGAGGGTCTCGGCCTCGAGCGCGGTTGTGGCGACGACCGTCGCCTGGATGATCCCGGTCCAGGCCGGCACCCCCCTGGAGGGGTCGATCAGGTGATGCGCAAAGCCCTCGGGGGTCTCCCAGAGCCGGGTCGCGAGCCCGCTGGTCGCGACGGCCCCGGCCGCCAGGCCGAACGAGAGCGCCGAGCCCTGACGAAGGGGATGGGTGACGTCCACCCGGCGTGCCGACGGCCGGTCACCGCCGATCCTGATGTCGCCGCCGACATCGATGGCGAAGCTGGCGTAGCCGCGCAGCCGCTCGGCCGCCAGGTCGGCGGCCAGTCCCTTGGCGGTCCCGCCGGTGTCCATCCGGGTCCCCGCGGGCACCCGGATCGACCCAGCCTCGTCGTCGATCTCGATCCGCCCCCAGGCTGCGTCGTCGCGGGCCGCGGCCGCCCGGCGCGGGGGCCCGGCGGCGACCGCGGAGGCCAGTGACGGAGGCTTCACCCCGGCGAGGGAGGTGGTGTACCCGGCTCGCTCGAGGTCGTCGAGCACGGTCGGGTCGACCAGGCCGCCGCTGGCCTCGGCCGCCCAGATCCCGGATCGGATCGCGCGCCGGAGCAGGGGCGAGGCGGCGCGATCCGGCGACGCCTCCGCGTTCAAGCGGCTGAGCTCGCTGTCGGGCTCGAAGCGGGTGAGGGCCCGATGCATGGTGCGCATCAAGCCCTCGATCTGCATCGCGACCGCCGCCGCCCCGGGCAGGTCCTCGCTGAGGGGCTCGCCGATCAGCAACCGCACCCGCGAGCCGAACAGGTCGAAGCGCCGCTCGTGCTCGGAAAATCCGTTCATGAAGTCGAGGTCGCCACCGGGGCGGGTGCCGCCGGAGCCGGAGCCGGCGCAGCGGCTGGGGCCCCGTAGGACGTCGAGCCGCCTGTGCTCGCGTATGAGGAGGAGCCTCCCGCGTAGCCGCCAGCGCTCGGCTGCTGTATCCGCTTGACGACGACCGTCGTCTTCACGATCCGCCTCGGGCGTTGGACCTGGCTCTTGGCTGCGGTCGCCTTCGGCCCGAGCGCCGGATCGTGGCCGAGCGCCATCTGCAGCGAGAGGCCCACGAACAGCGCCACCGAGAGGACCGCCGAGGCGGTCATCACCCTGGCGACCAGGCGCGGCCCCGAGGGGCGCTTGGAGACTCGGCGGGGCCGCTCGGCGGCCCCGCCGTCGCTCGCTCCCTTGGCCATCAGTCCCCGGACTCGTGCTCGGGCTCGGACTCAGATTCGCCTTCGTTGTCGCCCGATCCGCCCGTGGGCGAGGGTTGCGTGACCACCGCCGGCTTCGGCTGGGTGGCGGGGACCACCGCGGGGGCGGAGCTCGACGAGCCTCCGTAGCTGCCGCCCGAGTAGCCGGACGAGTAGCCGACCGGACTGCCGCCGCCCGACGAACCCGAGGCGGGAACGTTCACCTTTTTCACCCGGCGCTTGTGGATGACCTTCGGCTTGACCTGAACGGCGGCCGCGGCCGGCTGCCCCGAGTCCGACCTATAGTGCGTGCCTGCGACCGCCAGCCCCCCGATCGCGGCAAGGGTCACTGCTGATGCGATGAATGTGCGCTTGGAGTTGTTCATGGTCGCGAGCGTTCCGGGCGCAGATCAGAGAGGCGTAAGGACGCGGTGAGAGCCGGCTCATCGCCATGAGAAGGCTCTTATCCACGGGTTGCTTCGCCTGCGTTCGCGCCTAGCATTGACCGCGATGCGAGTCCTGGTGGTCGAGGACGATGCCGGCATCGCCGAGCTTGTCAGCCGCGGCCTCGAGGCCGAGGCCTATAGCGTCACCTGCGTCCGAGACGGCCTCGAGGGCGAAGCGCGGGCCCTGAGCGGCGATTACGAACTTGTCCTGCTCGACCTGATGCTGCCCGGCAAGGGGGGCCTCGACGTGCTCCGCGAGGTCAGGCGCAGGCTTCCCGATTTGCCGGTGATCGTGATCACCGCCCGGGGCGAGACCGACGAGGTGATCGAGGGCCTCGACCTCGGCGCCGACGACTACGTCACCAAGCCGTTCTCGCTTGACGAGCTGATGGCCCGGGTGCGAGCGAGGATTCGCCAGCAGGAGAGCTCCGCGCCGGGGGTCCTCAGCGCCGGCGACATCACCCTGGACCTGCGCAGCCGCCGGGTCACGCGCAACGGCGACGAGATCCGGCTGACCGCGCGCGAGTTCGAGCTGCTCGCCTACCTGATGCGCCACCCGGGACAGGTCCTCTCCCGCGCCCAGATCCTGAACTCGGTCTGGGGCTACGAATACGACCCGGGCACCAACGTGCTCGAGGTCTACATCGGCTACCTGCGGCGCAAGCTGCTCGCCGCCGAGCACGGAGACCCGATCGAGACGATCCGCTCCGCCGGCTACCGCCTGATGGCCCCTGATGCTTAGACGGCTGCCGGGCGGGCTTCGCACCCGGCTCGCGCTGGCGATCTCGCTGATGACCGTGGCCCTGGTCGGCGTCAGCTTCTTCGTCGCCTACGAGCAGACCGGCTCCGACATCAGGTCCCGCATTGACAGGGGCCTGGGTGCGTCAGCCGGCGAGTTCGACCGCTTCCTCTCGATGCGGACCCGGGCCGAGCTGGAGCGGCCGGGCGCGCTGGAGACTGCCGCGAAGCGGTTCGTGCGGACTGAGAGCTCCGAGCTCTCATCCAACGTCTTCGCGATCGAGCTGGCCCGGGGCGAGCAGGTCACCAACCAGCGAAGCCTGGTCGAGCGTGAGCTCGAGCAGGGGAACAAGCGCGAGGCGCAATCGAACGGGACCCTCGCCGGCGGGCAGCCGTCCAGCGAGGGCGGGCCTGCGCCCGCGCTGACCACCGCCCCGCCCGGCTTCTCGACCGTCGAGCTGGCCGAGGGGCCGCAGCTGCGGGTGTTGACGACCCCGATCCTGGTCGCGGGGCGGCGCGTCGGCACCTTCCGCGTGGCCGACTCGCTGCAGCCCGTGACCGACGCCGAGGACAGCCTGAAGAGCACCCTGCTGATCGTCGCCGCCGGGGCGCTGGTCTGCTCCGCGGCCCTTGCGGTGTGGCTCGCGGGGCTGATCTCGCGCCCCCTGCGCCGCATCTCCGCCACCGCCTCGGAGGTAGCGGAGGGCCAGATGTCGCGGCGGATCGACTACCAGGGCGAGGACGAGGTCGGTGTCCTCGCGCGGGAGTTCAACCGCATGCTCGACCGGCTGGAGCGCGCCTTCGCGCGCGAGCGCGAGTTCGCATCCGATGCGTCGCACGAGCTGCGCACGCCGCTGACCGTTTTGCGCGGGGGGATCGAACTGCTCGCGCGCGAGCAGGACCCACAGGCGCGCGCCGAGCGCGCCCAGCGGATGCTGGCGGAGCTGCGGCGGATCGAGCGCCTGGTGGATGACATGCTCACCCTCTCCCGCGCCGACGCCGGGACGCTCCTGCGCAAGCGACCGCTGGCGCCCGGCGAGCTGATCGATGACATCCGCCGCGATTCGCCTCTGCTCGGCGACAGGGACTACGTCTTCAGCTCATCGGCGGAGGGAACGATCGACGCCGATCCCGACCGCCTCGCCCAGGTGCTGCGGAACCTCGTTCGCAACGCCGTCGACCACACCTCGCCCGGGGAGCGGGTCGAGGTCGCTGCGAGCGGCGACAACGGAGCGCTGCGGGTCACCGTCTTCGACCAGGGGCCGGGCATCCCGCCCGGCGAGGAGGATCGCGTCTTCGACCGCTTCCACCGCACGGATCAGAGCCGCGACCGCTCCTCCGGAGGCAGCGGCCTGGGCCTGCCGATAGCCCGGGCGATCGTGGAGGCTCACGGCGGGCGCATCTGGGCCGAGCCGGGCGTCCCGGGCGGCACCGAGATGACCTTCGAGATCCCGGGGCTGCGGCGATGAGGAGACTGCGGCGTGAGGCGGCTTCGGCGAGGACGGAGTCGCCGCGGTGATGGCGACTCGCGCCACCGCCAGCCCGCGTGACGCCCTGGCGGGCGCCACCGACGCGCTCGCCGCGGCCGGGGTGCAGAGCCCGCGGCTTGACGCCGAGCTGCTGCTGGCCGAGGCGAGCGGGCTCGACCGGGCCCAGATCGCGGTCGAGCCCGACGCGCCGCTGTCCGCCGGCGTCGGCCGCGCTTTCGCGGCGGCGGTTCGCCGCCGCCTGCGTCGCGAGCCGGTCGCCTACCTGATCGGCCGCAAGGGCTTCCGCAACCTCGAGCTCGGCGTCGATCCCCGCGTCCTCATCCCCCGGCCGGAGACCGAGCTGCTGGTCGAGATCGCCCTCGAGCTCAAGCCCGCCAGCGTCCTTGACGTGGGCACCGGGTCGGGGGCGGTTGCGCTGGCGGTGGCCGACGAGCTGCCGGGGGCGGTGGTGGTGGCAACCGACCGAGAGGGCGCCGCCCTGGAGGTGGCCCGAGCCAATGCCGAGCGCCTCGGGCTCCAGGAGCGCGTCCAGTTCGAGCGGGGCACGCTCCCCCGAGGCGACTTCGACCTGCTCGCTGGCCAACCTGCCATACGTCAGCGAGGTGGAGTGGGAGGGGCTCGCAGCCCGAGATTCGCGAGTTCGAGCCGCGCGCGGCGCTGGTGGCCGGGCCCACGGGCCTGGAGGCGATCGAGTCCTTGCTGGCCTCGGTGGCGCGAGCCGAGCGGCCGCCCGCGTCGGTCGCGCTCGAGGTCGGCCAGGGGCAGGCTCCGGCTGTCGGCGATGCCGTTCGCGCCGCCGGCTACGCCGCGGTCGAGGCCAGGCCCGATTTGGCCGGGATCGATCGAGTGGTCCTCGGCCGTCGATGAGTCGCGCGGCCGAGCCTTGAGCGAGCTGATCTCGGTCGAGCGCGCCGGGGACGCCGCGGCGCGCGCGGCGTTCGAGCGCTGCGTCTCGAGCGGCGGCGTGGCGCTCTTCCCCGCGGACGGCCTCTATGGGCTCGCCTGCGACCCGCTCGACGCCGGCGCCGTCGAGCGCATCCGTGCGCTGAAGAAACGCGAGGAGCGAAAGTCCTCGGCGCTGATGTACTTCTCGCCGCTGGCCATGCGCGAGCTCGTAGCGGGGCTGGGGCCGCGGACACGGGAGGCGGTGGCGGCGCTGCTACCCGGGCCGGTTACCCTCGTGCTCGCCAATCCCGAGCGGCGCTATCCGCTCGCCTGCCGCGAGGACCCCGAGCGGCTGGGGGTGCGGCTGATCGAGGGGCCGCTCGCCGGGGCAATGACCCCCGTGCTGCAGACCTCCGCCAACCTCAGCGGAGAGCCGGCCCCCGCGAGCCTCGGCCAGGTCGCCGATCCGATCCTGAACGGCGTCGACCTCGCCATCGACGGCGGCCGACTCACCGGCCTGCCGTCGACCGTGATCGACCTCGGCTCGCTCGATGAGGACGGGCGCTGGAGGATCCTGCGGAAGGGGGCGCTGGCAAGCGAGACGGTGGAGGCCGCGCTCAGCTAGCCGTCCAGCGGCCCCCCAACCGGCCCCCGGGGCCGTCAATATGTTCCCGGCAGATGAGAGGTCGGCTGAAGCCGGGGAGGATCTTGGCCGCCGTGCTGGCCGTGGCGGCCCTGTTCGGTCCCGCCAAGGCCGCGGCGAGCTCCCCGTTCGCCTGGCGCGGAGTGGTGAACAGCTACTACGGGCAGCCGTATAGCCACGCCGAGCGGATGCGCCTGTTGCGCTTCATGGCGGGGCAGTCGATGAACGTCTACGTGCACGCCCCCAAGGACGAGCTTCGCCAGCGGGCGCTGTGGCGCCAGCCATACACCGCCCAGGAGCTGAGCGGCTTCTCCGCCGAGATCGCATACGCGCAGGCACACGCGATCAAGTGGATCCCCGCCCTGACCCCGGCCCTGGCGCGCAAGCCCACGTCCCTGCCGGCGGGCGTGGACGCCGATCCCAGCGTCTGCTTCTCCTGCCCCGCCGAGCTCGACGTGCTGATGAACAAGTTCGAGCCCTTCTGGGATCAGGGCCTGCGGACCTTCGCGGTCGATTTCGACGATGTCCGGCGCGAGCTGCCATACGCCGCCGACCGGAACGCCTTCGGGACCGGCAACGCAGCCTACGCTCGCGCCAACGCGCATCTCCTCAACGCGTTCAACCAGGTGCTTCGCGACCGCGATCCCGTCGGCCCGCCTGATCACGGTGGGGGCGGACTATCAGGGGACCGCGGACAGCGATTACCTGCACGCGCTGCGCAACAACCTCGATGCGGGGATCGAGGTGATGTGGACCGGGCCGCGGGTGCGCTCGCGGCGGTTCGGCGCCGCCGAGGCTCGCCGCTTCAGAGCCCTGCTCGGCCGCAGGCCGATCATCTGGGACAACTGGCTCGCGCTCGACTTCGTCCCGGGCCGCGTCTTTCTCGGACCCTACGCGAAGCGGTCCGGAGTGGCCGAAGACGTCAGGGGGTTCCTGCTCAATCTCGCCGACACCCCCGAGCTCAACTTCCTGCCGCTCAGCACCGCGGTCGACTGGATGAACGCGCCCGCGCGCTACCGGCCGCGCCGGTCCTGGCTGCGGGCCGTCAAGGAGCTGAGCGGCGCCCGCTCGCCGGCCCTGCGCGCCTTCGCGGAAACCAGCTACTCGACCACCCTGAGCCCCAAGATCGAGGCGCCGACGTTCGTCCGCCTCAGCCACCGCCTCCTGCGGGCGGTGCGGCGCGGAGGTGCCGGGCGCAACCGCATCGCCCGCGCCGTGCTGCGGGAGCTGAAGCTGGTCCAACGCGGCTCGCTGATCGGCCGCGTTCCCGTGTTGGCGCCGATGGCCGACAGGCTTCGCCCCTTCCTCCTCTCCGCCAGCCGCCAGGCGCGCGCGGGAGAGGTGGCGACGCGGTTGCTGCTCGCGCAGCCTGCCCGCTCCGGTTCGCCCGCGTCGCATCGGACGCTGGCGGGCGCCGGAGCGGGCTCGCTCCGGGCGCGGCTGCTGCGGCTTCGGGGCCGGCGCGAACCGAAGCAGATCGCGACCTTCGGCAGCCGCAGCGCCTGGTCGAACCTGCGATTCGGCAACGTGATGGACCGCTTCGTGCGCCGGTCGCTGGCGATCGACGCGCGCCGGCGAGCCGCCGAGCGCCGTCAGAAGGCCAAGCGCCGGTCATAGTGCTGCTCGACGAGCTGATGCCGCGCTTCGACGCGACCCGGGTCGAGCACCTGGTGGTCGCGGCGCCTCCGGCGGGCGTCTACGCCGCAGCGCTCGACGTGGACTTCATCCAGGTCTGGCGGGAGAGCCCGGCGCTGCGGGTGCTGTTCGGTCTGCGGGGGGCGCCGCAGGCCGCCGCTCGCAGGCTGCGGCGCCGTCCGCCGGCACCGGACCCCGATCCGATGCGCCTCGAGGAGATGCCCGACCACGGCGATTGGGTGAAGCTGGCCGAAGAGCCGGAGCGGGAGATCGTCTTCGGGGCAATCGGGCGCTTCTGGGGTCGCGAGATCGCCTGGGAGCGGATCGAGGCCGGTGAGTTCGAGGGCTTCGACCGGCCCGGTTACGGCCGGATCGCCTGCAACATCTCCCTGCGCCCGTATGGCGAGGGCCGCACGCTGCTCAGCTACGAGGCCCGGACCGCCACCACCGACGAGGCCTCGCGGCGCCGCTTCCGCCGCTACTGGCTCCTCGTCTCGCCCTTCGTCGGGGTCGTCATGCGCGCCTTCCTGGCGTCCGTCAGGCGAAGCGCCGAGCGCGGCTGAGCGCGAGGCTCATTCCTCGCCGGCGCGGCCGCGAGCGTAGGCGAGCGCCTCCTCGGGGCCGACGAAGAGCTCCACCCGAACTGCCTTGCCGTCGCGGACCTCCCACACCTGGGCCGCCCGGATCGCGGCGTCGATGCCGGTGCTCGCGCCCCGGGCTCGCAGGGTGAACTCCACCACAACCAGCTCGCCGACCTGGTGGAACTCATGCGGCTCGAGGCGCACGTCGGTCATCGCGTCGTCGAAGGAGTCGAAGTAGCGGCGCACCCCGGCGTGACCGCGGTAGGTGTCCGGCTCGGCGGCGAGGCCGGCCGGGGTGGTCATCTCGAACTCGGGGTGGATGTAGGGCAGCAGCGCCTCGACCCCGCCCTCGGCGAAGGCCTGGAAGCCCGCCCGCGCGAGTTCCAGATTGGACTCGGGCACGGCGCCCAGCGTATCCCGGTGCGTTGGTATCGTCGGCCCGAAGCGTCCATGAGCGACCTGCCCGACAACTTCCAAACGGCTCCGCTGGCGGAGGTTGACCCGGACATCGCCAGGGTGCTCGATGGGGAGCTCGCCCGTCAGCAGGGGACGCTGGAGATGATCGCCTCGGAGAACTTCGTCCCGCAGGCGGTGCTCGACGCGGCGGGCTCGGTGCTGACCAACAAGTACGCCGAGGGCTATCCGGGGCGCCGCTACTACGGCGGCTGCGAAGAGGTGGACGTCGCCGAGCAGCTGGCCATCGACCGGGCGCTGGATCTGTTCGGGGCCGAGCACGCCAACGTCCAGCCTCACTCCGGCGCCCAGGCCAATAACGCCGCCTACATGGCGATGATCGAGCCCGGCGACACGATCATGGGCATGGCCCTCGACCACGGCGGCCATCTCACCCATGGGATGAAGCTCAACGTCTCGGGCAAGCTCTACGAGGTCGTCGCCTACCACGTGCGCAAGCAGGACCTGCTCTGCGACATGGAGGAGGTCGAGCGGCTCGCCAAGGAGCACAAGCCCAAGGTGATCGTCGCGGGCTGGTCGGCCTATCCGCGCCAGCTCGACTTCGCCGCCTTCCGCCAGATCGCCGACTCGGTGGGCGCGAGGCTGTTCGTCGACATGGCCCACTTCGCCGGGCTGGTGGCGGCCGGTGAGCATCCGAGCCCGGTCGAGCACGCCGACGTGGTCAGCACCACCATCCACAAGACTCTCTGCGGCCCCCGCAGCGGCATGATCCTCTGCCGCGAGGAGCTGGCCAAGGACATCGACCGCTCCGTCTTCCCCGGCCAGCAGGGTGGCCCGCTGATGCACATCATCGCCGCCAAGGCCGTCGCCCTGAGGATCGCGCAGAGCGAGCCGTTCCGCGCTCGCCAGCGCCAGACGATCGCCAACGCCAGGGCGCTGGCGGAGGAACTGATCGCCAACGGCATCGACGTGCTCACAGGCGGCACCGACGTGCACCTGGTGCTCGTCGACCTGACCTCGACCGGTCTCGACGGCAAGACCGCCGAAACCAGGCTCGAGCAGGTCGGGATCACGGTCAACCGCAACGCCATCCCCTTCGACGAGCGCCCCCCGATGAACCCGTCGGGGCTTCGGATCGGCACCCCCGCGCTGACCACCAGGGGTCTGGTCGAGGACGACCTGCGCGAGGTCGCGCAGGTGATCGCCGCCGGGCTGCGGGCGGAGGACTTCGACGCGGAGAGGGACGCCCTGCTCGAGCGCAGCCGAGCGCTGATGGAGCGCTACCCGCTCTACCCGCAGCTCAGCCCCGCCGCCGCCTGACCCGGCGCGGGACAAGCCTGGCCTCGAGCGGAGCGGTGCGCTCTCGCCGGGTTCGGCAGCGGTCACCTCTGATTTCATCCCGGCGATGAGGGTCTGGGTCGACTGCACCGCCGCCGCGCACCCCCTGGTACTGCGGCCGATCATCGAACGGCTCCGGGCGGCTGGCCACGAGGTCGAGGTCACCGCGCGCGAGTACGGCCAGACCGAGGGCATCCTGGAGCGGCTCGGCATCCCGTACACCAGCGTCGGCAGGCACGCCGGCGGTCGCACCGTCGCCAAGGGCGGGGCCGTGGCCACGCGGAGCGCGCGGCTATGGCGCTGGGCACGGCCCCGGAAGTTCGACCTGGCGCTCGCCCACGGCTCGGTCGACATCGCGGTCGTCGCCCGCGCTCTTCGCATTCCCCTGGCGCAGATGAACGACTACGAGCACGCGGGCCGGCAGCGCCGGATCGCCTTCCGGAGCGCGCGGGTGGTGCTGGCGCCCGACGCGATCCCGGTCGAGGCGATGGAGCAGGCGGGGGCGCGCCGCGATCGCCTTTTTCGCTACCCGGGGTTGAAGGAGGACTACTACCTCGCCGACTTCCAGCCCGACGCGGCGGTTCTCGACGCTCTCCGATTGGCTGAGCTCGGGATCGACAAGGGGCGCGAGGACGAGCTGGTGCTGGTGGTGGTGCGGCCGCCGCCCGAGACCTCGGAGTACCACGCGGCGAACCCGCTGTACGAAGGCGTGATCGATCGGCTCGCGGGCGTGCCTGACGCCGCTGCGGTGGTGATTCCGCGCAGCGAGGGCCAGGCCGCACGGCTGCGGGAGCGGGGCGCGCCCTCGCTGATCGTGCCCGACGAGGCGATCGACGCTCAGAGCCTGATCGCCTTCGCCGACCTCGTGGTCAGCGCCGGCGGCACCATGAACCGCGAGGCGGTGGCGCTGGGCACGCCCGTCTACACGATCTTCAGCGGCGCCATGGGCGCGGTGGACGAGAAGCTGATCGGCGAGGGCAGGCTGCGGCCGCTCGCCGATCCCTTTGCGCTCGAGCTGCGCAAGCGCGAGGCGCCGGCCGGCGTCCAGCATCCGCGCGATCCGCAGCTTTTGGTCGACGCTGTCCTCTCGGCCCCCGATCGTTAGCCACCCAGCCGCCGCCTCAGGGACAATCCTCGACATGCAGGTGCTCGACACCGGCGATGCGCTGCTTGCGTTCCTGTTCGCCGCCTCCACCGCCTGGTGCCTGGTGCCGTTCGCGGAGAGGCTGGCCAAGCGGATCGGCGCCATGGACGAGCCGAAGGAGCGCGGACTGCACGACGTTCCGACGCCGAAGCTCGGCGGGCTGGCGATCCTGGTCGCGGTGCTCGGAGCCGGGCTGATCTGGCTGCCCTGGGACTCGGAGACCCGCGCGATCTTGGGGGGGCAGCCGCGATCACGTTCGTCGGCGTCCTCGACGATGTGTTCGAGCTGAGGCCGTGGCTGAAGCTGCTCGGCCAAGTCGCCGCAGCGCTGATCCCGGTGCTCGCCGGGGTTCGCGCGGACGTCACCACGCTGCCCTTCATCGGCGGCTTCGACTTCGGCTGGATGTCCTACCCGCTGACGGTGATCGGGATCGTCGCGGTGATCAACATCATCAACTTCATCGACGGGGTCGACGGCCTCGCCTCGGGAGTCTGCGCGATCTCGGCGGCCGCCTTCGCGATCATCGCGATCTCGCTCGACCGCTTCGAGGCGGGCGTGCTGGCGGCCCTGACGGCCGGAGCCTCGCTCGGCTTCCTCCGGCACGGCTTTCCGCCCGCGTCCAGCTTCATGGGGGACACGGGGTCCAACCTGCTCGGCTACCTGCTGGCGGTGATCGCGGTGCAGGGCTCGTTGAAGACCAACGCGGTGGTCGCTCTTGCGCTGCCGCTGGTCGTGCTGGCGGTACCCATCCTCGACACCGGCTTCGTGGTCGCCAAGCGGCTCAAGTACCGGCGGCCGATCTACGAGGCCGACCGCTCGCACTTCCACCATCGGATGGCCAACATCGGCTTCTCGCAACGCAGGACGCTCGCCTACCTGTACGGCTGGACGCTGGTGCTCGCCGGGCTGGCCTTGGCGCTTCGGTTCGTGCCCTACAGCGACGATCACGGCAACTTCGATCCGGCCTGGACGGCGGTGATCACCTCCTGCCTGATCCTGGCCGTGGCCGCAAGCGTCTACGTGGTCTACGTCCTGGAGATCCTGAAACTGCGTCGGTTCCGCCTCTGGCAGCGCGCCGGCGCCGGGGAGGCGCCGGCCCCGGTCGAGGCCGAGGTCGACGCCGGGGTGGAGCACGAGCTGGAGACCGGCACCTACGAGACGGTGAACCCGGCGACGGGGGAGTCGTCCAGCGTCGATCCCGACACCGGCGAGCTCGAGGTGATCCGCAACGAGTAGGCGTCAGGGCCCGCCCGTGTTTGGATAGCATTGCCCACCCCGGACCCAGCCCCCTCGCGATCGCGTACGGTCGCGTGGCGCGGCGGTCGCAACCTCATCGTCATTGCGCACCCACGATTTCGACATCCCCTATGAGCGAGGAACCGCGCGGAAGACCGGACGCGGCGACGGCGGGCGCCCTGTTGCTCGGCTCGATCATCGCCTGCGCGGCGGCCGGCTACGGACTCGGCTCGCTGGTGGGTCTGGCTGTCCCGATCGGTCTCGTCGGCCTCTTCGCGGGGGTCGTCGTGGGCATGGCCCTTGTCTTCGCTCGCTTTAGACGGATCTAGGGGCGTGGACGGAGCGGGGCGAACATCGCTCGCGCTGCGCAACGTCGACCTGCTCGTGCTGGCGGCTGCTCTGCCGGTCTTCATCGCGGCCGGCCTGCCGATGCTGGGTTACGCCGTCGTCGCCGGGGTCTGGCTGCTTCAGGCGGTGATCGAGCACGCGGCCGAGCGGCGCGCCGCGAGGGCCCTCGGCGAGGGAAACCGCCAAGCGGCCTTGGGCTGGACCGCGACCGCCACCCTGACCCGGGTGTGGTTGGTGGCGCTCGCGATCCTGCTGGTCGGCCTGCAGGAGCGGGAGGCAGGCCTGGCCGCCGCGGTGCTCGCCCTGGTCCTGTTCACGATCCACCTCGGCGCCCGGCTGCTGGCGAGGCTGATCGCCTCCGGAGGGGAAGCTCGATGAGCCTTTCGACGATGAGCACCAGGATGAAGGTCCTGCTCGGCATCGGTGCCTGGCTTGCCTTCGCGATCCTGTTCGGGCTGCTCTTCGGCAACCAGGGAAAGAACGACGAGTTCCAGCCGCAGAACGAGTTCAAGCTGGATCCCTGGATCAGCATCAAGCTCGGAGGCATCGACCTCAGCATCAACCGGGCCGTTTTCTACCTGGTGCTCGCCAGCGCGCTCACCGTCTGGGTCATGGTCTGGATCTCACGACGGATGGTGGAGAAGCCGAACCGCACGCAGACTGCGATCGAGGTCGCCTACGACCTGACCAAGAACAACATCACCGGCGGCAACCTCTCGGGGAAGATCGCGACCAGGTGGTTCCCCTTCCTCGCGACCCTCTTCTTCTTCATCTGGTTCTCGAACATGATCGGCTACCTGCCCCTGCCCACCAACACCCACGAGTCGATCAACATCTTCGGCATCGAGATCCCCTCCTTCGCGCTCTACGCCGCCACCGCCAACATCTCGATCCCCCTGGCGCTCACGCTCGTGGTCTGGGTCTCGTACCACGTCGAGGGCATCACGCGCCCAGCGGCCCGATCAAGTACTTCGCCAGTTGGCTTCCCGCCGGGCTCGAGGACATGAACCCGTATCGGCAAGGTGGCCATCTTCATGATCGAGGTGGTCTCGCACTTCGTGCGGCTGATCTCGCTCTCCGTGCGACTCTTCGCCAACATCCTGGCCGGCCACCTGCTGCTCCTGTTCATGGGCGGCGGGCTGGCGGTGCTGCTCGGAATCGCCGCCCTTGGGACCCTCACCTTCCCGATGGCCTTCGCCTTCTACGTCTTCGAGGTCGGGTTGGTCGCCACGCTTCAGGCGTTCATCTTCTCGACCCTCACCGCGATCTACATCGGCGGCGCGGTCGCCGAGAGTCACTAGAAAGGGAGTGATTGTCAATGGAAGTGTTGCCCCTGATCGCTCAGTCGACCGACGACGGTCACTGACACCGGCGTCACCGACGCCGGCAAGGCGATCGCCCTCGGCGTCGGCGCCGGGCTCGGCTCGATCGGCGCCGGCATCGGCATCGGGTTCATCTTCGGCAAGGAGATCGAGTCCGTCGCCCGCCAGCCCGAGATGAAGGACGAGCTGCAGAGCATTCGCTGGCTCGGCTTCGCCCTCACCGAGGCCGTCGCCTTCTACACCTTCATCTTCGGCCTGATCGCCTTCTTCCTCTAGGCCGATGGAGCTGCTCGGCCAGATAGCGGCATTCGTGACCCCTGCCTCCGCGGAGCGGCGGCGGCAGCGACCGGAGGGAGCTTCCTGGTCTCGCCCGGCATCGGGCTGATGATCTGGACCCTGCCGTGTTCCTGTTCACGATGTGGGTGCTGAGCAAGGTCGCCTTCCCGCGATCCAGGAGGCGCTCGAGAAGCGCGCCAACGCGATCGCGGACTCGATCGAGTCGGCGCAGCGCTCGCGAGAGGAGGCCGACGAGCTGCTCGACGAGTACCGCGCGCGCCTGAAGGAGGCCCGCGAGCAGGCCGACGACATCGTCGCCCGCGCCCGCAAGTCGGCGGAGACGGCGAAGGCCGAGGCGCGCCGCGGAGGGCAACGAGAAGCGCGAGGAGCTGCTCGCCGCGGCGCGCCGCGACATCGAGGCGCGAGACGCGGCGCTCGCTGGAGCGGATCCGCAAGGAGGTCGCCGACCTGACCGTCCTGGCCACCGAGAAGGTGACCCGCAAGTCGCTCGACGCCGCCGACCAGCAGCGCCTCGTCGACGAGGCGCTGGCCGAGGTCGACTTCGCTGCCCTCTGGAGCAACGTGAAGGGTGCCGAGCGGTGACAGGGTTGCCAAGCCAGAATCCGCGTCGTGACCCCGCACGCCCGGACGCGAAGCGGAGGACGTGCGGGTTGGTGTCTGATGGAGGAGATCGCCCGCGTCTACGCCGACGCCCTGTTCCGGGCGGCCAAGGAGGGCGGCAAGCTCGACGCGATCCACGAGCAGCTCGGCCAGCTCGCCGACGCCCTCGCGGAGAGCCGGGAGATGCAGGTGTTCTTCTTCAGCCCCTACTTCTCCTCGACGGAGAAGCGCGACGGGATGCACCAGGGCGATCGACGGGCGCCGAGCCCGAGCTGGTCAACTTCCTCGAGCTGCTCGACGAGAAGCACCGGATGCCCGTGCTGTTCCGGATCCGGCGCCGGTTCGACGATCTCTGGGCCGAAGGAGAACAAGCGGCTGAGGTGACCGTGACCAGCGCCGTCGAGCTCGATCCGGCGATCGTCAGCAGGATCGGCGAGGAGATCGAGCGCCAGACGGGCCAGGAGGTCGAGCTGGAGAGCCGCGTCGACGACTCGATCCTCGGCGGCCTGGTGCTTCAGGTCGGCAACATGGTCCTCGACGCGAGCGTCCGCAACCGGTTCGAGAAACTTCGAAAGATCGTCGCACACGGCGGCGTAGGAAAGGGAGACCCAGCAGACGATGGAGATCAAGCCCGACGAGATCGCCAGCATCCTCAAGGACCGGATCCAGGGGATGGAGGCCGGATCTGCCGGACCTCTCCGAGGTCGGCACCGTGCTCGATCGGCGACGGAATCGCCCGCGTCCACGGGCTCGACAACTGCATGTCGCTCGAGATGGTCGAGCTGCCCCACGACGTGGTCGGCCTGGCGCTCAACCTGGAGGAGGACAACGTCGGCGCCGTCCTCTTCGGCGACTGGGACAAGGTCGTCGAGGGTGACATCGTCAAGCGCACGGGCAAGCTGCTGGAGATCCCGGTCGGCGAGCAGCTGCTCGGCCGCCTGGTCGATCCCGCTCGGCCGCCCGCTCGACGACAAGGGGGAGATCAACACCACCGAGACGCGCTTCGCCGAGCACAAGGCGCCGGGCGTCGTCCATCGCCAGCCGGTCGGTGGAGCCGATGCAGACCGGGCTGAAGGCGATCGACTCGATGATCCCGATCGGCCGCGGCGCAGCGCGAGCTGATCATCGGCGACCGCCAGACCGGCAAGACGGCGATCGCGATCGACACCATCATCAGCAACAAGGACGCCGACCTCGTCTGCATCTACGTCGCGATCGGCCAGCGCATGTCGACGGTCGTCCAGGTGATGGAGACCCTCGAGGAGAACGGGGCGATGCGAGAACACGATCATCGTCGCCGCCCCCGCCGACGAGGCCGCGCCGATCAAGTACATGGCCCCCTACGCGGGCTGCGCCATGGGCGAGCACTTCCTCTACAACGGCAAGCATGCCCTCTGCGTCTACGACGACCTGACCAAGCACGCCGCGGCCTACCGGCAGATGTCGCTGCTGCTGCGCCGCCCGCCCGGCCGCGAGGCCTATCCGGGCGACGTCTTCTACCTGCACTCGCGGCTGCTCGAGCGGGCGGTGAAGCTCAGCGACGACGCAGGGCGCCGGCTCGCTGACGGCACTGCCCGTGATCGAGACCCAGGCCGGCGACATCTCGGCCTACATCCCGACCAACGTGATCTCGATCACCGACGGGCAGATCTTCCTAGAGTCCGACCTCTTCTACTCGGGAGTGCGCCCGGCGATCAACGTCGGCACCTCGGTCTCGCGGGTCGGCGGAAACGCCCAGACCAAGGCGATGAAGAAGGTGGCCGGCAAGCTTCGCCTCGACCTCTCCCAGTACCGCGAGCTGGAGGCGTTCGCCCAGTTCGGCTCCGAGCTCGATCCCGAGACCCAGAAGGCGCTCAGCCGCGGCGAGCGCATGGTCGAGGCGCTGAACCAGGGCGAGCGCCAGCCTATGTCGGTCGCCGACCAGGTGGCCTCGATCTACGCGGGCACCGGCGGCTACCTCGACCGGATCAAGACCGAGCGCGTCGCGGACTTCCTCGGCGACCTCCTGACGCGGCTCGGCTCGGAGAACGAGGACCTGCTCGATCGCATCAACGAGACCGGCCAGCTCTCCGACGAGGACGAGGCCTCGCTCGGGAAGGCGATCGGCGACATGGTCGACGACTTCGGACCCGACTTCGATCAGGAGGGCAATCCGCTCGAGGAGGGTGAGTCCGACCGGATCCGCTCCGAGGAGGAGCGGCAGGCTCCCGCCCGGACCGGCGAAGCTGCCGCGGGTGCGGAGGACGAGAGCGAGGAGGCGGCGACCCCCGCCTGAGATAGCCGATGGCCACCCGCAAGGAAGTCAAGAACCGCATCGCCTCCGTCAAGAACGTGCAGAAGATCACGCGGGCGATGGAGATGGTGGCGGCGGCCCGGCTGCGCCGCGCCGAGCAGCGGATCGACCACCTGCGCCCCTACGCGCAGGAGCTGCGCCGAATGACCCGGCGAGTCGCCGAGGCGGCCGGGGTCGAAGCCAGGCGGCTGCCGGCGCTTCAGGAGCATGAGCAGCAGCGGACCGTCGGTGTGCTGCTGGTCACGGGCGACCGCGGCCTCGCCGGCTCCTTCAACTCGCAGATCATCCGGGCGGGCGTGCAGCTCAAGCGCCAGCTCAAGGCAGACGGCAAGGACGTCGTCTTCTCGGTCGTCGGTCGCCGCGGCGCCTCGACCATGCGCTTCCGCGGCGAGAACGTCCGTGGCGAGTTCACCGGCTTCACCGACCGGCCCGCCTTCGTCGACGCTCGGCACATCTCCGAAGACCTGGTCGCCGCCTACGTCGACGAGGAGCTGGACCGCGTCGACCTGATCTACAACCGCTACGTCTCGCCGCTCACCCAGCACGTGCATCGCCAGACGCTGCTGCCGGTCCAGCAGGCCGCGGTCTTCGGCGAGGGGGTCGAGGATGAGCGCGAAGACGAGGAGCAGGGGGACGAGGAGCTGATCGAGGCGCATCGCCGGTCCCTCCGGATGTACGAGCCTGACCCCGAGGAGCTGCTCGCCGAGCTGATCCCCGAGTACGCCAACCTGACCGTGTTCAGGGCGCTGCTCGAGTCGACCGCGTCCGAGCACGGCGCCCGCATGACCGCGATGCGCAACGCGGCCGAGAACGCCAAGGACGTGATCAGCGACCTCACCCTGGAGATGAACCGGGTGCGCCAGGCCGAGATCACCCAGGAGATCCTCGAGGTCGTGTCCGGCGCCGAAGCGCTGGGCTAGCAACCGAGACTTGAACGGAGCGAAGGAGACGAATGGCTGACCAGAACGGCAATCGGAACGGAAGCAATGTGGGCACGGTCCAGTCGGTGACCGGCGTCGTCGTCGACGTCGTCTTCCCAGGCCACCTGCCCGAGATCTACTCCGCGCTCGAGATCGACGTGCCCCCCGAGGGGGACCGGACCGAGCTGAAGCTGACCTGCGAGGTGCAGCAGCATCTCGGCGACGATCGGGTCCGCGCCGTCGCCATGGACGCCACCGACGGCCTGCAGCGCGGGGACGAGGTGGTCGACACCGGCGGCCCGATCACCGTTCCGGTCGGCAAGGAGACGCTCGGGCGGATCTTCAACCTCCTCGGCGAGACGATCGACGAGGGTGATCCAGTCGAGGGCACCGAGCGCTGGCCGATCCACAGGCCCGCACCCGAGGTCGAGGACCTGACTCCGACCCAGGAGCTCCTGGAGACCGGGATCAAGGTCGTGGACCTCCTCGCCCCCTACCCCAAGGGCGGCAAGGTCGGCCTCTTCGGCGGAGCCGGGGTCGGCAAGACGGTCTTGATCCAGGAGCTGATCCGCAGCATCGCGGAGGAGCACGAGGGCCTCTCGGCCTTCTGCGGCGTCGGTGAGCGCTCGCGCGAGGGCAACGACCTCTGGCTGGAGATGAAGGAGTCGGGCGTGATCGACAAGACCATGCTCGTCTTCGGCCAGATGAACGAGCCGCCGGGCGCCCGCCTGAGGGTGGCGCTCTCCGGGCTGACCATGGCGGAGTACTTCCGCCAGGGCGGCCAGGACGTGCTGCTGTTCATCGACAACATCTTCCGCTTCGTCCAGGCCGGCTCCGAGGTCTCGGCGCTGCTCGGGCGGATGCCGAGCGCTGTCGGCTACCAGCCGACCCTGGAGACCGAGATGGGCCAGCTCCAGGAACGAATCACGTCCACGAGGGAAGGATCGGTCACCTCGGTGCAGGCCATCTACGTGCCGGCGGACGACCTCACCGACCCGGCGCCGGCCTCGGTGTTCGCCCACCTGAACGCGACCACGGTGCTCTCGAGGGCGCTGGTCGAGCAGGGGATCTACCCCGCGGTGGACCCGCTCGACTCGACCTCGACGATCCTCAAGCCGGACGTCCTCGGCGAGGACCACTACCGCACCGCGACCGAGGTCCAGGAGACGCTGCAGCGCTACAAGGAGTTGCAGGACATCATCGCCATCCTCGGCATCGACGAGCTCTCCGACGAGGACAAGCTGACCGTGGCGAGGGCGCGCAAGATCCAGCGCTTCCTCTCGCAGCCGTTCTTCGTCGCCGAGCAGTTCACCGGGCGCTCGGGTGAGTACGTCCCGGTCGAGGAGACCGTGCGAGGCTTCGCCGAGATCGTCGAGGGCAAGCACGACGAGATCCCCGAGCGCGCCTTCTACATGCAGGGGTCGATCGACCAGGTTCTGGAGGCGGCCCGGGACATGCGCGGCGCCGACGCCAGTCGAGGCGGCGTAGCGGATGGCCGACGGCCCCCACACCCTGCACGCGCGGATCCTCACCCCCGAGGGTGAGGTCTTCGACGGCGACGTGGAGCAGCTCTCGACCCGGACCTCCACCGGGGAGATCGGCATCCTCGCCAATCACGTGCCCCTGATCGGGCGGCTGCGACCCACGGAGCTGCGGCTGCACATGCCGGGCGGCGAGGTCCAGCGCTGGGCCCAGGCCGAGGGCTGGCTTGAGGTGTTCGCCAACCGAGCGACGGTGCTCGTCGGCGAGGCGGTCCCGCCCGACCAACTCGACCCTGCCGACCTGCGCGAGCGAATCAAGGACGCCGAGGCCCGCATGGCCGAAGCCGAGGAGGGGTCGGGCGCCTACACGCGCGCCGAGCGCGACAAGGAGCGCGCCGAGGCCTTCCTCAAGGTCGCCGGCGCCGGCGGCGAGTAGCGCCCTGGACGAGGTCGTCCTCAGCGAGCGGCTGGTCGCCTACGACACCTCCTCGCAGGAGGGGCTGAGGCGCGCGGCGGGGTTCGTCGGCGGCTGGCTCGAGTCGCGCGGGATCAAGGCCGAGACCACCGAGGTCAAGGGGCTTCCGGTGATCAGGGCGGAGGTGGGGCCCCCGGACGCGCCGACGCTCCTCCTGCACGGGCACCTCGACGTCGTCCCGGGGTTCCCCGACCAGTTCAAGCCCAGGGTGGAGGACGACCGCCTCTACGGCCGCGGCGCCTTTGACATGAAGGGGGCGCTGGCGGTGATGCTGCTTGTCGTGCATGACATGCGCGACCAGGACCAGGTGTGCCTGCGGCTTGGGATCGTCTCCGACGAGGAGTCCGAGGAGGAGAAAGACCGGGGCAGTGACGCCCTGGTGGAGCTGGGCTTCACCGGCGACTTCGCGGTCACCGGCGAGCCGACCAACCTTCAGATCGGCGTCCAGGCCAAGGGCGTGCAGGCGATGCGCCTGCTCGTCAGCGGCCGCTCGGCTCACGGTGCGACTCCCTGGCAGGGGCAGAACGCGATCATCAGGGCAATCGAGGTGTTCCGCACCATCGAGTCGCTACCGTTTGCGGGCCAGAGTTCGGAGCTCTTCGACGGGCCCTCGATCAACCTCGGTCGGATCTTGGGCGGCGACGCGCTCAACAAGGTTCCGGACGCCTGCGCGATCGACGTGGACGTGCGCTTCCTCCCAGAACAGAATCCGGACGAGATCCTTGAGCAGGTGCGGGGCATCCCCGACACCGAGATCGTCGCCACCTTTCGGCGCCCGCCGGCGATCGTCGACCCGGACCTGCCCTTCGTCGTCGGCCTCGGCGAGTCCGCCGCGCCGCACCATGCCGATGAGGTGATGAGCGTCGGGCGCGACGGCGCCTCGGACGCCGTCTCATTCCTGCGGGCCGGCGTGCCGGCGGTCGAGTTCGGCCCGGTCGGCGACGGCCACCACGGCCCGGAGGAGTGGGTCTCGATCTCCTCCCTGCGCGCCTACCGCCAGGCGCTCACCGGCTTCGTCACCCAGTTCCCGGGGTTGGTGCCCGAGTGAGCCCGCGTAAGAAGAAGGACGAGGAGGAGCGCGACGACATCCTCGCCGACGTCGATGACGCGATCGAGGAGCCGGCCGAGTTCGAAGGCGACGAGGAAGAGCGCGACGAGGACCTCGATTCCGAGGCCTTCGAGGAGGACCACCTCAGCGACGACGCCTCCGATGAGGACGAGGATCACGAAACCGAGGACGACCTCGACGACGTGGTCGGCGCGGAGACCGAGGAGTGGCCCGCCCCAGAGCCGCCCACCGGCGAGGAGGACGAGGTCGCCGAGGAGGAAGAGGACGCCCGCGAGCAAGCGGAAGAGGGAACGCTGGTCGGGATCGGCGCGGAGGAGGGCCTGGGCCGCCTGGCCTCGATCCGCTGGGCGCTGGGCGCGCCTTTCCGCCGGATCCGCCGAATGCGCATGCCGCTCTGGGCGCGTTTCGCTACGGGGTCGCTGGCGATCGTGGCCGCGGTCGCGGCGGCGACCGTGGCCAGCTCGCTCCTCTATCTCGATGACCTGGCCTCGGCGCTGAACAAGAACGGCAGGCTGAACCAGCAGCTGGAGGGCTTCCTCAACGTGCCGGGAAGCGGCGAGGCTCAGACGATCTTGATCCTCGGCTCCGACCTGAGGCCGCAGTTCAAGCGCGTTTCCGACTTCAAGGGTCTCTCGGACACGACCATGCTGCTGAGGCTCGACCCGAACCGCGACGCGATCGCGCTGTTCTCGCTCCCACGGGACCTCAGGGTCGAGATCCCCGGTGTCGGCGTCGACAAGCTCAATGCCGCCTACGCCTTCGGCGGGCCCCAGCTGACGCTGCGCACGATCAAGAACCTGACCCGCTCGCCTTCGCTCCCCGAAGGGATCGAGGTCAATCATGTCGTCAATGTCGACTTCGAAGGCTTCGCCCGTGCGGTCAACCACGTCGGCTGCGTCTACGTCGACGTCGACCGCCGCTACCTGCACAGCAACGCCAACACCACCGACGACTACGAGGAGATCAACCTGCAGCCCGGCTACCAGGCGCTGTGCGGCTACGACGCGCTCGACTATGCCCGCTACCGCCACACCGACAACGACGTCGTTCGGGCTGCCCGTCAGCAGGACTTCCTACGCGAGGCGCGCCAGAAGGTCCCCGCGACGAAGCTGTTCAGCGATCGCAAGGACCTGATGAACATCTTCACCAAGTACACGACGTCGGACATCGACAGCGGTCCGCAGATGCTCGACCTGCTCCGGCTGCTGCTGGAATCGCGGAACGCGCCGGTCAAGGAGGTCCACTTCGAGGGCCACCTCGGCCCGTCCTACGTCACCGCCTCGCAGGCTGAGATCGACAGGGCGGTGAACCAGTTCCTCGGAATCGAGGACACGCCTGGCGCGCGCGGTACCACGGCCGCGCCCGATGAGGCCTCGGGTCGCGCGGAGGCGAAGCGCGACGCCAGGCAGGGGCGCCCGGCTTCGACGCAAGGCGGCGGCAGCGACGCCAATCTCGTCGGCACCTCGTACGGCAAGGAGCTCGCCAAGGGGATCCGGGCCAAGAAGATCAAGCTGCCGGTCTTCTACCCGACGGAGCTGGAGTCCGGAAGCGACTACGCACAGAAGCCCCGCGTCTACAAGATCAACGGAACCGGAGAGGACTCGCCCTCCAACTCGGAGCGGGCCGCCTACAAGTGGGTCTTCTCTCGCCCGGCGCTGGGTGAGGAGTACTACGGCTTCATGGGCACCCGCTGGCAGGACCCGCCGATCCTCAACGATCCCTCGGAGTCGCGGACGATCGGCGATCGCACCTATGACCTCTTCTACGACGGCGACCGGCTCCGGATCGTCGCCTGGCACACCGACGAGGGCTCCTTCTGGCTCTCCAACACCCTGATCCAGTCGCTCAGCAACAGCGAGATGATCGAGATCGCCCGTCACATGCGGGAGCTGCCCCCGCTGCGCCGCAAGTAGCGCTCGCCATCGGGTGCCGGGTGCTGAGAAGCTAGGGTCGTGAGCGAGCGCGAGGTGAGCGAGCCGATCGGCGTGGTCGGCGTGGGCTGGGTCGGCCTGGTCACCGCGGCCTGCTTCGCCGAGCTCGGCCACCGGGTCCTCGCCAGGGACATCGTCGCGGAGAAGGTCGAAGCCCTGAGCGGGGGTGAGGTGCCGATCCACGAGCCGGGGTTGCCCGAGCTGCTGGAGCGAAACCGCGACCGGCTCAGCTTCACCACCGACATGGGCGAGCTTCTGGACGCGGCCCGCCTGATCTTCGTCTGCGTGCAGACACCGCCGACCTACTCCGGTGACGCGGACCTCAGCGCGGTGACCCAATCCGTCGAGGAGATCGGCGACGGCGAGGGCCGGGCGGTGGTGATGAAGAGCACCGTGCCGGTCGGCACCGGGCGCAAGATCCGCTCGCGCTCGGGTGGGCTCGCCTACGTCTCCTGCCCCGAGTTCCTACGCGAGGGCTCAGCCGTCCGCGACTTCCTCGAGCCGGACCGGGTCGTGATCGGCGCCGAGCCCGGTGACGAGTGGGCCGCCGACGCGGTCGCCGCAGCCTACGAGCCGCTGGGCAAGCCGCTGATCCGCACCGACGTCGCCAGCGCGGAGATGATCAAGCTCGCCTCGAATGCCTTTCTCGCCACCAAGATCAGCTTCATCAACGAGATCGCCAACGTCTGCGAGGAGGTCGGCGCCGACGTCGCCGAGGTCTCCCGCGGCATGGGCCTCGACCAACGGATCGGCCCCAGATTCCTGCAGCCCGGGATCGGCTTCGGTGGCTCATGTTTTCCCAAGGACACCCAGGCCCTGAAGCAGCTCGCCGGCAACTCGGGCTACCACTTCCAGTTGCTCAGCTCCGTGATCGAGGTGAATGAGCTGCAGAAGCGCCGGGTGATGGGTAAGCTCGCCAAGCATCTCGGCTCCCTGTCGGGCAAGCGGGTTGCGCTGCTCGGCTTGGCGTTCAAGCCCGATACGGATGACATGAGGGAGGCCTCGAGCCTGGTGCTTGCGTCTCGCCTCGAGGCGGAGGGAGCCGAAGTTGTGGCCTATGACCCGGTTTCCGAGGCGCAGGCGGACGAGCTGTTGCCCAGCGTCGAGCTGAGAGCCTCGGCGCTGGAGGCGCTGGACGGCGCCGACGCCGCGGTTCTCGTCACCGAGTGGCCCGAGTTCTCCGAGATCGACTGGGCGGAGGCGGCGAAGCGGATGGCCCGCCCGGTCCTGATCGACGGCCGAAACTTCCTCGACCCGGATGCGTTGCGGGCGGCCGGGTTCACGTATGACGGCATCGGGCGCCCGGGCGCGGCGGGGGACGGCGATGGCGAAGGGGGGAGCGGCTGAATGCAGGCGGTGGTCCTCGTCGGCGGCCAGGGCACGCGTTTGCGGCCGCTCACCAACACCGTGCCAAAGCCGGTTCTGCCGCTGGTGGGCAAGCCTCTCATCGCCTACATGGTCGAGTGGCTGGCCCGCCACGGGGTGGAGGAGATCGTCTTCTCGCTCGGCTTCATGGCCGAGGGGATGCGGGCGGCGCTCGCGGACATCACACGGCCCCGGCTTGTCTTCGCCGAGGAGCCCGAGGCTCGTGGCACCGGGGGCGCGATCAAGTTCTGCGAGGACATGCTGGAGGAGCGCTTCCTCGCCCTCAACGGCGACCTGCTCGCCGACCTCGACCTGACCTCGCTGATCGCCGAGCACGAGCGCACCGGCGCCCGCGCGACCATTGCGCTCCACGCGGTCGAGGACCCCTCCGCCTACGGCCTGATCCGACGCAACGAGGCTGGGGAGGTGCTCGAGTTCCTGGAGAAGCCCGAGCCCGACCAGATCGACACCGACGAGGTCAACGCGGGCGCCTACGTGCTTGAGCGCTCGGTCCTCGATCTCGTCCCGGAGGGAGAGGAGGTCTCGATCGAGCGCCAGGTCTTTCCGCGGCTGGTCGGCGACGGCCTCCACGGACTTCGCCTCGACGGCTACTGGCTGGACATCGGCACCCCCGAGCGCTTCCTGCAGGCGAGCGAAGACATCCTCGAGCGCCGCGTCGAGACCAGCACCGGGGAGGCGCTCGGCGAGGACGGCCTGCTGGTGGGGGAGGGAGCGAGCGTGGCCGCAGATGCCGTGCTCGAGCCGCCGGCGCTGGTCGGCGCCGAAGCGGTGCTCGAATCCGGGGCCCGCGTCGAGGGCCCGGCGGTGGTCGGGCCGGGCTCGATCGTGGGTGAGTCGGCAACCCTGGCCCGTTCGGTGCTGTTCGAACGCTGCGGGATCGGCGCCGGCGCGCGCGTCGGCCGCGCGATCCTCGCCGCCGGAGCCGAGGTCGCCGCCGGCGCAGAGGTCCCCGATGGCGGGGTGGTGGCTGAAGGAGAGGTCATCGGCCGGGGAACGCCCGTATGACCGACGCCGCAGCCGTCAGCCGGGCTATGGAGGCCATCCGCGCCGCGGACTCCGGCGATCAGCTCGAGGCGGCGCTGGCCCTCCCCGACCACCTGCGCGACGCTCTCTGGCGGATCGAGTCGGCGCGCCTGGGCTCGATGGAGGCGTCGGCCGCCTTCGTCTGCGGCATGGGCGGCTCGGCGATCGGCGGTGACCTGGCGGCGGCGGCGATCGGCGATCGCCTCTCGCGACCCCTGCTCACCGTCCGCGGCTACGAGCTGCCCTCCTGGGCGCCGGACGACTCGTCGGTGCTCTGCTCGAGCTACTCGGGGCAGACCGAGGAGACCCTCGCCTGCTACGAGGCCGCCGAGGCCCTCGGCGCCCGGCGCCTCGTCGCCACCACCGGAGGGGAGCTGGCCGAAGCGGCGCGCCGCGACAAGGTGCCGGTGGTCGGACTGCCGGCGGGGCTTGAGCCCCGCGCCGCGGTCGGCTACATGTTCGCCTGCGCCGCGGAGCTCGCCGCGCTCGCGGGCGCCGCCTCGCCGATCCACACCGAGATGGACGCCTCCGCCTCCAGGCTCCAGGACCGGCGCGAGACGATCCTGGAGCGCTCGGTGGAGCTTGCCGATGCCCTCGAGGGCGCGGCAGTTGTCGTCCACGGAAGCGACCTCACCGACGCCGTCGCCTTCCGCTGGCGCTGCCAGCTGAACGAGAACGCCAAGCTTCCGGCCTTCCAGTCGACGCTGCCGGAGGCCAACCACAACGAGATCGCCGGCTGGCAGGGGGCCGCTGACGTCGGGCGCTTCGCCTGCGTCTTTCTCGAGGACTGCGACCAGCACCCGCGCGAGCGCCGCCGCTTCGAGCTCACCGAGGCGCAGATCGAGCCGAGCGTGGAGGTGGTCCTCCGGGTCGAGGTCGAAGGCGAGACCAGGACCGAGCGCCTGCTCGAGCTGGTCCAGCTCGGCGACCTGCTCTCGCTCCACCTGGCGGCGAGACGCGGGGTCGACCCCTCGTCGATGGAGGCGATCGACACGCTCAAGTCGAACCTCGGGGGGCGATGAACTAGCTCTTGGCGCGCTTGAAAATCAACAGGTCGCCGTCGCTGCCGCGCTGGATGTTGACGTTGAGAGGTTGGGTCGGAGAGCGATCCTAGGGCGACCGGGTCGAGCGCAACGAATCAGTCTTCGCCGCTGGGGCGCCGGCGCGCCGCCTTCCGCTCCGAACGCCGGCGCTTCTGCTCGAGCCGGCGCTCCTTCGCGGCGCGGCCGGGCCTGGTGGCGCGGCGCTTCTTCGGTTGAGCGACGGCGGCGGCGAGCTTCGAGGCGAGCCGTTCCAGGGCCAGCTCGCGGTTGCGCGCCTGGCTGCGGGCGTCCTGGGCGATTGCGGTGACTCGGGGGCCAAGTCGCTGACTGATGCGCCGCTGCTGCGCTTCAGTCAGAGTGGGGGAGGCCTCGACGTCGAAGACGGCCTCGATCCGGGAGGCGGTGACGTTGGCGTGCTGGCCCCCCGGCCCCGAGGAGCGGCTGGCGCGCAGCTCGATCTCCTCGAGCGGGATCTCGAGCTTGTCGTTGATGCGCAGCGAGGCGGTCACGCGGCCACGTTAGCCGGGCGCGCCGTCGCCGCACGACCCTCTCTATCCTTGCCCCTCGCCGACCGACGAAAGGACCGCATTTGGCAACCGCCGCCAAGAACCATGACGTAGCCGACCTCTCGCTCGCCGACGCGGGGCAGAAGAGGATCGAGTGGGCCGACCGGCAGATGCCGGTGCTTGAGCAGATTCGCGACCGCTTCGAGAAGGAGCGCCCTCTGGACGGCATCAGCATGGCCTGTTGCCTGCACGTGACCACCGAGACGGCGAACCTGGTCCGCGCCCTGATCGCCGGCGGCGCCGACGTCGCGCTCTGCGCCTCCAACCCCCTCTCCACCCAGGACGACGTGGCGGCCGCCCTGGTCGATCGCTACGGAGCCGAGGTCTACGCGATCAACGGCGAGGACAACGAGACCTACTACTCCCACATCGTCGCCGCCGTCGAGCGCCGCCCCCAGATCACCATGGACGACGGCGCCGACGTCGTCTCCTTCCTGCACGGAGAGCGCTCCGATCTGCTCGAGTCGGTGATCGGGGGGACCGAGGAGACGACCACCGGCGTCATCCGGCTCAAGGCCCTGGAGAAGGAGGGCAAGCTCGGCTATCCGATCGTCGCCGTCAACGACGCCAAGACCAAGCACTTCTTCGACAACCGCTACGGCACCGGCCAGTCGACGCTCGACGGCATCATCCGCGCCACCAACGTGCTCATTGCCGGCCTCAAGGTGGTGGTGATCGGCTATGGCTGGTGCGGCCGCGGGGTCGCGATGCGGGCCAAGGGACACGGTGCCCACGTGATCGTCTGCGAGATCGATCCGCTGCGCGCGCTCGAGGCCGTCATGGACGGCTTCGACGTGATGCCCGGGGTCGAGGCCGCCAAGGAGGGCGACGTCTTCCTCTCGGTCACCGGCAATCGCGACGCGGTTTCGGGACCGATGTTCGAGGTGATGAAGTCGGGCGCGATCGTCGCCAACGCCGGCCACTTCGATGTCGAGATCAACAAGGATGACCTGGCGAATCTGACGGAGTCCACATACGAGGCCCGCCCCCATGTCGAGGGCAATCGGCTCAAGGACGGGCGTGAGATCTTCCTGCTCGCCGAGGGACGGCTGGTCAACCTGGCGGCGGCCGAGGGTCATCCGGCGGCGGTGATGGACATGAGCTTCGCCAACCAAGCGCTCGCGTCCGAGTTCATGGTCCAGAACCACGAGACGCTCGAGAAGCGCGTCTATCCCGTCCCCGAGGAGGTCGACGCCGTGATCGCTCGGCTCAAGCTCGCCTCGCGCGGGATCCATATCGACCAGCTGACCGAGGTTCAGGCGAAGTACCTCTCGTCCTGGGACCAAGGCACATAGAACCCAAGCGGCCCGGGTAGGTTCTCCGGAATGCGAGCGATGATCCTTGCGGCGGGGTTGGGGACGCGGTTGCGGCCGCTGACCTACCTGATGCCGAAGCCGATGGCGCCGGTCCTGAACGCGCCGGTGATGGAGCATGGCCTCCGTCTGCTGGCGCGGAACGGCTTCACAGAAGTGGTCGCCAACGTCTCCTACCTGCCCGAGCAGATCGAAGACCATTTCGGCGACGGCTCCGGCCTTGGCGTGGAGCTGAGCATCAGTCGCGAGGAGCGCCCGCTCGGCACCGCAGGCGGCGTTCGCAAGGCCGCGGAGTTCCTGGTCGAGACCGATTCCTTCCTGATCATCTCCGGCGACGCCCTCACCGACATCGACCTCGCCACGATGCGGGAGGCGCATCTCTCCCACGACGGGATCGCGACCCTGGCGACCAAGCGTGTCGCCGACACCAGCCAGTTCGGGGTGGCGATCACCGGCGAGGACGGCCGGATCCAGGGCTTCCAGGAGAAGCCCGACCCCGCCGAGGCCCTCTCGGACCTCGCCAACTGCGGCATCTACATGTTCCGCCGCGAGATCTTCGACCACTTCCCAGCCGAGGGCGAGAGCGCTGCCGCCGGCCCCGACGACCCCCCAGGGTTCGTCGACTGGGCGATGGACGTCTTCCCGCGCCTGCTGGATGGCGATGTCCCCTTCTACTCGCACGAGATCGACGCCTATTGGAACGACATCGGCTCGATCGAGGAGTACGTGCAGGGCAATGCCGACGCGCTCGACGGAGCGGTGGCGGTCGACAACCCCGGCGCGGAGGTCGCGCAGGGAGTGTTCGCGGCGGAGGGCGCCGACCCCAGGGGAGCGAAGGTGAAGCCGCCGCTGCTGATCGGCGCCGGCTGTGAGATCGGCGGCGGGGCCGACCTGCACGGGCCGCTGGTCCTCGGAGACGGCTGCCGGATCGGCGCGGGGGCGATGCTACGCAACGCCGTGGTGCTGCCGGGAGCCGAGGTCGCAGCCGGGGCGATGATCGTCGGCGGCGTCTACGGCGTCGAGCACGATCGCCCGCTCGGTTAGCGGTTTCGGCGTAGCGATTCGCGCGCCACACGCGCGCCTTCGACCCCGATGTTTGCGGGGTGAGGTCGTTCTCCGCCGCAAAGGCCGCTCTCGGCCTGCTCGTGCCGGCCCGCTGCGCCGCCTGCGGCCATGGGTGCGCGTCGGGCGAGGCGCTCTGCGCGGTCTGCGCCCGCGAGCTTGCGTCCGCGCGGCCGCTGGTGGTCCGCCACCCGCCGGGCATCGAGGTGGTGGTGGCCGCCGGCGAGTACGAGGGGACCGTGCGCGCCGCCGCCCATGCGCTCAAGTTCGCCGCGCGCCTGCCGGTGGCGGCCATTGCCGGCGAGGCGATGGTGGCAGCGGCCGAGCGAGCCTCGATTCCCCTGGAGGGCGAGGTGGTGCCCGTCCCCCCGGACCCGCTGCGGTGGCGGCGCCGCGGGTTCGACCCCGCCGAGGAGCTGGCGCTGGCTGTGGCCAGGCTCGCCGGCCTGAGCTTCCGGCCCTGTCTGCGCCGCCGGGCGGGGAGGCGCCAGGTCGGTCGCGACCGCCGGGCCCGGCTGGCGCGCCCGCCGCGGGTGCTGGCTCGGGGGCCCGCGCCTGCGCGCGCGATCCTGGTCGACGACGTGCTGACCACGGGGGCCACCCTCGCCGCCTCGGCGGCCGCGCTGCGCGCGGGCGGCGGCAGCGAGGTGATCGCCCTGACGCTGGCCCGCTCTCCCTAGATCGGCTCGGAGGACTTGCCGAGAGGGGCTGAGCGCCGTAGCATCGAGCGGCCAGGCGCTGGCGCAACCCGACGCAAGGAGGGCGATCGTGAAGATCGAGGTGCGAGGCCGGAACGTCGAGGTGACCTCCGAGCTGCGAGAGCAGGTGGTGCAGCGATTCGATCGCGTGGGCAAGCAGGTCTCCGACCTCGCCACGCTGGAGGTGACGCTGCTCCAGGAGCGCAACCCTTCGATCCCGGATCCCTATATCGCCGAGGCGGTGCTCATCCTCAAGGGAGCCACCCTGCGGGCTCGCGAGGCCTCGCCGGACATGCTCCACTCGATCCACGAGCTGGCCGAGGACATCCGGCGCCAGGTGAAGAAGCACCGCGAGAAGCGGCGCAAGCGCTCGCGCACCCGCAAGCTGTTCGCGCGGCTGCGACAGGAGTCCATCTAGGGCTCCGGCGCAGTGGGCGGAACGGCTTCGCCATAAGGTCGCGGCCACGAGCGGCCGCCCATCACGAGTCGCGGCGGACAGGCCCGCCGCTCCAAAGTGAGCGGCCTGGTGGCCGCTAAGCTGAGCTTCGATGGCTAGGGGCCTCATAGACCGTGCCCTGCGCGTGGGCGAGGGCAAGCAGTTCAAGGAGTACGAGAGCCGGGTCGAGTCGATCAACCGAATCGAACCCGAGATGGAGTTGCTCGAGGACGACGAGCTCCGCACCGAGGCGGACGGGCTGCGCGAGCGCGCCCGCAACGGCGAGTCCCTCGACGATCTGCTGCCCGAGGCCTTCGCCCTCGCCCGCGAGGCCGCTCGGCGCACGCTCGGCCAGCGCCACTACGACGTGCAGCTGGTCGGCGGCCAGGTCCTGCATTCCGGCGCGATCGCCGAGATGAAGACCGGCGAGGGCAAGACCCTGACGGCGACGCTCCCCGTCTTCCTCAACACCCTCGCCGGCGGCGCCGCGCACCTGGTCACGGTCAACGACTACCTCGCGCGGCGCGACGCCGAGTGGATGGCGCCGATCTACGACGCCCTTGGGGTCACCGTCGCCGCGCTCCAGGAGGGCGACGACCACGCGCTGCGGCAGCGGAAGTACGCCTGCGACGTCACCTACGGCACCAACTCGGAGTTCGGCTTCGACTACCTGCGCGACAACATGTCGCCCTCGCTCGAGGAGTGCGTGCAGCGCGGCCACGAGTTCGCGATCGTGGACGAGGTCGACAACATCCTC
Source organism: uncultured Solirubrobacterales bacterium (assembly GCA_963746615.1). Classification (GTDB taxonomy): domain Bacteria; phylum Actinomycetota; class Thermoleophilia; order Solirubrobacterales; family 70-9; genus SHVA01. Next base: position 49,641 of record CAVVBU010000011.1, on the reverse strand, counting down.
ATCGACGAGGCGCGGACGCCGCTGATCATCTCGGGCCGGCCGGAGCAGGCCGCCGACACCTACTACACCTTCGCCCGCCTCGCCAAGCAGCTGGTGGGCGAGGAGGCCAAGCAGAAGCTCAAGTCGCTCGGCGAGTCCAAGGACACGACGGAGGCCGAATTCGACTACGAGTACGACGAGAAGCACAAGACCGTGGCGCCGACCGAGCGGGGGGTGAAGCGCGCCGAGGAGTTTCTCGGGGTCGACAACCTCTACCTGGGGGAGCACGGCACCCTCGTCAACCACCTCGTCCAGGCGCTCAAGGCCGAGTCGCTGTACAAGCGCGACCGCGAGTACGCGGTGATCGACGGCCAGGTGATGATCATCGACGAGTTCACCGGCCGAATCCTCGAGGGGCGGCGCTGGTCGGAGGGACTGCACCAGGCCGTCGAGGCCAAGGAGGGCGTCAGCATCCGCGAGGAGAACCAGACGCTCGCCACGATCACCCTCCAGAACTACTTCCGCCTCTACGACAAGCTCTCCGGCATGACCGGCACCGCTTTGACCGAGGCCCAGGAGTTCATGAAGATCTACAAGACGCCGACGGTCGAGGTCCCGACCAACGTGCCGATGGTCAGGGCCGACCGCAACGACCAGATCTACAAGACCAAGGACGGCAAGTGGAACGCCGTCGTCAAGGAGATCGAGCACCGCAACGAGCTCGGCCAGCCGATCCTGGTGGGCACGATCTCGGTCGAGACCTCGGAGATGCTCTCGGGCGAGCTCAAGCGCCGCGGCGTCGAGCACGTCGTCCTCAACGCAAAGCCCGAGCACGCCCAGCGCGAGGGGGAGACGATCGCCGAGGCCGGTCGCCTCGGCGCGGTCACGATCGCGACCAACATGGCCGGCCGCGGCGTCGACATCAAGCTCGGCGGAAACGCAGAGCACATGGCGACGCTGGAGTTGCGAAAGCGGGGGATCACAACCGGCGACGAGGGATACGAGCAGCAGCTGGCCGAGCTCACCGCCGAGCTCCAGCCCGAGCGTGAGGCCGAGGCGAACCAGGTGTGCGAGCTGGGGGGCCTGTTCATCTGCGGCACCGAGCGCCACGAGTCGCGTCGGATCGACAACCAGCTTCGGGGTCGCTCGGGCCGCCAGGGCGACCCCGGCGAGTCGCGCTTCTTCCTCTCCGCCGAGGATGACCTGATTCGCCTCTTCGCCGGCGAGCGGATCTACAAGATCCTCGACCGCCTCGGCCCGGTGAACGAGGAGGGGGAGGAGGAGGCGCTCGAGGCCAAGATGCTGACCAAGACGATCGAGGGCGCCCAGAAGAAGGTCGAGCAGCAGAACTTCCTGATCCGCAAGCGGGTGCTCGAGTACGACGACGTCATGAACGAGCAGCGTCGCGTCATCTACAAGTACCGGCGCGAGATCCTCGAGGGCAAGGACATGTCCGGTGCCGCGCGGGAGGAGCTGGCCTCGGTGGTCAGCCGGCTGGTCGAGCAGTACACGCCGGGGGACGTGCTCGAGGACTGGGACCTGGCCGAGCTCGAGACCCAGGTGCGCCAGCTCTGGCCCTCGGAGCTGGAGATCGCGGGCCTGACGCCCGAGCAGATCGACCGCGAGGAGCTCCGCGACCAGCTGATGGCGGACGCCCTCGGCGCCTATGACCGGCGCGAGCAGGAGTTCGGGGAGGAGCTGATGCGCCAGCTCGAGCGGGCGATCCTGCTGCAGATCATCGACAACCGCTGGCGCGAGCACCTCTACGAGATGGACTACCTGCGGGAGGGCATCCACCTGCGCGGCTTCGCCCAGATCGACCCGCTGGTCGCCTACAAGAACGAGGGCTTCGCCATGTTCGAGGAGCTCATGTACGCGGTCTGGGAGGAGTTCAGCCGGCTCATCTTCCACGTCGAGGTCGAGGTCGCTCCGCGAGCCCAGGAGCAGCTCGCCCCCGCCGAGGCGCCCAGCCAGGTTTCCTACTCGGGCGGCGGCCCCGATCAGCCGTCGGCCCTCGGCCAGGCCGCGGTGGCGACCGCGGCGGGCCCGGACGCAGCCGCCGAGCAGGCGATCGAGGGAACGGCGCAGGCCGGCAATGGCGCCCCCTCGGTGCAGGAGCAGGAGACCGTGGTCAAGAGCGAGCGCGAGAAGATCGGCCGCAACGACCCCTGCTGGTGCGGCTCGGGCAAGAAGTACAAGAAGTGCCACGGCGCCTAGCTTCAACCGGCACGTCCTCAGCTTCGCTTCCGGGCGTGCCGGGTTAGGGCATGGGCGCCCTGGCAACCCTGGCCCGCCGCCCGCTGACGGCGCTGGTCCTGGGCGCTTCCGTGCTGCTCCTCGAGGCGCCATGGGCGGCCCGATCACCGGGAGCATCGCCGGAGGCTGGCGCCTGACCCTGAAGGGACCGAAGACCGGCCGCCGCGTCGCGGCTCTGGCCAAGTGCAAGAAGAAGCCGGCCAAGAAGCGCAAGAACTGCCGGAGGCAGGCCAGCCAGCTCCCGGTCTGGTTTCCCTTTGCAGCCGAATAACCTCCGGCCGGTGGCCAGCGAGGGCAATGCGGCCTTGGTCAGGCGCTTCTACGACGCCTTCAACTCCGAGGAGCTCGACGCGTTCGCGGCGACGTTGGCCGACGGCGCCGAGCTGCAGACGGCGCGGGGGTTGCGGCGGGGCGTCGAAGAGGCACGCGAATGGGCGACGCGCACGCCGACCGGCCATCTGCACCAGCGAATCGAGGTCGACGACGTGCTCGAGCATGGCGACCACGCGGTGGCCCTCGTTCGCAAGCAGTGGCGGTGGCGCGATTCCGGCGAGCTCGCCGATGAGGAGGAGATGGCGGCGCTGTTCACGATCCGGGACGGGAAGATCGAGCGCTGGCAGCCCTTCACCGATCACGCCGAAGCGCTGAGGGCCGCCGGGATCCAGGGCGGCGACTAAGCTTGGCCCGTGGCTGACGCCGTTTCCAAGGAGGCAGTCTCCGCGCGGCTCGCCGAGATCCGCGAGCAGATGAAGCTGCTCGCGGACTACCTTTGACCCCGCCCAACTGGAAGCGGAGGTAGAGCGGCTCGAGGCCGAGATGCAGCGGCCCGGCTTCTGGGATGACCAGGCGCAGGCGGCGGAGGTCTCCGCTGATCACGCTCGCGCCCAGCGACGCCTGGAGGGCTTTCGCTCACTGAGCTCCGACGTCGAGGATCTCGACGAGCTGGCCGAGCTGGCGGCCGAGGACGAGGAGATGGCGGCGGAGCTCGGCGACCAGCTGGCTTCGGTGGAGCGCCGGCTGGCCGAGCTGGAGGAGGAGCGGTTGTTCTCCGGCCCCTACGACTCCGGCGATGCCGTGGTCACGGTCAACTCCGGGGCGGGGGGCACCGACTCGCAGGACTGGGCTGAGATCCTCCTGCGCATGTACCTGCGCTGGGCCGAGCGGCGCGGCTTCAAGGTCGAGATGAAGGAGGCCTCACCCGGCGAGGAGGCGGGGCTGAAGTCGGCGACCTTCATCGCCCGCGGTGAGAACGCCTACGGCCTCTTCGCCGCGGAGCGCGGCGTTCACCGGCTGATCCGGATCTCGCCGTTCGACGCCTCGGCCCGCCGCCACACGAGCTTCGCCCAGGTCGACGTGGCCCCTCTGGTCGCCGACGACGTCGAGATCGACATCGACGAGAGCGAGATCCGGGTGGACACCTACCGCGCCTCGGGCGCGGGCGGCCAGCACGTCAACAAGACCGACTCGGCTGTTCGCATCACCCACGAGCCCACCGGAATCGTGGTCCAGTGCCAGAACGAGCGCTCCCAGGCGCAGAACAAGGCGGTGGCCATGCAGCTGCTCAGGGCCCGCCTGCTCGAGTTGGAGGAGCGCAGGCGCGCCGAGGAGCTGGCCAAGGAGCGCGGCGAGGTCAAGTCGGCGGAGTGGGGGTCCCAGATCCGCAGCTACTTCCTGCACCCCGACCAGCGGGTCAAGGACCACCGGACCGGGCATGAGGTCGGCGATGCGCAGCGGGTGCTCGACGGCGACCTCGACGGCTTCGTTCGTGAGTACCTGAACATGTCGGCGGCGTCAGGCGTCGGGGAGGGTGCCTGAGTTCTGGGGTGGATTCGGGGGCCCGGATGGTGCTAGGGTCGATTCAACCCAGGGATTAGGAGGAGTTCCATGGCGGTCAAGTTTGCGCAGGGTCGGCAGCAGTCGGCAAAGGGACCGAGGTGGGCGCTTCGGCTGGCTCTCTCGGCGACAGTCGCCCTCGGGGCGCTCGTCGTGGGCGTGGCGACCAGCAGCGCGGGTGGCCAGGCCGGCTCGGCGGCCTTCCCCGGAGGTGGGCAGGACGGGAAGATCGCCTTCACCAGCAACCGCGATGGTGGCGACGATGACGTCTGGGTGATGAACGCCAACGGCTCCAACCCGACAAACCTGACCTCGGCCATCACCCAGGGCGACGGCATCCCCGTCTGGACACCAAACGGACGCAAGATCGTCTTCCAGAGCGGCCGCTCGGGCAATTCCGACATCTGGATCATGAACGCGGACGGCTCCAACCCGGTCAACCTGACCAACTCGCCCGCATCCGACTTCCAACCCGCGGTGTCGCCTGACGGACGCATGGTGGCCTTCTCCAGGAACAAGAACCCGTCGGCCCCGGTGGACCAGGACGTCTGGGTGATGAAGATCAACGGCAGCAACCCGGTCAATCTGACCGCCGCCACCACCCAGGACGACGCCCACGCCAACTTCAGCCCGGACGGGCGGAAGATCATCTTCACCAGCCTCCGCACCGGGACGTCCCAGATCTTCACCATGGGGCTCAACGGCTCGAACCAGCAACAGCTGCCGATCGGCCTCGGCGGGAGCTTCAACCATCCGGACTACTCCTCGGACGGGAAGCACCTGGTCTTCACCAACAGCAGCGCCGGCAACACCGACGTCTGGGTCTCGAACGCGAACGGGAGCAATCCTGTGAATCTGACATCGGCCAGCGCCCAGTCCGACTTCCAGCCGGAGTTCAATGCCAACGGCAAGCAGGTCGTCTTCTCGCACAACCCCGGGGGGGCCAACGTTGACGTCCTCAAGCTGAGCGTCAACTCGCCCAACGTGACCACCAACCTGACCCAGACCAACCTCACGAGCGACCGCGAGCCCGACTGGCAGCGGATCGCAAGGTGCGGCGGCCGCCAGGTGACGATCACCGGCGACGACGGGCCCGACAAGATCAAGGGCACCAACCACGCCGACGTGATCGCCAGCTTCGGCGGCAAGGACAAGGTCCAGGGCCGCGGCGGCAAGGACTACATCTGCGGCGGCGGCGGCAAGGACAAGCTCAGCGGCGGCGGCGGCCCGGACAAGATGTTCGGCGGCGGCGGCAACGACAGCTGCATCGGCGGCAAAGGCAACGACAGCTTCAAGAGCTGCTGACCGGACGGAGAGCGTGAGCGGGCCGGCTCCGCCGGCCCGCTAGAGCGCGCCCTCGAGCTCGAGCAGTCGCTCCTTCATCTCCGGCCCGCCGCCGTAGCTGCCCGGCGTGCCGTCCGTGCGCACCACCCGGTGGCAGGGGACGATCAGCGGCACCGGGTTGGCGCCGCAGGCGGTGCCGGCGGCGCGGAAGGCCCGCGCGTTGCCGGCCTCCCTCGCGACCTCCGCGTAGCTGCGCGTCTGCCCGTAGGGGATGCGCGCGATCGCATGCAGCACCCGGCCGCGGAACCCGTGGCTGAGCCGCCAGTCGACCGGGACGCTGAAGCGGTCGAGCTTCCCCTCGAAGTAGGCGTCGAGCTCGCGGCGGGCAGGGTCCAAGCGCGCCGCCGACTCGAGCACGCGGGGGGAAATGTCACGCGCCAGCTCCGCCAGCGCCTCCTCCACGGGGTAGTTGGGCAGCGAGATGCGGACGATCCCCTGGTCGGTTGCCGCCAGCACCAGCCGGCCGAAGGGAGAGTCGGCGGTCGCGTAGGCGACGTCGAGCAGCCCCTCTCCCTCGGCGCGGCGCGCCAGCTCGGCGGCCAGCTCGCGCGCCCGCGGGTCGGCGGCCCGTGCGGCCTCTCGCAGCGCGTCCCCCGGATCCGGAACCTCGATTCGCTTGTTCATGCGAGCTCCTTCCTCAGCTTCTCGATCCCCTCGTGGACGTTTCGCCTCGCCGCGTCCTCGGAGCAGTCGATTGCGGCCCCGATGTCGCGGTAGGCCATGTCGGCGGCGAAGCGCAGCGCGACGGCGCTCCGCTGCTTCGGCGGCAGCGCCGCCACGCGGTGCCAGAGGCCGGAGTCCTCGTTGTGGTTGGGCTCCACCGCGATCTCGGGCGGATCCGCGGTCGGCGCGGCGCGCCGGCTGCTCGCCCGGTGGTGGTCGATCGCCTTGCGGTGGGCGATCGTCAACAGCCAGGACCGGAGGTTGCCGTCGTCCTTCAGCCCGGGATAGGAGCGCAGCGCCGCGATGAAGGTCTCCTGGAAGCAGTCCTCGGCGTCGTGCGGCCCCACGCTGGCGATCAGGAACCCGAGCACGTCTCCGGAGTGCTCCTCCAGGAGCTCCTGGAAGGGCGGCAGGGTTGCGGCTTCGCGCGGCATCTGTCAACAAAACGTCTCACAGCGGCGTTTCGTGAGGTGGCGTGAGATTCCCGGCGAGCCGGATTTCCGGGCACGGCCGCGCCGGAGCGCCCTTAAGCTGCGAGCGTGCTCGAGGGTCTCGACCTCCGCGAGCTGGTCGCTCGCGCTCTCGCCGAGGACATCGGCACCGGAGACATGACGGCCGGGGCCGTGATCACCCGCGACGCTCGCGCCTCCGGGAAGATCGTCCAGAAGCAGCCGGGGATCGTCTACGGCTACGAGGTCGCCGTGGAGGCATTCCGCCAGTGCGGGGCGACGCGGTTCGACGCGCTGCTTCCGGAAGGCGAATGGCGCGATCAGGTGCCGGCGACCCTGGTCAAGGTCGAGGGCAGCGCTCGGGGCCTGCTCGCCGCCGAGCGCACGGCGCTCAACTTCCTCTGCCATCTCTCCGGCGTGGCGACGCTGACCGCACGCTTCGTCCGAGCCGTCGAGGGAACCGGCGCGACCATCCTCGACACCCGCAAGACCATGCCGGGGCTGCGGCTGCTCGAGAAGGAGGCGGTCAGGGCGGGCGGCGGCGCCAACCACCGAATAGGCCTCTACGACGGGATCCTGATCAAGGAGAACCACGCGATGCTGGCGCGGGGGCATCGGACCGGCCGTGAGCCGCGCCCGTGAACGCCAGCCTGACCGCGAGATCGAGATCGAGTGCCGCGACCTGGGCGAGGTCCGCGACGCCGTTGATGCGGGCGCCGAGCGTCTGCTGCTCGACAACATGACGCCGGACGAGCTGAGGGCGGCGGTCGCCGCCGCCCGCGAGGCCGGGGGAGAGGGTGTCGCCACCGAGGCATCCGGGGGCGTCAACCTCGACAACGTCGCCGAGGTCGCCGCCACGGGCGTCGACTTCGTCTCGGTTGGCGCGCTGACCCACTCCGCTCCCGCGCTGGACCTGAGCATGCTGATCGAGGGCCACCTCGACAGGGCGGGCGCCCTCCCCGAGCAGCCGCCCGGAGACTAGAGTCGCGCCGTGGCTCCGATCGATGACAGCCTGCGGGCGCGCCGTGAGGAGATCGTGCGCGAGCACATGGACTCCGAGAACCGGCACGAGTACGACGACACGCTGGCCACCTTTGACCATCCTCGCTACGAGCTGGTCGGCACCGACGAGGTCTTCGACGGCCCCGAGGAGGTGATGCGCTACTTCGAGGAGACGCGCACGGCCTTCCCCGACCAGCGAAACGAGATCGCTCGCCATCCACCACGCCGACGACGCGGTGCTCGTCGAGGCCGTGATCCGCGCCACCCACACCGGCCCCTACCGAGGGCTGCCGCCCACCGGCCGCCAGTGGGAGATGTCGGTCATGGCGATGTTCGTCTTCGAGCAGGACCAGCTCGTCTGCGAGCGCGTCTACTTCGACTCGAACACGGTGCTGCGCCAGCTCGGCATCGCCCGTGACCCGCTCAGCCTCACCGGTCGCCTCGGCACCGTGGTCGGCCACCCGCTGACGATCGGCCGCAGCCTTGTGCGCCAGCTCACGGGCGCTGACATCGACCGGCACGCCCTCGGCTTCGCGACAGCGCGTGCCGGGTCAGGGCGCCGTCCGCGTGGCAACCCTGGCTACTTCAGTAAGCGCGAGAGGCGGCGGTCCTTGAGCACCCGGCCCCCGGTCTGCTCCTCCGGGCAGTAGTTGGTCTGGTGCTCGGCGAAGAAGACGGCCTCGATCGTGGTGCCGCAGCGGGGGCAGGGCTCGCCCTCGCGGCGGTGCACCCGCAGCGGCATCGGCAGTTTGTCGGGGACGGTCTCGCCGATCACCTCCTCGTAGTGGTCGATCGCGTCGCCGAGCACGTGCAGGGCCGTCGCGCAGGCTCTCGACCTCCTCGGCGCTCGAGGTCGGCGCCCTGCTTGAAGGGGGAGAGGCGGGCCTCCCAGAGGATCTCGTCGACCCAGGAGCGGCCGATGCCTGCGATCACGCGTTGGGCCCGAAGCAGCGGGTGCAGGTGTCTGGGCTCGTCGATCAGCGCCGCGAAGCCTCCGCAGGGGGCGCCGGCCACGCGTCGGGACCGAGCGTCGCCACCTGCTCGTCCTCTGATACGCGCTCCCGGCGCAGCAGCTTCGCCCAGGCCGCCTGGCGGGTGCCGAACTCGCGCAGCCGCAGCTCCCGGCCGCCGACGAGCCGCACCAGCAGCCGTGAGCGGCGGTCCTTGAGCGAACCGGGCTTGTCGAACGCCTGCAGGCGGCCGGCCGACATCAGGTGGACGAGCAGGGTCAGCTCGCCATCGGCCGCCTGCGGGGCGGTCAAGTCGACGGCGAGCATCTTGCCGATCCGCCGCACGTCCTCGATCCGGCCGCCGGCGAGGGCGTCCAGCGGCGGGTCGAAGGTCTTGAGCGTGGCCACGCCGGTCGCCAGCGCCGACTCCACCTCGGCGCCCGCCAGCGCCGAGGAGAGACGCCTCGCGGTGATCTCGACCTCGGGAAGCTCGGGCACGGGACAGAGGGTAGGCACACCGGGCGGCTCTTTCGGGGGGCCGCTAACCTCCTGTCCAGACATTCGCTTGCCTCGAGGCGAGAGCCGGGGCGGCGAACATAGAGTGAGAACGGAGTGTCCATGCAGGAGCTACCGACCGTTCAAAAGACAGCGCCACCGTCGATCGACGACGTCCCGCCGCCCCTCGGCGCGGACGAGATCGCGCAGCTGAGTGGGGAGGTCAAGGCGCTCGCCGCCGAGCGGGACGCCGTCATCCTCGCCCACAACTACCAGCTCGCCGAGCTCCAGGACGTCGCCGACTTCGTCGGCGACTCGCTCGCCCTCTCCCGCCAGGCCGCCGCCGCCGACGCCTCGGTGATCGCCTTCTGCGGCGTCCACTTCATGGCCGAGACCGCTTCCGTCCTCTGTCCCGAGAAGACCGTCCTGATCCCGGACCTGAAGGCCGGCTGCTCCCTCTCGGACTCGATCAACGCCGATCAGCTTCGCGAGTGGAAGGCTCAGCACCCCGGCGCCGTGGTCGTCATGTACGTCAACACCGCGGCCGAGGTCAAGGCCGAGACCGACTACTGCTGCACCTCGTCGAACGCGGTCGCCGTGGTCGAGCACATCTGGCGAGAGAACCCCGAGGCCGACGTTCCTCTTCGGCCCGGACATGTGGCTCGGCGCCTTCGTCGAGCGCGAGCTAGGCCTAATGGACGACCCGGAACGGCGCTCGCGCTTCCACGTCTGGGCCGGCGAGTGCCACGTCCACGCCGGCATCCGGCCCGAGGACATCGAGCGGACCCGCGCCGAATATCCGGGCGCCGAGTTCCTGATCCACCCCGAGTGCGGCTGCGCAACCCAGGCGATGGAGTACGTCGCCGCGGGGGACATCGACTCCGAGGGCGTCCACATCCTCTCCACCTCGGGGATGATCAAGCGCGTCGAGGAGAACCCGGAGGGCACCTACGTCGTCGCCACGGAGAACGGCATGCTGCACCCTCTCCACAAGGCGGCTCCTCAGGCGAAGCTGGTCGAGGCCAACCGGAATGCGTTCTGCCGCTACATGAAGATGATCACGCTGCCGAAGTTGCGCGACTCCCTCAGGGAGATGAAGTACGAGGTCAAGGTCCCCGAGGAGATAGCCAAGCGGGCCGAGCTCTGCATCGAGCGCATGGTCTCGATCGGCTAGCTCCCTCGAGCATCCCTGACCGAGGCGCGGACGTCCCGAGCGCCCGCGCTGATAGCGTCAGCCGTAGGGATGGACGTGATCGTGCGACTGCTGCTGGCGGGCGTGCTTACGGGGGCGGCGCTCACCAAGCTCGCCAGCCCTGCTTCGAGCCGCGCTGCGCTGGTCACCTTCGGCGTCGGGCCCGGCCAGGCGCAGTACCTGGTCTGGGGCTCGGTGGTCGTCACCGAGCTCGGGCTCGCGGCCGCAGTCGCGCTGGGTGTTCCCGGTGCGGCCTACGCCGCGGCGGCGCTGATGGCCCTCTTCGGCCTGATCCTGATCGGCGCCCTGCTGCGAGGGCAGGCGGGCGCGCCCTGCGCCTGCTTCGGCTCCGGCTCGAAGGTGGGCTGGGGGGCGGTCGCGCGAAACCTGGCCCTCGCCGCCGCCTTCGCGGCCCTGCCACTGCTGCCCTCGAGCGATCTCAGCAACGACCAGTGGCTCGGGGTGGGTCTCGTCATCGCCCTGCTCGCCTGCGGGACGCTCGCGGTGGCCGTCTTCGCCCTGGCGCGGGAGGTCGGCATGCTGCGGTTGCAGCTCGGTCCGCAGGCTGCCCTGGATGTCGCCGGCGAAGGGCCGCCGCTGGGGACTCGAACCGAGCTGATCGGGCGCTTCGAGCCCGGCGCCTCCGCCGAGCTGGCGCTCGCCGTCTTCCTCTCCGAGAGCTGCCACGCCTGCCACGCGCTCGAGCCGGCGCTCGAGGCGCTCGACGCCGAGCCCATCCTCGCTCGCCGCTCCTTCGACGAGGTCCGCGACGCCGACGCTTGGCGGGAACTGCGGGTGCCGGGCTCCCCCTACGCCGTCGCCCTCGATCTCGGGGGCCGCGTTCTGGCCAGGGGAACGGTCAACAACCTGGCTCAGGTGGAGAGCGTGCTGGCTACCGCCGAACGACGGCTGCGCGATCCGGCCGCGGAGTCCCTCGTTGGCTGAGCGCTTCGAGGAGGCCGCCGAGGCGCTCGCGCGCAACACATCGCGGCGCGGCTTTCTGGCTCGCGTCAGCGGCGCTCTGATGGCTACGGCCGGCGGCGCAGTCGTCGGCGCGGTGGTGAAGCCAGGTGAGTCGGAGGCCTTCCACTTCTGCGGCCACACCTACACGACCGGATCCTGCCTGCATCCGACCGGGCTCCCGCGCATCGACTCGCGGGGCTTTCCGGTGCGGGCCCGCGACGGGCGACCGATCGACGACCTGGGGCGCCTGGTCGACGCCAAGGGGCGACCGGTCGAACACGGAGGGGCACCTGATGCGCGATCCCGACGGAAGGTCGCTGCCGCCCGCGCCCCGTACCCGGATCTGCGAGGAGACCGGGCGCGTCTACAGCTTCCGCGGCCACCTGGACGGCTCCTGGTATCGCTGCTGCGGCGGCCACGTGCGCAAGCTGTGGGACTGCTGTGCCTACACGAGCCGGCGCATCAACGGGGACGCCGCCCTCACCGGCTACTGCTACGGCGGCCGCAAGGTCTTCTGCGTCCAGTACTACCAGACCAAGGTGCCCTGCTGATGGCGCTGGAGCTGGCCCTGTTGGCGGCGGCGCTGGTGGCCGGGCTGACGGGCGCCTGGTCACCCTGCGGGTTCTCGATGGTGGAGACGATCGGGCCTCGCGGCCACTCGGGCGGACGCGCCGCCACCCTCGCGGCCTGCGCCACCTTCACCCTCGGAGCCGTCGCCGGCGGGGCGGCCACCTTCGGCGCGCTGGCGTGGCTCGGCGATCTCGTCCACGGCGCCGCCGGGCGCAGCGCCTACCTTGCGGCAGCGGCGCTCGCGATCGCGGCGGCGGCGCTCGAACTTCGCGGCGGGCGCATCGTGCCCCAGATCCGCCGGCAGCTGCCCGAGCCGTGGCGCTGGCGGATGCCGATGCCGGCGGTCGCCGCCCTCTACGGTGTCCTGCTGGGGCTCGGCTTCACCACCTTCGTGCTCACCTTCGGCGTCTGGGCGCTGGCGGGCATCAGCTTCGCCGTCGGCGACCCGGCGCTCGGGCTCGGGATCGGGGCCGCCTTCGGGATCGGCCGGGCGCTTCCCGTGGTGGTGATCGCGCCGCTGATCGAGCGCCCGCTTGGGCAGCGCATGAACGCGGCGATGGCCGAGCGCCCGGGATCTATCGCGGCTTTCGGCTCGGGGACGCCGTCTGCCTGCTCGCGGCCGCGGCAGCTCTCGGGGTCGCCGACGGCGCGACCGCCGCGGGCGCACCCGGCGCCCAGGCTGCGGGCGTCGTCTCCGCCAACGCCGCCGACCCCTCGGTGGCGGACGCCGACCTGGTTTTCGAGGATCTGGGGGGGTCGGGAGTCCTGCTGCGAGACGGGCAGCGAACCCAGCTTCCCGGCTCCGAGCCCGCCGCCGGAGGCGGCTACATCGCCGTCCGCTCCGGAGACAGCATCGTGTTGCTTCGGCGTGACGACCTGGCCGAGGTGGCCAGCTACCAGACGCCTGACGTGACGGGAATAGGAGTCTCCAACAGCTGGCTGGCCTGGCGCGCGCCTCGCGACGGCGGCGGCGACGTGTTGCGCGCCCGCCGGATCGGGGACCCCGCCGACCCGGGCCGGCCCAAGCTGATCGCCCGGACGAAGGGAGCCGCGCAGCTCAGCGTGCCCGACCTCGACCATGGCCTCGCGGTGTTCGCGGTGGACAAGCCCCGGGTCAACCGGATCGCGCTGCGAAAGCTGAAGGCGCGGCGCGCGCGCACCCTGGCCAAGTCACGGTATCTCGGCCTGTTCAGCCCATCGATCCGGAAACGCTCGGTCGCCTATGTGGTCGGGACCAGGAGGGCCTACCGGCTGGTCGTCCGCGACCGCAAGGGTCGGCGCGGCGGCCATGTCGTCACCTCGCGGCGCAAGGGCAGCGGGATGATCTGGACGACCGCCCTCAGCGGCCGGCGCGCCTACTTCACCTACATCTACGGGCAGGGCCCCAACCCGCGCTACAAGCTGCTCAGCGTCAGGCGGTGACCTAGGAAGGCGCGACCAGCGCGTCGAGCGGGGGAGACGGGTAGCCGACCGCCCGGTAGAGCGTGGCGCTCGGCTTGGCGACGAGCCAGCGGCCGCCGCGGCGAACGAGGTAGACGACGTCGTCCTCGAGCGAGGGAGTGCCGCCGCCGGCGAAGCTGTGCACGACCTCGACTGTGACCCTCGCCTGTCCCCGGCTGAAGCTGACCCTGGTCAGGTGCTCCACCTCGGTTCCCCGCCAGCGTGGCGCGTCCTTCGGCGGCCGGCGGCCGATCGAGGCGGCGAGCAGCGAACGGCAGCCTGGGCCGCCACGCAGGCGGATGCCCCTCAGCGCCCCCGGCTCCAGCAGCTCGCAGGCGCGCACCGCGTCGCGGTCGTCGATGGCCGCCAGGTACGCGCGAGCAGCGCGCTCGATCTGCCCGGCGACGCGCTGGTCGGTCCCCTCGATCTCGACCACCCCATCACCATCGCGATCACCGGCACGGCCGTCAGCGCCCTGGGCCACCCCGTTCCCTGGCTCCGTCCCGCTCGTCTCCCCGTTGCCGCCAGCATGGTCGTCCCCTCCGCAGGAGGAGAGACCGAGGGCGGCTCCGAGCAGCAGCGAGGCGAGAATGGCGGCTGTCGTCGCCCGCAAGCCGTCGAGTCTAGACTCAGCCTCCAGATGGCCCACCTGAGGCCCGTGCCCGACCCTCTGCCTCCGCCGCGGGAGGCCTCGATCGCCGAGCTCGAGCGCTGGGCGACCGTGCTGCGCATCGACTGCGTGCGGATGCTCGCGGTCGCCAAGTCCGGCCACCTCGACTCCTCGCTCTCGGCGGCCGACATCGTCACCGCCCTCTACTACCGGGTGCTGCGCCACGACCCCGACAACCCCCGACTGGCCGCGAGCGCGACCGCTTCGTGCTCTGCAAGGGCCACGCGGCGCCGATCCAGTACGCGGCGCTCGCCCAGCACGGCTACTTCCCGCTCGAGGACCTGATGGGCCTGCGCCAGATCGGCTCCCAGCTCCAGGGCCACCCGGACATGAACCGCACCCCGGGCGTCGAGGTCTCGACCGGCTCGCTCGGCCAGGGCCTCTCGATGTCCGTCGGGATCTGCCTCGCGCTTCGCCTCGACGGGCTCGCCGACACCGCCCACGTGTTCGGCGTGCTCTCCGACGGCGACTGCCAGGAGGGCGAGACCTGGGAGGGCGGCCGCCGCGGCCTCGCACTTCGAGCTCCCCAACCTCACCGCGATCGTCGACTACAACCACCTGCAGACCGACGGGACCACCGAGGAGGTCATGGACATCGGCGACGTGCGCGCCAAGTTCGAGGCCTTCGGCTGGGACGCGGTCGAGATCGACGGCCACGACATGCAGCAGGTGGTCGAGGCGCTGGAGCGCAGCCGCACGCTCGACCGCCCGGCGGCGATCGTCGCCCAGACCAAGAAGGGCCGCGGCGTCTCCTCGATGGAGGGCCGCTTCGGCTTCCACGGCAAGCCGCCCAGCCCCGAGCAGGCCGACGAGGCGCTCGAGGAGCTGGAGGCGACGCTCGACGGAGCAGACCGCGGCGCTGCAGAGCGGGCGAGACGAGGACTGATGCCTGCCGAGGCGAAGACCGAGCCGATCGCGACCCGCCACGCCTACGGCGACGCGCTCGTCGAGCTGGGCGAGGCGCACGAGGACGTGGTCGCGCTCGACGCCGACCTCGCGGTCTCGACCCAGTCGATCAAGTTCGGCAAGCGGTTCCCGGAGCGCTTCTTCAACTGCGGCGCCGCCGAGGCGAACATGATGTCGATGGCCTGCGGGCTGGCCGCCACCGGCAAGGTCCCCTACTGCTCGACCTTCGCGATCTTCGCCACCGGCCGCGCCTACGACCAGGTGCGCCTCGGGCATCGCCCACAACGAGCTGCAGGTCCGGATCGGCGCCTCGCCACGGCGGCGTCTCGCTCGGCGAGGACGGCGCCTCGCACCAGATGATCGAGGACATCGCCCTGATGCGGGCGATGCCGCAGATGCAGGTGGTCGTGCCCGCCGACTACAACCAGGCCTATCGCGCCACGATCGAGTCCTACGAGCGTCGACGCGCCGATGTACATGCGCTTCGGCCGCCCCGACACGCCGATCGTCTACGAGGAGATCCCCGAGACGCTCGGCGCGGGGTCGACGTGCTGCGCGAGGGCAAGGACATCACGATCATCGACTGCGGCCACATGGTCTGGCGCGCGCTCGAGGCGGCCGAGTCGCTCGAGCGCGAGGACGGCGTCGAGGCCGAGGTGCTGAACGTCGCCGATCATCAAGCCGCTCGACTCCGAGACGGTCCTCGAGTCGCTCTCGAAGACCGGCGTCGCCGTCACCGCCGAGGAGCATCGGGTCGTCGGCGGCCTCGCCGACGCGGTCCGCGCAGGTCGCCGCCGAGCAGCACCCGGTCCCGATCTTCGCGGTCGGGATGGGCGACGAGTTCGGCGTCTCGGGCACCGGCGAGGCCTGCATGGAGCACTTCGGGCTCACCGCGCGCGGCATCGCCGACCGCGCGCGCGAGGCGCTGGTCGCTGAAGCCGATCGTCTCGCGCCCGCCGCTGTTCGGCCCGAGTGGACCTGGAAGTCGCCGCAAACCGTCAGCCCGTCCTCAAGGGCGAACGGGATGTTGCGGAGTCGCTAACAAACGTGCTCTACCCTGTCTGGCCGTCGGCTGACTCGCTACGCGCCGCCAGGGTGGGCCGGCGAAGGATCGACGCGGGCGTCGCAGAACATCTCGACCATGGCGAGACCCAATACATTCACACGCAGGCGCGCGCGCGGCCGAGCCCGCCAAGCGCCGCGCCCGAGCACCTGACCGAGCGCGCCGGGCGAAGCCCGCCGATCGTCGAGCTGCGCGATGCGACCATCGTCTATCCGGGCGGGCACGTCGGCCCTCGAGCGCGTCAGCGCTCGCGCATCGAGCGCGGCGAGTTCGTCTTCCTGGTCGGCCCGACGGGCTGCGGCAAGTCGACCCTGATCAAGCTCCTGATCCGCGAGGTCGAGCCGGCCGAGGGCGAGGTGCTGATCGCCGGCCGCGACATCGCACCATCTCCGACAAGAAGATCCCCCAGCTGCGCCGGCGGATCGGCACCGTCTTCCAGGACTTCAAGCTGCTGCCGAACCGCAACGTCTACGACAACGTCGCCTACGCGCTCCAGGTGATCGGCGCCTCGCGCTCGGAGATCCGGCGCCAAGGTGCCCGAGATCCTGCGCCTGGTCGGCCTCGCAGACAAGATCCACAACTATCCCGACCAGCTCTCCGGCGGCGAGCAGCAGCGCGCTCTCGATCGCGCGCGCCTTCGTCAACCACCCGCCGCTGCTGCTCGCCGACGAGCCGACCGGCAACCTCGACCCCGAGACCTCGATCGGGATCATGCAGCTGCTCTACCGGATCAACCGCACCGGGACCACCGTGCTCGTCGTCACCCACGACCGCGAGATGGTCGACAAGATGCGCCGGCGCGTGATCGCGCTCGACGAGGGGCGGGTGGTCCGCGACCAGGCCGCCGGGCTGTACTCCGACGACGAGGACACCCGCGAGTTCGCGCGCTCCGCCTGCGCGCGATGAGAGTCGGCGCACTGCGAGCGAGCTGAGCCGCATCTTCTTCTTCATCGCCGAGGGTCTGCGCGCTCTGCGGCGCAGCGCCGCGCCGAGCCTGGCCGCGATCGTCACGATCGTCGTCACGACGCTGCTGCTCGGCGTGCTGATCCCGATCCTGCAGGCGAGCGAGGCCAAGACCGACGACGTGCGCGAACCAGCTCGGGCTGCGCGTCTTCCTCTTCGACGACGCCACCAAGTCCGAAGTCGACTCGCTGCAGGCGCAAGATCGAGCGCATCCCGCACGTCGAATCGGTCGAGCTACGTCTCCAAGCGGCAGGCGCTGAAGAACCTCCGCGAGCGGCTCGAGCGATCGCCTCGCTGCGTCGACCAGCTTCCGGCCATCGCAACCCGCTGCCGGCGTCGTTCAATGTCCAGCCCGACGACCCCGACAACCTCGAGTCGGATCAGCTCCTCGCTCGAGCCGCCGAGCGCGAGTCGGACAAGCCCGAGCCGATCAGCCCGATCATCGACGAGGTCAGGACTCCCGCGAGGACGGCCAACACGATCCGCTCGGTCACCAGCGCGGTCAAGATCGTTCATGCTGGTGATCGCCGCCCTGCTGCTGGTCGCGTCGCTGATGCTGGTCGGCAACACGATCCGGCTCTCGATCTACGCGCGCCGCCGCGAGGTCGAGGTGATGAGGCTGGTCGGCGCCACCAACTGGTTCATCCGCTGGCCGTTCATGATCGAGGGCCTCGTCTGCGGCCTGATCGGTGGCGCCGATCGCGGTCGGCATCCTGCTGCTCGGCAAGGTGACGATCGTCGACCCGCTCGCCGACAGCTTCAACCTGATCTCGGCGACAGACGACTACGATCGCCTTCCCGGCGCTGATGCTGATCCTGGTCGCCGCGGCGACGGCGGTCTCGGCGCTCGGCAGCGGCCTCACCCTGCGGCGCTTCCTGCGGGTTTGAGCCGGCGAGCCCGCTCCTGGCGGCGGCGCTCGTCGTCGCTGTCTTCGCGGTCGGGGTGCTGGTCGGCGGCTGCGCCAACGGCTTCAGCGACCTCAACGACCTCCTCGGCGGGCCGAAGGCGGAGGTCAGCTCCGATGCCATCTCGGCGTGATCGAGGACAACTACTTCCGCTCGGTCGACGGCGAGGTGCTCGACGACGCCTCGGTCGACGGCATGGTGCGCCGGCTGCGCCGCCGCTACGACGACCGCTTCTCCCACTACTTCGACCCCGCGGCATTCGGCCGCTTCCAGGAGGTCACCGAGGGCAGCTTCTCGGGCGTCGGCCTCACCGTCACCGAGGTCAAGCGCGGCCTGCGGGTGGCGAGCGTGTTCGACGACTCCCCGGCGAAGCGAGGCGGGCATTCGAGCCGGCGACCTGATCATCGCGGTCGACGGGCACTCGATCGCCGGTGAGGCCGCGGACCTTGCCGCCGCGCGGATCAAGGGACCGCCCGGGACCGAGGTGGAGCTGCGCGGTGGTCGCGCCCGTCGGCGGGCGACCCGCGACGTCACGCTCGAGCGCGCAGCTCCAGGTGCCGGTGGTCGACGGAGAGCTGCGCATGGTCGACGGCCACAAGGTCGCCTACGTCCAGCTGGTCGACTTCTCCAGGGCGCGCACGGCGAGCTTCGCCGGCGAGGTCGAGCGCCTCTACCGCCGCGGCGCCGAGGGGCTCGTGCTCGACCTGCGCGGCAACGGCGGCGGGCTGCTGACGGAGGCGGATGCTGTCCGCGAGCATCTTCGTCGAGAACGGGCCGATCGTCTCGACCCAGCGGCCGCACCCAGGGAACCACGGCTACGACGCCGTCGGGCGATGCGCTCCGCCGAAGCCGATGGTGGTCCTGATCAACCGCGACACCGCCTCGCTCGGCCGAGATCCTCGCCGCGGCGCTGGCCGAGTCGGGCCTGGCGACGATCGTCGGCAACCGCTCGTTCGGCAAGGGCACCTTCCAGGAGGTGATCCCTCTCGACGGCGGCGGCGCGCTCGACCTGACCGTCGGCGAGTACCTGACCGCGACGGCACGATCGCATCGCCGGCAAGGGGATCAAGCCCGACGTCCGCGCCCGGACGGCCCGGCCGAGCCCGACGAGGGCCTGCAGAGAGGCCTTCAGGTGCTCGCGCCCCGAGCTGCTAGGTCCAGTCCGGATGGCCCCGGCAGCCGGAGCGTTCGCGCAGGTCGTCGTCGTCGCCGAGCGGGGCGCTTCCTGGTCGGCGAGCCGCTGTTCGAGCGCGGCTCCCAGGTTCCCGCTCGGCGCGCGGTCGCAGATCGGGGTCGGGGAGATGGCGCTGGTCGAGTCCGGCCGGGGCCGCGCGGGAGCTTGCGGGATCTGGGCGCCCCGAGCGGGCCCGCGACGTGGTCGACGCGCTGCTGTGGGACCGCGGCCTGCGGCGCGGCTTCGGGCGGCGGCTCGAGGACGAGGCGCTCGAGGTCGCCGGCGCCGCCCGCGAGCGCAGCGCGGGCGCCGCGACCTGACGGATCTCGCCACCTTCACCGTCGATCCGGCGACGGCGCGCGACTTCGACGACGCGGTCTCGGCCAGCGAGGAGGGGGACGGGATCCGCCTCTGGATCCACATCGCCGACGTCGCCGCCCACGTGCGGCCGGCGAGCGGCTGGACGCCGAGGCCTATCGGCGCGCCAACTCGACCTACGTCCCGGGCGCGGTCGAGCCGATGCTGCCCGAGGCGCTCTCGGGCGACGCCTGCAGCCTCGCCCCGGGCGTCGAGCGGCTCGCGGTGACGGCCGAGATCGAGCTCTCGGCTCAGGGCGAGCCCCGCTCGGCGCGCTTCTACCGCAGCCGGATTCGCTCCGACGCACGGCTCGACTACGAGCAGCTCGACCGCGTCTTCGCCGGCCGCGAGGCGGCGCCGGCGGGGGTCGGCGGCCCGCTCGCGCTCGCCCGGCGGGCGGCCGCCGCGCTCGCCGAGCGGCGTCCCGGCTCGGCGCTCGAGATCTCCAGCAGTCGAGCCCGAGTTCAGCTTCGACGACGGGCAGGTGGCGGGCGCCCACTCCGGTCGAGCAGACCGAGGCGCACCGCCTGATCGAGCACCTGATGATCCTCACCAACGAGCGGGTCGCCGAGCTGCTCGAGCGAAGGCGCGTGCCGACCCTCTACCGGGTCCATGAGCAGCCCGATCCCGAGCGAATCGCGCTGCTCGTCGAACAGCTCGCTGCCCTGGACATCCCGACGCCGCCGCTGCCCGGATCGCCTCTCGCCGAGCCAGGCCGGGGAGCTGGCGGCCGAGGCGAGCCGGCTCTGCGCCCGCGAGGCGTCGAGGCGCGGACACGGCTCGCGACGCGTATACATCGCTCGTGCTCCGATCGCTCAAGCAGGCCCACTACAGCGAGCGAAACATCGGGCATGCCGGTCTCGGCAGCCCCGCCTACGCGCACTTCACCTCGCCGATCCGGCGCTATCCGGACCTGATCGCGCATCGCGCGCTGCTATCGGCGGTCGGCGAGGGCGAGGATGCTCCTCGCGCCGAGACCCTGAGCGAGGCCGCCGTGCACAGCTCTGAGCGCGAGCGGGAGGCGATGCGTGTGGAGCGGGATGCGGACGCGGTCTGCGCCGCCTTCCTGCTGGAGCGAGAGCTGTTCGAGCGGGGCCTGGGCGAGCGGTTCGAGGGCGAGGTCTCCGGGCGTGATCGGGGCGGGGGCGTTCGTGCGCTTCGGCGGCCGGCTCGCCGACGTCTACGAGGGCTTCCTGCCCGGCGCGGACCCTGGGTGGCCGGGAGCGGTTCGAGATCAACGAGACCGAGACGATGCTGGTCGGGCTGCGCAGCGGTCGCCGCGTTCGCTTCGGGGACCCGCTCACCGTCCGCGTCGACCGGGTCGAGGCGCCGCGGGGCCGGGTGGACCTGGTGCCGACCGGGGAGCTGGCGGGGTGAGCGGCAAGCCCCCGGCCAAGGGCGATGTCGCCACCAACCGGCGGGCGCGGCACAAATTCGAGCTGCTCGAGAAACTCGAGGCGGGCATCGTGCTGACGGGTAGTGAGGTCAAGTCGCTGCGAAGCGGCAAGGCGCAGATCAACGACGCCTACGCGGTGATCGAGCGCGGTGAGGTCTGGCTGCGTGGAGCGCACATTCCGCCGTACGAGCCGGCGAGCCTCCAAAACCACGATCCCGATCGGCCCCGGAAGCTGCTCCTGCACCGGCGCGAGATCGAGCGCCTGATCGGAAAGACCGCCGAGCGCGGCCTGACCATGGTGCCGACCCGGATCTACTTCAAGGGCCCGCGCGCAAAGGTGGAGTTGGCCCTGGCGCGGGGCAAGGAGGGCCGGGATCGCCGCCGCGAGATCCGCGACCGGGATACCCGGCGCGAGGTCGAGCGTGAGTTCCGGCAGAGGCTGCGGTAGGCGACGCCCGCTGGGTCCAATCAGGCAGCAGGCAAGAATCCGCCCGCGGGGACGACCGCGTATTCGCCAAGAACCGGTCGGCGTGCGAGGATTTGGCGCAATGTTGCTTGCTGCAATCGATTCGGGCTCGGTCATTGACAACGTCAAGGACTACGCCAACGACCACCCGGAGGTGGCGATCGCCGCCGGGGCCATCCTCGCGGTCCTCGTCGTCCTGCTGATCGCCTCCATCGTCAGCAGGCGCCGGGATCGCCGCCGGCAGCCCGAGGCGCAGGCGCGCCCCAGCACGCAGCAGGAGCTCGACAAGGCGGCGACCAGCGAGGAGGCGCCGGCCTCGCGCAAGGGGCGCCGCGCGCAGAAGCAGGCGGAGCGCCAGCGCCGCGCGGAGGAGCGCCGGCGAGCCGAGGACGAGGAGAAGCGCGCCTGGCAGGAGGAACGAAAGCGCCGCAAGGAGGAGAAGCAGCGCCGCAAGGAGGAGAAGCGGGCCGGTAAGAAGGGCGAGCCCGTGCCCGAGGAAGCCGCGTCCGAGCTGGCCGCTGCCGAGGAGGCCGGCCCGAGGAAGCGGCGCCCGAGCAACCCGCGGAGGCGCCGCTGATGGCCGCCGCCGCGGAGGAGGTTCCGGAGCCCGTCACCGAAGCCACACCGGCGGAGGAGGCGGCGCTTGAGGCTCCGACGGGCCCGGTGGAGATCCCGGCCGCGGTCCCGGAGATTCCACCAGAGCCCGCCCCGCCCGAGCCGCCCGAGTCGCCGCCCGAGCCGCCCGAGTCGCCGCCGAGCCGCCGAGCGCCGCCGAGCCGCCGAGCGCCGAGCCGCCGACCGAGCCGGAAGCGGCGCCGGAACCGCCGGGCGCCGCGCCGCCTGAGCCGGCGCCCTCCGGGTTGCCGGAGCTGGCACCCGCCGCGCCCACCCCTCTGGAGGGCCTCGCGGTGGACACCGGGGATTCGACTTCACTTGCGGCGGCCCTCGGCCTCTCGGGCAGCGGCGGGACGCGGAGCTCCGCTTCCGAGCCGCCGCGGCCGCCCGAGCTGCGCCGCCGGAGCCGCCCCCTCCGGGAGACGCTCCAGGCACCCGCGAGGAGCAGATCACCCGCGAGGAGGAAGTCGTTCAGGCGGATGCCCAGGAGCGCCTGCGTCACGCGGAGGAGCTGCAGCGTGAGGCCGAGGAGCGGCTGGCCAGCGCCAGGCACGAGACCGAGAAGCTGATCCAGATCGCGGCCGAGCAGGCGCGCATCGCCGCGGAGCAGCAGGCGCGCGGCGACGCCGAGCAGCGGCTGCAGGCGGAGGCGGATCGGCTACGGCGCGAGAGCGACGAGCGGGCCCGGCTCGAGTCGGAGCGCGTTCGCCAGGAGGTTGAGGAGCGCACGCGGGGAGCGATCGAGCAGGCGCGCCGGGAAGCCGATGAGCGGGTAGCCGTGGCCGCGGAGGAGGCCAGGCGCGAGGCCGAGCAGCAGGCTCGCGATGCCACCGCGGCGCAGCTGGGCGACGAGCGCCAGCGGATGTCGAGCGAGCTCCAGGAGGCCGAGCAGCGGCTCCTGGCCGAGCGCGAGGAGCGGCAGCGGTTGATGGACGACGCCGTCGGCCGGCTCAAGGAGATCGAGGCCCGTGCCCAGGAGGCCGAGAGGCGCGCCGCGGACGCCGAGCGCCTGGCCCAGCTCAAGGCCGAGGAGGCCGAGCGCGAGCGCAAGCTTCGCGAGACGCTGCAGAAGGTGAGCGAGGCCGAGACGCGGGCACGCGAGGCCGAGGAGCGCGCGCGGCTGCGGAGGCCGCCGCGGAGCGCAGCGTGCGGGCGGCCGAGCTCTCGACGGCCGAGGCCGCCCAGCCTGCCCCAGCCCCGAGCACGTCGCCGCCCCCCGTGGCCGACGCCGGGGCGCCGCCCGCAGAAGCGCCGGCTGAAGCACCCGAGGCGCCGAAGGAGCCCGAGGCGCCGAGCGAGCCCGAGGCGCCGAGAGCACCCGAGGCGCCGAGCGAGCCCGAGGCGCCGAAGGAGCCCGAGGAGCCGAGCGAGCCCGAGGAGTCGGGCAAGCCGGACGAGGCAGGCAAGGCCGACGAGCCGAGCGAGGCAGAAAAATCCGCCGAGGATGAAGACCATCGCAGCCTGCTTGGGCGGATCTTCGGCGGGCGCCCAGCGGGCGCCGAGCGGGCGGCCGAGCCTGCGAAGGAGGAGTCCAAGGCCGAGGGGGCAGGGGGGCGAAGGGCTCAGCGGAGACCTTCGTTGCGTCGGCCACTGCCGTGAGCGAACCAGCTGAGGCCGAAAAGGAGCTGGGAGCCGCGACGGCGGAGAAGGAGCCCGAGGCGGCCGATCGGCAGCCTGCGGCGGCGGAGCCGGAGCAAGCCGTTCCTGACGGGGAGACCTTCAACCTCAACAGCGCCACCTTCGAGCAGCTCCGAGAGGCGGGCTTCTCGGTGACCCAGGCGACGCGCGTGATCACCTATCGCGAGCGCCAGGGCGGCTTCGATTCGCTCGACGACCTCGATGCGGTCCCGGGGATGCCCCGGCCCTTCCTCCGCAACGTCAAGCGTCGGTTGACCCTCTAGACGCGACCGTCTCACCCGCGCGCGGCCAGATCTCCTCGACCGGGCGGGGCTTGCCGATCGCGTATCCCTGCGCGAAGTCGATACCCAGATCGCGCAGCAGCTCGATCGTCGGCTCCGCGTCGGCGAACTCGGCGATCGTGCGCATGCCCAGGCCCGAGGCGATCTGGACCATCGACTTGACCACCAGCTGGTCGACGCTGCTGCCGGGCAGGTCCTGAATGAAGTCGCCGTCGATCTTGAGGAAGTCGATCGGAAAGTGCTTCAGGTAGTAGAAGGAGTTGAAGCCTGAGCCGAAGTCGTCCAAGGCGAAGGAGCAGCCCAGGTCGGTGAGCATCTCGGCGAACTCGCGCGCCCGATCCATGCTCGCGATGGCCGCCGTCTCGGTTACCTCGAAGATCAGGTTGGAGGGATCGATTCCCTTCGTCTCGACCTCGTCGCGGATCAGCGCCGGCAGCTCCGGGTCGGCGAGGGAGTGGCCCGAGAGGTTGACCTCGAGGCGGATGTCGGCGTCCGGGCGATCATGCTCGGCGATCAGGTCGATCGCGCGGCGGATTACCCAGCGGTCCAGATCCCCGATCAGCCCGAAGCGTTCGGCGGTGGAGAGGAAGGCTCCGGGCAGGATCGGCGTTCCGTCCTCGCCCTTCATGCGCACCAGAACCTCGTGTCGGGTGACCCGCCCTTCCTTCAGATTGAGGATCGGCTGCGCGAACAGCGTGAAGCCGTCGTCGTCGAGGGCGTCACGAATGCGCTGCGACCAGGCGAGGCGCGCCTCGCTCTCGACCTGCCGGGCGATCGCCGGCGAATGGGCGACGATGCGATCCCTGCCGGTCTCCTTGGCCTCGTACATCGCCTGGTCCGCGGCCACCAGCAGGTCCGGAGCCTCCGCGCCCGCGCTGCCATAGGTGGCCATGCCGATGCTGGTCGTGATCCGGATCCGGTGTGTGCCGACGGCGATCGCGTGGCGCCTGACGGCCTCGAGCAGCCGCCCGGAGACCCGGTCGGCCTCGGCGGCCGAGGCCCTCGGCAGCAGCACCGCGAACTCGTCGCCGCCGAGACGGGCGAGGATGTCGGTGTCGCGGAGCGTCGCCTGCAGGATGCGCCCGACGCTTCTGATCAGCTCGTCGCCGCCGCTGTGGCCCAGGGTGTCGTTGGCGTACTTGAAGTTGTCGAGGTCAAGGATCAGGACCGCGCCCGGGAACTCGTAGCGGGCGGCCAGGCGGGCCTCGCGCTCGACCTCCTGCTCGAAGCGCCTGCGATTGAAGAGGTCGGTGAGCGGATCGTGGTCCGCGAGGTGTTGGAGCTGGGACTCGAACCGCTTGTTCTCGGTCACGTCCCTGAAGCTCCAGACGCGCCCCTCGTACTGATCTCGATGCGTGCGCGGCTGGGAGTAGCGCTCTAAGACGCGCCCGTCCTTGAACTCGAGCACGTCGAAGCTGGTGGCCTGGGGACGGTCATAGAGCTCACGGACCTTGTCGATGAACTGGTGCGGGTACCGGAGCTGATCGAGCACGAACTCGAGCGCGCGGTCGTCATCCCGGGACTTCACGATCGACTCGGGGATGCTCCACATCTCGATGAACTTGCGGTTGAAGCTGACCATGCTGCCCTCGGTGTCGACGACGAGGATCCCGTCGGCAGTCGACTCGAGCGTCGCCTGCAGCAGCGAGGCGGTCTCCTCTCGTGCGCGCAGGTCCGTGTCAGCCTTCTGACGCATGCGCCAGACGAGGAGCGTCGCCATCCCGACCGTGCCCACGGTGACGATCCAACGGGGTATCGCGTCGCCGGCCGAGGTGTGCCCGGCGGTCGCGAGGAAAACCCCGTAGGCGATTGCGATCAGGGCGACCTGCGCGGCGGCCACCCGCCTGCGATAGAAGTACCCGGAGAAGAGACCGGGGAGCAGGTACAGGACCTCGGCGTCGCCGCCGAGCGAGGCGCCTCCGAAGGCGATGGCCGCCATCGTGATCAGACCGGTGCCGATCGGCGTGGTGATGGGGAAGGCGGCGGCGGGGAGGCGACTCCCGTAGAAGAAGAAGATGCCGGCCATCAGGCCGGATCCGAGGCCGGCCGCAATCAGCATCGTTTCGTTGGCGCCGACCGGAGCGGGAACGACGAGCCCGGTTGCCGCGATCAGCGCCCCCCCGGCGTAGAGGAAGGCTGCCACCCGCGCCATCAGCGCCGTGTCGGGCGAATCCGTTCGCTCCGGCTCGCCGTTACCCGTCAAAACCCTGTCTCTCCCGTTGACCGGCACATTCGGTTGTATCGGCCGATATGCGGGTCAGCGAGAGAGATGTGCACGCGATTTCGGTCGAGCCGGGCCCGCCTGCCCAGAATCGGGTACGGCCTAGACGTCGCTGAGCGTGCGCTCGAAGTGGGTCTCTGCGACGCCGAAGGCGAGCAGCGCGGCCAGGGCCAGATAGGTGACGGCGACCAGCGCCCGAGTCCGGACCGGGATCGTCGTGGTAGGCGCGCGCCTCGGGGGTGTTGCGGTTCTTCCAGCGCCGCCAGCTCTCCATGCCCGCCGAGCAGCACGATCAGGATCAGGATCGGGTTGGGGAAGAGGACGGCCATCGCCACCAATCCGGCGAAGCCGACGAACCAGACCCAGGGGCTGAGAGCGCCGCCATCGCCCGCCCGCCGTCGAGGGGCACGCACCGGGAGCAGGTTGAAGAGGTTGAGGAAGAAGCCGACGTAGGCCAGCGCCCGCCAGAAGTCGTCGCCCGGTCGCCAGCCAGAGCGCGAGCGGTACCAGCGTCGCGAGCGAGCCCAGCACCGGCCCGGCGAGCCCGACCCGCGCCTCGGCCGCCGCATCCTTGCCCATCGACTTGGCCGAGATCACGGCGCCGAGGAAGGGGATGAACATCGGCGCCGACGCCTTCACGCCCTTCACGGCGCAGCTGGAACACGTGGCCGAGCTCGTGCAGGAGCAGCAGGAGCACGAAGCCGACCGCGAAGGCCCAGCCGAAGATCAGCTGGTAGGCGACGATCGAGACCAGCATCGAGCCCGAGGTCGTCAGCAGCTTCAGCTTGGGCAGCGCCACCAGCAGCAGCTTCGCCTTGGCGCCGAGCTTGGCCAGCAGCAGCCCGATCGCCGCGGCCGCCCCACCGATCCGCTTCAGCGGGCCCTCGCCGCGGCCCGACCCGGGATGGATCGGATCGGGATGCTCGACCGGCGGTCGGGGCGTGTAATCGTGCGCTTCCATCGCCTCATCCAGGGTAGCCCTCGGCCTAAAGCGGGTCCGAAGCTCTTTGCGCGAGCGAACTCTCTGCCCGCTTCGCCCTCGTACAATTGGTGGTTCACATAGCACGGGGGCGACAGGCTTCGATCCGGTCGTCGTGCGAACGGTTGCAGGTCGAGGTTGCCGGAGGCCTCGTTAAACACCGGCACCAACCAATAAGTGCGGACCATGAGTTCGCTCTCGCCGCTTAGTTAGAAGCTAAGTAGCGTGCGTCGGCCCTCCCTCGGCCCGTGGGGAGGGGTCCCGGCGTCAGAAACGGGCTAGCCCAGGCGGTCAGCCCCGACCGCCGGGGGACATTGAAGGGGCTTGGCCCTCAGGGATCTTCCCGCCGGCAGCGGACCCCAGAGGGCGAGATTGAAGCGCCGGCTAAACCTGTAGAGGCCGTTCGTGTTCGTCGCCGGAAACGTGGGTTCGATTCCCACCGCCTCCATCTCAATGGTCACTTGCTTCGGAATGCGGTAGGCATTCAGCCTGACTCTTGCTTTTCGCGCATTGCGAGAGTGGCTCAGTTTTCGGCGAATAACTTCCGGGTTTCGTCCAAAGCGGCGCTCTGCGGCCGGCTCACATTCAGGTACGGAATCGTATCCGCATACGCTAATGTATGCGACTGTGAAGGCGCAGCGACAAGAGCACCGCCGCGTCCGGCGGCTCGTCAACGGCATCGGTTTGCTCTGGGGAACGGCCGTCGCGATCGCGGCGGCAGCCGGAATCCCGCTGGTGTGGATCTGGATCGCATCGAGGCTCGCCGGTACCAAGCGGGAGCTGACACCCTCCCTCGCCGTCTTGATCGCGACCGGGATAATCGTCTCGTATTGGCTCGCGCTGCTCGTGGGCTCATGGATGCGGGGAAGGTCGGTGGACCCCGGCGAAGAGCGGGCCCGGGTGACACGGCGCTCCTGGAACCGCAGCTTCAGTGACGCCCCGAGGCCGGAGGATCAGCAGATTGATCCGATCGAGCGGGTCTTCATCGTCGTCGCGGTGCTGGGGATCATCGCCTTCGAGATCTGGTTCTTCTTCTACGCCGGGGACCCGCTGCCGAGCCAGCCAGCCTTCTGATGGGCGCTTCGAAGACGGTGCCGAGGCCGAGGCGCCCGAAGCGGCTTACTCGCAAGGAGAAACAGGCGGAGACGCGGCGCCGGCTGCTGGACGCCGGAGAGCGAGTCTTTCTTCGGCGGGGCCTGCAGGGTTCGAGCGTCGAGGAGATCGCGGCCGAGGCGGGCTACACGCGTGGTGCCTTCTACTCGAACTTCAAGGGCAAGGACGAGCTCTTCGTTGAGCTGCTCCACGCGCGGGTCTACGACCGCTATGCCCAGCTTGCGAAGGAGTCCCACGAGCAGCCCGGTACCCCCCGCGAGCGGCTGCGCTGGGGAGCCGAGGAGCTGCGCGACGTGCAGAAGGACGAGCAGGGGAACTGGCTCTTCCGCCTCTGGCTCGAGTGCCTGACCCAGGCAGCACGCGACGAGGAGTTTCGAAAGCTCGCAGCAACCTTTTGGAGCGGGAACCGAGCGTTGGTTGCCGGGCAGGTAGCTGCGACGTTCAGGGAGGTTGGGAGCAAGACGCCGCTTCCGCCCGATCAGCTCGCGACCGCGATGATCGCCCTTGACGTCGGCCTCGCCGTCCAGCACCTGGTGGATCCCGACGCCGTGTCACTCGACGCGTACGTCCCTCTTTTCGACCTGCTGTTCGGCAGCTTGATCGAAGCGAGTGACGAATAGCGGAGCGCCGCTTTTCGTCCGAGAGAGCAGCTGGCTGCACCTCATCCGGGGCGCCTCCCTTCGCGTGAATGCGAGCGCACACAGGATTCCGTCACGGACCGCCACAGCCCGGTCTCTGATCCAGCAGCCGCCGAGCTGAAGCCTCAGCCGAGGGTTCGACAGTCTTCCCGCGAACTCCATTTTTTCGCAGCTACGGCTTCAGCTTGCGGCCGCTGCTGAACAGGAACTGGGACCAGGCGAGCAGGGCCACGGCCATGGCGCCGCAGACGGCGAAGGAGATGGGGGCGCCGACGTCCGAGGTACCGAGGAAGCCGTAGCGGATCGCGTCGACGACGTAGAAGAGGGGGTTGGCGTGGGAGATCTGCTGCCAGGGGCTATTGAGGCGATCCACGGAGTAGAAGACGCCGCCGAGGAAGGTGAGGGGGAGGATGACGATGTTGTTGATGAATGAGGTGTGGTCGAAGCTCTCGGCGTAGATGCCGACGATCGTGCCGAGGGCCCCGAAGCCGGCCACCAGCAGGACGACGGCGAGGACCAGCGCTGCCGGCTGTTCGACCGGGGCGCCGGTGATGCGGGATGGCGAGGGCGGCGAGCGCGCCGCCGATCGACCAGGGCGCGGAAGGCGCCGCCGATCAGGTAGCCGAGGTTGACCTGCCAGGCGTGCATCGGCGCGGCGAGCACGTCGTCGATGTAGCGGTCGCTTCGGCCCTGATAGATCGTGCTGGCGTTGTTGGAGTAGGCCGCCTGGGCCATCGCCATCGCGATCAGCCCGGGCACGATGAAGACGTCGTAGTCGAAGCCGTTGACCTCGCTGATCCGGCTGCCGAGCGAGAGGCCGAAGACGACGATGAACAGCAGCGAGGAGACGACCGGCGCGAGGATCGTCTGCGTCCACAGCGTTCACCCGGGCACCGCGGTGGCACTCGCGCCTGCACGAGCGCGCCAGGTCCGGAGCCGTGTACCAGGGCGCGACGCCGGAGCGGCGTGTCACGCGCTCATCCGCGCTCCTCCTCGCCGCCAGACGGCCGGCAGCGAGGTCGAACCGTCTTCAGGTAGACCTGCTCCAGGCGACTCGCGTCGTAGCGGTCCTTGAGCCCGGCCGAGGTGTCGCGGGCGATGATGCGGCCTCCCCCGAATCAGCGCGATCTCCTCGCAGAGGGCCTCCGCCTCCTCGAGGTAGTGGGTGGTGAGCAGGATCGTCGTGCCCTGCTCGTGGAGTCGGCGGATGTAGTTCCAGAGGTCGTGACGAAGCTCGATGTCGACGCCGGCCGTGGGCTCGTCGAGGATCACGAGCAGCGGCTCGTGCAGCAGCGCCCGGGCCAGCAGCAGCCGCCGCTGCATGCCGCCGGAGAGCTTCGAGCGCCCGCACGTCGGCCTTGGCGCGGAGGTCGAAGACGTCGATCATCTCGTCGGCGCGCTCGCTCGGCCGCCTCCCGGCCCATCCCGAAGTAGCCGCCGTGGTAGACGAGCGTCTCGCGCACGGTCAGGAAGCGGTCCAGGTTCGGCTCCTGCTCGGCGACCCCGACCAGGCGCCGGGCCTCCAGAGTCCGTGCGGGAACCCGAAGACCCGCAGCTCCGCCGCCGGTCATCCGGATCAGGTTGCAGACGGCGTTGATCAGGGTCGTCTTGCCGGCGCCGTTGGGCCCGAGCAGGCCGAAGAAGCTCGCCCGCCGGCACCTCGAGATCGAGTGCGTCGAGGCCGACGGTGCCGTCGTCGTAGCGCTTGCTCAGCCGGCGGACCTCGAGTGCGGCGTCCATACCCCAATCATGGCGACTGGGCCCCGTCGAGTCGCGTGGCGCGCGGCCAGAGGCGTGTCCCTACCCAGAAGTGGGCCCGCTCGACTTGCATATGCGGAGTGCAGCGCGGACAATGCGGCGGTCAATTCAGAGGAGGGAACTCGATGCACCGAAGTACCGGCATCACGTCGACTCGCCGCCTGGTCCTGATCGCGATGGCGCTCGGCGCCGGCGCGCTCCTGGCTCTTCCGGCGCAGGGGATGGCGTTCAAGTTCGGCTCCAAGCTGGACGATTCCATCCAGCCGTCGAACGCGCCGCTCGAGTGCGATCAGGGCGACCCGAGCGCCTCGTGCACGTTCATCATGAACGAGGCCTACGGCCGGCCCAACGGTGGCGAGAAGGCGCCGCGCAAGGGCAAGATCACCAAGATTCGCCTGATCGCCCTGGACGACGGCAGCTTGACGCTGCAGATCGCGAGGGCGAATGGGAGCGGCAGTGACTGGCAGGGCAAGGTGGTCGCGAAGGGCCCGAAGATCAGCTACCAGGGCGACCCCGACCCGAACGACGACGTCTATCCGGTTCGGACGTTCAAGCTCAAGAAGCCGATCAAGATCAACGAGGGCGACCGGATCGCGTTCAAGACCAAGCTCGCGCAGACGGTGCGCTGCAGCTCCGGCGGCCCGAACACGCTGCTGTTCGAGCCCCCGCTGGCACTGGGCGGCGGCTTCAAGAACGCAACCGACACCGACGGCTGCTGGCCGCTGATCGAGGCGGTCGCGAAGAAGGCGTAGCCGAACCAGCTTGGCTGAGGCCGGCGCGGCGAGGCGACATGCCTCGCCGCGCCGGTCCGTGGACGCAGGGGGCTCTGTTGGACGAGTGCTTCGGCTCCCCGCGTCTCCGCGCTTAGCGCTGGGCCGATTCGTGCAGAAGGAGGGTGGTTGACATAGGATTTTCCGGTTCCGGTCCGCCCCCACCCACCGCGAGGAGACATGCGCCGACTTCGAAGCCCGATCTCGATCCTTCTTGCCTCGACCGTCGTGCTCGTCGTCAGCCCTGTTCGCAGGCTGCGGTAACAGCAACAACGATTCCGGCTCCTCGACCACGGCGAGCCTCAGCGACTGCACGCCCGACAAGCTCGATACACACACGGCAGGCACGCTGACCGTGGCAACCGACCAGCCGGCCTTCCCGCCGTACTTCGAGGACAACGATCCGAGCAACGGCAAGGGTTTCGAGAGCGCGGTCGCCTACGCGATCGCCGACCAGCTCGGCTTCAAGCAGTCGGACGTCGAGTGGACGGTGGAGCCGTTCAACTCGTCGTATGCCCCCGGTCCGAAGGACTTCGACTTCGACGTCAACCAGATCTCGATCACGCCGGCGCGTTCCAAGCAGGTCGATTTCTCGTCGCCCTACTACGAGGCCAAGCAGGCCGTGGTTGCCCTCAAGGACTCCGACGCGGCCAAGGCGACCTCGCTCGCCGACCTGAAGAGCGCCGACTTCGGCGTCCAGATCGGGACCACCAGCCTCGATGCGGTCAACACCGAGATTCAGCCCGATAACGAGCCGAAGGTGTTCGACACCTCCAACGACGTGGTCCAGGCGCTGAAGCAGGGCCAGGTCGACGCAGTGGTCGTGGACGTCCCGACCGCCTTCTACCTCACCGCCGTCCAGGTCCCCGAGGCCACCGTGGTCGGGCAGTTCGCAGCGCCGGGCGGCGACCAGTGGGGGGCGCTGCTGGAGAAGGGCTCATCGCTGACCGCGTGCGTGTCCGCGGCCATCGACGCGCTCAAGGAGTCCGGCGAGCTTGCGCAGATCGAGAACACGTGGATCAGCAAGAAGACCAACGCTCCGGTGATCGAGTAGCTCCCGGGTCGCACCAGTAGCGAACACGTCAGCCACACCGATCGACCGCCGCGCCGAGCGCGCGGCGGCTCGCAGGGCACGAGATCGCCGAGGATTCGCCATCTCGGCGATCTCGTCGGTGATCATCCTCGGCGGCCTGACGGCGCTGATCCTGACCAGCCCGGGGTGGCCCGACGTCCGCGACACGTTCTTCTCCTGGAGCGCCTTCAAGAACTCGTTTCCCGATGTTCTCAGGGCCTTCTGGCTCGACGTGAGGGTGTTCATGATCGTCGAGGTCATCGTCCTCGCCCTGGCACTGATCGTGGCTCTGATCAGGGTCACCAAGGGTCCGGCGTTGTTTCCGGTCCGGATGCTGGCGACCGTCTACACCGACGTCTTTCGCGGCATCCCGACCATCCTGCTCGTCTACCTGATCGGCTTCGGGATCCCGGCTCTGGATCTCAGTGGGCTGCCCACCGAGCCGGTCGTTCTCGGCGGCATCGCCCTGACCCTCTCCTACGGCGCCTACGTCGCCGAGGTCTACCGCGCCGGAATTCGCTCGGTGCACCGCAGCCAGCGCGACGCCGCGCTGGCGATCGGCCTCACCGACGGCCAGGCGCTGCGGCACGTGATCGTGCCTCAGGCGGTGCGGCGCGTCGGCCCGCCGCTGCTCAACGACTTCATCTCGTTGCAGAAGGACGTGGCCCTGATCTCGATTCTCGGGGTTGCCGGCGAGGCTTTTCGCACGGCACAGATCGAGACATCGTTCACCTTCAACTTCACCCCTCTCGTCGGCGCCGCGCTGCTCTACATATGCATCACCATTCCCCTGGCGCGGCTGCTCGACTACTGGGAGCAGGGCCGCGAGCGCGGCTCGGTGCGATCGTGAGCCAGGTCCTCGAGCTGCGGGGCGTGACCAAGGCCTTCGGCTCCAACGAGGTCTTGCGTGGGATCGACCTGGGAATCGCCGAGCACGAGGCGGTCGCCATCATCGGGGCCTCGGGGTCCGGGAAATCAACCCTCCTGCGCTGCGTGGACCTGCTCGAGGAGATCGACGACGGGGACATCTTCCTCGACGGGGAAGTGATCACCGATCCCTCGGTGCACGCAGTCAGCGTGCGCCGGCGGCTCGGGCTCGTCTTCCAGGCCTACAACCTCTTCCCCCACATGACGGTGCTCGAGAACGTCGTGCTCGGCTCCACCCGCGCCCATGGCGTTCCGGGCGCCGACGCGCTTGATCGGGGGCGCGACCTACTCGATCGCTTCGGGCTCGCCGGCCGAGAGGGGGATCGGCCCGATCGCCTCTCGGGTGGCCAGCAGCAACGCGTGGCCATCGTTCGCGCCCTCGCCGGCCAGCCGCGGGCGCTCCTCCTCGACGAGATCACCAGCGCCCTCGATCCCGAGCTGGTCGGCGATGTCCTCGAAGCCGTCCGCGAGCTCAAGGAGGAGGGCGTGACCATGCTGATCGTCACTCACGAGATGAGCTTCGCGCGCGAGGTCGCCGACAGGGTCGGCTTCCTTCACGACGGCTCCATCATCGAGCTGGGCCCACCCGAGAAGGTGCTCTCGGAGCCCGAGCGCCCGGAGACGCGCCAGTTCCTGCGGCGGCTGCTGGAGGCGGGGCGGTTGTAGGCGCCGCGTGCACCAAATCGGCCATGGCGCGGCCGGGCCGTTGGCCGCGGTGGGGGTTGACACGGCGGGTGGCTGGACGGAGGCTCCCAGTGCCCACGCCCCCGCTCAGCGAGGAGGTACAAGTGAAGGCTCGCAATCTGATCCCGATTGCGGCGATGCTCGGCGCAGCGGCGTTCTTCGCCGGTTGCGGCGGCGATGACGATTCGACGACGTCCTTGAAGGTCATCGAGCACGCCGATAGCGACATTCTGCAGCACGTCGGCCCGGCCAGCGAATACGACTCGGTCGGAGACGTGCTCGGCTTCGCCAACCCCCTGTTCGACTCCAGCAACAAGAGCCAGGTCGGAACCGACAACGGACAGTGCATTCGCACCGCGGTCGGCAAGGCGTTCGAGTGCATCTGGACGGCCTCGCTCGACGGTGGCCAGATCACGGTCGAGGGCCCGTTCTACGACGCCAAGGACTCTGAGCTGGCGATCACCGGCGGCACCGGCGACTACGACCAGGCGAGCGGCACGATGAAGCTGCACGCGCGCAACGACAAGGGAACGGAGTACGACTTCGACTACGAGATCATCAAGTAGGGGAAGCCCCCGGCCGCCCTGGCGCTCGCGTACGGTTTCCTGCTGGCCGTTTGACCCGATGGGCGTGGCCGGGCTAGCGGCGTGCGCCGCCTGGTCACGTGAGCGCCGCCGCCGCTAGGCTGAAGCCATGAAGCCGACACAGCAGCTCCACGATCTGGGGCAGAGCCTTTGGCTGGACAACATCACCCGCACGATCCTCGACGACGGGACGCTGAAGGGCTACGTCGACGACCTTTCGGTCACTGGCCTGACCTCGAATCCGACGATCTTCGACAAGGCGATCACGGGTGGGGACGCCTATGACGAGCAGATCGGCGAGCTTCGCGAGCGGGGCCTCGAGCCCGAGTCGCTCTTCTTCGAGCTGGCGATCGCCGACCTCCGGCGCGCCGCCGACCTGTTCAAGCCGGAGCACGAGAAGACCGACGGCGTCGACGGCTACGTCTCGCTGGAGGTCTCACCGAAGCTCGCCTACGACACCGATGCCACGGTCAAGCAGGTGGCCGAGCTCCACGGCAAGGCCGAGCGGGAGAACCTCTTCATCAAGATCCCGGGAACCCCGGAGGGCCTGCCGGCGATCGAGGAGTCGATCTTCGCCGGCATCCCGATCAACGTGACGCTGCTGTTCTCGCGCGAGCATCACCTCGCCGCCGCCGACGCCTACATGAAGGGCATCGAGCGCCGGATCGAGGCCGGCCTCGACCCAGACGTTCGCTCGGTCGCCTCGCTGTTCATGAGCCGCTGGGACGTCGCGGTCGCGGACGAGGTCCCGGCGGAGTTGAAGAACACGCTGGGGATCGCGATCGGCAAGCGCGCCTACGTCGCCTATCGCGAGCTGCTCGACTCCGAGCGTATGCAGAGGCTCGAGAACGAGGGCGCCCGCCCGCAGCGCCTGCTCTGGGCGAGCACCGGGACCAAGGACCCCGAGGCCTCCGACACCCACTACATCGAGGGCTTGGCCTCGCCCAACACCGTCAACACGATGCCCGATAAGACCCTGCTCGCCTTCGCCGATCACGGCGAGGTCGGCGAGGGGCTGCCTGCGGACGGCGACGAAGGGGAGGAGGTGCTGGCGCGGTTCGCCGACGCCGGCGTGGACATCGACGAGCTGGCGGCGAGGCTGCAGAAGGAGGGCGCCGAGACCTTCGTCAAGTCCTGGAACGACCTGACCGACTCGATCTCCCACGAGGCGGAGAGGCTGGCGAGCTGAACCCACGGCGCCGCCCGACGGGCGGCTGCCCCCCGATAGGCTGGCGCCGCCGATGACCGACTTGCCTCCGCCGCTTCGAGAGCGCGCCGCATGGAAGGCCCTGCAGGCACATCACGCCGAGATCGCCGACCGGCATCTGCGCGACCTCTTCGCCGAGGACCCCGAGCGGGGCCAGAGGCTGACCGCCGAGGGCGCCGGTCTCTACCTCGACTACTCCAAGAACCGGATCACCGAGGACACCGTCGGGCTGCTGGCCAAGCTGGCCGAGGAGTCCGGGCTCGCCGAGCGCCGCGAGGCGATGTTCAAGGGCGAGCACATCAACGTCTCCGAGGACCGGGCGGTGCTGCACGTGGCGCTGCGCATGCCCCGCGATCGCTCCCTGATCGTCGACGGCGCCGACGTGGTCAAGCAGGTGCACGAGGTGCTCGACCGGATGCGGGCCTTCTCCGACCGCGTCCGCGACGGCGACTGGAAGGGGCACACCGGCAAGGCGATCCGCAACCTGATCAACATCGGCATCGGCGGCTCGGACCTCGGCCCGGTGATGGCGTACGAGGCGCTTCGCCACTACTCGAAGCGCGAGATGACCTTCCGCTTCGTCTCCAACGTGGACGGCACCGACTTCGCCGAGGCGACCCGCGACCTCGACCCGGAGGAGACGCTGTTCATCGTCTCCTCGAAGACCTTCACCACGCTGGAGACGATGACCAACGCGCACACCGCGCGGCAGTGGGCGCTGGCCGAGCTGGGGGACGAGGAGGCGATCGCCAAGCACTTCGTCGCCGTCTCCACCAACGCCGAGGAGGTGTCGAAGTTCGGCATCGACACCGACAACATGTTCGGCTTCTGGGAGTGGGTGGGCGGCCGCTACTCGATGGACTCGGCCATCGGACTCTCGACCATGCTCGCGATCGGGGCCGACCGCTTCGAGCAGATGCTGGCCGGCTTCCACGCGATCGACGAGCACTTCCTCGAGACGCCCACCGAAGCCAACCTACCGGCGCTGATGGGGTTGCTCGCGGTCTGGTACGGCGACTTCTTCGGCGCCCAGACGGTCGCGGTGCTGCCCTATGAGCAGTACCTGAAGCGCTTCCCGGCCTATCTGCAACAGCTGACCATGGAGTCGAACGGCAAGCACGTCACCCTCGACGGCACCCGCGTCGATTACGACACCGGCGCCGTCTTCTGGGGCGAGCCGGGTACCAACGGGCAGCATTCCTTCTACCAGCTGATCCACCAGGGCACGAGGCTGATCCCCTGCGACTTCATCGGCTTCATGAGGACGCTGAATCCCCTCGGCGACCACCACGACCTGCTGATGTCCAACGTCTTCGCCCAGCCCGAGGCGCTCGCCTTCGGCAAGACGCCGGAACAGGTTCGCGCGGAGGGGACGCCGGAGGCGGTGGTGCCGCACCGGGTGATGGAGGGCAACCGCCCCTCGAACGTGATCCTCTCCGAAGAGCTGACGCCGCGCACGCTGGGATCCCTGGTGGCGCTGTACGAGCACAGCGTCTTCACCCAGGGCACGATCTGGGGGATCGACTCCTTCGACCAGTGGGGGGTGGAGCTGGGCAAGGTGCTGGCGAAGAAGATCATCCCCGAGCTCGAGGCCGACGAGGAGCCGAAGCTCGAGCACGACAGCTCGACCAACGCGCTGATTCGCCGCTACCGCGCAGCGCGCGAGGCGAAGGGCCGCTGAGCGCCTGCTCAGCGGGCTGGTGTCGGCTGTCGCCTCCCCTTAGGCGGCCGGGGCGGCCGGTGCGGCCGGGGCGGCCATCGGGGGGCCGTAGTCATTGTCGCCCGGGTCGCTCTGCTGGAGGTAGAAGATCAGCAGGACGATGAAGCCGATCAGCGGGATCAGCCCGATCAGGATCCACCAGCCGGTGCGGTTCGTGTCGTGCAGACGGCGGATCGACACGGAGAGGCCCGGCAGGATCAGCGCGAGGGCCGCGATGATGTAGATGATCCTGGTACCGAGGATCGCGTCGAGGATGTTGGCCCCGATCGCCACCAGAACCGCGAACAGGACCCACCACCAGTACGCCGGGCGCGAAGCGCGCCCGTCGAACTTCGTGTAGTGGTCGAATCCGGACCTGACAGCGTCACCAAAGCTCATCCGCACTCCCTTGTCGTGATTGAGTCGAGCGCCTGAACCCTACCCGAGCGCCCGGCGCGAAACCCGGCCTAGTAGGCGGGAGGCGCTTCGCTCGCCGGCGGCGGGGCGGCGCGCCGGTGGCGCCGGAGCCGCCGCCGAGGTCGAAGAAGAGGACCCCCGAGACCAGCGCCAAGATCGGCGCCGTGACGGTGGCGCGCGATGACCGAGAAGATCGACGCGCGCGCCGTCGCTGTCGCCGGGCCGATCGACCGAGCACGATCGAGATCGCCTCCGCAATCAGGAACGCGATCACGATCACGGCGAACACCGACCAGCCGTTGCCCTTGACCAGCTCGCGAGCTGCGCCCGAAGGCGTCGATCGCCCCAGCGCGCTCTACCACGATGGACGGTGCCGTCACGGCCCAGATCGTGAGCAGGATCAGGCCCGGAACGATCAGCAGGAAGAGGCCGATTGCAACCGCAATCCCGAGGATGCCGATTGCCGATCAAGCCTCCGATGGCGGGCGCGGCAGGAGATCAGCTCGCCGACGGTCGAATCGCGCCGGCCGTCGCGAACATCCTGGACGAGCCTGACGACGAACCCCGTGTAGAGCGTGAGTCGCCACCACGAGACAACTGCGCCCACCAGAACCAGAATCAGGCTGCCCGTAGCCGCCAGCAGGGCCCGATGATCATGCCGGCGACGACCAAAACACCAACGGCGCTGCCGAGCAGGCGGCCCGCCTTGATCGCGTAGATCGAGAAGGTCTCCCCGATGACCTTGCCGACGTCGATGCGGACGCCTGAACCCTCCACCGGCGGAATCCTATGCGTGACCGGCCGATCGAAAGCAACGTCGTCCGTCCGTCCAGCGTGCGAGGCGCGATCAGGCGTGGGGCTCGTAGCCGCGCGCCCGCCCGAGCGCGCCCAGCAGGGCGACGACGGGCCGCAGCAGCGGATCGGGGGCGACCGAGAGCCTGAAGACATCGCGGTACTCGCTCAGCAGCGCGCCGAAGGCGAGCGGGCCCGGCATCCCGTTGCGGTCGACCCTCCCCTCGCGATGGAGAATGTCGATCGCCCGAAACCACTGCTCGGTGCGGCCCGCCGGGCGGGTCTGCCAGAGCACCCGCGCGGGCGCGGCGCCCGGATTCCACATCTGGTGCGAGGTGCCGCGAGGGATGGCGATGCGATCGCCCGCGTGCAGGTCGCGCTCGTCGCCCTCGGTCCTCACCCGCAGCGTTCCCTCCAGGACCCGGAAGTGCTCGTCCTGGTCGGGATGGAGGTGCTTGGGAGGCGGCTTGCCCGGGCCGTAGCGTGCCTCGACCTCGAGCAGCTCGGGGGAGCTGTAGCGAATGGTCAGCGATTCGGTGGGCGTCAGCTTCAGCGTCTGCGGCATCTGGCGGCCTCGGCCTGTGGCTAGGTCCAGTCGAGCTCGGCGCAGAACGCCCGCAGCGCCTCGGCGAAGGCGGGGCAGCCGCTCGGCTTCACCTCGGTGGAGACGCGCTTCGCATCGGGGAAGGCGGCCACGGCGTCCTCGTACCCCTCGTCGGTCCAGGCGAGGCAGCCGTCGTGGCGAGCGAACAACAGGGGCCGCTGCAAGGCGCGCAGATCGGACTCGATCTCGACCCCCTGCAGCGCGTGGGGGATCTCGGCGGCGGCGACGGCCGTCTCCTGGGGGACCCGCTCGCGATAGCTGTCGGCGAGCTCGTCGTCGTAGGCGTTCTGCGTGAGCTGGGTCAGATGGCGGACGTAGGTTCCGTAGTCGACCTCGACCAGGCTGAAGAAGGCCTCCAAGACCTCGCCGTTCAACGGCGCCCGCTCGCCGCGCCGGCGGAAGGAGAGACAGGCATGCCCGAAGGCGAGCCCAACCACCCGGTCGCGGCGGGCCAGAGCGGCTTCGACGGCGGGGTGGCCGCCGAACTCGTCTCCCACCACCACGCATCGCTCCCAGCCGAGCCGGTCGAGCTCGTAGACGGCGTTGTCGCCCATGGTCTGGGGCGTCACGGTCGCGGGCAGCGGCCGTCCGCCGACGCCGGGGGCGTCGAAGGAGGCCACCTCGGCCCACTCCGCCAGAGTGGGCTTGATCCGCCACTCCAGCTCGGTGAGCGTGGGCACCAGCAGGATTCGCGGGCGCTCGGCGATGGCGCCGAGTCTAGACTCCCGGCCCAGGCTCGATGGACGTCAACGCCGCCCTCGGTGAGATCGGACTGCCGGCTCCGCTGAGCGAGCTGGCGGCGCGCGACTGGGACGCGATCGTCGTCGGCGGCGGCCACAACGGCCTCACCGCGGCGGCCTACCTGGCGCGGGCCGGGCGCTCGGTGCTGGTGCTGGAGCGCCGCGAGCGCCTCGGCGGGGCCTGCACGCTGGAGCGGCCATTCGACGACCAGGGCTTCGTGGTCAGCCCCTGTGCCTATGTCGTCGGCTTGCTCGACCGTCGCGTGATCGACGAGCTGGAGCTGAGGCGGCGGGGCTACGAGGTCTTCATCGCCGACCCCGGCCTCTGGTCGCCGTTCCCGGACGGCACCTCCTACGCGCGGTTCGGCGATCGCGAGCGCACCGCCGCGCACATGCGGGAAAACGGCTTCTCCGAGCGCGACATCGAGGGCACCTTCGCCTACGCCGACGTCTTCGACCGCTTGCGCAAGGCCCTGCGCAGGGGACCCCGGGGCGACCTCTGGGCGGAGCCCTCGCCGAGCCGGGAGGAGATCGAGGAACTGCTCGGCGACGAGGAGCTGATCTCGGTCCTGTTCGAGGAGTCGATCGCCGAGACCCTCGACCGCTACGTGGAGGACGAGCGGCTCAAGCACGCCCTCTTCGGGCAGGGCGTGATCGGCGCCTGGGCGGGGCCGAGGACGCCGGGGACGTCGTCGGTGAAGCTGATGCACTCCGAGGGCGAGGTCGACGGTCACCCGGGGAGCTGGGGCTACGTCAAGGGCGGCATGGGCCGCGTGTCCTTCGCGATCGCTGAGGCGGCGCTCGAGGCCGGCGCGACCCTGGCCGCGGGCGTGCCAGTCGCCCGCATCACCCCGGGCGAGGGGGTCGAGCTGGAGAGCGGAGACGTGCTCAGGGCCCCGGTGGTGGTTTCCAACGCCGACCCGAAGCGGACCCTGGCGATGCTGGACGGCGCCGATGTGCCGGCCGACTACCGCGAGCGGCTCGAGCGCTGGGACGTGCGCTCGCCGGTGGTCAAGCTGAACGCGGGCCTGAGCAGGCTGCCGAGGTGGACCGCGGCAGGTCAGATCGAGCCGGAGCGGGCGATGATCACCGTGACGCAGGGCCTCGACGCTGCGCAGGAGGGGTTCGAGGCGTGCGAGCGGGGCGAGCCGGGCATCGGCTTCTGCGAGCTCTACTTCCAGACCGCCTACGATCCGACCCCGGCGCCGGCGGGAAAGCACACGATGAGCTGCTTCTGCCAGTACGGACCCTACGAGCTGGCTGACGGCGACTGGGACGCGCGGCGTTCGGAGGTCGGCAACCTGATCCTCGATCAGATCGCCGCCTATGCGCCGGACGTGCACGAGTGCGTCGAGCACGTCGACGTGCTCGGTCCGCCCGACATCGAGGAGCGAATCGGCCTCACCGGCGGCAGCATCTTCCAGGGCCAGGTGTTGCCCGAGCAGATGTGGGACCGGCGGTTGGAGGCGGACACCCCGGTCGAGGGCCTCTACCTGTGCGGCGCCGCGACGCACCCGGCGGGCTCGGTGATCGCCCTCAACGGGCGAAACGCCGCGATGGCGGTACTCGGCGAGGGCGCCTTCTCCGCCCCCCGAGACGTCGACGCCGCAGACCGCGCCTAGCCCTCGAGCAGCTTCTTCTTCGCCTTCTCGAACTCCTCGTCGCTGAGCGCGCCCTGCGACTTCAGCTGGTTCAGGTGCTCGAGCTGGTCGACGATGTCGTCGCCGCCCCCGCCCCCACCCGATGGGGCGGCACCGCCCTGGGCAGCCGCCGCCTGCCCTGCGCCGGCGGCCCCGCCGTACATCTGCTGCATCTGCTGGGCCTGCTGCATGAGCGCGTCGACGTCCACGCCCATGCCGGCCAGGCGCTGGCGGGTGGCGTCGTCCATCTGGCCCCCCTGGATGACGATGTTGTCGCCGCCGCCGGGGGCGCCGGCTCCGGCGGTGCCTCCGCCGTCCTTCATCGCCTCGGCCACCTGCTCGGCCTGCCTCTTCGCCGATTTGCTGGCGTCCTCGACCTCGTCCCACTCGATCTTGAGGCGGTCGGGGTTCATCAGATCGACGGTGACCGGCAGCGTGGTGCCCGGCCAGGGCCACTTCTTGGTCGGGCAGATGGCCGAGTGCTCGACCGCAGTCGGCTCGAGGCCTTCGGCGCTGACCACGAGGTTGAGGTTGGCGTTCGAGGAGGTCGCGCTGTCGGGCGGCTGCGTCGAGCCGACCACCTGAGCGGTGCCGCGCACCGGCTTCTCCATCCGCTTCGATCCGACCCAGTCTCCGAGCAGGCCCACGGCCGCAGCCTACTCCGGGATCGATCGCCGGCCAAGCGCTTGGCCGAATCGGCGGCCTGCGGCCTCAGAGGCTGGAGATGTAGTCGTCGGCGTGCTCGGGCTTCCAGCGGTTGGAGATCGCCTGGAAGGGAATCGCTCCGAACCAGAGAAGCACCGCGACCGTCGTGTTGAGGAAGGCGAGCGGGACCGAGAGCAGGAAGAAGACGACCGGCGAAAGCGATTGGATCGCCCCCCAGCGAAAGACATCGGGCGGCATCTCGCGGCGCAGCAGGCCGTGCCGGTAGGCGTGGCGGAACTGGACGACCTCGAGGCCGCTGACGATCGCCACCGCCACCGCGTAGGTCGCCACCGCCAGCGGGTTGCCGAAGTACTCCCCCAGCAGGCCGGTGGGGAAGGGAACGAAGGCGATGAAGCAGAGGTAGACCAGGTTCAGGCCGAGCAGGCCGCTGTCGATCCGCTTCACCATCGAGAAGAACTCGCTGTGGGCGGCCCAGTAGCGGCCGATCACCGCGAAGCTGATGAAGAAGCTGATGAAGTTTCCGGTGAGGTCGTTGAGGGCGTCGGCCAGCTCGCTGACGTCATCGGGGTGCTCGATCACCGGGACGGCGATCCCGACCACCAGCAGGGTCATCGCGATCGCGAACACCCCGTCGCTGAAGGCGAGGACCCGCCCGAACTCCGCCG
Organism: uncultured Solirubrobacterales bacterium; assembly: GCA_963746615.1. Lineage (GTDB taxonomy): Bacteria > Actinomycetota > Thermoleophilia > Solirubrobacterales > 70-9 > SHVA01. The sequence goes on along the minus strand of CAVVBU010000011.1, from coordinate 6,894 downwards.
TGCCCCGCTCGTAGCCCTGGGAGCTCGGCCCGCGCTGGACGGCCACGGCCGCTACAGGCCGAGGTCGCGGACCACGCCCGGCTTCATCGAGCCGAGCATGACGAAGGCCGGCAGCGGCACGCCCTCCGGGTTGGCGCGGATGCCGACATGGCTGTCCTCGGGGGCCTCCGCCTCGATCCTCTTGCCGAGCTCGATCGCCAGCTCCTCCGTGAGCGCGCCGACCAGGAGGTACCTGAAGCGGCGCTTGACGTGGAGCCCCTCGCCCGCGAGTCGCTTGGCGAACTCCTTGGTCGTTCGCAGGTCCGGCAACTCGACCACGACCTCCCAGTCGTACTCGCCGGTGCGGCCGGCCTCGGCCGCCTCGGCCTCCTCGTTGCGCGCCAGCTCGGCCTCCTCCTCTCCCTCGGTGCGGGGCAGCGGCTCGCTCGCGGGTCGCCAATCCTCCTCGGCCGGGTGCCAGCGCATCAGTTTCACCTCGCCAGCGAGGCCGTCCTCCTCCATCAGGTCACGGATGACGCCCTCGGCCTCGCGCGCGCTCTGCTCATGCCAGGAATAGAGGAAGAGCTGATGGCCGTCCCGGGTGACGATCACCCTGCCGCCGAGGCGCTTGCGCGCCTCGTCGTCCAGGCGCAGGGCGTGCAGCCGCTCCCCCAGGGAGAGCCCGTGCCTCTCGTCGTCGAGGTGGACCTCGACGCGCCACTCGTCCTGCTGCCTCGGCTCCGCTTCCACGCGCGGAACTCTAACCGCACTGATAGCCTCGCCGGCTCCGGGGAAGGGATGCAGGCTTTGAGCACCGAGCAGAGAGGAACGGGCACGAGGCCGAGCCGCAGGATCGCGACCGCTCTCGCACTCGCCGCGACGACGACGATCGCCGTCATCGCCGCCCCCGCAACGGCGCGTGACACGGTCGATGTGGTCAAGGGGACCGACGGCCCCGGGCCGGCGAAGTTCGACCGCGTCTTCGTCCACAAGCTCGGGCCGAAGTCAGCCAGGCGCGTGCTGGTGCTGGTGCCCGGATACGCGGGCGGGGCGGGCGACTTCACCCTGCTTGCGCGCGAGCTGGTCAAGCGGGTCGACGACCTGCAGGTGTGGGCCGTGGATCGCCGCTCGCAGGCCTTCGAGGACACAGGCATGTTCGAGCGGGCGCTCAAAGGCGAGGTCAGCAAGGAGCAGGCGTTCGACTACTACCTCAACTACATCTTCGACAACACGGTCCAGCCCCACTACCAGCCGCTCGACCCGGCGAGCGTCCCCTTCGTCCGGGACTGGGGGCTGAAGGTCGCCCTCGACGACCTGCGTCGTGTGGTCAAGGCAGCCCGCAAGGGCGGCAGCCGCCAGGTGATCCTCGGCGGACATTCCCTCGGCGCCTCCGACACAGCTGCCTACGCCGCTTGGGACTTCAAGCACCGCCCGGGCTTCGAGGGCCTGAGTGGGATCGTGCTGATCGACGGCGGCCTGCTCGGCAGCTTCAACTCGATCAGCAGCCGCCAGCAGGCCCAGGAGCAGCTCGATGCGCTCCAGGGCGCGCCCTTCGCCGACTTGCTGTTCGGCGGCGCAGCTCCCTACGCCACCGGGCTCTTCGCCGAGGTCGGGGCTCTGTACGCCAAGCTCGACCCGACGGCAGAGTCGCCGCTGCAGGACTTCCCGCTTCTGCCCGCGGTCTTCAACCCGCCCTTCGACGTCACCAACCGTGGGCTCCTCGGCCACGCCTTCGATCAGGGAAGCTCCCCCGACGATCTCGGCCTGATCCACGTGCGGGCCGGCAGGCTCGCCACCAGCGGCAACCCACGCGATTGGGTCGACGGAGAGGTGACGCCGGTGGCGCGGCTGGCGGACACCTTCGCGCAGGAGCCCTCGAACTCGGTCGAGTGGTACTTCCCCGAGCGGCTGCGGATCGACACCGACGCGGCCAGCCCGATGAAGCGGACGCCGGCGGCGAAGGTGCTCGGCCTGCGGCTCTGGCACACGAGGCAGATCGACCTGCCCCTGTATGCGTTCCAGACCGACCTCACCGATGGGGCGATCCTTGCGGGGGCCCGCAAGCTGGTCAAGCGCTCGAAGATCGACGGCGGTGAAGCGACGCTGGTAGACCGCGCCAACTCGACCAGCCACCTCGATCCGTTGACGGCGGCGCCGAAAACCAACTACTTCCTCAAGACCGTCACCGGGTTCCTGCGCCGCAGCTTCCGCTAGCGGCCGCGACCACGCATCAGGCCGCGGCCACGAGCGGCCGCCCATCCGAAGTCGCGGCCGCCGCCGCCGCTCCAAGAAAGAGCGGCCTGGTGGCCGCTAGATCTCCAGCAGCCGGCCCTCCGGCCCGAGGTTGTAGACGGGCGTCTCGCCGATCGAGCTCTCGGCGCCCCAGGACTCGTGGATGTGTCCGCAGACCGCCAGGCGCGGGGACTTCTCCTCGATCGCGTGCAGGACCGACTCGCTGCCGAGGTGATCGCCGCTGCCGCTCAGGTCGCAGTGGCCGAGCGGGGGGGAGTGGACGATCAACACCGCCCCCTCGGGGCAGTCGGCCAGGGCCTCGGCGGCCTGCGACTCGTCGAGGTCGAAGCTCCAGTCCCAGGGGGTGACGGGGATCCCAGCGCCCAGCCCATAGAACGAGGTGCCGTCGAGCTGGGTGCCCTCGCCGTGCAGGACGGTGGCGGCCTCCCAGCCGTCGCAGGCCTCGCGCAGCGCGTCGGCCGTCTCGTTGTTGCCGGGAACCAGCAGGGTCGGGGTCTCGATCGCGCTCAGGGCGCCGATCGTCTCCTCGAGCCCCGCGTGAATCGAGGCGAAGTCGCCCGCGGCTATCACCACATCGGCCTCGCCGGAGCGCTCGACCAGGTCACGCGCGCGCCCGAGGTCACGGTGCAGGTCGCTGAAGGCGAGCAGCTTCACCAGGCGATCGTACCCGCGAGTCGATCGGGGGCATGCCGCCGCCGCGTGGCGCGTCGCGCGCAAGCCGCCGCCCAAGTGTGATCGTCGTCACTGAAGTGGCTGCGGCCCCGGCTACCGTAGCCCGCTCGCAGTAAACGACCGCGTGCCCGAGCCGGCCGCGGCGGCTTCCCGGCAGGGGAAAGCCTCTTCGATTCGATCGCTCGACGCACCGGGTCGCGCGTCGGCGGCCGGCGACCAGGGGCGCGATCCCCCTTGGAGGTGAGTCGATATCAGCCCGTCACCGAAACGAGTTGCGCTGGCGACCTGCGCCGTTGTGATCCTGAGTGCCAGCGGCCCCGCCGCCGTGGCGGAGGTCGCCCCGGCGAACGGGGAGAAGCTCTCAAAGCTGACGGCGCTGCAGCGTCCGCATCGGACGCTCGAGCGCTCGATCGCCGCCTTCCGCGAGCAGCAGCGCGAGCGGCGCCGCCGGGCGCTCAACTCGGCCTTCGTGCTGGGCGTGCCGCGCTCGACCCTGGAGACGATCGCCGCCTGCGAGTCCGGAGGCGACCCGACCTCGGTCTCCGCCGACGGCAGCTACCGCGGCAAGTACCAGTTCGACCACGGGACCTGGTCATCGGTCGGAGGCAGGGGCGACCCCGCCGCCGCCTCCGAGCTGGAGCAGGACCGGCGCGCGGCGATGCTCTATTCGCGCAGCAGCTCCAGCCCCTGGCCGGTCTGCGGCTAGCTAGGCCGCAGGCTCGGGCTCGTCTCGGAGCAGGGTCTCGCGCAACAACCGCTCCTCCTCGGCGAACAGAGGGCCGAACTCGCGGTCGCGGTCGAGCACGATGCGGCGCTTCGTCTGCCGTGATCGCATCGCGGGGCGCCGAGGCGATCCGGCCCGCCAGCTCGAGAGCTCGCGCCAGCAGCTCGTCCGGCGGGTGGACGCTGCCGACGATGCCCAGCCGCAGGGCGGCGAAGGCGTCGTACGTCCTGCCCGTCAGGGTCACCTCGGCGGCTATCGCCGCCGGCAGCGCCGCCCGCGCCGCCGCGTAGCTGGGCGGGATGCCGCTGGGCAGCTCGGGGAAGCCGAAGGTCGCCTCCTCGGAGGCGAGCCGGAGGTCGCAGAGCAGGGCCAGCGCGAAGCCCCCCGCGAGCGCCGGACCGTTGACGGCGGCGACCGTCGGCCGCGGGCACCGCGCGACCGCGCGGAAGCAGGCGACGCTGGTCTCGACCAGCTGCTCCCTGTTGGCACGGTCGCCGCCGAACTGGGTCACGTCCATGCCCGAGCAGAACGCCGGCCCGGCGCCGGTGAGGGCGATGCAGCCGACCCCGTCGTCGTCGCCGAGCGCACCGAGCGCGTCGGCGAGCTCGATGCGCAGCTCGATCGAGAGCGCGTTGCGCTTATCGGGACGCTGCAGGGTGAGCACCGCGACCGCCTCGCGCCGCTCGATCGAGAGCAGGCCGGCCATCTCGTCCATCCTATGGCCCGGCAGCTGCGGCGCCTCCTCCGCTTCGCGTCCGGGGGCGCCTTCCCCGACCAGAGGAGGTGGCGATGAAATCCCATACCGCGTACATGACCTTCAACACCGACGAGCGCCGCCAGTTCGTGCGCATCACCGACGAGGTGCAAAGCGCCGTTGCGGATTCCGAGGTGCAGGAGGGGATGGTGCTGGTCTCCGCGATGCACATCACCGCCGGCGTCTGGGTCAACGACGATGAGCCCGGACTCCACGCCGACACGCTCGAATGGCTCGACAAGCTGGCGCCGCCGAGCTGGCAGCCGCCGGCGAACGAGGTGGCGCGCGAGCTGTTGCCCGAGGGCGGCGACTACCGCCACCATCGAGGCGGCGAGGACAACGGCGACGCCCACCTGAAGAACCTGCTCACACATCACCAGGTGATCCTGCCGATCACCGAGGGCCGCCTCGACCTCGGCCCATGGCAGGCGGTCTTCTACTGCGAGTACGACGGGCGCCGCCCCAAGCGGCTGGTGATCAAGGTGATCGGCGATTAGCTTGCGGCCGACCGGCGGGCGCCCGCGGGCGACAGCGGCCGGGCTCGTCCTGGGCGCGGTCTTCTCCGTGCAGCTTGGCGCGGCGGTAGCCACCCACCTCTTCGACGACGTCGGCCCAACGGGCACGGCCCTCTATCGGCTGCTCTTCGCCGCGCTGCTGCTGGTCGCCGTCTGGCGCCCGCGCCTTCGCGGCGTCGACCGTTCGGACCTCGTGCCGGTCGCCCTCTTCGGCGTCACCCTGGCCGGGATGAACCTTTGCTTCTATCAGGCCCTCGACAGGATTCCCCTCGGGCTCGCAGTCACCTTCGAGTTCGTCGGCCCGCTGGCGGTGGCCATCGCCAGCTCGCGGCGCCGGCTGGACCTGCTCTGGGTCGCGCTGGCGGCCGGCGGGATCGTGCTGCTGGCGGGGCCGGCGGGGTCATCGCCGGACCCGCTCGGCGTCTTCCTGGCGTTGGCCGCCGGAGGGTTCTGGGCCGCCTACATCGTGCTCAGCGCCAGGATTGGTCGCACCTGGTCCGGCGGACGCGGCCTGGCCCTGGCGATGGTGGTGAGTGCCGGCGATCATGCTCGTTCCCGGTGCGCTCGCCGGTGGCTCCGAGCTGCTGCGCCCCGAGCTGGCGGGGATCGGCCTCGCGGTCGCCGTGCTCAGCTCGGCAATCCCATACTCGCTCGAGCTCGAGGCGCTGCGCCGCCTGCCCATCGGGGTCTTCGGCGTGCTGATGAGCCTCGAGCCCGCCGTGGCGGCGCTGATCGGCCTGGCGGCGCTGGACCAGGGCGTCCCGGCGGCCGAGGCGGCTGGCATAGCCCTGGTCGTCTGCGCGAGTGCCGGGGCTCTGCGCGAGCCTGGCGCTCCGGCGCCGACGGAGGCTTAGACGGCTTAGGCGGCTCGCCGGAAGCGGCGCGCCAGAGCCGAGCGCATCCGCGAGGGCGGCCTGGCGGCCGTTCGCCGTTGCTCGGTGCTCGCCAGCAGCGAGGGCACGTGCTGCTCGAGCTGGTTCCGCACGCAGACGGAACAGCTGCATTCGGGGACATTGAGGCCAGTGTTGGGGCAGACCGTCATCCCGATTCCCTTATCCCAAGCGACAGCAAGGTAACGCCTGCGGCGGTCGGAAACTTGTGCATATTGCGAGGAAGCGAGCCATTGACGCCTTCGGTCGCTTTCCCTGAGAAGATCCGGGCGATGGCCGACGAGAAGCCCGCCGCGGCCGAACAGCACCCGGTTGACGCCAAGCGCCGCCCGCCCGCGGAGGTCGTCGGCGAGGCCGGCGTCCACGCCCCCACCCGTGGAAACCGCAAGCTCGACCGCTTCCTCGAGGCGGTCAACGCGGACGAGCGGGTGCGCGCCTGGTGGTACATGGCCCAGGTCACCTCGGAGCGGCTCGAGATGTCGGACCACTCATGGGTCCACGTCCAGATCGTGCTCAACATCGCACTGCGCCTGCTGCGCCTGCTGCAGAAGGCCGGCGTCGAGCCAGCGATGGTCGCCGACCACAGCATGCGCCAGCGCGACGCCGAGGTGGTTGTCGCGGGCGGGGCGCTGCTTCATGACGTCGGCATGTCGATCCACCGCACCGACCACGAGGCCTACAGCCTCTTTCTCGTCGCCGACCGGCTCGATTCCCTGCTGGACGGGATCTACGAGGAGCCCGAGCGGACCGTCGTCATCTCCGAGATCCTGCACGCGGTGATCGGACACCGCCGCCGCGGCGAGCCCTACACCGTTGAGGCCGGGGTCGTGCGCGTCGCCGACGCGCTCGACATGGCCCAGGGGCGCTCTCGGTTGCCGCTCGAGGGAGGCCAGTTCGGGATCCACGCGCTCTCGGCGGCGGCGATCGACGAGGTTCGCATCGAGGCGGGCGACGAGCGCCCGATCAGCATCGAGATCGAGATGAACAACTCCGCCGGTGTCTTCCAGGTCGACGACCTGCTCGCGACCAAGCTGCGCGGAACCCCGCTCGAGGGCCACGTGGAGGTGGTCGCTGACGTCAAGGGGGAGACCGAGAAGCGGCTGCTGC
>CAVVBU010000010.1:0-63191 GCA_963746615.1 uncultured Solirubrobacterales bacterium | reverse complement strand
GATCTCCTCACCGATGCGTTCCGCCTGCTCGGCGCTGAAGTGCTTCTTTGCGCTCACTTGAAACCTCCTGGGGGATCCTGGGAATAGAGAAGTCGCAGCCCGTCGGTCAGCTGGATCCTCTCGGCGGAGGAGAGCTTCGCCGAGGGGCGCGGGAGCGAGTACTGGACCGGGGGCATCTCACCCTCCGAGACGGTCGACTCGAGCTCGGCGAGGTTGGCCTGGGGCCGGTCCCACTCGGAGAAGTTGAGGGCCTTGCGACCCTCGTCGACGTCTTTCTGCACCAGCCACGACACCGGGGCGATGTTGGAGTACCAGCGCCACCTGGTCAGGTTGCTGTGGCAGTCGTAACAGGAGTCGATGGCGAGCTGCTCGGCGCCCTTGTCGGACCAGACGGCTGCCCTGGTCACGGGAGGGTTGCTGTGGTCGCGGCCGTAGGGGACGAGCTGGATCAGCAGGAAGAGCGCGGCGAGGCCGATCAGGATCCGAGCGGCGACTTGCTTGCGCGTGAGGCCGAGCACGCAGGGCATTCCACCAGGTTCGGCCCGGGCCCCACATCAGTAGTGACTACGTAGCCGGCCTCCGCCGCAGGCCCCCAGTCCGAGCCCTCAAGTTGCATGGCCCCGCGGCCGATGAAGCCGATTATGCATGGTGGACGCTGGGGCTCGATCGTCGCAGGCGTCGCGGGCGCGGCGATCGCCACGAGCGCGGTCGCCATGGCGGCGGCGGGAACCTCGAGAACGACGACCACCACGGTGTCCGTCCCGCCGAAGGCCGTCGCCACCGCCGTGGCCACCTGCAAGGCCAGGCAGGGCGTCGTCGCCGCCGGCTTCGACGCGCCGGGCTTCAACCCGAGCAACGGCGCCGCGGCCGTCGCGCGCCTCAGCTCGAAGCGGCTCGGCAAGCGCCGCGTTCAGACCAGGGGCTTCAACTTCGGCGAATCGGCCGGCAAGATCGTCTCGCTCGGCTACTGCTCCATGCTTGGCCGCCGGGTGAAGGTCGCCTCGAACAGGAGCTTCGTCTCACCCGGAAGCGCCGAGGCCGTGGTCGCAAGCTGCCCGCGCGGCAGCAAAGTGGTCTCCGGCGGCTTCGACGCCCCGGGCTTCTCGCGCCAGAACGGGCCGCGCGTCCTCGCCCTGACCTCGAAGCGGGTGGGCAAGAGCAGGTGGCGGGTCGAGGGCTTCAACATTCCCGGCGAAAGCGGCGGGAGCCCGCCCCAGGGCGACGGACCCGGAGTGCTGATCTCCTATGCCTACTGCGTGCGGCGCGGCCCCGCGCTGGTCACCCGCCCGAAGCGCGTCAAGGTGCCGCCGGGCGGCTTCAGGGCGGCGGTGGTGCGCTGCCCCCGGGGGACCAGGGCGCTGTCGGGCGGCTTCGACGGCAACCTCGCCTTCTCGCCCAGCCCCAGGGCCGCCGGGACCGTTACCTCCAAGAGGCTTGGGGCGCGCACCTGGCGCTTCGCGGCACTGAACGTGGCCGACAGCGCCCTCTCGGCCAGACTGACCGCCTACGCCTACTGCGCCCGCAAGCCCGAGCGCAGCTGAGCTACTTCTTCTTCCTCGGCTTCTTGATCTTCAGCTTCTGTGTCGCCGCCGAGGGGTCGGAGTTGCCGGCGGGATCAGTGGCGATCACGGAGATCGTGTGCTTGCCGGCCGCCAGGCCGCTGAAGGTCTTGGGGCTGGTGCAGGCCGCGTAGGCGTTCTCGTCCAGCTTGCAGCGGAAGCTCGACCCCGTCTCGCCGGAGCTGAAGGCGACGGTCGCGGTGCCCTTCTTGGCCCTCTTCTTCGGCTGCTTCAGCTTCAGCGAGGTGACTGTCGTCTGCGGTGCGACGGTGTCGACCTTGAACGAGCGGCCGACGGGATTGCCGGTGTTCCCCACCGGGTCGGTGGCGCGGACCTCGATCGTGTGGTCGCCGTCGGGCAGCGAGCCGGCGGTGAAGGGGTCCGGGCAGGCTGCGAAGGAGCCGGCGTCGAGCCTGCACTCGAACGTCGAGCCGCCCTCGCTGGAGGTGAGGTCGAAGGTCGGGGTGGCGTCGTTGGTGGGCCCGGAGGGACCCGAGGCGAAGCCAGCGGTCGGGGCGGTGACGTCGCAGGCGACGCCGCCGACGCCCACCGTCTGGGCGAGCTCGGAGGTGCCCTTAGGCGCGGCGAGCTCGGTCTGGGCGGCGGTGAGGCAGGTGCCGTCGGGGAGCGCCGAGTGGTTGAGGGTCCAGATGCCGGCGCCCCCGGTGCCAACGTTGGCGGTGCCGAGGAAGGACTTGACGTCCCCGCGCGTGGTGTGTGTGACGTAGACGTCCACCGGCGTCCCGTTCATCTCGCTCGATGTACCCGAGATCTGGGTCGAGGTCGCCGACGTAATCACGGGCGCCTGGATGCCTTCGTTCGTTCCCGTCAGCGGCGTGTTGCCGAACCCGTCGAAGCCCAGGTCGATGAAGAGGTCGGCGGGAAGGGAGCCGTTGTTGCGCCCCAGGTTGCCCCGGATGGAGTTGTCGAAGCTGGCGTCAAGGTGCGCCCTGATCGCGTCGCGGACACTGTTGGAGATCACGTTGGCCTCGCCCGGTCCGAGACCGCCGATCAAGTTGTGGCTCGAGTTGCCGCTTGGGCCGATCTCGATGCCGAAGTTGGCGTTGGGATAGGCCTGGCCGGAGGCGTCGACGCCGATCAGGTTGCCCTGCACGGTGGCGCCACCACTCGCGATCGAGAGCGCCGCGCCGGCGCCAACGCTGCCCGCGTACCCGATCAGGTTGCCCTCGCCGAGGCCCGTTCCGCCGAACTGGATGCCGCTGCCGAGGAGGGAAACCGCGTCGCCGTCGATGCCGACGTCCTGGCCGCCGGTGCCGATGCCGATCACGTTGCCCTCGAGCACGGCGTCGTTGCCGACGATGACCACCGTCTCGCCGCCGATCCGGTTGTTGCTGACCACGGCGTTGTTGGCGACGGTCTGCAGCTCCTTGGTGTCGTCCGGGATAGCCGCGGTGCCGGTCGAGTTGAGGCCGAGGAAGTCGTTCTGGACCTTGAGGTTGGAAGCGTTTCCCGTGTCGATGCCGAAGCCGCCGTTGCCGGCGATGTAGTTGCGGTCCGTAACCGAGGTGCCACCGATGGTGACGGTGCCGGCGGTGCCCATCTGGACGCCTGCCCCGCCGTTGCCGAAGTCCTGGCTGCCGTCGGGGCTGAGGCCGACGAAGTTCCCCTTGACCGTGGTTGGGCCCGTGGCGGCGCCGAGGTTGATGCCGGCGCCGGTGGCCCCGGCGAGCAGATTGCAGGCGCCGTCGCAGACCGTCGAGGAGCCGGTGTCGGCGCCCCCGATCACGTTCCCGGTGGCGTTGTTCGCGATCTGGACGTCGTCGCCATTGAAGAGGCCGGCCGCCTGGATGCCGTCCTGCCTGGTTGAGAAGTAGTTGCCCTCGACGGTGCTGTTGTCGGCGCCATCGAGCACTACCCCGGCCTGTGTGTTGACGGCGAAGGTGTTGCGATCGGCCGCGTCGGTTCCCCCGATCTCCGCCTCGACGTTGGCCTGGATCCCGACGTTGTTGGCGTGAGCGTTCTGCTGCAGGTCGATCCCGAACCAGTTGTGATGGGCGGTGAGGGTGCCGTCGGCCGAGATCGCGGCCTGGGCCTGGGTGAAGGCGATCCCTGTGACCGAGAGGTCGGCGCCCGAGTTGACGTGGAGGCCGTCGGCCGTGCCGTTGATCTTGAGCCCGACGCACGGCTTTGCGAGGGTGCCGCACGGTCCGCCGTTGGTGAGCTCGCCGTCGATCGAGAGGTCCTCGGTGATGCTCGGCAGCGGGCCGTTGACGCCCTGGTTGACCGTGATAGTGGCGCCGGCGACTTGGCCGTTGAATGGGGAGGCGGAGAAGACGATCTGGTCGGCGCCGCTCCCGGCGACGCACTCGCCCGCGGTTAGGCCGGAGGCCGTGTCGACATTGGCCGCGCCGATCGCCTCTCGCAGGGTGCAGGTGCCGGTGTCCGCGACGGTGTCGGCGGTGCCGTTGACGGTGATCGTCGTCGCAGACGCGGCCGTCGGAGCGATCGCGAGCAGGGCGCCGAGGGCGAGGGCGATGCCGATGGCGTGGCGCTTCATCTCTTCTCCTGCATCTTCGCGTGTGTCCCGACCTGTAGATGTAGCCAGCGATCCGACTGGCCACCCCAAACACGTCGACGGACCGTACGGAGCGGCATCCCGTGGCGCAACCTGAGAATTGAGGCCTGGCCCGCCGCGCCCGTCCTGGCCTGAAGATACCGGCCGAGACCTGAAGTCGGCAGGGATCGCGGCGATCCGCGTGGAAGTAACGCGTTGGCCGATTTCGCCCCCGCGCCACCGCCCCAACGGCGGCGGCCGCACGAAGGCGAGAAGCCGCCTGAACGAGATATCCACCTGGCACGAGGGGGTCTGATGCGTCACAAGCGCGTGAACCGAGCAATAGCCGTGGCCGCGGCGCTCGCCGCCGCGAGCGCGCTGGCGGCGGCGTCGATCGCGATCGCCCAGCAGCGCAGCTCGAGCACGGCCAAGGTGAAGCCGCAGAGCGTTGGCTCGACCACCGCCGAGTGCCCGCAGGGGACCGGCGTGATCGCGGGTGGCTTCGACTCGTCCGGCTTCGACCCGGGCGGCGGCGGGCCCGCCGCCGCCCGCATCGCCTCCCAGCGCACCGGCGCCCGCACCCTTCGCACGCGCGCCTTCAACTTCGGCAATCTCGCCGCTGAGATCGAGTCGCTCGCCTACTGCTCGCAGGCCGGTCTCTCCGTCCGGGTCGCATCCGACAAGGTCTTCGTTCCCACCAAGTCAGCGGGCGTGGCGATCGCCACCTGCCCGCGCGGGACCGAGGTGGTCGCCGGCGGCTTCGCCAGCCCCGGCTTCGATCCGGACGGATCCCGGCTGCTGACGCTGACCTCCAAGCGCGCCGGCGAGCGCCGGTGGCGGGTGGAGGGATTCGCCATGGGCAATGACAGCGACGGCGGCAACCCCAACCAGCAGGACCCGCTGCCGGGCACGCTCGTCGCCTACGCGTACTGCCTCGAGGACGCTCCCGCGATCGTCACCGTGCAGAAGCGGCGCAACGCCGGGTTGCTCGGGCGCCCGAAGGCCGCGACCGTCCGCTGTCCCCACGGGGCCAGAGCGCTGTCCGGGGGCTTCGACGGCAACATCGTCTTCTCGAAGACCACGAAGGCCTCCGGCGCGATCAGCTCAGAGCGGGCGCTGCACGGCGCCGCCTGGCGCATCGCCGGGGTCAGCATCTCCGAGGCCCAGGCGAAGATGACCGCCTACGCCTATTGCGTGCGCGCCCGGAGCTAGGCGAGGTTGGCCCGGCGCGGGTAGACGACCTCCGGGTCGGTGAGGACGTTGACCAGCGCCGGCTTGCCGGAGGCGAAGGCGCGCTCCAGCGCGGGCTCGAGCTCGTCGGGTGTGCGGACCAGCTCGCCGTGGCAGCCGAGGGCGGAGACGACCTCGTCGTAGCGGGTCTCGGGCCGCAGCTCGGCGGCGAGCGAGTAGCCGTAGAGGAACTTCATCGGGTGGTGCTCGAGAGCCCAGATCCCGTTGTTGCCCACCACCGCGACCACGGGGAGTTTGTGTCGCGCCATGGTGTCGAACTCCATCGCCGAGAAGCCGAAGGCGCCGTCGCCGAGCAGCAGGCAGACCTGGCGCTCGGGATGGGCGAGCTTGGCGCCGATCGCCTGGCCCGGGCCGGCGCCGAGGCAGCCATAGGGACCGGGGTCCATCCAGGTGCCGGGCTCCCACGTCTCGAAGACGCGGCCGGCAAAGCTGACGAAGTCGCCACCGTCGCCGATCACGATTGCGTCGCGGTCGAGGAACGCGCCCAGCTCGCGGTAGACGCGCATCGGGTGAAGCGGCGAACGCTCGTCGTTGAGGGCCTCTGACTCCTCGGCCCGCTTCTCGGCCTCGACCTTGCGCAGCTCCTCCAGCCAGCGGCCGGTGCGGGCGGCGCCGGCGCCGTTCGAGCCCGTCGCCGCCTCGCGCATCGCGGTCAGGGTGGCGCCGATGTCGCCGACCATGCCGATGTCGGGCTGGCGGTTGCGCTCGAATCGATTGGGCCCGAAGTCGAGCTGGACCAGCTTCGCCTCCTCGGCGATCGAGCCGCCGAAGCCGAGCCTGAAGTCGAGCGGAACGCCGATCACAAGCGCCAGGTCGCATCCCTTCAGACCTGCGCCGCGGGCGCGGCTGTAGAAGAGCTCGTGGTCGGGCGGCAGGCAGCCGCGGCCCATGCCATTGAGGAAGACGGGGATGCCGAGCGCCTCGGCCAGCTCCCGCAGCTCGGCCTCGGCGCGGGCCCAGTAGACGTTGGTTCCGGCCATGATCGCCGGGCGCTCGGCCGCGGCGAGCAGCGTCGCCGCCTCCTCCACCCCTTCGGCGGGCCCGGCGGGCAGCGGCTCCGGGTCGGGCGGCTCGGCCTCGCCTTCCATGAAGACGACGTCGAGCGGGTAGTCGACGAAGGTCGGCCCCAGCGGCGGCGCCGCGGCCAGGTCGATCGCGGCGGCGGTGGCACGGGGGATCTCCGCGGGGGTCTTGACGGTGGTGGCCGACTTGGTCAGCGGCGCGACGAAGGGGACGTGGTCGATCTCCTGCAGCGATCCGCTCCCCCAGCGCATCTCGGGCGCCCGCCCGCCCATCGTCATCAGCGGCACCCCGTCGGCCTGGGCGGAGGCGATCGCGCTCATCCCGTTGGTCACACCGCAGCCGGCGGTCAGCGCGCAGACGCCCGGCTCGCGGGTCGCCTTCGCCCAGCCGATCGCGCCGAAGGCGGCCGACTGCTCGTGCCGGAAGTCGACCACCTCGACCCCCTCGGCCTTGCAACCGTCGTAGATCGAGAACAGATGCCCGCCGGAGAGGGTGAAGAGCTTGGAGACCCCTCGCGACTTCAGCGTGCGGGCGACGAGAAGGCCGCCGTGGACGGCGCCGCCGGCGCCCTCGGCCTGGCCCTGCTCGGCGACCGGCTGCTCGGGGGTGGCCATCGGGCGCGAGGCTACTACTCGCGAGCCGCGCCTGAGGGCGGGCTCAGGGGATCGAGCTTCGCCCCGCGCCGGGGACCGGGGCGCGGCCGAGGCCGTCGGCGGCCCGTTTGCCGAGGCCGGCACCGGCGGACGGGGGCCGGCCAAGGCCGCCGGCGATCGGCTCGGCGAGAGGATCGCTGACGTCCTCCCCGCCCTGTCCGGGCCGGACCGCCGACGGCACCGCCGGCGCGTACAGCTCGACCGGCTCCTCGTAGCCCCTGAGCTCCTGGGCGCCCAGCGGCCTGACCTCGATCGTCTCCGAGAGCTGCTGGCGGGTCGCGGCGGTGATCAGCACCGGGTCGTCGGTCTCGCGGGTCTTCGCCTCCACCCTGGAGGCGACGTTGACCGCGTCGCCGATCACGCTGAAGCTGAGCCGGCCGGCGCCGCCGATTGAGCCGACGACCACCTTGCCCGTGTTGACCCCGATGCCGACCCGGAAGCCGCCGGGGTTGCGGCTGTTGATGGTGCGGGCGATCTCCACCGCGCACTGCACGGCTCGGTCTGCGTGGTCGCTCATCCGCACCGGCGCGCCGAAGACCGCGAGCACCGCGTCGCCGATGAAGTTGTCGACGTGGCCGTGATGGCGGGAGATGATCGGCACCAGCACCTCGAACAGCTCGTTGAGGCGGGCGACGAGCTCGGGGGCCTCGACGCCCTTGGCGATCCGGGTGAAGTCGTAGACGTCGCAGACCAGGATCGAGACCTCGACCTCGGTGCCGGCGGGGTCGTAGTCCTCGCTGATGATGTGGCGGGCGACCTCCTCGTCGAGGTAGGCGCCGAAGGCCTCTCGGAGGCGCTCGCGCTCGGCGAGACCATCGACCATCTGGTTGAAGGCCGAGGAGAGCTCGCCGAACTCGTCGGCGGTGGTGACCGGCACGTGCTCGTCAAAGCGGCCCTGGCGGATGCGCTCGGTCGCGCCCTCGAGGTCCTCGATCGGGCGCAGGATCGAGCGCGCCAGCAGCCAGACCAGCTCGAAACCGATCAGGAAGGCCACGAGCAGCGCGATCAGCACGTCGATGCTCAGGCTCTTGGCGCCGCCGCCGTCGGAGGTCAGCGCCGCCACCGTCACGCCGCTGATCACGCTCAGCAACGGCAGCGAGGCGAGCAGCTTCACCCGCAAGGGAATCGCCGGACGGTCGATCCGCATCGGCTGGTCGAGGGCCGAGTTGACGTCGAAGAGGATCGGCCGCATGGCGATCTCGATCGCCAGGTAGTGCAGGATCCCTGAGTAGCCGATCGCGATCAGCCCGCCGATCAGCAGCGGGATCGTCGCCAGCGGCGAGAGGTCAAGCTGGATCACGGCGAAGATCGACGCGGGGATGACGACGCCGAAGACCGGAACGGGCAGGTCACGCTTGACCAGATCCAGCGGCAGACCGACGGCCGCGTGCCAGGCGGCCGCCGTCTGCCCGGGGCTGCGCTCGCCGGCGATCCAGTCGGCGAGCGGCCTCGTGCGGCGGTGGACGCGGAACAGCACAACGATGACCGAGAGGGCTGTCAGCGCCAGGGTGACCGCGAGCATGAGCAGGAAGTTCCGCTCGCCCGCGTTGTAGTAGAAGCTGAACAGGGCCACGACCCCGGTCGAGATCAAGAACGAGCTCTGCATCTCGACGGCGATGTAGCCGAAGGGGTAGCGCGGGCCGAGCTTCCGGTACAGCCATGTCAGCGTGCCTGCCATCCTGAAATTGTCCCGCAGCCACCGGTCAAGCGTCGCCTGACTGGCCAATCAGCCAGTCGCTAGATGCGGGCGGAGCGAACCGCCTCCACGGCAACCACGACCCAAAACGGCCAGCGGAAGCCATTTCCAGACCGCGAGGCGCCACAGGTGGCCGGAGCCGGCCGGCGCGATCAACCCATACGCGTAAGATCGAAGCGATGGCCACCGCAACCGCCCAGGCGCTCTCCAAGCCCGCCCAGGAGTTCCTCGCGCGGGGGCCTGGGCGCCACTTCATCGGTGGCGAGTGGCTGGAGTCGGCCGACGGGCGCGTCTTCGAGACGATCGACCCGGCGACCGGCGAGGCGATCACGGAGATGGCGCTGGGCGGGCCCGACGATGCGAAGCGAGCCGTCGCCGCGGCTCGCCGGGCACTCGAAGGCGATTGGGGCGGAACCTCGCCCTCCAAGCGGTCGGGCCTGATCTGGTCCCTGGCCGAGGCGATCAAGGCGAACCTCGACGAGCTGGCCGAGCTGGAGTCGCTCGACAACGGCAAGCCGCTCGCCTACGCCAAGGGCGACATGGCCGCCGCGGTCAGCCACCTCCGCTACCACGCCGGCTTCCCCACCAAGATCGAGGGGGAGACGATCCCCTTCTCCTCGCCCGACGTGCTCGCCTACACCCGCAAGGAGCCGGTCGGGGTCTGCGCCCAGATCGTCCCCTGGAACTTCCCCCTGCTGATGGCGATCTGGAAGCTGGCGCCCGTGCTCGCGACCGGCTGCACGACCGTGCTGAAGCCGGCCGAGCAGACGCCGCTGACCGCGGTGCGGCTCGCCGAGCTGATCGACGGGGTCGGCTTCCCCGCCGGCACCGTCAACGTGCTCACCGGCGACGGCTCCACGGGGGCGACCCTGGTCGACCAGCCCGATGTGGACAAGGTCGCCTTTACCGGCTCGACCGCCGTCGGCCGAGAGATCGGCGCCAAGTGCGGGCGCGAGCTGAAGCGGGTGACCCTCGAGCTGG
Source organism: uncultured Solirubrobacterales bacterium (assembly GCA_963746615.1). Classification (GTDB taxonomy): domain Bacteria; phylum Actinomycetota; class Thermoleophilia; order Solirubrobacterales; family 70-9; genus SHVA01. The sequence continues at coordinate 53,513 of CAVVBU010000010.1, read as the reverse complement.
GCGGCAAGAGCCCCAACATCGTTCTCCCGGACGCCGACCTCGATGCCGCGATCAAGGGCTCTTACGAGGCCCTCTACTTCAACACCGGCCAGGTCTGCAACGCCGGCTCGCGGCTGTTCGTGCACTCCTCCCGGTACGACGAGGTGGTCAGCGGGCTCGCCGAGGCCGCGGACCGGGCGAAGCTCGGCCCCGGCCTCGACCCCGAGACCGAGCTGGGTCCCGTCGTCTCCGCCGAGCAGCACCAGAGGGTGCTCGGCTACATCGCCGCGGGCCGCGACGACGGCGCCGAGCTCCTCGCCGGCGGCGGAGTTCCCGAATCCGCGGGGGACGGCGAGGGCAACGGCGGCTATTTCGTCGAGCCGACCCTGTTCGGCGGCGTCTCCGACGAGATGAAGATCGCCCGCGAGGAGATCTTCGGCCCGGTGCTGGCGGCGCTGCCCTACGACGACCTCGAGGAGGTCGCCGCCCGCGCCAACGACACCGAGTACGGCCTCGCCGCAGGCGTCTGGACCCGCGACATCTCCAAGGCCCACGGGCTCGCCGCCCTGCTCAAGGCCGGCGTCGTCTACATCAACAACTGGGGCATGGGCGATCCCGCCTCCCCCTTCGGCGGCTTCAAGGCCTCGGGCGTCGGCCGCGAGCGCGGTTACGTCGGCCTCGACGCCTACCTCGAGCTGAAGACCGTCATCGCCAAGCTCTAGCTGCCGGCGCCGAGGGCCGGCCCGCTCAGAGGGCCCGAACCGCTTCCGCGGCCGGCGTCTCCCCCGACAGAAGGTCGAAGGCCTTGCCGATCGTGTTGTCGGCCTCGAGCGCCTCGGCCAAGACGAGGGCGACGTCCGAGCGGGGGATCTCGCCGCCGCGATCGAGCGATTCCGACGCCTCGACCAGGCCGGTACCCGGCTCGTCGGTGAGCCTGCCGGGCCGCGCGATCGTGTAGTCGAGCTCGCTGCGCACGAGGGCGGCGTCGGCCGCGGCCTTGGCCTCGTAGTAGGGGCGCATCTGCTCCGACCAGCGCTCCGGGTAGTTGACGCCGATCGCGCTCAGCATCAGGTAACGGGCGATCCCGGTCGCCTTGGCCGCCTCGATCAGCTTCACCGCGCCCCCGTAGTCCACCGTCTGCTTGCGCTCGGAGCCGCTGCCCGGCCCCGCGCCGGCGGCGAAGACGACCGCGTCGGCGCCCTCGACGGCGCCGTTCAGCTCCTCCTCCTCGATGTCGCAAACCACCGGCTCGGCGCCCACCGCCTCGAGGTCGGCGGCGTGATCGGAATTGCGGATGACCCCGCGGGCCCGGTGACCTCGCTGCGCCAGCAGCGCCAGCAGCGCCCTCGCGACCTTCCCATGCCCTCCGACGACGACCACGTCCATGCGCGAGACCCTATCGGGCACGGACACCGCCAACCGAAGCTAGGCTCCGGGCTGATGGCGACCGCAGAGCTGACCGTGATCGGGCTGGGCCGCTCGGACCCGAGCGCGGGCGAGTACATCGCCGAGATCCAGCGCCGCCTGGCCGCCCAGGACCGGGTCCGCTTCAAACTGCAGGCGATGGGCACCGAGCTGGAGGGCTCGACCGAGGACATCCTCGCCGTCGTAGGCGAGCTCCACCGCGTCCCCTTCGAGATGGGCCTCCCGCGCGTCTACTCCGTCCTCAAGCTCGACGAGCGCCGCGACCGCGATCAGACACTGGATGACAAAGTGCGTTCGGTCGAGCGGCGACTGGCGGGCTAGCGATCGCCGGCGCGGGCGACCAAGGTTCTCGCGTCCACCGGCGGACGGAGAGGGAGCCTGGAAGCCAGGGGCACGGTCATTCGCAGGGCATCGATCGGCGGGCTCGCATGCGCCCTCTTGCTCGCCACGGCGCCAACGCGGTCGACCTGACCGCGATCGCCTACTGCGCGCCGAAACAGCACCGCGGCGACGGCCGTCTTCGCGCCTGGGGCTAGTGCCCGGGGTGGGACTCGAACCCACAATGCCCCGAGGGGCAACGGTGCTTAGGCCGCTCGCTGTGCCAGTTCGTCTACCCCGGGCCCGCACGATCGTAGAGCGCGGCCGCGTCAGCCGCGCAGGGACAGACGAAGCTAAGGGAACCCTCAAATCCATCCGGTCGAAGTTCCCCCGCGGCTGATCAGGCGAGCGCAAAGGCCGCAAATTGCGGGTGAATCGGCGGCTCAGGGCGGTTGTTGACGCCTGATTACCCGATTTGATGCGCAACACGGCCGTTGCTACGGTGTTGGTGCGGCAGGGGAGGAATCCGGCGCCAACCCCGCAACCCGCAGCAACCCCCAAGCAACGCGTGGAAGCGTCCACTCTCACACACGCAGCAGCGCGCCGCGGGCTTTTCGTCCGGCCGTCGCCCCTGCTCAAGCTGCAGGGCGACGAGAAGCTGGTCGCAATGACCCGCGAGGGTCACCAGGCGGCCTTCGAGGCGCTGGTGCTCCCGCTACCAGTCCCGCCTGCTCGGCTTCTGTCGGCAGATGCTGGGCTCCACCGAGGACGCCGAGGACGTGCTGCAGGAGGTCTTCGTCGCCGCCTACAACGCGATGATCGCCGACGACCGCCCGATCGCAGTGCGGCCCTGGCTCTACCGGATCGCCCGCAACCGCAGCCTCAACCACCTTCGCAAGCCGACCGCGGACGGCGTCGACACCATGGACACGCACCCGCACGAGAACGGCACCACCACCCACGACCGGGTGCAGAACCGCGAGGAGTTCCGCAACCTGCTCGCCGACGTCGGCAAGCTGCCCGAGACCCAGCGCTCGGCCCTGCTGCTTCGCGAGATCGACGCGATGAGCTACGAGGAGATCGCCCAGGCGATGGACACCACCGTCCCCGGCGTCAAGTCGCTGCTGGTCCGCGCTCGGATCGCGCTCGCCGACTCGAGCCAGGGGCGTCAGCTCACCTGCGACGAGGTCCGACTCGAGCTCGCCGAGGCCGCCGAGGGCCTCGCCAAGGCCTCCGGCCCCGTCCGCCGTCACGTCAAGTCCTGCTCGTCGTGCAAGGAGTTCCGCTCCCAGCTTCGCTCCGACGCGAAGGTCCTGGCGGCCCTCTTCCCCGCTGGGCCGCTGCTCGCCCTCAAGGGCTTCATCCTCGCCAAGCTCACCGGCGCCGCCGGCTCCGGCGGAGCGGCCGGCGCCGCCGGCTCGGCGGTGCCGGCGCCGCCGGGGTGCCGGCGCAGCCACGGCGACCGCATCGGCCGCGGGCGGAACCGCCGCGTCGGGCGCGGCTATCGGCGGCGCGGCCGCGGTTGGCAGCACCTCGAGCGCCGTCAGCGGCGGCATCGGCGCGGTCGGAGCCGCGATCGGCAGCAAGGCGGCCGCCGGACTGGCCACCGCGGCCCTGCTCACCGCGGGCGCGGTCGAGGTCAAGCATGTCACTTCGAATGACAAGGCCCCGGGCTCGCGGGGCGTGGAGAAGGCCGTCGCCGCTCCCCCACCCGCCCCGGTGCCGCTGGCGCCGTCAACGGAGGTCTCGCCGGAGCCCGCCGCGCCGGCCAAGCCCGCGGAGCAGCCGGCCAACCAGGTCGTGGTCCAGCCCACTGCGACCGACGAGGGCGCTGACGCCAAGAAGCACCACAAGAAGGACGCGGCCGCCGGCGCCGAGAGCGGGCAGGCCTCGAGCGGCAGCGGGGCCGCCAGCGGAGGGATCGAGACAGGCGGTCCCCCTCCGCCGCCTCCGTGTGAGGGCGAGAGCGACGTCTCCGTCGAGACCGGGCTGAGCGACGCCTGCAGCGGGTCGACCACCACGGTCACCCCCACCAGCTGAGCGGCCGCCTCGCCAACACAGCGAGCCTCTCCCGCCGGGCCAGCGCCTGGGCCGGACGATTCGCGCGCGGACGGCAACGCAGCTCCGAGGCCGAGCGCATGCGCCAGCGGATGCTCTCCGATCCTGCCCGCCCCCGGGCCGACCGCGACCTGCTCGAGCGGGTGGACACCCGGGTGCACGGCAACGACGACATGTGGCGCGCGGATGAGGACTACTACCTGGCCACGGGTCTCGGCGCCGTCCACCTGATCGACGACGCACTGATCGCGACCGAAGTCGGCGAGCCGCGCTCGATCCTCGACCTCGCATGCGGCCATGGACGTGTGCTGCGCTTCCTGCGGGCCCGCTTCCCCGACGCCGAGATCGTCGCCTCCGACGTCAAGCGCGGGGGTGTCCGCTTCTGCCGGCGCCACCTGGGCGCGACCGGGCACCGCTCCGGTGCCGACCTCGATCAGGTCGAGTTTGGGCGCCGCTTCGACCTGATCTTCTGCGGCTCGCTCGCCACCCACCTGAACGAGCGCGACGTGGGCGCGCTGCTGGCCCTGTGCGAGCGCAGCCTGACCCCCGGGGGCCGGCGATCGTCACCGTCAACGGCGCCTTCCTCGCCGCCAACCCGGACGAGGGGCTCACGGGCGGGCTGGCTCCGGGGGCGGACCGAGAGCTGATCGCCTCCTTCGAGCGCGACGGCTTCGGCTTTCAGCCCTACGAGGGCTCGCCGCGATACGGAGCCACCCTGATCTCACGCGAATGGCTGCGCGAGCGCGCCTCGGCGCTGGGTCTGCGCGAGGCCTGGTTCGGCGAGCGGGCCTGGCTCGCCTACCAGGACGCGATGGCGCTCAGGCGGAGCTAGACAGCAGGCCGATCACCTTCAGCCGCCGCGAGAGGCACTGGGCGGCGAAGGCATGGGTCTCCTCGCGGGAGACGCCGAACAGGTCCCAGTCGTCCTCCTCGGCCCACGGTGGATCGATCACCTTGTCGGCGACCGGCACGGCCTGCTCGAGCACGCCCTGGATCACGCCTCGGAAGCGGTCGTCGGACTGGACCATGTCGGCGAGGAAGCGGACCCCGAAGGCGATGTGCCGGTGCTCGTCGCGCGCAACGTTGCTGAACCCCTCGACGAAGCCGGGCAGCGTCCCCTGGCGCGTGTTGTAGTCGATGATGAAGTGCTGTCCCGAGAGGGCGAGCATCCCCTCGATCACCATGTGGTAGAGCGTGATCGCCTCCACCAGGGCGTCGATGTCGGTCGGCTCGGAGGCGAGGCGGTCCACCCGCCGCTTGAGCAGGTCGTCGAAGAGCTCGTGAAAGGCATCGTTGGTGTGCTCCTCGGTGGCCCGGAGCCGGTCGGCGAGGTTGTCGGTCCCCTCGAGCACGCCCGACCTCGCCGTAGAAGCGGTCGAAGAAGCGCACGTGGCGGGCTTCGTCGGCGATCTGGGTGGCGAGGAAGATCCGCTGGGTCTCGGTGGGCGCGGCCCGCATCATCGGCCCGAGCTCGTCTGCGACCTTCTGCTCGCCGATGAAGAAGCTGGAGAGCCCGTACATGCGCTGGAAGCGCTCCTCCTCCGGGATCCTCTCGTGCCAGTCGACCCTGTCCTGACTGAAGTCGAGCTCCTGCGTCAGCCACTGCTGGCGCTCCCAGAGCTCGTACAGCTCGGTGTAGTCGAGAAGCTGGGCCTGGCCGCGGTCGGCGGACTCCTGAAGCGCGGGGTCGGAGCTGGCTCGGAAGTCCTCCCTCTCGGTCCTCGACGGTGCACCGGGGCTCGCCTGCTTGGCCTCCACTGCTTGCTCCTCTCCTGGTCGCGGGCCTGGGCAGGCACAGGGTAACGGGTTGACTGGCTGGTCGGCCAAACATCTACGGCCAAGGAGTCACGATCGAATTACCGAATCCTGTGCTGTTCGGCACGATCGCCGGCACCGATAATGCGGCCAGAGGCGCTCAACCGGGCAGGCGGATGAGAGTGAAGCCGAAACAGCCATGGACGCATGGAGGTCGGATCCTCGGGTTCGACCCGGCATCGCGGCGCCTGTGGATCGGCGGCCAGCGCCTTCATCACGGCGCCACCGGAATGGCGCTGGCCGGCACCGGCCTCGCGGGGCTTGCCGCGCGGCGCTTCCGTTCGCGCCGGGGCCTCGCCTGGGCGCTCGCCGGCGGGGCGCTGATCGCGCACGATTGGAAGGACCGCTCCGCCTGGTTCCGGCGCGGCCCGCAGGCCGACTAGCGCCCGCTCCGATCACGACGGCGACCTCGGGCCGACGCTGACGTCAGTCGCCGCTCGAGCCGTTCTTGCCGAGGTGCTGCTTGAAGAAGTCGACCGTCTTCTGCCAGGCGCTCTGGGCGTGCCCCTCGTCGTAGGTGCCGAGCCGGTTGTGGTCGGCGGCGAAGGCGTGGCCGGCGCCCTCGTAGAACTCGAAGGCGGCCTCGACCCCGGCCTCCTGCAGCTCGGTCTCCAGCGCCTTAGCGTCCTCCACCGAGATGTACTCGTCTGCGGTGCCGAAGTGGCCGAGCACCGGACCGGCGATCTTGGAGAAGTCGGGCTTGCCGTGCGGCATCACGTAGTAGTAGGTGACCGCGGCGCCGACCTTGGGGTTCGCCGAGGCGGTCCAGATCGAGAGGCCGCCGCCGAGGCAGAAGCCGACCGATCCGACGTTGCCGTTGCACTTGGGGTGCTCGAGCAGGTAGTCGACGGCGCCGCGCATCTTCTTCTCGGCCTCGCCCATGTTGAGCGCCATCATCTTCTGCTGGGCTTCGTCGGGCTGCTCCGTGGTCTCGCCCTCGTAGAAGTCGGGCGCGAGAACGACGAAGTCCTCCGCCGCCAGGCTGTCGCAGAAGTTGCGGATCGAGTCGTCCAGCGCCCCACCATTCCTGCAGGACGACGACCCCGGGGCCCTCGGTGGTCGGGCTCCGCGAGATAGCCGGTAGCCGTCGCGCCGTTGGCCTTGAACTCGACGTCTGGCATCAGGTCTACTCCTCCTCCTGCTCCGAGAGCTTCTCCGCCAGGGCCCACCCTACAGCGACACCGACCATCATTCCCATCCGCGCCTCCTCGGCGAGCAGGGTGCGCACGGCCGTGATCCGCTCCTCCTCGGCGGGAGTGGTCGCCGCCTTCAGCAACTCGGACTCGTGCGACTCGCCGAACCAGCCGCCGGCGTACATCGCCTCGGCGAGGATCACCTGCAGGCGCGGCGCCGAGCGCGCGATCACCTCCTGGGCCTCGCTGAAGTAGGCGGGGTCGGAGAGCGCGTCGATGGCGGCCTCGATCTGTTCGTTGGAATAAGGGCCGCGGGCCACGCGGGCAACATACCCCCGCCCTAGGGGCGGCGGCGCTCCCACATCTGCAGCCCGCCGACGTTGCGGTAGCCGAGCGCCTCGTAGGCCGGGTAGCCGAGCCGGGTCGCGACGAGCGTCGTCATCCGCACGCCGCGCTCCGCGGCGCGCTTCAGCGCGTGGGCCATCATCCGCTTGGCGAAGCCTCGGTTGCGGGCCTCGGGCAGAGTGGCGACCATGGTGATCTCCGTATCGTCGCCGTAGTCCCAGGCCATCACGGAGGTGACCGTCTCCCCCTCGAAGTCGCCCAGGTAGACGTGGGCGTCCGACCAGGCCATCGTCATCGGCGGGAACTGACCCTCGGGGTAGCCGTAGGCGATCTCGTTGAGATGCCTGAGCAGATCGAGATCGGCCTCCTCGCGGATCTCGAGATCCGGGTCGAGTTTGGGAGCGCGCAGTTCGCCCAGCTCCATCCCCATCGCGCGGGGCTCGGCGTCGAGCCGGTGGCCGGCCTGGCCCAGGGCCGTGGCTGCGCGCGAGTCCGCCTCGGGAACCCAGACGGTCCAGGCGTCGACGCCCGCCTCGTCGTAGGCCGCGGCGATCCTCGGCAGAGCCTCGATCACGGCGTCGGTGTCCCGGTAGTGGACGGAGTTGAAGAAGGAGCGCTCCCGGCAGTCGGGGACGATCGCCGCCTGTACGTCGGGCTCCGACAGAACACTGCCGCCACACGCCTTCGCCAGCAGGGCCCACCAGCGCGGCTGGTTGGCGAGCACCAGGTCGAACCAGCCAGCATCGTCCGCCGGAGCTTGCGCGCTCATCGCTTCAGCGCAAGGGTGATCCCGTCGGCGACGGCGATCATCGCCGACTCGACCCGACCGTCCGCGGCAATCCGGTCGTTGAGCTCGGTGACCGCCGCGGCGGAATCGTCACCGTCGGGGTCGAGCACGCGGCCGTCGAGCAGCGTGTTGTCCACCATGATCAGCCCGCCCGGGCGGGTGCGGACGAGGACCTCCTCGTAGTAGTCGGGGTAGGTCACCTTGTCGGCATCGATGAAGCTGAAGTCGAACTCCTCGGCCGCGGGCAGCGCGCGCAGGGTCTCGATTGCCGGGCCCACGCGGACCTCGACCCCTCGCCCAGGCCCGCCTGGTCGAGGTGGCGGCGCGCCCGCTCGGCGTTGGACTGCTCGAGCTCGCAGCTGAGCAGGCTGCCGTCCTCGGGCAGCCCGCGGGCGATCGCGATCGAGCCGTAGCCGAGGAAGGTGCCCAGCTCGAGCGCCCGCCTGGCGCCGGTGGCGCGCACCAGCACCGTGATGAAGGCGGCCTGGTCGGGCGAGATCTGCATCTGGGGCGCCTCGGTTCCCTCGGCGGCCTCCTCGACCGTCCGCGAGAGGGCGTCCCGCCAGGAGCTGTGCTCGACCAGATAGCGCTGCAGCTCCGGCGTCAGCGGCGTGAACTTGTCGGTCGTCACTCTTCCCCGGGGCCGCGGCGAGCGAGCGCCGCGCCCAGCCCGCAGGAGGCGCCCACCAGAGCGCCGGCCAGCCCGGCGAAGACGTTGGCCGAGTCCTCGACCAGCGGCAGCAGCACCAGCACCGCGGCCGCCACCGCGACGCCGATCACCTCCGCCTCCTCGTCGACCCGCTGGCGGACCTCGGCGGCGCGCATCACCGCCCAGGCGCAGAGCAGCCCGAGCGCGATTCCGTTGCCGCCGGCGGCGACCAACACGTTGTCCTCGGGGCCGATCACCTGCTCGATCCCGTCGGCGGCCAGCATCCCCAACGCGCCGCAGGCCACGATCAGCAAAGCCGTGGGGACAGTCCCCACGCGGCGCTCGACGGCGGCGCCGAAGATGACGACGCCGAGTGAGACCGCGAACAGGTAGCCGAGATCGTCGTAGGCAAACGGGGCGGTGAGATAGCGCCACCACTCCGGGCCGACCGGGCCGACGATGCCGCCGAGGCCATAGAGGCCCTCGCCCAGCGCGACGCCGACCAGCAGCAGGACCGCCGCGCCGACGACCGCGGCGATCGTCGCGAAGGGGCGCTCGGCGAGTGCCTCCACGCGCGCCCGGCGACGGGCGCGCCGGCGCCTGCGGCGGGTCTCCGAGGCGGTCAGCTCGTCGCCGCGGCGTTCCAGCTTCGGCGCCCGCTTGCGCAGCCGGGTGCCGCAGTAGGGGCACTCGGTCACGTAGGGGCTCACCTCGGAGCCGCAGCTCTTGCAGACGACGCTCAGCTCAGGCGAGCTCACGCTTCCGAGGATACCCCTGCCCGCTCGGCCCAGCGGTTGAGCTCGTAGAGGATGCGGGCGAGCTCGCGGCCCGAGCCGGTGAGACGGTAGCGCCGCGTCGCGTCTCGCTCGAGGACCCCGGCGCCGCTGAGCTCCCCGAGCCGGGTCGAGAGCACCGAAGGGCTGACCCCGGTGCGCTCGCGGATCGCCGAGAAGGAGAGGGCGTCGCGGCGCAGCTCCCAGACCAACCGCAGGCTCCAGCGCCGGTCGAGCAATCCCAAGAATTCCGCAATTGCACGCTGTTCGGTGATCTCAGTACGATATCCGTACCGGCCTGCGGAAAACCTGCATTCTTCACTTCGTTTTCCGTACCAACGCGTTCAAAGATGGTTCGCCTGCGAGCGTTGTCAGCGATTCCGCCCGCCTTGCGCGCGCGGCGCCGTGCTAGGGCGCGGTGGCGTTGACGATCTCGCGGACCAGCGCGGTGGCGTCGCCGCCGTGCGCCCTGAGCCACTCGAGCTGCCGCCGCGCGCCGGTGCCCTGCTCGATCAGGCTGGGGAGCTCGTTCAAGTGCTCCTCGCCGCCGAGCTCCTGGGCGTGCTCGCGCAGCTCGTCGATCATGTTGCGGGTGAGCTCGGCCCCGGTGACCTCGCGCCCGCGGTCGAAGTCGATCAGGTTGCCCTCGATCCCGACGATGGCGGCGCGAACCTTGTTGTCGTCGATCAGCTCGCTGGGGTGCTCCACGCTCGGCTTGCTCTCGTCGTAGTCGGCAGCGAGGCGGTGGGCGAGGGCCTGGACCAGCGCGGCGAAGCCGAGGGTGTGCTCGACCCGGGTGAGCTGGTCGAAGACCCGCACCTCCACCGTGCCCAGGTTGGGGTGGGGGCGTACGTCCCACCACATGTACGTGTAGTCCTCGATCGCGCCGGAGCTGACCATCAGCTCGACCCGGTGGGAATAGATCTCCCAGCTTCCGTAGTAGGGCGGGATCCCGACCCGCGGAAAACCGCGGAAGACCGGCGTCCGCGAGGACATGATCCCGGTCACCTTGCCGCGCCACAGCGGCGAGTTGGAGGACATCCCGAGCAGCAGCGGCATCCAGCCGCGCATGCCGTCGGCGATGTAGATCGCCTTCTCGGGGTGATCGATGCCGACGTGGACGTGGGTGCCGAAGATCAGCTCGCGCTCGGCGATCCAGCGCAGCTCGGCCGCCAGCTCCCTGTAGCGGGGGCGGTCCACGATCTCCTGGTCCTCATACAGCGCCAGCGGGTGGGTGCCGGCGGCTCCGATCACCATGCCGTGGTGAGCGGCCACTTCGCGAACGACGCGCCGAAGCTCGCGCAGCCTGCCCTCCGCCTCCGCGACGTCCTTGCAGGGGTCGGTCGCGACCTCGAGGACCGACTGCATCAGCTCCGGCTTCACCTTGCCCTCGAGCTCCCCGGGCAGGGAGGCGAGGAGCTCCTCGATCCCCTGCGCCAGCTCCATCGTCTCGGCGTCGCAGATCATCAGCTCCTCCTCGATGCCGAGCGTGAATGGCGGGCCGGTGAAATTGTGTTCGAGCACGGGCGGGCGCGGGCGCGATCGTACCCAGCGAAGCGGGCATATACTCGAAAGCGACCTTAGAACGAGGAGGCTGAGAGAGATGGAAGTCAAGTCGATCACCGAGCAGAAGTCGCTGCTGGCCGAACTGGCGCCCGGCAAGCGCACCCGCCTGCGCCGCCTGCTGTTCGAGTTCGGGCCCGGGAAACGGCACGCTGATGCTGCTGCCGATCGACCAGGGCATCGAGCACGGCCCGCGAGACTTCTTCCCCAACCCCGCCTCCAAGGACCCCGAGTACCAGTTCCGCCTCGCCGCGGAGGCCGGCTACTCGGCGATCGCCTGCCAGATCGGCCTGGCCGACGAAGTACTACCCCGACTACGCCGGGCCAGGTGCCGCTGATCCTCAAGGTCAACGGCAAGACCGACATCCCGTCCTCCGACGAGGCGCTCTCCACCACCAACGCCTCGGTCGAGGACGCCGTGCGGCTCGGCGCCGACGCGGTCGGCTACACGCTCTACGTCGGCTCGCCGCGCCAGGACGAGGACCTGCACCAGCTCAAGGGCGTGCGCGAGGACTGCGACCGCTACGGGATGCCGCTGGTGATCTGGGCCTACCCGCGAGGGCGCGACATCGAGAAGAAGGGCGGCCAGGTCTCGTTCTACGCGATCGACTACGGCGCCCGGCTGGCGATGGAGATGGGCGCCGACGTGGTCAAGCTCAACTTCCCCAAGCTCGACCCGGAGAAGGCGAAGGACTCGCCGGCCCCCTACAACGAGATGGACGTCACGCCCGAGGAGGCAGTCGAGCCAGATCGTCGCCTCGGCCGGCCGCTCGCTGGTCGTGCTCTCGGGAGGCTCCAAGACCGACGACGAGACGGTCCTCAACCACGTGCGCGTGATCATGGAGGCGGGTGGCTCCGGCGTGATCTTCGGCCGTAACGTCTGGCAGCGCGAGTGGAACGAGGCCGCTGGACATCATCGGCCAGATCAAGGAGACACTCCTCTCCACCGTGCGCCGCATCCCGTAGGCGCCGGTAGCGCCGGCTACCGCTCCGCGGGGGGAACATCGGGCGCCGGCGAGATCATCGTCCTGTGCGCCTTCCCTTCCGATACCGCCGCGGGTCGATCACCGGGCTGCTGCTGGTGATCGTCGTCCTGGTGGCGCTGTGGGTCGACGCCAACCCCGAGGGTGACCGGGGCGGGGCGCCGTCCGATCGCGGCCGCCGCGCGCCTGAGCTCAGTGGCGCGCACGCCAAGCAGAGGCGGGAGCCGGCCGGCGAGCGGCAGCGCCCGCAGGGCAGCCGAGCGGGCGTGCCGGCCCTGGTCACCCACGTCGTCGACGGCGACACGATCGAGGTCAGGCTGCCCGACGGAGCTGAGGAGGACGTCCGCTACATCGGGGTGGACACGCCCGAGTCGGTCGACCCCGAGGAGCCGGTGCAGTGCTACGCCAAGCGCGCCAGCCACTTCAACGAGCGGCTCGTCGGCGGGCGCAGGGTGCGGCTGCGCTTCGATCGCGAGCGGCGCGATGTCTATGGCCGACTGCTCGCCTACGTCTATCGCGGTTCCCTGCTGGTCAACGCGGCGCTGGTCCGGCGCGGGATGGCACGGACCCTGACCATCTCTCCCAACGACTCGCTGGCGCCGCTGTTCGCCCGGCTCGAGCGGGCCGCGGGGCGCGCCGGCAGGGGGCTGTGGGGGGCATGCCGGCCGTAGCCCGCTGGCTCCCGCAAGCTCGTTTGCTACTTTGAGCGCCCCCAACAGTGCGGGGAAATGACCACCATGGCCCACATGCGTATGCGACAGAGCGCCACCCAATACGAGGTGGCCTTCGAGCAGGAGATGGCGCTCGAGCGCCGGCGCCGCGAGCAGCTTCGCAAGCGGGCGGTCAACCGCTCTCGCTCGCGCCGCATTCAGCGCACCGAGTCACGGGGCAAGGTTCGCTTCAGCGTCCTGCTCGTATGTCTCACGATCACCGTGGTGACCGTGGTCGTCGCCATGTTTGAAACGCTCGCCTGGTTGATGGGCTGAGCCCGCGGGGCGCAGCCGACCGGCCGCGCAGGCTCTTTTCAACCCGTTGGTATCGTCCGCCGCCACGAGCCGCCCGACGCAGGGCCGCTCCCCCGCTTCCGTCGTCCTCACACCGCCCACTGGAGAGACCACCTGACATGGCCAGAAAGTCGCTTCGCCCACAGCTCAACCAGATCCGCGCCTGGGTTCGCCAGGGCCGCACGGACGCTTGGATCGCTCACCAACTCGATGTGTCCGCCTCCCAGCTGCGGGACTTCCGCCGCCGCCACGGGCTCAGCGACGAGGGAGAGGAGCCGGCCGCCGACCTCGACCTGAGGGACGAGATCGAGGCGGAGATCGAGGCGGACCTGGAGGAAGCCGACGCCGAAGAGGAAGCGGAGGAAGAGGAGGAAGAGGAGGAAGGGGAGGAAGCAGGAGGCGAAGAGGAGGGCGAGGCGGGCCCCGAGGAGGAAAGCGAAGCGGACCGCCCGCAGCGGCGCCGCCGGCGCCGGCGCGGCGGCCGGGGCAGGCGCAAGCGCGGGCCGCTCGAGGCCACGTTCGACCACGGCAAGGACGGCTACGGAGTCTGGCTCGACCCGGCGGTGAAGGACGACCCGGTCTATAGCGAGCACTGGGCCAAGCGGCGCGCCCTCAAGGTCACGATCGAGCCGGAGCGGATCGTGATCGAGCCCACCGACGACTGAGCCGGCCCGGGGCGCTACTCGGTCGGTAGCAGGCGCCCGCCGGCGTAGTCGGCGGCGCCGCGCAGATACGCGTGGAAGGCGCCGTCGACCACGGCCTGCGGGTCGAGATCGACAGCCTGCTCGGGGGCGGCGAGGGCGGCGGCCTCGAGGCACCAGTCGGTGCCCCGGCCGTAGAGATCGGCCAGCTCCGCGGCGCTGAAGGTCGGACCGATCCGGCGGCGCAGCTCCTCTCGCACCGCCTCGACGGCGCGCCTCAGGCGGATGGCCAAGCGCGGGTCAGCGGAGAGCTCGCGGACGCGGCGGTCCCCGTCCTCCCACTGGAAGAGGGCGTTGTCGAGCGGGTACGGCACCCGCATACGTATTAACAGAGCGCCGGGTTGAGCGGGCCGTCCAGCTTCCAGACGTCCACCAGTCCGGCGCCCGCGATCCGCCGCACATTCGGGTCGCTCGCGATCCAGGCTCGCTGCTCGGGTCGGGTCGCGGACTCGGGATCGTCCTGGTGGTAGACGGGGGTGGTGATGACGTAGTCGAAGTCGCCCTCGTTGACGGCGTCGACCCACTGCTCGCACCCGGGGGGCTCGTAGAAGGACCCGCGGTCACCCCTGATACCGATGTAGCGAACCTGATTCGAGGAGTCGCCTCCCCAGAGGCCGTACTGGAACAGCCCTCCCGTGGTCCCGGAGAGGCCGAGGCGCAGGCCGCCGGTGTCCCGCGCCCAGTCGTAGGCGGCGCCGAGCCCCTGACCGAGCTCGATCGAGGGATGCTCCGTCTGCGGGTAGTCGGGCGCCTCGCTCGAGTAGCGGAGATCGAGGTAGTCGTCCTGCACCGCGCGCCCGCCGATCGCCAGCGCGCATAAGGCGGCGGCCGAGCCGGCGGCGAGCGCGACCCCGGGGACGCCGTGGCGGGCGAGCAGCACGACCGCGACCGGGATGGCCGCAAGCACGACCAGCACCGCCGTCCCGGCGAGGCGGTCGCCGTCGATGGAGCCGAGCACGCCGTCGCTGACGAAGAGCAGGAGCGCGAACAGCGCCAGCGCCCCGCCGCGCCACCACGACTCGCGGCCGCGCGCGAAGGGCGGCGGGATCGCGGCAAGGACCAGCGCCAGGGCGAGCGCCGGCGCCAGATAGCGGATGTTGAGCCGGAAGCCCACCGGCATGCCCTCCTGTCCGGAGGCGCCGAGCGGGGTGAGCAGATAGGCGATCGCGGCGATCAGGGCGACCGCCGCCAGCATCCGCTCGACCCGCCCGCCGCGCAGCAGCCAGATCAGCACGCCCGGCGACCGCGATCAGCAGGAAGAGCGGCCACGCATCCCCGAGCCGCTCTTCGAGCCCGGGCCGGAAGTAGCGGCCCCAGACGCCGGTGTCCGTGAGGTAGTGGGCGATCGAGAACTCGGGCCGCCCATGCAGCTCCTCGGGCTTGGAAAGCGGCCCCAGGCCCACCCACGGGAAGGGGTTGCCGGCGACCACCAGGTTGCGCGCGTACCACAGCCCCGCCCCCCGAGCAATCCCCCAGCCCAGATTCCGGCCACGCGGGCGCGCGCCCCGCGATCGGCGATCACGACCACCCCGACGGCGAGCGCCAGCACCGGCACCACGACGGTTAGCTTGGTTCCCAGCGCCAGCCCCGCCGCCAGCGCGGCGGGAATGAGGGGGGCCACCCGGCGACCGGGAGCGCGCTCGAGATTGACCAGCAGCGCGACCGAGGCCAGGAAGAGCGCAATCGCGGCCGTGTCGTTGTTGGCGTTCCCCGGTTGCCGCGAAAACATCAGGTCGGCGGCCATCAGCGCCGCAATGGCGGCAGTCGCGGGGGCCCCGGCGCCGTAGGGGCGGCCGATGCACCAGGCCGCCAGCAGGGCGAGCCCGAGCCAGCCCAGATTGAGCAGCGGCGAGAGGAAATCGTTGCCGAAGAGCAGGATGCCGCCGGCGTTGATGAGCTCGGAGTTCTGGGGGTAGAACCAGTTGAGGTAGAGCGGGTCGGTGAAGAGCAGGCCGGTGACCGAGCCCGAGCGAGCGATCTCCGCCGCGAAGGGCATGTGGTACCAGAGCGAGTCGCCGCCGTAGATGCCGCGATCGAGGGCCAGCAGGGTTGGCCCGGCCCACTGGGCGACCGCGAGCAGGGAGAGCCCGATCGCGATCCCGAGCTCGACTCCGCCGACGGGTGGGGGCTGACGAATCGAGCTCCCCTCATCGGTTGGGTCTCCGGCCGCCGCCCGGCGACGGGCGACGACCATCGCGAGCGCCGCCGCGACGGCGCAACCGATCACCAGACTGAGCCCGGTGAGAACGCCCGCCAGGCCGAGCAGCTCGCCGACGGCGACCAGGACTCCGATCGCGAGCACGACCTCGGCCAGGATCGCCGGGGCGCCCGTCCAGCCCGGGAGCAGAATCGTCCTCAGCGACCTCGCCCCGATCGCGAGCGAGAGGACGATCGCAGCGAGGCCGATCACGCCGAGCGCGTAGTCGCCGGTGCTCACCGGCTCGCGTCCTTGCCGCATCGCTGCGGATCGAGCGGGCCGTCGAGGCGGAAGACGGCGACCCGGCCCGCGTGCAGGATCTCCCTGGCATTGGCAGAGCCGGCCACCCACCCGCGCTCGGGGGAGATCTGGGCCGCCTCGGGCTCGTTCAGGTCGAGCGTCGGCGTGGTGACCAGATAGTCGTAGTTGCCGGCATTGAGGGCCTCGCGCCAGGGCGCGCACTTGTCGATCGCCTGGAAGCCGCCGTGGGGCTCCTTGCGTCCGACGAATTGAACGTGGTTGGAGAGCTCATCGCCGTAGAAGCCGTACTGGTAGTAGGCGCCGCTGGTGCCGGCGACGGCGATCCGCAGGTCCTCGGTCGGCTTCGCCCAGCGGGCGGCGTCGTCGAGCTGGAAGCGGAAGCCGTCCGAGCCCGCATAGCGGTTGCTGAGGTAATCGCCCTGTCGCTCCCAGCCAACCGCGACCAGGGCGAGGGCGAGAACGGCGCCCGCCACCCCGGCCAGCGCCGCAGAGCGGCGGCCGAGCAGGGCGAGCGCGAACGGAGCGCCGACGACGAGGACGCCGATCAGGACGGCCGCCGGCAGGAAGGCGTAGGGCTCGTCCCAGATCGTCGCCGAGTCCGAGTACTGCGAGGTGAGCGCCAGCGCGACCAGCCCCCCAAGCAGCAGCAGGGGCCGCCATCGCTCGGGCGCCAGCTTCGGCTCCAGCGGCAGCAGGGCGATTCCCAGCGCCAGCGCCGGGATCAGGTAGCGGAAGTTGATCGAGAAGGCAACCGGCGTGCCCTCGGGTCCGGCGGCGGTCAGGGGGGTGAACACGTAGGCGATCGCCGCGACGATCGCGATCGCGCCGGCGAGGCGGACCGCCGGCGACCGCGGGCGCAGCAGGGCGAGCAGCGCGCCCACGCCCGCGCCGCCGACGATCAGGAACCAGACCGGGCCGAGCAGGTTCTTGGTCGCCTCGAGGAAATAGGTGCGCCAGACGTGTGGGTCCGGCGGGAAGAAGAGGTAATGCGAGACGGCGAAAGGGTCGCGTCCCTCGAGCAGCCGGTCGGGCCCGGGCAGATTGATCGGGCCGATGTCGCCGAGCCAGGGCAGCGGGCTGCCGGCGTGGACCAGGTTGCGGATGAACCAGTAGCCGCTCGTGATCGCGACGCCGGCCATCACCATCCAGAAGGCCCGCCCCCGCCTCCGCGGTTCCGCCAACAGCAACGCTCCCCCCACCGCGAGCGCCGCCACCGCTCCCGCGATCGTCAGCTTCGTCCCCAGGGCAACCCCCATGGCGAGGCCCGCCACGAGCAGGGTGGGCCACCACGGCGGCGGGCCGTCATCCCCCGCGCTGCCACGATCGCTCTGGCGGGCGGCCCAATGGTTGATCAGGATCGCCACGGCCGCCAGCAGCAGCGCCACCGGGGCGACATCGTTGGCCATGGTGCCCGATTCGCGCGGGATCATGGGGCCGGTGTCGAGGACCACGGCGACGGCGAGCAGCGCCAGAGGCGCCACACCATAGGGGCGGCCGATGCACCAGGCCGAGGCGAGGGCGAGGCCGAGCCAGGCGAAGTTGATCAGCGGGGAGGCCAGGTCCCGGTTGAAGAGGGCAATGCCGGCCGCGTGCAGCAGCTCCGAGTTCTGCGGGTAGAACCAGTTCAGGTACTCGGGGTCGCTGTAGTTCAGCGTCCAGGCCGAGCCTTCCTGCGCCATGCGCGCGGCGAAGGGCCCGTGGTACCAGAGGGTGTCGAAGGTGAACATGCCCTGGCCCCAGGCGTCCTGGAGGCCGGTGGCCCAGTGGGCGACGAGGAAGGCGGCGGCGCCCAGAGCCAGGATCGCCTGCAGCGGCGGCACTCGTGGAGCCGGCAGGGTCTCCCCGCCTCCCTCGCCCGGCCCGAGGCGCCGCCAGGCGATCTCCGCCCCCAGCCCGATCAGGAGCGATCCGGCGACGACAGAGGCCGCGCTGATCAGCCCCGCGGCGCCGGTGAGCTGGAGCAGCACCGTCAACAGGGAGACGCCGAGGACCGCCTCGACCAGCCGCGCCGGCGCGCCGAACCAGCCCGCGAGCAGAAGCGCTCGCAGGCGCACGGCCGCCAGGCCCAGCGAAGCGAGGACGAGCGCCAGACCTCCAACGCCGGCGACGTAGGAGCCGAAGCTCACATCAACCGACGGCCTCTGCGGCCCGGCCGCCGAGCGCAGCGCAACCCGCCGGGTCCAGGTCTCCGTCGAGCTTGAAGACGAAGGTGAGGTCGTCCTCGAGCAGCTTGGTCGCGGCCGGATCGCTTCCGGTCCAGTCGGCCTCCACTGGCGAGCGGCTCTGGCTCCGCTGGTCGGGAGTCACGATGACGTAGTCGTAGTCTCCGTCGTTGAGCGCGCGCCGCCACTCCCGGCAGCTGGTGATCGGCGTGTAAGCGCCGTGCGGGCCATGATGCGCCACGTACTGGACGTAGTTGGAGAGGTCGTCGCCGTAGAAGACGTACTGCTTGAAGCCGGCCCGCCCGCCGACCACGGCGAAACGCGCATTGTGGGGGTCGGCCCGGTTGAACCAGGCGAGTGCGGACCTCATCCCGGCGGGGAAGTCCGATGGCGCCGTCGCGGCCTGGTAGCGGTCGTCGAGGTAGTCGTGGCTGCGGGGCCAGCCAACGCCGATCGCGATTCCGATCGCCAGAGCCGCTCCCACGACCAGGGTGACCGGCTTGGCCCCCCGCTGCGCGGCCAGGGCGAGGCCGACGGGGACGAGCACGATCAGCGCTGTGAGCAGCGCCCCGAAGGGGACGAAGCGAAAGCGCCAGACGTCGTCGGCGATGTCCCAGAGGGGGAAGGCCGAGATCAACAGCAGCGCGGCCAGCCCCCAGAGCAGGTAACGCGCCCCCCGCCCCTCGCGCAGCGGCGGGTAGAGCGGCAGCAGCATCGCCCCGAGGCCGAGCGCCGGCGAGGCGTAGCGGAGGTTGGTGGTGAAGGCCGTCGGGTGGTTGAGGGGGCCGGCGGCGGTGAGCGGCGTGAAAATGTAGGCGACAGCGCTGAAGGCGGCGACGGCGCCGAGCATGCGAATCACCGGCGTGGCGCCCCGCAGGAGGGCGAGAACGATGCCCGCCGCGAGCACCGCGAGCACGACCGGCCAGAGCACCCCGAAGCTGTCGTTGAGGCCGGGGATGAAGGAATCGCGGATGACGTCGAAATTGGTCAGATAGTCGCTGACGCTGTGCGGCTCGCGGATGTCGATGTTGAGCTGGTCGGGACCGGGTAGCGGGCCCTTGTCCGCCCAGGGGAGCGGGTTGCCGGCATCGACCAGGTTGCGCGCGAACCAGAAGCCGCCGGTGACCAGAGAGCTCGCCACCCAGATCCCGGTGGTCCGCAGCCGAGTGCCAGCGGCGGAAACCGCGATCACGCCGATCGTCAGCGCCCCGAAGGGGGCGAGGAAGTTGAGCTTGGTCCCCAGCGCCAACCCCGCGGCCAGTCCCGCGACAATCAATGCGCCCGTGGCGATCGTTGCGGTGCCCGGGGGGCCCCCACCCGGCGCCGCCCCCTTTCGCCGCTGAGCCTCCGCATTGACCAGGATGGCGGTGGAGGCGAGCAGGAAGAAGAGGCCGGCGATGTCGTTCTTGGCGTCGCCGGGCTGGTAGAGGAGCAGCATCTCGGCGTCGAGGACAAGCGCCAGGCCGAGCAGCGCCAGGGCGCCGACGCCGTAGGGCCGCCCGAAGCACCAGGCGACCAGCAGGCAGAGCGCCATCCAGCCGATGTTGATCAGCGGCGAGAGGAAGTCGCTGCCGAGGAAGAGGATGCCCGCCGAGTGCAGCAGCTCGGAGTTCTGCGGGTAGAACCAGACGGTGAGGCGCAGGACCTCGGTCATGTGCAGGGCCCCGACCTGGGCGTCCTGTACGAAGCGCGCCGCGAAGGGCGCGTTGTGCCAGGTGGTGTTGGGCAGGTACATGCCGATGTCGAGGCCGACCTGCGTCGGCATCGTCCAGTGCGCGGTGACCAGCAGCGCGGCCACGGTCGCGATGGCGAGGGCGATCGGCCTGATGGCCGGTGCCGGCAGCGACGGCCCCTCGCTCGGACGCCCGCCGGCGATCACGCCGACCACCGGGCCGGCGATCAGGCAGGCGGCCAAGACCCATCCGGGCCGATAGAGGCCGACGACGCCGACCAGCTCGAGGATGACGACCAGCATTGACAGCCCCAGGACCATCTCGGCCAGCCGGGCCGAAGCGCCGGACCAGCCCGGCAGCAGCCGGGCCCGCAGGCGGACCGCGCCGAAGCCGATCGCGACCGCAACGGCGAGCAGCTCGAGCGAGCCGGCGAGGTACTCGCCGAAGCTCACTGCTTGCCCGCCTTCAGGCGCGCGCAGCCGACCACGCTCAGCGGCCCGCCGATCTTGTAGATGCGGGCGGGCCCAGACCGGACCACCAGCGAGACGTTCGCGTTCTTCGCCGTCCACTGGTTCTCGGGGGGTGGCTTGGTCTCGGACTCCCTGATCCGCGGCGTGGTGACGACGTAGTCGTAGTCACCCTGGTTGACCGCCCGGCGCCACTCGACGCAGTTGGGAATCTGCAGGAAGGTGCCGCGGCGGCGGCGCAGCCCGATGTACTGGACGTAGTTGGAGAGATCGTCGCCGTAGAAGACGTACTGTCCGAAGGCGGCACCGCGGCCGACCACGCCGATCCGCTTCCCGCTCGTCCGCTTGCCCCACTGCTGCAGCGGCTTCCAGGCCTCGGTGGAGCGGAAGCCCCCCTCCAGCGGCGGCGCCAGCGCCGTCGCGTAGCGGTCGCGCAGGTAGTCCTCCTCCTGCGGTCGCCCGACCGCGACCAGCACCAGCAACGCGACCACGGGCAGGGCCGCCAGGGCGGCGGCCGAGGCGCCGCGGCGAGCCATCAGCGCCATCGCCACCGGCACTCCGACGATCGCGGCGACGAGCAGCACCGAGCCGAGGGTGTGCCCGTAGTCCCAGCTTGGCGAGGTGATCGTCCCCTGCAGCAGGAGCAGGCCGAAGGCGCCCACCACCACCAGCGGCCAGCGGCCGCGACGCAGCTGGGGAATGAGCGGGATCAGGACCAGGGCCAGGATGATCGGCGGCGCGACGTAGCGCAGGTTGGCGTCAAAGCCCGTGGGCGTGCCGAGGGCGCCGGAGGCGGTCAGCGGGGTGAAGACGTAGGCGAAGCCCGCGACGATGCCGGTCACCGCGAGCAGGCGAATCAGGTTGTTGCCGGCCTTCCAGAGCACTGCCACCAGCCCGCCCGCGACCGCGGCCAGGATCACCGGCCACAGGGGGCCGAGGCGGTCGTGCAGGACGGGAAAGAAGTAGTTGCGCCAGATGTCCGGGTCGTTGTAGTACTCGCTCAGCTTGTGGGGCTCGCGGGGATAGAAGCCGCCCTGCTGGGGCCCGGGGAGGTCGATCGGCCCCAGGCTCTCGATCTGCGGAAAGGGCGTGGCGGCATCGAGCAGGTTGCGCCCGTACCAGAAGCCGGAGGTGATCAGCATCGCCCCGATGTAGATGCACCCCGCGCGCAACCATCCCCGGCGGCCGGCCAGGATGAGGATCCCCAGCGTCAGGGCTCCCATCGCCGCCAGCAGGGTGATCTTCGTCCCGAGCCCAAGGCCAACCGCCAACCCCGCCAGGAAGAGGGGCCCGGCACCGACACCCGCGAGCGTTTCGTTGAGCGTCGCCGAGGACCCGGCGGATGCGGCTCTGCGGGCGTCGACCGCCGCGGCGCCGTTGACGAGCAGGGCGACGGCGGCGAGCAGGAAGAAGAGGCCGGCGACGTCGTTGGGCGCGTTGCCCGCCTGCGAGCCGACGATCATGTCCGAGTCGAGGACGACGGCCGCGCCGAGCAGCGTTGCCGCGCCCGCGGCGTAGGGTCGCCCGATGCACCAGGCGGCGAGCAGCGACAGCGCCAGCCACACCAGGTTGACCAGCGGGGAGAGGAAGTCGGTGTCCAGGGCGACCATCCCCACCGCATGCAGCAGCTCGGAGTTCTGGGGGTAGAACCAGGCCGCGAGCTTGAGCGGGTCGGTGAAGTGAAGCGGGCCGACGGTGGCGTCCTGCGCGAACCGGCCCGAGAAGGACATGTGGTACCAGGTGGTGTCCTGGTAGTACATGCCCGTGTTGAGGCTCTCCTGAGTCGGCGCCGCCCAGTGGGCGACCACCAGCGCCGAGGCACCCACCGCGATCGCGAGCATCGCCCAGCCCGGGAAGGGCGACGGGGCGTCCTCCCCGGGGCCGGCCGCTCGCGCGCCGGCCCACCAGGCGCCGCCGAGCCCGGCGATCACGCAGGCGGGGACCAGCCCGCCTTCGGTGAGCAGGCCGACGACGCCGACCAGCTCGGCGACGACGATCAGCGCTGAGATGCCGAGGATGAACTCGGCCAGACGCGCGATCGCGCCCGTCCAGCCAGGCACGAGCAGCGCCCTGACTCTGTAGGCGCCCAGGCCCAGCGAGGCGGCGATAACCGCCAGCTCCGCCGCGCCGAGCAGATACTGGCTCAGGCTCATTTGGGTCTACTCATGAAAATGCCCGGCCCTCGAGGGACGGGCGGGAGCCGGGAACTATAACCGCGCGCCTAAAGGGCGGTAAGGGACGCGGCGCCGGCTACAGAGGCCGAGTCAGTCGGAGAGGCCGCGGACGACGTAGGCGCGCTCACCCGGGCGCGCCATACCCTGCCGCCGCGCCTCGCGCTCGAGCACGGCGGGGCTGGAGGCGTCCTGCACGCGGCCGCGGAGCCTCTGGTTCTCGACGCGCAGCTCGCGAAGCTCGGCGGTGCTGGCCTTGGAGTCCCGCCAGGCGTCGACGAGGTTGACCAGCGGATTGAGGTAGGAGGCGAGCACGCAGAAGAGCACGATCACAAGAACCACCCGCCCGATCCGATCCCACTGAACCCTGCTCCGCCCGACGCGACGCCGCACCCGACGCCTGGGCGCCGCCCGGCGCCTCGCCCTCGGTCCGCTGGCTGCGTAGGAGCGAGCCGTCATCGCCCAAATGGTTCGCCGCAGGGCCGCGGATGCCTCCCGGGCCCCGGCGGCCCCACTGATTGAGAACAGCGGCGGGTCCGGCGGGATGTGTGAGGATGGAAGGGTGGAGCAGCGCGTCAGCCTGATCACGCTCG
This sequence comes from uncultured Solirubrobacterales bacterium, assembly GCA_963746615.1. Taxonomy (GTDB): domain Bacteria; phylum Actinomycetota; class Thermoleophilia; order Solirubrobacterales; family 70-9; genus SHVA01. The sequence goes on along the minus strand of CAVVBU010000010.1, from coordinate 30,456 downwards.
GGGTCACCGACCTGGCGCGCTCGCGAGCGTTCTACGAGGCCGTGGGCTGGACCACGAGGGCGCAGCCCGACGACGACGTCGTCTTCTTCCAGGCCGGCGGCATGGTGGTCGCGCTCTGGGACCGGGCGGAGCTGGCGCTCGACTGCCGCCTGCCGGAGGGGTCGGGGTTCGGCGGCGTCGCCCTCGCCCACAACGTCCGGTCCCCCGACGAGGTCGACGCCGTGCTGGAGCAGGCGCGCGAAGCGGGCGCCTCGATCTCACGCGAGGGCGCCGAGACCTTTTGGGGCGGCTACTCGGGCGTCTTCGTCGATCCCGACGGCCACCCCTGGGAAGTCGCCCACAACCCCCACTGGCACCTGGCCGAGGACGGGTCCGTCACGTTGCCGGACGACTAGCCCCTCGACCCTAGCGGTCGAAGGTCGATCGTCCGAGAAACCTGGCGGAGTCCCCGAGCTCCTCCTCGATCGCCAGCAGCCGGTTGTACTTGGCGACACGATCGGTGCGCGAGGGGGCGCCGGTCTTGATCTGACCGGCGCCGGTGCCGACCGCGAGATCGGCGATGGTCGTGTCTTCGGTCTCTCCGGAACGGTGCGAGATCACCGCGGTGTAGCCCGCCTCGCGGGCCATCCGGATCGTCTCGAGGGTCTCGCTGACCGTCCCGATCTGGTTGAGCTTGACCAGGATCGAGTTCGCGACCCCCGACTCGATCCCACGCCGCAGGCGCTCGGGGTTGGTGACGAAGTTGTCGTCGCCGACCAGCTGGCAGCGCTCGCCGAGCCGCCCGGTCAGCGCCTTCCAGCCGTCCCAGTCCTCCTCGTCCATGCCGTCCTCGAGCGAGACGATCGGGTAGCGGTCGAGCATTGCCGCCCAATAGTCGGCCATCTCCTCCGCCGACAGACTGCGGCCCTCGTGCTCGAGCACGTAGGCGCCGTCCCGGAAGAACTCGCTGGCCGCGGGGTCGAGCGCGATCAGGACGTCCTCGCCGGGCGTGTGGCCGGCGGCCTCGACGCCTGCGACCAGCATCTCCAATGCCGCCTCGTTGGAGGGGAGGTCCGGGCGCGAAGCCGCCCTCGTCGCCGACCGCGGTGCTCAGGCCGCGGTCGTGGAGAGTCCTCTTGAGCGCGTGGAAGACCTCGGCCCCCAGGCGGATGCACTCGGAGAAGGTCGGAGCGCCGGCGGGGACGATCATGAACTCCTGGAAGTCGACCGAGTTGTCGGCATGGGCGCCGCCATTGAGCACGTTCATCATCGGCACCGGCAGCAGATCCGGCTCGCCACCGCCGGCCCCCTCCGGCGCCGCGTAGAGCTCGGCGAGGTACCGGTACAGCGGCAGCTCGGCGTCGGCCGCCGCGGCCCTGGCGACGGCGAGGGAGACGCCGAGGATCGCGTTGGCGCCGAGTCGACCCTTGTTGGGGGTGCCGTCGAGCTTCTTCATGGCGGCGTCGACGGCGCCCTGGTCGGCGGCGCGCGCGCCGGCGAGCGCGGCGGCGATCTCGCCGTTGACGTTGGCCACGGCCTTGGTCACTCCCTTGCCTCCCCAGGCGTCCCCGCCGTCGCGCAGCTCGACCGCCTCGAACTCGCCGGTCGAGGCCCCTGAGGGAACGATGGCCGCACCCCGGGCACCGGAGGCGAGCCCGACCTCGACCGCGACGGTCGGGTTGCCGCGCGAGTCGAGTACCTGGCGGCCGTGGATGGTCTCGATCGTGCTCATCGGGGGCGCGGGAGTCTGCCAGGCGGGGCGGCCGAGCGCGGTACGTTCGGGCGCGAGCGCGGTACGTTCACGCCTCGCGGGCCGACTCGCGAAGGCGCTCGGCGGCGGCGCGCAGCGCCAGCTCCGGATCGACGCCGAGGCGCCGGGAGAGGACCACGGCTTCCATCAGCGCCTCGCCGACCCGGCGCTCGGCGTCCGCGCGCTCGGCCGCGCCGGCGCCTGGGCCGCCGGGGCGCTCGGCGGCGCCGGAGCCCTCGGGGTCGAGGCGGCGCAGCAACTTGCGCGCGTAGGTGAGTGAGGGCAGGTTCCCCGCGATGCCGGCGAAGGGGTCGTCGCCCTCCCTCCCCTCGACCTCGCGCTTGATCCGCTCCCACTGCCCGAGCACCTCGGCCGAGCTCTTCACCTCGGCCTCGCCGAAGACGTGGGGGTGGCGGCGAATCAGCTTGGCGCTGCACGACTCGGCCACGGCGCTTAGGTCGCCGAGTCCGCGCTCCTCGAGCAGCAGGGAGAGAAAGAGCACCTGGAAGAGCACGTCGCCCAGCTCGTCCACCATGCCCTCCGGATCGTCCCGCGCGGCCGCGTCCGCAAGCTCGTATGCCTCCTCGACCGTGTGGGGGACGATCGAGCGAGCGTCCTGCTCGCGGTCCCAGGGGCACTCGCGGCGCAGGCGGCGGGTGATCGCGTTCAGGCGGTCGAGCGATTCGAGCGCGTCGCGCTCGGCCACGGCGCGAGGCTCAGCCGCTGGGCGGCGCAGTCGCCCCGGGCGTGGTCCCCGGCGTCGCCCCGGGGGTGGCGCCCGGGATCTGGCCTGGGATGGCTCCCGGCACCCCCGTCGCCGGGCAGGCGGGCGGCGGCTTGTAGTCCGTCGGCACATCGCCCTTGAAGGGCGGATCGCAGACGCTCCGGGGCCGCTGCGGCAGGCCGGTCGGCTGCAGGAACGGGCGGAAGGCGCCCGGCGCGCCGGGGGAGGTCGAGACCACGGGCGCCGCGCAGCCGCTCTGCTTGATCTGCTGCTCCGTGCAGTCGGCCGTCTCCGGCGGGGTGAAGTTGTCGCAGCGGTCGATCACGTAGCCGCTGGCGCATACGGTCTCCTGGATCCACTTGTCGCGATAGTCCGAGAGGAAGGCGGAGAAGTCCTCCTGCTGGCGCTGGGAGGTGAGCTGCTGCTGGATCTGCTTGGAGACGTCGCCGAATGACTGCGTGCCGCCGGGCGTCACGCTTTCCACCTCGTACACGTAGTAGCCGAGCGGCGTCTGGACGGGGCCCTCCACCTGGCCCTCGGGGGCGCCGAAGACGGCGCCGTCGAGCGCGCCCGGAAGGACGCCCTGCGTCACCGACTGGCGCAGGCCGCCGTTGTTCTTGGTGGTGGCGTCGGTCGAGTATTGGGCCGCGACCTTGTTCCAGTTGCTGGCGGAATCGTCCTGCTCGAGCAGGCTCTTGGCCTTCTCGGCCTGGGCCTTGTCCTTGTTCAGGATCAGGCGCACGTCGCGGGACTCGGGCTGCTCGAAGCTCGACTTGTTGGCGTCGTAGTACTTGCGAGCGTCATCCTCGCTCACCTGCTGGGACTGGTCGGAGACCTCCTGCTGAATCTTCTGGCTGAGCAGGTTGAGCCGCACGCGGAGGTCGACGTCCTCCTGGGTGAAGCCGGAGGACTTGAGGAACTGCTGGTACGCGGCCTCGGTCTTGAAGTTCTGCTGCTTGGTCTGCTGCAGCGACTGCTGCACCTCCCGGTCGGAGACCTCGACGCCCCGATCGGCGGCCTCGGCCTGGATCCAGGCGATGTCGAGCAGGTCGCCCATCGCCTGGTCGCGAATCGCGTTGTAGGTGTTCTGGCCGGGTTGGGGGTCCTGCTGCAGCCCTTGGCGCAGCGCCGCCTGATGGAAGGCCCGGTCGAACTCCTGCTTGGAGATCCCCTTGCCATCGACGACCGCGACGTCGCCGCTGGGAACGTTGTCCGCGCCGAGCCCGCGGGTGACCGCGAACAGCATCACGGCGAGCAGCACCGCGACGCCGAGCACGATGGCGACTATGCGGGGGTTAACCCTCCTGGCGCTCACAGGGGCGGCAGCATAGCCATCCGCCTTAGCGCACGCTAAGGCGGCGGCGCCGCGCTGTCTGGCGGCGTTCAGGCCGCGGCGGCGAGCGAGCGGGCGGCGTCAAGCGCTTCGACCAGGCCGAGCAGGGCGGCCAGGCGAGCGCCGGGCTGATCGGGGACGGGCAGCCCCAGGGTCTTGCGGCGCCATTCGTAGAGGGCCTCGGGCAGCCGCTCGCGCAGCGCCGAGACCTGCTCGGAGTCGAGCTCAAGTGGCTCGATCCGCAGCCGCCCCGCGCGGAACTCGACCGCGGTCACCCCGGCGGCCGAGAGCTCCAGGCGCACCCGCTGCATCGCCAGCAGGTTCTCGACCGGCTCGGGCACCGGACCGAAGCGATCGCTGAGCTCCTCGCGCAGCGCCCGCAGCTCACCCCGCTGGCGCGCCGCGGCGGCGCGACGGTGGATGTCGATCTTGGCCGCCTCGAAGGGCACGTAGTCGGCGGGCACGTAGGCGTCCACCTCGACGTCGAAGCGAATCGGCTCCCGCTCGGGCGCCGGCTCAGCGTCGAGGTCGCCGCTTCGCATCGTCTCCGCGGCGTCCTCGAGCATCTGGCAGTAGAGCTCGAAGCCGACCGCTGCGACGTGACCCGACTGCTCGTCGCCGAGCAGGTTGCCGGCGCCGCGGATCTCGAGATCCCGCATGGCTACGCGGAAGCCCGAGCCCAGCTCGGTGTGGTCCGAGAGCGTGGCCAGGCGAGCGGCGGCATCGTGCGTCAGCGTCGCCGCCGAGGGATACAGCAGGTAGGCGAAGGCGCGCTCGCGGCTTCGCCCGACCCGCCCGCGGATCTGGTAGGCCTGCGCCAGCCCGAGCTGGTCTGCGCGCTCGACGATCAGCGTGTTCGCGGTCGGGATGTCGAGGCCCGACTCGATGATCGTCGTCGCAACCAGGCAGTCGGCCTCGCCGCGCAGGAAGGTCAGCATCGCGTTCTCCAGCTCGGACTCCTCCATCCGTCCGTGGGCCTCGGTGAAGCGCACGCCGGGGCAGAGCGCGCGAAGCCCCTCGGCCGCCTCGTGCAGCGTCTCTATGCGGTTGTGGAGGAAGAAGGCCTGTCCCCCGCGCTCGGCCTCTCGCCGAATGGCGCGCTTGACCAGCTCCTCGTCGTAGGGGCCGACGTAGGTTCGCACCGGCCGGCGGCCCTCGGGCGGCGTCTCGATCACCGAGATGTCACGCAGGCCGGCGAGCGACATCTGCAGGGTCCGCGGGATCGGGGTCGCCGAGAGCGAGAGCACATCCACCTTCAGCTTCAGCTGGCGCAGCAGCTCCTTCTGCTTGACGCCGAAGCGCTGCTCCTCGTCCACGATCAGCAGCCCGAGCTCCTTCGCGCGCACGTCCCGCGAAAGCAGCCGGTGGGTGCCGATCAGGATGTCCACCCTCCCATCCTGGAACCGCGCCAGCGCTTCACGCACCTCAGCGGGCTTGCGCAGCCGCGAGACCAGCTCGACGTTGAAGGGGGAGTCGGCGAGCCGCTCCCGGAAGGTCCCGAAGTGTTGCTGGGCGAGGATCGTCGTCGGCACCAGCATCATCACCTGCCTGCCGTCGGCAGCCGCCTTGTGGGCGGCCCGCAGGGCCACCTCGGTCTTGCCGTAGCCGACGTCGCCGCAGATCAGCCGGTCCATTGGCCGCTCGGACTCCATGTCGCCCTTGACGGACTCGATCGCGTCCAGTTGGTCGGCGGTCTCGCGGTAGGTGAAGGCCCCCTCGAAGCCGAGCTGCAGCTCGCCGTCGGGCGCGAAGGCGTGGCCGCGGCGCACCTGCCGCTCGGCGTAAAGATTGAGTAGCTCGCCGGCCATCTCCTGAGCGGCGCGCCGAGCGCGGGCCTTGAGGTTTTGCCAGCGCTTGCCGCCCAGCGGGCTGAGCTGGGGCTCGCCGCCGTCGGCGCCCAGGTAGCGGCTGATCCTGGCGAGCTGGTCGGTGGGGGCGAAGACGCGGTCGCCGCCGCGGTACTCGAGCTCGAGGTAGTCGCGGGTGATGCCGGCGAGGGTCTTGGTGTCGAAGCCGGCGAAGCGGGCGACGCCGTGGTCCTGATGGACGACAAAGTCTCCGACCCGCAGCTCCACGGCTCCCGCCAGCCGCCCCCGCGCCGGCGCCTCGGCCGCCCGGCGGCGGTGCACCAGCCGGCGATAGGGAATCACCGCCAGCTTCAGCTCGGGGGCGATAAAGCCCTCGCGCAGCCTCGCCTCGGCAAAGGTGAGCGACCCCTCGGGTGGCGTCTCGGAGCCCAGGAAGGGCGCGTCGAGGCGGGCCAGGTTGTAGCGGGCGCGCTCGGCCTCCCCGCGGTGCTCGAAGGCGACCACGGCCCGGTAGCCGGAGCGGACGAGCTTCTCCAGCTCCGCCTCGGCCTCGGCGGGGGTGCGGGAGGGGAACTCGGCTCGCTGGGCGCGGAAGGAGTGCTCCTGGCCGGAGTCGGTCGTCGCCAGCTCGAGCGCCACCCTCTGGCCCAGCGGCCCGGCCACGTCGACGTAGAGACGTCTCGCGTCGTCGGCGTGCATGGCCGCCGTCACGTCCTCCCAGTGATCGCGAAGGGCGCCGGGGATCTCCTCGGCCGCCGCGACTACGACCAGGGCCGCCTCTCCCACCAGCTCGAGCGGCGGCTGGAACCGGTCGAGCGGAAGCAGCTCGGCGAGGTCGGGCGGCTCGCCGTCGTCCGAGCCGGCGGCCGCCATCTCCGCCGGCTCGCGGTACTCGGAGGCCAGCTCTGCGGCGGGTGCCAGCTCGACCCGCTCGGCGTCGCCGAGCGAGCGTTGGGTGAAGGTGGAGAACCAGCGCAGCGACTCGATCTCATCGCCGAACAGCTCCACCCTGATGGCGCGTTCCTCGGTCGCCGGGAAGACGTCGAGGATGCCGCCGCGAACGGCGAACTGGCCGCGCTCCTCCACCTGGTCGACGCGCTCATAGCCCGCGTCGACGAGCAGTTCGGCGACGTCGCCCAGCTCGACCTCCTCGCCGACCGAGAGGGAGAATCCGGTCGGCCTCAGCTCCGGGTCGGGGATGGCCTCCGCCAGCGCGATCGCGCTCGCCACCACCACCGTGCGGACCGGCGGTTCCCCCTCGCCGGAGGCGCTGGTGAGCGCGTCCAGGGCGGCGATGCGGAGCCCCGCCAGATGCGGCGGGGGAGCGACGTGGGAGAGGTAGCCGGTGCCGCGGGAGGGGTAGTAGCGGACGGGCCTGCCCAGGAAGGCGCGCAGATCGGCGGCAAGGTCGCGCGCCGAGCGGTCGTCGGCCGTGACCAGCAGCGCGGGCCTCGGCTCGGCCTCGGGGTCATCGAGCAGGGCGGCGAGCAGGTAGGGCGCCAGTGGGGCGGAGACGTGCGCGCGCACCGGTGCCGCCGGCCGGTCGCGAACCTCGCCGGCGAGCGTCGCCAAGGCGGAGGACTCGCGGGCTATCTCTAGGAGGGATGTCAGTGACATGGATGGGGGACGTGTTCGGGCACGACGAACGACCGGATCGCTCGTCCGGCCGTCCCCTCGGCACGGGCCCAGGGTGCACCGATTCTAGAAAGCGCCGCGGGCCGGCGGAGAGGCCACCAAGGGCCTCGAAGCTGATCAAGCTCCGCTAGCCGACGCCGGCCCTCAGTTCCGGTAGGGGAGCCCCGGGCCGGAGCGCTGCCACTCGACCTGGCCGCGGCCCTCCTCGGCGGAGCGGTCGACGACGCCGTCCCACTCGAGCAGCATCCGCTTCAGGCGCGAGACGACCTCGGGGGGGTGCTCGGCGACCTCGGCGGCGAGCTCGAGGGCGGCCTCCTCGGTTCGGGCGGCGGGGGCGACGCGGTGGACGAGCCCGAGCCGCAGCGCCTCGTCGGCGCCCACGTTGCGCGCGGTGAGCAGCAGGTACTTGGCGGTCGAGAGGCCGCAGAGCGTGACCAGCCGGGCGGGACCGACGGGCACCCCCAGCGCGGCCCCGGGGAAACGCAACCGGAGGTTGCCCCCCGCGACCCGCAGGTCGCAGGCGACCGCAATCTCCGCCCCGCCCCCGACCACCGCGCCGTGGCAGGCGGCGACGGTCGGCTTGGGGAAGGAGGTGACCTCGTCGTAGAGCTGCGCGAAGAGCTCCATCCGGCGGACCCTCCCCTCGGCGTCGAGCTCCTCCTTGATGTCGGCGCCCGCGGAGAATCCCATGTGGTCGTCGGAGGAGACCACCAGCACGCGGACCCCATCGTCCTCGCGGGCGCTCGCCAGGTGGCCGAGCAGCTCCTCGAGCATCGTCGTGTTGATCGCGTTGCGCGCCTGGGAGCGCTGCAGGCGCAGCAGTGCCACGGCGCCATCGACGGAGTAGCTGGTCAGGGCACCGTCGTCGCTCATGGCGCGCCATTCTCCCCGTCCGCGATCCGGTCGACCAGTCGCTCGGCCTCATCGGCCGCCGCGGAGATCAGCTCGGCCACCTGATCGCGGGACTCGCGAAAGCGCGAGAGGACGTATGAGGAGACGACCTCGGGGTCGCTGCTGTCCGGGCGCCCGACGCCGGCGCGAACGCGCCAGAAGCCGGGACCGCCGAGGCCCTGGTTGAGGCTCTTGAGGCCGTTGTGGCCGGCGAGCCCGCCGCCGAGGCGCGAGCGGACCTCGCCGAAGGGCAGGTCGATCTCGTCGTGGAGGACGACGACGCGATCGAGCGGGACGCCGAGCGAGCCCCGCGCCGGACCGGCGGCCGAGCCGGACTCGTTCATGTACGTCTGCGGCACCAGAACCGCGACCCGCGGCCCGCCTGGACGAACGCGCCCCTCGGCGATCAACCCGCCGAAGCGCTTGCGCGCGCGCGGCAGCTGCCAGCGGCGCGTCAGCTCGTCGGCGATCTCGAAGCCGAGGTTGTGACGGGTCGCCGCATAGCGGGAGCCCGGATTGCCGAGCCCCACCAGCAGGACATCGGCGCGGCCGTCTGCTCCCGCCTGGCCATCCGCGCCGTCACCTGTGCGCCGCCGGCGACGGCGAAAGAGCGCCAGCGGCTAGTCCCCGCCGCCGCCGTTGCCGCCGCCGGAGTCCCCGCCGCCGCCGGCTCGCACGCCTCCCCCGCCGGCGGTCGTGTAGGGAGTCTGCGGATAGATCTGCTGGTCGGAACAGCCGGGTCTGCGACGCCCGAACAGACGGCGCAGCCAGGACACGGCTACTCGCCCTCCGAGTCTCCGCCGCCCTCGGGCTCCTCGCCCTCCGCGGGCGCCTCCTCGCCCTCGGCGGGGGCCTCGCCCTCTTCGCCCTCCTCGCCCTCGCCGACCAGCTCGGCCTCCTCCTCGAGCTCGGGCTCAGGCTCCTCCTCGACGCGCGGCGGGCTCAGGGTCGCGATCGTGACCTCCTCGGGGTCATCGACCGCGAACTTGACCCCCGGCGGAGGTGAGATGACCGAGAGCTGCAGCGTGTCGCCGATCACCATCTCGGAGACGTCGACGGTGAGCTTCTCGGGGATCTCCGTCGGCAGCGCCTCGACCGTGATCTCGCGGGTGACGTGCTCGAGCACGCCGCCCTCGCGGACGCCGGGCGCCTGGTCGACTCCCTCCAGCTCGATCGGCACCTCGGACTCGATCTCCTCATCGAGGCGAACCTCGAGGCAGTCGAGGTGGATGACGTCGCCGCGCACCGGGTGGCGCTGCTCCTCCTTGATCACCACCGGCACGGCGGCGGACCCGTCGAGCTCGAGGTCGAGCAGGGTGTGGCCTTCGCCGAGAAGGACCCGCAGCTCGCGCTCGTCGACCTGGAACGGCCGCGCGTCGCCGCCGTGGCCATAGACGATCCCGGGCACGAGGCCGGAGCGGCGCAGGCGGCGGCTCTCGCGAGAGCCGAACTCGTCGCGCTGCTGAACCTTGAGTGTTGCTCGATCTGAAGCCATTTGCTCGGGCGCGGGCACCCAGGGGCGCGGGCCGGGGTGGTTGAATCGCAGTCAGGATAGAAAATGTGTGGTGACCTTGGCCCGCGATCCCGAAAAAGAGCCCAGCGAACGCCCGACCGACCGGCCCCATGCCGGCGAGGAGGCCGAGCGCTGGTCGGCGGAGGTGCCGCGGTTCAAGGAGGGCTGGCCCCCGCCCCGCGACCCCGACGAGGTGTCCGAGGAGCCCGAGGAGGGCGGAGAGATCCCCGAGGGCCGGCTGGAGCGATCGGCGCGGTTGGGCGCGACGCTCGGCACCCAGGCGACGCGCTACGCGGCCACCGCGGCGGCGAACGTGGCGCGATCGCCGGAGAAGGCGCAGGAGCGGCTGGAGAGCCGCCACCTGGACACGGCGCTCAGCATCGCCGCCGTGCTCGGGGAGATGAAGGGCGCCGCGATGAAGCTGGGCCAGATGGCTTCGTTCATCGACGTCGACTTCCTTCCGCCGGAGTACCGCGAGATCTATCAGGAGCAGCTCGCCAAGCTGCGCGCCAAGGCGCCGACGATGCCCTGGAGGCGGGTCCGCGAAGTGCTGGAGGAGGAGTACGAGGGCGAGCGCCTCGAGCGGCTCTTCTCTCATTTCGAGCCGGACGCATTCGCCGCCGCTTCGATCGGGCAGGTGCACCGGGCGACGCTTCCGGACGGGCGCATGGTCGCGGTCAAGGTCCAGTACCCCGGTGTGGCCGAAGCGCTCGAGGCTGACCTCGCCAACGCCGGCATGCTCGTCCGCCTGGCGCGGGCACTGGCGCCGGGCCTCGACGCGAGGGCGATCGCGGAGGAGCTGCGCGAGCGCGTGCTCGAGGAGCTCGACTACGAGTACGAAGCGCAGAACCAGCGCACCTTCGCCCGCGCCTACGACGGGCATCCCTTCATCTACGTGCCGAGGGTGCACTCACGACTGTCGCGCAGGCGGGTGCTGGTCAGCGAGTACGTGGAGGGCCGCGACTTCGAGCAGGTGAAGAAGCTCGACCAGTACGACCGCGACATCTTCGGCGAGATCCTCTTCCGCTTCTGCTTCGGCTCGATCTACCACCTGCAGCACTTCAACGCCGACACCCACCCCGGCAACTACCTGCTGCTGGACGACGGCAGGGTGGCCTTCCTCGACTTCGGCATGACCAAGAAGCTGACCGAGACGCAGATCCGGCTCGAGCAGCGAGCCGTGGACGCCGCCGCGCGCGACGACGCCCACGGCCTGCGCGAGGCGCTCCAGGACCTCGGCTTCGTCGACCACGCCGACGTCGAGGCGGAGCGGCTGATGGAGCAGGTGAAGGCGGTCGGCGGCTGGTACATGGAGGACGCCGAGGTGGAGATCACGCCGGAGCGGGTGATGCGGGTGGTCGAGGTGACCTCCGACCCGCGCTCGGAGTACTACGACCTGATGCGCCGGGAGAGCGTCCCCGCCGACGAGCTGATGGGGCGCCGGATGGAGACCGGGCTGCTGGCGGTCCTCGCCCAGCTGCGGGCGACCGCCAACTGGCACAAGATCATGCGCGAGTGGGTCTACGCTGACCCGCCCTCGACCGTGCTCGGCGGGGCGGAGTGGCGCTACTTCGAGCGCCGCGGCACCGCGCGTACGCCCGGTGTGGCCGGCCGCACCTAGTCAGTCCTCGTCGCCGTCCTTCTTCTCGCCGACTCCCTTCTCCTTGCCGGCGCCTTTCTTCGCGTCAGGATCCTCGTCATCCCCGCTGTCCTCGTCGGCGCCGGCTGGGGGCTTGGCCTCCATCAGCCTCTCCGCCTCCGCGAAGAGCCTCGGGTCGTTGCTGCAGATCCCGTGCACGCCCATCTCCATCAGCTCGGCGATGCGCTCGGCGTCGTCGACGGTCCAGGCCATCAGCTCGACGCCGACCTCCTCGGCGGCCTCGACCAGGCGCGGGGTGATCACCGGGTGGTACGCCCAGACCGCCTGCACCCCGAGCTCCGGCCCTCTGGCCAGGAGCATGCGGGGAAAGCGCCGGCGCAACGTCGCCAGCCCGGCGGCAACGGCGGGGGCGGCCCAGCGCTTGCTGGGCCAGTCGAGCCGCGTCTTCGGGTAGGTCCAGCCCAGCCGCAGGTCGGGCTCGAGCGCTCGCAGCTTGACGATGCTGGAGATCTCCATGGTCGAGACCATCGCGCGGTCGAACAGGTCGTGGCCCGCGAGCACGCCCGCGAGCTCGGCCTCGCGTCCCGGGAGCTTCAGGTCGCAGTCGATCTCCACCTGGTCGAGCGGGGGATCGAGAAAGGCGTCGAGGGCCTCGGTCAGGTCGAGCGGACGGCGCGAGAGGGCGTCCTCGTAGTCGTGGGCGATGACGAGCTGGCCCTCCCGGCTGCGCAGGACGTCGAGCTCGATCATCTCGACGCCCTCCTCGACAGCGGCCTCGAAGCTCTCCAGCGTGTTTCCGGGCACGATCGCGTCGGCCCCCTTGTGGCCGATCCTGCGCAGGCGTCGTTCCGCTCGGGCGGCGCTCACCCGGCCCACGTTAGATGAATCGTTCTTCGGAGCCCGAGGGCCGGTGTTAGGTTGCGGCAGGCCTTGCGGAGGCCGCCCTCATGCGCCGATCACTGACAGCGCTGGCCTTCCTGACCGCGTTCGCGGGTGCCGCCGGCTGCGGGGAATCGGACGAGCAGCAGGTTCGAAGCGCCGTCGAGGACTTCACCACCGTGCAGGAGACCGGCGAGTACGGCCGCGCCTGCGAGGTGCTCACGGCCCGGTTCGAGCGACAGATCGGCCTGCACGGTGACTGCGAGAGCGCCCTGCGGGCCTCGCTCGAGGCGGGGCCCGACCGCTCCTACGAGATCGTCGACGTCCGGGTTCATCGCAACCGCGCCGCGGTGGAGCTCAACGTGAGCCAGGGCGGCGAGGGCCCCAGCCGCCTCACCTACATCCTCAAGGACCTCGAGGACCGCTGGCGCATAGTGGGACAGCGGTAACAGGGTTGCCAGGGCGCCGGGGTCGTAACCCGGCCATCCCCGGAAGCGAAGGTGAGGAGATGCCGGTTGATGCAGCCTAGAACAGCTGGTTCTCGCCGGCGAAGATCTCGGAGACCGAGTCGTCGGTGAAGATGCGGCGGATCGAGTCGGCGAGCGTCTGGGCCGCCGAGATCACCTGGATGTTGTCCGGGGCTCCGGGGGGCAACGGCATCGTGTCTGTGACCACGATCGTCTCGATCCCGGAGCTCTCGAAGGCGAGCCGCTCGTAGGCGGGCCCCGAGAAGACGCCGTGGGTGGCGCAGGCGATGACGCGCTTGGCGCCCTCGTCGAGCACCGTGCGCGCCGCCGCGCAGAGCGTGCCGGCGGTGTCGATCATGTCATCGACGAGCACCGCGGTCTTGTCCTTGACGTCACCGACGATGTAGCCGATCTCGGCGACCTGCTGGGCGGGGCGCTCCTTCTCCATCACGGCCCAGTGGGTGCCCACCTTGCGGGCGAAGTTACGCGCCGTCTTCACCCGGCCGGCGTCAGGGGAGACGATCACCAGGTCGGAGTCGAAGCGCTGGTCGGTGAACCACTGGGTCAGCATCGGCATCGCCGTCATGTGATCGAGCGGGACGTGGAAGAAGCCCTGCACCTGTCCGGCGTGGAGATCCATGGTGAGGATGCGGTCGACGCCGACCGACTCGAGGCACTGGGCGACCAGCCGGGCCGTGATCGGCTCCCGCGGAGCTGACTTCTTGTCCTGGCGGGCGTAGCCGTACCAGGGCATGACGGCGATGATCCGGTGGGCGGAGGCGCCCAGCGCCGCGTCGATCATGGTCAGCAGCTCCATCAGGGCGTCATTGGGGGTCATCCCGGCGGCCTCGTTCGCCGCGGTCGACTGGACCAGGAAGACGTCAGCGCCGCGGATCGACTCCTCGTAGCGGCAATAGACCTCACCGTTGGAGAAGGTCTTCAGGGTGACCTCGCCCAGGTCGAGGTCGAGGTGGCCCGAGATCTTCTGCGCCAGGTCCATCGACGCGCGGCCGCCGAACACCATCAGCCGCTTGGTGTAGTCCTGCGGGATCGCGGTCACGTGCTGGGGCTGCTCTTCGAGAGTGCGCTCTTGGACAGTGCTCACGAGCCCTTGCCCCTCCTCTCTGACTGCTGCATCTTCTCCTGCTGCTCCGACTCCTGCTTCGCCTTGTGCTCGGCGTAGCCCTCGACGTTCTTCTGCTCTGCCCTCGAAATGCCCAAGGCGCCCGGCGGCACGTCCTCGGTGATCACCGAGCCGGCACCAGTGTAGGCGCCGTCGCCGATTTCTACGGGCGCGACCAACCCGGTGTCAATACCCGTGTGCACATCGTCGCCGATCTTCGTGCGGTGCTTGCGGAAACCGTCGTAGTTGGCGATGATCGTGCCGGCGCCGAGGTTGGTGCGCTCACCCACTTCGGCGTCGCCGACGTAGGCGAGGTGGGGCACCTTGGCGCCGCGCCCGATCTCGGAGTTCTTGATCTCGACGAAGCTGCCCGCCTTGGCGCCCTCCGCCAGCCGGGCGCCGGGTCGCAGGTAGGCGAATGGGCCGACCATCGCCCCGTCGGCGACCTGGCACTCGACGAGGTAGGAGTGCGGGACGGTGACCCGTTCGCCGAGGCGGGAGTCGATCAGGGTGGTCATGGGGCCGACCACCGAGCCTGCGCCGATCGCGGTCGCGCCGCGCAGGGTGGTCGCGGGCTCGATCCTGGAGTCGGGGGCGAGCTCGACGTCGGCGTCGATCCAGGTGGAGCCGGGGTCGACCACGGTGACGCCGGCGAGCATGTGGCGCTCGAGGATGCGGGCGCGCGCCTGCTCGACCACGCGGGCGAGGTCGGCGCGGTCGTTGACGCCGAGGTTGACGGCGGGGTCGCCGACCCGGTGGGCGGCGATGGTGCCGCCCGCCTCGCGGATCAGGGGAAAGACGTCGGGTAGGTAGTACTCACCCTGGGCGTTGTCGTTGGCGATGCCGTCGAGTGCCTTGGCGAGCGCCGCGGCGCTGAAGGCGTAGGTGCCGGCGTTGACCTCCCTGATCTCGAGCTCGGCGGTGGTGGCGTCGCCCGGCTTCTTGGCCTCGACGATGCGCTCGACCTCGCCGCCCTCCGCGCGGACGACGCGGCCGAGGGACCCAGGGTCCTCGAGTTCGGTGGTCATCACCGTCGCCGCGGCACCTGCATCCGCGTGGGCGGCAAGGAGCCCGGCGATCGCGTCCGCATCGAGCAGGGGAGTGTCGCCGGAGAGGACGACGACGGTCTCGCTGGAGTCGATCACCTCGCGCGCGGCCCGCAGGGCGCCGCCGGTGCCGTTGGCCTCGGGCTGGATCACGGTCTCGGTCCCCTCGGGAAGGGCACCGGCGATCTGATCGTGGTTGGGGCTGACGATGACGCAGATGCGCCCGGCGCCGGCCTCGCGCGCCGCAAGCACCGGCCAGGCAACCATCGGCCGCCCGCAGACCTCGTGCAGGACCTTGGGCACGGACGAGCGCATCCTGGTTCCCCCGCCCGCGGCCATGATCAGCGCTGTGGGAGCCGACGTGTTCACCCCGGAATCGTAAGGCCGCAGCCCCGTTTCCGCGGGCGCCGCCGTGCGCCCGCGATCGGCACCGGCTCAGGCAGCCTTGCGATCTCGCCGGTTCGGCCAGGTACGGCGCGGAATCTCGGCGACATCCGGGTCGCGTCCCTCTCTGACCGCGCGTGCCCGCTCGTCCGCCGTAAGCCGCTTGCGGACGGCGTTGTCTGACACTCCGTACTTCCGTCCCGTGGCAAGGTAGCCGAGCTCGTTCACCTCCTCCAACAGCTGCTCGCGCGCCGGCCAGTCGACCTTTCGGGCAGCACGCAGCGGGTGCCCCGTCCGATCCCACCGGCGACCACATTCCGCCGAGCAGTAGCGCTGCTTCCGGTAGTTGGGCAGGAACTCCCTCCGGCACCGAAGGCACGCCTTTGGCTCGATCGGAGCCCTGTTCTTGCGGCCGCAGTGGGTGGCGAGCGTGGCGGCGCAGTTTGGGCAAACGATCCGCAGGTTCTTCAGGCGGTTGTCGTCGCGGACCCCGTTGACGTGATCGAGGATCAGACCCATCCGCTTGCCGTGCCACAGCTCAGCCTGACCACAGAGCCCGCACCTCCGCTCCCTTAACCCCTCCTCGAACAGCCGGCGCTTGAGACTGCTGCGGTTGTAGCTTGAGTTCTCGACCAGGATCTCCTCCAGCGGTGTGCGGCTCGAGCGTGGGCCCCGAGCGCGGGCGTACGGGTCGAAGTGTTCAGTTGAAATGCCCCACTCCACAGCTCGTTTCTTGAGGGTCTCCGGGTTGGCCCCTGTCGGGCAATAGCCGAGTCGGCGCAACGACTCTGACCACGACTGCGAGCCGGCAATGGCCGCGCGAGCCTCCTCCTCGGTGTACCTGTGTCGACGACGGGGTCCTGTCCGGCCTTCAGGGAGGTGATCAACGGAGATGCCCCAGCGGGCCGCCCACTTCCGCAGGGTCCGAGAGTTCTTCCCGTGCCGGCTACATCCGAGTCGCTCAAGAGCCTCGCTCCAGCTGGTCGATCGCTGGATTGCATCTCGAGCCTGCTTTCTCGAATACGACGGTTTCCACGGCATCGTTGATCGAACATATGTTCGCATCCGCCTCGGACGGAAACGCGGTCGTCGGCAAACCTGAGCCACCTACACTCCGCCCTGATCC
The DNA here is from genome assembly GCA_963746615.1 of uncultured Solirubrobacterales bacterium. Taxonomy (GTDB): domain Bacteria; phylum Actinomycetota; class Thermoleophilia; order Solirubrobacterales; family 70-9; genus SHVA01. The sequence continues at coordinate 14,198 of CAVVBU010000010.1, read as the reverse complement.
GGGATGGGGTAGCTGGCTAACCCGGCGGGCCTTGGACCCGCAGAGGGAGGTTCGAGTCCTCCTCCCGGAGTGTTCCATTCGATTTGACCACTGCGACTGTCTCCCGGCCTGAGGGTGGCGTAAGCCCGACCGCTCGGATAGGTTCCGCGGGGATGGCCAACGAGTACGTGTTCCTCGACGAGTGGGACGTGGACGCCCCGCAGGAGGCGGTCTTCGACGCGCTGGCCGACTCGCGCACCTACCCGGAGTGGTGGAAGCCCGTCTACATCGAGGTCGAGGGTGACTGCGAGCCGGCGCTGGGCTGCACCACCAAGCAGCACTTCAAGGGGCGGCTGCCCTACACGCTGAAGACGACCTCGGAGATCGTCGCCTACGAGCGGCCCAACACCTTCGCGGTGAAGGTGGTCGGCGACCTCAGCGGCAGCGGCAACTGGACGCTGACGTCGAACGACGACGGCACCGTCCACGTCCGCTTCGACTGGGTGGTCAACGCCGACCGCCCGCTGCTTCGCATCCTCACCCCGATCGCCCGCCCGATCTTCCGCTACAACCACAACTGGTCCGCGGCGCGCGCGATGGAGGGGCTGGAGCCCTACGCGCGAGCCCAGGCCGGTCTCGCGTGAGCTCGCCCTCCGTCTCGCCGTATCCCCGCATCGGCAACTACGGCTTCCTCTCGGACTGCCACACCGGGGCGCTGGTGGCGCCCGACGGCGGGATCGAGTGGCTCTGCCTGCCCCGCTTCGACTCGCCCAGCGTCTTCGCCGCCGTGCTCGACCGCGGGGCGGGTCGCTACCGGCTCGGCCCCGAGGGGATGGCGACGCCCACCAGCCGCCGCTACGAGCCGGGCACCAACATCATCGAGACCACCTGGATGACCCCGACGGGCTGGGTTGTAATCCACGACGCCCTCGTCATCGGCGAGTGGCGCCGGCGCGCCGACGACCCGCACACCCGTCCGCCGCCCGACTACGACGCCGAGCGCCTGCTGCTGCGCACCGCCGGGTGCATCCAGGGCGAGGTGGAGCTCTCCATGCTCTGCGAGCCGGCGCCGGGCTACGGCGAGCGGCGGCCGCATTGGGGCGAGGAGGGGCCAACCGCGGCCGTGCTCGATCTGGACGACGAGGGCGACCAGCTTCGCCTCAGCGGCGACCTCCACCTCGGCCTCGAGGGCACCCGGGCGCTGGCCCGCCACACGCTGCAGGAGGGCGAGTTCGCCTACACCGCCCTCACCTGGGGAAGCGACCAGTCGCCGCCGACGTCGGACGACGACGCCAGGGAGCGAATCGCGACCACCGCCAGGTTCTGGCGTCACTGGCTGCACGAGGGCGACTTCCCCGACCACCCGTGGCGGGGGTACCTGCAGCGCTCCGCCCTGGTCCTGAAGGGACTCACCTACGCACCGACCGGCGCTCTCGTGGCCGCGCTCACCACCTCCCTTCCCGAGACGCCGGGCGGCGAGCGCAACTGGGACTACCGCTACACCTGGATCCGCGACGCCACCTTCACCCTCTGGGCGCTGCACACGCTCGGCTTCGACGTCGCCGCCCAGGACTTCGTCCAGTTCGTGACCGAGGTCTGCCGCGGCGCCAGCGGCGCCGGCCTCCAGATCATGTACGGCATCGGCGGCGAGCGCGAACTGACCGAGCGCTCCCTCGACCTGCATGGCTACGAGGGAGCCCGGCCGGTCCGCACCGGCAACGCCGCCCACTCCCAGCGGCAGAACGACGTCTACGGAGCCCTGCTCGACTCGGTCTACATCCACACCAAGGCCCGGGACCACCTCTACGACGACCTCTGGGAGCTGCTCGAGGAGCAGGTGGACGCCGCCGCGGAGGTCTGGTCGAAGCCCGACCAGGGAATCTGGGAGGCGCGCGGCGAGCCCAAGCACTACATCTCCTCCAAGCTCATGTGCTGGGTGGCGATGGACCGCGGCACCCGGCTCGCCGAGCGCCGCGACGAGCCCGGGCTGGCCGAGCGCTGGGGCGCGACAGCCGACGAGATCCGCGCCGACATCCTGGAGAAGGGGGTGAGCGAGCGCGGCGTCTTCCGCCAGCACTACGAAACCGACGCCCTCGACGCCTCCACCCTGCTGATCCCGCTGGTCCGTTTCCTGCCGCCGGAGGACGAGCGGGTGAAGGCGACGGTGCTGGCGATCGAGGACGAGCTGACCGAGGACGGCCTGGTGCTCCGCTACCGCGTCGAGGAGACCGACGACGGCCTCTCCGGCGAGGAGGGCACCTTCACCATCTGCTCCTTCTGGCTGGTCGCCGCCCTCTCGGAGATCGGCCACGCCGAGTCGGCCCGCGAGCTGTGCGAGCGGCTGCTCTCCTTCGCCGGCGACCTGAAGCTCTACGCCGAGGAACTGGACGCCAAGACGGGCCGCCACTGGGGCAACTTCCCCCAGGCCTTCACCCACCTGGCGCTGATCAACGCCCTCTCCCACGTGATCAGCGACGACCTCGCGATCGAGCGCGAGGGCCCCCACGGCCTCTTCTCCGAAATCATGGCCCGGCGGACGTAACGGTCGCATTCCACGCTTGCGGTGGTTCCGTGGCTCCCGCTTTGCCTGGCGAGCGGGAGCGGTGGAGTCTCGACCGGCTCTGCGAACAGTTCTTCCCGCCAGCTCCGATCGAAAGCCGTGGGTCAGCGGCGATCCGGCTGCAATCAGCGCGGCGCGAGCGCCTCCTTGAGAGTCTTCAACGACGTTTCGGCGTCGACGGCCGGATGGAACTCGACGTCGGCGTAGATCGTGAACGGATGCTCGGCGGTCATCCGCTGCATTTCGGCCGAGTCATCGACGTCAGCGACGCCCATGCCCCCACCGCCGGCGAAGAAGTACAAGGTCTCGAAGCGGTCCCCGTACTTCTCGATCCACGCCGCCACCCCCTCGAACATCCCCGGTATCGCCTCGAACGGCGGCGTATGCCGCGGCCGGTAGATGACTGCGATCTTCATGGAGAGCCTCCTTCGGTTGACCGGCTTTGACAGTACGACTTTCTTCTACGCGCCGCGGGGCAGCGCCCAGGACACCCGAGCGCCCGCTGTCAAAAACTTGGAGCGCTGCTCCGCGATCTCTGCAGTCTTGCCGCGGAAGAATTCGTTTCCTGCCGCTGCGCAGGTTCGTCGCCCTGATCCGCGTGCGAACCACCCTGCAACTGGGACCATGACCTAAATGCGCCGCCACCACCCGGGACTCTCTTTGGTCACCCCGCTCGTCGCGACGGTGGTGACGGTTCTGGCTGTTGCGGGCTGCGGCGACGGCAGTAGCCCCTCCTCGGATACCGGCTCTCCCGACGGCTCGCCGAGGACACAGTTCGTCCAGGCCCGAGGTTGTGTGAAGGACGCCGGCTTCCGCGCGATCGGCGGTCCGAAAGGCCCGGGAGACGAGGACGCGCCGGCCTTTGAGCTCATCGTCAGCGGTGGCGATCGGGAAAGCGCGTTCGTTGCCATCTACGGCAGCGCGGACGAGGCAAGCCGGTTGCTTCCCCACGTGGAGGCGAACGTGACGGAATCGAAAAAGGAAGGGGCCAGCGTCTCGGTTGAGCCACACGGCTCCGTCAGCGTGGTGTGGACCCAAACCCCTCCCGCGGAGGATTTCCGCGGTGCTGTTCTGGGTTGCTTGCCCTAGTTCCTGCTTCGCCATCAGGTCGCAGCCACGAGCGCCCGCCCAGCATCAGTCACGGCTGCAAGCGGCCGCTCCAAGATGCTGCGAGCTGGTGGCGGCTAGTCGCCCTTGGCGGGAGGCACCGTCCCTCCCTCGGTGCCAGGCTCCAGCGCCGGGCCGCCGGGCGGCGAGATGCCGAGCACCCGCATCGCCTTCAGCCCCAGGCCGAGCTTCTCGCGGCCCTCGGTGGAGGTGACGTCGTGCCCGCAGAGATCGCGGGCGCGCTCCAGGCGGTAGCGGATCGTGTGGCGGTGGGTGAACAGGTGCTGGGCGGTGGCGGCGACGTTGCCGTCGTGGTCGAGGTAGGCCTCGACCGTCGAGACCAGCTCCGTCTCGTACTGCTCGTCGTAGGCGGCGAGCGGCTCGATCGTCTCGGAGTAGAAGCGCTTTAGCTCGGCGGGGTCGTCGCTCATCGCCGGCAGCAGCAGGCGGTAGGCGCCGGTGTCCTCGAAGGCGAGGATCCGGGCGCCCTCGGCGGCGCCGACGTTGACCGCCAGACGGGCCTCCTGGCCCGCTCGGTAGAGATCGACCGGGTCCGACGCGAGACGACTGACCGAAACCGTGACGGCGAACCCCTTGAGCTCTTCGGCGAGCTCGTCGGCGAGCGCTTCGGCCGCGCGGGCGAGCCGCGCCTCGCCGGAGCCCTCGGCGGGGACGATCGCCATCACCTCGGCGCCGTCGCCCTCGCCCTCTCCCGCCAGGGCACCCGGGCTGATCCCGCGCACCGCCCGCAGCGCCAGCACCATCACGCGGGAGCGCCAATCGCCGGCCTGGGCCGCGTGCGGGGTCGCCCGGGCGATGACCACGCCGCCGCCCTCGGAGAGGTCGGCGCCCAGCTCGGCCGCGCGGGCGAGGATGTCGCCACGGTCGGTCACATGCCGGGTAAGCAGCGAGCGGACGAAGTCGCTCGCCGCCTCATCGGTGGCCCAGTCGGGGGAGCGCAGGCGCTCCAGCTCCAGGCCGAGCAGGGTGCCCACCATCCTCAGCATCGCCGGGCCGGGCTTCGACTCGGCGCGCGGGCGCCAGCGCAGCTCACCGACCTCGCTGTCGGCGACCCTCAGCTCGAGGCGCTCGACGCCCTCGCCGCCGGCGAGCAGCTTGCGCTCCTCGTCGGGCGAGGCGGCGGCGACCGCGAGCACCGAGCTGGCGCGATCGATCAGTGCGACGCTGGCGTCAAGGACCCTGGAGGCCGCCCGCGCCACGGCGGGCAGGCCCGAGCCCGACTCAACCGCCTCGGAGAGCGCGGCGAGCCTGTCCTCGAAGCCCGAATCGGCGGTCGGCTCAGCGGTCTCGCTGTTCATCTCAGGTGCTTTCTGTCGGGCCAGGAACGGCTAGAGGTGGAGCGCGTTGGTGATGTCGTTCCAGTAGTAGACGATCGCGACGCCGACCGCCACCCCGATCGCCACCAGCGTCGCCAGCACGAAGAGCGAGAGGAAGGCGGCCGCGAACTTCTCCCAGGCGCGGCCGTAGGCTCCCAGCGCAGGCGCGAGGATGAGGCCGCTGAAGGCGAGCAGGGTGATCAGCCCCGCCCCGCCGAACAGCAGGTACTCAGGCGCCACCGCGAGGAGCAGGGGAAGGCCCGTCGCGAATGTCGCGATCTCGTGCATCGGAGGCGGGATTCTGGCGGATGTGGACGGCGATCAGCGCAATCACCGCGCACATTGCGAAGCCGGCGAACCCCAGCGCCCAGCCGGCGCTGACGTCGCTGAGCCAGTGAACGCCGAGATAGACGCGGGTGAGGCCGATGAGGACGGTGAGCGCTATCCCGGCCGCGATCACCAGGCTGCGCCTGGTCAGGCCGGGAACGACGCGCAGGGCGAGGGTGACCGCGAGCCAGGTGTAGAGGGTCGCGCGGGCGGCGTGACCGCTGGGAAAGGAATAGCCGGGCGCGGAGACCTCCCCTCCCTGCGGCCGCGGCCGCTCGGTCCAGCCCTTGATCGCGCCGGGCATGAAGGCGATGATCGCGACGCCGCCGATCAGCACCGCCAGCTCGATCCAGCGCCGCCTCAGCGCCAGGGCAACGCCCGCTACCGCGGCCAGCGGCAGGACGACCCATCCCGATCCGAGGTCGGTGATCGCCTTGGCGACGTCGGTGAGCCAGCCCGCCCGGATGCTGTCGGCGATGTCGGCGGCGGTCTGATCGCCGGGCGTCGGACCGGGATCTCCGACGATCACGGACCAGTAGGCGATCAGCACGAAGAGGCTGACCGAGAGCACGGCGAGCAGGGTGGTCAGCTCGAGCCCGAGGCCCCCGGGCGTCAGCCGATCCCAGACGAACCGCGCCTGCGGCTGCAGCCGGCGGCCCAGGGCCAGCAGTGGGCGCAGGTACCGGCGGCGCTCCATCGCCTCCACGATTCGTCGGCGGTTCTCCGGTACCCGCAGGTGCCGGTAGGCGAGCGCGATCGCCACGACGACGCCGATGAGGACGCCGAAAGCCAGCTAGCCCCCGCCCGACGATCTTGCTGACCGTGTCGAGGCTCTGCGAGAAGAAGTAGCCGACCAGTATCAGTCCGGTCGCCCACAGCCCCGTGCCGAGGATGCTGTACGGAGCGAAGTCGCGGTAGCGCATGTGGCTGCTGCCCGCGATGAACGGCGCCAGCGCCCTGACCAGGCCGATGAAGCGCCCGATCAGGATCGTCTTGCCGCCGTGGCGCGAGAAGTAGCTCTCGACCTGGCGCAAGCGGGGTTCGGTGATCCGCACCTTCTCGCCGTGGCGGATGAGGAACCCCCGTCCGAGCTTGGAGCCGAGCATGAAGCTGAGCGAGTCGCCGAGGAAGGCCGCCAGCCAGGTGACGGCGATGATCAGCGGCAACGAGATCTCCCCCTGGCCGGCGACGGCGCCGCCGAGGATGACGGTGAACTCACCCGGCGCGATCAGTCCGACGAAGGCCCCGGTCTCCAGGAAGGCCAGGGCACCCACCAGCAGGTAGGTCCAGGCGCCGAGGCCCTTGGAGAGGTCCTTGACGATCTGCTCCAGGTCGAGGTCGGGGAGCACCTCCTTGCGCAGCAGGTAGACGAGCACGACCAGCGCCACGATCCCGCCGCGGATCAGCCACCGGCGGTTGGCGCGCAGCCGGCTCACGGGTCCACCGCCAGCACGGCGGCGCCGGCCGAGGGGGCCGTCGCGATCGCCTGGGGGCAGCTCTCGTACAGCCGGTCGAGCGCCTCGCCCTCGTCCAGCTCCTCGAACAGCCCCACGGCGGTGGGGCCCGAGCCGGTGACCATGGTGTGTACCGCGCCCGCTTCGCGCAGGACGTCGAAGCGCCCGCTCGATCTCCGGCCGCAGGGAGAGCGCGGCCCTCTCCAGGTCGTTGACGAGCAGATCGGAGTACGCCAGCGGCGAGTCCCCGCTCCTGGTCGCCTCGCGAAGCCGGTTCTCCATCCGGGCGAGCTCTGCGATCGGGCGCGCCAAGCCGAGGCGGTCGGCCTCGGCGTAGACCGCCACGGTGGAGAGCCCGTCCCGCTGCGGGACCAGGACCACCTGGTAGGAGCTCGGCCAGGCGATCGGCTCGACCAGCTCGCCGGCACCGGTGACCAGCGCCGGGCGCGGGTCGAGCTGAGATGGGACGTCGGCACCGAGCTCGGCGGCGATCCGGCCCAGGCCGTCGACCTCGCCGCGAGCCAGCCTCAACACCGCCGCGGCGTCCGCGCTGCCCCCTCCAGCCCGGCTGCGATCGGGATTCGCTTGCGGACCTCGATCCGCAGCGGCGGCCGCTCCCAGCCACTACCGCGCAGGGCGACCAGCGCCCGAGCGGTCAGGTCAGGCCCCTCGACGCCCTCGCAGATGACCTCGTCCTCGTCCGCCTCGGTCACTTCGAGCTCGTCGGCCAGGCTGAGCGGCTCGAACAGGGAGACGATCTCGTGCAGGCCGTCCTCGCGTGGTCGGGCCGAGGTAGAGGCAGAGGTTGAGCTTGGCGGGGGCGCTGATGATCATGGCTGCCCCAGCTTCTCAGCCAGGCTGGCCAGCTCCTCCGGCGCCAGCGACTCGGCGCGGGCGTCCTCGGGCAGCCCCAGCTCCGCCAGCGCTCGCCGGGCCGGCTCCAGGCTCCCCGGCCGCGCCAGCTCCAGCGAGCGGGCAAGCGACTTGCGCCGGTGGGCGAAGGCTTCACGGATCACGGCGCGCGTCGCCTTTGGGGGAGCCGGCGCGAAGCGGGTCAGCCTGCACCAGCGCCGACTCGACCCGGGGGCGGGGGGTGAACACCGCCGGATCCACGTTTCGCAGGCGCGCGACCCGGCAGGAGAGCTGCAGGAGCGCACTCGGGGCACCGTAGGTACGGCTGCCTGGGGGCGGCCGCCAGTCGCTCGGCGATCTCCCGCTGCACCAGCACCAGGCAACCAGTGATTGACCGGAAGCTCGGCGACGGCGCGAGCAGGACCGGGGTCGCGATCGAGTAGGGCAGGTTGGAGACCATCTTCGTCGGCGGCGGCCGAGTGCGGCCAGGTCGACCCGGAGCGCGTCGCCCCAGATCAGCCCGACGTTCTTCGCCCGCTCGGCCAGGGGCTCGAGCTCGGGCGCGCAGCCGCTCGTCGAGCCTCGATCACGTGGACGAAGGCGGCGCTTCGGCGCCAGGCGCTCGGTGAGCGCGCCGCCGCCCGCCGCCCACCTCCGAGAACGACGTCCGTCGCGGCCAGCTCGGCCTCCCGCAGGATCAGCGTCGAGCAGGTTCGGGTCCGCGAGGAAGTTCTGGCCCAGCCGGCGCTGGCGGCGGCCGGGGCGCGGAGCCGCCGTCACCAGCCGAAGACGCGGGCGGCGTTCTCCTCGACCGTCCGCTCCAGCTCCTCGTCAGGCGACGCCGCGCACGCTCGGCGAGCCGCTCGGCGGTCGCGACCACGTTGGCGGGCTGGTTGGGTTTGCCGCGCACCGGCTGGGGCGCGAGGAAGGGCGAGTCGGTCTCGACCAGCAGCCGGTCTCCGGGAACCGAGGCCGCCGCCTCGCGGATCTCCTCGGCCTTCGGGTAGGTGAGGTTGCCGGCGAACGAGCAGTACCAGCCGTTCGCGGCCGCCCGCTCGGCCCACGGCCGCCCCTCCGAGAAGCAGTGGAGGATGACCTCGACCCCGCCCGCCGTACTCCTCGAGCAGCTCGAAGGTGTCGTCGGCCGAGTCGCGCATGTGGATCACCAGCGGCAGCTCGACCCGGCGGGCTATCTCCACGTGCGCGGCGAAGGCCCCGCGCTGGTGCCTCGCCGGGCGAGCGGTCACGGTAGTAGTCGAGCCCGGTCTCCCCAACCGCCACCACCTGCGGGCCGACGGCAGAGGTTCTCGATCGTGCTCGCGGCCTCGGCGTTGAAGTCGACGGTGCCGTTCGGGTGCCGTCCGACGCAGGCGAAGACCTCCTCGTGGGCCGCGGCGGCCGCGATCGCCTCCCGGCTCGACCCCTCGTCGATGCCGACGGTGAGCAGTCGGCTGACCCCGGCCTCGCGTGCGGCCGCGACGAGTTCGGCGTCGTCGGGCTCGCAGAGCCCGAGATGGGCGTGGGAGTCGACCATCGGCGCCCGAGTCTAGGCGGGGCCGATGGAGCGAACCCGAGCGCTTCTCAGGTCTTGAACTTGAAGCTGCGCTTGTCGGTATCGGTGTCGCCGGTGGCGATGTCGGTGGCGCTGACCTTCGACTTGATCCGCGAGCTGTCGGCGTTGTCCTTGAGGAACGGCGCCCCGCCTTGCTCTTGACGATGACGCAGCGCCTCGATCGGGGTGCCGGCGCCGAAGGGCTTCTGGTCGACCAGCGGCCCGAGGTTCGGGTCCCGGGACGACCAGGGTCGAGGAGACGGTCACATCGCAATCGCCGTGCACACGAGGAAGTACTTCATCCGCTTCTGCGATCTTCGATCCGCTTCGGGCCCGCTGTAGCGGATCAGGTCCTCGTTGTTGGCGGACTTGCCCGCCTTGGCACGGCCGATCGCCGAGGCGGGCGCCAGCACGAGTGCCGCCACCGCGCCCAGCAGAATCCACGCCCTCCGCCTTGCTCATGCACCGAAACCCAGCGAAGGCGCATGGCGAGCGATGACCTCGCCGCGAAATCGTCACGCGCGCAGCCGCTCAGGCGGCCGGCTCGGCCTCGAGCTTCGGGAAGAGCGGCGCGAGCTTCTCGACCTGCTGGCCGCCGCCCCGCGAGCCGAACTCGGCGAGCCCGCGATCGGGCTCGCCGCAGCGCGCCGAGCAGCCGGCCGGTCGTCTCGGGCATGTAGGCGTGCAGCAGCAGCGCCGTCACCCGCAGGCCCTCGGCCAGGCTGTAGAGCACCTGGTCGAGCCGCTCGGCCTCAGCCTTGGCTCCGTCTCTTCGGCCAGGTCCCACGGGTCGCGGGTCTCCTCGACGTAGCGGTTGAGGCGCCGCACCAGCGCCCAGATCTCCTCCAGCGCCTGGGTCAGCTCGGCGCGGTCGAGCAGCTCGCGCAGCCCGCTCGGGCACGCCGTCGAAGCGCGCCGGCCAGCGCCGGGTCGGCGCTCGGCCTCGGGCACCACGCCGTCGCGGTAGCGCTCGATCATCGCCAGCGTGCGGCTGGCGAGGTTGCCGTAGCTCGTTGGCGAGCTCGGTCTCGTAGCGGGCCTCGAAGCCGGCCGGCCGAGACCGAGCCGTCCTGGCCGAAGGAGACCTCGCGGAAGCAGTAGTAGCGCAGGGCGTCGGCGCCGAAGCGCTCGATCACCTCGAACGGGTCGAGCACGTTGCCGAGCGACTTCGACATCTTGTGCCCCTCCATCAGCAGGTAGCCGTGGATGAACATCCGCCTGCGGCACCTCGATGTCCGGCGGCCATCAGGAAGGCCGGCCAGTAGACCGCGTGGAACTTGAGGATGTCCTTGCCGATCACGTGGAAGGCGGGCCAGAAGCGCTCCGTCAGGTCCTCGCCCTCGCGCGCGTAGCTGAGCGCGGTGACGTAGTTGAGCAGCGCGTCGAACCAGACGTAGATCACCTGGTCGGGGTCCCAGGGGAGCCGGCACGCCCCAGGTCAGCTTCGGCCGCGACAGCGAGACGTCCCGCAGCCCCTGGCGGATGAAGGAGAGCGCCTCGTTGCGGCGGAAGTCGGGGCGTCACGAAGTCGGGGCGTTCCTCGTAGAGCCGCTCGAGCGTCCTCCTGGAAGGCCGAGAGCCTGAAGAACCAGTTCTCCTCGCGCTCGCGCTCGAGCTGGATCTTGTGGATCGGGCAGGTGTTGCCCTCGCCCAGCTCCGACTCGGTCTTGAAGTCGGCGCAGCGGGGGCAGTACCAGCCCTCGTAGGTGCCCTCGTAGACGTGGCCGTTGTCGTGGACCCGCTGGACGATCTCCTGCACCTTCGCCTACGTGCTCGGGGTCGGTGGTGCGGATGAAGAAGTCGTTGGAGGCGTTGACCTTGGCCGTCAGCTCCTTGAAGCGCGGCGCGTTGCGATCGGCCGAGCTCGCGCGGCGTCACCCCCTCGCTTCTCGGCCGCCTGGGCGACCGGCTCGCCGTGCTCGTCGGTGCCGGTGAGGAAGAAGACGTCCTCGCCGCGCTGGCGCATGTGCCGGGCGAGGATGTCGGCGGCGATCGTCGAGTAGGCGTGGCCCAGGTGCGGCTCGGCGTTGACGTAGTAGATCGGCGTGGTGACGTAGTAGGCTCACGAAGCCGTGAGCCTAGCAGCAGCTTCTCCTGGCCCTTGGCTCGGCTGCGCTTGCGGGGGATGCCGGCGGCCTCGGTGAGGGCGGCCTCGACGTCGGCGAGGATCGCCCGCTCGGAGCGGGAGGCGACGATCGGGTCGGCCATGCCCTCGACGTGGACGTAGGTGCGGCGGCCCTCGCCGCGGTCCTCGGGATCGAGCGGCACCAGGGCGTAGATCAGGTCGGCGCGGGCGAACTTGCCGTAGCCGAGCGACACCAGGCGTGGATCGCGCTTTGCCATCCGAACCTCCGGCCACCACGGTATCGCCAGCCCCGGCTACCTCCGAGCATCGCGACCGGTCAGCTGCTTGTAGAGCTCGTTCGCCGGCACGTTGGTGAGCGCGGCGACAACGCTGGCGGCGGCGCGCGGCTTGGCGCCGGCGCGGACGAGGCCGCGAAGGGCGTCGACGGCGAAGGCGATGTCGCCGGGCCCCGCCTCGGAGGCCGGGCCGATGACGACGACGATCTCGCCGCGGACGTCGCCGCTGTAATGCCGTGCGAGCTCCCCTAGCGGCCCGCGGGCGATCTCCTCGTGCAGCTTGGTCAGCTCGCGACAGACGGCGGCCGGCCGCTCCGGCGCCAGGGTGGCGAGGGCCGCGAGCGACTCCTTCAGCCGCCGCGGGGACTCGAAGGCGACCACCGTCTCCGGAGACTCCAGCACCCGCTCGAGCTCGCCGGCGCGCCGGGGCAGGAAGCCGATGAAGCGCCAGCGATGCACGGGGAGCCCGGAGGCGACCAGGGCGACGACCACGGCGGAGGGGCCCGGCAGCACCTCTACGGTCAGATCGCGGTCGATGCAGGCGCGGATCAGCCGGTAGCCGGGGTCGGAGAGGCCTGGCATGCCGGCGTCGGAGACCAGCGCCACCGCCTCCCCCCGCTCGATCCTCTGCGCCAGCTCGCGGGCACGCTCGGCCTCGATGTTGTCGTGATAGGCGACCAGCTTCGGCGCCGGGATCTCGAGCAGCTCCAGCAGGCGGCCGGTGCGGCGGGTGTCCTCGCAGGCGATCGACGTCGGCCTGCTCGAGGGCATGGCGGACGCGTGGGGTGGTGTCCTCGAGGTTCCCGATCGGGGTCGGGCAGACGGTCAGCTTGCCGGGCACGCCCTAGCGCCCCGACTCGGTCTCGGTCAGAGCCATGGCGCCGGCCCCGATCATGCCCGCGTCCTCGCCCGCCTCGGCGAGCTTCACCGGTGTCTCGTTCATCGGAGGCAGCGCCCGCGAGCCCAGCTCCTCCCGGGCGGGGTCGAGCAGCATGTCCCCGACGTTGGAGACACCGCCGCCGATCACGATCACCTCCGGGTTGAAGATGTTGGCGAGATCGGCAAGCGCCACCCCGAGGAAGTGACCGGCCTGGGCCACCACCCCGCGGGCGACCTCGTCGCCGGCGACCGCCGCGTCGGTGACCGTGCGCCCACCGTCCCAGGTGCCGGCCGCGAGCGCCTTGCCCAGGGCCGACTCGGGGTGCCTCTCGGCCGCCGCCTTGCCCTCGCGGGAGATCGCCGTGCCGGACGCCAGCGTCTCGACACAGCCATTGTTGGGGCAGTTGCCCTGGCAGGGAGGACCGTCGTAGTCGATGACGATGTGGCCGAGCTCCCCGGCCGCGCCGATCGCGCCGCGGTAGACCTCGCCGCCGATGATCACTCCCCCTCCGATGCCCGTTCCCACCGTCAGCAGGATCGCGTTGTCGCAGCCCTTCGCGGCGCCATAGAGGTGCTCGGCGAGCGCGGCGCAGTTGGCGTCGTTGTCGATGAAGATCGGCAACCCCGACCGCTCCCGCAGCAGGTCGCGGATCGGCACATCGGTGATCTCGAGGTTGACCGAGGTGATCGCGACGCCGCGCTCCTGGTCGATCGTGCAGGGGATGCCCACGCCCACGCCGACGACGCCGGGATGCTTGGCCCGAGCCTCGGTGATCTCCTCCTCGAGCGCCGCCACGATCTCGTCCTCGGTCAGGCCCCGGGATCGCTCGCGGCTCTCGTGATGGATCCGCTGCCGGTCGTCCACGACGCCGACGAGCATCTTCGTCCCGCCGAGGTCGATGCCGATCGCCTCGCGCGAGCTCAAGCCCGGGTCCCGGATGGAGAGGGGTCTTGCGTCGCCGGCATTCGGCAGTATTGATAACCGAATGGCAGAGGAAGAAGGGCGACGGCCGCCCGAGGGCCCGGATTACAAGGTCTACCGCTCGGGAGGCTCGTCCCGAGGGGGCGCTCGCTCGTCCGGCAAGCGGGCAAGTCGGGCAAGTCGGGCAAGTCGCCTTCGGGGTCGGGCAAGTCGCCCTCGGGGGCGCGCAAGTCATCGACCGAGGGCCGCTCGTCGTCGGGCGGCGGCGGGCGCTCGGGCCGTCCGGACTACAAGGTCTACCGCTCGCGGCCGCGGCTGATCGACCGGCTTCGCAAGCCGGACGTCGCCAGCCTGCGCCGGGGCGGCGGCAAGGGCGGCGGGCGGCGGGACGGCGGGCGGCGGGACCGCCCCCGCTCGGGCGATGAGGGCGGGCGCCGCTGGCTGCGCTGGGTGCTGATCGCCGTCGTCGGCTGGCTGGCGATCAGCTTCCTCGCCTTCGCCATCTCGGCGCAGATCCAGAAGGGCAAGCTCGCCCGACTCGGCCAAGGAGGCGCTCAGCGGCGGGCCGCTGCTGCTCGCCGGCCAGAACATCCTCATCCTCGGCGGCGACCGGCGAGGGAATACCCAGCGCAACGCGAACGGAACAGAGGGCCAGGGGCCGCCGCGCGCGGACACGATCATGGTGCTGCACGCCGGGCTGGGCTCCTTTCGCAAGCTCTCGATCCCGCGCGACAGCTATGCGGCGATCCCCGACTGCGGCTCGCAGAAGATCAACGCCTCGCTCGCCTGCAACACGAACAGCTCCAAGGGCAATCCGGGCTCGACGATCAGGACGGTCGAGGACTTCCTCGGCATCGACATCAACCAC
>CAVVBU010000009.1:0-109427 GCA_963746615.1 uncultured Solirubrobacterales bacterium | reverse complement strand
CGGGGTCGATCTCGGGCTCGACGGGGTCGGGCCAGCGCAGGGTCTTGGGCGCTTCACGCATTCGGATCACTCGGGCGGGGACGCCGCCGACGACCGCGCAGTGTGCCCCGTCGCCGTTCTTTCCGCTTCTATTTCGCGCGACAGCGGCGTCGCGCCGCCACCTCGTCTAGCGCGTCGAAGTCGGTCGCGGGCTTCTCGGGGGCCTGCAACTCGCGCAGGGTGCGGATAGCCGTGACCCTGGCTGACGGGTACTGCTCGGGGTCGCGAGCGATCTCTTCGAGGATGGCGACTATCTCCTGACGCGTCATGGGGTCCTCTTTCGGGACGCTCTTCACACGCGCACCCTTTTCTGGGCGGTTTTCTTTGCACTGAGCTACCCGGCGGTCTTTGTGGTGCGGCGTCACGCTGGGCAACCCTCCCCCCGTCGCGCGATACTGCGTGGGCGATGTCGCACCTGGCCGCTCCCTCAGGCGATTGCCGGTGTTTTGGAACTATTGACGGAGCGATTCCGTGTCGAAGACTTAGGAAAAGGCTGATGCGACGAGGAGTAGCAACTGCTTTCACTCTGGCTGACCGCGCTGGCGCTGCTGGTGCCGGGAGCCGCCAGCGCCGTCGATCGGGCATCCGGAGAAGAAGAACCGGCGCATGCAGGTGGTGAAGGCCTTCGGCTCCGCCGAGACAGCGGGGGCAATCGCAACCGCAACGGCCACGTGTCCGAAGACCGAGCGGCCGGATCTGGGACCGTGGCGAGCGATCAGCGCCGGTTTCGATATGAACGGCGTCGTCCCCGGATTCACCATGCAGGGCCCGCCGTTGCCGCCAAGCGGCAGCGGTGTCGTCTACGAGTCGCGCAAGGTCGGGCAGCGCTCCTGGCGCGTCTCGGCTCAGAGCCTCTGGGGCACGTTCACCCTCAAGGTCTCCCTGTATTGCCAGAACGAGGTACCAAAGACAACCCACGCCAGCACGACGGTCGCCACGCCGGGGACCTCCCAGATCGGCCCCGCAACGGTGGCGCGTTGTCGCTCCGGCAAGACGGTCTCCGGCGGCTTCTCGACCCCGCCGCCGTTCACGGCCACCGGCGCGGCCAACACGGTGATCGGCTCGTTGCCCAGCGGGAAGAAGGGCTGGGAGGCCCAGGTGCTCTCCAACCAGGCAAGCAGCTTGACCAGCTACGTCTATTGCGCGAAGAGAAAGAGCGTGCGGCTGGGCCGCTCGCACGCTGGTGAGCCGTCGAGCGTTGCGACGCTCGTGGATACGCTGGCGATTGCCAATACCTTCGACCCCGGATGCCCCAACAAGGGGCGGTTCATCCCGGGTGGAGGCGGGTTCTCCGAGAAAGGCGCGACAAGCTCGCAATACCTGATCCCGGTCGCGTCCCACCAGCAAAACCTGGGGAAAGCTGGCATGCCGACGCGCTCAAGGTCGGCAGCGGGGTCCCCGTAGAGCTCAGTGCGGTCTTGCTCTGCGGTTGACGCCTGAACGACTGCCGGGAAGGGAGGGGTTTCGCCCCTCGAAGCCGCCGGGCTGTCGGAGTAGGCCAGGGTTACGCCGCGAACCGTCCGCTATGTCCACACGGTCCTGCGACAGGCGCTCGCCGACGCCGCCTGGCGTGGCAGCGACTCCCTCGCAACCCAGCCGACCGCGCCGAGGCGCCCTCGCTGGCGTCGGTCGAGGAGATGCCGCCACGCAGCTGGTCGGCACGCCAACCCGACGGATCTCCTCGCCCCGTACGGGACGACCGGCTGTATGCGGCCTGGCGCGTGGCCGCGACGACCGGGCGTGCGGCGTGGCGAGCTGCTCGGCCTGGACTGGGATGCGGTGGACTTCGATACCGGGCGTCTGGCGATCGTGCGCACCCTGATCGAGGGAAAGGGAGCGCCACGTTTCTCAGAGCCGAAGACCGGCGCGGGCGCCGCAGCGTCGCGCTCGACGCCGAGACGCTCGACGCGCTTCGCGAACACCGCGAGCGCCAGCTGGACGAGCGGCTCGCCTGGGGCCCGTCGTATGAGTCGCGTGGCCTCGTCTTTTCCCAGGTCGTCCAGGAGCGCCTCGGGCACGCCACGATCGCGATTACGCTCGACACCTACAGCCACGCTATCCCCGCCATGCAGGAGGACGCGGCGGAGAAGATCGCGGCGCTGCTCGACGGTTAGGGTTGCAGTTTGGGTTGCAGTCGCCTTTGCGGCTCGACCCGAAACCGCATAGCTATGCCGTTTAGTACCCGAGCGCGAACTTGGCGTCCTCGGACATCATCTCCGGGGACCAGGGCGGGTCGAAGACCATCTTCGGGTGGACCTTCTCGACGCCGTCCAGCTCGCCGACGAACTCCCGCATCTGCTCGGAGACCTGGGGTCCGATCGGGCAGGCGGGGGTGGTCAGGGTGAAGGTGATGAAGACCTCGCCGCTGTTGATCTCGACGTCGTAGACGAGGCCGAGGGAGACGAAGTCGAGGCCGAGCTCGGGGTCGATGACCTCCTCGAGCGCCTCATAGACCTGCTCTTCGTTGAGCGTGGTTTGCATCCCTCAATCCTAACCGGGGGGCCTGCTGCGCTCGGGCTCGGCTTCCCTGCGCGTCATGCGGCGAGGATACGTTGCAGTCGTCGCCGAAGGTATCGACAGATGGCGTTTGCGAGGTTCGGCTCTCCCCGGGCTGCGGCGCGGGGCGCTGACCGCCCTTCCGGTCGGCGTCTGCGCCCTCGGCGAGCTCTCCTTCGACGTCTCCTTCGCGGGCGCGCTCACCTCGGGGGCGTTGATCGCGGGCTTCGTCGCCTTCGACGCCCCCGCCAAGATCAGGTTCCTCTGGCAGCTGATCGCCGCGCCGGTGATCGGGGTCGCCGCCGCACTCGGCGTGCTCTCAAGCCAGTCGGCGGTTCTCGCGGTCGTGGTGATGACGCTGGTCGCGACGGCCGCGGGTCTCTGCGTCGCGGTCTCCCCCCGCCTTTCGATCGCGGCGATGATCGTCGTGCTGGCGCTGCTGATCGCCCAGGGCCTCTCGCTGGACGCCGCCGACGCTCCGCTCGCACTTGGGCTGGCGACGGCAGGGGCGCTGCTGCAGGCGCTTCTCTCCCTCTGCACCTGGATCGTCTCCGACCGCGAGACCGAGGACTTCGACCTTTCTCGCGACGCGCGGGCGGCGCGCGCGACCCTCTCGGCTCAGCTGACCCCCGAGTCGCCTGCCTTCCGCCACGCGATTCGCTGGGGGCTCGCCCTGGGCGCGGGGGTCGCCGTCTACCGCTTCATCGACCTCCAGGGGCACGGCTACTGGGTCCCGCTGACGATCCTGTTCGTGCTCAAGCCCACGCTCGACGACACCCGGGAGCGCCTGGCGATGCGGGCGGTCGGCACCCTCGCCGGCCTGCTGCTCGCCACCGTCCTGGCGGCGGTCCTCACCAACGAGCCCGCGGCGGTGGCCGTCATGCTGGCGATCGCCGCCGCGATCGCATATGCGCTGCTGCCGCTCGAATACGCGATCTTCACCACCGCGATCACGATCTTCGTGGTGCTGCTGACCGACTCCCTGGGCACGCCGGCTCTGGAGGCGGCGGACCAGCGCGCGCTCGCCACCCTGCTGGGCATCGCGATCGCCGCCGCCGCCTTCGCCGCGCTGCCGGGGCGGCACCAGAACGGCGCCTGACGGCGCCTGCCCCGGAGCCGGCCAGGGGTAGCCTTTCGGCCGTGTTCCTGCTCGTGCTCGTCTTCATCGTCGTCCCGATCGCGGAGCTCTACGTGATCATCAAGGTCGGCGGAGCGATCGGCGTGGGGCCGACGATCGGGCTGCTGCTGCTCGACAGCCTCCTCGGGGCGTTCCTGCTGCGCCACCAAGGCCGGGCGTCCTGGGTGGCCTTCAACCGCGCTCTGGCGGAGAACCGGGTCCCGGCCCGCGAGATCCTCGACGGGGTCCTGGTCATCTTCGGCGGCGCCCTGCTGCTCACTCCCGGGTTCATCACCGACGTCTTCGGGCTGATCCTGCTGATCCCGCCGACCCGGGCGGCCGCCCGAGCGATCTCGACCCGGCTCCTGCGCGGCCGCGTCAGCGTGGGGCCGCGGGCTGCGTGGTGGGGCTATGACCGCGTCCGAGGCCGCGGCCGCCGGGAGGCGCGCCGGCCCTCCGGCGCCCCGGCGGACGGCGCCGCCGCCGGCGGCGATCCGTGGAGCGGGTTTGCGCCGCGCTCGCGGCGCCGCGGCGGACCCCGCCCCGGCGACATCGACGGTACCGCCGAGGAGATCACCGAGCGCGACTCCCTGGAGCGCGACTCGCTCGAGCGAGGGGCGGCGCGTGAGGGGCGGCCGCCGGGGGGCGAGCCTCCCCCGCAACCGGAGGAGACCGGCCCGTGAGCGACAAGCAGGGGGCGATCGTCGCCGGACTGGCGGACCCGGCAACGAAGCTGTGTGGGCTGGCCTGGCGCCTGGGAGACGCGCGGGGCGGTCTGCTGTTCGCGGGCGGAGAGGCCGAGCGCGCCGAGGCCGCGCTCAACGACTCGGGGGAAGCCGTCGAGCTCAAGCTCACCGCCGCGAACTCGAGCTGCGAGGCGACCCTGACGCCGCGGCCCGGCGCCCTGACGGTGGTCACCGACGAAGGCTCCGCCGCGGCCGACGGCTCGCTTGACGTCGCCCCCTGCGCAGCCCACGTGAAGCTCGTCGCGGGCGAGACGCGGCGACTCGACTGCGCTGGGCACATCACCCGCTGGGAGCGCTGGCCGGGCGCCGACGTGGAGACCGTCCGCCATCTGGCGATGGCGAGCGGGGACGGCACCGTGCTCGTCTTCGCCGCCACCCGGCCGCGGGGAGCGACCGGCCATGGCGACGAGGAGACCCAAGCCTGGCTCGTGGACGCGGAGGGGACGATCACGCCCTTTGGCGAGGCGCTGCTGTCCACCGAGTACGACGGCGCCGGCGTCCAACGGCGGATCAACCTCGAGCTCTGGCCCACCGATCCCGAGTCGCCGCTGCTGCGCGAGGCCGGCACCGCGCTCGGGGAGGTCGAGAACGGTGTCGCAGCCAGGGTCTTCGAGTTCGCCGGTGACGCGGGCTCCGGGCTCGGCGGCTACTTGATCCAGACCCCTTGAGCGGCGTCACCACAGTCATCTCCGACTTCGGCGGCGTGCTGACCACGCCGCTGGTGCAGTCCTTCGCCGCTGTTCAGGATGAGACCGGGCATCCCGATGGAACGGCTGGGCGAGGCGATGCAGCGGATCGCCGACCGTGAGGGCGAGCACCCGCTCTACGAGCTGGAGAGGGGCCGGGTCAGCGAGGAGGACTTCCTCGAGGCGCTCGGCGACGAGCTCGAGCCGGTCCTGGGCCACCGCCCCGCGCTGCACCGCTTCCGTGAGATCTACTTCGAGGCGCTGGACCCCAACGAGCCGATGATCGAGCTGATGGGCGAGCTCAAGGCGGAGGGCTACCGGATGGGGCTGCTGACCAACAACGTGCGCGAGTGGGAGCCGCTATGGCGCTCGATGATGCCGGTGGACGAGATCTTCGAGGTGATCGTCGACTCGGCCTTCGTCGGGATGCGCAAGCCCGAGCGGGAGATCTACGAGATCACCACGGAGCGGCTCGGGGTCGAGCCCGGCGAGTGCGTCTTCCTCGACGACGTCGAGGCCAACTGCGACGCCGCCCGCGACCTCGGCATGCGAGCCGTCCACTACCGCCACAACGACCAGGCGATCGCCGAGCTCCGCGAGCTCCTGCTCAGCCGCTAGGGCTCGGGCCAGAAGTCCTGGTCCATTTCGACCTCCGCTCGCAGGTCGTCAACGGTGGTCGAGACGAAGATCAGCTCCGCCGCGTCGGGCCCGGGATTCCAGACCGCGCGCACGGTGGAGGGCTCGAAGCGGATCGCGCTCTTCGGCCCGAGCTCGACCACGTCGTCGCCGACCTTCACCTGGACCGTCCCCGAGATCACGAAGTAGATCTCCTCCTGGGTCTTGTGGCTGTGACCGACCCTGGCGTTCTGGATGCCGCCGCTGTCGGGCGGGAGCTGCCGGTAGCTCACTGCGACCTGCTCGGAGGAGAGCGGCTTGGTCAGCATCCGGAACTCGCCCGGCGCGTCGCCGGAGAGATCGGGGGCGTCGTCGAAGGTGACGACCGTGTAGCCCGCCTCGGTCATGCAGGATTCCTAGCAGGCTGTGCCGGCTCTAGTTTTCCGAGCCGCCGCGGTCCCAGATGTAGAGCTCGATCGCCTCGCGGGTGAGCTCCATCAGCCGGGGGCCTGAGAGCCATTCGAGCACCGTCTCCAGCGCGCGCTCCTCGCTGACGCCCTCCTCGAAGGCCTCCTCGCCGCGGAAGCCGGCGGCGAGCTTGAGGGCCTCGCGGCGATGCTCGCCGAGCGAGTCGAAGGCGCCCATCAGGAAGTCGCGGTTGGGGACTGGCTGGCCGACCTCCATCGAGCCGTGCCAGGCGGCCAGCATCGAGATGTCGTGCTCGTCGAGATCGGCGATCGCCTTGGCGTAGTGAGACTCGAGCTCCCCCTCGGGGATCTCGTCCACCCAGGCGCGGACGGCCTCCCCGAGGAGCTGGCGTCGGGCCTCGCGACCGACCGAGTCGGCGATCGCCCGAATCGCATCGGCGGGGTCTACGAAGCAAAGTGACATGTCAGCTCGTTTCCTCTGTCTACGACCGATTGGTTGCTGTGAGTAAGCGCCAGGGTAGGGTCGCCCCCCGACGGCAAAACCGACGCCGGATTTACCCCGGTTATTGCGCCGATCGGCGCGGTTTCCCGGCTCGGCTGCCGCATCCTCGCGGGCTAGGCTCACCCTGATGGCGCTGAAGCTGATCGCGGGACCCCCGAACTCGGGCCGCACGGGGGCGGTCCTCGACGCCTTCCGCGCCGCCATCTCCCGGGACCCGGTCCTGGTCGTCCCCACCCTGGACGACGTCGAGCGCTTCGAGGGCGAGCTGACCAGGGGCGAGGAGGCGGTGCTGGGGGCCGAGGTGTGCAGCTTCGCCCGTCTCTTCGGCCACGTCGCGCGAGCGACCGGGGCCGCGGGCGGCCCGCCATTGAGCTTGGTCCAGCGCCGGCGACTGGCGCGGGAGGCGGTCTCCCGCGCCCCGCTGAAGCGGCTCGCCCGCTCGGCGCGCCGCCCGGGCTTCGCCGCCGCGCTGGAGGAGCTGATCTCCGAGCTGCAGGCGGCCTCCATCGACCCCGAGACTTTCCGCGCTCGGGCGTCCGAGGCCGGCGCATCCGAGGTCGAGCTGGCCTCCCTCTACCAGGCGTACGACGAGATCCGCCGCGAGCTGGGAACGCAGGATGCGCACAGCGTGGCGGCGGAGGCCACCGCAGGCCTCAGGGCAAACCCCGACGCCTGGAGCGCCCGTCCGGTCTTTCTCTACGGCTTCGATGACCTCACGGTCGAGCAGCTCGAGCTGGTGCGGGCGTTGCTCTCCGCCTGCGAGGTGACGATCGCCTTGCCGTACGAGGACCGCGCGGTGCTCACCGCGGCGCGCGGCTCCCTCTTCGCCCAACTGCGCGACGTCGGCGGCGTCGACATCACCCAGCTCGAGGCCGACCCGACCAACACCGCCAGCCGGACCCTGTTCGAGCTCGAGCGCCGCTTCGGCGACGAGAACGGCGAGGCGGCGGCGATCGACAACGACGGCGGGCTGTCGCTGATCGCGTCGGCCGGGGAGCTGGCCGAGGCGGAGGCGGTCGGCGCCGCGGTGGCTCGCCTGCTGCACGAGGGGGTGCCGGCCGGCGAGATCGCGATCGTCGTGCGCGACCCGGGCTCGGCCGGGCCGCTGCTTCGCAGGGTGCTCTCCCGCTTCAGCGTCCCGGTCGCGGTGCAGGCGAACCTGGACGTCACCGCGACTATGACCGGCGCCGGACTCCTCTCCCTGCTCGAGGCGGCGGTTGGGCGCGGGCGCGCGGCCGACCTCCTCTCCTACCTGCGGGTTCCCGGCATCGAGGCGCCGAGTCGAGTCGACTGGTTCGAGCGGTCGCTACTGCGCAGCAGGGGGCGAACCGCCGACGAGGCGTTGGCCCTCTGGCACGACTCCGAAAGCCGTAGGGAGCTGGCGGAGATCGAGCGGCTGCGAACGGCCAGGTCGGGCCCGGCGCTGCTGCTCGAGACGGCGAGCCAGGCGCGGTGGATCGCCGAGGCGACCATGCGCCGCCAGGGGCGCGTCGCCGGCGAGGATCGCTCGCTGGAGCTTCGCGCCGGCGCGGAGCTCGAGGCGGCGTTGACAGATCTGGCGAGCCTGGGGCTCCCCCACTCCCCCGATGAGCTGATCGCCACCGTCGCCGAGCTCCAAGCGCCGCTATGGCGGGGCCCAACCGAGGGCAGGGTGCGGGTGATCAGCCCCTACCGGGCTCGAGCGCGCCGTGTGCGGCACCTCTTCATCGCCTCCCTGCAGGACGGTGACTTCCCCCGCCGTGACACGGGCGGCCCTCTGCTCTCGGACGAAGGTCGCCGCGCATTGGCGCTCGAGCCCCGCAAGAAGGCCGAGGTCGAGGACCGCTACCTCTTCTCGATCTGTCTCTCGCGGCCGACGGATCGCCTCTGGCTCTCGTGGCGAAACGCCGACGACGAGGGCGGCGCCACGGCGCGCTCCCCCTTCGTCGACGAGGTGCGCGAGCTGATCGCCCCGCCGCTGGCGCCCGATCCCGAGGAGCGTGACCAGGCGCTCTCGGCCGAAGCGATCGGTCGGGGCGTCGCCGACTGCGTCTTCTCGCCCGGGTCGGCACCGAGCGAGGACGAGCTGGCGCGAGCGATGGCCGCTGCGGGGATCGCCGACGACCGCCTGGCGGAGCGCCTCGCCGAGGCGGCGCGGGCCACGTCCGAGGACCGACTGCGCCCCGGGCCGCTGAGGCTGCCGGCGGTGCTGGAGCGGATGGGCGCCACCGCGCTGTTCGGCCCCTCCACCCTGGAGGAGTACGCGCTCTGCCCCTACCGCTGGTTCGTCAACCACGAGCTCGAGCCGCAACGAATCGGCCCGCAGGAGGAGGCCCCCACGGCGGGCCACCTCGCTCACAAGGTCCTCGAGCGCCTCTATCAGGACCAGCCCGGCGGCGAGCGGCGGCCGACGCGGGCCAGCCGGGCCGACTGGCAGCGGCGGGCCCGGGAGCTGATCGCCGAGCTCGGCTCGGATCTGCTGCCCGAGAACCGGCCGGACACCGCCGCCGCCCGGCGGCGGGTCGAGGGGCTCGTGCTCGCCTTCATCGCGGACGAAGCGCGGGCGGCGGTCCCCTTCCTGCCCGATCCCGACCTGGCGGAGGCGAGCTTCGGCTTCGACGGCTCAAGCATGGGGGCGTTGCAGCTGGAGGGCGGCGGAGTGCACGGGCGTATCGACCGGATCGACATCGGCCCCGGGGGCGAGGCGCTGGTACAGGACTACAAGTCGGGGGGCAAGGTGGACGGCGGCAGAGGCATGCTCGAGCGGGGCAAGCTCCAGCTGCAGCTCTACCTGCTGGCCGCCCGCGAGCTCTGGGGCCTTGACCTCGCCGGCGGCCTCTACCGGCCGCTCGGGGCCACCAGCAAGCGGCAGCCGAAGGGATTGCTGCGAAAGGACGTCACCGACGATCTCGTCCCGCTCGACCCGCGGCCGCGGGACCGGGTCGCCGATGAGGAGTTCGAGGGCGCCCTCGCCGAGGCCCGGGGCAGGGCGGAGGAGATCGTCGCCGCCATCCATGGCGGCGACATCGGCCGCAGGCCGCTCGGCGACCGCTGCCCTGACTGGTGCAGCTTCCAGCCGATCTGCCGCCGTGAGCGAGGGCTGCCCGAGGAGGAGCCCGAGACCGAGGAGGAGCCGGAGGAGTGAGCGGGTGGCCCGAGCGAACCGATCAGCAGCGCGCCGCGAGCGGCGAGCGAGACCGCGACGTCTTCCTGCGAGCGGGCGCGGGAACCGGCAAGACGACCGTGCTGGTCGACCGCTTCTGCATGGCTGCGCTCGACTCTGAGGTCGGGATCGACGGCGTGCTCGCCTTCACCTTCACCGAACGGGCGGCGGACCAGCTCCGCAGCCGAATCCGGGCCGAGCTCTCCGCTCTCGCCGCCGACGCGAGCGGCGAGCGCCTCGAGCTGCTGCGCGAAGCGGAGCGGGCCGCCGACCGGGCCTGGATCTCGACCATCCACGGCTTCTGCCGCCGCTTGCTCGCATCCCACCCGGCGACGGCCGGCATCGACCCGCGCTTCCGGGTAGTCGACGAGGCCGAGGCGGACCGGCTCGCGGGGAGGGCCTTCGAGGCTGCGCTCGACGAGTTGATCGAGTCGGGTGGTGGCGAGGCGCTCGAGCTCGCCGCGGCCAACCGGCGCGGCCAGCTGCTCGAGATGACTCGCGGCGCCTACGACGAGCTACGCAGCCACGGGAAGTCCGAGCCCGCCCTGCCCCCAGTCGAGCCGGTCGACCCTGCCGCCGCGATCGGCGCCCTGGTCGAGGCGGCCCGTGAGGCGCATCCAGAATGCGCCGAGGCGAAGGGGGCGAAGCAGGTCGAGGCCAGGGAGCGAATCGCCGCCGCCGCGGAGCTCGACCCGCGGATCGAGCCGGACGCCGAGACCCTCGAGACGCTTGCGTCGCTGAGGCTCGAGTCGAAGGCGGCCGCGTTCAGGGGGAACGCCTGCGAGCGCTACTCGACGGCGCTGGCGCTGGCCCGCAGCGCGGTCGCCGGCCACGTGATGGCCCCGGCGTATGAGCAGCTGCGCGAGCTGGTCCGCCTCTTCGGGCGGCGATACGAGGGTCTCAAGGACGAGCGGTCGGCCCTCGACTTCGAGGATCTGCAGCTGCGGGCGGTTGGGCTGCTGCGCTCGAGCGATGCCGTCCGCGACCGCTACCGGGAGCAGTTCCGCCACCTGATGGTCGACGAGTTCCAGGACACCAACGCCCTCCAGCTCGCCCTGATCGAGCAGCTCCACGGCCCGCGGACGAGGCTGTTCATGGTCGGCGACGAGTTCCAGTCGATCTACGGCTTCAGGCACGCGGACGTCGAGGTCTACCGGCGAGAGCACCGCCGCTTCGCCGAGGACGAGAATCCGGGTCGGGTGGCGCTGCCGCTGACGGGCAACTTTCGCGCCGCTCCCGAGATCGTCGCGGCGACCAACTCCATCGGGTCGTCGCTTCTCGACAGGTTCGAGCCGCTCACCGCCGCGGTCGACGCGCCGGGCGACGGCGGAGATCCGATCGTCGAGCTTCAGCTGACGCTCGACGACCCCAAGCGGTGGGAGGCGCCGGAGACGGGACTGCCGATGCTCAGCGACGATCCCAGCTCCGCCTCGAAGGTGGCCGAGGCCCGCCTGCTGGCGGCTCGCCTGCGGGAGCTGGTCGACGACGGTGAGGACCCGGCAGAGATCGTCGTGCTGCTGCGGGCGTTCACCCACGTGGCCACCATCGACCGCGCCCTCGGCGACGCGGGCCTCGACCCCTACGTGGTCGGCGGTCGCGGGTTCTGGTCCCAGCAGCAGATCGAGGACCTGCGATGCCTGCTGGCAGTAGTCGCGAATCCGCTGGAGGACCAAGCCCTCTTCGGCGCCCTGGCCTCGCCGGCTTGTGGCGTCCTGCCCGACACACTGTGGCTGCTGCGAGAGAGCGCCAGCGTCCCGGGTGAGGGCGGGCGCCGCTGGAACCGGCACGTGTGGCCGCTCGTGCGCGACCTGGTCGAGCGCGGAGAGCCCAGCGAGGGGGATGCCGAGGCGGCGGCGTTGATCCCCGGCGACGAGCTGGAGCGGCTGAAGAGGTTCGCCGATCGCCTGGGCGCCCTCCGCTCTCGCGGAGCCGAGGGAGGCCTCGAGACGTTGGTGGACGGTGTGGCGACCACATTCGGCTACGACCTGGCGACCCTGATGCGAGAGGACGGCCCCGCCCGCTGGGCGAACGTGCGCAAGCTGATGCGCCTCGCCCGGGAGTTCGAGGCCCGCGAGGGCCCCGACCTGGGCGGCTTCCTCGACTATCTCAACACCCGGGCCGGCAGGCGCGACCGCGAGGCCGAGGCCGCGAGCAGGGCGGAGGGGCATGCCGGAGTCCGAGTGATGTCCGTGCACGCGGCCAAGGGCCTCGAGTTCGGCGTCGTCGCGGTCGCCGATCTGGGCCGCAAGCTCCAGCTCGGCTGGACGCCTCTGCGGGTGGCCGTGGGAGAGGACCCGCCCGACGGCGGCGAGGCTGCGCGCGTCGGCGTCCAGCTCGGCCGCCTCGGTCGCCCGGCGGAGAGGCTGCATGACTACGAGGATCTGACCGAACGGGCCGCCACGCGCGAGGCCGAGGAGGAGGCGCGGCTCGCCTATGTCGCCGCGACCCGAGCCAAGCGCCGACTGCTGCTGAGTGGAACCTGCAACCCGCGATCGCTCGAGAACGAGCCCGCCGGGCGCCAGCCGATCACCGTGCAGCTGGTCCGCTCCATCCTCGGCGGGGACATGGAGGAGTGTGACCTGGAGATCCCCGCGGCGGAGGCCGAGGGATTCCCGGTTGGGCGACTGCGGGTCCGGGTCAGCGCCCCCGAGCCCGGAGCCGGCGCCGCGCTGCTGACGCCGCGCGAGCCCGACGCCGCCGCCGCGCCGGCGCCCGACGCCGAGCCGCCGCTGCTGCGCCCCGCCGCCCCGCCCGCGCTCACCGGGGGGCTCTCCTATTCGGCCCTGTCGGAATTCGGCGAATGCGGCTACCGCTTCTACGTCGAGCGAGTCCTCGGCATCTCGGGGCCGGCCCAGGACGCGACGACCGCGCGCGAGGATCCGGAGCGCGACCCCGGCTTCGCCGCCGAGGTGCAGGCCTCCGGGACAAGCGAACGCTTCGGGCTCGGGCTCGCCGTCCACACGCTGCTCGAGTGGACCGCCCGCCGCCGCTGGCGCGACCCCGACCTGGAGCGAGCCGCAGGCGCCCTGGCCGAACAGGGCCTGGACGCCGACCAGGCGCCGCGCGTGCTCGAGCTCGCCGGCGCCTGGCTCTCCTCCCCGCTTCGCCAGGAGATCGGGGGCGACCGTTGCCGCGCTGAGGTTCCCTTCGTCCTCTCGGTGGCCGGCACGCTCCTGCGGGGGTCGATCGACCTCCTCGTCGAGCGCGCCGACGGCTCCGTTCTGGTGGTCGACTACAAGACCAACCGCCTCGACGGGGGCGACCCCGAGGAGGCGGCCCGCCGCTACGAGGCCCAGCGAGACCTCTACGCGCTCGCGGCGGCAGCTCGCGGCACGCCGGTCGAGACCGCCTACGTCTTCCTCGAGGCCCCCGACCGGCCGGTCCGGCGCGGCTTCTCCGAGGCAGACCTGGAAAAGGCTCGGTCGCGCGTCGGGGAGCGGCTAGAGGACCTGGCCGCGGGGCGCTTCGAGGTGACCAGCCACCCACATAAGGCCCTCTGCCTCGATTGCCCGGCGCGCTCGCGGCTCTGCAGCCACGGCCCGGAAGCGACGTTGCGCGACGACCCCGAGCCCCCGGTCGAACCCGAGGCCCCGGAGCCAGGCCCGGGTGAACGGGCCGAGGGTGCCGCGGAGGCGGCTGCGCAGCTGAGTCTGCTGGAGGGCCGATGAGGATCGCCGTTTTCGGCTACGGCTCGCTGGTCTCGGCGGAGAGCGCCTCGCGGACCGTCGGGCGCCTCGTCCCGCATCCCCGCCCGGCCCGCCTCCACGGCTGGCGGCGCCGCTGGTCGCAGGCGCGGGACAACCATCGCGCCGAGAAGACCTTCGAGCTCGCCGACGGCTCGCTTCCCGGCTACTGCCTGGGGCTCAACGTCGAGCTCGGCGAGGACGACGCGGGGCCCGTCAACGGCGTCCTGATCGAGCTCTCGGAGGCCGAGCTGGATCGCCTCGACATTCGCGAGATCCGCTATGACCGGGTGGAGGTGACCGACCTGGTCGACCCCATGGCAGGCGACCACTTCGACCTGGTGATCACCTACACGGCCAAGACCACGAACTTCGCCCCGGAGCCGCCCGAGGGCACGGTGATCCTGACCAGCTACGCCGCGACGGTCGAGCGCGGCTTCGCCGCGCTCGGCGATGGCGAGCTCGAGCACTACCGCGCCACCACCGGCCCCTACCCGGTCGAGGTCGTGGAGGCCAGGATCATTCGCGACCAGGCCCCGCCCGGAAACCCGCGCGCTTGGTAGGTTGCATCAGCGCAGGGCTTCGGGAGGAGGCGCATGAACAAGTGTTGTGGCGTGGCGATCGTGGTCATCGGTTTGGCGCTTGTCCCTGCGCCGGCGGCCGCCCACGGGACCGCGCCGCGCTCGCGTGCCGGATCCCCCCCGCGTCTGAGCGCTGCAGCGCGCCAGGTCATCGGCCAGGGCGTCCAGCGCCTCTCGAACGGGCTCTACCGGGTGCCGATCCGCAACGCTCGCGACCTGACCACGCACGGCCCGGACCCCGCGCCGCATGTGGCCGCGCCCGACGCGGCGTACCCGGACGACCCATTCGGCGCGGGGGCCCCGGAACGCTCGCCTCATTGCGCGACCGACCGCTACCAGCATGTCCTCTATGCGCACTTCACCGACGGCCCCGACAACTACTCGACGGCAAAGCCAGAGATCCAGGCGATCATCGAGCGGATCGACTCCCTTCTCGACCAGGAGTCCCAGGCCTCAGGGGGCCCGCACGCCGACTACAAGGTCCTCTGTGACTCGGGTGGCGACACCCGCGTCGACTCCCTCGCGGTGCCCACCTCCTACGACGAGGCACCCAGCTACCAGAGCATCGTCAACGCGGCCGTCGCCGCCGGATTCGACGACGGTCGAGCCGACTACACGATCTTCGTCGACTCCGACCCGTTCTGGCCCAACTTCATCGGCGCCTGTGGGCTGGGCTCGCTGCGGCCCGACGAGACCCCGTCCAGCCACAACCTCAACGACAACTCCAGCGGAGCCGGCTCTGGCTATGCGGAGATCTTCGGGGGGTGCTGGACGAACAACACCCCGATGCACGAGGTCGGGCACACCGAGGGGGCCGTTCAGAACGGAGCTCCGTACGCGACGGGGATAGACGCCTTCGGCGCCGGTGGCCACTGTTGGGACGCCGACCTGACCTACGACGTCATGTGCTACTCGCCGGACGGCGGTCCCAACCACCAGGAGGGCACGGAGGCGAACTGCACAGACCTCCTTCATTTTGACTGCGGCCACGACACCTACTTCGACTCCGCGCCTGAGCCCGGCGAGTGGCTCGCCAGTCACTGGAACCTCGGCTCGTGCGCGAACCAGTTCATGGACTTCGGCTGCCCCCCCGACACGACGGCGCCGCAGACGACGATCACGCAGGGGCCTCCCGCGAGGACCCTGCTGCCCGTCGCCACCTTCGCCTTCACCTCGTCGGAGGCCGGCTCGACGTTTGAGTGCCGCCTCGACTCTGCCAGCTTCTCGCCGTGCACGGCCCCCAAGGACGTAGGCGTGCGCATCGGCAGCCACATTTTCGCCGTTAGGGCGATCGATGAGGCCGGCAACGCCGACTCCACTCCGGCGACGCGCACCTGGGTGGTCGACAAGAAGAAGAAAAAGAAGAGGCACAAGAAGAAGGGGAAGAAGAAATAGTCTTCGCGTGGGAGTGCGGCGCCTCGCCCTGCCACGCCGGCGGCTACATGGGCCCTGAGTAGGGTTGGCAATGCGGTGGAGCCTCAGTGAGAAGGATCTCCGGCCCCTTCCGCGCCGTGGCGGAGGTGTTTCGCAACCCCGACCTCGCCCGCCTGCAGCTCGCCTGGGCAGGGGTCTCGTTCGGGATGTGGGCATTCGCGGTCTCACTCGGCGTCTACGCCTTCGACGTGGGCGGCGCGGCCGCTGTCGGGGTGGTCGGCCTCGTCAGGCTGCTGCCGGGCGCATTCGCCTCACCCTTCGCCGGTCTCCTCGGCGACCGCCATTCGCGCCGCGCGGTGCTGCTCTGGAGCACGTTCGCGACGGCTGCCGTGCTCGGCGCGGCGGCGCTGGCAGCACAGATGGACACTCCGGGGGCTGTGGTGTTCGCCCTGGCCGGCCTCTACACCATCGTCAGCAGCCCCTACGTTCCGGCCGAGGGAGCGCTGATGCCCCTGCTCGCCCGCACGCCACAGGAGCTGTCGGCGGCGAACGTGACCCACAGCGCCCTCGAGAACGCCGGCTTCCTGCTCGGCTCTGTGCTGACGGGCGTGCTCCTCGCCACCACCTCGATCCAGGTCGTATTCGCGATGGCCGCGATCGTGACGCTGGCTGGCTGTCTGGCGATCGCCGGGATGAGCCGGGACGCGCGCCCCGGCTACGCGCGGGACCCCGAGCTCGGCAACGTCGCGCGCCAGACGGCTCGCGGCTTCGGTTCACTTCTCGAGGATCCGCCGTTGCGCCTGCTCGGAGCGGCGCTGACGCTTCTGGTCTTCATCGAGGGCGCCGCGGACGTGCTCGTCGTCATCGTCGCGCTCGACCTACTCGGACTGGCCGACTCGAGCGTGGGCTACATGAACGCGGCCTGGGGCATCGGAGCGCTGGCGGCCGGGGCGGCGCTGACCGTGATGCTCGACCGAGGCAAGCTCGCCGCCGGCCTCGTCGCCGGAAGCCTGATCATCGGCGCCGCGATCGCCCTTCCGAGCGCCTGGCCGGTTGTCTTCGCCGCCTACGTCGCCTGGGTGGGCGTCGGGGTCGGCTACACCTTCGTCGAGGTGGCGGCCACCACGCTGCTGCAGCGGCTCGGCGACGACGAGGTGCTGGCCCGGGTGCGCGGCGCGCTCGAGACCGCCCGCTTCGCAGCCATGGGGCTGGGCGCAATCGCCGTCACCGGCCTGATCGCCCTGGTCGGGATCCGGGGCACGCTGCTTGTCGTCGCCGCCCTGCTGCCGCTGTTCGCGCTGGTCCGATGGTCCAGGCTGCGTTCCTACGAGATCGGAGCGCCCGTGGACGAGCGCGCCTACAACCTGCTCCGAGGCGATCCCATCTTCGAGCCCCTTCCGGTTGCGACGCTGGAGCGGCTCAGCCATGACGTCGTCCCGGTCGAGGCGGGCGAGGGCAAGGAGGTGATCACCCAGGGCGACATCGGCGACCGCTTCTACCTGATCGACAGGGGCGAGGTCGAGGTGCTCGAGTACGGCGCCCACCGCTCTACTCAGGGCGAAGGCGAGTCGTTCGGCGAGATCGCGCTGATTCGCGGCGACGCGCGCACCGCGACCGTGCGCGCGACCCGGCACACGCGGCTGCTGGCGCTCGACCGCGCCCATTTCCTGACGGCGGTCACCGGCCACATGCGCGCCGGACAGGCGGCCGACACCGTCGTGGACGCACGCCTGAGTGAGCTGTCCGGCCGACGGCCGGACTGAGATCACACGATCCGACGCCGGCCAGGCGCGCCTGGACGGTCAAGAAGAGGAAGAACGCCGCCGCATCGCCATCCCGGTGATGATCTCGCGCACGGTGCGCTCGGCGACCAGCGCGGTGATGTCGGCCGAGCCGACCGCGGTCGGGATCACCTCGACCACCTCGGCGCCGACGATCTCCAGCCGCGCGCCAGCTCGCGGCAGGCCCAGAGCAGGTCGGCCGAGGTCATGCCGCCGGGCTCGGGCGTGCCGGTGCCCGGGGCGTAGGCCGGGTCGAGCACGTCGACGTCCACCGAGAGGAAGGACGGGCCGTCGCCGGCGACCTCGAGCGCGCGCTCGACCACGGCTCGGATGCCGAGGTCGCGCACGTCGTGCATGAAGATCGAGGTGATCCCACGCTCGCGCTGCCAGCCGAAGTCCTCCTCGCCCGGCCAGTAGCCGCGCAGGCCGATCTGCGTGTAGCGGGCGCCGTCGACGTGTCCCTGCTCGACCAGCCGGTACATCGGCGTGCCGTGCGAGACCTCGACCCCGAAGACCTCGGTGTCGGTGTCCGTATGGGTGTCGAAGTGGACCAGGCCGACCGGGCCGTGCTTGCGGGCGCAGGCGCGGATGTCGGGCTCGGCGATGCGTGGTCGCCGCCCAGGACGATCGGCACAGCGCCCGCCTCCAGCGCCTCGCCGACCAGCGTCTCGATCGCGTCGTGGGTGCGCGCCGGCATCGGCCGGCAGCACCGGCGCGTCGCCGTAGTCGACGACCCGAAGCTCCTCGAAAGGGTCGACCTTCGCCTCCAGGTGGGGACCACCCGGGGGCAGCTCGCCGCCCGGATCGCCCGCGGGCCGAAGCGCGCGCCCGGCCGATCGGAGACGAGATCGTCGGTCGGCGCCCCGACGATGACGACTTCCGCGCCCGCGAGCTCGGCGGCGTCCTCGGTGTAGGGCATGCCGGCGAAGCTGAGCAGCCCCGCGTAGTCGGGCTTCTCGCCGTACTCGCGCCAGCGCTCGAGCGGGTCGATCATCGGGGGACGGCCATCTAGATGCGGTGCTGCCTGGCCCAGTCGCGCAGGTTGCCGATCACGGGACCGAGGGACTCGCCCTTGCTGGTCAGCTCGTAGCTGACGCGGACCGGGGTCCCCGGGTGCACCTCGCGGCGCACCAGCCCCGCCTCCTCGAGCTCCTTCAGCCGGGTAGAGAGGAGCCGATCCGACATCCCCGGAACGGCGGCCTTGAGCTCGGCGAAGCGCAGCGGCCCGTCGGTGAGCGAGTAGAGGATCGCCCCCGTCCAGCGTCGGCCGATCAGCTCCACCGCCCGGTGGAAATGTGGGCAGACGCGCTGGGGCGTCCGCGTGGCCGACCCCGCGGCCAACCGCTCGGCTGACTTCACGCTCACCTCGCCTTCGAGCTTACCAATCGTAAGGGGTACGCATCAGGCGGCGGCTGCTCCGCTTCGCGTCCGCGCCGCCTGGGCGGCGGCTGCTCCGCTTCGCGTCCGGGGCGGCTAGGTGCAGGGTCCGGTGCTGACCTCGCCCGCGCCGACCGAGGCGAAGGCGGCGCGGACGATCTCGTTGGGGACGCCGTAGCCGCCGGGCCTGCCCTCGGTGGTGGCCGCGAACACGGTGGTCAGCACCCGGCCCTTCGCGTCGACGACCGGGCCTCCCGAGTTGCCGCTCTTGACGTCGCCGCGAAGCGAGGTCAGCAGGCGGCGGGTGGGGCCGCGCCCGTAGGAGTCCTCGCTGATCGTCTCCTGGGTGCCTCCGATGCGGGCCGGCGTGACGGTGAAGCCGCCGTTCTCCGGGTAGCCGAGCACGGCCCCCGCGGTTCCGCTCTTCGCCTCGCTGACGAGGGGCAGCGGCGGGGCGGCGAGCCCGCTCACGCGCAGCAGCGCGAGGTCGTTGGCCGGCTGGTAGTTGACCGGCGTCGCGTCGAGCGTGCTGCCGCCGCGCGATGTCACCGTGGTGTCCTCCTCGCCCGCGACGACGTGCGCGTTGGTGACCACCAGTCCAGGCGAGATCACCCAGCCGGACCCCTCCACGCCGAGACCACAGGCGGTGCCCAGCACCTTGACCACGCCGTCGCCCGCGGCGTCCACATCGGGGTCGCCGGCCAAGCGGGAGTTCGGTGGCCCGACCTTGGCCTCGGGACCGCTGATGGCGAGGCCGGGATCAATCCGGTTGAGGGCGTTGAGCACGAACCCCGACGGCGGCAGCGTCTGATTGAGCGCCCGCAGGATGGTCGAGCGCTGCACGTTCTGGCGCAGGTCGCGCGCCCCCGGCGTGTTCAGCGCCACCGCCCCGAACAGCCATGCCAGCCCCAGCGCCAGAGCCCCGAGCAGCACGGCGCCGCCGGCGCCGTCGAGCGCAGCCGCTCCCGACCCGCGGACCACGCGGGCGCGCAGGCCGTGGCCGAGGCCCTCCAGGGAGACGGCGACGATCCCGCCGATCAGGATGGCGCCGAGCAGGCCGGTGGCCGGCGCGTAGGGGGACGCCGAGCCCTCCGGCAGCAGCGCCGGCCCGATCCGGCTGCCGACCAGCGCTCCCACCGCGAAGCCCGCGAGGCTGAGCGCTCCCACGATCAACCCGTGCTGGTAGCCCCAGACGGCGAGCAGCAGCGCGAAGGCGACGATCGCCCAGTCGATCCCGTTCATGCGCGAATACAACCATCCACGCACGCCGGCGGCACCGGATCCGGCTCAGCGCAGCGGTTTCTGCGCTGCCGACCACCACTACTGACTACCCTGGCGACGTGGAAGACTCGCAAGCACAGCAGGCCACCGCGCCCCGCCGGGAGGCCACCCCCTCCGCGCAAGCCGCCGCGCCCCGCCAAGCCGCTCACCGAGCGCCAGAAGCGGCTGCGCCGGCGCGCGCTGCCGCTCGGAATCCTCGCCCTGCTCGCCTTCATCGCCGGGGCGATCAGCGCCGCCGGATCGGCCGAGCAGGACTCGGCCGAGCGCTTCGTCCAGGCGCTGGGCGCATCAGGACTTCGCCGGGATGGAGGCCGAGCTGACGCCGGACGCCCAGGCCCAATACCCGCAGGACAAGCTCGCCGAGGCCTACCGGGCTGCCCAGACAGCCTCCACTGCGACCAGCATCGACCCCGGCGACGCCTCCAGCCCGGAGGGCGGCGTCGTCAAGGTCCACGTCACCCTTGGCACCCACATCTGGGGCGGGATCAGCGGCGAGCTGGCGCTGCCCTACCAGGACGGCAAGATCGCCTGGCAGCCCCATCTCGTCTTCCCCGGCCTGCAGCAGGGCGAGGCCCTGGGGCGCCGCCTCGAGCTTCCCGAGCGCGCGCCGATCCTCGCCCGCGACGGGACCCCGCTGGCCGAGGGCAAGGGCGCCTCGCGCAGCTCGCCGCTGGGGACGGATGCGATCGACGTAGCTGGTGAGCTCGGTCTGCCGACCGGCAAGCTCAAGGACACCGTCGAGGCCGAGGGGTATCCGGGCGACCAGGAGACCGGTGTCAGCGGGCTCGAGCTCGCCTTCAACTCCCGGCTCGCCGGCAAGCCGGGCGGCGACTTGCTCGCGGTCAGCTCGGCGGACGCCGCCGGCGGCCCCGACGTCTCCTCGAGCGCCGGCGGGCGGGTGCTCGCCAGCGCCGATCCGGCGCCCGGTCGCCGGGTGAAGACGACGATCGACCCGGGCATCCAGCAGACAACGGTCGCTGCGCTGGGGGGCCAGTCCGGGGGCGCCGCGGTGCTCGACGCCCGCAGCGGCCAGGTGCGCGCGCTCGCCGGCTCGGCCTTCTCCTCACCCCAGCCCCCCGGCTCGACCTTCAAGATCGTGACCACGACTGCCGGCGCTCGACGACCGGGGACGTGAAGCTGGGCGAGTACTTCACCCGCCGTCTCGGAGATCAACGCCGGCGGCCGGGTGATCTCCAACGCCCACCAGGAGGTCTGCGGCGGCACCTTCGTCGAGTCCTTCGCACACTCGTGCAACACGGTCTTCGCCCCGCTCGGGGTCAAGATCGGCGAGGACAAGCTGGTCCAGGTTGCCGAGAGCTACGGCTGGAACCAGACCCCCTCGCTCTATGACCAGCAGGCAATCGACGCCGTCGGTGTGCCGACCCCGAGCAGATCCCCAAGGACCCCGGCGACGACGTCGACCTGGCGGCCACGGCGATCGGCCAGGGCCAGGTGCTCGCCACGCCGCTGATCATGGCCTCGGTCTCGCAGACGATCGCGGCCGGCGGCGTCCGCTCCCCTAACACGCTGGTCACCGAACCCGACCTCCAATCGGACGCGAAGAAGGTCGAGGTGACGTCAAAGCAGAACGCCCGGATCATGAAGGGGCTGATGCTCGAGGTGGTCCGCTCCGGCACCGGCACTTCGGCCGACCTCGGCGACATCCAGGTGGCCGGCAAGACCGGCACCGCCGAGCTCGGCCCCAAGCCCGGCGCACCGGCACCGCGCCCGGCCAGCAGCAGGAGCAGATCGTCGACGCCTGGTTCACCGCCTTCGCGCCGGCCGACAGGCCGAAGCTGGCGGTCGCGGTGATGCTGATCGACGCCTCGGGCGACGGCGGCGAGGTGGCCGCGCCGATCGTCGCCTCGATCCTGTCGTCGTCGCTCTAGGGCCCGGCGGGCTGGTGGCCGCTACCAGCCGAAGACGACGCCGATGATCGTCAGCGCGGCCCCGAGGCCGGCGATGAGACCGCCGACGGTCTCGGTCACCAGCGCCAGCGGCACGCCAACGAGGCAGAACACGGCGCCGGCGGCGAGCAGCGCCCACCAGTTGACGCCCTCGCCTCCCCCGGAGGGGCCTCGGGCGCGCTCACCACCGTTCCGAGCACGATGGCTGCGAGGCCGGCGAAGGCGCCCGCGGCGCCGAACAGCCCGATCAGGATCACGATCGCACCGGCGCCGGCGAGGAGCAGCTCGACCCTCACCCGGGGGCGACTAGATGTCAAGCTTGACGGTGCCCCGTTCGCCGTCGGCGTTGATCTCAAGCTCGAGCGGCCGGTTCTGCTCCGACGCCTCGTCGATCAGGTAGAGCACCATGGAGCCCCCGATCGGGCCGTTGGCGGCTGCAGTGTTCGGCGCGGGGATCTCCGATCCGGCCGGAATCGTCCCACCCAGCTGAAGTGCGAAGGGGTTGTCGGTGTTGATCGGCTCGTAGGTGACCCCGGTGGTGTCGCGAAGCACGAGTCCCGAGGCGTCGGGCAGGGTCGCGTCCGAGTCTCCCTCGTTGGAGATCTGCATGAAGACGGCGAGGTAGATCTTGCCGTTGGGCGGGTCGGGCTGCCCGGCCAGGTACTCGCTGTCCTCGTTGTCGCTGGGGTTGAGAAAGCGCGTGAGCTGGACGTTGATGCGCAGGTCGCCGAGCTCGACCGGCTCGCCCTCGACCACGTCCTTCTCATCGCTCTGGCCACAGCCGGCGACCGCGATCACCGCGGCGGCGCAGACGAGGATCGCGAGTGCTGCTGTCCAAGCCCGGCTCATGAGCGGCGCAAGTCTATCCGCAGCCTCGCCGCGGACCTCAGCGAATGCCGGTCGTGTGCGGGTTGCCGCCGGCGACGCGCACGACCTCGCCGGGGTCGTCGGCGGACTCGATCGCCTGGCGCAGGCGGCGCAGGGCGTGCGACCAGCGTCTCTTCCACCAGTGGCCCGCGCCGGCGAGCTCCCGGACCCGGTCGAGGGGATGGCCGGGCTCCGTCGAGAAGGTCAAAGTCAGCTCGGTGACCGACCCTGCGCCCTCGGTCAGCTCCCACAGGGTGTGGATGGGCGTGCGATCGAGGCGCCCTCCCTTGCCTCGCTCGACGATCCGGTGGGGCCGCTTGGCCTCGACGATGACGGTCTCCATGTAGCGGATCCCGCCCGGCGCGCCGACCCGAAAGCGCGCCGCCGCGCCGACGCCGACGGGCTCCAAGCGCTCGAGCAGGTACTCGCGCTGGAAGTGGTCGGTGAAGGCCGGCCGCCGCGCCAGGTCGCAGAGAAAGTCGAAAACCCGCTCGCGGGGGGCGTCGATGCTGGTCGTGAGCGAGATCGGCCCCATGCGGCGGCGCGATTCTAGTGCCCCTGCCCGGAAAGGATGCTCTTTGCGCCCATATGGAGTAAGCCGCATACCCATTTTCGACGTACCGGGGTACGATTGGGGGCACTCGAGGGAAGGTTGCAATGCTCGGAAATAGCGCCCATGAGGTCCACGAGGCGGGCCTTTCCGTGGGTCGTGGCTCATTCATCTGCATCGACTGTTCCCTTCCGATAACGCTTGAGCCAGGCGAGGAGATGCCGGAGTGCCCGAACTGCGGCGGCTCCCAGTTCCGGCGTGGCTCCATGTTCGAGCGCCCCGAGCAGCAGCCGACCCAGAGCAACGTGCCGGTCGCCGAACCGGCTACGGCCGGCACGGGTTGGCTGCAGAACGCGCGCGACTCGATCGAGCAGCCCGGCAAGTACCTCGCTTTCTTCGCCGACGGCCGCGCCCGCATCACGCGCCTGGCCGAGGGCTGGTCGCGGATCGGCCGCAGTGGCTCCGCCGACATCTGCCTCGACGACCCGACGGTCTCGCGTCGCCACGCGGTGGTGGTGCGCACTCCGGAGGGCGAGTTGCGCGTGCTCGACGACCGCAGCCTCAACGGCATCCTCGTCAATGGCAACGCGGTGGATTGGAGCCCGCTCGTCGATGGCGACGAGCTGCAGGTGGGCCGCTACACGCTGCACGTGATCGATAGCGCCGCCAGCGGAATCGGCAAGGACTCTTAGGGCTCGGCCAGCTGACGCATTTCGCGCCGGCGTCGGCGCTCAGCCGGCCCTGCCGGGTGCCGTCAATGGCCTGCTAGCGGACGACGGCGATGTTGAAGTCGCCGCTGCCGACGGCGCCGTACAGCCGCAGCCAGAGCGGCAGGTACATCTCGACGCCCCGGGCGGCGGTGATGTCGCCGAGGTCCATGATCGAGTCCGCGGGCCAGCCGAACTCCCCGAGGATCATCGCCATCTCCGCCTTAGCGCCGTCGTCGTTGCCGCAGACGAAGACGTTGTGCGAGCCGGCCACGCGCGAGGGCTCGACCATCACCTCGCAGTTCATCGTGTTCAGCGCCTTCACCACCCGCGCCTCCGGGAAAGCCGCCTGGATCTGCTCGCCGAGGCTGTCGTCGTTGCAGATGGCGAGGGTCGGCGGGAAGCCATCGGAGAAGTCGAGCGGATTGGAGACGTCGATCAGGAGCTTGCGCTCGAGGTTCTCGGCGCCGGCGGCTCGCAGGACGTCGACCGAGGCGATTCCGAGGGTGCAGTTGAAGAGCACCTCGCCGAAGGCCGCCGCGTCCGTGAAGGTGCCCTCGGTCGCTCCCTCGCCGGCCTCCTCGACCCAGCCGGTCGCCTTCTCGGACCCCGCCTCCCGAGAGCCCATCTTGACCTGATGGCCCAGCTCGATCAGCCTCGAGCCGATCGTCTGACCGACCATCCCGGTCCCTAGAACGCCGAGCCTCATAGATCCTCCTTGATCGTCCCTGGGGGGGAACCGACATGGGAGAGCTGAAGTCGGTCCCCCGTGTCACGAGTCGAGGAAATCTATCCCGTCGCGGGGCGGATCCACAGGATGGGCGTGGCGATCCGGCGCGACCTGGTAGGTGACGTACCAGGCCAGGTGCCGAATCGCCCTGACGCCCGTCGCCGCAAACGCGCCCAGCAACGCACCCGCCAGGCTCACGGATAGACGGTCTCGCCGGTCTCCGAGTCGACGACCGCGATCGCGAGCGCCGGGCACGTTTCCGCCGCCTTCATGATCAGCTCGTCGGGGCCCTCGCCGATCACCTCCGCGGTCTCGCCTAGGGCGAAGACCTGCGGAGCCGATGTCGACGCAGTCGCCGTGGGCGCTGCAGGCTCCCTCGTCGATCTTGGGGATGTAGCTCATGCTGCCTCCTTCTCGTGGGTCGGTTGGTCGTAAGTCAGCTCGATCTCCCTGCGCAGCCGGGCGAAGGCGCGGGGGCTGCCGACGACGAGCGCTGCGACCGGGCGGCCCGCGCGCTCGTAGACGACGGCGAAGTCCCGGCCCGAGGGGTCGCCCTCGAAGTGGGCCTCGTCCGCCAGCTCCGCGTGCCCGACGTACTGGATTCGAAGTCCGTACTGGTCGCTCCAGAAGCTGGGAAGCGGCGCCGGATCCGGCTCGATGCCCGAGCATCGCCTTGCCCGCCGCCATTCCCTGGCGCGCTGCGACGTCCCAGTGCTCGGCGCGGCGATGCGGCGCCGACGCGATGGTCGAAGCCCTGGGTGACGTCGCCGGCCGCAAACACCCCCGGCAGCGAGGTCCGGCCGGCGTGCGTCGATGAGCACGCCGTCGGTCTCCAGACCGCTGCCCTTGCAGCCAGCTCTGCGGCGGGTGCGACCCCGACCCCGACGACGACGGCGTCGCAGGCGAGGCGCTCGCCGCCGCTCGAGCACGAGCTCCTCGACGGTGCCGTTGCCGCGGGCGCCCTCGAGCCGCGTCGACGAGCCGCACCTCGACGCCCTCGCTTCGGAGTGCAGGTCCGACGAACCAGCGCCCGACGTCCTCACCGAGGATGCCGGCGAGCGGCGCGGGCAGAGCCTCGACGATCGTCACCTCCGCCCCGGCCTCGCGGGCGGTGGAGGCGACCTCCTGGCCGATGAACCCGGCGCCGATGATCGCCAGGCCGGACGCCCGGCGCTGAAGCTCGGTGCGCAGGCCGCGAGCGTCGGCGAGGGTGCGAAGCTAGTGTACGTTCGCGTAGCCCTTCGAGCGTCGGCAGCCGCCTGGCGACGCTGCCGGTCGCGA
Organism: uncultured Solirubrobacterales bacterium; assembly: GCA_963746615.1. Classification (GTDB taxonomy): domain Bacteria; phylum Actinomycetota; class Thermoleophilia; order Solirubrobacterales; family 70-9; genus SHVA01. The sequence goes on along the minus strand of CAVVBU010000009.1, from coordinate 83,537 downwards.
TCAGCAGCTTGTCGTAGGCGAGCTCGCTGCCATCGTCGAGGTCGACCTCTGCGGGCGCGACCGTCGAGCCGGCGGGCGCGGCGGCCGAGGATCAGCTCGACCCGGTTGTCCTCGTACCAGGACGCCGAGCGGAAGGCGACCTCGCCGTCGTCGAGCTTGCCGGCGAGCAGCTCCTTGGACAGCGGCGGGCGATCGTACGGGGCCTCCGGCTCGCCGCAGACGATGCGGATTCGCCCCTCGTAGCCGCTGCCGCGCAGGGCTCTCCGCGCAGCGCTGCGATGCCAGACCGCCGCCGACGATCAGCACTCCCCGGTCGTCTGAGGCGGGTCTGGGTCTCTTGGTCCGTGCAAACAGCTTCATGGGTGCTCCTTTGAACAGCTCCATCGGTGCTCCTTTCAGGGTCGTAAGCCTCATCCCGCCTCCTCGCCGACGGCCCGGGTGGTGGCGATCGCCGGGCGTCTGCGCGGCGCCGGGGCCCGCCGGGGCTCCGGCCGCTCGAGCTCGGGCGCCGGCCGGCGCGCTCGGGCGCCGGCTCGCTTCTTGAGGATCGACGAGCCAACCCGGATCGCGAACAGAACGGCGATTCCCGCGCTGATGAAGGCGAGCGGCCAGAGCAGCCAGGGGGAGGTCGCGTCCGTCCCCGCGCCCAGGGTGTGGATCACGCCGAGCACGAAGACGACCACCGTCGCCCTGTGCGCCTTTCGCCACAAACGGGGGCCGATTCGCTTGCGCGCAGTAGAAGCTGAGGCCGAGCACGGCCGCGAGCCAGCCCCCGATGATTCCGAGGCCGGTCCACAGGGGCCGGTACGCCATCACGAACGGGACCGAGATCCCGGAGACGCCGGGGTTGAGCCAGGGGTCGCCCAGCAGGGTGACGCCGTGGATCGCTATTGCCACCAGCCCGGTGACGGCCGTCTGCTCGTGGATCGCGGCCAGCGCCCTGGCGGCGCCGGGCTTTCGCGACAGGCGCCCGGCCATGATCAGGCCGAGCGCAACCGAGGTCGTGACCAGGGCGAGGGCGATCAGGCCCGAGGCCCGGCTGGCCAGCCACCACGCGTGCTGGGCGACGGTCTGCTGGTTCACCGCGCGCCTCCGACCGCCAGGGCAGACCCATCGCCCCCAACCGCCGGGGAAGAGCCACCGCCGGCCGGCCGGATGCTGGCGCTGCGCCGGCCGACGAGCTTGGCGCTCAGGGGGCCGACCAGCTCGGTCGCTCCGTCCTCGTGAACGAGCATGCCGCCCTTGCGGCGGAGCAGCTCGCGCCCCATCTCGGGCCCGAGGAGAAGGGCCTCCTTGGAGAGGGTTTCCGCCTCCAGCGCGCTCGCCCCGAGAGCGGTGACGCCGACGAGGCCGGTCCAGGCGGGCTGCCCGGTGCTCGGATCGAGCAGGTGATGGGCGAAGGAGCCGTCGGCACGCCGCCACAGGCGCACGTTCAGCCCGGAGGTGGCGACGCCGCCGGCGCCGAGGTAAACGACGCAGGCGGGCTCGCCGTCCATCGGGTGCTGGGCATGGATCGCAAAGGGGTCGAGCTGGGCGGCGAAGCCCCCCACCCGGACGTCCCCGCCGCAGTCGACGACGTAGCGCGAGTAGCCGCGGAGCTGCTCGGCGACGAGGTCCGCCGCCAGGCCCTTGCCGCTGCCGCCCGTGTCGAAGCCGACTCCCGGGGGGCGCCGGATCGTGCCGGCGGCGTCGTCGACCTCGAACCGACGCCAATCCGCTCGGGGGGCGGAGCGCGCGGGCCGCCGGGCGGGCGCCTCGGCGAGCGCCTCGCCAAGGGAGGCGGGCCGCACGCCGGCCCGCGAGCTCGCGTAGCCGACCGCCGCGATCGCCTTGGCGAGCGTGGGGTCGACGAGGCCGCCCGTCTGCTCCGCGGCCCAGAGGCCCGCGTGAACCGCGCGGCGCATAAGCGGCGACGCCGGGACCTCCTCGCGCTCGTCGCGGTTGAGAGCGGTCAGCTCGCTGTCCTCTCGGAAGCGCGAGAGCGCGGCGTCGAACTCGAGGATGAACCGCCTGCCTCGCTCGGCGGCGACGTCCGCGGGCGGTGAGCCCGGCAGCGGGTCGCCGATCAGCAGGCGCACCTCGCAGCCCATCGCATCGAAGCTGAGGTCGTGCCAGCTCATGAGGTCGCCGTCGTCACCGGCGCCGGCGCGGGCGCGGAAGCGACCGCGCCGGTCCCGCTCGAGGTCGCCACGCTGCCGCCGGCGCTGGCGCCGACCACGCGTGTGATCACGATCCGCTTCTTCACCGGCCGGGCATTGGCCTGAGCGCTGACGGCCGCCTGGGCTCCGCCCAGCGCGGGGTCGTTCCCCGCGCTGAGCTGGAAGACCAGGAACTCAAAGGCGACGCCGAAGCAGGCGAGAGCCGCGAGAACCGTCGGCAGCGCCCTGGGGCGTCGGGCGGGAGCCCGCCGCGCCTCGGCTGCCGGAGCCTGGGTCGTGGGGGCGTCAGTCACCGCCGCCCTCGCGCTCGCCGCCGCCATTGCCGCCGCCGCCCTCGGACTCGCCGCCGCCACCGCCACCTCCACCACCGCTCGTGGTGGTGTGGACCGGCTTATGGCTACCGCCGCCTCCACCGCCACCGCTCGTGGTGGTGTGGATGGGCCGATGGCTCGACGTCGGCGTCGAGGCCGCTCCGCTTGTGCTGGTCGAAATCGGCCGGCTCGCGAAGGAGGCGCTGGACGCGCCGCTGGTCTGGGTCGAGGCGGCAGGTGGGCCGCCACCGGCCTGCCCCGGCCCCGCGGCCGCCCTTGCGGCGGCGTTCTTGGCGTGAACCGTTCGCCTCACCACCTGAGCGGTTGGCGTAGGCGCGTTTGCCGAGGCCTGATGGGCCACCTGGTTCTGGCTCATCGCGTAGCCGCCAAGCCCGCCGAGCCCCAGGACGACCGCAAAGGCCGCAATCTTCGTTCTGAAGTCGTTCACCTCTAGCTCCTTGATCTCGTTGGATCGGAACCGCATTGTCAGAAGCGATCCCCAAACCGCACGAGAAGCCGAGGTAAAGGGAGGGGAAAAGATTCCCGGCGCGCCCCTGAGGCCGTGGACGGCGCCGCTAGATTGCTCCCGTGGCCGGCGACAACCCGCCCAGGACCATCCTCTTCGTCGAGGACGAGGCCGCGATCTACGAGCCCACCTCGCGCGCCCTTCAGCGCAACGGGTTCGAGCCCGTCGTGGCCCGCACGGCGGCCGAGGCCCTGAGGCTGGCCGAGCAGATGGAGCCCGATCTGGTCCTCCTGGACCTGACGCTGCCCGACGGCGACGGCACCGACGTCTGCCGCAGCCTGCGGGCCCACTCGAACGTGCCGATCGTGATGCTGACCGCGCGGGGCACCGAGACGGACAAGGTGGTGGGGCTCGAGCTGGGAGCAGACGACTACGTGGTCAAGCCCTTCAGCTCGCGCGAGCTGGTCTCGCGGATTCGAGCGGTTCTTCGCCGCGCGCAGACCCCGGCGGCGCAGCCTGAGAGCCCGATCACGGTGGGAGAGCTGACCCTCGACCCGGCGGCGAGATCGGTGACCGTGTCGGGCAGGCAGGTGCGGCTGACGCGCAAGCAGTTCGACCTGCTCGCAGAGCTGATGGCCCACGCCGGGCACGTGGTAAAGCGCGAGGACCTGATGGCCCGGGTCTGGGACGTCAACTGGTTCGGATCGACCAAGACGCTCGACGTCCATATCCGCACGCTGCGGCAGAAGCTCGGCGACGACAGCGCCAACCCGCGTTACATCGAGACCGAGCGCGGCGTCGGCTTCCGCCTGATCGGCGAAGAGGACGGTCAGCCATAAGCCTCCGCACCCGCCTGACCCTGGCTGTGGCCTACGTGCTGCTGCTCGCGCTGGTCGCCTTCGGCGTGCCGCTGGCGGTCGGGCTCTCACAGCGCGTCGACAGCGAGGTGCGCGTCCAGGCGCGAAACGAAGCGGAGCTGGTCGCCGCCGGCGTCCCCGCGCTGCTCGACGCCAAGAGCCAGGTCGCGATTCGGCGCCTGGTGGACGCGGCCGCGGGCGCGCAGAGGGGGCGGGTGATCGTGGTCAACCGCGCCGGCCGGGTGATCGCCGACAGCAGCGGGCCCGCCGAGCTCGGCGCCGACTACGGCTCGCGACCCGAGATCGCCGCCGCTCTCAAGGGGGGGAGCTACCAGCAGGTCCGCCAGAGCCGCACCCTCGGCACCAACATCCTGGCGACGGCGGTGCCCATGCTTCGCGCCGGTCGCACGGTGGGCGCGGTCAGGGTGACGCAGAGCGTCGACGCCGTGCACCGGGCGATCACCACCTCGGTGCTCGGCCTGGCCGGTCTCGGCGGGGTCGTGCTTCTGCTCGGCCTGATCGCGGGCGCCCTGATCGCGCGCGACACTGCGCAGCCGATCCGCCGGCTGGAGGCGGCGGCGCACCGCGTCGAGGGCGGGGATCTGGCGGCGACGGCGACGATCGAGGGGAGCTCCGAGCAACGGGCGCTCGCCCGCTCCTTCAACCAGATGACCTCGCGGCTGGCGAGGCTGCTGCGCGGCCAGCAGGAGTTCGTGGCGGACGCCTCCCACCAGCTCCGCACCCCGCTGACCGGGATCAGGCTGCAGCTCGAGGAGGTGCGCGAGGAGACGCCCGACCGCGATCCAAGGGCGGCCGAGCTGGACGCCGGCCTCGAGGAGGTCGACCGCCTCTCCGACATCGTCGACGAGCTGCTCATCCTCAGCCGCGCCGGAGAGCGCGAGCTGCCGGGCGAGCGGATCGACTTGGCCGACGCCGCCGACCGCGCGCTCGAACGCTGGCGGAAGACTGCCCGCGAGCGCGAGGTGAGGCTCGTCCGGCGCGATCAGGGTGAGGGTCAGGGTGAGGGTGAGGGTGGGGCCGGGAGCATCTGGTGCGCCCCCGCAGACCTCGACCGGGCGCTCGACTCCCTGGTCGAGAACGCCATCCGCTACTCCCCCAGGGGGGGCGAGGTCGCGATCCTCAGCGCGCCCGGACGAGTCGAGGTCCTCGACAACGGCCCCGGCCTGGAGTCCGGTGAGGAGGAGGCGGTGTTCGAGCGTTTCTACAGGGGCTCGACGGGCCGGCGAGGCGCGAGGGGCACGGGACTGGGGCTCGCGATCGCGCGCGAGCTGGCCGGCCAATGGGACGGCTCGGTCACGATCGAGAACCGCAGCGGGGGCGGGGCGCGCGCCGTGATCGAGCTGCCCCCGGTCCTGGCCGCCATCGCAACCGGCGGGGGACCGCGATGATCGCCTCGAGCCTTCGCTGGCCCCTGTACGCGCTGGTCGGGCTGCTCGTCGCCGCGGCGATCGCCTTCGTCGCGATCAGGGTGGTCAACCAACAGATCGGCATCTCCGCCGAGCCGGTCTCGGCGGGCGAGGAGCTCTCCCCGGCGGGCGTGGCGAAGCAGCGCGCGAGACGACCCCATCGGCATCGGCATCCGGCTCCCACCTCGACGACGACCACGGTCGCCCCGGCGCCCGCCCCCCCCAGCCCCGCGCCCGCGCCCGCGCCGGCGCCCTCCACTGGAGGCGAAGGCGATGGCGGCGACGACTAGGCCGCTGAGCCGGCGCAACTTCGATGACGTGAGCGGGTCTTTACATTCAGACCATCTTGGGGTGCTACCGTTTCATGGTCCTTTCTTGAGTAATCCAGTCCACAAATTTGCGGCGAACGAGGAATCGCGAATGAAGAAGAGCGACAAGCAGAAGAAGAGAGCAGCGAAGAAGGCGGGGCCCGAGTCCGACGGACCGGGATCTGAGACGGAGCGCTTCAACGCCCTGGTCGACGTCCGGCGCAACGAGGCCGTCACCGGCGAGTCCGGGGTCCCCTGGCGCAAGCGCGACCACGAGCTCCGCCGCCAGCAGGACTCGCTGGACGAGTTCTCCTAGGTCCGCGGGCACACCCTCGCCGGCTCCGGTGGCCCATAGCCACCAGCCCTGCGCGGCCCGCGGCCGTGACTCTGCGCGCCTGCCAGCCATATAGGTTTCCGCCGTCTTGGTCGGTCAACAGAGGCGTCGAGCGCTTGACCGAGGCGGCCTGCGCGCCCGCGCTCGGCCGCGAACTTATCGAGGAGCAGGGAGAGCGCGGAGATGATGGACGAGCCGGAGACCCACGGCGACGAGCAGCAGGGAGCGCCCGGGGGCGCGCCGACCGAGGGCGGCGATGGCGAGGGCCGCGTCACCCGTCGGCGGCTCGTAACGGGCGCGGCGGTCGCGGCCGCGGGCGCGGCGCTGCCGGCCGCGGCCACGGGCGCCGCCGCCAAACCGGCCAAGCACCGGAGCGGGCGCGGCGGCAGGAGCGTCGACGTCGCCGTGATCGGCGCCGGCCTCGCCGGGCTGACGGCGGCGCGCCGGCTGGTCAAGGCCGGCAAGTCGGTCCTAGTGCTCGAGGCGCGCAGCCGGGTCGGCGGGCGCACCAACAGCATCCCGCTCGGCCGCCACGCCTGGCTTGACGTCGGCGGCCAGTGGGTCGGCCCCACCCAGGACGGCATCCTCGCCCTCGCCCAGAAGCTCGGCGTGGAGACCTTCGACACCTACAACGAGGGCGACAACGTCCTCTACTGGGAGGGCGCTCGCTCGCGCTACCCCGCCACCGACCTGGTGCCACCGGTGCCCGACGGCGGCGCGGTGGCGCTGATCACCGCCACCGTGACCCTCGACGCGCTCGCCGCCCAGCTGCCCCCCGGCGCGCCCTGGGAGTGGAATCAGGCCGACGAGTTCGACGGCCAGACCTTCGAGACCTGGAAGCTCGACAACTTCTCCACCCGCGGCGGCCAGGTGTCGATGGACCTGGTCGCCGAGGCGGTGCTCGCCTGCGAGCCGCGCGACGTCTCGATGCTGTTCCTCATCTACTACATCTCCCAGGCCGGAAACGCGGCCAACGCCGGCTCGCTGGCGCGGCTGATCTCGACCGCGGGCGGCGCCCAGGAGAAGCGCTTCCATGGCGGCTCCGAGCAGGTCTCCAAGCGGCTGGCCCGCTCGCTCGGCGACCGGGTCGTGCTGGGGGCACCGGTGCGGCGGATCGATCGCGGCGGTGGCCGGGCTCGGGTGTTCGCCGACGGCATCTCGGTCAACGCGCGCCGGGCGATCGTCGCCGTCCCCCACCCTCGCCGGCCGGATCACCTACGACGAGCCGCTTCCGGCCCTGCGCGACCAACTCACCCAGCGCCTGCCCCAGGGCTCGGCGATCAAGGTGCAGGCCGTCTACGACCGGCCCTTCTGGCGCGACAACGGCCTCAGCGGGCAGGTGATCTCCGATCAGGGCCCGGTCAAGGTCACCTTCGACAACACGCCTCCTTCGGGAAAACCGGGCATCCTGGTCGGCTTCCTCGAGGGCCGCGATGCGCGCATCTGGGGCCGGCGCTCAGTCAAGGACCGCAGGCACGCCGTGATCAGCTCCTTCACCCGCTACTTCGGCGCCCACGCGGCCAAGTTCAACCGCTACGTGGAGAAGAACTGGGCCGAGGAGCCCTGGACCCGCGGCTGCTACGAGGCCTTCGCCCCGCCCGGGGTGCTCACCGACTACGGCGAGGCGCTGCGCCAGCCCATCGGGCCGATCCACTGGGCCGGAACGGAGACCGCGACCCGCTGGATCGGCTACATGGACGGCGCGGTGCAATCGGGGGAGCGGGCGGCGGATGAGGTGCTGCAGAGCCTCTGACCAACGCGCAGCCACATCCACGCGACCACCAGGGCTTTGACGACGGCCGAACAGCTCCCGCCGGAGCCGGGATTCATGAAACAATTTTCTGGAATAGATGGACCAAAGCTCACAACAGTTACCGCCTCGCTGGGACTTTCTGACCAACCACGCGCACGTCCTTGTCTGCGTGGCTCGCGACCCGGGCATCCGCCTCCGGGACATCGCCACCACGGTCGGCATCACGGAACGGGCCGCCCATCGGATCCTGTCCGAGCTGATTGACGAGGGCTATGTGCTGCGCGAGCGGCAGGGCCGCCGCAACCACTACGACGTCAACCCCAAGCTCCCCCTGCGCCATCCCCTGGCCGAGGAACGCGAGATCGGTGACCTGCTCGGGTTGCTCCTGAGCCCCGGTGACGCTGAGTCCAAGAAGCGATCGGCTCGCGTCAGCAGCGTACGCGCGGCTAGGTCCCGGCGAGGCGATTAGTTTCCGTTCGCCGAGCGGTCAAGAGGACAACACGCCCAGCACAAAGGAGCTGATCATGTTCGCGAACACCAAGGCATTCAGTGGCTTCGCCGTCGATGACCTGGAGAAGGCGCGCGAGTTCTACGGGGAGACGCTCGGCCTGAAGACGTCCGTGCTGGACGAGGCAAACCTCATATCGCTGCACCTCGCGGGCGACCGGGACACGCTGGTCTACCGAAAGCCCGACTTCACCCCGGCGACCTACACCATCCTCAACTTCGAGGTCGACGACATAGACCAGGCCGTCGACGAGCTGGCCACGCGCGGCGTGAGCTTCGAGTCCTACGATGGCTTCGAGCAGGACGAGAAGGGCATCGCCCGCGGAAACGGCCCGAACATCGCCTGGTTCAGGGACCCGGCCGGAAACATCCTTTCGGTGCTCCAGAACTAGGCGTGCCTGGCGAGCCGGTGACCTTGACGAGCTTGTTCGAGTCGCTCGACTTCGTCTACGCGCCGAGCCGCGACGTCGCCGCCGACCTCGCCCTCTACCGCGATGCCTTCGGCGCCGAGGTCGTGTTCGCGATCGAGGCCTTCGGCACCCGGGTCGCCATGATCCGCCTGGCACGGTCGGGGCCGCCGCTGCTGCTCGCCGGCCATCTCGAGGGCGAGACGCCGGTTCTCGTCTACCGGGTCGCCGACTTCGAGACCGGCCTCGCCGAGCTGGCCGACCGCGGCGCCGAGATCGAGGCCAGCTTCGGCATCCCGCACGGCCCCTGCGCCACCGTCCACACCCCAGAGGGCCAGCGAATCGCCGTCTACGAGCTCACCCGCCCCGAGGCCGATGAGCGCCTGGCGGGGCGCGCCGACTTCTAGCCGCCCAGGAAATAGTCCCGCTTCCAGGTCCGCTCGCGAAGGCGCATGCGAACGGCGTCCATGTAGTCGATCGAGGGCTGGGTGTACCAGCGCCCAGAGAACCAGGCGCCGACGCTCCCCCAGAGGTCGCCGGCCCCGTAGTCGTGGCCGCGCTCGACCGTGTTCAGCCATCCCATCTTCCCGTCGAAGTAGGCGCGGATGATGCCGCCGTAGTAATCGGCGTTGAAGGCCGTGTAGCGCCGGGCGATCTGACACCTGCCCCAACAGTGGTAGGGGCGGCGCACCTGGTAGAGGCCGAATGAGTCGCCGTTGTCGCCGACTGTGCTCATCCGCCACCACGACTCGACGACCGCCACGGCACGCAGCACGTTCGCCGGCAGTCCCCACTTGCGGGCCGCCCAGCCGATGATCTCGTCGGTCGTCCCCTTGTAGCCCCCGTCGACGAAGCGGGCGTACGGCATGTCGCTGCGCTTGCGCCAGGCCTTCAGCAGCTTCTTCTTCGGCACCCGGTGGTTGTCCGCCGCGTTCTCGGGGCGCGGCTCGAACCCGGTCCGCTTCGCGACTGTCGCCGCCTGCTCGCTACTCAGCGGCCCCCACCCCACCGGCTTCAGCGAAGCGCCGCTCGCCACCGGTGCGCTCATTGCCGCGAGCGCTGCGGTCAGGCTGACCGCCGCTGTCCACCGGGTTCTTCCCATCCTCACCAGTATCCATCGGCAATCGGCTCGCTCGCCAAACCGGGGGCCGCACTCATATGCTCGCCCGGTGAGCAAGCAGCGCCGGAAGGCGAGCACGAGGCGGAAGAAGATGGTCGGCGCCCACGTCGCCCCCGAGCACCCGCTCGCCGAGGCCGAAGAGGTGGGCGCCGACTGCCTGCAGGTCTTCCTCTCCGATCCCCAGGGCTGGAAGAAGCCTCCGCCACGGAAGGACGTCGAGGAGCTGCGCGCCTCCCGCCTGCCGCTCTATGTCCACGCCCCCTACCTGATCAACGTCTGCTCGCCGCGCAACAACGTGCGCTACGGCTCGCGGAAGATCCTCCAGCAGACCTGCGACGCCGCCGCCGAGGTCGAGGCCGCGGCGGTGATCGTTCACCCCGGCCACGCTGAGGACGACGTCGCCGAAGGGTTCGGCCGCTGGGTGCGGACGCTCGAGCTGCTCACCTCGGATGTGCCGCTCTACATCGAGAACACGGCCGGCGGCGAGAACGCCGTTGCGCGGCGCTTCGACGACCTCGCCCGCCTCTGGGAGGCAATCACGAGCGTGGAGACAGAGGTCGAGTTGGGCTTCTGCTTCGATACCTGCCACGCCCACGCCGCCGGCGAGGAGCTGGGCGACGCGGTCGAGCGCGTGCGGAAGATCTGCGGGCGGATCGACCTCCTGCACGCCAACGACTCGCGCGATCCGCCCGGCACCGGCGCTGACCGCCACGCCAACCTCGGCCGCGGGGAGATCGGCGCTGAAACCCTGCGTTCGATGATCGGCGCCTGCGGCGGCCCGGTCATCTGCGAGACGCCAGGCGGCGCCGACGACATGCGCGCCGACCTCGAGTTCGTGCGCGAGGCGCTCGGCGGCTGACGTGGATGCCCGGGCGAGCGATGAATTCCGGGTTTGGGCACGGTCTCAATGAGCGACACTGCAAGCAGTGAAGAAGAGAGGTGAAGAGACGATGACCACGACAGCCCCAGAGACCAAGTTCGTCGCCGAGCCCGGAAGCCACGAGGCGGGCTTCACCGCGGTGATCGACGCGCCCAGGGAGGCCGTCTTCCGCGCCTACGTCGAGCCCGAGCTGCTCGCCCAGTGGTGGGCGCCGCCCGGCTACACGGTCGAGTACGACGAGTTCGACCCCACGACCGGCGGCCGCTGGCGCATCCTCGTCACCAACCCCGACGGCGACGAACACGCCTTCCGGGGCGTCAACCACGACGTGGTCCCCAACGAGCGCATCTGCCAGACCTTCGAGTGGGAGGGCCTGCCGGGTCACGTCTGCCTGCAGACCGCTACCTTCGAGGACGTCGACGGCGGCACCAAGGTCAGCAGCCAGGCCGTCTTCCAGTCGGTCGCCGACCGCGACGGGATGAAAGAGTCGGGCATGGAGAAGCAGGCGCCCGTCGGCATGGCCAATCTCGCCAAGGTCGCCGAGAGCCTCTGAGCCCACCGCTGCCCCCCCAACCAAGGAGCGAATTCATGACCACCAAGACATCCCTCGTGACCGGCGTGGACTTCATCACCGTGCCGACCAAGGACATCGACGCCGCGGTCGAGTTCTACGGCGACGTCCTGGGCCTGGAGCGCTCGAAGCAGTGGGGCGAGTTCCCCGCCTTCGAGTTCGAGACCGGCAACCTGACGATCGCCGTGATGCAGACGGACGCGTTCGGCCTCGAGTTCCAAGCCAACGGCTTCCCGATCGAGTTCCGGGTCGAGGACTTCGAGGCCGCCCAGGCCGAGCTCGAGTCGCGCGGCGTCACCTTCAAGGGGGAGACGCTCGACTCCGGCGTCTGCAAGCAGGCCTTCTTCGACGACCCCGACGGCAACACGCTGGCGATCCATCACCGCTACGCGCCGGGCCAGCCGCCCTCCTAGACCCTGCTCGCCTATGCTGCCCGCCGCACCGCAGGGACGCAGGCGAGGAGAGAACCGGGCATGAGGATCGCGAGCAGGGCGTCGCATCTGAGAGCAGCCGTGAGCTTGGCGGCAGCGGGATTGCTGGTCGCAGCGGCCGCCTCCCCCACGCTCGCCGCAGCGGGAAGCAGCTCGCTCGACGTCCACGGCAGCGTCAAGCAGGTCTACGTCACCGGCGCGAGCGCCAGCGAGCGGCTTCGCCTGCTCGACGGAGGCGGCGACCAAGTCGCCTCCAAGCACGCCGGCGGGCTCGGCGGACTCGTCTTCCGCAAGATCAAGCCCGGCAAGGGCTACCGGGTCCGAGACGCGGATGGCGACCTCTCGCACAAGGTCACCGTGATCTCCGGCCGTCCGGCGCCCAAGAGCACCAAGGTCTACGACCAGTCGATCCCCGACTCCGGCTACGGCTACCTGACCACCCGCGACGGGACCAAGCTCGCCATCGACGTCCACCTGCCCTCCGGCCCGGGCCCCTACCCCACCCTGATCGAGTACGCCGGCTACGGCTACGCGAACCCGGCGGGGCCCGCGAGCGGGATCAGCGCGATCGCCAACCTGCTCGGCTTCGCCGTGGTCGACGTAAACATGCGCGGCACCGGCTGCTCGGGCGGCTCCTTCGACTACTTCGAGCGCCTGCAGGCCCTCGATGGCTACGACCTCGTCGAGACCGTGGCCCGGCAGCCGTGGGCGCTTCACCACAAGGTCGGGATGATGGGCATCTCCTACGGCGGGATCAGCCAGCTCTTCGTCGGCGCGACGAACCCGCCCCACCTGGCCGCGATCACGCCGCTGTCGGTGATCGACGACAGTGCCACCACCCTGTATCCGGGGGGCATCCTCAACACCGGCTTCGCCCTCTCCTGGGCCCAGGACCGCGTCGACGACGCCCAGCCGGCCGGGCCGACCACCGGGCAGGGATGGGCCTATGACCGAATCCAGGGCGGCGATCAGATCTGCGCCGCCAACCAGGTCCTCCACACTTCCGCCGTCAATGTGGTCAAGAAGACCTACGCCAACCACTTCTACGTCCCCTCCGTCGCCGACCCCGTGTCCCCGGCCAAGTTCGTCCACAAGATCGACGTGCCCGTCTTCCTCGCCTGCCAGTTCACCGACGAGCAGACGGGCGGCCACTGCCCCAACCTGGCCGACGAGTTCACGGGCACCAAGCGCAAGTGGTTCACCTTCACCAACGGCCTGCACATCGACGCGCTCGACCCGGCCACCTTCAATCGCTGGTACGACTTCCTGCAGCTCTTCGTCGCCCGACAGCGGCCCCACCTCTCCGACGCGACCAAGGCCTTCGCGCCGCTGATCTACCAGACTGCGATGGGCGTCTCCGGCGTCACACTGCCCGACGACCCGATCCAGGACCAGCCCGACTTCGACTCGGCGCTTGCAGCCTTCAACGCGCTGAAGCCGATCCGCATCCTCTTCGACAACGGCGCCGGCTCGACCCCGGGCGCACCCGTCGCCTCCTTCGAGCGCTCCTTCAAGCGCTTCCCGCTGCCGGGCACCAAGGCCCGCTCCTGGTTCCTGGGGCCGGAGGGGACGCTGAGGAGCAAGAAGCCGAAGCAGTCCGGCCACGACACCTTCACCTGGGACAAGGAGGCGCGCCAGCCGACCGACTTCACCGGCAACACCAGCACGGGCGACCTGTGGACCGACCACCCCAACTACCAGTGGCAGCAGCCCCCGGACGGAAGCGCCGCCTCTTATGTCAGCGCGCCGCTCGAGTCCGACACCGCGATCGTCGGCGGCGGCGCCCTGCAGGCGTGGATCCGCTCATCGACCAAGAACGTCGACCTGCAGGTGACGATCTCCGAGGTCCGCCCCGACGGCAAGGAGACCTACGTCCAGAGCGGCTGGCTGCGCGCCAGCTTGCGCAAGCTAGAGAAATCCCAGAGCACCCTCCTCGAGCCCTATCCGAGCTTCCGCCGCGCCGACGCTGCCCCGCTCCCCAGGAACGCCTTCACCAAGCTCACGATCCCCTTCTACTACCAGGGCCACCTCTACCGAGCCGGCTCCCGCATCCGCATCACCATCGCCGCCCCCAGCGGCGACCAGCCCGTCTGGAGCTTCGCCAACACCGTCCCGACCGGCAACGCCAAGGTCACCGTCGCCTTCTCTAAGAAGCAACCCTCCCGGGTGGTCCTCCCCGTCGTGCCCGGGATCAGCGCCCCGACCGCGCTCCCGCCCTGCCCGGCGCTCCGCGGCGAGCCCTGCCGCCAGTTCGAGCCCTGAGCGCCGCTTTAGGATCCGCGGTGTAGGCTGGCTTTGCCAAAGCCAAGGAGGAGGAGGGACAACGTGAAGACCAAGCTTCTGCCCGCCGTGATCGCTTTGACCGCGTTCGCCATGCTCGCCGTGCCGGCGATCGCCAACGCCAAGCCCGCCAAGACCACTCTCACCATCCACTACAACGGCGACGGCTGGCAGGGGAAGGTGAAGAGCAAGAAGCCGGGCCGCTGCGCGAACAACCGCGAGGTCGTCGTCTACAGGCAGTCCGGCAGCTCACCGCACCCCGGCACGGACGAGGACCTTTACCAGGACACCTCCTCCAAGCAAGGCAACGTCTACACGTGGAACACGGGCAACAGCGGCCAGGAGAACCCGGGCCGCTACTACGCCTTCGCCCACAAGATCGCCGGCTGCCGGGGGGCCCTGAGCGCGGTCGTCAAGGTGCCGTAGCGTCAAGGGTCGCATGGGAAGCCGTCCCCTTACAAGGGGACGGACGTGCGATGCTGTCTCGCTGGTCCAGTTGGAGGACGGCAACGACGTCGTGATCGTCGAGGGGAAGGTTGAGGCGCCGCAAGACCCCGAGCGAACAAAGGCGGCGCTCGCTGTCTACGCCGCCAAGTACCCCGACTTCGATGTTGCCTCGCAGGAGCTGGGGAATCCCCATTGCCTCCGCCCGCGAGTCGCGCATGCATGGTTGGAGGCCGCCGTGGACGAGACCCGCTCGCGTTGGGAGCCCGTCCCCGAGGTTCTGAGCGGACCTTGACCGTGGGCTTGTCCTACTCTAGCTTCGCTCGGGTGCTGTCGGGAAGACAGCCTCGGGGTCTTGCGAAGGCCGCCGTGGCGCTCATCGTCGGGGCGCTGGCCTTGCTCACCCCCGCGTTTGCCCTTGCGCGGGCGGGCGACGTGTACGTGGCCGACCTCGGCGGCGGGGGGGATGGGACGCTCTGGAAGGTCGGGCCGGGCGGCGGCGACGCGACCCTGGTCGCCACGGAGCCGGGGTTCTCGCCGGCCGGGCTCGCGCTCCTGCCCTCCGGAAACCTGCTCGCGGCCGACTACGGACCCGGCGAGAGGGTCTGGGAGATCAACCCGCGCACCGGAGCGATCTCGACCTTCCTCGACAGCCCGCCCCTCTCCGAGCCCCAAGACGTGATCGTGGCGGCGGACGGGTCGATCCTGATCAGCGACCGCGGCGGCGGGCCGGGCGGCACCCCGGCCGTCTTCCGCGTGAACCCGAAGACCAAGGACCTCGACACGGTCGCCTCGGGAACGCCGCCATTCGACTCGACCGTCAGAGGCCTGGCGGCCAAGCGCGACGGGACCATCTTCGCCGCCGGCCTCGACAGCATCTACCGGATTAGCCCCGAGCGGGGACGCCTCGACCTTTGTCCCCTCCGATGAAAGCCTGGCCGGCGCCAGCGGAGAAGCCCTGACACCGGACGAGCGCACGCTGTTCGTAGCCGTCTTCGATTCCACGCCGAACCAGATCGTCCGCGTCAACACCGCCACCGGAGCCGCATCGACCTTCGCCCCCTTCACCGACGTGATCAGCGTCGCCACCCTGCCCGATCGCTCCCTGCTGGCGTCGGACGACAACGCCGGGGTCGTCTACCGCGTCGGACGAACGGGGGCTCCGATCACGACCTTCTCCGATGACCCCGCCTTCGCCACCGGCGAGCTGGGCGACGTCCTGGTCGAGCCCGCCCGCTGCGGAGGCAAGCTCCCGACCGTGGTCGGAACCACCGGCCGCGACGTCCTCACCGGCTCGCCGTTCGCGGACGTGATCTCCGCCCTCGGTGGCCGGGACGAGATCAGGGGAGCGAATGGCCGGGACACGATCTGCGGCGGCAAGGGCAACGACCGCCTGCTCGGCGGGAACGGGAAAGACCGCCTCGTCGGGGGCAAGGGCAAGGACCGCCTGCTCGGCGGAAAGGGCCGAGACGCCTGCGTTGGCAGTCCCCGCCTCGACCGCGAGTCGAGTTGCTGAGCGACCTGGCTGCCGCAATACGCGGCCGTCGGCCCTAGGCGCTTCGCCTCAACGGCAACGCCCCACCCTGCTGGGGGTATAGGGGTCGCCTGAACCCGGACACTCCCGGGAGTTGGGCGGAATTCGGCTGAATTGGGCGAAATGTGGCCGAAAACCGTGTGTGATCGGCCGGTCGGGGCGAATAGCCCCTTTGCACGAGAGCAGTGGTTTGAGCTGCTGCTCCTGCTTTTCGCGCGGGAGCGACAGCGACTCTAGCTATTCAGGACTATTCGGCTTTAGCCGCCCGACCATCGGACAACCGAAGGACGTGACCATGGGATCGCAAGCGAACAAAGCCATCGTCCAGGAGTTCTATGACCAGTGGAGCTCCGGAGCCATCGACTTCGAGCGTTTGGTCCATCCGGACGTCACGAACCATCAGCCGGACAGGGACCCCGAGACGGGGCTCGACGAGTTTCGTCAAGCGATCAAGGGGGTCATGAGCGCTGTGCCTGACTCGAACTGGACAACGCTGAGACTCATCGCTGATGAGGACTTCGTCGTCTGCCACAACAGCTGGAGCGGTACCTATGAAGGACAGGTCTTTCGGGGCGTTCCGGTTCCGCAGGGGAAAAGTTCTCCGTCGAGCACGTCCACATCTATCGCATCACCGATAACCGCATCGCTGAACACTGGGTCGTTCGTGATGACCTCGGAATGTTGCTGCAAACGGGCGCTATCTCTCCCTCTGGATGATGCGACCAGCCATTCGGGTGAGCGCCGTTCTGTCGGGGGCGAGGGCCGGCCGGGCGGGGGGCGTTCGCGCTTGCCGCCCAAGGCGGTAGCGATTTGTTGTTCCCACGAGGCCAGCCGGGCTCCCGCTTTCACGCGGAGGGGGGAGTGTCGCAGGCGGCACGGAACGCTCTTGCCACAGCAAGCGACTCTCTCGGGGGGTCATTCCCTCCGTGCGCCCCCAGCGCCCTCGTACTCGTCGTGACGGCGCAGCCAGAACACCGGCGAGTCGCCCTCGTTGCGCCCCATCGGCGTCCGGTCCAGCAGACCGTAGTAGCCCATCGCCGGCTCGAGACCTCGTGCGCTGGTCGCGTAGGTCTGGTAGACGACGCCGTCGGAGAGCGCGAAGGCGCTCAGGCCTGGTCCCTCCGAGATATATCCCGCCGCATCGGTGCCGCACGCCTCCGCCATCTGGGTAACGGTCGGAGGGATCTCACCCTCCAGAAACGGCCGGAGCTCCTCCTCGGTATACGTGGCGCCGAAGTCGAAGTTGAAATCGCTCCCCTCCGACGAAACCCACTCGAAGCCCCATCCCATCCGCTCCTTGTACGCCCGCAGCTTCTCCAGCGGGGCACGCGAGACGCAGATCATGGTTACATCGCGCGCCCGGAGGTGGACAAGGTTGGTGTCGATGTTGTCCGCTATCGATGAGCAGACGGGGCACCCGGCCTCGTACTTGGGGCCGAACATGAAGTGGTAGATGAGCAGCTGGGAGCGCCCATCGAAGAGCTCCGGCAGGGTCGTGGTCCCTTCGTCGCTCTTGAAGCCATACTCCTTCTCGATCGCCACCCAAGGGAGCTCTCGCCTCTCACGCGCCAGCTCGTCGTTGCGGTGAGTGAGCTCCTTCTCGCGCTCGAGCAGCTCGTTCCGAGCGGCAAGCCACTCCTCGCGCGTTGCGACCGTGTGCTCGCTCATTCCATTCCTCTTGTCGCTCGGGTCTCTGGGCCGGAAGAATATGCCGGTTTCACGACGCCCCTCAAGCGCTCTTTGGTCTCTTCTGAGAGCGGACGGGGCGAGCGGTAGCTCGCACCGACGTGTTCAGTGCCACGGCGGCGCGAATGAGCGCCTTCAACGCCTTTTCATCAATCTTGTCGCCCTCATGGAAATCGATGGCACGCCTGGTGTTGCCTTCGAGGCTGGAGTTGAAGAGGCCTGAAGGGTCCTCCAACGAGGCGCCCTTGGCGAAGGTCATCTTCACGACATTCTTGTACGTCTCACCGGTGCAGATGATTCCGGCGTGCGACCACACCGGAACCCCTCTCCACTTCCACTCCTCGACCACTTCGGGGTCGGCCTGCTTGATGAGAATTCGGACCCGAGCGAGCGTCTCGCCCCGCCAATCACTCAGCTCCTTGATTCTCGCATCGATCAGCTGAGAGGGAGAGTCTCCTGCCTTTTCCTTCCTTCGAGCCGCTCTTCGCTCTTCTTCATGGTTGTTGTCGCTTTCTTCATGGTTGTTGTCGCTCGCCCGTCACGACGGCATCGACGCGGCGTGCGCGGGCGGATTGCCAGTCCGGCAGGAGGCCATTGTCGAGGACGTCGGCGCCTCGGGAAGATACCTGCGTCGGCGCCAGGCCACCAACAACGTCTCGGCGATCGCTGGGTCGTTACCCGGGCGCCGGCGCCGCGCTCACCGACTTACGTGCCCGCCGATGCCGCAGGCGGAATCTCAGCGTCACCTGATCGCCGGTGGAACGCCCTCTGTCGTGGCCGCGAGAACCGGGTCCCACTCACAAACCGCACAGGCGTGGCGGAAGGCGGACCGGGCAAACTCCAGCACGAGGCCCCGTGGATCGGAGCGCGTCCGGACGTCCTCCCAATCGAGCACGTACTCGCCAAGCTGACCGTCCCAGCGCGCCGCGGCGGGGCTCAGGTTCGCGTCCGCAAAGCCGTCCGGCGCCGGGTATGCGATGGCGAAAAAGGCGGCCCGCTCGTGGTTCGGATCCCCCGGCCACCACCCGATTGCGACCTGCTGGGCATCCCCTCCGTTGCGCATGATGAAGTCGTCCGACGGGGGATCGGCCGGCCGTCCCGAGAAGAAGTTGACCGCGAGGTCGAAGGTGCCCCACCAGGCATTGACCGGCGTCGAGCGTCCCCGAAACGGCGCCCGGAATTCCGTGAGGACGAGCGCCGCGCGGGTGGCAGCCTCGAAGTACGTCGCGACCTGGTCGGGCTCATAGCTCGCATGCTCCTCGTCCTCGTCCAGCGGCACCTTCCACGGCACCTCCTGGGGCGTCGGATTGATCTCGACGGCTCCCCCCAGGCGGTCCACAGCCTCGAGCACCTCGCGCGTTACCTCGGCGACGGGCCGATTGGGCGTGAGCGCAATCCGTGTCTCTCGGCCGTTGCTGTGCTCGACCGCGGCCTCATGCGTGCGTAGATCAAGAGCCGCGACGATCGCCCCAGAGCCGTCGGGCGCCGGCAGCGCAAGCGTCTCCCAGCCGCGCGCGCTCAGCCGCAGGGCGGCGTGCTGGAGCTGGGGCTCGGGCGGGGCGAGCTCCACCGCGAGCTTTCCAAGCACCTGCGTATGCGCGTGGAGCGTGTCGCAGGTCGCGCTCCAGGACCCGTAGGCGAGCGGTGGCCAGTCAGTGGGCATAGTCGAACGCTACTCCCCCGGTTCGCGCGCTCAGGCCCGCGTCTCAGCGCCCGGTGCTCCAGTCGTCACCAACACCACGCTACTCGTCTGGGAAAGCTGTAGGCGCGCGGGATCGCTCCCGCTTCCGCGCGAGGAGGAGCTGCGCGGACGGTCGCCCTCACGCTCGCCAACGAGCGTTGGCTCGACACCCTCCGGACCTGACGATGCGGATCGGGATCATCGGGGGCGACCCGGCCGGTCCCCGTGGCGCTCGCCGGTTAGGGTTGCGGCTGACGATGGCTGAAGATCGGGGTCAGACGGTTCTGGTCACCGGCGGCTCCGGCTTCCTCGGCGGCTGGTGCGTGATCGAGCTCCTGCGCCACGGCTACACGGTGAGAACGACGGTTCGCAGCCTCTCCCGGGAGCCCCAGGTGCGAGCCACGGTCGGTTCCGAGGTGGACCCCGGCGATCGGCTGACGGTGCTCGCCGCGGACCTCACCAGCGACGAGGGCTGGCCCGAGGCGGTTGAGGGCTGCGAGTACGTCCTGCATGTCGCCTCCCCATTCCCGCCCAAGCAGCCGAAGGACCCTGACGAACTGATCGTGCCCGCGCGCGAGGGAACCCTCCGGGTTCTGCGCGCGAGCCTGGACGCCGGGGTGAAGCGGGTCGTCGTCACCTCCTCGGTCGCGGCGATCAGGCTCAGCGAGGGTGCGGCTATCAAGCCGCTCGACGAGGGGGACTGGACGGACCCCGACAGCCCGGGACTCACTCCTTACGTTCGCTCGAAGACGATCGCCGAGCAGGCGGCCTGGGACCTGGTGCGCGAACGGGGCGAGGAAAACCGCCTGTCGGTAGTCAACCCCGGCGCCATCATCGGACCGGTGCTGAACGATGACCTCTCCTACTCCCTGCAGGCAGTTCAGCGGCTCTTGCAGGGCATGCCCGGGGTGCCGAGGCTGGGCTTCAGCCTGGTCGACGTCCGAGACGTCGCCGATCTCGAGCTCAAGGCGATGACAGCGCCCGAAGCCGGCGGCGAGCGCTTCATCGCGGTCACCCAGTTCCTCTGGATGGCTGAGATCGGCGGGGTCCTCCGCGAGCGCCTCGGGGAGGCGGCCTCGAAGGTGCCCACCCGCACGGTCCCAAACCTGCTCGTGCGGGGCATGGCGCTGTTTGACCCCGGCATTCGCTCCGTTGTCGGCGGGCTCGGCAAGCGCACCGAGCTGTCGTCGGAGAAGGCGAGGGGCTCCCTCGGCTGGGCGCCCCTCCCTATCGAGGACACGATCGCCGAGACGGGCGAGAGCCTGATCCGCCACGGCGTGGCGGCCACCCCCGCCGTCGCTTAGCTGTCGGCGGGCGCCGTAGCCGTCTCCTCTTCTCCTCTCCCCCACCCTGCTGGGGGATCAAAGGCGCTACTCCGTCGAGATGCTGGGGTCGGCCTGAACCCTCTGGGGGATGACCATGACGAAGTTGGTGGGGGCGTCGGCGGCGAGGGCGCCGATGCGGTCGGCCTCGGCGTCCTGGCCGGTGGCGCGAAGCTCGCTGGCGTAGTGGCCGAGGAGGTCTTGTACGTCTAACTGGCCCTCGGCGTCTAGGTCCTGGATGGAGACGAGGGCGCCGGCGCCGAGGCGGCGCTCGACGGCGTCGCGGTCGAGGTTCCAGTCGGGGTTGAGGCGGCAGTAGACGCGGCCGCCGGTCATGCCGGCGCAGGCCCAGGGGCCGATGTCGCCGAGGACGACGGCGCGGCCGGAGGTCATGTACTCGAAGGCGAAGCCCTTGGCGTTGGCCCGGTCGACGATGCAGCCGCGGGAGTCGTCGAGGGGCTCGGCGGGCTCGCCGGCGAGGACGACGTCGGCGCCGGAGAGACGTATGCAGAAGCGGGAGTCGGCCGAGCCCTGGACGAAGAGGCGGCCACGCTGGGCGCCGTAGGCGAAGGACTTGCCGACCGAGCCGTTGATGCGGTCGCCGTCGGCGTTCTTGCCCTTGAGGATGGAGACGGTGCCGCCGAGCATGCCCTTGCCGACGCCGTCCTGGGCGCCGCCCTCCACACGGCAGACGACGCCGTAGGCGTTGAATGCGCCGAAGCCCTGGCCGGCGACTGACGCCACCATTGAAAGACAACTCAGCCAGAACGTCGTCGCTTGACTCGGGGCCGTCGTCGTAGATGCGGGCGCGGGCGAGGGCGCCGGCAAGCGCGGTGCCGAGCACGCGGTCGTGGGCGTCGGTCGGGCGGGGGAACTCCTGGCTCACCCGCTTGCCGCCGCAGACGTCGCCGGCGAGAGAGGCGATCTGGGTGGAGGCCTCCTTGGCCTCCATCCGGATCGGCTTGGCGACCACCAGGCCGGCCTCGGCGCGGGCCTCGACCAGCTCCTCGGCGACCGGCATGTCGATCGGCTCCAGGTCGAGGTACTCCTCCAGCGGCGTGATCAGCGGGGCGAGGTCGATCTTGTCCTGGTGGGAGATCTGCTCGAGCAGGTCGTAGCGGCCGACCAGGTCCTGGGCGCGGTCGTAGCCGAGCGAGGCGACCACCTCCTTCACCTCCTCGCCCATCGCCTCGAAGAAGCGGGCGCAGCTCTCCGCCGCCTCGCTCACCGCCTGGGGGGTGAACTTCTTCAGGCCGTGCTCCTGGGCCTGCCTCGACGGTCTCGATCTGGGTCGCGATGCCGACGTGGCAGGTGTCGAGCTGGCAGCCGCGGCAGATGGTGCAGCCCAGCGAGACCATCGCCAGGGTGCCGAAGGCGACCCGGTTGGCGCCCATGCAGTGCAGCTTGACGATGTCGTGGGCGTGGCGATAGCCGCCGTCGGCCCAGATCTCGACCCGGTTGCGGATACCGGCCTCCATCAGCGCCCGGTGCACGGCGCGGGTGCCGATGTCGCTGGGAAGGCCGACGTGGCGCAGGGCGTGCTGGCGGGCGGCGCCGGTGCCGCCCTCGAACCCCGAGAGGGTGATGATGTCGGCGCCCGCCTTGGCGATGCCGAGCCCGATCGTGCCGACGTTCGGGACCACGGGCACCTTGACCGAGACCCGCACATCCGGGTTGACGGTCTTCAGCTCGTCGATCAGCTCGGCCAGGTCCTCGATCGAGTAGAGGTCGTGGTTGTTGGAGGGTGAGATCAGGTCGGTGCCCGGCGCGGCGTTACGGGCGGCGGCGACCTTCTCGGAGACCTTCTTGCCCGGCAGGTGGCCGCCCTCCCCTGGCTTGGCGCCCTGGCCGATCTTGATCTCGGCGACGTAGGAGGAGTTGAGCATCTCGGCCGAGACGCCGAAGCGGCCCGAGGCGACCTGCTGGCCGCGCCACTTGCGGTAGTCGCCGTACATGTCGCGGATCTCGCCGCCCTCCCCGTTGATGCAGAGGATGTTGATCGCCTTGGCCGCCTGGGCGTAGGCGCGGAAGGCTGGCTCCGACTGGGAGCCGAAGCTCATCGAGCTGATCACGATCGGGTAGTCGTGATGGCCGACGCCGGCGTCGACCGTCGAGGGATCGACCGGGTCGCGGTCGGGCTCCTTCTTCAGCCCCATCACGTGGCGCATCGAGATCGGGTTCTGGGCCTCGAGCTCGCGCACCTTGGCCGAGTAGGCATCAAAGCCGGCAGATCCATTGGAGGCCGCGATCGCCGCCTTGTAGACCTTGGGGTAGAAGCGGAAGGTCTTGGCGGGCTTGGACTCCTCGTCATCGGCGAGGATGCGGTGGCGGGCGTCGCTGTCGGCGTCGAGGTCGGCGAAGCCCGTGCCGCCGCGCTCGCTGGCGGCGAAGGCCTGGGTCTGGAAGACCTCGGCGAGCTCGGGCTTGACCCCGATCGAGGAGAACTGGCGCGCGTAGCCGCGCGACTCATGGATGCCGATGGTGGAGATCACCTTCTCGATCCCCTTGCGCAGCGCCGAGCAGAGGTTGGAGACGTCGGTCTCGTAGTCGTCGACGCAGATCACCTCGACCATCACGTAGGGGCAGACCCCATTTGCGCCCAGTCCCAGGGCCAGGGCGACGTCGTGCACGTTGCGCAGCGAGGCCGAGCGCAGCACGATCGAGCAGCGGCGCCGCAGGTTCACCTCGCCGGGCTCGACGCGGTAGGACTTGAGGGCCTGGTCCACGGCGGAGGTGGCGAGGTGCGGGTCGAGCCAGCGGCGCTCGGCGTCGTAGACGGTGCGGTCGGTCAGCACCAGCAGCTCGGCGCCGTCGCGGACGGCCTTCACCGCCTCCTGCTTGAGCCGCTCGATCGCCCCCTGGGTGGTCTCGGACTCCAGCAGCGCGATGTCGAGCGCCTTGGCGCGCCCGCCGTCGCCTTCCCCTTCAGCGCGGACGCGGAACTCCTCCCAGAGGTCCTCGAGCAGGTAGGTGCCGTGGTCGGCGGCGATCTTGCGGTAGACGCTGTCGCCCAGGGGCGCCAGGTCGTGGTGGCCGCCCGAGCAGCACCGGCAGGTCGGTGGCGACGATGCCGCTGTGGGTGCCCGGATCGCTGCAGGATCGGCCGTCGGCCGAAGATCGCCCGGGTGGAGAAGTGCTCGATCTCGCGTTCGCGGTCGATCGCGGGGTTGGTGACGACCGCCACCGTCTCCTTGAAGTAGTCGGCGAGGTTCTGGCGCTCGGGCGAGAGCGCCGCCAGCGGGCCGTCGTAGCCGAGCGAGCCGATCGGCTCGGCGCCGTTGGAGGCCATCTGCTGGACCAGCTTGACGTCGTCGCGCTGCCAGCCGAAGCCGGCGAGGATGCGCTCGGGGACCTCGACCGGGTCGGAGGGCCCCGCCGCCGTGTAACCGGGGACCTCGCGGCCCTCCAACGGCCCGCCGGCCTTGAGCTCGGCCTTGTAGTGGGCCATCTCCTCGGTGCCGGTGCGCTCGAGCCAGCGCCGCTTGACCTCGCGCAGCATCCGCTCGTGGGGATGGAGCGTCGAGCGTCGCTTGGCGCGGTCGATCGTGACCATGAACTTCTCGCCGGGTGCGAGCGGCTCCGGCTCGCCGGTCATCTCGTGCACCGAGACGACGCCCGGCTCTGAGCTGAAGATGTAGTCCTCGCGCGTCTCCAGGTACCAGAGCGGCCGCAGCCCGAGGGCGTCGGCGGAGAACACGCACTCGTCGCCGTGGCGGGCGATCAGCGCCACGGGGCCCTGGGCGAACGGGCCCATGGTCTGTCGCAGGTACATGTAGAAGGAGTGGAGCTCCTCGGGCAGGGCGACGATCTCGGCGACGATCGGCGGCACCACCAACTCCATAGCCTCGGCGAGGCTGAGCCCGTCGCGGCGCACCAGGGTCTCGATCGTGCGGTCCAGATCCTGGGAGTCGGAGTTGCCCTCCGCAATCGGCACCTCGAGCATGCGCGCCTCCTGGCGCAGCTGCTCGATCGTGTTGATCTCGCCGTTGTGACCGAGCACGCCGAAGGGCTGCACCCGGGTGAACGAGGGCCAGGTGTTGGTCGAGTAGCGGTTGTGGCCGAAGCAGCCGACCGTGTCTGCGCGCTCGTCGGAGAGGTCGACGTAGTACTGACCCAAGACCTTGGGAGAGCCCATCACCTTGTAGACGCAGGTCCTGGTGGAGAAGGAGGCGACGTGGATGCCGAGCTCCTCCTCGAGCTCGATCTTGAGCCCGAACAGCGCCCTGTCTGAGTCGGCGGAGTCGGCCACCAGGCCCGCGAACTGCCAGAAGTGCGGCTCCTCCTCGCGCGCCGTGGCGCCCAGCGCCGCGGGATCGACGGCGCCGACCCGCTCGGCGAGGATGCGGAAGCCGGTGCGCCCGAGCAGCTCGCGGGCGTCGTGGCGGACCCTCTCCAGGTCCTTGGTGCGCTCGACGAAGACGTGAGCGACGGAGAAGGCGTCGTCGAGGGCGAGCGCGGGGTTGTGGCCTCCGGAGCGAACCTCCTCGGCCCAGATCTTGGTCGGGATGTCCACCAGCAGGCCGCAGCCGTCACCCTCGCCGTCGACGTTGCCGGCGCGGTGGAGCATCTTCTGCAGCGAGGTGAGCGCCAGCGTCACCGGCTCGTGGCTGGACGAGGCGTCGCGCCGCACCGAGGCGTAGATCGCGCAGGCGTCCTTGTCCTCGACGCTCGGCGGCGAAACGAGAGGGCGGTAGGCGCGCTCAGGCGAATACCGCTGCTTGGACGAATTCTTCATTTCGACCTCCGGATCCGCGCCTTCTTCGAGCGGGCGCGCGACGGGGTTGGACCGACGGAGCGAAAATTATACGGGCGAGCCCGGAGCCTGCTTCAGGCTGGAACCGGGGCCGGCCCTGCGACGACACCGTCGTCGTGCAGGCGGCCGATCTCGGCGGCGCTGAGGCCGAGGACGTCGGCGAGGACTTCCTCGGTGTGCTCACCGAGCGCCGGCGCGCGGCGCGCAGGGAGGCGCTCGACCTGGCTGAAGTCGAGCGGCGAGCCCGACATCAGGTAGGTGCCGATGCCCGGCTGCTCGACCTGGTCGAACATCGGGTTGGCGGGCGAGCAGCGCGGGTCGTCCTCGACCAGCTGCATGAAGGTCTGGTACGGACCCCAGCAGACGCCGTGGGCGTCGAAGACCTCGGCGACCTCATCCAGGGTGCGGGTGAGCACCCAGGGCTTGACGATGGCGCCGATCACCTCGCGGGCAGCGAACCGGTCGCCCTCCTTGTCGAGGTCGACGCCGACCATCCTCTCCAGCGTCTCGAACGCCTCGCCCAGCGCCGTTGCCTCGACCAGGCCCTGCCACTGCCGGTCGGTGAGGGCGACGATCATGATCCGGCGGCCGTCCTTGGTGGAGAAGTCGCGGCCGAAGGCGCCGTAGAGGTAGTTGCCGTCCTTGGGACGCTCATGGCGGTTGATCTGTACCTCGGCGATCTTGCCGAGGTTGCCGACCATGGCGAAGGCGACGTCGGAGAGCGCCACCTTGACCAGCTGCCCCTCGCCGTCGCGGGAGCGATGGCGCTCGGCGGCCAGCAGCCCGGCGGCGGCGAGCGTCCCGGTGATCGCGTCCCAGGCAGGCAGCAGGTGGTTGAAGGGGACCGAGAGGTGGCGCGGCCCGGTCGCCCAGGGGAAGCCGGTGGCCGGGTTCACCGTGTAGTCGACCGCCGAGGAGCCGTCCTGGTTGCCGGTGATGCTGACCATGATCAGGTCCTCGCGGCGCTTGCGCAGCTCCTCGTAGCCGAGCCAGCCGCGGGCCGGGAAGTTGGTCAGAAACAGGCCCGAGCAGTCGCCCGGGGCCGCGATCAGCCCGCTCACCAGCTCCTGCCCGGCCTCGGAGCGCAGGTCGACCTGAAGCGAGCGCTTGCCCTTGTTCATGCCGGCCCAGAACAGGCTTTTGCCGTTCTCGGTGACCGGCCAGCGGTTGCGGTCCAGACCGCCCCCGATCGGGTCGAAGCGGATCACGTCGGCGCCGAGCTGGGCCAGGGTCATGCCGCCGAGCGGCGCGGCCACGTAGGCCGATCCCTCGACCACCCGCATCCCTTCCAGAATTCCCTTGCTCGCGGTCCCGTTCATCGCGGCTCCTTCCGCCTAGGCCATCACAGAGACGAAGCGCCAGTCAAGGACGTCATCCCGCTCATCGCCGGCGGCGCGGTCGGCGGTCACATGGGCGCGCAGGTCCACCAGGGCGCCGCCGCCGTCGAGCGGATCGATCGCGTCGACGGTGAGCTCGGTCGCCAGCACGTCCCCCTCGAACACCGGGGCGAGGTGGTCGCAGCCGCGCCAGGCCACGACCGTGACCAGGTTGGGGACGGCGCGGCTCGCCTGGGCCGCCGCGACGCCGATCGTGTGGCCGCCGTAGACCAGCCGCCGCCCGTGGGGGCCGGCGTCGGGATCCGTGTGTGCCTTGGCGACGTTGAGGGTCAGCCTCGCCAGCTCCGGGGCGGCGGAGACCGTGTCCCGCCCGGCAACCTCGAAGACGTCCCCGGCGCCAGCGACTCGAGCTGCTCGCCGGCGACCCGCTCGCGAAAGACGTCGAGGCGCCAGCCCGCCGGGACCGCCGCGGCCAGCGCCTCGGGCTCGAGCCGGTCGGGGATGGAGTCGAAGCTGTCGGCGTGGCCGGTGCGGGCCTCGGGATCGCGCAGCGGGATCATCGGGCAGCGCCAGAAGTCGAGCACGGCCTCGCCGTCCTGGTTGTCGGTCTGGATGCGCAGCACCACCAGGCCGCTGGCGGTGCCGTCATCGCGGGGGCGGTTCTGCTTCAGCGCCACCACCCCGGTCCGCGTGCGCAGCGTGTCGCCGATGAAGACCGGGCGCAGCAGCACCAGCCCGCGGTAGAAGAGGTTGCCGAGCACGCGCTGGGTCGGCCCCGTCGACTGGCCGATGGCGACGTCGCAGACGAGGTTGGGGTTGGCGAGCGGCCGCCGCTCGCCCGTCACCGCCGCACTCAGCTCGGCGTCAAGAGCCAGCTTCAGCCGGTCGCCGAGCAGGGCCTGGTGCAGGGCGGCGTGCCCATCGGTCAAGGTGAGGGCCGGGGCGTCCTCGTAAACCTGTCCCACTTCGAAATCCTCGAAGTGAGGGCCGTCGCGGACGACCCGCTGACTCGCTTCCACTCTCTCTCCCTTCGACGCCGACGCCTGCGGCCGTCCGTGCCGGGGCTCGTGACGCGTGGCACGGGAGGCTAGCTGGAAGCCGATTCCGAGACAATGTCCGGCCTGTGAGATCCCGCCGCTCCTCTCTGTCCGTTCCGGCGTCCTCCCCGAAGATGCTCGAGAAGGCTCGCTGGCTGCCCGCCGACGAGGTCGTGATCGACCTCGAGGACGCGGTCGCCCCCGCAGCCAAGGACGACGCCCGCAACGCGGCCACGGCGGCGGTAGCCGAGGACTGGGGAGCGCGGGCGGTGGCCGTGCGTATCAACGCCGTGGGCTCGGCCTGGTGGGAGAGCGACGTGAAGGAGCTGGCGGCGGCGGGCGGCGGCGCGCTCGCAACCCTGGTCGTCCCCAAGTGCGAGCGGGCGCGGGACGTGGAGGCGGTCGCCGAGCTGCTCGAGGCGAGCGAGCTGCCGGGGGCCGGCGGCCGATCCATAGGCCTGCAGGCGCTGATCGAGACCGCATCGGGCCTCATCCGGGTGGGCGAGATCGCCGCGGCCGGCGAGCGGCTCGAGGCCCTGATCGTCGGGTACGCGGACCTGGCCGCCTCGCTCGGGCGCCCGCCCAAGGGCGACTACCCGGGGGACCGCTGGCACTGGGTGCGGGAGACGGTGCTGGTCCACGCGCGCGCCGCCGGCCTGGCGGCGATCGACGGCCCCTTCCTGGACTTCAAGGACGTCGAGGGGATGCGCGCCTCGGCCGAGAGCGCCAGAGCGCTCGGCTACGACGGCAAGTGGGCGATCCACCCGAGCCAGCTCGAGAAGCTGAACGAGGTCTTCTCCCCCACCCCCGAGGAGTTCGCCCGCGCGATCAAGGTGCTAGAGGCGCTGGAGCGGGCCGGTGCCGACCAGGGCCGCGGGGCGGTCCAGCTCGACGGCGAGATGGTCGACGAGGCCAGCCGCAAGCAGGCGGCACAGCTCGTCGCCCGCGGCAGGGCGGCGGGGCTCGCCCCGGCGGAGGGCTAGCGCCCTCAGCCCCGGCGGTCGGGGCCGGCGCGCTTCAGCGCGATCCGAAGCAGGACGCGCTTCTCGCGCTCCATCCGCGCCCTGGTAGTCGTCCCAGTCGGGGTTCTCGTCGGGGAAGCGCCTGTAGTAGTCGACCAGCGGGTCCATCGCCTCGGGCAGGGAGACGACCTCGGCGTCGCCCTCGGCGTAGATCCAGGGCCCGAAGAAGCGGTCCGTGACGACGCAGAGCTGCGCCCAGGGGTCGCGCTTGAGGTTCTTGGTCTTGTAGGCGGTCTCACGGCTGGAGATGATCGCCCGCCCCTCGCCGTCGACGTTGACGAGCACCGGGCTCTGCTGGATGCCGCCGTCGGCGGTGCGGGTGGCGAGCACCGCGTGGTGGTTCTCGCGGATGAACTCGCGGGCCTGGTCGAGGTCCATGACTAGAGGAGGGGACCCACGGCGCCGATCACGCCCAGGGGATCGGCTCGTAACCGGTATCGCCGGGCACGCCGATCAGCAGCACGCGGATCGTCGAATCCGACCTGTTGCGCACGGTGCGCTTAGTGCCGGCCGCGTAGCGGATGAAGGTCCCCGCCGGCGCGGGCAGCTCCTCGCCGTCGGCGACGAAGGTGCCGTCGCCGTCGAGGACGACGTAGACCTCCTCCTGGCCACTCTCGGACTCGTCGTGCTCGGGGATCTGGCCGCCGGGCTCGAGGTCGACAACGTTGAAGCCGAAGGCCTGCGCGCCGAGGGTCTTTCGCGCCAGGCGCCAGGTCGCTCCGCCGGAACCCTCCATCTCCTCGAAATCGTCGAGGTGCTTGATCGTGTAGCCGTCAGCCATCTCAGCTCTCTCCTCCGGGCGATTCGGTTGCCGCGGCCGACCCTAGCGCGTCCTCGAAGGACTCGAATACCCGCACCTGGCTGATCCCGTCCCCGCCCACCGTGTACACCCGCACCCAGTAGTTGCTCGTCTCGGCGGCGCTGCGCTGCCCTCGGAAGGTGGTCGTCCCGGCGACCACGACGCGTCCGCCCTCCGCTTCGACCAGCCGCTCGACCTCGATCGGCGTCTGGGCGAAGACGTCGAACATGGTCCGCGCGAAGTCGACGATGCTGTCGCCGCCCCGCAGGGTGCGCCCCTCGGGGAAGTCCGACCCTCGGTGCCACTGCGCGTCGGGATCGAGGGTGGAGCGCAGGGCGTCCAGGTCGCGCCTGTTCCATGCGTCGAAGTACTCTCTGACCACATCCCCGGGGCTCTGGTGCACGCCTGACAGTATCCCCGAGCCCCTGCAACTCTCAGGCCTGATCTGACCGTGCTTTTCCGCCAGATACTTCACGAGGACCTCGGCTGTGCCTCCTACCTGGTCGCGGACGCTACCTCCGGGGAGGCGGCGGTGGTTGACCCTCAGTGGGAGATCGAGCCGTACCTGCGGCTGGCGCGGCTACACGGCGTGCGGATCGAGCACGTGCTCGAAACCCACAACCACGCCGACCACGTCTCCGGCCACGGGCGACTGGCCCGGGCGGCGGGAGCGACCATCCACATCCACCGCCTGGCCGAGGCCGAGTACCCGCACGAGCCCTTCGAGGACGGCTGGCGGCTGACGCTCGGCGAGATCGAGATCGAGGCGATTCACACCCCGGGCCACCGCCCCGAGCACACCTGCTTCCTGCTTCGCGACCGCTCCCGGGGAGGCGACCCCTGGGCCGTGCTCACCGGTGACTCACTCTTCGTCGGCGATGTCGCCAGGCCCGACCTGGCGGTCGAGCCCGCTGAGGGCGCCGCCGACATCTTCCGCTCCGTCCACGAGCGCCTGCTCAGCCTCCCCGACGAGGTCGAGGTCTGGCCAGGCCACCTGGGCGGCTCGCTCTGCGGCAGCTCCGGCATCGACCACAAATCCACCTCGACGATCGGCTTCGAGCGCGCGCACAACCGGGCGCTGCGCTTCTCCAAGCTCGATGAGTTCGTCGATGACGCCCTCGCCTCGATCGGCGACCGCCCGCCGAACGTAGCCCACATAGTCGACCTCAACCGCGGGCCGCTGGTGGAGGAGCTGGGCGCGCCGGCGTCCCTCAGCCCCCGCGCCGTGGAGGTGGCGATGGCTGGGGGGGCGATGCTGGTCGACGCTCGCACCAACGACCAGTTCGACGAGGCCCACATCCCCGGGGCGATCAGCGCCTCGGCCTACGACACCGGCTTCGCCACCAAGGTGGCGCGCATCGCCCCGGCCGAGGCCGAGGTGGTCATGGTGGCCGCCTCCGACGGCTACGAGCTCGAGGCGGCCGAGCTGCTCGCCTCCGTCGGGCTGCGGGTGAGCGGCTTCCTCGAGGGGGGGATGACGTCGTGGCGCTCGGAGGAGCGACCGGTGCAACGAATCCCGATGATCGATCCCGGCGCGCTCGCCCGGCGGCTGGATACCGGAGAGGAAACCGTGGTCCTCGATGTCCGCGACGCCGACGAATTCTCAGCCCGCCACATACCGGGCTCGATCAACATCCCCTACGGCGAGCTGCCTGAGCGCCTGGCCGAGCTGCCGCGCGAAACGCCGATCGCCGCCGTCTGCAGCGGCGGCAAGCGCAGCGGCCTGGCCGCCTCGATCCTGCAGCGAGAGGGGTTCGCGGACGTGATCCACGTCACCCACGGCGGCGTCGCCACCTGGGAGCGCCAGGGCAGGGCGGTCGACACCGGCGCGCCCGCCGACCAACCGGCCTAGGCCAGGGGCCGCCCGCTGCGCCGAGCCCTAGGATGGCCCGATGAGCGAGAGCGACGCAGACGCCAACCGGCTCGACTCGCCAGCCGCCCTGACGGAGGCGATCGGCCGCTACAACGAAGCCTGGAACGCCCACGACCTCGACGCGATCATGGCCATGCACGCCCCGGACATGGTCTTCGCCAACCACACCGCGGGCGAGTCGGCCGAGGGCGAGGAGGTGCGCGGGCACGTCGGCTCGATCTTCGAGACCTGGCCCGACATCCACTTCGAGACCCGCCGCCTCTACGTCCGCGACGGCGTAGCCACCCAGGAATGGACCGCAACCGCGACCCACGCCAACAAGATGCAGCGCGGAGATCTGACCGCCGAGCCGACCGGCAAGACGATCAGCTGGGACGGCGTCGACGTGATCCCCTTTGAGGATGGCCTGGTCAAGCGCAAGGACGTCTACTCGGACTCGGTCTCCATCCTGCGCCAGGTCGGCCTGCTCGACTAGAGCTCTGGAACGTCGGCGCCGGTCGCCGAGAAGGTGACGCGGCGGACCTCGGCCCAGCCCTCGGTCTTCTTGCGAAGGGCCTCGACCACGTTGCCGGTGCTCTGCCAGAACGACCAGACGAGGACCGTCGGGCCGGCGCCGGAGATGCTCGCCCCGACCGCCCCCATCGCCGGCGCCTGCTCGACGATCTCCATCGAGCGTGGGTATAGGCCGGCGCGCGCCGGCTGGTGGAGCCGGTCTGCGAGCCCGCGCTCGATCAGGGTCAGGTCGGAGAGCTGGATGCCGAGCACGAGCTGTGAAGCGGCAGCGATATTGGCCACGGCGTCCTCCACCGGGACCTTGTCGGGCATCGCCTTGCGGGCCTCCTCGGTGGACACCTGCTCGTCGGGGACCACCAGCACCGCCTCCACCCCCTGGGGAGGGTCGAGGCGGGTCGCGCGCAAGTCGTTGCCCGAGCCCGAGCAGATGACGAAGCCGCCGAGCAGCGCAGCGGCGACGTTGTCGGGATGGCCCTCGAGCTCGGCCGCCCGCACCAGCAGCTCCTCCCTGTCGAGCGCCAGCTCATAGAGATGGTCGGCCGCCAGCAGCCCGGCGACTATCGCCGCGGCGCTCGAGCCGAGTCCGGCGGCCAGCGGGATCTCGCTGCGAATGCGGAAGGTGAGGCCGTCGGCCGAGCGCAGCGACTCGAAGGCTCGAACGCAGAGGTTGGAGCGGTCGGAGGGCACGTCGAGGCCGGAGGCCTCGACCGCGAACTCGCCCGACTCCTCGACCTCGACCTCGAGCTGAAGGGCGAGCGCGGCCGCGAGCACGTCGAAGCCCGGGCCGAGGTTGGCCGATGAGGCGGGTACGCGGACCAGGCGCCTGCGGGTGGTCAAGGGCTCATGGCTTCCACTTGATCGTGCAGCCAACGGCGTCATTCTCGGGGCGCTGCACCTCCTCGCCGGCCAGCACCGCGTCGAGCGCCTCGCGCAGCCAGGCGGCGTTCTGCCCCGGGTCCTCGTAGTCGGAATCCGGGGCCCCGTGGTAGCGCAACACCCCCTCCGAGTCCACCACGAAGACCTCGGGCGTGCGCTCGGCCCCCCACCCGCGCGCGACCTCCTGGGTCTCGTCGTGGAGGTAGGGGTGCGACCACTCCTCGACCTCGATCCGCTCCCTCATCGCCTCTCGCGAGTCGGCGGGATAGCGCTCGGCGTCGTTCGAGTTGACGGCGAGGAAGCGAACCCCCCGCTCGGCGTAGTCGGCCGCCACGCCGTGGAGGCGGTCCTGCCAGGCGAGCGCGTAGGGACAGTGGTTGCAGGTCCAGTAGATGACCGTAACCTGGCCCCCGTCATGGCCGTGGGCGTGGCGCTCCCCGTGGGCATCCTCCAACTCGAACTCCGGGGTTCGGTTTCCGATCGAAACGGCCATCGGCCTCAACCTCCCTCTCGCCGGCCCTCGATCACTTGCGCGCCTGTCCGACCCTAGCCCCCAGGGCGCGATCAAGGGCGTCGGCGAGGTCAGCCGGGTCGGGGAGCGGGGACACGCTTCCGTCGCGCAGACGGTAGGTGCGACAGCTCAGCCCCAGGGGCTGCTCCTCGCCGGGCGGCTGGACGTCGGAGCCGTCAATCCGGATGGTGGGCGAGCCCGGAAACGACTCCCCCGCCGCAGCGGCCTCGGTGTCGATCTCGCGAAGCTCGATCCCGTCCGGATCCAACCCGCGCTCCACCATCGCCTCTCGCAGGCGGGCCAGCGCCCGCTCCCAGGAGGGGCACTCACTCCACCAGAGGAACTCGATCCGGGGCGGCAGCGCCGGCCTCACATCGAGCCGAGGACCTTCGCCTTCTGCTGCGCCTGAAGCTGCTTCGCCTGCTTGGTGACGTCCTTCACGTCCCTCATTCCCTTGAACAGGCCCACGCCTCTCCCCTCTCTCGTGCTCGGCGGCGAACTGCGGCGCACTCTACCCCGAAGCGGTAGGCGCCTAGTCGAACACCGCTTTCTCCACGGCAGGAACCTCAGCTTCGCAATTGATCACCGGGGGCGCCTTGCCCAGGGCCGTGTCGGGGTCCTTGAGCCCGTGCCCGGTGAGCACGCAGACGACGGTGCGCGGCGGCTCGGCCCCCTCGACCACCGGGAGGCCGTGGGCGAGCAGCCCGGCGACCGAGGCGGCCGAGGCCGGCTCGCAGAAGACCCCCTCGGTCGAGGCCAGCAGCCGGTAGGCGTCGAGGATCTGCTCGTCGGTGACCGCGGCCACGCGGCCCCGCGAGGCCGTCAGCGCCGCCATCGCCTCCTCCCAGCGGGCCGGGTTGCCGATCCTGATCGCCGAGGCGACGGTCTCCGGATTCTCGATCGGATGGCCCTCGACCAGGGGTGCGGCGCCGGCGGCCTGGAAGCCGTAGAGCACCGGCGAGGCCCCGTACTCCTGGAAGCCGCGCCAGTAGGCGGTGATGTTGCCGGCGTTGCCGACCGGGATGGCGAGCGCGTCGGGGGGCTCGCTCGAGCTCGTCGCAGACCTCGAAGGCGCCCGTCTTCTGCCCCTCGATCCGGTAGGGGTTGACCGAGTTGACCAGCTCGACAGGGTGCTTCTGGGCGAGCTCGCGGACGATCTCGAGCGCCTGGTCGAAGTTGCCGCGCAGGGCGATCACCCTGGCGCCGTGCATCAGCGCCTGGGCCAGCTTGCCGATCGCGATCTTGCCCTCGGGGACGATCACGGCACCGGGCAGGCCCGCCCGAGCCGCGTAGGCGGCGGCGCTCGCCGCAGTGTTGCCGGTGGAGGCGCAGATCACCGCCTCGGCGCCCGCGCCCTTGGCGCGCGAGACCGCCAGGGTCATGCCGCGGTCCTTGAAGCTGCCGGTCGGGTTGACCCCCTCGAGCTTGAGGAAGACCTCGGCGCCGACCCGCTCGGAGATCCGCGGCGCGTGCACCAGCGGGGTCGAGCCCTCGTTCAGGGAGACGACCGGGTCTCCCTCCCCGATCGGCAGGCGGTCGCGGTAGCGCTCTATCAGTGGCGGCGGCACCGTCGGCTCAGGTGAACTCTTCCTCGATCACGCGGATCGAGCGAGGGGCCGAGCGCAGGAACTTGAGCTTGGCGATCTTCTTCAGGGCGGCCTCGAAGCGCTTCTCGGAGACCTGGTGCATGACCATGACCAGGCGGGCGTCGTCGCCGAGGCCGCGCTGGACCACGCTGCGGACCGAGACCTCGTTGTCGCCGAGGATCTCGGCGATCTGGGCCAGCACGCCGTGGCGGTCCTCCACCTCGAGATGCAGGTAGAAGGCCGACTCGACGTCCGTGGCGATCTTCAGCTTGGCGTTCTCCTCGAACAGCGGCGAGCCGCCGGCGATCACGGAGACGACGTCGCCGAGCACCGCCGATGCGGTCTCGCGCCCGCCGGCTCCGGGGCCGGACATGGTGATCTCGGTGATCGCCGGGGCCTCCACCATGACAGCGTTGAAGGGGCCGCCGATCGGAGCCAGGGGATGGCCCGGGTACAGAAAGCAGGGGAAGACCCGAACGCTGATCTCCCCGTCTCCCACGCGCTCGGCGACGCCGAGCAGCTTCAGCGAGAGGCCGAGCTCTTTGGCGTAGGCGAGGTCATCCGGCCTGATCGACTCGATCCCCTCGTAGGGAACCTGCTCCAGCTTCACCGGCGCGCCGAAGGCGAGCCGCGCGAGGATCGCCATCTTCGCCGCGGCGTCGGCGCCGCCGACGTCGTCGGAGGGGTCCGCCTCCGCGTAGCCCAGCTCCTGCGCCTGCTTCAGCGCCTCCTCGTAGGAGATGCCGCGGCGACCCATCTCGCTGAGGATGTAGTTGGTGGTGCCGTTGACGATCCCGAACACCTTCTCGATCGGGATCGCCGCCGAGGCTCTCCTGAACGACCCTGACCACCGGGATCGCGCCGGCCACCGCAGCCTCGAAGCGAAGCTGCGCGCCGCCCTCCCGGGCGGCCTCGACGAGCTCGTCGCCGTGCGTGGCGACGAGCTGCTTGTTGGCCGTGACCACGTCGCGACCCGCCCGCAGCGACTCGGTCACGTACTCGCGCGCGGGATCGATGCCGCCGATCAGCTCGACGACGATGTCGCTCGCCGCGAGGATCTCGGCGAAGTCCCCCTTGTCGCGGCTGAGCACGCCCGTCACCTTGGGACGCCGGCCGGCCACCTCGGCGACCATCTCGGCGCGCTCCTCCAGCAGCTCGCGGAAGGCGCCGCCGACGGTGCCCTTGCCGAGGATGCCGACCTGCACATCTCGCGGCTGCTCCGCTTCGCGTCCGCTGCCGCGAGGCCCGTCAAGCTCGCGCTTGGACTCGGAGGCGGCCATCGCTACTCGTCCCGCGCGATCAGGTCGTCCCAGGTTTCGCGGCGGACGACAAGGCGCGCGTCGCCGTCGCGGCAGAAGATCACCGGCGGGCGGGGCACCCCGTTGTAGTTGTTGGCCAGCACGTGCCCGTAGGCGCCCGTCGCCGGGGTCACCAGCAGGTCGCCGACCCGCGGCGAGGCGAGCTCCACGTCCCGCACCAGCACGTCGCCTGACTCGCAGTGCATGCCGGCGATGGTCGCGGCCGACTCGGGCGCTTGGCCCGCGCGGTTGGCGACCAGCGCCTCGTAGCGCGCGCCGTAGAGCATCGGGCGCAGGTTGTCCGACATGCCGCCGTCGACGGCGACGTAGGTCCGCACCCCGGGGATCTCCTTGACGGTGCCGACCGTGTACATCGTCACGCCCGCGTTGCCGACCAGGGAGCGCCCCGGCTCGATCAGGATCCTCGGCGCCGGGTCGAACACCTTCTGCACGCCGCGCACCTTGACGTCGACGTAGCTCTCGATCGAGGGTGGCTCGTCCTCGGCCGTGTAGGCGATGCCGAGGCCGCCGCCGACGTTGAGCAGCTCGGGCTCCAGCTCGAGCGAACCGGTGAAGTCGGCGAGCACCTCGATCGCCCGCACGTATGGCTCCAGCTCGAAGATCTGCGAGCCGATGTGGGCGTGCAGCCCGACCAGCTCGAGGTTGCCGCGAGGAGCGGACCCGCTCGACGGCCTGCTCGGCGAGCCCGTCGGCGAGGCCGAAGCCGAACTTCGAGTCGACCTGGCCGGTCTGGATATAGGAGTGGGTCGAGGCCTCGATTCCCGGCGTCACCCGGATCAGGGCGCGTTGGGGGCGATCGAGCAGCGCGTCGGCGCGCTCGATCTCGTCGAGGGAGTCGAGGATCAGATGGCCAACGCCCGCGTCAAAGGCGTAGCGGAGCTCGGCCTCGGTCTTGTTGTTGCCGTGGAGGTGCATCTTCGGCGGGTCGCAGCCGGCCTTGAGCGCCATGTGCAGCTCGCCCCCGGAGGCGACGTCGATCGACAGCCCCTCCTCGTTCATCAGCCGGTAGGCAGCGGTCAGCGCCAGCGCCTTGCTGGCGAAGATGACGTCGAAGTCGTCGGTCCGCCCCTCGAAGGCGGCCAGGTACTCGCGGGCGCGCGAGCGGATGTCGTCCTCGGCGTAGACGTAGGCGGGAGTGCCGAACTCGGCGGCGAGCTCGACCAGGTCGCAGCCCCCGACCTCGAGGTGGCCGCGCTGGTTCACCCGCGAGCCGCGCGGGTAGACGGCGGAGCCCGTCACCGGGTCCGCGGGGATCGCCTCGCTCTTGGTTGGCGGCGGCATGGAGCGCCATTGTGACGGAGCCGCGATGGGCAACTGCAAGTCCGCCATGCAGGGATCGGCGCGGCCGGTGGGAAAATCACTCCATGGACGAGCCCGCACCCCGCCGCCCCACCCGCGAGGGCTCCCAGGACGGCCTCGCCTACGCGCTCTGGCTGCCAGGCACCGAGGAGACCGGCGGCGGCCCGAGCGCCGCGCCCGATCCTCCCTGGCCGGCCGTGGTGATCCTGCACGGCGCCGGCTCCTGCAAGGAGAACCACGCCGACTTCGCCCGCCTCGCCGCGCGCTCGGGCTGGGCCGCGCTCACCTTCGACGCGCGGGGGCACGGCGCCTCAGCCGGGGAGATGTCGCCGGCGGCGATCGGCGATGCGGTTCGGATGGCGCGGCTGCTGGCCGAGGTCGAGGGGGTCGATCCCCGGCGGATCGCGACGCGCGGGTCGAGCATGGGGGGCTACTTCGCCATACACGCGGCGGCGATATCCGAACAGATCGCCGGCGTGATCGCGATCTGCCCGGCGGGCGAGGAGCACCTGCGAAGCGGCCTGCGCGAGGAGCGACTGGAGATGCCGGTCGACGTCGACGCCCTCGACGCCTGGCTCGGCGAGCACGACCTGCGCGACGCGGTCGAGCGCCTCGGCGGGCGCCCGCTGATCCTGCTGCACGCCGAGGGCGACGACGAGATCCCCTGCGACTGGTCGATCGAGCTCTTCGAGCACGCCTCCGAGCCGCGCAAGCTGGTGCTGGTGCCGGGCGGCGACCACCGCTCGATCCAGCACGACGCGGAGCTGCAGGCCGTTGCCCTGCGCTGGCTGCAGCGGCGGCTCGAGGCCGCTCCGCGTAAGCGCCTCCCCGAGCTGGGCTAGAGGTAGCCGAGCGGGTCGACGGCGGTGCCGTTGACCCGGACCTCGAAGTGCAGGTGGGGGCCGAAGCAGTGTCCGGTGCAGTCGGTGTAGCCGATCACAGTCCCCTGAGAGACGTGGCCACTGGTGCGGGCGTAGCTCTCCTGGTGCGCGTAGCAGGTGGAGAGACCGCCGCCGTGATCGATGCAGGTGTAGTTGCCGTAACCGCCGGTGTAGGCGGCCAGCACGATGGTGCCGGCGGCGGCCGCGCGGATCGGGGTACCGGTCGGCACGGCGATGTCGACGCCCTCGTGCATGCTGCCCCAGCGCATGCCGAAGCCCGAGACCACGGGCCCGTTGACGGGCCAGATGAACATGCCGGAGCCCTGCTGGATCGGCCCGGCGGGCAGCGGCGAGCCCGAGCCGAGCTGCTCCTGGATCCGCTTGGAGATGTCGGAGAGGTCGCCCTCGAGGTTCTTGCGCTGGGAGCGGACGTCGGCCAGCACCGACTCCTGGCGCTGGCGCGCGGTCGAGAGCGCCGCCGTGCGCGATTCGAGCGTCGCGCGGGTGCGCTCCAGCTGCTGCTTTTGGCGGGCGATCGCGTCGCGCGCTTTCTTCACCGTGTCCACGGTCTGCTGCATCTCGTTGCGCAGCTCGCGAACCCGCCCGACGATCGAGGAGTCCTGGTCCTCCAGCCGCTGCAGGTACTCCTCCCGCACGACCAGGTCGTCGAAGCCGTCGGAGTTGAGCAGCACCGTGAGCACATCGGGCTCGCCCGACTTGTAGATCTCCACCAGGCGCTGCTCGAGCATCGCGATGGCGCGCTTCAAGCGCGCGCGCAGGACCGCCAGCCGCATCTGGGCGCGCTCAAGCTGCGCCTGCTTGGCCGCCAGCCGCTCCGCGACGACGGCCTCGCGGTTGCGAAGCGCCGCCACCTCGCCCTCGAGCCGGGAGATCCGGTCGGAGTAACTCGAGATCTGGGTGGTGAGGACGCCCTCTTTCTGCTTGGCGTCGTTCAGCTTCGACTGCGTGTCGTCGAACTTCTCCTGGAGCGTCTGGGCCGGCGCCGAGCCGGCGTCCAGGAGCGCGGCGATGGCCACCGCCAGAGCGATCCCCGCGAGCGCGACGAGCAACCGCTCGAAGCGGCCTGCAGCGCGGTTGTGGGTTGACCCGGTACTCATCACTCTCGCTCGCCTACGGGGTTAGCTGTCGGGCTCGCGCCGAGTGAGTGGCGCTGGGCGCAATCGCGCCTTTCGCCCCGTGAACCTTGGGTCCCCCGCTCCCGCCCGGCTCGAGCCGGCGGGATTAGGCGTTCTGTGACGGTCGCCGACAAGGCTACCAATCGTGACGATCCGCTCACAAACCGGCCCAGGGACCGGCGAGCGTGAACGCTGCTTTGCAGCTGGGCGCAGGCGGGCTAGGCGACAACCGCGGCAGGCTCAGGCTTGCTGCCGTTGCCTGCGGCGTCGCCATTGGACGCCAGGTCCGCGAGCTGGGCGAAGCGCTCGCGGTACTCGTTGGCCTGCAAGCGGGAAATGACCAGACGCTGGACCTGCGCCGTGCCCTCGAACAGCTGGTAGATCTTGGCGTCGCGGAACCACTTCTCCAGCGGGCAGTCGGCCGTCTGGGAATACGGGCCGACAAGCTCCATCAGCGTGGTCGTCGCCCACATGTTCACGTCGCCCGCCTTCAGCTTCGACATCGAGCCCTGGCCGCCGGACATCGGGATACCCCTGCGGCCCATCCACGAAGCGCGCTGAACGAGCAGTCGGGTGCAATCGATCTCGGTGGCGACATCGGCCAGCACCTGCTGGATCCGCTGCGCCTCCAGCGCCGGGGTGCCGCCCTCGACGGTTTCACCGTCGAGGTACTCGACGGTCCACTCGTAGGCGGCCTGGGCGATCCCGAGCGCCGAGGCCCCGACGATGGGCCGCGTCATCTCGAAGGTGGCGAGGGCATTGGATGAGCCCGCCTTCTGGCCCGAGCGGGCACGCTCCAGCTTCTTGTTGAGCTTGTCCATGCCGCCAAGGAGGTTCTCGACCGGGATCCGGCAGTCCTCGAGGATGACCTCGGCCGTATGGGAGGCCCGGATGCCGATCTTGGTCTCCTTGTTGCCCTGCCGCAGCCCGGGCGTGTCCTTGCCGATTACGAACGCGGCCTGGCCCCGGTGGCCCAGCTCGGGATCCACCGTGGCGACGACGACGTGCACGTCGGCGATGCCGCCGTTGGTGATGAAGACCTTGGTGCCATTCAGGACCCACTCGTCGCCGTCGAGCCTGGCGAACGTGCGCAGGCTCTTCACGTCCGAGCCGGCCTGCGGCTCGGTGACCGCGTAGGCGCCGAGCTTGATCTCGTCGCCGGTGCCGAAGCACTCCGGCACCCAGCGCGCGATCTGCTCCGGCGTGCCCGAAGCCGCCAGCCCGGCCGCGGCCAGCCCCGAGCCCGAGATCGCGAGCGCAATCCCGCCGCAGCCCCAGCACATCTCCTCGGCGGCGATGATGCCGAGCTGGCCGTCGGGGTCCGAGCCGAGGCGGCTGCATGTGCTCGAGCCCGTTCAGCCCCCAACGACGGGCCTCCCGGATCACCTCCCAGGGCGTGCTCTCCTCGCGGTCGTGCTTGGGCGCCGCCGGCCTGATCACCTCGCGGGCGAACCTGCGACAGTAGTCCTTGAATTCGCGCTGCTCGTCGTTGACGGCGAAATCCATGCGCTCGGGCCTCCGGCGTTGATTGACTGGTCAGTCAGCCAGCCCAGAATACTCCTATCAGCGGCCGCGAGCCGCCCCGTACGGAGCGGCAGCTTGCTGCCGCGACTGGAGCTTGCAGCGCCTGCGGTTCCGACTGATCATTCAGCCGCAAGCCGTCGGCGCCGCAGGTAGCTTTCGCGCGGTGCGGGTCCCGGAACCCATCAGGGACGCGGCGGCGAGGCTGCGCGACCTACCCCTCTATGTGTCTCGCCGCCAGCTTCTGATCGGGCTGGGCGCCCTGGTCCTGGCGGCGGTCGTCGTCTGGACGCTCGTGGCCGGCCTCGGCGGAGGCGGAGGTGGCGGGGCCACCCGCGTGGTCACCTTCTCGGCGGGGGCGGATGCGGGCGAGGGCGTCGGCACCCTCGGCTTCCCGCTGGTCGCCACCCGCAACACGACCCGGATCAGCGGCGCCGATCCGACCACCGACGCGGCCGCCGCGGCACTCGCCACCCACCCCTCGAGCGGCGCTCCGCTGGAGGCCGCCGTCCTGGTCAACAGCGGCGACTGGCAATCCGGGATCGCGGCGTCGGTGCTGGCCGGGCCGCCGCTGCGCGCGCCGATCCTGCTCGGCGACGCCGGCGGGCTGCCCGAGCCGACCACGGACGCCCTCGCGCACCTAAAGCCGAGGGGAGGTGGCGCCGGCGACGCGGCCGTGATCCGCGTCGGTGACGTGGCGGCGCCGAGCGGGCTGGCGAGCACCAGCCTGGAGGGTAACGGCGCGGCGGAGCTGGCATCCGCGATCGACCGCCTGCGCGGGCGCCTCACCCGCTCCGACCCCGAGCACCTGGTCGTCGTCAGCGAGGACGACCCCGCCTACGCGATGCCGGCGGCGGCCTGGGCCGCGCGCGCGGGCGACCCGGTCCTGTTCAGCGGCCGCGACGAGGTGCCCGAGCCGACGCTGGCGGCACTGAGGCGCCACCGCGGTACACCCGTATACGCGCTCGGCCCGCGATCGGTGATCTCCCAGCAGGCGATCCGGGGCCTGAAGCGAGCCTCGCCCGGCGTGCGCCGGATCGGCGCCGAGGGCGCCGTCGCCAACGCGGTCGCCTTCGCCCGCTACGCCGACGCGAACTTCGGCTGGAACATCAACGACCCAGGCCACGGCATGGTCGTCGCGAACGCGTCGCGGCCCCTCGACGCCGCCGCCTCCGCCGGGCTCTCCTCGAGCGGCGAGTGGGGGCCGCTGCTGGTGGTGGAGTCGGCCGCGGCGCTGCCGGCGGAGCTGCGCGAGTTCCTGCTCGACATCAAGCCCGGATATCGTGACGACCCCACCCGAGCCGTCTACAACCATCTCTGGTTGATGGGCGACACTACGGCGATCAGCGCGACCATGCAGGCGGAAATCGACGAGCTGGCGGAGCTGGCGCCGATCGGCGCCGGCAACCAGGACGCAACCCTGGCGCTTCCCGGCGGCCCCGACGAGGAGCGCCAGCCTGGCAGCGCCGGAAAGAAGAAGCCTTGAGCGAAGCCGAGACCCCGCGGCGGCTGGAGCCCGGCCGCCCCGTCACGGCCGAGGACATCCGCGCCCTGGCGGGCCCCTCCACCCCCCACTTCGCCCTCCAGGTCCGAAACCGGATCCGCCGCCTGATCGAGGGCCTGCCGCAGGGAGATCCGGCCAGGGCCGAGGGCGAGCGGCAGATCGCACGGCTGGAGGCGCTCGCCCGCCACAGCGGC
The DNA here is from genome assembly GCA_963746615.1 of uncultured Solirubrobacterales bacterium. Lineage (GTDB taxonomy): Bacteria > Actinomycetota > Thermoleophilia > Solirubrobacterales > 70-9 > SHVA01. Next base: position 40,898 of record CAVVBU010000009.1, on the reverse strand, counting down.
GACCCGCGCGGGATGGGTCCCGGTGAGGAGGGCATCGTCCACGACGAGGGGCTGACCCCCCACCGGGAGACCGAATGAGGCAGGTCGCCGACGGCGTCTGGCGCCTGGACGAGTTCCCCCGCCCGACGATCAACATGTACGTCGCCGACGATGTCCTCATCGACGCCGGCCGCCGCTGGGACCTGGGCCGGATCCGCAAGCAGACCGCCGACCAGAAGCTGTCGATGCTGGCGCTCACCCACGTCCACCCCGACCACCAGGGCTGCGCCAAGCCGATCTGCGAGGAGCGCGGCATCCCGCTCGCCTGCCACGTCAACGACGTCGACGCGATGGAGGGCCGCCGCCCGGTCCAGGAGGCGGCGACCTCCAACCCGATCAACCGCATCATCAGGAAGATCTGGGAGGGACCGCCGTACAAGGTCGAGCGCCCATTCGAGGAGGGCGACGAGATCGCCGGCTTCAGGGTGATCCACGCACCCGGCCACGCCCGCGGCGAGGTGATCTTCTGGCGCGAGCCCGACCGCGTCGCGATCTGCGGCGACGTGGTGCGGAACATGAGCTACGCGACGACGCTTCCCGGCGTCCGCGAGCCGCCGACGATCTTCACCTACGACCCCGCCGAGAACCGCCGCTCGATCCGAAAGCTCGCCGACCTGAAGCCGGCGATCACCCTCCCCGGCCACGGCCCTGAGATCCGTGGCCACGAGGAGATCGAGCGCCTGCTCGATCGCGTCGGCGCCTGAGCCCGGCGGCGTGCGGTTGCGCGCGAACGGCTCAGCGGCCGGGTCCGAAGGCCTCGATCAGCTTTGCCTGGTACTCGGCGATCTGCTCGGGCGGGATGAAGTAGGTCGGAGGCGTGAGGCCGATGCCGTCGCCGCGCTCGGCGACCTCACCGACCCGCTCGCGGACCTTGTCGAGCGGGCCGGCGGCGGTGTAGGTCTCGACCATCTCGTCGCTGATCGCCGCCGCGACTCCCTCGAGGTCGCCCTTGCGGAAGGCGTCGCCGCAGGCGGCGGCGTCCTCAGCGAAGCCGTGCATCTCCCAGAGCGGCATGTAGGTGCGGACGGTGGCGTAGAAGGCGAGCGTGCGGCGCGCCGCGTCGCGCGCACGGGGCTCGTCGTCGTCGATCGCGCAGCAGACGCCGGGTAGGAAGTCGAGGTCGGAGCGCATGCGGCCGGAGCGCTTCAGGCCCTGCTCGAAGCTGGGGATGACCACCTCGTCGAGCCAGCGCGTCGAACAGATCAAATGGCCGATCAGCCCGTCCGCCACATCGCCCGCCATCCGGCACATTCCCTCGCGGACCGCGGCGGTGTAGATCGGGACCCGCTCGCGCACCGGCTTCTGCGGGCGCACCCAGCCCTTGATGTCGAGGTCGTAGTAGGAGCCCTCGAAGCGGATCGGCTCCCCGGCGTGGGCCTTCTCCATGATCAGCCGGGTCGCCTCGATCGCCTCCTTCAGGTGCGGCGCCGGGCGGCCGTAGTCGACGCCGTGCCAGGTCTGGTTGAGGCGCTTGACGCCCGCGCCGAGGCCCAGCCGGAAGCGCCCGCCTGAGAACTCGTCGACGTCGAGCGCCGAGACCGCCAGCACGAAGGGGCTCCTCGTGAACGCCCAGGCGATCCCGGTGCCCACGCCGGCGCGCTCGGTGCTCGCCGCCAGCCAAGTCGCCTGAGTGAAGCTGCTGCGAAACAGCTCCGGCGCCCAAACGCAGTCGACGCCGACGGCGTCGGCGAGCCGGCCCTCCTCGGCCAGGTCGGCGGCGCTGACGCCGATCGCGGTTGTCTGGATCCGGTCGAGCGCCGCGGTCATGCCGATCCGCTCAGCGCCCGTGCGATCCCGAGCTCAGCCGCCGCACTCCTTGAAGCCGTACGCGCTGGCGAGCTGGTTGGCCTGCTTAAAGCCGGGAGGCGTGCCGCCGCCGGAGATGATCGACGGGTCGTCCTCGATCTGGGTGATGCCCTCGTCGGCGGCGTCGTAGATCGCGTTGACCTGGTCCTGGTCGCCCTCCGGCGCCGAGAGGTTGCGCAGGTCGTCGATCTGGCCCTGGAGGTTGTTGGCGACCACGTCAACCGCAAAGGTCTCGACCGGCGACTTCGAGGGTTGCTGGTTGCCGAACTCGTGCTTGGCCTGCTGGTTGAGCTTGTGGGTGCCCTGCTTGCAGATCTCGTCGCCCTGCTTGATGTACTCGGACTTGGAGAGCGGATCGCTCCCGCCATCGTTGCCGCAGCCGGCGGCGATCGCTCCCGTCTCCAGCGCACAGGCCGCAACCAGGCTCAACCGCTTCCTCATCCTCACCCTCCGGGTCTCGATGTAGTCGGCGCCACCCGGGTCCTCCCTCGGGCCGCGGCGCCACCCTACCCGACCCCACCGGGCGGGGCGGGCCCGTCAGGTCGGCTCATTGTCGAGCGAGCGCCACAGATACAGGCAGGCGAGCGTGCGGTGGGGGCGCCACGCCTCGGCGATCCGCTCCATGTCGGTCGGGCCCGGCAGCTCCTCCATGCGGTAGGCGATCTGCATCGCGCGGCGGATGCCGAGGTCGCCGGTGGAGATCACGTCCGGCCGCGCCAGGTGGAACATCAGGAACATCTCCGCGGTCCACCTGCCGATGCCCTTGATCTCGATCAGCTCGGCGACCACGTCCTCGTCGGAGAGGTTCTTCAGCCCCTTCAGGTCGACCTCGCCCGCCTCGACCTTCTCCGCCAGGTCTTTGAGGAAGCCGACCTTGGACCAGGAGAGGCCGGCGTCTCGCAGCTCCTGGGGCTCGATCTCGATCAGCTCGGCCGGCTTCGGCGTCCTGCCGCCGAAGACGGCCTCCACCCGCTCCCAGATCGAGCGCGCCGCCTTGGTCGAGAGCTGCTGGCCGACGATCGCCCGTGCCAGCGCCTGGTAGGGGTTGGGGCGGCTGCCGCGGCGGTCCTCGTCTGGATCGATCGGCCCCCGCTGCTCCATCAGCCGCCGCATCACCTTGTCGGCGCCCATCAGCTCGCGGTCGTCGTCGCTCCACTCCGCGGCCGAGCCGCGCGCGTGTGCTCCGGCCGGTCTAGGGGCCATATGCGCCGGACGGCTCGAGAGCCGCGCGCCCTAGACCCGCTGGATCAGGGTGCCGGTGCCGAGGCCGCCGCCGCAGCACATCGTCACCAGCCCGGTCTCCTGGTCGGAGCGCTCCAGCTCGTGGAGGAGGGTGGTGATCAGCCGCGCGCCGGTCGAGCCGAGCGGGTGGCCGAGGGCGATCGCGCCGCCGTTGACGTTGACCCGGTCCATGTCGGGCTCCAGCTCGCGGCGCCAGGCGGCGACAACGGAGGCGAAGGCCTCGTTGATCTCGATCAGGTCGATGTCGTCCATCTTCATCCCGTTGCGCTCGAGCAGCTTGCGCGTCGCGGGAATCGGGCCGGTCAGCATCATCACCGGGTCGACGCCGACCGTGGTCTGGTCGAGGATCTTGGCGCGGGCCTTGAGCCCGACCGCGTCGGCCTTCTCGCGGGTCATCAGCAGCACCGCAGCGGCGCCGTCGGAGACCTGCGAGGAGTTGCCGGCAGTGACCTTGCCGTCCTCCTTGAAGACGGGCTTCAGCGAGGCGAGCTTCTCCAGGCTGTCCTCGGTCGGAGGCCGGATGCCCTGGTCAGTGACGTAGGTGTCGCCGTTGCTGCGCCACGGAATGATCTCGCGCTCGAAGCGGCCCTCCTCGGTCGCCTGATGGGCGAGCGTGTGGGAGCGCAGGCCGATCTCGTCGAGCTCGGAGCGGGGGATCTCCCACTTGTCGGCGATCATCTCGGCCGAGATGCCCTGGGGGACGAGGTTGTAGCGCTCGAGCAGCTCCGGCGAGAAGGCCATGCCGTGCTCCTTCATCACCTCCATCGAGTCGGCGAAGGAGATGTGGCCCATGTGCTCGACGCCGCCACCGATGACGGTGTCGTGGACGCCGGAGGCGATCAGCGCGGCGCCGAAGTTGACCGCCTGCTGGGCCGATCCGCACTGGCGATCGACCGTGGTCGCCGGAGTCTCCATCGGCAGACCGGCCTCGAGCCAGGCGTTGCGGGCGATGTTGAAGCCCTGCTCGCCGAACTGCTGCACGCAGCCGGCGACGACGTCCTCGACCTCGGAGGGCTCGATCCCGGCCCGCTCGATCACCTCGGAATAGGTCTTGGCCAGGAGGTTCGAGGGATGGGTGTCCTTGTAGTAGCCCTTCTCCTCGTGCCCACGGCCGATCGGCGTACGCGCCGCCTCGACGATGACGACCTCGCGGCCCTGGAAGTTCCCGTTCTTCATGCGTGTGGCCTCCTGGAAGTCTCGATGCGGACCGGTCAGGGGCGCCGGGCCGCGCTGCGCCCCAACGATACTCGATTGACTGGCGAGTCAACCAGGGGGGTCGCCGCAGCGTCACGCACGGACGCGTGATAGCACTTCCCCTCCGTGAGCGCCTCGAGCGAATATCGAAAGCCCGCCATCGCCGGCAGCGGCGCGATCGCCTGCGGGCTCGCGGCCTGCGCCAGCTCCGTCTCCAAGACGATGCTGCTGGCGCGCTCCGACGCGTCGGCCTGGCGGGCCGAGGAACAGGCGCACAGTCTCTGCGCCAAGGTGGACGGCGGCGACCCGGGCAGGGTGAAGGTGACGACCAAGCCCGAGGACCTCGAGGAGTGCGACCTGGTGATCGAGGCGATCCTGGAAGAGATCGACCCCAAGGTCGAGCTGCTGAGACAGCTCGGCAGCGCCTGCCCGGACGCGGACCTGGCGACGACCACCTCCTCGCTCGGCATCGGAGAGCTGGGCAAGCGCTCGGGGCACGGTGAGCGCATGTTCGGCCTGCACCCGTTCAACCCCGTTGTGCGCATGGAGCTGGTCGAGCTCTGCATTCCCCAGGGCGCGAAGAAGGAGATCGGCGCCCGCGCGCGGAGCCTGGTGCGAGGGGATCGGCAAGACGGTGGTCGAGGTCCCCGACGAGCCGGGCTTCGTCGTCAACCGCCTGCTCTTCCCCTACCTGTTCGACGCGGTGCGCCTGCTGGAGGAGACCGGCATGCCCCCCGAAGACGTGGATCGCTGCATGACCCTCGGCGCGGGCTACCCGATGGGCCCCCTCGCCCTGCTCGACCTGGTCGGCATCGACGTCGCCCTCGCCATCGGTGAGGCGATGTACGCAGACAGCGGCGCCGAGCACCACCGCCCCCCGGGCCGCCTGGTCTCGCTGGTCGGCAAGGGCAAGCTCGGCCGCAAGTCCGGCGCCGGCTTCTACGAGTACACGCAGGCCTAGCCGCTACCCGCCGCCTGCCGCGGTCAGCTCCAGTGCCAGCTCGGTGACGGCCTCGCCCACCGCGTCGAGCGAGCGCGGCGAGAGCTTGTCGGGGGTGTCGGCGACGGTGTCGCGGTAGGGGTAGGAGAAGTCGATCAGGTCGATCGCGGGCACGCCATGCCGGACGAAGGGGTAGTGGTCGTCCAGCAGCGCCGGCTGTTCGGCGTCCGGGAATGCCGACTCGGCCCCGACCGCGGCGGCGGCGTGACGGAGGCGCCCCCAGAGCTCCGGGTCCGAGAAGGCCTCGCGGGGGATGCGCAACCGGCGGTTGGCGACGTAATCGAGCAGCACCACCTCCCCGAGCTCGCCGGAGTGGGCGCGCGCGTAGGCCCTAGAGCCGCGCAGCGCGCAGTCGGCGAAGGCGGCGCCGGCGCAGCCCGGCGGCTCCTCCTCGCCGTCGAAGAGGACGAAGCGAACCTCGCGGTGGTCGGGGGGAAGGTCCCGCTGGAGCGCGCGGGCGACCTCGATCACCGCCGCCGTGCCCGCCGCGCCGTCGTTGGCGCCGACGAAGCCGCGCGGATGGAACTCGGTGTCGTAGTGGGCGCCGATCAGCAGCGCGGGGCCCGGGCCCGGCAGCGTGCCGACGACGTTGCGGAGCCCCGGATGCCCCGGTACCGGCTCGAAGCGCCCGCGCGGGAGCTCCTCGCGCAACCGAACCGCCAGCCGGCGCAGCGCCGGCGACCCGGCCGGACGCTGCCCGAATGCGACCTGGCTCTCGATCAGCCGGAACGCCGCCCGCGCGTCGAAGCGATCGGCGGCCGGCGTCGTCGGCGAGCCCGAGACCTCGCCTCCGCCGCCACCGCAACCGCTCGCCGCCAGGCCATCCGCTGCGGCGATCAGCGCAAGGGCGACTCCAACGAGCGCGCGAGCCGCGGCGAGCCGCGATCTAGGCGGCGCGCTTGCCGCCGGCGGCGCGGCCCTTGCGCCGGCGCTTCTTGGCGCCCGCTTCCATCGGCGGGACGGCGGGCTCGGCATGGCGGCCGGAAAGATCCCAGATCACGTCGGCCTCGGTGATGTTCTGGCTGCGGGCTCGGTCCTGGACCTCCGACCAGGGCAGCGAGGCCTCGGGGAGATCGTCCCAGCGGGCCAGGTCCAGCGCCTCGAGCGCCCCCTCGAGCGCGGGGCCGCGATGCTCTTCGGAGCGGAGCACCGCGCGCACGACCTCGAGCTGCTTATCGCTCAGCCGGACGACCCACATCGTGCCTCCTCGCTTTCAAAACCGCTCAGGTTGCGCGCAAGCTAGAGGCGGGCGCGGACGGCATCGGCGGTGCCGATTTATCCCTGCACAGGGCGTTTTCGAGCAATCAGTCGCCGCTGCGGGCGCGGATCCGGACCGCCTCGATCCGGTTCTCCCGCACAGATTCCACCCGGATCTCGTAGCCGTCGGCCGAGATCACGTCGCCTCGTTTCGGCAGCCGCCCGAGCTCTCCGAAGACATAGCCGCCGACGGAGTTGAAAGCGTCGGTGTCCACCGGCAGCTTGATCCCGCGGTCGGCGAGGTCGCCGAGCGAGACGTGTCCACGCACGTACCAATCGCCGTTGGTGAGCAGGCGAACGGCGCCGGCGAGCGGATCCGTCTCATCCTCGATCTCCCCCACCACCTCCTCGAGGATGTCCTCGACCGTGACCACGCCGCTCGTGCGCCCGTACTCGTCGATCACCACTCCCATCGAAGACCGCTGCCGCTGCAGCTCGGTCAACAGGTCGTCGAGGGGCTTGGTCTCGGGGACGATGAGAGCGTCGCGGATGGCCGGCTCGATCGACGCCTCGGCCCCCTCGTTCATGTAGAGGCGCGCCAAGCGCAACGCGTGGACCATCCCGCGAACGTGGTCGGGGTTGCCGTCCTCGACGACGATCAGGCGGTTGTGGCCGGAGGTGACGCAGAGCTGAAGGGCATCGGCGACCTTGGCGTCGGCGTCCACGGTCACCACCGCCGGGATGGGCGTCATCACCTCGCGCGCCTCCTGCTCGTGGAGATGGAAGACGCCGCCGAGCATCGTCGCCTCGCCCGGGTCGAGCTCGCCGCCGACGGCCGACTGGGAGATGACCAGCTTCACGTCCTCGGACGTCGGCTTCGCTTCCAGATCGCTTCGGCGGATGCCGAACAGCCGCAGAATCGCGTTGGAGACCTTGGTCAGGCCCAGGGTGAAGGGGGCGGTGATCGTGCGGAACAGGTCCAGCGGCCGCGACAGCAGTCGCGCCGTCCCCTCTGCCCGGCTGAGAGACATCATCTTCGGCACCTGCTCGCCGAACGTGATGTGCAGCGAGGTCGCCAGGGCGAAGGCGATGACGAAGGCGAGAACGGTCGCGACCCCATGCGAGAGCCCGCCGAAGACCGGCTCGATCAGGACCGCCAGGGCGGGCTCACCGAGGAAGCCGATCCCGATCGAGGCCATCGTGATTCCGACCTGGCAGGCAGACAGGTACTCGTCGATGCGGTCGAGTTGGTGGATCACCCGCCCGCCGGCGCGATCGCCCTCCTGGACGGCCTGCTCGAGCTTGCCCCGCCGCGAGCGGACAAGCGCGAACTCGGCGGCCACGAAGACGCCGTTCAGCGCCACCAGCACCAGCAGCGATACGAGGGCGAGGGCGGTCACCAGAGGCGAGTGGCCCGCTCAGGCGACCGCGGCCGGGCGCTTTGCGCCGGGCTGGGCGGGCCCGTACTCGAAGGGTCGTCGTCGTCGTTCATCGGCGACTTCGCAAGGCTACCAAGCGCTCCGATTGCAGCCTGGCGGCGGCGTCCCAGAGGAACGGGCGACTAAGTTGCCGAGCGGTGCTACCCAACTTCTTCGTCATCGGCGCCGGCCAGTCCGGCACCACCAGCCTCCACCATTACCTCGGCCTGCACCCTCAGGTCCAGGTCAGCGAGCCGAAGGAGCCCAACTTCTTCTGCCGCCCCGAGGACGGGCCCTGGCCCTTCGGCCGCGTCGACAGCCGCGAGGACTACGAGGCGCTGTTCAGCCCTGGGGCGCCGGCACGGGGCGATTGCTCGCCAAGCTACTCCCAGCATCCCCTCCGCCCGGGCGTGCCCGACCGGATCGCCGATCTCGTGCCGGAAGCGAGACTGATCTATCTCGTGCGCGACCCGATCGATCGCGTCGTCGCCCACTACGTTCACGACGTCTCCTCGGTTGGGGAGCGGCGTGCGTTTGTCGAGGCGCTCGGCGACCTCGACGACCCGATGAACCCCTACATCGTCGGCAGCTCCTACGCGACCCAGGCGGAGCGCTTCCTGGAGAGGTTCCCCGACGAGGCGCTGCTGATCGTGGACTCGCACGAGCTGCGCCTCAACCGGGAGGGCACGCTGCGCCGGATCTTCGGCTTCCTCGGGGTGGACCAGCGCTTCAGCTCACCCGGGTTCGCCGAGGAGCTCAACGTCGGCAGCGACAAGCGGCTCCACTCCGAGGGCTATGCGCGGGCGCGCGACTCCCGCCTCGGCGAGCTCTGGCGCCGAGCCGTGCCCCCCCGCCTGCGCCGGCCGATCAGCGACCGGGCGCGGCGCGCCACCGCCCCCGCGGTCGCCCGGCCCCGGCCCGACGGCAAGCTCCGCGCGGCACTGGCCGAGCGTCTGCGCCCCGAGACGCGCCGCCTACGCGAGCTGACGGGCGAGGCCTTCTCCGCCTGGTCGACCTAGATCGAGCGGCGAACCTCGCAGCCCTTGGCTCGATCCCGACCCTTGCCGCCGACGCAGACGTCGCGGCCTCGGCCGCCGTTGAGGCGGTCCCTGCCCTTACCGCCGATCAGGAGGTCCTTGCCCTTGCCGCCGACCAGGAGGTCCTTGCCCTTGCCGCTGACCAGGCGGTCCGCGCCCATGCCGCTGCAGAGTCGGTCGGCGCCTCCCGCCCCGTTCACGCGATCGGCACCCGCCGCCGTGGCGATCACATCGGCGAACGGCGATCCGTCGATCCGGTCCACGCCGGGGACGTCGAACAGGGTCGCGAACAGGTCGGTGCACTTCGGGGGCACGACGGCGATCCCGTAGGGGTCCGTGAGGAACTCGCTGGAGCCCGCGTTGACGGGCTGGTCGTTGCTGGAGAGGACGGCCTGCTGTCCGCTGCTGGTATCCACTCGGATCACCGCCCCGCCTGCGCCCCCGAAGGCGGGCGGGGCAGACGGCTCCACCACGAACAGGTCGCCGTCGATGGCGGTCGCGATGCCGTAGGGGCCGTCGAAGATCATGCTGGCGGCGTTGACCGGTTGGTCGTTGGCCGCGACCTTCGTCTGCTTGCCGGTGCCGGGATCGACGCCGATCACGCCGCCGGCGCCGCCGAAAGCGCTCGAGTCCACGACGACCACGCTCCCGTCGGCCAGCAGGTCGATCCCGACAGGCGCCGCGAAGAGCTCGCTCGACCCTGAGCTGACGGCCTGCTGGTTCGACGAGATCTCGGTCTCCCTGCCGTCCTCGCGGTTCACGCCAATCACCCCGCCGGTGCCGCCGAAAGCCCCGCCATCGGCGACGAGGAGATCGCCGGTGCGGTCGACCGCCACGCGACTGGGCTGTTCGAAGAGCTCGCTGACCCCCTGATTGACTGGCAGCTCATCGCTCGAGAGCACCCGCTGCTTGCCGCTGGCGCGATCGACCCCGATCAGGCGGCCGTCGCCACCGCCGGGGGCGTTGTAGTCGGAGACCACGATCCCGAGCCCGGGCGCGAACGCGACCCCCCAGGGGTCGAGGAAGAGCTCGGTCACCCCCATGTTCACGGGCTGGTCGTTCGACGAGATCCTGGTCTGTTTGCCGGTGTCGGGATTGACGCCGACGACCCCGCCGGTGCCGCCGAAGGCGTACTCGTCGGCGACGAGGATCGCGCCGCTCGGGGTGACGGTGACGTCGTAGGGGTCGTCGATCAGCTCGGTCGAGCCGAGGTTGACCGGCTGGTCGCTGGACGAGAGCAGGGTCTGCTTCCCGGTGGCCGGATCGATCTTGATCAGGCCGCCCTGCGCGAACGCGTTGAGGTCAGCCACCACGATGTCGCCGGGCCGCAGCGCGGCGCTCGCCTGAGCGGGAGCCGCCAGCGCGGCGGCGACCAGCACGGCGGGGACCACGATCGGACGCCGAAACCTCATCCTCTTACCCCCCTTCTCAAGCCGACCGTACAGGGGCGGCGGCCGGGAAGCAACCCAGGGGTTAGCTCAACTCGTCGATGCGGCGCGCCAGCTCGAAGTCGTTCGCGGTCAGCCCGCCCTCGGAGTGGGTGCTGATGGTGACCGTCACCGTCTCCCAGGAGACCTCCAGGTCGGGATGGTGGCCCATCTCCTCGGCCGGCTCGACCAGCGAGTCGACGAACTTGACGGCGCCGACGAAGTCGCCGCGCTTGAACTCCTTGCGAATCGCCTCGCCGGAGCGCTCCCAGCCGTCGAGTCCGGCGAGCCTCTTCTCTATCTCCTGGTCGTCGAGTCGTGCCATAGTCAGCTCCGTGCGGATTGCCAGCCTCGTGCCGTCCTCGACCGAGATGCTATTCGCCCTCGGGCTCGGAGACCAGGTCGTCGCAGTCACCCACGAGTGCGACCACCCGCCTGAGGCCGCCGGCAGGCCGCAGCTGACCCGCACCTTGATCCCGGAGGGGCTCTCGGCCGCCGAGATCGACGCCGAGGTGAGACGGGTGACCGGCGAGGGCCGCCACCTCTACGAACTCGACGAGGAGACGCTGGCGGCTCTCGACGTCGACCTGATCGTCACCCAGGAGGTATGCGAGGTCTGCGCGGTCTCCTACGACGACGTGCGCGCGCTCGCCGAGCGGCTCTCGTCCCGTCCCGCGGTGGTCTCGCTCGACCCCGCCACCATCGCCGACGTGCTCGGCGACGTGACGCGGCTCGGCGAGGCGACCGGCGTCCCCGAGCGAGCCGGCGCCCTTCGCGAGGAGCTGGAGGGCCGGCTCGCCGCGGTCCGCGACGCGGTCGAGGGCGCCCGGCGCCCGCCGGTGCTGGCGCTCGAGTGGCTTGATCCACCCTTCGTCGGCGGCCACTGGGTGCCGGAGATGATCGCGATCGCGGGCGGCGAGGACGTCCTCGGCGACCCGGGCGTCAAGTCGAGGACGGCGACGTGGGAGCAGCTGCGCGAGGCGCAGGCCGAGATCGTGATCGCGATGCCGTGCGGCTGGGACGCTCCGCGCGCCCGCGCCGAGGTCGACGAGATGATCGAGCTGGTCAGCGTCCTGGGCGCCGACCGGGTGATCGCGGTGGACGCCGCCTCGTCCTTCTCGCGGCCGGGGCCGCGCCTGGTCGAGGGGACGGAGCTCCTCGCCCACCTGCTGCACCCGGACAGGGTCGATCCGCCCGCCGAGGTCGGCTTCGAGGACATCCCGATGCCAACCGCCCAGCGCGGATAGGAGAGACGTAGAGATGGGGATGAACTGGGCCGAGCACACCGTCGAGATCGAGGCGCCGATCGAGCTCTGCTTCGAGGCGATCGTCGACTACGAGACCTTCCCCGGCTGGCAGAGCGGCGGTGGTCGAGATCGAGGTGCTCGACCGCCATGACGACGGCCTCGGCAAGCAGGTCAAGCTGGTGGTCGACGCCAAGGTGCGCAAGGTCGACTACACGCTCGACTACGGCTACGACCGCCCCACCCGGATCTGGTGGGACTTCGTCGACGGGCACGGGATCCGTGACGTCGACGGCGAGTACACGTTCGAGCGGCTGGCGGCCGAGCGGACCCGGGCCACCTACAGGCTCGGGATCGAGTCCGGGCTTCGCCTGCCGGGCCCGATCGTCAAGCGGGCCCACAAGCAGACCCTGAGGGGGTCGGTGGAGGACCTCAAGACTGAGGCTGAGCGGCGGCATGCCGAGGCCCAGGCGGGTGCACACGCCGAGGCACAGGCGGGGACGGGGGATCCCCCTCGCTCGCCTACCGACCCATTCCCTCGCTCGGGGGATCCCCCGCCCCCGCCCGGCGCGCGGCACGACGAACCCCCGCCTGAGCGGGAAGCGCCGGCGCCGGAGGAGCAGGGGCCTGAGCCGCCGCCGGAGCCCGGGCGGCCGCCGGAGCCGGAGCGGACGCCCGAGCCGGACCGGGCGCCGGAGCCGGAGCGGGGGGCGGCCGACGGGGGGTCGGTCGCGGATCTGCCGACCGCGATGCTCGGCCGTGCCGTTTCGGTGGGGCGGGACGCCGCCGAGGCCGGGATCGGAGTCGCCGGCGCCGCGATCGGCGCCGGGCGGTCGGCGGCGGAGGGCGCGATCGGAGCCGGGCGCGCCGTTGCCGGCGAGGTCAAGGGCCGGCTGCGCCGGCTGCTCTAGCCGAGGCCGGACTGGCCGGCGGCCCAGAGCGCGCCGCCGAGAAAGATCGCCCCCAGCAGCACCAGGCCGGCGACCTCCATCGCCAGCGCGGCGCGGTTGCCCGCGGCGCGCCGTTCGAGCGTGGCGATCAGCAGGCCCGCCAGCACGCCCCCGATCAGGCCGCCGATGTGACCGCCGATCGAAATGCCCGCGATCGAGAAGGTAAGCACCAGATTGATCACCAGGTAGAGCCCGATCTGAGAGGCGATCTGCTCGACCCCGCGCCGACGGGCGATGACGATGGTCGCCCCCATCAGCCCGAAGATCGCGCCAGACGCGCCGACGGTGATCGTGTCGGGCGTCAGCAGCAGCGCCCCGAAGCTGCCCGCGAGCAGGGAGACGAAGTAGATGGCGAGGAAGCGCGGCGTGCCGATCGCCGGCTCGAGCAGGGTGCCCAGGACGTAGAGCACGAACATGTTGAAGGCGATGTGGAGGAAGCCGGCGTGCAGGAAGCCGGCTGTGACGATCCGGTAGTAGTCGCCCTGGTTGTGGATCGCGGGTCCGAGCAGGCCGCCGTCGCGGATCAGCGAGCCGCCGCCGTTGAGCGTGTTCGACCCGCCGGCGCCCAGCTCGGCGAGGAAGACGATCACGTTGATCGCGATCAGCGCGTAGGTGGCGAGCGGCTCTCCTCCCCGGCGAGCGATGCCGGCGCCGGTCGGGGTCACGCGGGTTCGCTGCCTGGCGCATTCGGGACAGCGCATTCCGACCGGGGTCGACGTCATGCACTCCGGGCAGATCGGCCGCCCGCAGTTGGAGCAGGAGACGCCGGTCTCGCGCGACGGATGCCGGTAGCAGGTCTGCACGGGACGGCAGCCTAGATCAGCGGGGATGCCGGTTCGCCGCGGGCCCTACGAGTTCAGCTCGACGTCGAGGATCACCGGCGAAGTCGGCTTGGCGTTCGGGCCCCTGGCCGGCCTCGGCTCTTCGGTGACCATGACCGCGTCGGCGCCGTCCAGCGCCTCGGGAACGGAGGCGGCGGCGGTGCCCTCGCTGTCGGGCACGAAGTAGGACGAAGGGGCGACCTTCGCTCCCCGGCGCACCCAGACCTGGTACACGGCGTTTCCCTTGAGCGAGGGCATTCCCTGAGCGATGAGTGTCGCCGAGTCGTCGTCGGTCTCCAGGTTCGCGGACGCGCCCTCGGCCTTGAGTGGAGGCGAAACCAGGGCGGCATCGGTCTGGGTCTGACCCTGGCCCCCGCTGTTGAGCAGGTATCCCGCCAGCCCGGCGCCGAGCAGGGCGAGGACCGCGAGGCCCGCGATCGGCCGCAGCGCCAGCCCGCCGATCTGAAGGCGCGGGAGGCGGCGGCCGCGCTTGGGACCGCTCGTCTCTTCCCTGATCTCCGCCAGCAGCCGGGCGCGCAGCTCGGGTGGAGGCTCGACCTGCTCGACCGACTCCGCCAGCACGTCGACCGCGGGCTGCAGCCATCGCACCTCGGCCTGGCAGTCGGCGCAACGGGCGAGGTGGCGGGAGACGCGGCGCTCCTGGCCGCGGTCGAGCGCACCGAGAAGCACGCCGGTGAGGTCCTCGCGGCTGGGGCAGGCGCGAGCCATCAGACGGTCTCCGCTAGCGACGCACGGATCTTCTCCATGCCGAGGCGCATCCTGCCCTTGATCGTGCCGAGCGGCTCCCCCAGCATCCTGGCGATCTCGGAATGGCTGAAACCGCCGAAGAAGGCGAGCCGGATCACCCGGGATTGATCATCGGGGAGGACCGAGAGGGCGCCGCGCACCTCGCGAGTGGTCTCGCGGCGCAGAGCCTCGGAGTCGGTCAGATCGCTCGAGGGCTGACGCTCGAGCAACTCCTCGTCGTCGAAGGCGAGCTTCGGCGCCCTGCCCGAGGTCTCGCGCCGCAGGAAGTCGATCGAGCGGTTGCGGACGATGCCGAGGGTCCAACCGCGAACGCTGCCGCGGGCGCGGTCGTAGCGGGCGCCGCTTCGCCAGATCGAGATGAAGGCCTCCTGGCAGACGTCCTCGGCGGCCTGACGGTCCCCGACGATGCGGTAGGCGAGCGAGAAGGCGGCCCCGCCGTGGCGGTCGTAGAAGACCTCGAAGGCACGGGGGTCTTTGGAGCCGACGAGGGTCATCAGGTCCTCGTCGGCGAGTCGCGTCAGCTCGTCTGGGGTCATGTGATCCGGATCTTCTCTGTCTACGAATTCAGCCTACGGACGCTCCACCCATGCGGATCAATCCCGCCCGCGCCGGTTGGTACCTTCGCGGCGGGGTTGCCTGCGACCTTCGGAGAAGGAGGCATCAATGGCAGAGTCAAGTCCCGCCAGGCTGTACTGCCTGCTCGTCGGCGCGGTGCTCGTGGTGGCCGGAATCATCGGCTTCTTCTACGAGGCAAGCTTCGCGACCGGGAACTCGATCGTCGCCAGCGACGTGTTCGGCATCCTCGCCGTCAACGGCTGGCACAACCTGGTCCACATCGCGATCGGCGGCCTGCTTCTGGTCGCCGCCGGGAGCGCGGCGCGCGGCGCCGCCATGTTCGTCGGCGTCGTCTACATCGTTCTCTGCATCCTGGGGTTCATCGCCACCGGTGACGGCGGCATCGGCTTCATCGCCGAGAACGACACCCTGATCAAGCTGGTCCCGGTGAACAACGAGGACAACGTCCTGCACCTGATCCTCGGCCTGACCGGCGTGCTCGCCGCGGTGGCGACACCGAAGGCTGTGGGAGCGGCAGCCGCAGCCACCTAAGCCCAGGTCCACACCAGCCACACCAGCCTCACCTGCGCCCCCCCGGGCGGCGGGCGCGCGCCGTTCGGGACTCTCCCTAAAGCTGCAGCCTAGCCACGGGACGGCTGTCGGCCGTCCACCTCGAATCGGGCCGTGAGACGTGCGTGCTTCCGGAGGGAGTCCGTGAGTAGCACCCGGTACTGGCCCCGCTGGCGCCCTCGGATTCGGAGCCGAATTGGGGGCCGCTCTCGCCTCGCCGCGCCACGAGTCCGAGTTGCGGGAGTCCTGACCGGCGGACCGGGGCCCGTTCATCTCGGACGAGGCACGCGTGACCTTCCACTGCAAGCTAGAGGGGCGGGCCATCGCGGTCTGCGCCGCACCGAATCTCTACGATGCGGCTCGCCATGCCCCAAGCCCGCCGCCTGGTCGCCTCTCTTGCCGCTTTGCTCGTCGTGGGGTTGTTCGCGGCCGGACCGGCGTCCGCTGGCCTGATCGCAGGCTACGACATCATCGTCGCCGACATCGGCGATCCCGGTGCCGGCTGCGGCTCGAACTGCGGCGTGTTCAAGGTCAACCCCCTGACGGGAGCTCAGACCCCGATCTCCACCGCCGGGATCTTCGCCGATCCCTCTGGAGTCGTAGTGGACGCGAAGGGACGCCTGCTGGTCGTCGACGAAACCGCGCTCGGGGGGTCGGTGATCCGGGTCAACCCCGCCACCGGGGCGCAGGACCCCGTGGCGCAGGGTGGCAGCTTCGAGGACCCCTCCGGCCTGACGCTGGACGCGCAGGGACGGATCCTGCTCGCCGACGACGACGCTCTCTCGCCGCCGACCGGCGACGGTGCGGTGTTCCGCGTCGACCCGGCTGACGGCGCACGAAGCACCCTTTCCTCCGGCGGCCTGCTCGAGGATCCTCAGAGCCTCGCCGTCGAGGCCGGGGGCCGGATCCTCGTCGCCGACGACAGCGCCTTCACTCCCGCGAGCGGCGACGGAGGCGTGATTCGCGTCAACCCCGCAACCGGCGCTCAGAGCGAGGTCACCTCGGGAACGATGCTCGACGACCCGTACGGGATCGCGCTGCTCGCCAATGGCGTCATCTTCGTCTCCGACTACACGAACCAGAGCGTGACCCGGGTGAACCCGAAGAACGGAGCGCAGACTCCAATCGCATCCGGCGACCTCCTGGTCTCGCCGCACGGCCTCGCTCGTGACGTGCGCGGCCGCATAGTCATCGCCGATCAGGAGGCCTTCGGCTCCGACGGCGGCGTGATCCGGCTCGAGCCCAAGGCCTGGGCGCAGAGCGAGGTCTCATCCCATGACAACTTCCTGAACCCGACTGGGATCACGGTCGTGCCGCCGCGCTGTGGCCGAAGGTTCGCGACGATCTACGGCAGGAAGGCCGGCGACGTGCTTCGTGGCACGCCGTTCGCCGACGTGATCGTCGGGCTCGACGGCGGGGACAAGTTGATCGGCGGCGGCGGCAACGACGTCATCTGCGGCTCGAGCGGGCAGGACCAGATCTACGGGGGTGCCGGCAATGACAAGCTGTTTGGCGAGAGCGGAGCCGACAACCTGTACGGCGGCGACGGCGCGGACTTCCTGAGGGGCGGGCCGTCTTTCGGTGTCATCGACCACTGCGCCGGCGGCGAGGGCCGCGACAGAGCCAGGGGCTGCGAGCGGAACAAAGGCATTCCCTGACACCCTCGCGATCGTGCGACTGATTCGACTCGGACGAGCACACGGAGATCGAGAGAGCGAGGGATCCGTACGCCGGCGGGCGGTCGGTGGGCCGGGACGCGCCGTCCGAGCCTGTACGTTCAGCCGTTAGGGCAGGCGTGAGCGGACGTCGTCGGCGACGCCGCGCAGGCCTCCCGGCCGGCGGCCGCGGCGCCTGCTGAGCTCGAAAAGCACCAGGGCGCCGCCGGCGACCCCACCCGCCGCGGCGGCGACGGCGGGGCGCACCCAGTTGCGGGGGTCGCGCAGCGCCGCCAGCTCGGAGTCCGAGAGCTCGTCGGCCCAGGCCGAGAGCTCGGAGGCGGCCGCCTCGGTGACCGCGCTCAGGGTCTCCTCGACGCGGCCCGAGAGCTTCTCGGGCGGCTCGATCGGCCGCAGAGCAGTGCGGAGCAGGTTCTCCACGTCCTCCGGCGATTGGCGCGAGGCCTCGTCGCTCATTTCTCCATCTCCTGTTCGAGCTGCCTGATCGCCCGGTGGATCAGGACCTTGGTGGCGCCGTCCGTGCGCCCCAGCGCCCGCGCGATCTCGCGGTTGTCCATGCCGAGCGCGAAGCGCATGATCAGCGCCTCGCGGCGGTCATCGGGGAGCCCGTCCATGCACTCGATCACGTGCTTGAGCTCCGCGCGTCCCTCGGCGATCCGCTCGGTGCCGTGCGGAGCGGCGATCGGGTCGGCGTTGTCGAGCGCCGTCTGCGGCCGGCGGGCGCGGTCGCGGTGGTAGTTCGATGCCAGGTTGTGGGCGATGCGGATGAGCCAGGGGCGCAGCGGCCGGCCGTTCGACTCGCGCCGGGCCCGCTCGAAGTGGCGATAGGCCTGCAGGAAGGCCTGCTCGGTGAGGTCCTCGGCGTCGTGGTGGTTGCCGACGCGGTAGTAGGAGTAGGAGTAGACGTCGCGCAGGTGCGCACGGTAGAGGCGCTCGAACTCACGGTCGAGCTCCTCCTTGGAGAGCTTCTCCTCGAAGAGCTCCTCCTTGGAGACATCCTCGACGGGAGCGTCCTGCGGGGCGGAGTCCGCCATACGGCAAGCGTAGCCATCCTCACGCGGCCCTCCTCTGCCGCTCCGCGCGCCTGAGGCGGGCCATCCACTCCCCCGGGGAGATCTCGCCGCCGATCAGGCCCGACAGCCCCTCGAGCCCCGGGGCCTCGATGCCGGCGCCGGCGACGGTCTCCGCGATCAACGGCACCGAGTCGAGCCCCTCCGACGCCTGGCCGATGATCGCGGGAATCTGCTCGGCGGGGGTGCCCTGGCCGAGCAGCTCCCCCGCGCGGCGGTTGCGGCTGCCGGGCGCCAGCATGGTCGCAGTCAGATCGCCGACCCCGGCCAGCCCCGAGAAGGTCGCCTCACGCCCGCCCCTGGCCAGCGAGTAGTCGAGGCACTCGCGCCAGACCTCGGCGGCGGCGATCCCGGCGGCGTTCATGCCGTGTGGCTCGGCGGCGGCCGCGGCAAGGGCGGCGGCGTTCTTGGCGGCGCCGGCCATCTCGACCCCGGTGACGTCGTCGGAGCGCTCGCAGACCAAACCGGCCTCGTCGAAGACCTCGCCGAGCTGGGCGCGAAGGTCGGCGTCGTCGCTGCCCAGCACCAGTGCGGCCGTCCCCGAAACCGCCTCGCGCGCGTGCGCGGGGCCACCGATGCAGGCGGTGGCGCGGGCGGGGATGCGCTCGCCGACGTAGTCGGCGGGAAGCGCGCCCATCGGCGCCACCATGCCCTTGCTCAGCACCAGCACCGCCGAGCGCTGGCCGACGCGGTCGCCGATCGCGCCCACAGCTGCGGGTAGGGCCTTGGAGGGAACAGCCAGGCAGACCAGGTCGAGTCCGGCGAGCTCGAGCTCCGCCGCGCGCTTCACCGTCAGTCCCGCGGGGAGGCGCACGCCGGGCAAATAGCGCTCGTTGGCGCCGCTCTCGGAGACCTCAGTTGCCTGCTCGGCCGTGCGGCAGCCGAGCTCGACCTCGAGCCCGCCCCGCGCGAGCAGCACGGCGACGGCGGTCCCCCAGCTGCCGGCTCCGATCACCGCCGCCCGGCGCAGCGGCGGCAGGCCGCCGAGCCACTCCCACTGCAGGACGATCACGGGCCAGACCCGGGCGCCGACGGAGTTGGCGAGGCTCGGGGAGGGATCCTCGGTGAGCGGGAAGGTGAGCGCGCGGGCTGCCCGCACCTTGACCTTGCGCGGGTAGATGCGCCAGCCGCGGCGGCAGCGGTCGGTGCCGTGGACGGCGACGGGCAGCACCGCGGCGCCCGACTCCAGCGCCAGCCGGCCGAAGCCGCGCTTGGGCCGCGCCAGCGAGCCGGCCCGGATCCGGGTGCCCTCGGGAAAGATGCAGACCACCCCGCCGCGGCGCAGGGTCTCGCGCGAGGTGGTCAGGGTCTCCTGGTCGGACTGGCCGCGCCGCACCGGGTAGGCGCCGAGGCGGTTGAGCAGCCAGCCCTGCCAGCGGTTGGAGAACAGCTCGACCTTGGCGACGTAGTGCATCGGTCGCTTCCAGGGCAGGGTCGCCGCGATCACGAAGGGGTCGAGGAAGCTGCGGTGGTTGGCGGCGACGATCAGCGGGCCCTTGACGCGGGCGTGCTCGCGGCCGTAGCGCGAGAGGCGGAAGTAGAGGAGTAGGAACGGCGTCAGCAGCGCCCGCGCCACCAGGTACATGGGCCAGTTGACGCCCTTCTCGCGCGTGTAGCGGTGGTAGCTGAGCAGCCTCTCGGGGTCCATGCGCAGACAGGCACAACACGGGCGCCCCGGAGCAGTTACATGGCGACCGCCCGCGTGCGCCGAGCAGGCGTGGACGCAGCGCTACCAGGCGGCCTCGAGCACCCGGCGCAGGTCGCCGGCGCTGACCTCCCCCGGGGTCATGTGCTGCAGCTCGGGGCGCGCCATCGCGGCCTCGACCACCTCGTCGACGACGCCGGGCGAGGCGCCCAGCTCCGCCAGCCCGCTCGGCTGCCCGCCGAGCTCACGCAATCGGTCGACGAGCCCCTCGGGGGAGGTGCCGAGCGCCAGGGCGAAGGCGTCGATCCGGCGCGGATCGCGCCGGCGCAGCTCTTCCATCGTCTGGGGCAGCAGCACGGCGTTGGTCTCGGCGTGGGGCGTGCCGCAGACGCGCACGGTGGTCTGGCTGAGCACGTGGTGAATCGCGAGCCCGGCCCTGTCCACGGCCCAGCCGCCGAGGATCCCGCCGCGGGCGAGGTCCGAGCGGCTGCGGTCTGCGGGATCGGCGTCCAGCGAAGAGGAGATCAGCTCGGCGGCGCCGAGGGAGAGCGCGTGAGAGATCCCATCGGCCAGCGGCGTGACCATCGAGTCGCCGGCGTGAGCGAGGGCGTTCATGGCGGTGGCGCGCAACTGCGGCTCGGCCAGACTGGTCATCGCCTCGGGGTCCGCGAGCACCAGCTCCGGCCGCACGCCGCCGTAGCCCTCGTGGCCGGCGGGCAGGCGGTGGATTCCGGTCATCTCGGCGCCCGAGAGCGTGGTCGGGATCGCCGCCACCCTGCCCCCGCGCACCGCTGCGATCGCCTTGGCGACGTCGATCACCCGGCCGCCCCCGAGCGCCACCAGGCTCTTGGCCTCGAGCTCGTCGAGGTGCTCGGCGGCGATGTCCGGGACCGACCCCGGATCGACCAGCCGCACCTGCCCTGCCCGATCCGCCAGCTCGGCCGGCGCGTCCGCGAGAGCGCGCGCGGTGGTGAACAGCTCGTACTCGCTCCAGCCCCGATCCGCCAGCTCCTTCGGCGCGCGCTCGCGCAGCCCCTGGTCGAACACCACCGTCCGCCCGACCTCCCCGTCGCTCCAAGTCAGCTCAGTCACGATGCGAGAGAGCCCGGGGCGGGACTCGAACCCGCAGCCTCGGCATTACAAATGCCGTGCTCTACCAGTTGAGCTACCCGGGCAGTTCGTGTTCGTGCGCCTTGCGAATTCGTCGCGTCCGAGCGTTTGCCGGGGGTCCACTCGCAGATTCATGTAGCCGACCGGAGCCTCATGAACAGGGACAGCATAGATGCGGCCGGCTCCTGTCTCCCGGGGCAATGCACAAGGAACAGATCGGCTTCACCTCCGTATCCGCGCGCGAGCTTTGATCCATCCCCCTGGCCGGCCCCTGCCAGGGGATCGGGATCAGGCGGCCTGGGGGGCGCAGAAGAGCTCGTTCAGGCGGCGCTCCACCTCGGGCAGCACAGCGTTGAGCTGCTGCTCGAGAGCCGCGAGGTGCTGCTGGATGAGCTGTGCGAAGAACCCCGACTGCCCCTGCAGCATCGCCAGCAGCTCGTTGAGCCTCTGCTGCAGGCCCTCGAAGCCCTCGATCTGCTGCCGCAACGAGCTGGGCAGCGAGGTCTGGTTGAAGTCCGGCAGCTGCAGGTCGCTGAGCCCGGCCAGGCTGATCGAATCGGGCAGGTCGATCGGGCACTGCACCCCTGGCGGTAGCGGCACCTCGCCACCGGGCAGCCCGCCGAGCACGCGCCCGAGCGCCTCCATCGCCTTCTCGAACACGCACCGCCCGAAGCCGGGCGCGCCGGGGCCACCGCAGTCGGCGACGGCCTGATCGAGAGCCTGCTTCGCCTCACCGAGGAGGTCCGCGACGCAGCCGTCGAAGCTGCCGTAGAGATCGCCGAACGCCTGGTCGCCGACGCCTTCGAGCTGTGCGGCGCACGCCGTGACGGCGATCGCGCGGGGCTTCACCCGTTTTGCCCTCTTCTGCTTCTTCTCGGCCGCCTTGGCCATGCCAGTGTGCCCGCCGGCGACGGCGGTTGAGGCCGGCATCGCGATGAGAGCGGCGCAGAGCAATGCGAGTGGGATACCTAGACTTGTGCCCGATGCCCCTCTCCGGCCGCCTTCAGGACGCCGCCCGCAGCGCCGGGTCGACCGCATCTCGCGGTCGCTGGCTGGCCCGAGGCGCCGTGCTGCTGGCGGTGGCGGAGGTGGCGGTTGCCCTCCGCGACCACCTCGGGCGCCTGGAGCCCGACGAGCGCCGTCGCCTGGTGCAGATCGTTCGCGAGTCCAAGGGGCGGCCCTCGAACCTCTCCAACCGGGAGCGCAAGGAGCTGCGCCGCATCCTCGACAAGATCGAGCCGCGCGAGCTCGCCCGCCGGATCGGGGGCACGGCGGGCGGCATGCGCCGCCGCTGAAACGAACGAGGCCGCGGGTCTCCCCGCGGCCTCCCTCGGATGGCAATGGTGCCGTGCCTGGTGTGAAGGCTCGTGCCCGCGACCTGGTGGGCTAGATCTTCACTGCCCTGGACGCGAGGTGGATGCCGACCTTGCGCTTGACGCGCTGCAGCGCGTTGTCGACGGTCTTGGTGTCGCACTCGAGCCGCTCGCCGATCACCTCGTAGGAGTGGCCGTCGAGGTAGAGAGCGAGCACGCGACTCTCCAGCTCGGAGAGCACGCTCGTCAGGCAGGAGACGAGGCTTTCCAGCTCCTCGCTCGCGATCACCTTGTTGGCCGGGTCGCTGACGTCGGGTCCCGGCAGCACGTCCTCCAGGGTGGTGTCGGAGTCGGTGCTCGCGGCCGGCGTCTGGCTGAATGAGACGTACTGGTTCAGCGGCGTGTGCTTGTTGCGGGTCGCGGTCTTCACCGCGGTGATGATCTGGCGCGTGATGCAGAGCTCGGCGAAGCCGCGAAAGCTGGCCTCTCGATCGGTCCGGTAGTCGCGGATCGCCTTGAACAGGCCGAGCTGCCCTTCCTGGATCAGGTCGTCGGCGTCGCCGCCGAGCAGGAAATACGAGGACGCCTTCACCCGCACGAAGCGGCGGTAGCGCCGCACCAGCTGGTCATAGGCGTCGGGGCGCCCCTGCTTGGCGAGGGCGACCAGGTACTCATCGTCGAGTGCATGCTGCTGAGCGCCGCGATCTCCCTCGCGGGCGGCGCCGGGAACGGCTCGAAGCTCTTCCGTCTTCGGGGTCGAAACTGCCACAGCAACCTCCTCTTGGGTGGTCTGTGGCGCCGCTTACCTCCCCTGGACGCCCTAACGGGGTGCTTTCCATCAGGCTCAACCTGAGGTTCACCCCTTCTGGCGCAGCAGTGTAGTCGCGCAGGCGCGGATGTCAACCCCCCCGCCGCGACGCCTGCAAGATCGCGTGCAGGATCCGTGCCTGAGCACGCCTGGGAGCGCCTCAAACGGGGCTTCCGTCCGCGGGCGCTGGTACTCGGTTACCCGCTTGGCGCGCGCTGTCGCACGGCCTCATACAGCAGCACCGCGGCGGCGACCGAGACATTGAGCGACTCCACCCTCCCCCTGACCGGGAGCGAGACCAGCGCATCGCAGGCGTCGGCGACCCGCGGACGCAGGCCGCCCCCCTCGGACCCGAGCACGACCACCGCGCGCCCGCGCCAGTCGACGTCGGTGTGCGCGTTCGGGGCGCCCGCCTTGGCGCCGTAGACCCACGCCCCCGCCTCCTTGGCCTCGCCGAGCCAGTCGGCCAGGTTCCGCACCCGCGCAACCGGAAGGTGCTCGACCGCCCCCGCCGACGCCTTGCAGACGGCCGGGGTGACGGCGACCGCGCGGCGCTCACAGATGACGACGCCGCTCGCGCCGGCCACCTCCGCCACGCGGCAGACGGCGCCCAGGTTGTGGGGGTCCTGGACCTGGTCGAGGGCAACCACGAGCGCGTCATCGCCGGCGAGAGGCCCGGCGGGGTCGGCGTACGGGTACGGGTCCACCTCGGCGACCACCCCCTCGTGCTCGGATGAACCGCAGAGGCGCTCGAGCTCCTCGTCGCTCGTCTCGGGCGCCCGCCACACGCGGCGCACCCGGCGCCGCCCCCGCTCGGCCTCGGCGACAGCGCGCCGCCCGTAGATCAGCTGCGAGCCCCCGTCCCGGGAGCCGTTCACGACCCGGAGCCGCGCCGAACGAGCCGGGCGCCTCCTGCCTCGTCGCGAACCTCCCAGCCCATCGCCGCCAGCCGCTCGCGAATCTCGTCGGCGCGCCCGAACTCCTTCGCGCTCCTGGCCTCCTCCCGCTCGGCGAGCAGGCGCTCGGCCTCGGCGTCCGGACCCGCCTCGCCCGCCAGCAGGGATTCCAGCCCGAGCAGCGGCAACAGGTCGGCGACGGCGGCGCGGGCGCCGGGAAGCTCGCGCCGGTTGCCCTCGGAGACGATCTCGAACAGCGCCGCCTGGGCTCGCGGGGTGTTGAAGTCGTCGGCGAGCGCGTCGAGGAAGGCCTCGCGCTGCTCAGTGACGAAGGCGTCGTCATCGCCCGCCGGGTCGCTCTCCCTGAGGAAGTTGCGGATACGCTCGACGCGGGCGCCGGCCTCCTGCAGCGCCTCGGTGGAAAAGGCGAGCGGCTGGCGGTAGTGCCCCGAGACCAGATAGGCGACCACGGCCTCCGCCCCGAAGCGGTCGAGCGCCTCCGAGAGCTGGAAGATGTTGCCCTCCGACTTCGACATCTTCTCCTCGGCCAGCTGGATCATGCCGTTGTGCATCCAGTTGCGGGCGAGGTCGACGCCACGCGCCGCCTCCGTCTGGGCGATCTCGTTCTCGTGGTGGGGGAAGATCAGGTCCGAGCCGCCACCGTGGATCGCGAACTCGGGCCCGAGCTCCTTCTCGGCCATCGCCGAGCACTCGATGTGCCAGCCGGGGCGGCCGTCGCCCCAGGGCGAAGGCCAGCTGGTGTCCTCGCCCTCCTTGCGGCCCTTCCAGAGCGCGAAGTCGAGCCGGTCCTCCTTGAGCGAGGCGGTTCCCGCTTCCTCCCCCTGATCCATCTGGTCGGGCTCGCGGTTGGAGAGCTTGCCGTAGCCGTCGAAGCTGCGGACCCGGAAGTAGACGTCGCCGTCGGCCTGGTAGGCGTGACCCCCCTCGACAAGGTCGGAGATCAGGCCGACGATCTCCGAGATCGTCTCGGTCGCGAGGGGCTCGGCGTCCGGGCGTCCCAGCCCGAGCCGGTCGGTGTCCTCGATGTAGGCGCGTGTCATGCGCTCAGCCCACTCCGCCGAAGGCACCCCCTGCTCGCGGGCGGCATCGTAGATCTTGTCGTTGATGTCGGTCACGTTGATGACGAGCTTGGGGTCGTAGCCCTCGCGCTCGAGGAAGCGCCTGAGCAGCATGAAGACGACGAACGGGCGGGCGTTTCCGACGTGGATGCGCCCGTAGGTCGTCGGACCGCAGGCGTAGATGCCCACCTTGCCGGGCTCGAGCGGCCGGAGCTCCTTGCTCAGGGTGTCGCGGATCCGAACGGGGCGCACGGCGGCCATCCTAGTTCCGCGTAGGCGCTGCGTGACCGGCTGGCTCGATACGCTGCCCGGGACTTGGAGGGCGCGTCTTTAGAGGAGCATCGCCTCGAGCGGGCCGAGGAGGCATTCGAGTCGCTGCCCGAGCGCTACCGGGGGGCGGCGCCCAGCTTCCATGCCTCGTACCTGATCGAGCTCGAGGACGTCGAGCGCGCCTGGCACGTGACGCTGGACGGCGACCGCTGCCTGGTCGGCCGCCGCGCCACCCGCGAGCCGGACACGATCATCGGCACCGACACCGCCACCTGGCTCGCGCTGCGAGCGGGAACGCTCTCGGGACTGGACGCCTTCCGCACGCGCCGGCTGTGGGCGCGCGGCAACCTCGACCTCGCGATCGGCTTCGAAGGGCTTCTTCGAGCTGCCGGGGCGGCGGGCGCCGCTGCTCCGCGTACACGAGGTCGAGGCCGGCAAGGCGCGCATCTCCACCCTCACCGCCGGCCGCGGCGCCGAACAGGTGATCCTGATCCACGGCCTGGGAGGGACGAAGAGCAGCTTCTATGAGACCGTCTCGGCGCTGGCGCCCGAGCGGACCGTGCACGCGATCGACCTGCCCGGCTTCGGCGCCTCCTCCAAGCCCGGCCGCGCGCCCTACGACCCCGCCTGGTTCGCGCGCTCGGTTCTCCGCTTCATGGAGGCGATGGAGATCGAGCAGGCCCACGTGGTCGGCAACTCGATGGGCGGCCGGGTCGGGATCGAGCTCGGACTGCGGGAGCCGGACCGGCTGCTCGGCCTGTCGCTGCTGGCGCCGTCGCTGGCCTGGAGGCGCCACCGCCAGCTGGCCCCGCTGGTGCGCCTGCTTCGCCCCGAGCTGGCGGCGATCCCCCACACCCTGAGCACATCCATGGTGGAAAGGCAGTTCTTCAGCCTCTTCGCCCGGCCCGAGCGCCTGCACCCGACGGCCGCCGCGCTCGGCGCCCAGGAGTTCCTCGCCACCTACAGCTCGCGCCAGGCGCGCGTCGCCTTCTACTCGGCCGCACGCAGCATCTACCTCGAGGAGCCCTTCGGCAAGGAGGGCTTCTGGACGCGCCTGGCGGAGCTCGATGTCCCGGCGCTGTTCATATGGGGCGCTGCCGACCCGCTGGTGCCCGCCAGCTTCTCCCGCCACGTCGCCGAGGCGCTCCCCGGCGCCCGCCAGAAGACCCTGGAGTGTGGCCACGTGCCCCAGATCGAGCTGCCCGAGCACACGCACCGCCTGGTCAAGGGATTCATCGGCGAGTGCTCGAGCTCCGCCGCCACCCGCGCGGCCGCCAGGATCGGCCGCGCCGCCCGCCGCATAGCCCAGGGCGCGTAGGGCGCGCGACGCCCGAGCCACCGCGCGAGTTCGTCCCTACGGGTAGCGCGCCCGCCTGATGGGGACCCGCCCGATGCGCGTAGAATCGCCGGGCCGATGGCGGAAAGCGGCACCTTCGAGCCCGTTACCCCACAGGCCGGCGAGGAGAGGCGCAACGGCGGCGATCCCGACGGGCGCCTGGGATCGCTGGCACGGCTGACCGAGCCGGTCCTCAACGGCCTGCGCGAGCGCTTCGCTGCGGATCTCGACGACCGCGACCCCGACTTCATCCGCGAGCACCTGCCGCTGGCCTGGCTGCTGTCCAGCATCTGGTTCCGCGGCGAGGTTCGAGGCATGCGCCGCATCCCCGAGCACGGGCCGGTGCTTCTGGTCGGCAATCACTCCGGCGGCAACCTGACCCCCGACACCACCATCTTCACGCTCGCCTTCTGCGCCTACTTCGGCGTCGAGCGGCCCTTCTACCAGCTCGCGCACAACCTGGTGCTCGCCTCGCCCATCGGCCCCTTCCTGCGGCGCTTCGGCACCGTCGCGGCGTCTCATGAGAACGCGCACAAGGCGCTCTCATCGGGCGCCGCGGTGCTCGTCTATCCGGGAGGAGACTGGGAGGTGCACAGGCCGAGCTGGCACCGCAACGAGATCGACTTCGCGGGGCGCAAGGGGTTCATCCGCCTGGCCCTCGACGCCGGCGTGCCGATCGTGCCGGTGGTCTCGGTCGGCGGCCAGGAGACGGCTCTCTTCCTCAGCCACGGCGAGCACCTCTCGAAGCTGTTGCGCCTCGACAAGCTCTTTCGCCTCAAGGTGCTGCCCATATCGATCTCACTCCCCTGGATCATCAACGCCGGCGACATGCTCGGCCACATCCCCCTGCCGGCGAAGATCACCGTCGAGGCGATGGAGCCGATCGACCTGCGCGAGCGCTTCGGACCCAATCCCGATGTCGACGAGGTCTACGACCACATCACGGGGCTGATGCAGGACCGGCTCGACTCGCTCGCGGCCGAGCGCCGGCTGCCGGTGATCGGCTGAGGGCGCCCCCGTGCGGCTGGAGGAGTCGGTGGTCGTCTCGGCGCCGCCCCGGGCGGTCTGGGAGTTGATCACCGAGCCCGACAACTACTGCGAGTTCATGGACAGCGTCACCCGGTGGGACGTCGAGGGAGAGAAGCGGACCGGGCTCGGAGCCCGATACCGGATGCTGATCCGCATCGGCTCCGCCGAGGTCGGCGGCCTGATCGAGGTGGTCGAATGGAACCCGGGGAGCGATCTGGCCTGGAGCTCGGTGACCGGCATCGACCAGCGCGGCCGCTGGCGGATACGGCGAGCTGAACGGCGACCGGACCAAGGTCAGCTTCCGCTTCGCCTACGGCGTCTCCGGGGCGGGCATCTTCGGCCTGATCGCCGAGCGGGTCGCGGTCTGGCCCCTGCGGCAGCGCTTCCGGCGCTCGCTGGAGACGGTCAAACGGCTGGTCGAGCAAGGGGATAGGACAGCTCAGTAGGTGTGAAGTCGCCGTCCGCCCACGTTGCGGGTGCCGTCTGAGCCCGGCTTCGGCTTCTCCTCCTCGGCGTCCATCGCACCCGAAAGCGCGTCCTGCCGCGCCTTCTCGGTGCGATCGCGCACCTCGTCCTCCGCCCGGCGGCGGGCGTCCTCGACCCGCTCCTCCGCCTCGCGCTCGAGCTGCACGGTCTCGCGCGCGAGCTTCGACTCCGCCTCCGCGCGGGCGCGCGCCTCGGCCTCGGTGGCGACCCGGTCGGCCAGCCGGCGCAGATGGTCCTCGGATTCCCGCCGCGCGTCCTCTGCGGCCTTCGCGACCTTCTGCGAGATATCGGCCTTGAGGCGCTCGACCTCTGCCTGAGCGCCCTCGGCGGTCGCCTCGGCGCGGTCCTCGGCCGCGATCGCGCGCTGCTCGGCCTCGTTCAGGCTCGCCGCCAGCTCCTCGGCGCGCGCCTCCGCCTGCGCGGCCTGCTGGTTGGATTGCTCGATCGCCTGCTCGGCGAGCTCGCGCGCCTCGCCCTTGATCCGCTCGATCGCCTGCTCGGCCTTCTCGCGGGTCTGGATCGCGGCGCTCTCGGCATCGGCGAGGCGCTTCTCGGCCTCCTCGGCACGCGCCTCGAGGGCCCTGCCCTGCTCCGCGCGCTCCCTGCGCCCACGCTCGGCGTCGCCGGCGGCGGTCTCCCGGAGCCGCTCGAGGCTGCGCTCCAGCTCCTTGACGCGCCCCTCGGCCTTCGCCAGGGCCTCCCTCGCGCTCTCGATCCGCCGCTCGGTCTCGGCCGCGCGCCCCTCGGCGTCCGCGGCGCGTTCCCCGGCTGCCCTGACGGCGTTCTGGGCGCGCTCGATCGCGCGCAGCTCGGTTTCCCGGGCCAGCTCGATCGCGCTCACCGCCTCCCGGCGGGCGTCGCCGGCGGCCATGCGGGCCCGAGCGGCTTCTTCGCGGGCCGCGGCCTCGCGGCCGCGCAGCTCGTCGACCAGCTGCGCGGCCTTGGCGCGGAAGCGCTCGGTGGCCGCGCGGGCGTTGTCTATCTCGCGCCTGATCGAGTCGGCGTCGAGCAGCTGATCTTCGCCGTCATCAGGCGGGGTCATCGGCCTTGGCGAGTTCGCGTTTCACCACCTTTCCCGTCGCGTTGCGCGGCAGCTCCTCCAGGAAAACCACCTCTCGCGGCACCTTGTAGCGCGCGAGATTCGCCTTCACGTGCGCCTTCAGCGTCGTCCTCGGAAGCGTCGGCGCCCTCCTTGAGCACCACGAACGCGCGCAGCCGCTGGCCGAACTCATCGTCGTCGACGCCGATCGCCGCCGCCTCCGCGATCGCCTCGTGATCGGCGAGCAGGTCCTCCACCTCGCGCGGGAAGACGTTCTCGCCGCCGGAGACGATCATCTCGTCATCGCGGCCGTCGATGAACAGGCGCCCGTCGCGGCCGAAGTGGCCGACGTCGCCGGAGGACAGCAGCCCGTCGATCCTCTCCTTGTCGCCGCCGCCTGTGTAGCCCTCGAAGGCCATCTCGTTGCCGACGAAGATGCGGCCGGTCTCCCCCGGTGGCAGCTCGCGGCCCGCGGGGTCGACGATCTTGACGACGGTGCCCCGGGGGGGCTTGCCCGCCGTGCCCGGCGCCGCTCGCATGTCCTCCGGGGTGGCGATCGTCGCCCAGGCGACCTCGGTCGAGCCGTAGAGGTTGTAGAGGTTGTCGCCGAACTCATCCATCCATTTGGTGGCGAGCTCGCCGGGCAGGGCCGAGCCGCTGGCGGCGGTCACCTCGAGCGAGGAGACATCGACGCTGCGGCGCACCTCCTCCGGAAGGTCGAGTATTCGCTGCAGCATCACCGGCACCACCGCCAGCGCCCGCGGCCCGGCTCTCGTCCACGGCGCGCAGTGTGTCCTCGGGGTCGAAGCGCCGCCGCAACACCATCGTCGCCGACAGCGGCAGGCTGAGCACGAAGTGGGTGAAGCCCCAGGAGTGGAAGAGGGGCGCGGCGATCACCGTCGTCTGCCGCGTGCGCATCGGGATCTTCGCCAGCACCGAGGCGACCGGCCCCAGCCCGTCGGGCTGGCCGCGCTGGGCGCCCTTGGGCGTGCCGGTGGTGCCCGAGGTGAGGATCACGTAGCGGCTGTGTTCGGGCGGCGGCGGCAGGTCGCCGGTGTCGCCGGCGCGGATCAGCTCCTCGACCGAGGGCTCCTCACCGTCGTCACCCTCGGTCCAGGCGACGTAGCGGGGCATGGCGGCGCCGACCCCCTCCAGCATTCCGGCGAACTCCTGGTCGTAGATCAGCGCCGCGGGCTGCTCGCGGCCGACGACGTCGACGAGTTGCGGGCCGGCGAAGGCCGTGTTGAGGAAGAGCCCGTTGGCACCGAGCTTCGAGCAGGCCAGCGTTGCCTCGACGAAGTGGCGGTGGTTGCGGCACATGATCGCCACGCCGTCGCCGTCCGAGACCCCCTCGCCGCGAAGCGAGTTGGCGAGGGCGTTGCTGCGCTCGTGCAGCCGGCCGAAGGTCAGGGTCCCGGCCTCGTCGATGATCGCCGTCTCCTCCGGGCTCTCGATCGCGCAGACGGCGATCCCGAGCGCCGGGGAGGCGCCCCAGCGCACGAA
This sequence comes from uncultured Solirubrobacterales bacterium, assembly GCA_963746615.1. Taxonomy (GTDB): domain Bacteria; phylum Actinomycetota; class Thermoleophilia; order Solirubrobacterales; family 70-9; genus SHVA01. The sequence continues at coordinate 10,370 of CAVVBU010000009.1, read as the reverse complement.
GCGCTCGGCGATGCGAGCGAGCTTGTCAGGGCGAACCGGCCGCAGGATCCCGGTCTCGGCCAGCACCCGGGCGGTGAAGACTCCATCCACGACCCTGTCGCCGAACGGGATCCTCGATGCGATCGAGCGGATCGGCACAGTCTTAGATTACGTCCCTAGCTCTCGACCAGGACGACGGCGACGCAGGCGATGCCCTCGCCTTGGCCAATCGCCCCCATGCCCTCGTTGGTCGTCGCCTTGACGCTGACCGGCGCCGAGAGCGCCTCCTCCAGCAGTGACTGCATCGCGGGGCGGTGCTCGGCGAGGCGACGGCTCCTCGCAGATGATCGTGGCGTCGACGTTGACGGGTCCGCCGGGGAGCTTGCCGAGCACGATCCGCAGAAGGTCGATCGAGTCGGCGTCGCGCCACTGCTCCTCGTCGGGCGGGAAGAGGTCGCCGAGGTCCCCGAGACCGCAGGAGCCGAGCAGAGCGTCGATCACGGCGTGGGTGAGCACGTCCGCGTCGGAGTGCCCCTCGAGCCCGCGCGGGTGCTCGATCTCGACCCCGCCGAGCACCAGCCGCCCGCCCTCGACCAGGCGGTGGCTGTCGTAGCCGATGCCCACGCGCAGCCCCATCAGCCCAGCGGCTCCATCCTGCGCTCGCGCCGCTCGAACACGGCGACGCGCTCGATGCCCACCTCACGCATGAACTCGATCGCCTGCTCGTAGCCGTAGCCGACCTGGTCGGGCGCGTGCGCGTCCGAGGAGAGCGAGAAGGCCGCGCCGGCCTCCACGCACATCTCGGCGAAGGCGCGGCGATGGGTAGAGCTCCCCCACGGGCTTGCGCAGCCCCGCGGTTGAGACCTCCACGGCGATCTCGGAGTCGGCGATCGCCTCGACAGCCGGCTCGTAGTAGTGGCGAGGGTCGCGCTCCGGTTGCGGGCGGCCCTCGCCCCAGATCTTGATCAGGTCGGGATGGGCGAGGATGTCGTAGAGCCCCGAGCGCACCAGATCGGCGAGCCACTCGAAGTAGCGGCGCCAGAGCTCGTCGGCGCCGTTGGAGCCCTCCCAGACGTCGTAGCGGGCGTCGTCGAGGGCGCCCGTCGGAGCCGAGGAAGTGGACCGAGCCGACCACGTAGTCGAAGTCGTGGGCCTCGAGCAGCTTGGCGATCCGATCCTCGCTCCGGGGACGAAGTCCATCTCGAGCCCCAGCCGCAGCGGCGTCGTGCGCACGAACTCGCAATAGGCGCCGAGGTCGTCGAGGGCCTGATCCTGCCAGTACGGATGGCGCCAGATCTCGAGCGCCTCCCGGAAGCGGTAGACGTGCTCGGAGACGCCCAGCTCGCCGATCCCGTGCTCCTCGGCCGCCGCCAGGTAGCGATCGACGTTCTCCTCGGTGAAGTAGCGCCCCGCCTCCTCGCCGGTGTCGTCGGGCCGCAGGTGCAGGTGATAGTCGGTCAGCACCGGCAGTACGCTAGCGGCGCATGGTCCACCTGCGGATCGTCGTTCCCAGCTACCAGTCGGGGCACGCGCTCGACCTGCTCAAGGCGACGCCCTCGGCCTGCAACATCATCTTCCTCGAGCGCGCGGCCCAACGCCCCGAGGGCGACGTGATCCTCGTCGACGTCGCCCGCGAGGACGCGAGCGTCGTCATCAGCGACCTGCGCGAGCTCGACATCGACGTCGACGGCTCGATCGCCCTCGAGGACATCGACTCCCAGGTCTCGCGGGCGGCCGAGCACGCCGAGCAGGCGGCATCCGGGATGCCCACGGACGCCGTGGTCTGGGAGGAGGTGGAGGCGCGGACCTCGGAGAACACCGAGCTCTCGGCGAACTTCCTCGCCTTCATGGTCCTCGCCTGCCTGATCGCCTCGGTCGGCGTCTTGCTCGACTCGCCGATCCTGATCATCGGCGCGATGGTGGTGGGACCGGAGTTCGGGCCGATCGCGGGGCTCTGCGTGGCGGCCGTGCAGCGGCGCAAGCGGGTCGCGGCTCGCTCGCTGAAGGCACTCGCGATCGGCTTCCCGCTCGGGATCAGCGCCGCCTGCCTGTTCGCGCTGTTGATCCGTGCCACCGGCCTCACCCCCGAGGACTTCACGGTCGCCGAGCACCCGCTGACCGAGTTCATCTCCCACCCTGACGCCTTCTCGCTGATCGTGGCCGTGTTCGCCGGCACCGCCGGCATGCTCTCGCTGACATCGGCGAAGTCGGGGGCGCTGATCGGCGTGCTGATCTCCGTCACCACGATCCCCGCAGCCGCCAACATCGGCGTCGCCTTCGCCTACGGCGCCTGGCACGAGTGGCTCGGCGCCCAGCTCCAGCTGGCGGTCAACCTGACCGGGATCATCACCGCCGGCATCGCCACCCTCTATCTGCAGCGGCGCCTCTACCAGCGCCGGCGGGTCGACCACCTCCACCACGCCGCCCGCGAGGCCGCCGGCCTCCCCGTCGGCCACAGCCGCCGCGCCGAGCGCGGGGTCGAGCCCAGCGGCACCGGCTAGTGCTGCGCGGCACCGCGATCGTCCTGGTCGCCTTTGTCCTCGGGGTCGGCGCCGCCGAGCTCTTCGGCGCGGCCAATCTGGGCACGGCGTTGGGGGTCGGCCAGATCGTCTTCGCGCTGGCGCTGGTCTGGGTGCTGCTGCGGCGCTAGCCGCCGTCGCGGTCGCGAAGAAGCTGCTCGGCGACTGCGAGGTCGAGCGGCGTGGTCACCTTCAGGTTCTCGGGCGGCGCCTCGCAGATCAGCACCTCGCCGCCGGCCCGCTCGATCAGCATCGCGTCGTCGCTGGCCGTCGAGAGGTCCGCGCGATCGAGCGCGCGGCGCAGCGCCTCCACGCGGAAGGCCTGCGGCGTCTGCACCGCCCAGAGGTGCGAGCGGTCCAGGCTGCGCTCGACGATCCGGTCACCGCCCGCCTCCTTGATCGTGTCGGTCACGGGAGCCGCGGCGACCACCGCGTCGGCGGAGCCCCGCTCGGCCAGCAGGGCGAGGACCCGGTCGATCAGCTCGGGGGTGACCAGGGGCCGGGCGGCGTCGTGGACGACCGCGATGTCTCCCTCGACCAGCTCGAGCGCCGCGCGCACCGACTCGGAGCGGTGCTCCCCGCCGCGGACGGCCTCGACCCCCAGCTCCTCGGCCACCCGCTCCTCCTCGCCGGGTGGGGCGGCGACGACGATGGAGCCGACGCGCGAGACGGCGCGGAAGGCGTCCAGCACCCAGGCGAGCAGCGGGCGCCCGCCGAGCTGTACGAGCGCCTTCGGGCCGCCGGCTCCGAGTCGATCCCCGGAGCCGGCGGCCGCGATCACCGCCGTTGCGGGGGGCGCCTGCTCAGGCAGTCGCCTTAGGGGCGCCGAAGCTCTCCTCGAGCAGACCGTCGAGGTACTCCTCGGCCCCTTCCTCGTCCTTGTCGAGGGCGTACATGAACTCGGAAGCGAGGATCTTCTTGGCTCTCGTGTACATCTGCTTCTCGCCGGTCGAGAGACCCTTCTCCCACTCCCGGATTGCGAGGTTGCGAACCACCTCCGCGAGCTCGTAGACGTCCCCGGTCTTGATCTTCTCGCGGTTGTACTTGAAGCGGCGGTTCCAGTTCTTGGGCATCTCGGACACCTCGTCCGTGAGCACCCCGATCACCTTCTTGACCTGCTCCTCGTCGATCACGCGCCTCAGCCCGGCGGTGTGCGCGTTCTCGCACGGGACCATTACGGTCATGTTGTTGTGCAGGATGTTGATCGTCAGGTAGTCGCGCTTCTCCCCCATCAGGTCCCTGGTCTCCCTCGTCAGGACGACCCCGGCACCGTGATGCGGGTAGACGACGTTGTCGCCGACCTCGAAGTTGCAGATCGGAATCTCCACCTCCGGGTCGGCAAGGCTTGCCTCCTCGATTACCTCCTCAGTTATCTCGGGAATCGGTTTCTCCTTTCGATCAGACGGCACCAGACGCGGCCGTCAACTCTGCAGATAGCGGTCGACCAAGTCGACCTCCAGAAGCCTCCTCATTCCCTCCCGGATGTCCTTGGCCCGCGTCTCGCCGACGCCTTCGACGCTCTCGAGCGCCTCGTCGCTGGCCGCGAGGATCTCCTCGAGGCCGCCGAACTCGAGGATGACGCGCTGCACCACCAGCATCGGCAGGCGCGGGATTCGCCCCAGCACGCGGTAGCCGCGCGGTGAGACCGGGAAGTCGAGGGTGTTCATCTTTCGGTCGTAGCCGAGCAGCTCGGCGAGGCGGCCGAAGTCAAGCAGCTCCTGATGCGGCAGGCGGGCTATGACCGAGAGCGTGTTCGCCAGGTTCTCCTCGGTGTCGTCCACCGAGTAGTCGCGGATCAGCGCGGACTTGTCGGCGGCGACGCCCACCATCGTCTCCTCGAGCTGCATTTCGATCAGCCGGCCCTCTGTTCCGAGCTCGACGATGTAGCGCTCGACCTCAACCCCCATCCGGGTGACCAGCTCGGAGCGCTGGAGCACCGAGAGCACGTCGTAGAGCACGCAGCTGCCCTCGAACTCGAGCCTGGTCAGCCGACTCGAGACGGCGTCGAGGCGGGCTCGGTACTTGTCGAGGGTGGCGAGGCCCTGGTTGGCCTTGGCCAGCACCGCGGGGATGTCCTGGAGGATGTACTTCATCCCGCCCAGGTAGAGCGAGACGACGTCGCGGCGCGCGGAGATGGCGACGACCAGGGCATCGGTCTGCTTGGAGACGCGCTCGGCCGTGCGGTGGCGGGTGCCGGTCTCCTGGCTGAGGATGGTCGGGTCCGGCATCAGCTGCACGTTGGCGCAGACGATCCTGGTCGCGGGCCCGTTGAGGGCGATGGCGCCGTCCATTTTCGCCATCTGGTAGAGCAGCGCCGGCGTGTAGTCGATGTCGAGGTTTATGCCCCCGGAAAAGAGAAAGGAGACCTCGTCAGGGTCTCCGATCACGATCAGGCCGCCGGTACGGGAGTGGACGATGTTGTCGATCCCCTCCCTCAGCGCCGAACCGGGGGCGACCATGTCGAGCGCCCGCAGCAGCCGCGGATCCTGGCGCGCCTCCAGTTCCTCTAGATCGTCGGGGACCGCAGACGCCACGAAAGGTCATGTAAGCAGAAAGAAAAGGCGCGCGATTCGCCGCTAATTCCGTGTGGAAAGCTCGGAAAAAGCGTTGTCAAGCGTCCTACGCGGCCGTGCGCAGGTGGCCGCGAGCACCGGCGGACCGAATCGCTTCGCGGAGGGTGGAGACCGTGGTCAGGCCCTTGATCGGGTCGGCGGGCTCGGGGCCGAGGACTGGGCCGAGGCCGAACTTGAGGGCCTCGGCGACCCGCTGCTCGGAACGGCCGACGAAGCGCAGCTCGCCGGTCAGCCCCAGCTCGCCGAAGCAGGCGAGCGGGCGCTCCCCGACGGCGAGGGCGCTGCCCGAATGGGCCGAGGCGATCGCCAGGGCGACGGCGAGATCGGCGCCGGGCTCGTCTACCCTGACACCGCCGGCGACGTTGACGAAGACGTCAGCGGTCCCCAGCGAGATGCCCGCGTGGCGGGCGAGGACGGCGATCACCAGCGCCAGCCGGTTTCGATCCAGCCCGGTCGCCGTGCGGCGCGGATGCTCGATCTCGGTCGGCGCCACCAGCGCCTGCACCTCGACCAGCAGCGGGCGGGTGCCCTCCATCGAGCAGAGCACGACCGACCCGGGGGCCGGCTGCGCCTCACCGGCGAAGCGCGCCGAGGGATCGACCACCTGCTCCAGCCCGCTGGGCCGCATCTCGAAGACGCCAACCTCACTGGTGGCGCCGAAGCGGTTCTTCAGCGCCCGCAACGTGCGCAGGGTGCGCTCGCGCTCGCCCTCGAAATGCAGGACGCAGTCGACCAGGTGCTCGAGCGCGCGCGGTCCCGCCAGCGAGCCCTCCTTGGTCACGTGGCCAATCAGGATCAGGGTCGAGTCGAGGCGCTTGCCCGTGCCCATCAGCGCCGTCGTCGCCTCCCTCACGGCCGCCACCGAGCCGGGCGCGGCGTCGCCGACCTGAAGCGTCTGAACCGAGTCGATCACGCAGACCGCCGGGCGCTCGGTCTCGATCGCGGCCAGCACCGCGTCCAGCGAGGACTCGGCCAGCACCGGCACCTCGAGGGCTGCGTCGCCGAGGCGCTCGGCGCGCTCGCGGATCTGATGAGCGGACTCCTCGCCGGAGACGTAGAGGGCATCGCCGCCTGAGCCGGCCAGATTGGCGAGCGCCATCGCTGCCAGCGTGCTCTTGCCGATCCCGGGCGAGCCGCCGAGCAGCACCAGCGATCCTGGAACCAGGCCGCCGCCCAGAACGCGGTCCAGCTCAGCGATCCCGGTCGCCAGGCGCCGGCCGCTGGAGGCCTCGACCTCGCGCAACCGCACGGGTCGCGGCGCCTTCACCCCTCGGCGCTGGCCCCCGCCGCGGCCGGGCGGGGGCGCGACGCCCTCCTGCGAGCGTGTTCCAGGCCCCGCAGCCCGGGCACTGCCCGGTCCAGGCGAGCGCCTGGTGCCCGCACTCGCTGCAGGCGAAGCAGGGTCGCGACCGGGCCATCGGCCGATCGTAGGGACGCCGTCCGACGGCTCCTGCGCGAACCGTGCCGAAAGCTAGCCCGGGCTGGAGGGGAGGGGCGCGCCGGCGAAGAAGGCGAACCAGATCGCGAAGCCGATGATGGAGATGATCGCGGTGGCGACGAAGAGGCGCTCGATCGGGTCGCTCTCGGACTGGCCGGGCTTGTAGGGCGTATCGCGCATGCTGCGGTTCCACGACTGCCGGCGCACCGGTTCCCGCCGGCGGCGGGCCGATCCGGGCGCGGAGCCAGGAGGCGAGCAGCAGGATGATCCAGTAGCTGACCAGGATCCCGGTGCCGATGAAGAGGGCGACCGGGCCCGTCACCGCGCCGGGCTTGGCGTAGAGCTGGGCGGCGATCGCAGATCCACAACAGGGGCACCCCGAAGCCGATCGCAGGGCGCCAATCAGTGTGAATGCCGTCGATCCTGTGCCGACGGCGAGCTCGCCTTATGGCGTGTAGAAACGACTGCATCAGCCTGAAACCAGATCGGCAGCGCGCCAGAAGCGCCTGCGTCCACGTTAGCGGGTCTAGGTCTGGCTTTGGCCGCGCTGACGGAGCCCTGCGCCTGCTCCTCCTGGCGCAGATCGCGCTCGGGATCGATGTCCCAGCGGCGGCCGGCCGCGACCAGCTCGTCGCTGAGCGCCCAGCCATCGGGCCGCTCCTCACCGGTGTGCTCGGGGCTCGCGCCCTTCAGGGCCATGCAACCTGAGTTGTCTCCGACGGCGCGGATCTCCGCCGCCTCGGCTTCACTCAGGCGGAGCTCGGCCGGGAGCGCCGCCAGCTCGGCGCGCTTGTCCTCGATCGGCCGCGCCTCCGGCCCGGGCTCCTGGATCAGGGTGGGCACCACGCAGCTCGACCGCCGGGTGGGCGAGGTTCCACTGGCAGGCGAGCTGGATCGGCGTCAGCCCGGCCCGCTCGGCGATCGGGCGAATCCGCTCGAGCTTCGCCCTGCCCTCCTCGAGCCACCCCTCGGGGCGGAAGGCGCGGTGGTCGCCCGGCGCCAGCTCCGCCCCGGGCAGCGACGTCGTCCCAGAAGACGCCGCCGTAGTCGACCACCCGCGTGATCACCTCTATCCCCGTTGCTCGGCGGCCCCCAGGCAGAGCTCGCCGGGCCAGGGTTCGAGCGGGTTGAGGATGATCATCGCCCAATCGATCCGCTCGCCGAAACGCTCGAAGCAGGAGACCAGGTCGAGGCGTGAAGCCGTTGGCGGGCCCGGGGGCCACCCCGATCAGCTCGGTCAGGCCCGCCTCGCGCAGCGCCTCCATCCCGTCCCAGACCGCCTCGCTCTCATACCCGGTGCGATCCGGGTTGTGGAGTAGCAGCAGGTCGAAGCGCTCGGCGCCGATCCGCTCCAGGCTGCGCTCGGCGGCCATCCGCAGATAGGGGCCGTACTGGTCGGGGCCGCGCAGTGAGGCATCGGTGAAGCGCGGGAAGCCGCGCGGCCCGTCGCGCTCCCCTTCGTAGAAGTCGTGGCCGATGGCCCCCACGAGCGAGTAGCCCTCGCGGTCGACGCCCTCGAGCGCCCGGCCGAGGACCGAGTCGGCCTCCCCCTGGCCGTAGGCGTCGGCGGTGAGGACCGTGTCGATGCCGCCATCGGGGCCGGGCCGGAGCAGCGAGACCAGGCGGTCCTCGTCGATCGCCTCGCCGAAGCGCAGGAAGCGCCCCCCGCTCCAGCTGCCGATCGCGGTTTGCCCCGGTGGGCTCACTCGCTGAACGCTAGCGGGAGAGACCCGCCGGGCTCAGCCGACTACTTGTCGTCGGCGCCGTTGGTGGGCGCCTCGGGAGCCTCGTCGCCGTCGCCGGCCGAGTCGTCGCCCTTCTTGGCGCCGACGCCAACCTTCTCCGGCTCCTTCTTCTTCGGCGCCGGCTTCTTGCGGGGCTTGACGATCTTCAGCTTCAGCGGCCGGTCCTCGTCCTCGCTCTTGGCGTCGCGCTCAACCATCACGGTGGAGCCAGGCGCCGTCGGCCCCGCCTTCAGCACCTCGTCGGCGAGCGGGTCCTCGACGTAGCGCTGGATCGCGCGGCGCAGCGGGCGGGCGCCCATCGCCGGGTCCCAGCCCTTGTCCACGAGCAGGTCTTTGGCGTCATCGGAGAGCTCGAGTTGGAGCTCGTGCTCGGCGACCTGGGCGCGGACGCGGCTGACCATCAGGTCGACGATCGCCTTGATCTCTTCCTTGGCCAGCTTGTGGAAGACGATGACCTCGTCGATGCGGTTGAGGAACTCGGGCCGGAAGACCTTCTTCAGGTCGCCCATGATCCGCGACTTCATGTCCTCGTAGGTGGTGCCGGTCTCATCGGTGATCGAGAAGCCCAGCGGCGTGTTGCGAGCGATGTCCTGGGCGCCGATGTTCGAGGTCATGATCACGATCGCGTTGCGGAAGTCCACCGTGCGCCCCTGGGCGTCGGTGAGGCGGCCGTCCTCCAGGATCTGAAGCAGGATGTTGAAGACGTCCGGGTGGGCCTTCTCGATCTCGTCGAGCAGCAGCACCGAGTAGGGCTTGCGCCGCACTGCCTCGGTCAGCTGGCCGCCCTCGTCGTAGCCGATGTAGCCCGGCGGCGAGCCCGACCAGGCGTGAGACGGCGTGCTTCTCCATGTACTCGGACATGTCGATGCGGACCATCGCCTCCTCGTCGCCGAAGAGGAACTCGGCGAGGGTGCGGGCGAGCTCGGTCTTGCCGACGCCGGAGGGGCCGAGGAAGATGAAGGAGCCGGCCGGGCGCTTGGGATCCTTGATCCCCGCGCGCGAGCGGCGGATCGCCTTGGAGACGGCGGTGATCGCCGCCTCCTGGCCGACGACGCGCTTGTGCAGTTCGTCCTCCATGCGGACGAGCTTCTTGGTCTCGGCCTCGGTCAGCTTGAAGACGGGAATGCCGGTCCACATCGAGACGATGTCGGCGATCTCCTCCTCGCCGACCTCGGGGCGCTCGCCGCCGTCGCCGGCGCTCCACTCGTCCTCGAGCTCCTTCTTCTTGTGGTCAGGCGCCGCTCCTGGTCGCGGAGGTTGGCGGCCTTCTCGAACTCCTGCGCCTCGATCGAGGTCTCCTTGTCGCGCCGCGTGGTCTCGATCTCCTCCTCGAGATCGCGGTAGACCGGGGGCTGGGTCATCGACTTGATCCGCATGCGCGAAGCGGCCTCGTCGATCAGGTCGATCGCCTTGTCCGGCAGGAAGCGGTCCGAGATGTAGCGGTCTGCGAGCTCGGCGGCCGCGGCCAGCGCGTCGTCGGTGATCTTGACGTGGTGGTGCTGCTCGTAGCGCTCGCGCAGGCCCTCGAGGATGCGGACGGTCTCCTCGATCGTCGGTTGGTCGACCTTGATCTGCTGGAAGCGCCGCTCCAGCGCCGAGTCGCGCTCGAGGTACTTGCGGTACTCGTCGAGCGTGGTGGCGCCGATGGTCTGCAGCTCGCCGCGCGCTAGGGCCGGCTTCAGGATCGAGGCGGCGTCGATGGCGCCCTCGGCGGCGCCGGCGCCGACCAGGTTGTGGAGCTCGTCGATGAAGAGAATGATGTCGCCGCGCTGGGTGATCTCCTTCATCACCTTCTTCAGGCGCTCTTCGAACTCGCCGCGGTACTTGGAGCCCGCGACCAGGGCCGCCAGGTCGAGCGTGTAGATCTGCTTGTTCTTGAGCAGCTCGGGGACCTCGCCCTTGGTGATGCGGGCGGCCAGGCCCTCGACCACGGCGGTCTTGCCGACGCCGGGCTCGCCCAGCAGCACCGGGTTGTTCTTGGTGCGCCGGGAGAGGATCTGCATGATCCGCTCGATCTCGATCTCGCGGCCGATCACCGGGTCCAGCTTGGACTCGGCGGCGAGCTTGGTCAGGTTGCGCCCGAACTGGTCGAGCAGCTTCGATGACTTCTTGCCCT
>CAVVBU010000008.1:0-58622 GCA_963746615.1 uncultured Solirubrobacterales bacterium | reverse complement strand
GGCGGGGCCTTGGCCATCAGGAGACCTCGGCGGTCTCGGGCCAGCGATAGGCGCCGGGCCGGCGGTTGGCGAGGGCGGGCACGTCGGCGCGGATCCTGTCCTGCGCCTCGAAGTCGAGCTCGGCGGCGACGAAGCCCTCGCCGCTCCCCTTCTCGGACAGCACCTCTCCCCAGGGGTCGACGATCATCGAGTGGCCCCAGGAGTCGTAGTGGGGCGGCGCCTTGCCGATCTGGTTGGCCGCCACGACAAAGGCCTGGTTCTCGATCGCGCGCGCCCGCAGCAGCGGCTCCCAGTGGGCGCGACCGGTGGGGACGGTGAAGGCGGCCGGCACGGTGAGCACGCGGGCGCCGCGCACGGCCATGATCCGGTACAGCTCCGGATAGCGGAGGTCGTAGCAGACGCTGAGGCCGATCGGGACGCCGGCGGCCTCGGCCACCACGATCTCGTCGCCGGGCTCCTCGGTGTCGGACTCGCGGTAGGAGACCCCGCCGACGTCGACGTCGAACATGTGGATCTTGCGGTAGTCGGCGACGATCTCCCCGTCCGGAGCGATCAGCACCGAGGTGTTGGACAGCCGCTCGTGGCCGTCGCGACGTTCGGTGAAGCTGCCGGCCACCAGGGTGATCCCCAGCTCGGCCGCCCAGGAGCGAGCCGCCGAGATCGCGGGGCCGTCGATGGTTTGCGCCGCGGCGTGCAGGGCGTCGGGGTCGCCGAGCACCGTCCACTTCTCCGGCAGCACGATCAGCTCGGCGCCGTCGGCGGCCGCCTCGCGCACCAGCCGCTCGGCCACGGCCAGGTTGTGGTCGAGGTCGGCGGTTGCGTTGAGCTGTACGGCGGCTGCGCGCATCTCTCCTCGCTGCTCAGTCTGGCCCTAAGGTCGGCCTCTGGTCGGAGGCAATCCCGGTTGACTGACCAGTCAATCGCTGAGTATAGGCCGGGCAGCGGCCTCCCGGCCGCATAGGATCACCGGGGTGAGAACCCTGGTCACAGGCGCCACCGGCAAGGTCGGGCACGGCATCGCCGCCGCGCTCCTGCGCAGGGGCGACGAGGTCCGCGCCCTGGTCCGCGACCCGGCGCGCGCCGCGGCGACGCTCCCCGACGGGGTCGAGGCACGGCGCGGGGACGTCACCGAACCGGACACCGTTCGGGCCGCAGCCGAGGGCTGCGAGCTGGTCTTCAACTCGATGGGCATCCCCGAGCAGTGGGCTCGCGACGACGCCATCTTCGACCGCGTCAACGCCGAGGGCTCGAGGGCCGTGGCGCGGGCGGCGAAGAAGGCCGGCGCCCGGCGCCTCGTGCATACCTCCACCTTCGACGTCTTCCACGCAGAGCGCGGCGGCCACGTCGACGAGACCCAGCTCGCGGACTACCCGAAGGGCACGCCGTATGAGCGCTCCAAGCAACGGGCCGAGGAGCTGGTGCTGGCCGAGCGAGACGGGCTCGAGGTGGTGATCGTCAACCCCTGTGCCGTCTATGGCCCCGGCCCCTCGGCCAGCGTCTCGTTCGACAAGGGAATGTTCGAGCCACTGGTGCGGAAGCGCCTGCCGGTGCTGCCTCCCGGCGGCGCCGGGATGGTCTTCAGCGAAGGGGTCGTCAGCGGCCATCTGCTCGCGGCCGAGCTGGGGCGCGACGGCGAGCGCTACCTCCTCAGCGACGAATACGCCGACTTCCGCGAGCTGGCCGAGACCGTGGTCCGCGTCGCCGGCCGCGGCCGCGTCCCGCCCACCCTGCCGCTGCCCCTGGCACGCGCCTTCGCCGCCGCCGGCGAGGGCATCTCACGCGTGATCAAGCGCCCGCCGATGATCTCCCGCGGCCAGGTCTATTTCTTCTCCTGGCAGGCCCACCCCGACTCCTCCAAGGCCCAGAGCGAGCTGGGCTGGGCAACGACGCCGCTGGAAGAGGGCATCCGCCGCACGCTCCAGGGCCTCGATCTCATCTGATCCCCGCGCGCCGATTCGACTCGCGTCTAGGCCAACCGGCCGATGCCGGGGGCAAAGCGGCCGACGCGACGGGCGTAGTCGCGGTAGGGGTCGCCCTGCGAGCGAAGGAGGTGGGGCTCCTCGACCAGGCGGGTCTGCATCTCCAGACCGACGATCACCAGCGGCACGGCGGCGATGCCGAGCCAGGTCGGCACCAGCGCGGCGAAACCGATCCAGGCGACGACCATGAAGGTATAGATCGGATTCCGCACCCGGGCGAAGAGGCCGTCGGTGACCAGCTTGGTGCGCTCGCTCTCGTCGACGCCGATCCGCCAGGAGGCGCCCATCTGCAGCTGTGAGACGAAGGTCCCGGCGATGCCGACCGCGCAGAGGAGCGAAGCCGGGCACGTGCGCGGCAGGGGCGTCGAGCGATTCGATCGGCTCGAGCACTCCGGTGAGGGCGAGCACCGGGTTGACGCCGCCAGCGAAGATGGCGGTGAGGAAGACGGCGCCGCTGAGCACCTCGATCGGCGGCCCACCGTGGGCCTTGATCCCGGTCGAGCCGGTGCGCCGAAGCTGCAGCGCCACCCTGACGCCGAAGGCGAGCGCCAGGTAGACGGCGACCAGAGCGATCGCCCAGCCCGCCATCAGGGAACCCCGGCCGCGCCCGCGGCCATCTACTCCTCCTGCTTGGAGGCCGACTCCCGCAGCCGCTCGAGCTCCTGGACCAGCAGCTTGTCGTGGAGCGCCGCCATCATCTCCTGCAGCGGCTCCACCCCCGCGTCGAGCAGCTCCAGCACCCGGTCGGGCTCCATCTGTCCGGCGAGGCGCTCCATCAGCAGGCCGACCTCCTCGCGGACGATTCCCTCCAGCGCGCTCTTGTAGCGCAGGGTGTCGTAGACGGTGAAGCCGATCCGCTCGTCATAGCCGCCGGCGCGGAAGCGCGCGATCGCCTCGACGATTCGCACGTCGTTGGGGGAGTAGCCGTCATCGGCCGGGCCGAGCACCTCCAGCTCTGCGAGGCGGTCGAGGACCTCCTGGGGAACGTCGAAGCGGTGGCGAAGCTCGGCGGCGCTGATCCGGTCCCCCTCTCGGACCCGGGCCCGCTCGATGATCCGGTCGCCGAGCTCGAGCAGCGCCTGGGCGCGGTCGGGGTCCTCGTCGAGCAGGTCCTTGATCACCTTGAGCGGCATGTAGCGCTCCTCCTGGAGCTGCTTGATCAGCTTGATCCTCTGCACGAACTCGGCGGGGTAGTAGGCCATGTTGCGGCTGGTCTTGACGGGCTCGGGCAGCAGGCCCTCGCGGAGGTAGTGCTTGATCGTCGCCGCCGAGACCCCGGAGGCCTCGGCGAGCTCGCCCATGCGCAGCATCTGCTCCTCGCCGCCGCCGTTGGCCCGGTCGCCCCCGCTCATGCGCGAAAGGCCTCCTGCTCCTTGACGCTGTCCATGCCACCCGCCGCGCCGACTCGATCATGGCGGCGATCTCCTCGGTCGAGTAGCCGGCCTCCGCCAGCAGCTCCGCGGTGTGCTCACCGAGCGCGGGCGCCGAGCGGTGGACCGCGCCGGGTGTTCGCGAGAGCTTCACCGGCACACCGAGCTGCCGCACTGTGCCGAGCTCCGGCTGCTCCAGCTCGACCACCATCCCGCGCTCGCGCACCTGGTCGGACTCGAGCGCCTCGTCGAGGCCGAGAACGGGCTCGATGCAGCAGTCGTGCTCGTCGTTGAAGGCGCGCCATTGATCGCGGCTTCGCGAGCGGAAGATCTCGACGACCTCGCCGTGGGCATCGGAGCCCGGCGGGTCGAACTGGTGCTCGATCAGATCCTCGCGGCCGGCGCCCTTGCAGAAGGCCGTCCAGAACTTGGTCTCGAGCGCACCGCAAGTGACCCACCCGTCGCTCGCCTCGTAGGGCCGGTAGCAGATGATCCCGCCCGCCAGCTCGATCCCTCCTCGCTCGGGCACCTGGCCGTCGCAGAGGTAACGGCCGGCGACCATCGCCAGCCAGGAGAGCGAGCCGTCGGTCATCGAGACGTCGACGATCTGCCCCTCACCCGACCGGGCGCGCTCGTTCAGCGCCGCCAGCACCCCGACGGCGGCCATCAGCGCGCCGCCGCCCAGATCGGCGATCTGACCGCCGGGCTGGACCGGCAGGCCCGCCGGCCTCGCCGGTGAGGCCGAGCAGCCCGTTGAGCCCGAGGTAGTTCATGTCGTGCCCGGCGCGGTCGCGGTTCGGCCCATCCTGCCCGTAGCCGGTGATCGCGCAGTAGACGATCCCCGCGTTCTCCTCGCGCAGGCGGTCGTAGCCGACGCCGAGGCGGTCGAGCACGCCCGGGCGAAAGCTCTCCAGCAGCACGTCCGCCTCGCGCGCCAGCCTCAGCAGCGCCTCGCGTCCGGCGTCGCTCTTCAGGTCGAGCCGGATCGAGCGCTTGTTGCGGTTCAGCGCCAGATACAGGGCCGAACGCGTACCGAGCGCCGTCTGCTCGTCGGACCCGTAGTAGGGCGGCGCCCAGCGCACGTAGTCGCCTCCGCCGGTGTCCTCGACCTTGATCACGTCCGCGCCGAGGTCGGCCAGCAGCAGCGAGCAGAACCCGCCCGGCAGCAGGCGGGTCAGGTCGAGCACCCGCACGTCGCTCAGCGGCAACTCGGCGGCGCTCATGCCTACGCCTCGACGCGCCGCGGGATGCCGAGCAGCTCGCGGGCCTCCGACACGGTGGCGGTCCGCCGGCCGGCGTCCTCCGCCATCTGCCGCGCCTTGGCGATCAGCTCGCCGTTCGACTTCGCCATCTCGCCGTCTGGGAGGTAGAGGTTGTCCTCGAGCCCGGCGCGGACGTTGCCGCCCAGCGACAGCGAGGCGCCGAGCAGCTTCCACTGGTCGCGGGAGACGCCGATCACCTGCCAGTTGTTGGGCCCCTCGGGCCCGCCCGGGATCTGCTCCGACATGAAGGCGACGTTGCGGGCATTGGGCCGGATGCCGCCGGTGACGCCCATGACCAGGGAGATTTGCAGCGGCGGCTCCAGCATCCCCATGTCGAGCAGGGGATCGAGGTTGGCGACGTGGCCGGCGTCGAAGCACTCGTGCTCTGGCTGGATCCCGACCTCGTTCATCGCGGTGATGAACTCGATGATCGTGTCGAAGCTGTTCTCGAAGACGGCCTTGAAGACGAAGTCCCTGCGCCGCCGCGAGTACTTGGCGTAGTTCATGCTGCTCATGTTGAGCGCCGCGACGTCGGGCTTCAGCTCGCGCAGGTAGGCGATCCGCTTGGAGATCGGGACCCCGACCGCCCCCGTCGAGTAGTTGACGATCACGTCGTCGACCTCGGCGCGGATGGCCTCGGTGATGGCGCGGAAGTCCTCGACCTCGTACGAGGGCGTGCCATCCGGGGTGCGGGCATGAATGTGGATCTGGGAGGCTCCCTCGTCCACGGCCCGCCTCGCCTCCGCCGCGTACTCCTCGGGCGTGTAGGGGATCGCAGGGCACTGCTCGCGGTTGGCGATCGCCCCCGAGATCGAGCAGCTGATGATCACCGGGTCCTCGAACCGGCTCATGCTCCGTCCTTCAGCTCGCTCAGACCGGCATCACCCCGTGCTTCCTCCAGGGGCGCTCTACTCGCTTGTCCTTCGCCATGCGCAGCCCCTTGATCACGGTCGGGCGGGTCTCGCGCGGGTCGATGATGTCGTCGATCATCGCGTTGCCGGCGGCGATGTAAGGATCGATCACCTTGCGGACCTCGTCGAGCATCTTCTCCCGGGTCGCGTCCGGGTCGTCGGAGGCCTCGATCGCCGAGCGGCCGATGATGTTGACCGCGCCCTCGGCGCCCATCACCGAGATCTCGGCCGAGGGCCAGGCGACGATCAGGTCGGGCTCGTAGGCCTTGCCGTTCATCACGTAGTAGCCGGCGCCGTAGGCCTTGCGGACGACCACGGTCACCTTCGGCACCGTCGCCCTGGAGACGGCGTAGAGCATCTTGGCGCCGTGGCGGATAATCCCGGCGTGCTCGACCTTTGAGCCGACCATGAAGCCGGGCACGTCCTGGAGGAAGAGCAAGGGGATGTTGAAGGCGTCGCAGAGGTTGATGAAGCGCGCGGCCTTGTCGGCGGAGTCGTTCTCGAGGATGCCGCCGAGCTGCTTCGGCTGGTTGGCGACGATCCCGCAGGGCATGCCCCCGAAGCGCGCCAGGCAGGTGATGATCGTCCTGGCGAACTTGGGCTTGATGTCGAAATAGGTGCCGTCGTCGACGATCTCCCGGATCACGTCGTACATGTCATAGGGCTGGCGGTTCGACTCGGGGACGATCTCCATCAGCTTCTCGGACATGCGGTCCTCCGGGTCCTTCGACTCGCGGAGCGGGGGCCTCTGCTCGCAGTTGGAGGGGAAGTAGGAGAGGTAGTCCTTGACCGCCTGGATGCACTCGCGGTCGTCCTTCACCTCCAGGTCGCCGACGCCCGACTTGCGGCAGTGGACCTTGGCGCCGCCCAGGTCCTCCATCGAGATGTCCTCGCCGGTGACCGCCTTGGTCAAGTGTGGCCCGGCGAGGGCCATCGCACCCTGGCCGACGACCATCGGAACGAAGTCCGAGAGGCCCGGGATGTAGGCGGTGCCCGCCGCGCAGGGGCCGAGCATCGCGGCCACCATCGGGATCACCCCTGACATCACCACCTCCTCGCGGAAGAGATGACCCGAACCCGCGAAAAGGGAGCCGGCGGCCTCCTGGATCCGCGCGCCGGCCGAGTCCAGCAGCCAGATGAAGGGCATCCGCTTCTGCAGCGCCATTTCGCGCAGGCGGCTGACCTTGAGCTCGCCCGTCATCCCCATCGAGCCCGCCATCACCGTGAAGTCGTAGGCGGCGATGCAGCAGGCGCGGCCGTCGACATCTCCCCAGCCGGTGATGACGCCGTCCGCGGGCGCCTCCTTGTCCGCCATCGACGCCTGGGAGAAGTGCGGCCGCGCCTGGATGCCCAGCTCGACGAATGTGTCCTCGTCGCAGAGCAGGTCGAGGCGCTCGCGGGCGGTGAGCTTGCCGCGCTCGTGCTGGAGCGCGATCTTCTCCTCGCCGCCGCCGAGCTTGGCCTTCTCGCGTCGGGCGTGCAGGTCGTTGGTCAGGTCCTCGAGGCTCATCGGCCCTTCCAGTCGGGATCGCGCTTCTCAAAGAAGGCCTTGACGCCCTCCTGGATGTCCTCGGTCGAGAAGGTCAGCGAGAGCTGCGAGCGCAGGTACTCGAGGGCGTCGTCGATCGCCATGTCCTGCTGGCGGTACATGGCGTCATGGCCGAGGCGCATCAGCACCGGGCTCTTGGAGGCAAGCTTCGCCGCCCACTCGTCGACGGCGGCGTCGAACTCCGCGGCCGGCACCACCTTGTTGGCGAGGCCGTAGGAGACCGCCTGCTCCGCAGAGATCTGCTCGCCGAGAAGCATCATCTCGTTGACCTTCTTGCGCGGCACGTTGCGATAGATGATCGACATGATCATGTAGGGGAAGGCGCCGACGTTGATCTCCGGCGTGCCGAAGCGGGCGCCCTCCTTGGCGATCACCAGGTCGCAGGAGAGCGCCAGGCCCATCCCGCCCGCCAGCACGTGGCCGTTGGCGGCGCACAGCGAGGGCTTGCCCAGCCGCGGCATCACGCGGAAGAACTCGAGGAAGGTGTCGGAGGCGAAGTGCTTGTCGACCAGCGGCACGTCGGCGGCGAATCCGCCCAGGTCGGCGCCGGCGCAGAAGACCTTCTCCCCGGCCCCGGTGAGCACGACCACGCGAACCTCGTCGTCGTCGCGCGCGCGCTTCATCGCCTCGACCAGCTGGGAGAGGAGCTCGCCGTTGAGGGCGTTGCGCTGATCGGGGCGGTTGAGCGTCACCCTGGCGACGCCGTCGGAGACCTCATAGAGCAGCTCCTTGTCACCGGCGTCTGCCATACGCGGCGACAGGGTAGTTGATCCGGCGGGTGCACAGGAAGTGGCACGTCCTACTGACCGCAAGCGCCCAGCCGCCGCCTCCGCCGCGAGGCGAAGCTCTGGACTCCGCCGTTGCGGCGTCCGTCGAGGGGATGGGAACCGCCACGGCGGATACGGATCATCTTCGCCGCCGTTCGTGCGCCGAAATAGAATCGCCCGGTGTTCGAGGAGATAGCCCACCGCGCCTACCTGCATCGCGGGAGGCTGGTGGCGATAGCCCTGCTCTGCCTGATCGGCGCCGGGATCGTCGCCGCGGGGGTGTTCGACGCGGTCAAGCCGTTCGGATTCCGCGACCCCGCTTCCGAGAGCTCGCGGGCCTACGACCTGCTCGAGCACGCCAGCGGCGAGAAGGCGCTGCCCGGGGTGCTCTTGCTGGTGGAGCCGAAGGATCCCGTCGCAAGCGCAGGCGGGCGGAAGACGATCGACGGGGTTGCGCGCGAGCTCTCGCGCATCCCCGGCATCGCCCGGGTGGTGACGCCGGCGCCCCGCGGGAAGCTCACCTCCCTGGACGGCAGCCAGGCGCTGGTCGAGGGCTACCTGCTGTCCTCCGAGGACGATCCGTCCGGGGTCGGCGACCGGGTCGAGGCGACCTTCACCGGCAGGCCGGACGTGCAGGCGGGTGGCTTCGCGGTCGCCTCGAGCCAGCTCAACCAGACGACCGAGGATGACCTTCGACGGATCGAGCTCTACGCCGCGCCACTGCTCTTCCTGCTCTCGCTGCTCGTCTTCAGGGGTTTCGTGGCTGCGCTGCTGCCGATGATCGTCGGGGCCGCCTCGATCGTGCTCACCCTGTTCGTGCTGAAGCTGCTGACGGGCATCGTCGAGATCGACGTCTTCGCGATCAACATCGTCACCGGACTCGGCCTGGGACTGGCGATCGACTACAGCCTCTTCGTCGTCTCCCGCTACCGCGAGGAGCTCGAGCGGCGCGGGCCGACGGGGGCTGCGCTGCGGTCGACCATGGCGGCAATCGGCCCCATGGTCTCCTTCAGCGGGCTGACCGTGGCGGTGGCGCTGCTCTCGCTGGTCGTCTTCCCGCAGCGCTTCCTCTACTCGATCGGGATAGGCGGAGCGCTCGTCGCCCTGCTCTCGGCGCTGGTGGTGGTCACCGTGCTGCCGGCGCTGCTGGCGCTGCTGGGGGAGCGGGTGAACGCCCTCGCGCTTCCCGGCCTTCAGCGCCGCCGCGGCAGCCGCCGCTGGTACCGCTTCGCGCGCGCCGTGATGCGCCACCCGCTTCCGGTGGCGACGATCGTCGCCGGCGCGATGATCGCGGCGGGGCTCCCCTTCCTGCGGGTCGATCTGACCCGAGCCGACAGCCGCGTGCTCCCCGTCGACGCCAGCGCCCGTCAGGTGGACGCTGCGATCCAGTCCGGCTTCGCCTCCAATCCCTCGGACGAGATCGTGGTGGTGCTGGAGCCGGACGCGGGGGTGACGTCGGGATCGCCCCAGCTCGCGGCCCGGGAGCTGGTCGCCGACAAGTCGGTGCGGGCCGTGCTCGCGCCCAGCGCCGTCGACGGGGTGCTGCGCGTGGACGCCGAGCTCTCGGCCAAGCCCTATTCGGACGGGGCCCTGGACGCGGTCGAGAGGGCGAGATCGCTCGACTGGGGCTCGCCCGCGCTGGTCAGCGGACCGTCGGCCGAGCTGGCCGACCAGCGCGACAGCCTCAAGGAGCACCTGCCGTTGGCGCTGGCGATCATCCTCCTCTCCACCTTCTCCATCCTGCTGGTGATGACACGCTCGCTGCTGTTGCCGCTGGCTGCGCTGCTGATGAACTTCCTCACGGTCAGCGTCGCCTTCGGCGTTCTGGTCGTGATCTTCCAGGACGGACACCTCGAGGGACTGCTCGACTACACGAGCCAGGGCGCGCTCGACACCTCGATGCCGATCTTGCTCTTCGCCGTCGCCTTCGGCCTCTCCACGGACTACGGCGTCTTCCTGCTTCAGCGGATCAAGGAGGCGCGCGCGGCCGGCGCTGCCGACGCCGAGGCGGTCGCACTCGGACTGGAGCGAAGCGGCCGGATCATCACGGCGGCCGCGCTCCTCTTCGCCGTGGCCATGGGGGCCTTCGCCTTCTCCGAACTGATCTACATCAAGCAGGTCGCGATCGGCACGGCCGTCGCGGTGCTGGTGGATGCGACCCTGGTTCGCGCCCTGCTCTTCCCCTCCATCCTTCGGCTGCTCGGCCCCTGGGCCTGGTGGGCGCCGCGCTGGGTTCGCGGTGCCCTGCCCGCGGAGCAGTCAGGAAGGGGCTGAGACGGTGATGACGGGAGCGCCCTCGCGGTCGAGCGCCCGCAGCAGCGCCTCGACCACGCGGCTGTCGAACTGGCTCCCGGCGCTCTTGAGCAGCTCCTCGCGGGCGACCGAGGGGCCGAGCGCGGGCCGGTACACGCGGTCGGCGGTCATCGCCTCATAGGCGTCGGCGACCGCCAGGATCGAGGCCTCGAGCGGGATCTCGTTCCCGCCGAGCCCCTTCGGGTAGCCCCGGCCGTCTGGGCGCTCGTGGTGGGCGAGGATCCACTCGCGCACGTCGTCCATCTCCCGGGCGGAGAGGATTCTGGCCCCCAGCTCCGGGTGGCGCCGCATATGGGCGCGCTCCTCGTCGGTGAGCGGCCCCGGCTTGCGCAGGATCGAGTCCGGCACGCCGATCTTGCCGATGTCATGGAGGATGCCCGCCAGGCGGACCCGCTGGATCCGCTCCTCCTCGAGGCCGAGCTCGCGCGCCATCAGCTCGCACAGCGCCCCCACCGTCTGCGAGTGCTTGGCGGTGCTGGTGTCGCGCTGGTCCAGCGCCTCGGCAAGGCTGAGCACGGTCGCGAGCTGCGCCTGGGACTCGACGCTGCGGCGGCCCGCGACGGCGCCGAGGGTGCTGGTGACCTCGGGGCTGTAGATGACGGCGCGGTCGCGGCCCAGGGCCTTCGCGGCGTAGAGCGCGCGGTCCGCCGCCGCGATCAGGCCGGCGATCTCATCGGCGTGTTCGGGGAAGGTGGCGACTCCGACCGATGCAGTCAGCTCGGGCTGCGGCGGGGCGAAGGCGTCCCGCACCTGGCTCAGCAGCTCCTCGGCGATCAGGAAGGCTCGGTGCTGGTCTGTCTCGGGCAGGACCACCGCGAACTCCTCGCCTCCGGAGCGGGCGACGGTGTCGATCAACCTCGTGCTCTCCTCCAGCAGGGTCCCGACGCGGCGCAGGACGTGATCGCCGACCGAGATGCCGAAGCGCTCGTTGAGGCGCTTGAACCGGTCGAGGTCGACGATCAGGATGCTGAGCGGGCGGCGCTCGGGCCTGGCGCGCTCGAGCTCGCGCTCGACCAGCTCGTGCAGCGCGACGCGATTCGGCAGGCCGGTGAGGGGATCCGTCCGCGCGGCGTCGGTAAGCCGGCCCATGAGCCGCTCGACCCTGCCTCGCAGGTAGGTCAACAGCGTCGCCGCTGTGATCAGCGTCCCGGCCGTGAGCACGAAGTGGTTGACGACCTCGTTGGAGGCCGCGGCGGGCGTGGTTGGCGTGATCGCGATCACCACGCCGTAGTTGAGGAAAGCCCAGAGGACGTTGATGGCCGCGTCCGAGCGGCTGACCGGGAAGTAGAAGACGTAGAGGCCCACCCAGACGTAGAAGAGGGCGTAGCCGCTCGTGGAGTCGCCGCTGAAGTAGACCGCGAACGAGGTCATCACCGTGGCGAGCGCCGGGCCGAGGCGCAGCAGCCAGAGCGGGATGCGGCCGGCGTTGATGAACATCCACGCCGCCCAGACGAGGGCGGCGCCGTCCACGATCAGGATCCCGGTGGTGTTGAAGTAGGGCGGGTGCGGCAACAGCGCCCCGAGGGCGCCCGTGACCGCGGCGCCCACGGCGAGGTAGGCCTGCGCGAGCGCGATCGGCCGTGCGGCGGATGCACCGGAGAGCAGATCCCGTGGCTCGTGCGATCGCAGGCTCCGATCCGGCGAGACCGCGCGATCGGGCCTCGCCTCGTCATCGGCGCCGGTAGGGAACCGCCCCCCAAAGGCCGTCAATCCCATGTGAAAAGTATGTGCGTAATTTGGACACATTTCAATGCCTGGACGGATGTCCCCTAGCCCTGATTTGTCCCGGCAAGCGTGGTAGGTGCAACCTGGGTTGCACCGTACGGCCGCCAGCCCGATCTCCTCGGGAGCGGCGGGTGGTGCCGGCAGGTCGGCTCGGGTTACCGGCGCTGGACCGGCTCAGCCGGCGCCACGGGGCGCTGGAAGCGCTTGGAGCCCGGAGCGGTCGGCACCGAGCTCAGCACGGACTCGACCACGGCGCTGCCCCCGTCGCCGGGCGAGAAGGTGAACCGGCGCCGCTCCACCGGCTCGTCCTCGGGGTCGACGGCGCTCAGGGTCGCCTGCTCGAGCACCGTGCGCAGCACGATCATCATCTCGTGCTGGGCGAGCGAGGCGCCCAGGCAGCGGCGAACCCCGCCGCCAAAGGGGATGTAGGCGCCCGGCTCGGGCTCCGTGTCGAGGAAGCGCTCGGGGCGGAACTTCAGCGGCTCGTCATAGATCTCCGGGTCGAGGTGGATCAGGTGGATCGGCACCATCAGCACGGAGCCGGCGGGGATGGTGTAGCCGAGCAGCTCGATCGGCACCAGCGAGCGGCGCGCCACGATCGGGATCACCGGCCGCCGCCGCAGTGTCTCCTTGACCACCGCCTCCAGGTAGCGGTCGCTGCCCGCCTCCAGGTCGAGGAGAAGCAGCTCGAGCTTGTCCGGGGCCCGCAGCAACCGCTCGAAGGACCAGGTGAGACCGGCGGTCGTCGTCTCGTAGCCGGCCATCAACATGGTGAGCAGCTCGTCGCGGATCACCTTCTCCTCCAGGGGCGAACCGTCCTCCTCCGTGGCCTGGAGCAGCAGCGAGAGGACGTCGTCGCGGACCTGGATCAGCGGATCGCGGCGCCGCTCGGAGATCGCCTCGTGGAAGAGCTCGTCGAGCTGACCGAGGACCCGCACAAGGCGGCCGAAGGGGCTGTGGCCTCCGAGCTCGCGGCGGAACCACGGGATCAGGGTCAGCGATGAATCGCAGCGGTCCATCATCTCCGGCATCAGCTCCCGCAGTCGCTGCTCGCGGTCGCTGGTTCCGTCGCCGCCGAGGGCGATCCGCATGACCACCTCGAACGAGATCGCCTCCATCTCATCGAGCAGCGCGATCTCCTCGCCGGCCCGCCAGCCCGATACCCGGTTGCGGGCGATCTCGGCGATCATCTCCCCGTAGCGCTGGGCGTGGCGACCGACCGCGGGAAGCATGCGCTTGCGGTGCGCGATGTGCCGGGGGCCGTCCAGGACGAGGATCGAGTTCTCGCCGACGACGTCCTTGAACAGCCCGTTGGTGTCGCCGGCCGGGAACAGATCGGGATCCGCAGTCAGGACCTGCTTGGCGACCCGCGGGTCGGCGATCATGACCACCTGCCCGGCTGGCCCGAGCTTGAGCGAGAAGATCTTGCCGTAGCGGCTGCGGCAGCGCTCCATCAGCTCCATCGGGCGCCGCATCCACTCCAGCGTCTGGATCGCGCGCAACGACCGGGGCCCGGGCGGGAGGCGCTCTCCCTGCGCCCCATGGCCGCTCAAGCTTCCGTTCAGGCCCTCGGACATCTGTCCAGCGATCGTACGGATCGGCACCGCCTATGGCAATACCGGGTAGGGGGAAGCAACAAATGTTCCATTTCTCAAGCCCATGGCGGCTTCTGCCGAACGGGCCGCGAGGCCGAGGGGACAGTAGGAAGTAAGAAGTTCTACTATTCACTTCGTCGAGCCAAGACGACCGTTAGGAGCAGAGCAGTGGCGAGCGCGACCTCCAGCGTGATCAAGCCGGACCACGAGGCGACCCGCAAGCACCTGATCTTCACCGAGGAGCATGAGGCGCTTCGCGAATCGATGAAATCGTGGGTGCTGAAGGAGTGCACTCCCAACCGCCACGACTGGGAAGAGAACCTCTGGCCCGACTCGATCCTGAAGCGGGCAGGCGACCTCGGCTACCTGGGCCTCTGCTTCCCGGAGGAGTACGGCGGGCAGGGCGGCGACTACTTCTATTCGCTGGTCCGCGCCGAGTGCATGAGCTACTCCGGCTGCGGCGGCCTCAACATGGGCTTCGCCGTCCACACCGACATGTCGACGCCGCCGATCCACCTGCTCGGCAGCGAGGAGCTGAAGCAGCGCTACTTGCCCCCCTCGATCGCCGGAGACAAGATCAGCTGCCTCGGTATCACCGAGCCCGGGGCCGGATCCGGACGTGGCGGGCATCCGCACCACCGCCCGCCGCGACGGCGACGAGTACGTGATCAACGGCTCCAAGACCTTCATCACCAACGGAGCCCGGGCCGACTACATCGTGCTGGTGACCAAGACGGACCCCGACGCCGGCCACGACGGCATCACCCTGTTCGTGGTCGATCTGCGCG
This sequence comes from uncultured Solirubrobacterales bacterium, assembly GCA_963746615.1. Taxonomy (GTDB): domain Bacteria; phylum Actinomycetota; class Thermoleophilia; order Solirubrobacterales; family 70-9; genus SHVA01. Next base: position 44,363 of record CAVVBU010000008.1, on the reverse strand, counting down.
ACGACGAAGGCAACCCGGTGCCGGGCTTCAGCCGTCTCCCGGAAGCTGGAGAAGATGGGGATGCACGCCTCCGACACCGGAGAGCTCAGCTTCGAGGACGTCCGCGTCCCCGCGGAGAACATGCTGGGCGAGGAGGGCAAGGGCTTCTACCACATCTCCTGGGAGCTCCAGGGAGAGCGGCTGGTGGCCGCGGCCGGCTGCGTCGCCGGCGCCGAGCGGGTCTTCGAGCGCACGCTCGAGTACGCCAAGCGAGCGGGAGGCCTTCGGGCGACCGATCGGCCGCTTCCAGGCGATCCGCCACAAGTTCGCCGAGATGTCGACCCAGATCGAGGCCGCCAAGCAGTTCGTCTATTCGACCGCTTGGCGCTTCGCCAACGGCGAGTACCCGGTCCGCGAGATCTCGCAGGCCAAGCTCTTCACCTCGCGGATGATCTGCGACGTCACCGACGAGTGCATCCAGATCCACGGCGGCTACGGCTACATGAAGGAGTACGAGGTCGAGCGCGCCTACCGCGACGCCCGCCTCAACCGGATCGGCGCCGGCACCGACGAGATCATGCTCGAGGTGATCGGCCGCAGCTACGGTCGTCTACGCCATCCGGTCCAACCTCGACCACATCCGCTCCTACTACGAGGCGCTCAACACCGGCGACGCCGAGCGCGTGGCCGCGCACTTCACCGACGACGCGGTCCACTACTACACGCGGCTGGGGCCCCATCGCGCGCGCGAGATCGCCGAAAACGCCGCCTGGGGGGTCGAGCAGGTCGACGGCCAGTGGTGGCTCGAGCACGGGATCGAGTCCGGGCGACGAGGCCGTGATCGAGTGGACGATGACCTGGCGCGATCCGAAGTCGGGCGAGAAGCGGCTCAACCGCGGCACCGAGTGGTTCCTGCTGCGCGACGGCAAGATCGCCGAGGTGCGCGCCTACCACCACGGCGACCGCAAGAACCCCGAGGGCGACCTGCTCGGCTTCGACCACGCCGCCCGCGGTTACACGACCATGGACGACTGGACCCCGCCGAAATGACCGTGATCAAGGACACCGGCGAGCGGGCGCTCCATCCCCCCTTCACCGACGAGCACGAGGAGTTGCGCCAGTCGATCCGCCGCTTCGTCTCCAAGGAGATCGCACCCCACGTCGACGAGTGGGAGGAGGCGCGCTGGTTTCCGAACGAGCTGTTCGCGCGCTGCGGCGAGCTCGGCTTCCTCGGTCTCAAGTACCCCGAGGAGCTGGGCGGCCAGGGCGGCGACTACGTCCACGACGCGGTCTGGACCGAGGAGCTGGCTCGCTCGGGCGCCGCCGGCGGGGTCGCCGCCGGGCTCGGCGCGCACACCGGGATCGCCACCCCGCCGATCTTCCGCTTCGGCACCCCCGAGCAGCACCAGCGCTTCCTCGTCCCTGCGATCAGGGGGGAGAAGATCTGCGCGCTCGGGATCACCGAGCCGGGCGCGGGCTCCGACGTCGCCGGCATCCGCACCTTCGCCCGCCGGGTCGACGGCGGCTACGTCGTCAACGGGTCGAAGACGTTCATCACCAACGGCGTGCGCGCCGACTTCCTCGTCTGCGCGGTGAAGACCACCGAGGAGGGCGGCCACCACGGCCTCAGCTTCCTCGTCCTGGAGAGCGAGATGCCCGGCTACGAGGTGACGGCGAAGCTGGAGAAGATGGGCTGGCACTCCTCCGACACCGGGGAGCTCTCCTTCACCGACGTCGAGGTGCCCGAGGAGAATTTGCTGGGCGAGGAGAACGGCGGCTTCTACCTGATCATGGCCAACTTCCAATGGGAGCGACTGCTGATGGCGCTGGGCGCCGTCGGCGGGATGCAGCGGCTGTTCGAGGTGACGCTCGAGTACGCCAAGGAGCGCCAGGCGTTCGGCCGCCCGATCGGCCGCTTCCAGGCGATCCGCCACAAGTTCGCCGAGATGTCGACCACGATCGAGGCATCGCGGGCGATCACCTACAACGCCCTGCGCCTGTTCGCCGGCGGGCAGGACGCCACCCGGGAAGTGACCCAGGCGAAGCTGCTTACGCAGCGGGCCGCCTTCGAGCTCGCCGACGAGTGCCTGCAGATCCACGGTGGCTACGGCTACATGCGCGAGTACGGGATCGAGCGCGCCGTCCGCGACACCCGGCTGGGCCCGATCGGGGGCGGCACCGACGAGGTGATGAAGGAGATCCTCGCCAAGCAGCTCGGCCTCTAGAGCCCCGGCCGGGCGGCGCCTGTCCCGGCCGGCCGACAGCGAGAATTGAGCCGTGAGCAGAGCGCCGCGACGCATCGCGCTCGCCCTGGCGGCGGGCATCGCCCTCGCCGACGCCTCGATCGTCACCCTCGGCCTGCCCTCGATCCTGCTCGAGCTGGGCTCGACGGTCGAGGGCGTGGCCCTCGTGCTGATCGTCTACACCGGCGTGCTCGCGGTCGCGCTGCCGGGGGCGGCGCGGCTGGCGGGGCGGGTCGGGCCGGCGCGGCTCGGCGTCTGGGGCATCGGGCTGTTCATCGTCGCCTCGCTCGGCTGCGGCGCGGTGAACTCGATCGGGCCGCTGCTGGCGCTGCGCGGCGTCCAGGGCCTCGGCGGGGCCGCCGGCGCTGGTGGCGACCTTCTCGCCTGCTCGACGGCGGCGAGCCGGGGCCGGGCCGCCGGCTCTGGGTCGCCGCGGCCGTCTTCGGCTCGGCCGTCGGCCCGGCGCTCGGCGGCGCGCTGACCGAGCTCTTCGACTGGCGGGCGATCTTCCTCGCCCAGGCGCCGATTGCCCTGCCCGGCGGGCTGGTCTGTCTGGCCGCGATGCGGCAGGAGCGCGCCAGGCGCAGGAGCGGCGCCGTCATGCAGGCACCGCCGTTGCCCGAAGGCGACGCCGCGAAGCCTGCCTTGGGCCGCTGGCCCGCGTCGCTGATCGCCGCGCTCGCTCTGCTCTCGGCCTCGCTGACAGCCGTCGTCTTCCTGGTCGTGCTGCTGCTGGTCGCCGGTTGGAGCGTCGCCCCGCTGGCGGCGGCGCTGGCCGTCACCGTGCTGCCGCTGGCCGCGGTGGCGAGCTCGCGGCTGGACGGCCCGCCGGCGACCCGGGCGGCCGTCGGCTGCCTGCTGGTCGCAGGCGGGGTCGTCTCGCTCGCCTTCCTGCCGACCGCGTCGCCCTGGTGGACCGTGGCGCCCCAGATGCTCGCGGGCGCCGGCATGGGACTCGCCCTCCCCACCCTCGCCGGCGAGCTGCTCCCCGAGCGCACCGCCCGCCAGGCGGCCGGCTTGCTCTCGATCCGCCACGCCGGCATCGCCCTTGCGCTGATCGCGCTGGCGCCGATCGTCTCGGCCAGGCTCGACTCGGCGGTGGCCGACGCCCGCGAGCAGGGCACCGCGGTGCTGCTCGACGCCCGCACTCCCCCCGGAGACCAAGATCGACCTCGCCCCCAAGCTGTTCGCCGACGTGCAGACGGAGGATCCTCGGGGCGAGCTCCAGAGCTCGCTGAAGGAGGCGCGCTCCAACGCGGAGGGCAGCGACGCTGCGGAGCTCGACCGGATCTCGGGCCGGCTCGACGACATCGTCGTCGGCGGCGTCCAGTCCGCCTTCCGGATCGCCTTCCTCGTCACCGGCGCGCTCGCGCTGATCGCGGCGATCATCGTCGTCTCGACCACCCCCGCGCTCCGGCTGGACGCCCGGTCCGCGCTGGCGGGCTCGGCGGCAGCCGCCCTGGCGCTGGCCGTCACCTACGGCCTGCTCGACGCAAGCACGGGTACCGAGCGGGTGCCGATCGCCGACCCCTGCCAAGACCGCGAGCTGCCCGACACGGGCGGCATCGGCGGCATCCTCCAGGACGTCTCGCTGGCCGCGCTCGACCGCGCCGCCTGCCAGTTCGGCTCCAGCCGGGAGGAGCTGCTGCTGGCGCTTTTCGACGACGAGCTGGCCGACGAGTACGAGGCGAAGTACGGCCACGACCCCCGCTCTCTCACCGACCTCGGGCCGGCGCTGCTCGGCCTGTAGCGGCCGCCAGCCCGCTCTCCTTGAAGCGGGGGTCAGCCGCCGCGACTGGTGCGGGCGGGCGCTCGTGGTCGCGACCTGATGCGAACTACCTCGGCAGCACGGCGATGTCGAAGGGCGCGCCGAGTTACCGGCGAAGCTGCCGTTCTCATCGTTCGTCTGCACGAAGACATGGCTCGTGTCGTCGTTCGAGCTTGGGCGACGCTCGGGGCCGTCAAGCTCGGCGCCGGCGCGGGGATCGACTGGCCGCTCGGCCAGCGAAAACCGCAAGAATCCCCGGCGAGCCCCTCGCGCGGCCGACGGTGCGGCGCGAGACAAGCGAGACAAGGAGCAAGGAATTGGGACTGCTGGACGGAAAGAGCGCGATCGTCACCGGCTCCGCGCGCGGCATCGGCCGCGCCACGGCGGAGCTCTTCGTGAGCCAGGGCGCCAAGGTGCTGATCAACGACCTCGACGGCGACGTCGCCGAGCAGGCGGCGAGCGAGGTCGACGGGGAGACCGCTGTCTTCGCCGGCGACCTGACCAAGGAGGGCACCTGCGACGAGCTGGTCAAGGCCGCCATCGACGCCTTCGGCGCCATCGACATCCTCGTCAACAACGCCGGCTACACCTGGGACGGCGTCGTGCACAAGATGAGCGACGAGCAGTTCCAGGCGATGCTCGACATCCACACCATCGTCCCCTTCCGGATGATCCGCGCCCTGGCCCCGGCCTGGCGTGAGGCCGCCAAGGCGGAGCAGGCCGAGGGCAGGGAGGTCTTCCGCAAGATCGTCAACGTCAGCTCGATCTCGGGCACGATGGGCAACGCGGGGCAGGCGAACTACTCGTCGGCCAAGGCCGGCGTCACGGGCCTGACCAAGACGATCGCCAAGGAGTGGGGCGCCTTCAAGATCAACTGCAACGCCGTCGCCTTCGGCTTCGTCGAGACCCGCCTCACCCAGGCCAAGGAGAAGGGCGAGACGATGCAGGCTGCCGGCGACCGCGACGAGCAGGTCGAGCTCGGCATCCCCGAGCAGATGCGTTCGATGGCCTCGATGATGATCCCGCTCGGCCGCCCCGCCCAGCCGGAGGAGGCCGCCGGCCCGATCCTGCTGCTCTGCTCCGACTATGCCAACTACGTCCACGGCCAGGTGATCAACGTCACCGGCGGCCAGTTCACCGGGATGTACTCCTGAGAGGAGGCCAAACTGATGGCCGTCAAGCTCCATGGCGGCGCATCAGGCGCGTCCCAGTCTCTCGGCCGCCTGCTCGACTTGGGCCAGTGAGGGTGCCTCGCTGACGCTCGCAAGGCCGAGGCGCTTCGCGGCGGCGATTTCCAGCCTCGATTCGCCGACGATCGCGTGGCAGTCGATGCGGGCGGAGCGACAGCGGCGAGCGACTTCGGCGACGACCTTTCCCTCCAGCGTCGTCTCATCGAGCCGGCCCTCTCCGGTGAGCGCCGTGCTCGCGCCGGCGAGCTTGCGGTCGAAGCCGGCGGCGTCGAGCACGTAGCGGGCGCCGGGGACGAGCTCCGCTCCGAGGTGCGCCCAGAGACCTCCCGCGAGGCCTCCGGCGGCCCCCGTCATCGGCGCGCCGCGCGGATCCCTCGGCGCCGACGCCGCGAAGCCGGCCAGGCGCTCCTCCAGCCGCGTCACGGTCGAGGCGTCCGCCCCCTTCTGCGGCCCGAACAGGACCGCGGCATCCTCGAACGGCGTCTCGACATCGCAGAGGACGATCAGGCGCGGCTGCGTGGCGACGCCCCTGAGCGCGGCCAGCGCCCCCTCCCCGCCGTCCGTGGTCGCCGAGCCGCCTGCGGCCACCAGCACCGGATCGCCCCCGGCTTCCAGCGCCGCGGCGATCAGCTCGCCGGTGCCGCGCGTCGAGGCTCGCCAGGCGTCGCGCTCGGGCTCCGCGACCAGGCCCAGCCCGCTCGCGGCGGCGACCTCCACCACCGCCGAGCCGTCCTCGAGCAGGGCGAATGGTGCCCGCAGCGGGCGCCCCAGCGGGTCCGTGGCGGCCGCCTCGACACGCCGCCCGCCGCGAGCCGCCAGCAGCGCTTCCATGGTCCCCTCGCCGCCGTCCGCGAGCGGCAGCTCCTTCGCCTCGAGCCCTGCAGCCCGCAGCCCGTTCGCCATCGCCGCCGCCACCGCGGCGGCGGAGTGCGTTCCCTTGAATGAGTCCGGCGCCGCGATCCCCGTTCGCGTCACCTCTCGATCCTCGGGCGCCGCCGGGTCTACCCGTCGCCCCGGCGGCGCTCCTCGGCGAGCGGCTCGCCGCCCTCGTCCGAGGCGCCGCGCGGGGGCCAGGAGCCGAACCAGTTGTCGCGGGCGCCATCGATCGTGATCACGCAGCCGCTGTAGAAGTCGCCCGCGGGCGAGGCGAGATAGGCCATCAGCCAGGCCATCTCCTCCTCCGTCCCCATGCGGCCGAGGGGGATGGTGGCGGCGACGTTCTCGACCACCGCCCTGGGGTACTTGGTGCGCAGCGTCTCGGTGTCGAACTGGCCGGCGGCGACGGCGACCAGGCGGATCCCGAACCGCGACCACTCCACCGACAGGGTCCGCATCATGTTCTCCACTGCGGCGCGGGCAGCGCCCGAATGGACCATTCCCGGCATGCCGTTGTGAGGCGAGAGGGTCACGCTGAGCACCTTGCCGCCTCCCTGCGGGATGAAGGCCTTGGTGGCCGCCGCGTGCGTCATCAGCCAGGTACCGGTCACGTTGAGCTCGATCACGGTGCGAAAGCCCTTCGGCGTGATCGCCTCGGCGGGGCTCATGAACTGGCCGCCGGCGTTGTTGACCAGCAGGTCGAGTTTGCCGTGCCGTTCGAGCACCCCGTCGATCAGCCCGTCGACGTCCTTCTCCTCGCGGATGTCGACCGCCTCCATCTCGGCCCGCCCACCGGCGTCGGCGACTGCGGCGACCATCGCCTCGAGCGGCTCGGGCCGGCGCCCGCAGCCGATTACCGTCGCACCCAGCGAGGCGAGCTCCCGGGCCGTCGCCCGCCCCAGACCCGTGCCGGCGCCCGAGACGACACAGACCTGGCCCTCGAGCAGGCCGGGCGCGAAGATCCGCGATGCGGGTAGGTCGGCCATCGGCGAGGGAGGATATGCCGCCGACGCCCGCTCACACGGCTACCCTGCGCCAGGTGAGCGTCAAGGCGGAAACCAGACCGCTCGAGGCACCGTTGCCCGGAGGCTTCGAGGAGGCGACGGTCGTGGTCGAGCCGATCATGGCCGGCCAGGTCAACTCGCCGATGGCGACGATGGAGCAACCCAAGGGCCGGATGTCGGGCCTGCGCACCCGCGGCGTTCGCGTCTCCGAGGACGATCGCAAGCTCGTTCCCTGCCCAGTGTTCCTGGTCCGCCACCCAAAGGCGGGCAACCTGCTGATCGACACGGGCCTGCACCCATCCATCAGCTCGGATCCGCGACAGAACCTCGGTCGCACCCTCGCTCGCGTGGCGCAGCCCCGCCTCGAACCCGGCATGGACGCTGGCGCACAGTTGCGCGAGAGGGACGCGGGGCCCGGGGAGATCTCGGTCGTGATCATGACCCACCTCCACTTCGACCACGCCTCCGCGATCTCGGAGTTCCCCGAGTCGACCTTCATCGTCAGCGCCGCCGAGTGGGAGGCGGCGACCAGGGGCAGGCGACCGCTCCTACGCGGATACGTTCGCAAGCACTTCGACCACCTCTTCGACTACCGGACCGTGGACTACGGCAGCGAGCTGGTCAGCTCCTACGGTCCCTTCGGCCGCAGCTACGACCTCTTCGGCGACGGCAGCGTCAGGCTCGTCTACACGCCCGGTCATTCGGCGGGCCACCAGTCGGTGGTCCTGAGGCTGCCGCGCCGCGACTTCGTCGTCGCCGGCGACGTCGCCTACACCTGGCGCCAGCTCGAGGGCGGACCCGAACAGCCGCGCCCGCAAGACCTCCACAACTGGCGTCGCTCATTGCACGAGCTCCAGCAGTACCACCGCGAGTATCCCTACGCGGTGATCGTGCCGGGGCACGACCCCGAGTTCTTCGCCCAGCTCGAGCCGCGCTACGACGAATAGCACCAGCTCGCAAAGGTGTGATCCTCGGCGGCGCCAAGGCGGATGCGCGACGCCCGACGCAGCTCACTCGCGACGGAGCCGGTACCAACGTTCGTCAGGCTTCATCAGCAGTTCGACCGGTTTGGGTGCCTGGAACCCCGTTGGTCCCAGGTCGGTCACCTTCCATCCTGGGAAGGCCGCTTCGATCTCGCTGCGGCTCGCCCCACGCGGCAGCGGGCCTCTGCGCCTCGGTGCCCACCCGAGCATCAGCACGGTCGCATCGTCAGCCGCGACCGCGCTCACCTCTCGTCCCATCGCCTCGCGCTGGGAGCCTTTGAGGCCGTGGAAGGTCCCGGTGTCCAGCACCAATTGGAAGTCTGGGCCGATGCCGGCCGCCCGTAGTGCCGTCACGTCCCCCTCGACGAGCCGCATGTCGACGCCGGCGTCCTGTATCCGGTCACGGGCGCGCCGCAATGCCCTGTCGACGATGTCGAGACCTGTGACCTGCCAGCCACGCTGCGCCAGCTGGGTCGCCCAGACCCCGCTGCCGGTGCCCAGGTCGAGCGCCCGCCCGTAGGGCGGCTTGCCTGCGCTCTCCTCCTGAGCGAACAGCTGCGAGATCCTCTCGGTGAACTGGGGTTGCTCCTCGGCCTCCTCCCAGGGATGGAAGCCAATCGCATAGGCGAGCTCATAGTTCATCGTTGCCTCCTGACGCTTGCCGGCTTGAGACGGGGCGCTGTCAGACCTGGACTCCGGCGGCGCGGAGGTTCTCCTCGACCACGCCCATCGTCTCGCCGAGGACGTCCGTGGGACTGAACTCGACGATCTCCGCTCCCGCGTGGTGGACAGGCGTGTGGCCAGGCGGCACGTAGTAGGCATCCCCGGCCTCGTATGTCTCCTCGCGGTCCGCGAACTGGAAAGTCACCTCTCCCTTGAGCACGTACCCCCAGCGCGGCAGCTGGCAGCGGTCGTCGGGCAGCCCGCGGAAGAGCTGCGCGAGTTCGGCGTCTGCGGTGTGCGACTCGAAGCAGACCGAGTAGCCGCCTTCGAGGTGCTCGAGGCGCACCTCAAGGCCCTCCATCGCGATCGTCTCGGACGCGGTCTCTCTCGATGCCTTCGGCATGTCGTGCCTCCGTTGCTCGTGTGTGGCCCGGATCGGACTCGAAACCGAGGCTAGGCGCGCCGGGTGAATCGCGCATCGGCTGAACCACCCAACTTCGGCCTCCCGCCGACGTGGGTAGTTCCACCCATGAGATTGCTCAGACGAGCTGGTGCTCGTAGGCGTAGGCCGTGGCCGCAGTGCGCGAGGACACGCCGAGCTTGGTGAAGATGTTGCTGACGTGACGGTCCACCGTTCTCTCGCTGAGGACCAGCTCGGCGGCGATCGCCTTGTTGGTCTTGCCGGCGGCGACCAAGCGCAGCACCTCGAGCTCACGCGGCGTCAGCCCACCGGTATCGCGGGGCGCGACGCTCCGAGCGAGCGAGTCGATCCGGCCGAGGTCTGCCGCTGCTCCCAGCTGCTCGAATACGCCTCGGGCCGCCTCCAGCTCCAGCGCGGTCGTGTCGTGGTCCCCCAGACCGCGGCAGGCCAGTGCCGACCAGCACTCGCACCCGTGCGGCCTCGTACGGCGCCTCGAGCTTCTGCCAGACCTGCAACGCGTGGCGCAGCGCGACCAGGGCAGCCCGCGCGTCGCCTTCGGCCAGGTCGACCGCTCCCCGGGCCTGCGCGACCATCGCACCGAGCATGCCGCTCTCGTATCCGTTCGAGATCTGCGCGAGATCGCGACAGGCACTGCGCGCCTCCTGGGCATCACCGATGGCCAGCACGATCTCGACGTAGGCGGGCAGCAGCCCCGCACGCTTCAGCCCGTCGGTGGTCTCGGCCAACACCCGGCGGATCGCGGCCGCCGCCGCGTCGCCGTTCCCTTGGGCCAGCCGCAGCAGGGCCAGACCCGGCTGCGGTTCCCACCCGCCGCGGCTCGCGTCCCGGTAGGCGTCCTCGGCCGCGGCGAAATCTCCCCGCAAGCGATGGATCTCCCCTTGCCGATAGGAGGCTTGGGCGGCCGCCGCCGGGTTCATCCCCTGCATGAAACGCTCGCCGGCCCGCCGCGCCTCTTCCAGCGCGTCCGGCCAGGCGCCACCGAGCTGCATGATCTCGGCCCGATGCACCAGACAGCGGCCGGTGAAGGCCACCATGTCGGGCTGCCGCTCGCACCACCGTGTCAGGGCGGCGGTCCACTCCTGGGCGCGACGCAGCGCGTAGACCTCCTGACAGCCATCGATCACGCTGCAGTAGACCAAACCGGTGACGATCGGCGACAGCTCCCCGGCGGTCACTGACACCATCGCCTCGTCCAGAAGCCCGAGACCCTCCTCGACCCGCCCCTGTTTGACTCGGGCGAGGCCCTGCCCATGCACGGCGAGCGCGACCAGGTCTGCATCGCCGAAGCGCTCGCCGATCTCGACGGCGTCGGCGCCGGTGGCGTACGCGGCCTTGTGGTCTCCACTTTCCGCCTGCTCCGCACATGACCGGTACGAGCAGGTAGCCTCGCTCGACACAATCGCGCTCCTCGCGTTCGACCAGCCGCTGGGCGCGACCAAGCCATCCGGTCGCGCGGCTGATCTCTCCTCGGAGCAAGAGATTGATGCCCACCCAGAACGCGCAGCGAACGGCGCGCAGCGCTTCGCCAGCGTCCAGATAGGCGTGATGAGCGCGCTCGAGAGCGCTGACATGGTCGTCGTCGCGGCCGAGCATGTAGGCCGACGTCGCGAGCAGCTCAAGGTCCTCAGCTCCCAGTGGGGTGGCCCGATCGGCGTCTAACAGGGACTGATCGGCGTCCGTCCACGCCCCCCTTGCGTAGGACTCACGGCCCCGCTCGAGTTCGTTGATGGCAGCCACCACGGCTACTCCAACCGGGCTCGTTTCGCGGAGTGCTCGCGAGAGTGGCGGCCGTGCATCGCGTCGATGCTATTGCGGACGAGCAGCATTCGGCTCTCGCCGAAGGGGCGCACCGTTGCCTGCGCGAAAAGCGGTAGTGCCGGGCACGCTGCACTCTCCAGGCGAAGCAGGCGCCTCGCGGAACGACACAGGCTCTGGGCGTGGAGCGTGCGGCCGCTACCGGCGGGCGTCGACGGCATCCGGTGATGGCGAGCCCGGCGGGAGGCCCTCGCGCAGCGCCCGCAGCACGCCGCGGCGACCGCTCTCCTCCAGCGCCACGTACATCGCACGAACCCTGTCGAAGACCTGGTTGGCGACCTCCTGTTGCTCCTCGCGGGTCGGGTCCTCCTTGACCGGGAAGGTGAGCGGCTCGCCGTACTGGATCGTCACCTTCGGGAACTGGAGCCGCTTCCAGCCGCGCACGTGGGCGGAGCCATGGATTGCCACCGGCACCACCGGCGCGCCCGATTCCAGCGCGAGCTTGCCGACGCCCCGCTTCGGCTCGCCGAGGGCCCCCGTGCGCGAGCGGCCCCCCTCGGCGTACATCAGCACCACACCCCCCCGGCCGAGGACCGTGTGAGCGGTCTTGAAGGCCTCCTCGTCGTTGTAGCCGCGGCGCACGGGGAAGACGCCGCCGTGCTTGAGGATGTAGGTGATCGGCGGGTTCTTGAAGAGCTGCGACTTGGCCATGAACTGGACCTTGCGGCGCAGGTAGACGGCGGCGAAGAAGTGGTCCATCTGGCTGAAGTGGTTGGGGGTGACGATCACCGGGCCGGTCCGGGGAACGTTCTCGACGCCGATGGAGCGGGCGCGGTAGGCGGCGATCGTTGGGATCGTGAGCACCATCCGGACCCCGTCGTAGACCCAACCGATGCCCCTGCGGGCGCTCTCGTGGTACTGGTCGAAGTGCTCAGCCGGCCGCGGGTCCTTGTAGACCTGCGGCTTCAACTCTTTGGAGTTCACCTCGGGCATCTGCTCAGGCGCAAGCCGGCCATGGCTGGCTGCGGTACTGACTTCTACCCGCGCGTACGCAGGCGGTTACGCGCCGTCTCAACCCAATTTCGTCGCTCAATCCCGGGCCCAGCCCCGCGAGCGCTCCAGCGCCGCCCGCCAGCGCCCGAGCAGCCGCTCGCGCTCGCTCTCGGACATGGCCGGCTCGTAGCGGGCGCGCTGGCGCCACATCTCGCGCACGCCCGCCACGTCCCAGAGCCCCGTGGCGATCCCGGCCAGGTAGGCGGCGCCCAGGGCGGTCGTCTCGGCCACCTCCGGGACGATCACGGGGGCCCCCAGCACGTCGGCCTGGAACTGCATCAGCCAGGCGTTGGCGGTCGCGCCCCCGTCGGCCTTGAGCTCCTCGAGCCGCTTCCCCGCGGCCGCCTCCTGGGCGCGGACGGCGTCGACCGTCTGGTAGGCGATCGCCTCGAGCGCGGCCCGGGCGAGGTGCGCTCGCCCCGTGCCGCGGGTGAGCCCGACGATCGTGCCCCTCGCGTAGGGGTCCCAGTGGGGAGAGCCGAGCCCGGTCAGCGCCGGAACGAAGTAGACGTCCTCGTTGGAGTGAAGCGAAGCCGCCAGCTCCGAGGTCTCGGCCGCGGAGGCGATGATGCCGAGCCCGTCCCGCAGCCACTGCACCGCGGCGCCGGTGACGAACACCGCCGCCTCGAGCGCGTAGGCGACCTCTCCGCCGAGGCCCCAGGCGACGGTGGTCAGCAGCCCCCGCTGCGGTTCGGGCGCCTCGGCGCCCGTGTTGAGCAGGACGAAGCTGCCGGTGCCGTAGGTGTTCTTCGCCTCCCCCGGCCGCTGGCAGGCCTGGCCGAAGAGCGCCGCCTGCTGGTCGCCGGCGATCCCCGCCACCGGCACCTCGCCGCCGAACACGCTCGTGGTCCCGTAGACCTCGGCCGATGGTGCCGGCTCGGGCAGGCGGGCGGGATCGACGCCGAGCAGCTCGCACAGCTCGGGGTCCCAGCGCAGCCTCCGGATGTCGAACAGCATCGTCCGCGAAGCGTTCGAGTAGTCGGTGACGTGGCGGCCGGTCAGCTTGAACAGCAGCCACGCATCGATCGTGCCGAAGACCGCGTTCTCGGCGCCGTCGACGTTGCGCAGCAGCCACTCGATCTTGGTGCCGGAGAAGTAGGGATCGATGACCAGGCCGGTGCGCTCCCGCACCAGCGCCTCGTGGCCCGCCGCCTTGAGCTCGTCACAGCGCCCGGAGGTGCGGCGGTCCTGCCAGACCAGCGCCCTGTGCACTGGCTCGCCGGTCTTGGGGTCCCAGGCGACGACCGTCTCGCGCTGGTTGGTGATCCCGATCCCCGTCAGCTCCTTGCCGGAGATGCCGACCGCCTCCAACGCCTGCCCGGCCACCGTCCGCGTCACCTCCCAGATCTCGCCTGCGTCGTGCTCGACCCAGCCGGGATGAGGGAAGTGCTGCTCGAACTCGCTGTAGGCGCGGCCCGCCTCGCGGCCCTCGCGGTCGAAGACGATGCAGGTCGTGCCCGTCGTTCCCTGATCGATTGCGAGGATCACAGCGGCTGCAGGCTATCCGGGCCTTCCCTCCCGCGGCGCGACGGGCGGATATTCTCCCCCGCCATGCCCGACGTGGAGGCGCACATCACGGGGACGGTCTGGAAGGTCGAGGTCAAGGTCGGCGACGAGGTCGCCGACGGCGACACGGTCGTCATCCTTGAGTCGATGAAGATGGAGATGCCGGTCGAGGCCGAGGACGACGGCACCGTCGCCGAGATCAAGTGCGAGGAGGGCCAGTCCGTCTCCGAGGGCGACGTCCTCGTCGTGCTCGAGTGACCGAGGAGCTTGCGAGCGGGAAGCTCTTCCTCGACCACCCGGCCGAGGCCGTCGCCCGCCTGACGCTGAACCGGGCGGACGCCCGCAATGCGCTCGACCACGAGCTCCTCGAGGGCATCACGATGGCGATGCCCTCGCTCGACCGCGGGATCGAGGTGCGCTGCGTGCTGCTCACCGGAGCGGGCACGGCGTTCTCGGCCGGCTACGACATCGCCGGCATCCCCGAGGAGAGCTTCGCGCGCGAGGCCGAGTCATTGGTCGCCCATCCCTTCCAGGCGGCGCTCGACGCCGTCGCCGCCCATCCCTGGCCGGTGATCGCGGCGATCAACGGCCACGCGCTCGGGGGCGGCCTGGAGCTGGCGCTCACCTGCGACCTGCGGGTCTGCGCGAGCGGGGCGAAGCTGGGCATGCCGCCCGCGAAGCTCGGCCTGATCTACGGCCACACCGGCCTGCAGCGCTTCATCGACGCGATCGGCGTGCCTCGGACCAAGGAGCTGTTCCTTACCGGGCGCAATCTCGATGCCGAGCGCGCCGCGGCGATCGGCCTCGTCCACCAGGTGGTGGGCGACGAGGAGGTGGAGGCATGCTCCCTGGAGCTGGCCGCCGAGATCGCCGCCAACGCACCGCTGTCGATGAAGGGAAACAAGCGGGTGATCGACACGCTCACCGCCTACCCCCGCCTCACCGCCGAGCAGGAGCAGGAGCTGATCGAGCTGCGCGAGTCCTGCTTCGCCTCCGAGGACTTCCGCGAGGGCATCCGCGCCTTCGCGGAGAAGCGCAAGCCCCGCTGGCAGGGGCGCTAGCTGGGGGGCGCTAGGCGGACTCGGGCGCCGCTGCGGAGTGCTCGCCGGTGTCCTCGTGCAGGGCGCGGCCGCCGCCGGCGGCGGTCGAGGGCCACCAGATCCGGTCGCCGATCAGCTCGACCGCGGCGGGAACCATGATCGTCCGCACCACGAAGGTGTCGAGCAGGATGCCCAGCGCCACCATGAAGCCGAGGTCGAAGGTGAAAGTGACCGGCAGGGTCATCAGCACCGAGAACGTGCCTGCGAGGATGATGCCCGCGCTGGTGATCACCGGACCTGTGGCGGCAAGGGCGCGCAGCATGCCCTCCCGGGTGCCGTACTTGCGCGCCTCCTCGCGCACCCGGCTCATCAGGAAGATCGTGTAGTCGATCCCGAGCGCCACCAGGAAGATGAAGGCGAAGGTCGGCAGCGAGGTATCGACGCCGGCGTCGCCGACGACGTAGCGGATGAACAGCAGCGAGATCCCAAGCGTGCCGAAGAAGGAGATGACCACGCTCGCGATCAGCACCAGCGGCGCCAGGATCGACTGCAGCAGGATGGCGAGGATGATCGCGATCACCAGCAGCCCGAGCGGGACGATCAGGCGGAAGTCGCGCGCGCCCGACTGGTCGAAGTCGTAGTTGACGGCGCTGCCGCCGCCGATCAGGACCTGAGCCCCGGGCACGTCGTCGACCGCGCCGCGCATCTTCGGGACGATGTCGAGCGCCGCCGACCGATACGGATCGCCGCTGACGACGACGTCCAAGGCCGCGATGGTGTCGTCGCGCGAGCGGTCGGGCGTGGGCGTCACCTCCGCCACGTCGGGGACCGCGGCGAGCTTCTTCGCCGCCGTCGCGATCTGCGCCCGGGTCACGGGCCCGTGCTCGCTGCGAACGAGAGCCGTCGTCGGCGCCAGCAGTCCCGCCGGGAAGGACTGTTCGAGGACCTTGAACCCGTTGACGCTCTCGACCGACTTCTTGAAGAAGGTCGTGGTGCTGTAGTCGACCTTGTAGGCGAGCAGCCCGATTGCGCCCGCGCCGAACAGCACGAGGGTGGAGGCGAGGGCCATGCCGGGCCGCTGCAGGACCCGGTCGCCGAAGCGCCGCCAGAGACCCTGCCGGGTCACCCCGGCGTGCTCGGGGTCGTACTCGACCGTGTGGCGGCGAGGCCAGAAGCCGCGGCGACCGAAGATCGTCAGCAGCGCCGGCAACAGGGTCAATCCTGCGATCAGAGCGCAGGTGACCCCGATCGCCGCCACCGGTCCGAGCGAATGCGTGGACCCGACGTCGGCGACCAGCAGGACCAGCATCGCGAGCGCGACCGTGAGGCCGCTGGCGAGAATCGCCGGTCCCGCGCGACGCACCGCGCGCGCCATCGCCTCGTGCTTGTCCTCGAGCCTCTGCAGCTCCTCGCGGTACCGGGAGACGAGCAGCAGGCAGTAGTCCGTCCCCACGCCGAACATGAGCACGATCAGGATCGTCGTCCCGTTGGAGGAGACGGTGGCCCCCGATCTGGCGTAGAGGTAGACGAAGGCCTGGGCCGCCGTGTAGGCGACGAAGACGACGATCAGCGGGGAGAGCGCGATCAGCGGCGAGCGATAGATCGCCCCGAGGAGAACCAGCACGAGGACGACCGTGACCCCGAGCAGGGTGGAATCGATCGAGCCGAACACCTCCTGAGCGTCTGCGTTGAAGCCGAGGTCTCCGGTGACGTAGATGTTCATGCCGTCGGCGTGGTCGCCGGTGACGTCGCGAACGTCGAGGCCCCAGTCGCCGGACTTGTCCTGGTTGTCGGGGAGGGTCAGCACCGTGTAGGCGGTCTGACCGTCTTGGGAGACCAGCCGCCTGCCGGCGGGCCCCTCGAAGGGGATCGCCGGTACGCCGATCACGGGGATGGCCTCCACGGCGCCGCGAGCGTCCTCGATCATCTTCCGGCGGTCGCGGGCGGTGAAGGGACCGGCGTCGCGGTGATAGACGACCAGTCCCTGAATCGTCTGGCCCGCCGGGAACTCGTCGTTCTGGAGGCGGACGACCTCGGTCGACTCGGCGCTCTTCGGGAGGAAGGCCTCAGTCTGGTCGTTGGTCTCGTTGCCGAGCTTGCTGCCGAGCGGCTGGAAGCCGATCACCGCGACGATCCAGATCGCCAGCACCACCCACTTGGTGCGTCGTCCGGATACGAAAGAAGCGAGCGCTCTCAGACTGGCCTCCTCTGCCTGATCGAACGCGAATTCCCGCTCGTCGGGCGGTCGAACGCTCAGGGTAATACCTCGGGCCCACCCCGCAGGCGGTCAGCCCGTGAGCGAGCGCCGCAGGTCGAGCACGCGGTCCACGGCGACCTCGAAGCGGCTGCGATCGAGCTGGCCGGCCCGGAGCCCTCGCCGCAGCGCCGCCGCCACCCGCCGGGCCGTGCGGCAGCCGCTCGCATAGAGGAGCAGGTCGGCGCCTGCCTTGACCGCTCGCACCCCGGTCGCGACCGGGCCGCCGGTTGAGAGCGCCGAGGGAGTTTCCATCGCGTCCGTGATCGTCACCGCGCCAAAGCCGAGCCGACCCCGCAGCTCGCCGGTCGAAATCGACTTGGTCAGCATCGCGGGCCGCCGTCCACTGCCGAAGGCCGGGTAGGCGGCGGAGTCCAGCATCACCAGCGATCCACCGGCGTCGCGAAAAGCGCCGTAGGGAAGCTCGTCGACGGTCCGCAGCTCGTGCTTGGAGAGCGGGATGACGCTCGTATGGAAGTCGGTGTCGCTGCGGGCGGCGCCGAGGCCCGGGAAGTGCTTGGCGGTGGCGGCGACGCCCTCGGCCTGCAGGCCCCGCGCGAAGGCGACGCCGACCCGTGAGACGCGACCGGCCCTGCCCGAGAAGGAGCGGTGCTGGGCGCGGATGAAGCTGCCGGGTCTACCGACGTCCAGGACCGGCGCCAGGTCGACGTTGATGCCGACGGCCCTGAGACTCTTGGCGGTCAGGACCCCCTGGGCGCGGGCCACCCGGGCGCCCCGGCGGCCCATCTGGGCGGCGGAGTATCTCGGCGGCCCCGAGAGGCGCTTGACCAGCCCGCCCTCCTGGTCGCTCATCACCAGCAGCGGCCCTCGCAGGCCGGGCGGCCGTTTGTCGCTCCCGGCCCGCAGCCGCCGCGTCAGGCGGCGAGCCTGGCGGCGGCTCCGGATGTTGTCCGCAAAGAGGATCACCCCGGCCAGCTCCCCGCGGTCGATCAGCCGCTTCAGCCCGGCCGGCACGTCGGTCCCGTTGAAGGCGCAGACCAGGCGCTGGCCGGCGAGCTGGCGAAGCGTGAGGTCGGCGGCGCTCGCCGCGCCCGCGCCGCCGGCGGGCCGGGTGAGCGCTCCGGCGGCCACGGCCAGGACGAGTCCGCCTGCCAGCACGAGCGCCGCAACAGCCGACGCAATGCTCCGTGTCCCGCCGGGCGTCATGGGCGCATGATGACCACGGACGCAGCCGCTAGTCGTCCGGGACCGCTCGTAGCCTGGCGCCTATTCGCGAGCGAACGGAGGGTCGATGCCGCCGCTGATCAGCTTCGAGGAGGCGCTGGAGCTCGGGGCGCTCGAGGACCGCGACGCGATCGCGGACCTGGTGGAGCGCGCCTGGCAGGTGCGCACCGAGCGTTTCGGCGACTCGACCGACATGTGCTCGCTGGTCAACGCCAAGTCGGGCGGCTGCGCCGAGGACTGTGGCTTCTGCGCCCAGTCGCGCTACGCCGAGGCCGATACCCCGATGCACGCGATGATGGAGCCCGAGCAGATACTCGAACACGCAAAGGCGGCGGAAGCGGCGGGCGCGCATCGGTTCTGCATGGTCACCCAGGGCCAGGGGCTGTCGAAGCGGGACTTCCGCAAGATCCTCGAGGGGTCCCGCCTGGTCTCCGAGCACACCAACCTGAAGCGCTGCGCCTCGATCGGCCACATGTCCGCGGACCGGGCGCGGCAGCTGAAGCAGGCGGGGATTCAGCGTGTCCATCACAACGTGGAGACGGCGCGCTCCTACTACGACGAGGTGAGCACCACGGTCCGCTACGAGGGCCGCACTCGGACGATCGAGTCCGTCAAGGAGGCGGGGCTGGAGACCTGCGTGGGCGGCATCCTCAACCTCGGCGAGTCGCCGCGCCAGCGCGTGGAGATGGCCTTCGAGCTGGCGGAGATCGATCCGACCTCGGTCCCGATCAACCTGCTCAACCCCCGCACCGGGACGAAGTTCGGCGATCGCGAGCTGATGGACCCCTGGGACGTGGTCAAGTGGGTCGCGATCTTCCGCCTGATCCTCCCCGACGCCCTCTTCCGCCTGTGCGGCGGCCGGGTCGAGAACCTCGGCGAGCTGCAACCGCTCGCCGTGCGCGCCGGCCTCAACGGGGTGATGATGGGCAACTTCCTGACCACGCTCGGGGTCGAGCCCGAGGAGGACCGGCATAGCTTCGAGCAGCAGGGGCTCAACGTCGGCCGCCAGCCCGATAACGGCGCCAACCCCAGGCCGGACAACCGCTCGGGCTGGCTCGAGGGCGAGGCGCCGCAGACGCCGCTCGACGAGCTCGTCGACAGCCAGGGGGAGGCGAACTTCTGGGACCCCTCGACCCAGCTGCGGGTGATCAAGAAGAAGGAGGCGCCCCCCGCCTACCCCGAGCGCCCGTCCGACCAGGAGGCTCAACCCGCCGGCTGGGGCGACTGACCACCTGATGTTGGACTTGGCGGAACAGGTCTCCGAGCTTCGCTCCCGAGGCCTGCACCGCCGTCTCCGCCTGATCTCATCGCCCCAGGGGCCGGGGGTCATCCTCGACGGCAATCCGGTGCTGCTGCTCTGCTCCAACAACTACCTCGGCCTCGCCGACCATCCCAACGTGCGCCGGGCGGCGTCCGAGGCCGCGCTCCGCTGGGGGGCGAGCGCCGGGGCCTCGCGCCTGATCTCCGGTCACATGGAGCTGCACTCGAGCCTCGAGGAGCGGCTCGCCGAGCTGCACGGCGCGCCCGCGGCGCTTCTGTTCGGCTCTGGCTACCTCGCCAACACGGGGACGATTCCCGCGCTGGCGAAGCGCGATGAGGTCGTCTTCTCCGACGAGCTCAACCACGCCAGCCTGATCGACGGCTGCCGCCTGGCGCGCGCCGAGACCTTCGTCTACCGCCACGCCGACACCGAGCACCTCGACTGGGGGCTGCGCAAGGCCCGCGGCAGGGCGGCGCTGATCGTCACCGACAGCGTCTTCTCCATGGACGGCGACCTGGCGCCGCTGGAGCGACTGGCCGAGCTCGCGGACACGCACGGCTGCCGGCTGATGGTGGACGAAGCGCACGCCACCGGCTGCGCCGGCCCGGGCGGCCGCGGCGCCGTCGCCGGCGTCGGGCTGAGCGATCGCGTCGACGTCATCGTCGGCACGCTGGGCAAGGCCCTGGGCGGCTACGGCGCCTACGTCTGCGGATCGCCCGAGTTGGTCGACTACCTGCTCAACACCGCACGCCCCTTCATCTTCTCCACGGCGCTGCCACCGCCGGTCGTCGCCGCCGCCGAGGCGGCGATCGAGGTGCTGCTGACGCGGCCGAAGCGGGTCGAGCGCCTGCACGCGAACGCCGACGCCCTGCGCAAGGGGCTGCGTGCCGAGGGCCTCGAGCTGGGCGGTTCCGAGACCCAGATCATCCCCCTGATCGTGGGCGAGGCCGACGACGCCATGGCGCTCTGCGAGCGCGCGCTCGAGCGGGGCGTCTTCGCCCAGGCGATCCGCCCGCCGACCGTCCCGCCCGGGTCCTGCCGCCTGCGTCTGACCGCCATGTCGACCCACCGGCTGGGCGACCTGCGCCACGCCACGCGGGTGCTCGGAGAGGCCGCCCGTGAGCTTGGGCTGGGGTCCGCGTCGGCGCGGGCGCCCCAGGGGCAGCAAGTGGTGCCGCTGCGGCGCGTCGCCTGAGGCGCCGGCGGGCAGCCCGCGGCTCCGCGCCCCGAATCCGAAGCGCCCGGGCGCATAGCCTTCGACGCGTGCACCTCGTCGAGATCCGTTCGAAGCTGTGGCGCTGGACCGCGCGCCACCCCGAGGCGAGCGCCGATCCGAAGCCGGAGAGCACTGGAGACTGGCCGCCCGATGTCGGCTGCGTCGCCTGCGCCCTCCCCGATGCTTTCCTCTTCGTGGACCCCCTGGTGTCGGCCGGGGACGCTGACGGCTTCTGGCGGGAGGTCGAAGATCTGGTCGCCTCCCACGGCCGGCGGGTCTGCGCGCTGACCACCATCAAGTTCCATCGCCGCAGCCGCGACGAGTTCGCCGCGCGCTTCGACGCCTCGACCTCGCGGGCCAAGTCCAACCTGCCCTCCGGAGTCGAGGCCGTCCCCATCCGCGGCGCCGGCGAGACCATGTTCTGGCTGCCGCAGCATCGCGCGCTGATCCCCGGTGACCGCCTGCTCGGCGACGGCAACGGCGGGCTGCGCATGTGCCCGGCGTCCTGGCTGGGCTACCTCGACAGCGGGATCGGCCTGGACGGGCTGCGCGAGGCGCTGCGACCGCTGCTCGAGCTGCCGGTGGAGGCGGTCCTGGTCTCGCACCGGGAGCCCGTCCTCAGCGGAGGCCGCGAGGCCATCGCCGCCGCCCTCGGCGAGGACCCGTCCTGATGCGCGGCGTCTTCGTCACCGGCACCGGCACCGAGGTCGGCAAGACCGTGGTCGCGGCCGTGACCGCCCGCATGGCGGCCGCCTCGGGAGTCTCGGTCGGCGTCTTCAAGCCGGCGGTCACCGGCCTCGACGACTACTCGGCCCCGGCGCTGGGGAGTCGAGTCTGGGGGAACGCGAGGCTCCTGCCCGATCACCTGCTGCTCAGGCTCGCCGCCGAGAGCGCCCAGGAGGAGGACGACGTCGCGCCCTACCGCTACGGCCCGGCCGTCTCCCCTCATCTCGCCGCGGAGCTCGCGGGGGACTCGATCGACCCCGACCGGCTCCTCGAAGCCGCACGCGTGGCGGCCGCGGGAGCCGAACTGCTCGTCTGCGAGGGAGTCGGCGGCTTCCTCGTCCCCCTGGCCGGCGACTACCTGGTTCGCGACCTCGCCAGGGAGCTCGAGCTGCCGGTGGTGATCGCAGCCGGCTCTGCCCTGGGCACGATCAACCACACCCTGCTCACCCTCGAGTCGGTTCGCGCCGCCGGGCTGGAGCCGCTGATGGTCGTCCTCACCCCCTGGCCCGAGGTGCCGGGTGAGATGGAGCGCAGCAACCTGGAGGCGATCTCGCAGCTCGGCCGGGTGCAGGTGAAGACCCTGCCGAGGCTGGATCTCACCCGGCCCGACACCTGGCCAAGCCTGTAGCAGTGGACGCATGCCGCTTCTGCGGCTGCCGCTTCGACCGCACCGGGCGGGCGCTTAGGCGAACTCGGCCGTGGTGGCGGCTTCGCTGCGCTCCGGCGCCTCTGTCTGCTCGGTGCCCTCCTCCGGCTCGTGCTGGCGGCCGGAGCGGATCATGGTGAAGGCGATCACGGCGCCGGCCGCAGCGACGGCCGTGGAGAGGCGCATCGAGCTGGAGAGCGCGTTGACGAAGGTCTCCTTGGCCTCGGCGGGGGAGGCGCCGAGCCGGGCGGGGTTGAGGTCGCCGGCCTTGGACTGGAACAGCGCCCCGATCGCGGCGACGCCGAAGCTGCCGCCGACCATGCGGCTCATCGACAGCAGGCCCGAGGCGATCCCGGCCTTGGTGGCGGAGACGGCGTTCATCGCCGCGGTCGACATCGGCGACATCACCAGCGCGATCCCGGCGCCCATCAGCATGAAGGCGGGCAGCAGGTCGACGTACTCGGTGTCGACGCTGATCAGCGTCTGCAGGTAGAGGGAGACGGCGACGATCGAGAGCCCCACGGTGATCGGCCAGCGGGCGCCGATCCTGTCGGTCAGGCGTCCCGCCATCGGCGCGATCACGACGATCAGCAGGGTCGTCGGCAGGAAGCGAACGCCGGCCTCCAGCGGCGAATAGCCGAGGATGTCCTGCATGTAGAGCGCCAGGAAGAAGAACATGCCCAGCATCGCGAAGGTGACGATGAAGGCGACGACCGTCGCGCCGATGAAGGTGCGGTCGCGGAAGAGCGGGAACTCGACCATCGGCGCCCTCACCCGGGTCTCGACCCAGACGAAGAGCGCACCGAGCACGACCGAGCCGGCGATCAGGGAGACGATCGCGCTCGAGCCCCAGCCCCAGCTGTTGCCTTCGACCAGGGCGAGGACGAGCGCCGTCAGCGCCGCGGTCAGGGTGACCACGCCGAGGTAGTCGACCTCGTGGCCGACCGTGGTGTCGCGGGACTCGCGCACCGCGAAGACCGAGGCCAGCACCGCGCCGATGCCGACCGGGATGTTGAGGAAGAAGATCGACTGCCAGGAGACGTGCTCGGTGAGGAAGCCGCCGACCACCGGGCCCACCGCCAGCGCCAGCGCCGAGACGCCCGCCCAGGTGCCGATCGCCCTGCCTCGCTCGCGGGCCGGGAAGGCGTTGGTGATGATCGACAGGGTCGCCGGCATCATGAAGGCGGCACCGACGCCCTGAGTCACGCGCGCCGCGACCAGCATCCAGATCTCGGTGGAGAGGCCGGCGGCCGCGGAGGAGGCCGTGAAGACGACCACACCGAAGATGAAGCCGCGGCGGCGGCCGAAGATGTCGCCGAGCCGCCCGCCCGTCGCCAGCAGCACGGCGAAGGAGAGCGTGTAGCCGTTGATCGTCCACTCCAGGCCCGACAGGCTGGCGCCCAGGTCGCGCTGGATCGACGGCAGCGCCACGTTGACGACGGTGTTGTCGAGCATGATCATGAACAGCGCGAAGCACATCGCCCCGAGCGTCCACCACTTGCGGTTGTCGTCGGTGATCAGGTGGCGGTAGCGCGTCATCGGCGCAACCTCCTCTCATGGTTGCGGTAGATGGCGGCGATCTCGTCGCGCTGCAGGAGCGCGTCGAGAGCCGACTCAAGCTTTTTCCGCTCGGTGGCGGTGAGAGAGGCGGCGAAGTCCTCCAAGCCGGCCATCCGCGCGGAGATGATCCGGTCGGCGAGCTCGCGGCCCTCAGCGGTCAGGGTGAGGCGCCGGACGCGACGGTCCTCGGGGTCCTCGACCCTCGCCGCCAGGCCCTTGCGGACCAGGCCGTCCGCCGCCCGGCTGGCGGAGGGCGCCGAGATGCCGATCGCCTCCGAGAGCGCGGTCACGGTGCGGCCGCCGTCGTCATCGGTTCCCTGAAGGGTGACCAGGGCCTTCATCTGGGCGAAGCTGACGCCGCTCTCGTCGATCACCTTGAGGACGTCGCCGCCACGGCCGCCGAAGCAATGCATCATCACCGAGCCGAGCCGGAGCGCCAGCTCGGTGTCGGCTGCACTCGCGCGGCGGCCGGGCGCGGCGGATGGGGTCGTGGCCCCGGTCTTGGTCGCTGCTTCCATATGCGGAAAGGTTACAAGTTTGAAAGCTTTTCGCAAGTGAAACCACTGTGATGTGGGTCACAGAGGGCTGCCGCGGTGATGCATCGGAGCGGATGGCGCGCGGCGGCGGTGCGGATTCCGGTTTCCGCCGGGGCGCGATTTATCGTCGGCGCCGGTGACGGAGGCTCCCGACCCGCAGCTCGACCACCGCCATCTCTGGCATCCCTTCACCCAGATGAGCGACTGGGCCGCCGAGGAGCCGCTGACGATCGAGCGGGCCGAGGGCTGCGAGCTGATCGACACCGGGGGGCGGCGCTACCTCGACGGGGTCTCCTCGCTGTGGTGCAACGTGCACGGGCACCGGCACCCTCTGATCGACCGGGCGCTTCGCGACCAGATCGACCGCGTCGCCCACTCGACCATGCTCGGCCTCTCCCACCCGGGCGCGGAGGAGCTCGCCTCACGGCTGGTGGAGATCGCCCCGCCGGGGCTCTCGCGCGTCTTCTTCTCCGACTCCGGCTCCAGCGCGGTCGAGGTGGCGCTGAAGATGGCCTTCCAGTACTGGCAGCAGCGCGGCGGCCAGCATGTGCGGCGCACCTCGTTCGTCAGCCTGCGCGACGCCTACCACGGCGACACCATCGGGTCGGTCTCGGTCGGCGGCATCGACCTCTTCCACGGCGCCTACGGCCCGCTGCTGTTCAGCACCCACAAGGCCGAGCCGGGGGACGTCGAGGGGATTGCTCGAATCGTCGCCATGCACGAGGAGGAGATCGCCGCCGTGATCGTCGAGCCGCTCGTCCAGGGCGCGGCCGGCATGCTGGTCCATCCGCCCGGCTACCTGCGCGCCGTGCGCGAGCTCTGCGACCGCCACGGCGTCTTCCTCATCTGCGACGAGGTGGCGACGGGCTTCGGGCGCACCGGGACCATGTTCGCCTGCGAGCGCGAGCGGGTCGCGCCCGACTTCCTCTGTCTCGCCAAGGGCCTCACCGGCGGCTACATGCCGCTGGCGGCGACGCTGACCACCCAGCCCGTCTACGAGGGCTTCCTCGGCGCCCACGAAGAGTTCCGGACCTTCTTCCACGGCCACACCTACACCGGCAACCCCCTCGCCTGCGCCGCGGCAATCGCCTGCCTCGACGTCTTCCGCCAGGAGCGCACGATTCTTCGGCTGCAGCCGAAGATCCGCATGCTCGAGGAGATGCTCGGCAACGTCGCCGCCATGCATGAGGTCACCGAGGTGCGCCAGCAGGGCTTCATGGTCGGCATCGACCTCGGCGAGCACGACCCGGCGCTGCGGCTGGGCAACCGGGTCGCCCTCGAGGCCCGCGAGCGGGGGGCGATCGTCCGCCCGCTCGGCAACGTGATCGTGCTGATGCCGCCGCTGGCGATCTCCAAGGAGGAGCTGGTCAAGCTGGTGGCGATCACCGGCGCCTCGATCCGCGCCGCCTGCGCCGAGGTCGCCGGCGAGCGAGATGCCCGGGGGCGCGCGGCGGCCGCCCTGCTGGACGCGGCGTAGTTCCAACCGCTCGCCCAGCGGGGTCCCGCCGCGAGGGCGTCCTCAACGACTGGACGTTCGATATCGCCGGCGGGCGTGCATGGAGTTTCGGCGCGATATCGATGGATATCGCTGCCTCGAGGGGGATCGGGCTCGGCTACTCCTCGTAGGGCTCGAAGTCGGACTTGCGGGCGCCGCAGACGGGGCAGAACCAGTCGTCAGGGATGTCCTCGAAGGCGGTTCCCGGGGGGACGCCGCCGTCGGGATCGCCCTCGGCGGGGTCGTAGATGAATCCGCAGGAGGTGCAGATGTAGAGCTGCTTGGTGCCCGTGCTCGCCTCCACCGGCGCGGAGAGTAGCGAAGGCCGCCGGTGGCAAGCGTCATCTAGGCTGGCCGCTGACGTGCCCGAGAAGCCGGCCACTCCCCGCCCCGCCGCCACCGTGATCGTGCTCCGACGGGGCGGCCGCCACATAGACCGCGGCCTCGAGGTCTGCATGGTGCAGCGCAATCACGAGGCCCGCTTCATGCCCGGCGTCTGGGTCTTCCCGGGAGGGGCGGTCGACGACGAGGACGGCTCGGGCGAGGAGGCCAACCGCGTCTGCGCGGTGCGCGAGCTCAGCGAGGAGGCCGGGATGGAGATCGATCCCGCCGACCTCGTCCCCTACTCGCGCTGGATCACGCCGCGCGCGGTGCCGATTCGCTTCGACACCCGCTTCTACCTCGCCCTCGGCCCACCCCACTCCCCGCCCAAGCCCGACGGCAGCGAGACGGTGGACGCCGGCTGGTTCGCGCCGCGGGATGCCCTGGACCGCCACCAACGCAACGAGATGGGGCTCGTCTTCCCGACCATCAAGCATCTCGAGAGCCTGCTCGACTACGCCAGCGCCGACGAGGCGCTCGAGGCCGCCCGCAACCGCGAGGTCAGGCCGGTCGAGCCCAGGGTGGTGGGCGAGGCGGACGAGCGACGGATCGTGCTCCCGGACGAGATCTCATGACCAGCAGCCTGCCGCCGGAGGTGCGCAATCCGCGGCGACCTCGAGCGCTCGGCTGAGGGCCTGCGCTTGATCCCGCACAAGCTGGTCGGCGGCTTCGAGCTGCCCGAGGGATGGATCGGGCGCAACCGCTCCATCATCAGCCGCTGGTACAGGTTCCGCCGCACAGCCAAGCGACGGCTGAAGGAGCGCGAGAGCGCCTAGCCGCCCCGGGCGCCGGCGTCCGGGAAGGGCTCGAGCCCCGCATGCCAGGGGCCGGGCGGGTAGGGGTGCAGGTCGTTCTCGTCCATCTCGCGCCGCAACCGCTCGAACACCCCGCCGGCCGAGTGCAACGCCTCCTTCAGCTCCGCCCCGGCCAGCTCGCGCAGACGCCAGTGGAAGAAGAGCTGGCCGCTCGGTGATGCCGAAGTCGACCTCAGCGGGGATGCGCGTCGTCCAGTCGATGAATGACGGGCTGAACAGCTCGCGCAGGGCGATCGGGTCGTGGTCTCGCGGCACCGTGGCGATGAAGCGGCGGTTGAACTCGACGCTCTCGAACTCGACCCGCCTGCGCGAGGCGCGGTCGAGCGCGTCGTCCGGGCGTCCGCTCGATCGACTCGACGTGAAAGATCGGCACGACCTTGGCCAGGTCGGGCATGTGGGCCTTGGCCAGCACCGCGCCGGGCAGCACCTGCTTGCGAAAGAGGCCACCGCGCTCGCGCTCGTCGGCGTCGCAGGACGCACCCCAGAACCCGTCCACCAGCTCGCCCGTGAGCCGGTTGGTGCCCCCGGGACAGAGCGCCACCGGAGCCGCCCTTCGGGTTGATCCCGCCGACCGGCTCGTAGCGGAGATCCGCGCTGAGCGGGCGTAGGAGGAGACCTGCTCGGCCCAGGCGCCGCGCCGTCGCCTCAGAGCGCCTGGCCGGTAGAGCTCGTGCGAAGTCCTCCTCGACCAGCTCGCGCGGCGTTGGTGAGGGTGCAGCCGTCCCCCATCGCGCCCTCGACCAGCTCGGGGATGCCCGCCTCGGGAACGCCGACCTCGGAGAGCCGCTGTGGCAGGCCCAGCCGGGTGGTCAGGCTCCGTGACCCAGCTCGCCAGCGCAGTCGCCGACGTCTGCGTCCGAGCCGCCCGCCTCGGCGCCGAGCAGCTCGGCGACGTCGCGGTAGCGGTCGGCGATCTCGGTTCCGCCGGCCGCGTTGAAGCGGATCACGTGCGGCAGGTTGATCGCGTTCGCCGACGCCGTGCGGGACGCCGTACTGCGCCCCGGCCGGATGCGACATCGAGTGCACGGCGCCGAGGGCCGAGGTGCCGCCGGCGCCGGGCACGATCGCCAGCGACGGCGGCGACCAGCATGTTGCCGCGAGCGTCCTCGTTCGAGGTGTCCTCGACGGCGCGCGCGCAGGTTGTCGCGCATCAGCCGCAGCGCCTGCAGCGAGAAGGCCTCGCCGTGCGGGCTCCACTCGGGACCGGTGTAGCCCTCGATCGCGTGCGTCAGCGCGTCCATGCCGGTGGCGGCCGCGATGGTCGCCGGAAGCGTCTCGCGTCGACTCGGGGTCGAGGATCGCGAGGTCGGGGGAAGAGCGGGAAGTCGCCGAGCACCACCTTCAGTCCTCGCGCTCGGGGTCCTTGACCACGGCGCCGAAGCTAGCCTCCGAGCCGGTCCCGGCCGTGGTCGGGATCGCCGGCCAGCGGCGCCAGCGGCAGCGGGGCCCCCATGCCCTCGTCCTCGCGCGGCAGGCCGTAGCAGGCCCTCGTAGTCGAGCACCGAGCCGCCGTGGGTGAAGACGACGTTCGCGGCCTTGGCGGTGTCGAGCACCGAGCCGCCGCCGACCGCCAGGAAGGAGTCGGCGCCGGCCTCCTTGGCGGCGGCGGCGCAGGCGATCACCGTCCTCGGTCGACGGAGTCCTGCGGGACGTCGTCGAAGACGCCCGCGACCTCGAGCCCGCCGTCGGTGAGCCCCGCCTCGACCTTGCTCGGTCAGGCCCGTGCCGCGGATCACCTCGATCGGTGACGACGAGCGGTCGCTCCGCCCCCTCCTTGGCGAACTCGAAGCCGATGCCCTCGATCAGTCCCCGTCCGGCGATCACCCGGGTCGGGTGAGGCGAACTGGTAGAAGTCCTTGAAGCCGGCTCAACTCGACGCTGGCGAGCTCAGGTCTGTGGCCCGTCGGCCTCGAGCATCGCCTTGTAGCGCGGGAAGACCGGCTTCGTCAGCGGCACGAGCTTGAGGATCTTCGGCGACCGGCCCCTTGGCCTTGATCTGGCCGCGCGCGAGGGCGACGGTGACGTTCACCTTGCCGAGCCAGAAGCGGTGCGCGGTGTCGGCCTCCATCGCTCATCGTCACCTCGGGCTCCATCTCGGTCTCGCCGAAGTCGACGTCGCCGCGGCTGGCCCTCCTGGAGCCGGACGGTGATCACCGAGTCGGGCTCGCGGTAGGCGTAGCGGACGATCGTGTTCGCCTTGCGGAACTTCGGCCCCAGCTCCTCGTCGTCAGCGAGCTCGCACGAACAGCTTGCCGATCGTGTCGTACACCTCCTGGTCGCTGCTGAAGTAGGCCAAGTCTCTCTCCTCGCTCGTCGCTGCCGGCTGAGCGGCGAATCCTTCCAGATAGTGTGAGCGACCACCTCGTCAGCCGTGCGCCCTTCGCGGGCGAGGTAGATGTAGCCTCGACTGAAAGCGACGAAGAGAGGAAGCTGAAGATGGCCGAGACACTCGAGGAGCTTGCCCTCCAGGGCGACCCCGGAACGCTGGCGAGCGAGGAGCAGGCATCGAAGATCCAGCTGCTCGACCCGCAGCAGCTCTACGAGCTCTGGGAGCGCCAGCACTGGCGCTCGCACGAGATCGACTTCTCGCGCGACATCGACCATTGGCACAACCTCACCGAGGAGGAGCGCGACTGGTTCGTCTGGGGCCTCGTCCTCCTTCTTCATCGGCGAGGAGCGGGTGACGACGCAGTTCTCGGGCCTGGTGATGGCCTACGAGGACGAGTCCGAGGAGGCGTTCCTCACCACCCAGCAGGTCGACGAGGCCCGCCACGCACAGTTCTTCGACCGCTTCTATCGCGAGGTGATCGGGCTCGAGGGCGCCAGCTGGGACGAACGGCTGGGCCGCGTCCGAGAGGAGCTGAACGACGCCTTCGTCAGGCTCTTCGACGAGGCCCTGGTCGAGGTCAACCAGCGCCTCGTCGCCAACCCGAAGGACCCCGAGGCGAAGGTCGACTTCTGCACCACCTACCACATGGTGATCGAGGGGACCCTGGCCCTCACCGGTCAGAACTTCATCCTCGACTACCTCAGCCGCAACGACCTCCTCCCCGGCTTCCAGGAGGGCTTCGGCAAGGTGGCGCGCGACGAGCACCGCCACGTCGCCTACGGCACCTGGTTCCTGAAGGAGAAGTGCGGCGGCGACGCCTCGATGGCCGCTCGGATGCGCTCGACGCTGCAGGAGCTGCTGCCGGTCGCCAGCGGGGTGCTCGTTCCCAAGGGCGCCGATCCCGAGAACTGGACGCTGCTCGACTACACCTCCGAGCAGGTCAACGAGTTCGCCTTCAAGGCGCTGACCCGACGCCTGCGGGCGATCGGCGTGCCGCTCGTCGCCGAGGGTGTGCCCGCATAGTCAGCGGCTAGGCGGGCAGGTCCTGTGGCGGCCACTCGCCCGAGAGGCCGCAGTAGGGTGACTTCATGAGAGATCACGATTACGACTGGATCGTGGTCGGCTCCGGTTTCGGGGGTCGGTCTCGGCGCTGCGGCTGGCCGAGAAGGGCTATCGGGTCGCGGTGCTCGAGTGCGGACGGCGATTCGAGGACGACGACTTCGCCGAGTCGGCCGGCAGGCAGCCGCGGCGCTACTTCTGGGCGCCGAAGCTGGGCCTGCGCGGCATCCTGCGGCTGACCCTGTTCAAGGACGTCTTCATCGCCTCGGGCTGCGGCGTGGGCGGCGGCAGCCTCGGCTACGCCAACACCCTCTACCGGGCGCGCGCCGGCCTTCTTCGAGGATCCCCAGTGGGCCGACCTCGCCGCTGGCGGGCAGGAGCTGCGACCCCACTACGACACAGCCGAGCACATGCTCGGCGTCACGACCTACGAGGGGATGACGCCGGCCGACGAGCTGCTGCGCGAGTTCGGCGAGGAGATCGGCGTCGGCGAGACCTTCAAGCCGACCCGCGTGGGCATCTTCTTCGGCGCGGCCCGGCGAGGAGGTCGCCGACCCCTACTTCGGCGGCGAGGGCCCGGCTCGCACGGGCTGCATCCGCTGCGGCAGCTGCATGGTCGGCTGCCGGCATGGGGCCAAGAACACGCTGGTCAAGAACTACCTCTGGTTCGCCGAGAAGCTCGGCGTCGAGGTGATCCCGGAGCGCAGCGTCACCGACGTCCGCCCGCTGGGCGGCGCCGACGGCTCGCGAGGCTACTCGGTGACCAGCGAGCGCTCGCGGCGCCTGGTTTCGCAGGCGCCGGCGCACGCTGACCGCCCGAGGCGTGGTCGTCGCAGCCGGGGCGCTGGGCACCAATCAGCTGCTGGCCGGCTGCAAGCACGGCGGCGCCCTGCCGCGGATCTCGGATCGCCTCGGCCACGTGGTGCGCACCAACAGCGAGTCGGTGATGGCGGTGACCGCGCCCGACGACAGCCGCGACTTCACCGAGTCGGTCGCCATCACCTCGAGCATCTACCCCGACCCCGACACCCACATTGAGGTCGTCACCTACGGCCGCGGCGGCGACGCCCTGTCGGGCCTGTTCACGCTGATGACGGGCCACGGGCACCAAGCTGACCCGCCCGCTGCTCTGGATCGGCGGCGCCCTGCGGCATCCGATCCGCTTCGTGCGGACGTTCTGGCCGTTCGCGTGGTCGCGGCGGACTGTGATCCTGCTGGTGATGCAGACCCTGGACACGGCGATGAGCTTCGCGCTCCCGCCGCCGGCTGTTCGGCCGCGGTGTGCGGCTGCAGACCGAGCAGGACCCCGAGCGCCCCAACCCGACCTTCATCCCGGTCGCCAACCAGGCGGCGGCCTGGATGGCGGACCGCATCGGCGGAGTCGCCCAGGGAGGAACGTTCGAATCGGCGCTCAACATCCCGACCACGGCGCACGTCCTCGGCGGTGCCGTGATCGGCGGCGACCCCGAGCATGGTGTTGTCGACCAAGACGACCGGGTCTTCGGCTACGAGAACCTGCTGGTCTGCGACGGCGCGGCGATCCCGGCCAATCCCGGGGTGAACCCGAGCCTGACCATCACCGCGGTGGCCGAGCGCGCCATGGCCAAGATCGAGGCCAAGCCGGGCGCCGAGGCGCGCCCCGGCGTGCCCGAGGCGGGAATGGTGGGGCGAGTCGCCCTCCAGCGGCTCGGCTAGCGCCGCTTCTTCGCGGGCACGCGCAGCCCGTGCGACGCCTCCGCGCTCCCGGGGTTGCCGGCGACGTCGGCGACCTCGGCACTGACGGTCACCTTCAGGCGGTGGGTCCCGTGGGCTCGCAGCCTGGCCACGCGCCGCGAGAGGGCCTTTCCCTCCGCCTTGGTCAGCTTCATCGCCAGGACGCGCTTCCCAAGCGAGAGGAAGGTGCGCTCCGCCGCTGCGATCCGAAGCCCCCCGCTCCTTGCCTCAAGCGCGACGTCCACCGCCTCGTCGGGGGTGACCGCGACGCGCAGCTTGCGCCTGCGCAGGACCGTCTTGGCCGAGGCGCTCCGAACCGAGACCGCGGCGACGGGCGAGACGGCATCGGGTGGCAGTGGCTCGCCCTCGGCGGTCACCTCGAGCTGCGCGGTCATCTCCGGGTACTCCGGGTCGTGGAACAGGTAGGTCCCCTCCGTGAGGAAGGGCGCTCCGCGCACGAGTCGACGGCTCCCCGACGGCACCACCGGCGCCGAGAACAGCGGCGCGTCGTCGACGTCGACGTCGTCGGCGCTCACCCCGTGCTCGAGAAACGGATCCCGGTTGGCGAAGGTGACCAACTCCCCCTGATCGACGGTGTAGGTCGGCAGCGAATACTCCTTGAGGAAGACCGCCTCGATCTGCGCCGCGGCGAGTGAGCCGGCCGGGGCGGCCAGCAGGGCCAGGCAGGCCACGGCGGTTGCTGTGGGCAGGCGTCTCATCGCCTTAGACGAAACAGCCGATCCGGGGCTCGGTTGCGGGGCGAGAGCGCATCCACGCGGCGCCAACGGGGGCAACCCGGGCCGGCAGCGGAGTCTGGGAGCTCGCCGGGCGCCTTGCGGTGCCCGGCGAGCTCCCCTCCTCCCTCAGCCCTGTGCGGAGGCGAAGTGCTCGCCGGCCTTGGCCCAATTGACGACGTTCCACCAGGCGTCGAGATAGTCGGGCCGCTTGTTCTGGTACTTGAGGTAGTAGGCGTGCTCCCAGACGTCGACGCCGATGATCGGCGTCTGGCCGTCGGAGATCGGCGAGTCCTGGTTGGCGGTCGAGAGCACGGTCAGGCCCGAGCCGTCGTGAACGAGCCAGGCCCAGCCGGAGCCGAACCGATTGACCCCGGCGTTCTTCAGCTCCTCCTGGAAGGAGGCGAAGTCGCCGAACGCGTCGGAGATCGCCGAGGCCAGGTCGCCCTCGGGCTCGCCGCCCCCGTCCGGGCTCATGATCTCCCAGAAGAAGGTGTGGTTCGAGTGGCCGCCGGCGTTGTTGCGCACCGGCCCCTGCTTGTCGTCGGGAAGGCTCGAGAGGTTCTGCAAGACCTCGTTGACGGGCTTGTCGGCCCACTCGGTGCCCTCGAGCGCGGCGTTCGCCTTGTCGACGTAGGCCTGGTGGTGCTTGTCGTGGTGGACGCGCATCGTCGCTTCGTCGATATGCGGCTCCAGCGCGTCGTAGTCGTAGGGAAGATCGGGGACCTCGTACGCCATCTGGCCTCCTTCGCTCAAGTTCTCGTTGAAATTCGGGTCCGGGACGTAATCTAGCGGCCGTGAAGAGCCGGCCACCCGGCGGAGGGACCTGGACCGGAGTGTTCGTGACGCTGGGCGGCATCGCCCTCGCAACGGCCTTCGTGTTGGCGATCCCCGCCCTCAGGGAGGCGGCCGGAAACGCGATCAGCGGCGATCACGACGCCGTGCGCCACGACCTGCGCGAGCCTGGCGGAGTCCTGCTCGTGATCGCCCTGGGGCTGATCCACACCATCGTCTGGTACCCGGCGGAGATCCTCGATACCGCGGCCGGCTTCGTCTACGGCTTCTGGCCCGCGCTGCCGCTGGTGATGGCCTGCTGGATCATCTCCGGCCTGCTCGCGTACTACATCGGCCGACACGCCGCGCGCCCCATCCTCTACCGGCTCGCGGGCAGGGAGCGCTTCGAGCGGGTCGAGGGCCTGATCGACCGGGGCGGAGTCACCTTCCTGCTGGTCGCCCGCCTGGTGCCCATCGTCCCCTTCAGCCTCACCGGCTACGTCGCCGGAGCCGCTCGGGTCCCGATCGGGCGCTACGCCTGGACCACCGCCGTCGGGTACCTGCCGATCACCGCCTTCTTCGTCTACGTGGGCAGCCAGCTGGAGGAGTTCTCCCCCACGGACCCCATCATCCTGATAGGCGCCGGGGCGCTGCTGCTGGCGCTGTTCGGGGTGCGCCACCTGACCTCGCACGTGGCCCGCGAGCGCAAGGCGCAGGCCGACCCGGACGCCGACGCGCGCGAGAGCGGCGAGCCGGCCTCGGGCGTCGAGCGTTCCTAGCCCGCCGGGTCCGCCGCCAGCGGCTCGAGCGAGGCGAGCCGGCGAGCGATCTCGCCGAGCTCGGCGGCGCGGTCGTCTATCAGGCGCTCCGCCGCCTCCTCGAGGCCGCGCAGGGAGGCACGGCCGGCATCGTCTAGGCCGAACCCCGGCGGCAGCGCGATCTGGAAGCGGAAATAACGCGGCCCCCGCCCCATCTGCTCCGGCTCGGGCACCGGCGCGCCGGGCTCGTGGTTGAGCAGGATCTCGGCCCAGTGATCGGAGGCGTCCGACTGACCGTCGAGGAAGGCCGCGATGAGCGGCGGCTCGCCGTCCCGGGGAAAGATCCAGCCGAGCTGGCCCCAGCGCCGCACCCGGCCCTGCTGGTAGGGAGTCTGATGCTGTCCGGTTCCGAGCGAGACCACCAGCAGGTCGTCGGTGGTCAACGCCGAGGGGCGCTCGCCGGTCCGCTTCAGCGCCTCGACCACCGCGGCGACCACCGGGTTGGCCGCGAAGACGCCACCGTCCACCAGCGCCCGCTCGCCGATGCCGTGGGACGGAAAGTAGGTGGGCGCCGCCGCCGTCGCCATCGCGGCGTCGATCATCGGCAGGTCGCGCTCTGGCGACTCTCGCGCCCGCCAGCGCTTGAAGAAGTGCGGGCCGGGCTCGGCCATGTCGTAGGAGGTGACGACCACCTCGCGCAACGCATTAGCCAACCGCGCCTCGCCGATCCGTTCCCGCAGCACGCGCTCCAGCTCGGCGGGGGAGTGCCTCGGCGCCACCCATCCGAACAGGGTCGCCAGCCGCCGCAGCAACCCCACCCCGAAGATCGCCGGTCCGTCGTCGACGTAGATGCCCGCCAGGTCCTCTCCACTCAGCCGCGGCCGGCTCGACCCCTGCGACTCCGGGGCGGTCAGCCCCAGCGCGAGCAGTCCGCCGGTCGAGGTCCCCGCGAGCAGGTGGAAGCAGTCGGCGATCCGGCGCTCGGCACCCGCCTCGGCGCTGATCAGCTGCTCGAGGCGCGCGATCACCCTGGCGGCGATCAGTCCGCGGATGCCACCGCCGTCGATGGAGAGGATGCGAAAGGGCGCCGCGCCGCTGCCCCCGACCGCGCTCAATGCCCCTGGCGGAACTTGGCCAGGTCGCCGCGCACGCGGCGGCGCACCGCGAGCTTCATCGGCGGCGCCCAGCCGAAGAGCAGCCCGGGTGCTCCGAGCGCCTGGCGCGCCCAGCCCAAGAAGGAGAAGGAGTCGTCGTGCTCGACGATGCGCCCATCCGTGAAGCGGAACTCGGCGCGCACGTCGTTGACCACGCTGCGCCCCGTTTGCGCGAACGTGTAGCGGGCGATCCAGCGCGCCCTTCCCGCATCGCCATCGGCGGCGTGCTCGGCGAGCTCGATCGTCAGATCCTCGGCTCGGCGCGTGAGCATCCGCCACATGTCCCCCACCTCCTCCCCGCGGAGCTCCCCGAAGACGGGGTCGCTGAACCTAGCTCCAGGCCCGTACATCTGCGCCATCGCCTCGCCGTCGTGGCGGTCGAAGGCCTCGTAGAAAGCGCGGATGACGGCGTCGTTGTCAGCCACCGCCGGGCACGCTATCCGACCGGAGTCGCCTCCGCCAGGCCTCGACCGGGCCGTCCGCCGCGGGGCCGTCGCCTCTATCCTTGGGCCCCTCGGGGCGTGGCGCAGCCTGGTAGCGCGCACCGTTCGGGTCGGTGAGGTCCCCGGTTCAAATCCGGGCGCCCCGATTAAGTCGGCCGACGCTCCGCAGAGCGGATTTCAGGGCTGGCCCCAGCCCTATGATCGGCGAGCGCATGGAGGGCACCGGCACGACCCACGCATTCCGCACTCCTGACGCGCGTTTTCAGGGGCTGCCGGACTTCGACTTCGAACCGCACTATCGCGAAGCAGACGGGCTGCGCCTGGCGCATCTCGACGTGGGGGAAGGGCGCCCGATCGTCATGCTGCATGGCGAGCCAGCCTGGTCCTTCATCTGGCGCAAGGTCATCCCGCCACTGGTTGGCGCCGGGTACCGGTGCATCGCCCCCGACCACGCAGGCTGCGGGCGCTCCGACAAGCCGAGTGATCTGGCCTGGTACTCGCTAGAGCGCCACGTCGCGCTGACCGACTCCCTGCTCGACGAGCTTGACCTACACGACGTGACCCTGGTCCTCCACGACTGGGGTGGGCCGATCGGGCTCACGCTCGCGGTCGCCCGGCCCGATCGAATCGCTCGGGCCGTAGTGCTGGATACCGCGCTCGACCCCAGTGAGATGTGGATGAGCGAGATGTGGGCGCAGTTCCGGGAATTCGTCGAGCAGAACGAGGACCTGCCGGTCGGTTGGATGATGCGGGCGACCTGCGCGCAGGACGCCGCGGATGACGTGATCGCGGCCTACGATGCCCCCTTCCTGGGTCCGGAGTCGAAGGTGGCGATGCGCGCCGTGCCGCTCTCGATTCCCCGAGCCGACCAAACCCCTGACGGCGTCGCCACCCTGCTCGACGCGCTCAAGCGCGACTCCCGACCGATCCGGATCATCTGGGGCGAGAGCGACATATTCCTCACACCGGTGACCGCCGAGCGCTTCGCGGCATCGATAGGCAGGCAGGTCGATGAGTTGATTCCCTCAGCGGGGCATGCTCTACCGGAGGACCAAGGGCCACTGCTCGGCGAGCGGATCGCCGCTTGGCTCGCGGATCTTCCGGAAACGCGGGAGAGCTAGCTGTAGTTCCTAACCACGTTGTTCATCCGGGCGCTCCTTGGAGGCTGGGGGTGTCAAGCCACCCAGCACCAGGAACACCGGATGAAGCTCCACGCTAACGCGGCGCTCAGCCTGAACCAACGCAGACGACTCGCCAGGCGGGTGGTCGAAGAGGGATGGTCGATCAAGTCGGCGGCCCGCGCCGGCGAGATCAGTGAGCGAACCGCGGGCAAGTGGGTCGCCCGCTATCGGGCCGATCGCGAGTTCGGGCTGCTCGATCGCTCCTCGGCTCCGAGGCGAGTCGCAAACCGAACCAGCGATGAGCGCGTCGAGGCAGTCGCCGCTCTGCGGCGCCTTCGCTTCTCGGGTCCCGAGATCGCCGAGCTGCTCGGAATGGCGCTTTCGACGGTCGCGGTGCTCACCCGGATCGGGATGGGAAGGCTTGGCCGGCTCGGTCTCGAGCCGGCTCGCCGCTATGAGCGCTCTCGCCCCGGCGAGCTGATCCACGTCGACGTCAAGAAGCTCGGGCGGATCCAGGTCCCGGGCAAGCGGATGCGTCGCAAAGGGATGGGCCGCGCTCGCCAGAGCGCCGGCCATGGCACCGCCGGCTGGGAATGCGTGCATATCGCGATCGACGACGCCACCCGCCTCGCCTACGCCGAGGTCCTGGGCGACGAGAAGGCGACCACCGCGGTCGGGTTCCTGAGACGAGCCCTGGCCTTCTACCGCCGCCACGGGATCACCGTCGAGGCGGTGATGACCGACAACGGCTCGGCATATCGCTCGACGGTTCACGCCGTCGCCTGCCGTGGTTTGGGTCTTCGGCATTTGAAGACCAAGCCCTATCGCCCTCAGACCAACGGAAAGGCAGAGAGATTCATCCGCACCATGCTCGGCGGCTGGGCCTACGCGGCGCTCTATCGCGACTCAGCCGATCGGACCGCTGCGCTCTCTGGCTGGCTCAGCTGACTACAACTACGACCGAAGACACGGATCCCTCGGCCACCGGCCGCCCGGAGCTCGCCTAGCCGAGCTGAACAACCTGGTTGGGTCTTACAGCTAGCTCACCGCGTCGATCGCGCGCTGCACCTCGTCCAGCGTCGGTGACTCGATCAGCTCCCGGGAGCCACCGGGCCCGAAGACCACTACGGCAGGTTGAGCCGGCAGGCGCCGCTCCGCGGCCAGCTGCGAGTCGGCGGTGACGATGTCGGCGACCTCGGGATCATCGAACTGGTCGCGCCACCGCGGAACGTCCAGCTCGAGCACCCCCTGCGCCACCTGCTCGAGCAGGTCCTGGGTGACGCCCCTCTTCTCCGCCTGATCCTGGTTGCGGAAGAAGAGGTCGATGTATTGCCACTGACGCCCCTGCAGGCCGGCGTCGGTCGCGGCGTAGGCGGCGATCTGGGTGCTTCGCTCTCCGAGCGAGAAGTGGTGGAAGTCGAGCTTGATCTCGCCGCCCCGCACCTGATCCTCGATCAGCGGATCGATCGTGCGCAGCTGCCACACGTCGCAGTCCTGGCACTGCAGATCGTTGAACACCTGCACCGTGACCGGCGCCGACGACGGGCCCAACACCGCGCCGTCCTGGGGGATCCCGGCGATCAGCTTCTGCACCGTGCCGGCTCCCTCGATCTCGATCGGGTTGTCATTGCCCTGGTCGAGGGCGATGCTCCCGAGCCCGACCAGTATGAGCGCCACCGCCAGGGCGATCACGATCACGCCGACCAGTCGAGGCCGGCGGCGCTGGAACCCGGGCTCGGTCAACCGGCGACGGCCTTGTAGTAGCGGACCGCCAGGCCGGTGAGAAGCGTCCGAAAGCCCTCCTCGACCGGCGTGCCGGTGGACTCGGACCAGCTCTCCAGCCCCTGGTCCTCGATCGCCTCGCTGCGGGCCACGACCTCGTCGACGAGCTCGGGGTGCTGGTCGCAGAAGAAGGCCCCCATCGAGTAGAGGTCGGTGTCCATCAGCGACTCGATGAAGGTGCCGGCGGCGGCGTCAGGCGTGCTCATGGCGTCCGGAATGCTAGAGGCGGAGCCGCCGCGGCTCTGCGGATAGGGTGCGGAGGGTGGCCGACCGCGACCAGATCATCACGTTCTGCGACGAGCGGCTTGACGTCGGCTCGTTCGAGGACTACGGGCCGAACGGGCTGCAGGTGCCGGGCGCCGCCGAGGTCGCCAAGGTCGCCTCAGCCGTCTCGGCCAGCCGCGAGACGCTGGAGGCGTCGATCGCCGCCGGCGCCCAGCTCGTGCTCGTCCACCACGGCCTCTTCTGGGAGTTCCACCCACGAGCCCTGACGCGGGCGATGGCCGAGCGGCTGCGCGTTCTGCTCGACGCCGACGCCTCGCTCGCCGGCTACCACCTGCCGCTCGACGCCCACCCCCAGTTCGGCAACAACGCGCTGCTCTGCGAGGGATTGGGATTCGAGCCTGACGGCAGGATCGGCGAGGCGAAGGGGGAGCTGATCGGCTTCATCGGCCGCAGCTCGGAGCCCGTGCCGATCGCCGAGCTGTTGGCGCGGGTCGAGGGCCTGGTCAGCCGCAAGCCCCTGTTACAGGGGGCGGGTCCCGACCAGGTGCGGACCCTCGGCTGCGTCTCGGGCGCCGGCAGCTCCTCGGTGCACGAGGCGGCCGCGCTCGGCCTGGACGCCTTGCTCACCGGAGAGGCCGCCGAGCACGCGATGGCCGACGCTCGCGAGGCCGGACTTCACTTCATCGCCGCCGGCCACTACGCGACCGAGACGCTGGGCATTCGCCGTCTCGGCGAGCTCGTCGCCGAGCGCTTCGGGCTGGAGCACGAGTTCGTCGACGTGCCCAACCCGGTCTGAGCGGCTCTCCTGCGGGCGCGGCCCGGCTTGCCCCGCCCAACCCGCTGCCCCGCTATTTGCGGCGAAATCGGTTGACACGTCGCGCGGAGGCGATATATATGGATGCGCAGATATTGACGAGGAAAGGGGTATCGATGGCCGTTCACCTGACGCCCACTGAGCTCGCCGACGAGTTGCACATGAAGCGTCGCGAAGTGATCTTCAAGTGCCAGCAGATGAGCGTCCCGATCTTCAACGGCCGCATCGACAAGACCCTCTTCGTCGCCTCCCTGAACGCGTTTCAGGCCGGCAACAAGCAGGCCACGGCCTAGCGGCCACCAGCCCGGCCTCGGAGGACCGCCCCGCCTGGCCAGGCGGCCAGCCGCTCAATAGACTGCCGTCAGGGCCGTCGGTCGCGCCGATGCGGCGGCGAGCTCAGCTTCGAAAAGCGAGGAGAGGATGGAGACAGCCACCGCGCCGGCCGGCGCCGCCGCGACCAGCACCCAGAGCAAGACGATCGCGGACCTGCTGCCGCTCGCGCTCGAGCGTCACGGGGGGGCGACCGCCGTCACCTACAAGGACGAGTCCGGCCAGTGGGTCTCCAAGACCTACAACGAGGTGGGCGAGATCGTCCGCAAGCTCTCGCTGGGGTTGATCGACATCGGCGTCGCCAAGGGCGACAAGGTCTCGATCCTCTCCAACACACGTCCTGAGTGGACCTATTTCGACTTCGCGGCCCTCAGCGCCGGCGCCACCGTGGTGCCGATCTACCAGACCAACTCGCCGGAGGAGTGCCAGTACGTGCTCGAGAACTCAGACGCCAAGGTGGTGGTGGTCGAGGATTCCGAGCAGCTCGCCAAGGTCCGCGAGATCCGCGACCGGGTGCCGAAGCTGGAGCACGTCATCCTGATCGAGGGCGACGCCGACGACGTCATCTCCTCCCAGGAGCTGATCGACCGCGGGGCCGGGCGGCAGGCCTCCGAGTGGGAGCAGCGCTGGCGCTCGGTCACCCCAGGCGACATCTGCACGTTCATCTACACCTCGGGCACCACCGGGCCCCCCAAGGGCTGCGTGATCTCACACGGCAACTACCGCTCGATGGTGACCATGGCGCTCGACCAGGACGTGCTCGAGGCCGACACGATCACCTACCTCTACCTGCCGCTGGCTCACTCCTTCGCCCTGCTGATCCAGCTGCTCAGCTTCGACCTGGGAGGCAGCCTCGCCTACTGGGAGCGCGACCCGCTCAAGATCATCCCGAACTTGGCCGAGGTCAGGCCCCATTACTTCCCCTCGGTGCCCAGGATCTTCGAGAAGATCTACACGGCGGCGACGGCCAGCGTGGAGAAGGCGGGCGGGCTGAAGAAGACCGTCTTCAACTGGGCGGTCGGCGTCGGCGCCAAGGTCCGCGAGCGCGAGCGCGAGGGCAGGCCGATCGGCTGGCTCCTGCGCAAGCAGTTTGAGTTCGCCGACCGCAAGGTGCTCTCCAACATCCGCAACCTCTTCGGCGGCCGCATCAGGCAGGCGGTCACCGGCGCGGCGCCGATCAACCCGGAGATCCTCCGCTTCTTCGACGCCGCGGGCGTGCTCGTGGTCGAGGGCTGGGGGATGACGGAGACCTCGACGGCTGCGACGATCTCTCGCCCCGATGCCTTCAAGTTCGGAACAGTCGGGCGTCCCTTCCCCGGTTGCGAGATCAAGATCGCCGACGACGGCGAGATCCTGGTCAAGGGCCCGAACGTGTTCCAGGGCTACTACAAGAACGATGAGGCGACCAGGGAGACGATCGTCGACGGCTGGTTGCACACGGGCGACATCGGCGAGATCGACCCCGACGGCTACATCAAGATCACCGGCCGCAAGAAGGACATCATCATCACCGCCGGCGGCAAGAACATCACCCCCGCCAACCTCGAGGCCGAGATCAAGCAGAGCCAGTGGGTCTCCCAGTGCGTCGTGATCGGCGACCGCCGGCCCTACCTGGTGGCGCTGATCACGCTGGACATGGAGGAGTGCGCGAAGCTGGCCGAGGAGAAGGGCTGGCCCACCGACTCGGCGGAGCTGGCGAAGCATCCGGGCATGCGCGAGCTGATTCAGGAGCATCTCGACAAGGTCAACGAGAAGTTCGCCCGGGTCGAGCAGGTGAAGAAGTTCGAGATCCTCCCGCATGACCTCTCGCAGGAAGGCGGCGAGCTGACCCCGACGCTGAAGGTGAAGCGCAACATCGTCGCCGACAAGTACGAAGGCGAGGTCGAGACGCTCTACGCGGGCTAGGGCCCCGCGATCCGGTCGAGGCCGCGCAGGCGCACGCCGCCGCCGTCCCCGGAGCGACTTTCGTCGAGCGACGGATCACCGGCGTAGGTGATCTTGAGCTCCACCGCCACGGGGGTGTGACGATAGGCGCGGACGCGAAGCGGCGTGACCGCGCCGCAGGCCTTCACCTTGGCCTCGATCTTGGCGCCGCGGAAG
The DNA here is from genome assembly GCA_963746615.1 of uncultured Solirubrobacterales bacterium. GTDB lineage: Bacteria > Actinomycetota > Thermoleophilia > Solirubrobacterales > 70-9 > SHVA01. The sequence goes on along the minus strand of CAVVBU010000008.1, from coordinate 2,450 downwards.
ATGTGGCGGCAGCGGTTCGGGCCCCAGGTGCTGACCATCTTCAGCCGCCTGCCGTCGGCGACCAGCTTGGCCATCACGGCCTCGTTGTTGGGATAGAACTGGAAGGGTGAGCTCCAGCCCTCGGGCCAGCCGCTCACCTGCATGAAGTCGGCGCACCTGGCGGCTCGACACGGCGAGCTATCGGGGTCTCCGCCGGCGCTCACCGGGGCCGGGAGGACCAGCGCGCCAAGGGCGACCAGGGCGAGCAGCGGCATGGCACGGCGGGCGCGGGATCTGCACGGAGCGGGATCCATCCCGCTTCACTTCTGCCGCCGGACCGTCCCTCCTGCGGCAACTCGCCGATGCAAGCGGCCGTGCGCGTCCCCCGCGCCCGGCCGGGTGGCGACAGCCCTTTCCGCGCGGGTCGGACCAACGCGATGGCCAGCGCTACCGCGGCGCCGGGCACTCGCAAACTCCGGCTTGGGAACCCCATGCCGTCCCGTGGTCCCGTGCCCGCAAGCGCGGGCCCACGAAGGTCCGCCTAGCTCCCCCCAGACTCCGACTGTCGCAGCAGGGCGCCCGTGGTCTGCTCGAGGACCCGGCGCCAGGCCGAGATCTCCTCGGCCTCCTCGGTCTCCACCGTGTCGATCACCTGGGCCACCCGGCGGGCCGAGATCTCGATGCCGTGACGGGCGGCGATCTCCTTGTAGCGCTCGTAGTCGCGCGCGAGCTTCACGGTGACCGACTCGAAGCCGTGCTTGGCGATCCGCAAACGCGACGAGTAGTCGAGGATCGAGGTGCCGAACATGAGCTCGTCGTCGTGCTCGGGCTCGATCAGGATGATGTCCACGTCGGGGAAACGCTGGTTCCAGGACTCGACCGCCAGGTGCAGGCGGTTGTGGGCCATCAGGCGGAACGCCTGGTTGCCGACCGCCGGCATGCCGAGGTCGGAGACGCGGCGCACGCGGGAGCCGAAAACCGTCGGGATTCGCTTCTTGAAGTCGTTGACGAAGGGCACCAGCGGGTTGACGACGACGATGAACTTGGCCCCGGCCTCGACCGCGACGTCCATGTTGGTTGTCGAGGTGATTCCCCCGTCCATCAGCTGGCGGCCCCTGAGCTGCGTAAGGGCTCGTAGATCAGGGGCAGCGCCGTCGAGGCGGCGACCGCGCGGGAGATCGGCACGTCCTCCCACTCCCCCTGGCCGAGCACGATCCGCTCGGCCGTGTCAACGTCGGTGGCGGTGATCAGCAGCTCGCGCTCGAAGCAGCTCGCGGAAGTCGTTGGAGCGGTCGGGGTCGGAGAGCACCCTCGCGCATGTAGCGCTCGATCCCGCGGTTGTGGTAAATGCCCGGCGGCAGCCCCTCGGCGACCCCCGTCGCCGCGTCCATCAGCGAGATCTCGCCGATGTGCGTAGCGAGATGCCGCAGGGTCGCCACCAGGCGAAGAGGCAGCTTCGCCACCCCGCCCGACGAAGCCGCGATAGTTGGGGCGCAGGAGCGTCCGCAAGGCGGGGTCCTGGATCGGCGAGGGAAGCGCTTTGTTGAGCACCCGCATCATCTCCTCCGGTGTCACCCCGTTGGCGACCATGCTGGCCACGAACGAGCCCGCGGAGGTACCGACGTAGACGTCGAACTCGTTGACGGTGCGATTCACTGCGAGCAGGTCGAAGGCGCGCAGCGCTCCGATCTCGTAAACGCCGCCGGTGAACCCTCCCCCACCGAGGACCAGCGCCGTCTTCGCGCCGCCGCGCCGCGATCGGCGCCTCACCCGAGAGACCCTGGCCTTTCCGTCAGGGCCGTCGAGCTGGACCACCTTGCCCATGACCCGGACCGTTATAGCAAGCTGGTGGGCCAGCCAGGCGCGTGCGTGGGTGCGTGCGTCGAGGGTGGGCGCTACCCTGCCGCGGCTCGCCGGTTCTTTGGCCGTGGCCCGAACAGCGACAAAATCTCGCATGCGCGCTCTTGCCGCCGGCGCCCTGGCGGCGCTCGCCGGCGCGCTGCTCGGCGCTGCCCCTGCGTCGGCCGCCGCCCCGGACAGACCCGGCCACTCGCCGCTCGCGGCGTCGGCGGCCGCGACCGCGACCACGGCGGTCTCCGGAACCAAGCTGCGCCGCGGACCGTCGGGCAGCTCCGGCGGGTCGGCGGAGCGAGCGGAGCCTGGGTCGAGGACCTGAGCGCGGGCAGTGTGCTGCTGCGGCGCTGGACCGGCGTCCGTTGATCATCGCCTCGAACATGAAGCTGTTCACCACGGCGACCGCACTGGGCCGGTTGGGGCCCAAGGCGCGCTTGCCCACCGAGCTCTGGGCGGTGGGTGAGTTCGACGGGGGGATCGTGCGCGGCGACCTGATCCTGCGGGGCGGCGGCGACCCGCTGCTGGACGGCAAGGGCTTGGCAAGGCTCGGCGCCAAGCTGGCGGCCGCGGGCGTGCGGCGAGTGACTCGCCGCCTGCTGTACGACGAGTCCGTCTTC
>CAVVBU010000007.1:0-53817 GCA_963746615.1 uncultured Solirubrobacterales bacterium | reverse complement strand
CGACTACTCCGCTGTGAGCGGACTGGGTGGCGGGGTCAACCTCCGCCAGTGGACCATCGGGGTGATCAACGGCACCGGCGGGGTCCTTGGCACGGGCGCTGACCGCGACGTCGCCTTCGGCATCGTCTGCGCTCAGGGAGTCAAGTAGCCCAATCGCGGGAGACCTTCGCGAGCTGCTGCTCGACCCCGCCGAGGCGGTGGCGATGGAGGCCCACGGGCGCACCGAGGCCGCGGTCCTGATCCCGCTCTACGGCTGGCCGCGCAACCCCGGCCTGGTCTTCACCGAGCGCCGCAGCGACCTGCGCCGGCACGCGGGCGAGATCTCCTTCCCGGGCGGCCGCCGCGACGAAGGCGAGGCGCTGCTCGACACCGCCCTGCGCGAGGCGGAGGAGGAAATAGGCCTGCAGCGAGACGTGGCCGAGGTGGTGGGCGCCCTGCCCCCCGTCTCCACCTTCGTCACCTCCTACCGCGTCTACCCCTTCGTCGGGCTGATCGAGCACGGCCTGCGCTTCGAGCCCAACCCCAACGAGGTGGAGAGCGTCCTGCTCGCCTCCCTCGACGACCTGGTCGCCGGCTACGGCCGCCGCCGCTTCGTCCGCCGCGGAGTCCCGATCAAGACCGACACCTACCGGGTCGGCGACAGGATGGTCTGGGGCGCCACCGCTCGCATCCTCGGCGATCTCCTGCCGCGGCTCGGCCGACCGCCGCGATGAGTTCCGCGCCTGCCGGCCGTCTGTAAGGGTGAAGCCGATGAGGCGCGGCCGCGCGCCGGCCGCCAAAGCCGAGGAGACCCGATGAGCAAACTGCGGTTCAACATCACGATGTCACTGGACGGCTTCGTCGCCGGCCCGAACCAGAGCGAGGAGAACCCGCTCGGCGAGGGCGGCGGGCGGCTGCACGACTGGGCCTTCGCGCTGGTGGCCTTCCGCGAGCAGCACGGCATGGAGGGCGGGGAGGTCAACGCCAGCACGCCCGTCGTCGAGGAGTCACTCGAGAACATCGGAGCGGAGGTGATGGGTCGCAACAAGTTCGGCGGCGGCCCCGGCCCCTGGGGAGACGACCCCTGGACCGGCTGGTGGGGCGACGACCCTCCCTTTCACGAGCCCGTCTTCGTGCTCACCCACCACGCCCGCGAGCCCCTGGAGATGCGGGAGGCACGACCTTCAGCTTCGTCACCGACGGCATCGAGTCCGCGCTCGAGCAGGCGAAGGAGGCCGCCGGCGGCAAGGACGTGGCGCTGGGCGGCGGCGCCGACGTCGCCCAGCAGTACCTGGCGGCAGGGCTGATCGACGAGATGGAGATCAGCGTCGTCCCCCTACTGCTCGGCGACGGCGCCCGGCTGTTCGACAACCTCGGCGGCGCCGATCTCGAGCTCGAGCCCGTCCGCTCGGTCGAGGCGCCCGGCGTCACCCACCTCAAGTACCGCGTGGTCAAATGAGCCGCTGGTGCGCCTCGAGCCAGGCGACCAAGTCGTCCAGCACCTGCTCCTGCTCGGGCTCGTTGAGGATCTCGTGGTAGAGGTCCTCGTATTCGATCAGGCTCTTGTCGGCTGACGCTGCGCGTTCGTGGACCATGCGCCCGGCGCCGGGCGGCACCAGCTCGTCACCTGTGCCGAGCATCACCAGCAGCGGCAGCCGCAGGGTCTCCGCTCCGTCGGGAAAGTGCCGGATCGCCGCCGCCAGCTCGGCGACCGTGCGGGCCGGGAGCTTGCCCTGGTGGACGAGCGGGTCCTGCTCGTAGGCGCGGACCACTTCGGGGTCGCGGCTGATGGTGGAGGCGTCGACGTCGAAGACGCCGACGTTCGGCGCCACCGCCGACAGGACCCTGCCCGCGAACAGCTCCAGCGGCGAGGCGGCCTCGAGCGCCGCGGCGGGAGCGGACAGGATCAGCCCATCGAGGTCGCCCTGGTGATCGATCGCGTACTGGAGCGCGAGCGCGCCGCCCATGCTGTGGCCGAGCAGGAAGAGCTTGACGCCGGGCTGCTCGGAGCGGGCGATCCCGATCAGGGTGCCGATGTCGGCGACCGCCCGATCGAGGCGGTCAACCACGGCCCGCCGGCCCTCGGAGCGCCCGTGGCCGCGATGGTCGAGCGCGTAGACCGCGTACCCCTCGTCGACCAGGCGGGCGGCGACGTGCGAGTAGCGGTCCGAGTGCTCGGCGACGCCGTGGGCGATCACCACGGTGGCCCTGGCCGCCCCTTCGGGTAGCCAGGATTGCCACCAGATCTCGGTTCCACCCTCGCCTTCGAAGGTGGCGTGCCGCCGCTCCATCGGGCGGCGCTCCTTCGCTCCGCGTCCGGGCGCCTAGACGTCCTTCTCGATCGGAACGTTGACCAGGTTGCCCCACTCGGTCCAGGAGCCGTCGTAGTTCTTGACGTCGTCCTCGCCGAGCAGCTCGTGGAGCACGAACCAGGTGTGCGCCGAGCGCTCGCCGATCCGGCAGTAGGCGATGATCGGATTGTCGTCGGCGATCACGCCCTTGCCCTCGTAGAGCTCGCGCAGGTCGTCGGCCGACTTGAAGGTGCCGTCCTCCTGCACCGCCTGGGCCCAGGGGATCGAGGCGGCGCCGGGGATGTGGCCGGCGCGCTGGGCGCCCTCCTGCTCGTAGCCGGCCATCGCGATCAGCTCGCCCGAATACTCCTGCGGGCTGCGCACGTCGACCAGGTTGGTGTCGGAGTCGAGCGCCTTCATCACCTCGTCGCGCAGGGCGCGAATCTTCTTGTCGCCCTTCTTCGCCTTGAACTTGGCCCCGTCGTAGGAGGGAACGTCGGTCGAGGTGTCGCGTCCCTCCGAGATCCACTTCTCGCGGGGGCCGTTGACGAGCTTGACCTTGTCGTGGCCGTAGTAGCGGAAGTACCAGTAGGTGTAGGCCGCGAACCAGTTGTTGCGATCTCCGTAGAGGACCACCGTGTGGTCGTTGGAGATGCCGCGGCTGCCCATCAGCTCGCTGAAGGAGCCCGCGTCGAGGAAGTCGCGCTTGACCTGGTCCTGGAGGTCCTTCTTCCAGTCGAAGCCGATCGCGCCCGGGATGTGGGCCTCGGCGTAGAGCGCGGGGTTCTCGTCCACCTCGACGATGCGGATATCGTCGTCATCGAGGTGATCGGCGACCCAGTCGGTCTCGACGAGCACGTCGTTTGCGTAGTCGGCCATGCCGTCCCTCCTTATTACCGGAATCTTGATCGGAGTTTTGGAGTTTAACGCTCATCGAGCAGCCCGCGGACCGCGTCGGCCGCCTGCGCCGCCCAGCCCTCCGCCGAGGGATCGGCCTCGATCGTGGAGATCGGGATCCGCCAGGTCTCCCCCGCCCGCTCGACGATCTTGCGCCCGCCCGCCAGGCGCTTGGCCTGGACCGTGCCACTCGCTTCGTAGGCGAAGCCGCGGACGGGGGTGTCCACCAGCTTCTCCAGCAGGCTCTCGAGCCGCGTGCCGTGAATCGCGGCAATCAGCTCGGGCTCGCCGGCTGCCGAGCCCAGCAGCCAGACGACGACCGCCGCGTCGCCGACCAGGTCGAGGATCGTTCCCGGGCGGTCGGGGTCGGCGAGTGCAACCTCGAGCCCCGCCGCCTCGATCTCGTCGATCGCCGCTCCGCGAGTGGTGCCCCGGACCTGCCAGCCGTCCGCCACCAGGCACCTGCCGAGCTCCCGCCCACGGCAGCCGCAGCCGACGATCAACGCTCTCGCCACGCCCAACGCCCTACTTCCGCGCCGACTTCTTCTTCGGCTTGGCGCGCCTGCGGGGCGGCGGCGCCCCGTCGTCTTCGTCCTCGGGCCCGCCGCCCTGGCTGAAGGGGCCGCGCCCGCGGGCGCGGACCTGCTCGTCCTCGGCGGCCTGGCGCTGCACGTCGGCCTCGGTGATCTCCCTGGCGCCGCGTCGGCGCCGGTACTCGTTCTGGGCTTCGATCATCTGCTCCACGTCCTGCTCCTCGAGCATCGCCTCGGTCTCATAGGAGCGGGTCGGCTTCCAATCGAGCAGGTCGGCGACGCTGCGCTCGCGGTAGATGCGGGCGAGCCCGATCATGACCAGGACGCCGACCGCCAACAGCGCGAGCGAGAGCAGGATGAAGACCATGCCCGCGCCCAGGGTACAGTCCGACGCCGTGCCCGAGGCCGTCATCGTCGAAGCCCTGCGGACCCCGATGGGCTCCTATCGCGGGGCGCTCTCCGCAGTGCGCCCGGACGATCTGGCCGCAGGCGCGATCTCCGCCGCGGTCGAGCGCTCCGGGATTGATCCCGAGCGGATCACCGACGTCTTCATGGGCGCCTCCAACCAGGCGGGCGAGGACAACCGCGACGTGGCGCGCATGGCCTCGCTGCTGGCCGGACTGCCGGCCTCGGTCCCGGGGGTGACCGTCAACCGGCTCTGCGCCTCCGGCCTCGAAGCGGTCAACCAGGCCGCGCGCTCGGTCAAGCTCGGCGAGGGCGAGGTCTACCTCGCCGGCGGGGTCGAGTCGATGAGCCGCGCGCCCTGGGTCGTGCCCAAGCCGGAGACGGGGCTGCCGCGCGGCGAGCAGACGATGTACGACACCACGCTGGGGTGGCGCCTGATCAACCCGCGCATGGCAGAGCTCCACTCGACCGAGTCGATGGGCGAGACCGGCGAGAACGTCGCCGAGCGCTACTCGGTCTCCAGGGAGCAGCAGGACGCCTACGCCCTGCGCAGCCACCGGCGGGCCGTCGCCGCCATCGACGAGGGGCGCTTCGCCGAGGAGATCGTCCCGGTGGAGGCGCCGCCCGCCCGCCGCGGCGAAGAGCCGGCGATGGTGGCCGAGGACGAGGGCCCCCGCCGCGACACCTCGCTGCAGAGCCTGGCCAGGCTGCGGCCCGTGTTTCGCGAGGGCGGCACGGTGACCGCGGGGAACGCCTCGACCCTCAACGATGGTGCCGCCTGCCTGGTCGTCACCAGCGAGGAGGAAGCCGGCCGGCTCGGCCACGAGCCGCTGGCGCGAGTGGTCTCCTTCGGCGTCGCGGGGGTGGACCCCGCCTACATGGGCATCGGCCCGCTGGAGGCGATCCCCCGCGCGCTGGCCGCCGCGGGGCTCGAGCTCGGGCAGATCGAGCTGATCGAGCTGAACGAGGCGTTCGCCTCGCAGGTACTCGCCTGCGCCGACGAGCTCGGCATCGATCAGGAGCGGCTCAACGTCAACGGCGGCGCGATCGCCCTCGGCCACCCGCTCGGCTGCTCCGGCGCGCGCCTGATGACCACGCTCGTGCACGAGATGCGGCGGCGCGGCTCCCGCTACGGGATCGCCGCCCTCTGCGTCGGCGTCGGCCAGGGCCTGGCGACCGTGGTCGAGAACCCCGCCGCCGCGTAGAGCCCGGGTGGCCCGTCCCGATAGCCTCAGCGCCCATGGCTGTGCCCGAGCTCGCCAGCGTCGACGGAGCCATCGGCCCCACCGAGGACGCCCGCATCCCCGTGGGCGACGACGGCCTGCGGCGCGGGGACGGCGTCTTCGAGGTGATCCGCCTCTACCGGGGGCGCCCCTTCGCCCTCGGCGAGCACCTCGACCGCCTCGAGCGCTCGGCCGCCGCGATCGAGCTGCCAGTCGAGCGCGACATCTTCGAGGGCGAGATCGCAGCCCTGCTGGAGAGCTTCGGCGAGAACGAGGGCCAGCTGCGCCTCGTCGTCACCCGCGCCGGGCGCCGGCTTGCCTTCACCGAGGAGCTTCCGCCCCGGGGGGAAACCGTCTCCCTGGCGGTGGTCGAGTACGCGCCGTCGATCATCCTCACCGGCGTCAAGTCGCTCTCCTATGCCGCCAACATGCAGGCGACCAGGATCGCCAACTCGCGCGGCGCCGACGAGGCATTGCTGGTGCGCCCGGACGGGGTGGTGCTGGAGGCGCCGACCTCGACCATCTTCTGGGCGTCGCCCGAGGGCGGGCTGAGGACCCCCTCGATCGACACCGGAATCCTCGCCTCGATCACCCGCGCCAAGGTGGCGAAGGCGCTGCACGTCGAGGAGGGCGCCTGGCCGCTCGAGGACCTGCGCGGCGCCCACGAGGCCTTTCTCGCCTCGACCACCCGCGAGGTGCAACCCGTCTCCGCGATCGACGGGCGCGAGCTGGCGGACACGCCCGGCCCGCGAACCCGCGAGGCGATCGACGCCTTCGCCGGGGTGCTCGCGGAGGAGCTCGCCGGCGTCCACCCGATCGGCGGGGACTGATGGACCTGAGGACGGGATTGACGGACTCGGAGACCTGATGGACTTCGAGCTCAGCGACGAGCAGAAGCTGATCTCCGAGTCCGCGCGCGAGTTTTGCGATCGCGAGATCATCCCCCGCGTCCGCGACAACGACCGCGCCGGGCGCTTCGACCGCGAGTTGGCGCGAAAGCTGGGCGAGGTCGGCTACCTGGGAGCTCCGGTGGCGGAGGAGTGGGGCGGCCGCGGCCTCGACTACATCGGCTACGGGCTGATCGTCGAGCAGGTCGGCCGCGCCGACTCCTCGGCGCGAACGGTCGTCAGCGTCCAGACCTCGCTCGTCTGCGGCTCGATCGAGCGCTGGGGAACCGAGGAGCAGAAGCGCGAGCTGCTGCCCCGGCTCTGCTCCGGAGAGGCGCTCGGCTGCTTCGCTCTGACCGAGCCCGATACCGGCTCTGACGCCGCCAACCTGCGCACGCGGGCGACCAAGACCGGCTCCGGCTGGGTGATCAGCGGCAACAAGATGTGGATCTCGATGGGCAACGTGGCCGAGACCGCGCTCGTCTTCGCCCAGACCGATCCCGAGCAGAAGCACCGCGGGCTCGCCTGCTTTCTGGTGCCGACCTCCAGCGACGGGTACACGGCGCAGGAGATCCACGGCAAGCTCGGCCTGCGCGCCTCCGACACCGCCGAGATCTCGCTTGATGAGATCGAGGTGCCGGACGAGGCGATGTTGGGCGAGGTCGGCGATGGCTTCAAGGTGGCGATGTCGGCCCTCGACAACGGGCGATACAGCGTCGCCGCCGGCTGCGTCGGCATCTGCGACGGCTGCGTGGACGCCTCGGTCGCCTACTCCATCGAGCGCAAGCAGTTCGGCGTGCCGATCGCCCGCTTCCAGCTCGTCCAGGAGCTGATCGCCGAGATGATCGTCAGGCGCGACGCCGCCCGCATGCTCGTCTACCGGGCGGGCGACCTCAAGGACCGCGGCGAGCCCAACACGGTGCAGACCTCGATCGCCAAGTACTACGCCACCGAGGCCGCGGTCGACTGCGCCAACGCCGCCATCCAGGTCCACGGCGGCTCGGGCTACGTCGACGACTATCCGGTCGAGCGCTACCTGCGCGACGCCCGCGTCACCACCCTCTACGAGGGCACCTCGCAGATCCAGAAGCTGATCATCGGCCGCGACGCGACCGGCATCAACGCGATGACCCCCATGTCCGAGTGACGGACCAGGGTTGCCATGAGGCTGGCGTCGTAGCCGCGTATCCCCGCAGGCGAAGCCGAGGAGATGCGCGTTGATGGCGAAGCCGGGCCTGATCGAGACCACCCGCGACGGCCACGTCGCCCTCTGCCGCCTCAACCGCCCCGAGGCCCGCAACGCCCTCTCCCCCGAGCTGATGGACGAGCTGGCGGGCGCGGTCGAGGGCCTCGACGCCGATGAGGAGGTCCGCTGCATCGTCATCGTCGGCAGCGACGAGGCCTTCGCGGCGGGGGCGGACGTGCGCTCGCTCAGCGAGCGCAGCTTCGCCGAGACGCTGAGCCACCCGAGCGTCTCCTTTTGGAAGCGGATGGCCGCCTGTCGCACTCCCCTGATCGCAGCCGTCTCCGGCTGGGCCCTGGGCGGCGGCTGCGAGCTGGCGTTGCTCTGCGACGTGATCGTCGCCTCCGAGACCGCCGAGTTCGGCCAGCCGGAGATAACTCTCGGGATCATCCCCGGAGGCGGCGGCACCCAGCGGCTGGCGCGGACCGTCGGCAAGCAGCGGGCGATGGAGCTGGTGCTCACCGGGCGCCGCTTCAGCGCCGAGGAGGCCTTTCGCATGGGGCTGGTCAGCCAGGTCGCGAAGAAACGCGAGTGGCTCGACGCGGCGCTAGAGCTGGCGCAGAAGATCGCGCGCCGCCCCCCGATCGCCGTCCGCCTCGCCAAGCAGGCGGTGCTGACCGCCGACGACACCGGGCTCTCGGCCGGCCTCGAGGCGGAGCGCCGGCTGTTCGAGGTGGCAATGGCGACCGAGGACCGGGTTGAGGGGATGCAGGCCTTCCTGGAGAAGCGCCGACCCGAGTTCAAGGGCCGCTAGCCCGGCGACCGCGATAATCCGAAGCCGATGGCCAACCTGTTCGAGCCGGAGTTCGACGAATCGCAGGACCAGCCCGGCTTCCGCCACCGCCGCGCCAAGCTGGGCGAGCAGGCGGGGTCCGAGCGGCTCGGCGCCAGCGTCTACGAGCTGCCGCCCGGAGAGGCGGCCTTCCCCATGCATTACCACCTCGGCAACGAGGAGCTGCTGATCGCCCTCGCCGGCCGCCCCACACTCCGGACGCCGGACGGCGAGCGCGAGCTGGAGGAGGGCGAGGCGGTCGCCTTCCCAGTGGGCGAGCGAGGCGCTCATCAGATCGTCAATCGTGGCGAGGAACCCGCGCGCGTCCTGATCGTCAGCGAGATGATCGCGCCCGAGATCGTGGTCAGGCCGGAGTCCGGCAAGCTCAGCGCCTTCGGCCGGCCGCCGGGGAGCCGGGGTGAGGGGATGCACGGCGTCTTCTTCGAGCGCGACTCGGTCCCGTTCTGGGAAGGCGAGGAGCCCCCACCTCGCCCTGACGAGTGAGCGTCGAATCGGCCCCTGAGCGCGTCGGCGTTGTCGGCGCGGGCACGATGGGCGCCGAGATCGCGCAGCTCGCCTGCCGGGCGGGCAGCCGGACCCTGCTCTGGGATCCGGACGCCGCCGCGCTCGCGGCCGGCGCCAAGCGGCTCCGCGAAAGCCTCGCCGGGGGCGCCGAGCGGGGGCGCTGGAGCGAGGCGGACGCCGAGGAGGCGGCGGAGCGGTTGAGGACGGTGAACGCGCTCGAGCGCTTGGCCCCCTGCGGGCTGGTGATCGAAGCCGCGCCGGAGAAGCTCGAGCTGAAGCGGGAGCTGTTCCGGCGACTCGAGGAAGTCTGCGGGCCCGACGCGATCCTCGCCACCAATACCTCCTCGCTGTCGGTCACCGCGATTGCCGCGGGCGCCGAACGGCCGCAGCGGATCGTGGGCATGCACTTCTTCAACCCGCCTGCCCGGATGGAGCTGGTCGAGATCGTCCCGGGCGCGAGGACCTCGGAGGAGGCGGTGCGCTCGGCGACCGAGCTGGCCGAGCGGATGGGCCGGACCCCGATCCGAGCCGCCGACAGAATCGGCTTCGTCGCAAACCGCTGCGCCCGCCCCTTCTTCCTCGAATCGCTGCGGATCCTCGGCGACGGTTTCGCGGGCCACGAGGAGATCGACCGGATCGCCCGCCTCGGGGGTGGCTTTCGCATGGGGCCGTTCGAGCTGATCGACCTGATCGGCGTCGACGTCAACCTCAGCGTCTCGCGCTCCTTCTACGAGCAGTCCCATGGCGAGCCGCGCTGGCGACCGAGCGCGATCCAGGAGCAGATGGTCGCCGCCCGGCGGCTCGGCCGCAAGACCGGCGGCGGCTTCTACGAGTACGAGGAGGGCAGGCCGTATCGCGCCGAAGACCCCGAGGTGGAGGCCGAGCGGCCGATCCTTGACCAGGAGCTGCTTCGCGCTGTCGCCGGGCCGAAGGCGTCAGAGGTCCTCGCCCGAGTGGGGGCGCAGATCGTCAATGAGGCGGCCTTCGCCCTCGGCGAGGGGGTGGCCGCGGCGGAGGACATCGACACGGCGATGCGGCTCGGCTACAACTGGCCGCTCGGCCCGCTCGAGTGGGGCGAGCGGGTCGGCTACGCCCGCGTGATCGACGAACTCGAGTCGCTGCAGGCGACTCACGGCGAGGCGTATCGCCCCGCGCCCGAGCTCCACCGGCTCGCGGCGTAGGGGTGCCGCCGGCGATCGCGGTCGGGGTCAGCCCGCCGGCAAAGCGCCGACCTCAGCCGGCGCCGTTGCCGGACGCGCCGTTGCCGGAGGTGCCCGAGACGAGCATGCCGGAGCTCATGCCGCCGTAAGTGAAGGTCGGGACCACCGGCCACTGCCGGCGCCAGTCCGTCATCTCCGAGGATGGGAAGACGTTCTTGTAGCGGGGGTCGCGCCTGTTCGAGTCCGCCAACGCCTTCTCCTTGATCATCGAGTCGTACTGGTCGATCGAGTCCTCGAGCGTGTTCGAGTTGAGGATGACCTCGCGGTTGAAGAACTCGGCCGTCTTGCGGACGCCGGGGATCTTGGAGAGGTGCGGGTGCCAGTTGTCGGCGCAGACGCCGTTCTCCGACGAGACCCAGACGCCCTCGTCGGCGTTGATCACGAGCGAGTGGTTGCCATCGGTATGGCCCGGCGTCCAGACCAGCGCCACCCCCTTGCCCAGTTCGACGTCGCCGTCGATCAGCGCCACGTTCTCCTCGGGGATGTCCTTGATCCCCTCGGCGACGTACCAGGCCCACTGCATCGGGTGCAGCGAGCGGAAGGTGTCGTACTCCTTGGATTGGGTGATCAGCTTCGCGTTGGGGAACAGCGGCGGCCGCGGGGCCGACTCGCCCTGGATCGGCTCAGTGGTGCCGAGCACGAAGCGGACGTCCTGGACGTGCAGGTGGTCGAAGCTGACGAAGTCGACGTCCTCTGGGCGCACACCGGTCTTCGCCAACGCCTCGGGGACCGAGTTGTAGATCTGGGCGAAGACCTTGTAGGCGAGGAAGTCGCCGTAGCGGGCGATCATCTGCTCGTAGAAGGGCGCCTCGGCGGGTCCCTCCGGCACGGTCGGCTCGTAGACGAGCGTGCGCAGCTCGCCCTCGAAGTCCTCGTACTGGACGACGACCAGCCGGTTGAGGATGTTGATGAAGGGGTTGACGGCCCTGGCGGCGCCGCCGAAGGCGAACTTGACCGGGTAGCCGGCGGAGGCCAGGTCGACCGTGCGCACGCCACGGATGCGGTTCTCGGGAGTGGCGAAGCGGGCGCGGAACTCGGAGGCGGCCTCGCGGATCGCGGCCGGGCGGTCGCCGCGGGGCCAGGTCTCGTTGGCCGCGTCGAACTCGTGGAAGGGCTTCAGCCCGAGCTTCTCGGGGCTCTCGATCGTGGCCATCTGCGCAACCTCCTCGTTCGGAACCGGCGCTCAACTCTAGCGCCGGATCGCGAGCGGCCTCCCGCGTCCGCTGCGGCGAGCAGCGCCGCCCGTCTTAAGAGCCGGCCTCGACGGCCTCGATCACCTCGGCGGGGCTCTTCGCCCAGTGCTCCTCGGGGGCCGGCGGCATGTCGCGCAGGTACCACTCGGCGTCGAGGGCACCCTTGGTGCCGCTGCCGGCGGCGGTGACGGCCTGGCGGTAGGTGTGGTCGACCAAATCGCCGACGGCGAACACGCCGGCCAGGTTGGTCTTGGTCGAGGGCTCCTGGGTTACGACGTAGCCGTTCTCGTCGACGTCGACCTGGCCCTTGACCAGCTCAGAGCGGGGGCGGTGACCGATGGCGATGAAGGCCCCGCCGACCTCGAGGTCGCGCTCCTCGCCGGTCTCGGCCTGCTTCAGGCGGATCTTGGCGATCTTGCCGTCCTCGCCGGCGACGAACTCGAGCGGGACGTAGGGGGTCAGGACCTCGATGTTGTCCTTGCCGCGCGCGCGGTCCTCCATGATCGCCGAGGCGCGGAAGTCGTCGCGCCGGTGGATGATGGTCAGCTTGTCAGCGAACTTGGAGACGAAGATCGAATCCTCCATCGCCGAGTCGCCGCCGCCGATCACGGCGACGTCGGCGCCCTTGAAGAAGGCGCCATCGCAGACGCCGCAGGTGGAGACTCCGCGGCCGCCGAGCTCCATCTCCCCGGGAATGCCCAGCCGCTTGGGCTCGGCGCCCATCGAGAGGACCACGGCCTTGGCCAGGTAGGTGTCCTTGCCCACCCTGACCCTCTGGATTCCGCCGTCGCTGAGCTCGAGCTCGGTGGCGTCGTCGGTGATCATCCTCGCGCCGAAGCGCTCGGCCTGGGCGCGGAACTGCTGCATCATCTCCGGCCCCATGACGCCCTCGGGGTAGCCGGGGTAGTTCTCGACATCGGTCGTGTTCTGCAGCTGGCCGCCCCACTGGAAGCCCTCGATCACGAGCGGCTCGAGCTCGGCGCGCGCGGCGTAGAGCGCCGCCGTGTAGCCGGCGGGCCCGCCGCCGATGATGATCAGGTTCTCGATTCGCTTCTCATCGCTCATGCGTCAATCATACCCCCAATACTTCACTTTGTATAGTAAGCCCCTCGTCGACGAAATCGCGGCCTGGCGGGCGCCGTTTCAGCCTCTCTGATGTCGATTCGCTCGGGCCGCTCGCGTCCCTCCTGCTCCCAGCGCTGCACGGTCTTGCGGAGCTGGAAGAAGGCGATGATCCCCGGCGGGATCGGCAGCCAGAAGGCGATCACCCGGTAGGTGAGCACCGCCACGAAGACTGTGCTCCCCGGCAGGCCGAAGAGGGCGAAGGCGCCGATCATGCCGGCGTCCACGGCGCCCACGCCGCCGGGGGCGAGCGGGAAGAGGTTGGCGACCATGCCGACGAAGAAGCCCATGACGATCACGCCGAAGGGGACGCTGACGTCGAAGGCCTGGAAGCTCGCCCAAAGGATGCCGATGTTGGCTGCCCAGAAGCCGATCGCCCCCATGATCGCCAGCGCCCCCGAGCTCGGGTGCCGGATGAAGGCGATCGCCGTTCGCGTCCCCGAGGCGAGGGTGGCCGGCGCGGTGGCCAGGCGGTGGGCCAGCCTGCCCAGCCAGTTGTCCGAAGTGACCCGCTCGATCCGCCGCTCGAGGTCCTGGGGCAGCAGCGCGATCAGCAGGACGATCAGGATCACCGCTCCCGCCAGCGCCGCCGGGATCACGGTGACGCTCAGCGGCGCCTCTCCGGGCAGCACCCCGGCGCGCAGCAGGACCCCGAAGATCACCAGGGCGAGCATGTAGACCGCGTAGAGCACGACCAGGAAGGCGACCATCCGGCAGGCGGACTGGCGCCGCTCCATCCCCGCCTTGCGCAGCGCCCAGTAGGTCAGCAGGATGCCGCCGGCGCCCCCCGCGGAGAACAGGCGCGTGGCCGCCAGGCCGGCCATGGTGATCTGGTAGGACTCGCGCCATTCGAGCTTGAGCACGCGTTCGCCCACGACGCCCCGGAAGAGCGCCACGTAGGCGGCGAAGGCGACGACGTTGAAGGCGATCGCGATCGCGATCCAGACCGGGTCGCCGTCCTCGATCTGGCCGATCGCCCCCTGCAGGCCGACCACCTTCGGTACGAAGACGTAGATCGCGACGGTGAGCAGGACGACGATGACGACCGTCTGGACGATCCGCTTGGGCGAGGCGAAGAAGCTCGGCTCCGCCTCTTCGAGGATCTCCTCAGGCGTCTCGCCCTGCTCGCGGTCATGCTCGCGCTCGACGAGCCGGGCCTCCTGGTCGGCGTCGGAACCGCCGTCAGAAGGGGAGTTCGAGGCGCCGGTTGTGCGCTCCTCCCTCACACCACAATCCTCGTCACACCACCATCCTCGCAAAGCGAGTAGATGAGTGATCCAACGGCGCCGTGACGCGACGTCTACCCGTTCGCGATCCGCTCCAGGCGCTGCAACCCGCGGCTCATCGCCAGCGCCGCCGGCTCGACCAGCGGCTCGCCCCGGCGCACCGCCAGCACCAGCGCGGCGCCGGCGATCAGGTCGGTGACGTAGTGCTCGCCCAGGTAGACGAGGGCGAAGCCGAGCGCCGCGACGTAGCCCCAGCCGATCGCGCCCTCCACGGGCCCCGACTCCGAGAGCAGGAAGGCCGCCATCAACGAGGTGGCGAAGTGAAGCGACGGCATCGCCGCCCACGGGTTGCCGCCGAGCGTCCCGTAGAGCGTCGGCCAGAGCGGCCCCCAGGTCTCCTCCCCCACCTCGAGCATGATCCGGCGCACCTCGGCGCCGGTGTGGCCGTTCTCGGAGGCCCACCACGGCGGGGCGGTCGGCACCGCGAAATAGACCGCGCAGCCGATGTCGTAGACGGCCGACATCTGGCGGGCGGCCCGCGCGAACCGGTCCTGGCGCCGCGCCAGGATCCAGACCATGGTCGCGTGCGGTTCGATGAACCAGGCCCAGTGGATATAGGAGAGGGCCCGGTCCAGCAGCTTTCGCCGGCCCTGCCCGGCGAAGGCCCGCTGCAGCCGGACGTTGGGGAGCTCGCCCACGCCGATCGCTCGGTCGATCTCGATGGGGTACTTGATCCGCAGCCTGCGGTGAAGCGCCTCAGGGTCGTCGTAGGGAAGCTCGTGGGCGATCGTGAATGCCCACATCTGCAGCGCGTAGAGGGCGGCGTCTCGCAGCTTGGTCCGAGGGCGCAACACCGCCAGGGCCGGCGGCGCGGCGGCGAGAGCCGCGACGGTGGCGCCGCGGCTGACCCGGCGCCGCTTCCGCGCCAGCGGGACTACGAAGGCCGCTGCAAGCGCCGCCGCGGCCACGCCCTTCGCCACCGGGCGCCACACAGAACCGCTCCGTGATGCGTGGCGTGACCAACCCAAGGGCGCGCGAGTATAGGTTGGCGGCAGCGAGATGAACGCAAGCGCGCAGCCATCGATCGAAACGCAGGCCACCGGCGAGCTCGAGATCCGGGGCCGCAGGATCGCCGTCACCGGGGCCGGTGGGTTCATCGGCACCGCCACCTGCCGGCACCTGGCCGCGGAGGGCGCCGAGCTGATCGGGCTGGAGGTGAGCGCCGAGGCCGCCGAGCGCGCCCGGGAGGCCGGAGCCGAGCCCCGGATCGCCGACGTCGTGGACCCCGGCGCCACGGCCGCGGCGCTCGCCGGCGCCGAACTGGTCGTCCACACGGCCGCCCACGTGCGCGAGTGGGGCCCGATGGAGGAGTTCATCGAGCTCAACGTCCGCGGCACTGCCAACGTGCTCGAGGCGGCGCGGGCGGCCCGCGCCGAGCGCGTCGTTCACCTGAGCTCGGTGGTGGTCTACGGCTACGCCGGCGAGAGCCACCAGGACGAGTCGGCTCGCCGCCGGGCCGTCGGCATTCCCTACATCGACACCAAGAGCGCCTCCGACCGGCTCGCCGCGCGCGGAGGTGCGGTGGTGCTGCGCCTGGGCGACGTCTACGGGCCCGGCTCGATCCCCTGGGTGGTGCGGCCGGCGGCGCTGATGCGCTCGCGCCAGTTCGCGCTGCCAGGAAACGCCGACGGCAACATGCTGCCGGTCTACATCGACGACCTGGCCGAGTCGGTCGCGCTGGCGCTGCGCCGGGGCGCGCCGGGGCGCGCCTACACCCCCTGGAGCGGGGAGCCGGTGACCTTCGGCGAGTACTTCACCCGGCTGGCCGAGGCCGCCGGCCTGCCCCCGCCACGCCGGGCGCCGAAGCCCCTGATCTGGGCGCTGGGCGGCGCGGTCGAGCTGGGCTCGCGGGTGCTCGGCAGGCCTCCTCCCTTCGGCCGCCACGGCGTCCACATGCTCGATCGCCGCGGCACCGTCTCCAACCGTCGCGCCCGCGAGGAGCTCGGCTGGGAGCCGAAGGTGCCCCTGGACGAGGGCCTGCGCCGCAGCGTCAGCTGGCTGCGCGCCGAGGCGCTGATCTGACCCGGACCCGCAGCAGGCCGAGCCCGGTCACCACCCGGGACTGAGGGCGGCGGATCTGGAGCGAGTGCTTGCCGTACTCGACGCTGCCGACGAGGTCGTCGTTGTGCGGCGCGTTCCTGATCTGCGCCAGCAGCTTGTCGAACTCCGGGCCCTTGCGCTTGCCCTTCCGCGTGACCTTGGCGGTCTGCTTGCAGACTCCCTGGAAGGCGCAGCCCAGAGCCTTGCTCAAGGACCCGTCCCCCGAGTCCTCGCTCGACCCCGAGCCACCCCCGGAAACCAGGATCGTGGCGCTGTGCGCCTGGCGCGGGAGCGTGAACGGAAGCTTCACCTTCCTGACGTCGCCGGTATCGCTGGCCAGCATCCGAACCAGGGCGAAGAGCCGGCGATCCGGGCCGACCACCATCGACTTGGCCTTGATGAAGTGACGGCCGGTGCGCGACCAGAGAACGCTCTGGATGCGGAACTCGCGCACCGTGCGCTCGACCTCGACGTCGATGTCGACGCCCGTGAACTTGATCGGCTCCTCCTCCTGGGCGACGAGCCGGAGGAGCGCGGAGGGCAGCTCGTCCACGGAGGCCAAAGTGATGTCGGAGCCAGAGGTCCAGCGGTTCGACCGGGAGAGGGCGAAGGCCCGGCCCGAGCGGGTGCGAACTCCGTGCACCGTCCAGGACAGCTTCGAGCTGCCGCCGCTGAGCTGGTCGAAGGCCGAGTCGATGTTGGCGACGGTGTGCTCGAGCACGGTGAAGGGGACGAGGTCGGCGCCGAGCGCCCCCGACTGCACGATCTGCGTGGCGCCGTCCAGGGTCTGGCCGGTGTCCAGCGCGCGGGTGGTCTGGGTGACGGGGATCGTGGGGATCGAGCCGCCCAGCTTGGAGCCGAGGCCGGCAAGCCGGTCGCGAGTGACCGTCCCCACCAGGTCGCCGACCTCGCCGAGCTTGAAGGAGCCGGTGAGCGGATCCTTGACGATCGCGAGGATGCTGGCGCGGTTCGCGCCCAGCAGCGTCGGCCCGCTGAAGAGGAAGGGGTGGCCGAAGGAGAGGGCCTCGCCGTTGCAGACGTAGGTCGCGGTCCCGATCGCGCCCTGGGTCACGTCGCCGTAGGAGAGCGCGGCCGCGAAGCCGTCGCCCGGATCGAGCGTCGCGGTTGCATTCAGCTGCGGGGCCGCGCTGGAGCCCGCGGTGAAGACGAAGGGAAGGCCGCGATCGGCCGCCGCCTGGCTCAACTCGAGCCGGTGCTCGGGCAGCAGGCCACCGGAGACCGAGAGCGGCAGCGGCAGGCGGCGGAGCGAGCCACCGACCTCG
This sequence comes from uncultured Solirubrobacterales bacterium, assembly GCA_963746615.1. Classification (GTDB taxonomy): domain Bacteria; phylum Actinomycetota; class Thermoleophilia; order Solirubrobacterales; family 70-9; genus SHVA01. The sequence continues at coordinate 36,918 of CAVVBU010000007.1, read as the reverse complement.
GCGCGAGGGACGCCGGTCGCGGCGGCGATCCTCGCCCGCGTGCCCTGGTCGAGCGGCACGCGGGCCGCTGTCGCCTGCGCCGACGCGCCCTCGTCGAGGATCTTGAGCATCTCCGGCGCCGGGGTGATCCCGGCGATCGGGCTCGGGGACCCGCTGAAACCGAGCGCCACCGCCCCGATCAGCTCCCCGTTGAGGGTGTACAGGGGCGACCCCGACATCCCCGCCGAGACGCCGCCGCCGGCGTCGATCACCGGGCCGCTGGTGTCGGCGACGATCAGGTCGCGCCCGGGGCCGAGCCCGCCCTCGAGCACACCGAGGATCTCGGCATCAAAGGCCTCGACAGTCTCGCCCTGGCGAACCGTGTACCCGACAGCCTGCTGGCCGACCGAGAGCTGATCGGGTGCGATCGGCGTCGCGCAGTCCGGAAGCGGTGGCGGGTCGGAGGCGCGGCCGCGGCGGGCGCGCCGTCGCCGCCAGCGCCAGGATCGCCGAGCGCGACCACGGCCAGGCGAGGCGAGATTGTGCGGTTTGCGACGCGGTTCAAACGGATCACCAGTCCCACTCCGGGGACACGCTAGCCGGTTCCGGCGGCAATCAGACCTCGCCTCTCGGTCTAGGCGGGCCTGGTCAGCTCCTCGAGCAGCAACACGAACGACTCGTAAGGCGACCCGGTCGCCTGCTCGAGCCCGATCTCGCAGGTCCTGTTTCCGCACAGGTGGGCGTCGTGGCGGCTGCCGGCCAGCTCGGCCGCCTCGGCCGCGGTCGCGGAGCGGGTCGAGCTCGGGGTGGAGCAGGCCCCGGTCGCCGGCGAAGCCGCAGCAGGTCGCCTCGACCGGGACGGTCACCTCGTCCGCCAGCGCCGCGGCGATCGCCTCCAGCTTTGCGGCCAGCCCGGCCTCCCGGACCGAGCAGGTCGGATGGACCGCCGCCGAGCCCACCCGGCGAACGGGCTCGAGCTTCGGCAGCAGTCGGTCGTGCACCCAGGCCACCGCGTCGAGCAATTCCAGCCTGCCGTGGCGCTCGCGGTTTCGCTCGTCCAGTCGCTCGACGATCTCCGCCGACAGGCCCAGGGCGCAGGAGTTGGCGTCGGTCACCACCGGCAGCTCGCCCTCCCCGCTCCATCGCCAGAGCGCCTCGACCGTGCGGTTGGCCATCAGCCCGGCGCCCTCGCTCAGGCCCTTCGACGCCCAGGGCGTCGCGCAGCAGTGCCCGGCGACGTCCTCGGGGATCCAGACGGGCAGCCCCGCGCGCGCCGAGACGGCGACCAGCGCCTCCGGCAGGCAGGGCCCATCGAGAGCCCGGCGAGACCGCCCGAAGATGCGGTTGATGCAGGCCGGCATGTAGACGGCGGCGGCACCCTGGCGGGAGGTCCGCGGAAACCGGGCCGGCGCCGGGCGCGGCATGTTGGCGGGCCAGGAGGGAACCAACTCGTCACCGAGCGCCGCCCGCAGGGCACCCGAGCCGGCGCGCATCACCCACGCGCCGGGCCCGCCCCCCGCCCGCAGGCTCCCCCGCGCGGCCCGCTCGACCGCCGCCCAGTGCTCGGCCACCCGGCCCCCGGCGCGCTGCGCGCGGCGGGTCCGCTCGCGCTCCCGAAAGCCCTTGACCAGCTTGCCGGTGTCGATCCCCAGCGGACAGGCGAGCCCGCAGGAGCCGTCGGCGGCGCAGGTCTGAATCCCGTCGTATTCGTACTGCTCGAGCAGGGCCCGCCGCACCGGCGAACCCGCCGGCTGGCGGGCGACCTCGCGGCGGATGGCGATCCGCTGGCGCGGCGTCGTGGTCAGCTCGCGGCTGGGGCAGACCGGCTCGCAGAAGCCGCACTCGACGCAGTTGGTGGCGACCTCCTCGATCGGGGGCGTCGTCTTCAGGTTGCGCAGGTGTACGCCGGGGTCGCGGTTGAGGACCACTCCCGGAGCGAGAACACCGTCGGGGTCGGCCAACTCCTTCACCCGCCACATCAGCTCGGTCGCCTCGTGTCCCCACTCGCGCTCGACGTAGGGGGCCATGTTCAGCCCGGTCCCGTGCTCCGCCTTGAGCGAGCCGTCGTAGCGGTCGAGGATCAGCTCCACCAGCTTCTCCATGAACCCCTCGTAGCGCTCGACGTCCTCCGGCTTGGAGAAGTCGGGAGTGAGCATGAAGTGCAGGTTGCCCGCCGAGGTGTGCCCCGCCACCCCCGTGAGGAACCCGTGCTCGCCGAGCAGCGCCTGGATGTCGTGGGCGGATTCGGCGATTCGCTCGGGCGGCACGCAGACGTCCTCGATGATCAGCGCCGTCCCCGGCGGGCGCAGCCTGCCGACCAGGCCGTGCAGGCCCTCGCGAACCGTCCATGAGACCTCGATCCGCTCCGGGTCGCGGGTGAAATCGGGCGGGCGGATCAACTCGTGGCCGGAGAGGATTCGCTCGGCCTTGGCGACGAGCCGGTCGAGCTCGCGGTCGCTCTCGGCGCCGAACTCGACCAGGAGCGCCGCCGACTCCGGCGGCAGCTCCATCCAGTCCTGCGGGGCGCCCGCGATGTTCTGGCTGGCGACCATCAGCGCGGGCGCCACCATCAGCTCGACGGCGCTCGCCCCGGCGGCGACCAGGTCTCCGACCGGCTTGGTGGCGGAATCGATCCCGTCGAAGTGCAGCCAGGAGACCGTCGTCCGCGCCGGCACGGGAACGGTCTCGAGGACGGCTTCCGCGAGAAAGGCGAGCGTTCCCTCGGAGCCGACCAGTAGCCGGCGGAAGATCTCGACCGGGGCGTCGGCGTCGAGGAAGGCGCAGAGCCGGTAGCCGGTCGTGTTCTTGATCCGGAACTTGCGGCGGATCCTCTCGCTGAGCTCGGCGTCGGCGCGGATCCGGTCGCGGATCTCCTCCAGGCCCCGCGCCAGCTCCGGCTCGGCCTCGGCGAAGCGGCGCTCGGCGTCCGCGGCGGCCGTGTCGATCACGGTGCCGGACGGCAGCACGAAGGTGAGCGAGCGCACCGTGCTGTAGGAGTCGCGGACGACGCCGCAGCGCATCCCGCCGGAGTTGTTGGCGATGACCCCGCCGACCGTGGCGATGTCGGTGCTGGCCGGGTCCGGCCCGAGCTTGCGGCCGCAGGGAGCCAGCACCCGGTTGGCGTGGCCGAGCAGCGTCCCGGGCCGCACGCGGGCGGTGGCGCCTCCATCCTCGACCGTGACCCCGCTCCAATGGCGGCGGACGTCGACCAGGATGCCGTCGCTCTGGGACTGCCCGTTGAGGCTGGTTCCCGCGCCCCGGAAGGTGACGGGCGTACCGCTGCGACGGCCGTAGGCGAGCACCCGGGCGACGTCGCCGGCGTCCTTCGCCATCACCACCACCCTGGGCAGCAGCCGGTACGGACTCGCGTCGGACGCGTAGCGGACCAGGTCGATGACTCGGGTCAGGAGGCGATCCTCGCCGACCAGCTCGGCCAGCTCGGACCGCAGCGGCTCGGGCGTGCCGGCGGCCAGCTCGTCCGGGGCCCGGTCCTCACTCGGCTCACCGGCGGGGGCGATCCGCTCGACGTGCGGAGCCAGCAGCGCCACTAGAACAGGGCCATGCCCGGGGTGACCGGCACCTCGACCAGGCTGGGCCCCGCGGCGGCGATCCCCTCGCGCAGCGCCTCGGCCAGCTCCTCTCGGCCGCCGACCCGCCTGGAGGCGACGCCATAGCCCGCGGCGATCTCGGCAGTGTCCACGGCCGGCAGGTCGAGGCCGGGGGCGCCACTGACCTCCTCGACGTCAGCGAACCACTTGAGGATGGCGTACTCCTCGTTGCGCAGGACGAGGAAGGTGACCGGCACCTTGGAGGCGACCGCGGTCCACAAGCCGCTGATCGCGTACTGGGCCGAGCCCTCGCCGAGCACGCAGACGACGGGCCGATCCGGCTGGGCGAGCTGGACGCCGATCGCGGCCGCCAGCCCGAAGCCGAGGCCCCCGCCCGCGCCGAAGAAGTAGCTGCCCGGGCGCGAGATGCGGAGCTGGTTGCGAAGCGCCAGGGTGCTGGACGGCGACTCCAGCACGACTATCCCGTCATCGGGCATGGCCGCGGCGAGGGTGTGGTGCACCATCGTCGGCGTCATCGGGTCGGACTCCTCGCCGGGGACCGGGTCGGGCAGCGGCTCCGGCTCTGCGCGGTCGGCCTCGTCCACATGGTCGAGCAGCGCCCGCAGGGTGAGCGCCACGTCTGCGACGATCGCCTCCCCCATCGGCGCCCGCGCCGCCTCGTCCGGGTCGCTGGTGATCTGCACGAGGGAGGCGCCCTCGGGCAGCAGCGGCCCCGGGATGTAGGGGTAATAGGGAAAGACCGAGGAGCCCACCACCAGCACCAGGTCGCGGCCCGTGAGCGTCTCGGCCACAGGCCCGATCGCCGGCGGCAGGACCCCCTGGAACAGCGGGTGCCCCTCGGGGAATCCGATCCGCCCGCCGCCCGGAGCCGGGCTGGCGAACACGGGCAGCTTCTGGCGCTCGGCCAAGGCGACGGCCGCGTCCCAGCCGCCGCTCGCGTCGATCTCCGGCCCGGCCACCATCACGGGGTTGGAGGCTTCGCCGAGGCGCTCGGCGAGCGCGCGGACCGACGCGGGGTCGGCACCGGCCCGTCCGCCGACCCGGCGGGCGATCGCCTGGGCGGACTGATCGGGCGGCGCCTCGACGTTCCAGTCGTCCATCGGAATCGAGACGAAGGCGGGGCCCCTCGGCGGCAGCGAGGCCGTGTGGATACCGCGGGCGAGCGCCGGCGGCACCTCCTCGGCGCGGGCCGCCTCGTAGCTCCACTTGACGAAGGGGTGGGGCACCCTGGCGGCGTCGCGGTTGGTGAGGTTCGCCTGCATCGTGATCTGCGCCCGCACCTGCTGGCCCGCGGTCACCAGCAGGGGCGAGTGGTTCGCCTGGGCGTTGAAGATCGCCCCCATCGCGTTGCCCAGGCCGGGCGCGGTGTGGAGGTTGACGTGCGTGACCCTGCCCGAGGCCTGGGCGTAGCCGTCCGCCATGCCGACCACGGCCGCCTCCTGAAGCCCGAGCACGTAGGTGAAGTCCTCGGGGAACTCGGCGAGCATCGGCAACTCGGTGGAGCCGGGGTTGCCGAAGATCGTCGTCATCCCGTGCTCGCGGAAGAGGTCGTAGGTCGCCTCGCGAACGGTCGCCATGCAGCGCGCACCCTAATGGCATTCGCACGCAACGCCGATATTCAGTGGATGATCGCGACTCAGGCCCCTCCCGCGACGATCCTCGACAGCCTGCTCGACGCCGTGCTGACGATCGACGCGAGCGGGCAGCTCTCGTCGGCCAACGCCGCCGCCGAGCGCCTCTTCGGCCGGCCACGCGAGGAGCTGGTCGGGCTGGAGCTCGGAAAGCTGCTGCTCGACCCCCACGGAGAGGAGTACGGCGCCCACCTCCGCGACTTCGCCGCCGAGCGCGATGTGCCCATTCTCGGCCTCACCCGGGAGGTCCTCGGTCGCGGGCCAGGCGGCGCCGGCTTCGCGATGGAGCTGACGATCACGGAAGCCGAGATCGGCGGCATCCCGATGCTGGTCGCGGTGGCACGCGACATCAGCGAGCGCAAGCCGCTGAGGGAGCTGCGCCGCCTGGCCGACCACGACGCGCTCACCGGCCTGCTCAACCGGCGCAGCTTCGAGCGGGAGCTGGAGCGCCTCATCGACTACTCGCGCCGCTACGGCAGCGGCGGCGCGCTGCTCGTGATCGACCTCGACAACTTCAAGTACGTCAACGACACCCTCGGCCACGCCGCCGGCGACGAGCTGCTCGCAGGGGCTCGCGAGCCTGCTCCGCGACCGGCTGCGCAAGACCGACCTGCTCGTCCGCCTCGGCGGCGACGAGTTCGCGGTGCTGCTGTACGGCGCCGACGGCGGGAAGGCCCGGGCGGTGGCCGACGAGCTGCTCTCGCTCGTCCGGGACCACCCCTTCGTCCTCGACCGCGAGGCGATCCGGCGTCACCGCGAGCGCCGGGCTGGCCCGGATCGAGGAGCGGAGCGACCGCCGGCGAGCTCCTCTCCCGAGCCGACATTGCGAGGTACGCGGCCAAGGAGGCCGGCCGCGACCGGGTCGCCGAATTCAGCGACGAGGGCCGGATGCGGATGGAGGAGAAGCGGGTCTGGTCCGAGCGCGTCCGCACGGCAACCGAGCAGGGCCTGTTCGTGCTCATGTCCCAGCCGATCGTCGACCTCGCCACGGGCGTCGCCTCCCAGCACGAGATCCTGCTGCGCATGCGCGGCGACGACGGCGAGCTTGTCGCGCCCGGGGCCTTCCTGGACACCGCCGAGCGCTTCGGCCTGATCGGCGGCATCGACCGCTGGGTGGTGCGCCAGGCCGTTCGCCTGATCGACTCGCACAGTCGAGCCGGGCACCCCCTGACGCTCGAGGTGAACCTCTCCGCCAAGACCATGGGCGACCCCGAGTTCCCCGCGCTGGTGGCCAAGGAGCTGCGCTCGGCGGGTGTCGATCCCGCCGACCTGATCTTCGAGGTGACCGAGACGGCCGCCGTCTCGGACCTCAACCAGGCGCGCCGCTTCGCCGAGAGCCTCACGCGCCTCGGCTGCCGCTTCGCCCTCGACGACTTCGGCGCCGGCTTCGCCGCTTCTACTACCTCAAGCACCTGCCGATCTCGTTCCTGAAGATCGACGGCGAGTTCATCCGCGAGCTCACCCGCACGCCGACCGACCAGCTGGTGGTGCAGGCGCTCGTCCACGTCTCCCGGGGCCTCGGCATCAAGACGATCGCCGAGTTCGTGGGCGACGAGGAGACGGTCGAGCTGGTGCGCGAGTACGGCGTCGACCTGGTCCAGGGCTACCACACCGGGCGCCCCGCCCCGGTCTCCGAGCTCGGCGCTCAGCCCGCCGACTGAGCCAGAACGCGGCTCGCGCACCGCCGGGCCTGGCCAGCCGGCCAGGAACGGAAAGGGGGCCGCCGTTATTGTCCGGCGCGAAAGTCGGCACTAATGGGCCAAGCAGTCGCCGAAACGAGACCACGCGAGTCAGGGAAGCTTCGCTCCCGGCCACAGCTTCCGCACCACGGACTGGTGCGCCGAGAGAGGTTGGTCTCGCGGCTTGCCGAGGCCGCGGATGCCCCGGTGGCGCTGGTCGTGGCCCCGGCCGGCTACGGCAAGACGACCCTGCTCGCGGAGTGGGAGGAGGCCGACCCCAGGATCTTCACCTGGGTGATGCTCGACGCGCGGCACAACGACCCGGGCTTCCTGTTCAGCTCGATCGCCCGCGCGCTCGACCGGACCGAGCCGCTCGATGAGAGCGTCTTCGCCGCGCTCTCGGCGCCCCGCCCCAGCATCGAGAAGGTGGTGGCCCCGCGCCTGGCGGACTCGCTGGCGTGGCGCCAGGAGCCGTTCGTGCTCGTGCTCGATGACGCCCATGAGCTCTACGACCCGGCGCTCTTCGGGCCACTGGCGGCCGTGGCGGAGCGGCTTCCCTCTCGCTGCCAGCTTGCGATCGCCTCGCGCGCCGAACCCCCGCTGCCGTTCGGCCGCCTTCGCGCTCACCGCAAGCTGGTCGAGCTGCACCCCGAGGATCTGCTGATGGCGCGCGGCGAGGCGCAGCAGCTGCTCCAAGCCTCGGGGATCGAGGTGTCCAGCGAGGCCGTGGACAGGCTGATGGACCGAACCGAGGGCTGGCCCGCGGCCCTCTATCTCGCGGCCCTTGCCATCCGCAGCCAGGAGGACCCGGAGCAGGCGGTGGCGACCTTCGCCGGCGACGACCGGCTGGTGGCCGACTACCTGTGGGACGAGCTGCTCTCCGGGCTCACCGAGGACGAGCTCGATTTCCTCACCAGGACCTCGATCCTCGATCGGCTCTCGGGGCCGCTGTGCGATGCGGTGCTCGAGCGGGAGGGCTCCGCCAAGACGCTGCGGGCGCTCTCGCGCTCCAACCTGCTGCTGACGCCGCTGGACCACCGTGACGAGCAGTTCCGCTATCACGCCCTGTTCGGCGGGATGCTGCGGGGGGAGCTCGCTCGCCTGGGCGAGCGGTCACAGCGGGAGCTGCACGAACGGGCCAGCCGCTGGTACGAGCGGCAGGGCGACGTCGACCGCACCGTCTCGCACGCGATCGCCTCGGGGAACCTGGATCGGGCGGGTTGGCTGGTGTGGGCGGCCGCCGCCGACTATCTGAGCCGGGGGCGGGTCGCCACCGTGAGGCGATGGCTGGACGAGTTCACGCCTGAGCAGGTAGCGGATTCGCCCACCCTCGCCCTCACCCGGGCGGCCACCTTCCTCAACGTCGGCGCTGGCCCCGAGGCGGACCATTGGGCGGCGGTTGCCTCCAAGGCCGCCGACAGCGCCGCGAAGCTCCAGCGGCCCGCCCTTCGTGCCAGCGCAGCGCTGCTGCGAGCCACGGCAGCGCCCCGGAAGGGCCTCGCCAGGATGGGCAGCGACGTCGCCGGCGCCCACAACCTGATTCCCGAGGACAACCCGTGGCGGTCGCTGTGCTGCTTCCTCGAAGGCGCGGCCCAGCACCTTCTCGGTGATCGCGAGCTGGCGCGGCCGCTGCTCCAGGAGGGGGCCAGCTTCGGTGCGGCCGTGGCGCCCAGCATCCACGTCTCCTGCCTGGCGCAGCTCGCGCTGCTTAGCCTCGACCAGGATGACGCGGACGGCGCCGCGACGCTCGCGGCCAAGGCCTCCGCCGAGTCGAAGAGAGTCGGCCTCGAGGAGGAGGCGTCCGCCGCCAACGTCTTCGCCACCTCCGCCCTCACCCTTGCTCGCCGGGGGCGGGTCGCGGACGCCACCCGCCACGTGAAGCTCTCCACGCGGAACCTGGCCGGATTCTCCGACTTCGCCGCCTGGTACGAGGCCCAGGTGCGAATCACCCTGGCGAGGGCGCTGCTGCTGCTCGACGACGTCGCCGGTGCCCGCGCCCATCTCAGGGACGCGGGCAGATACCTGCGCTCGGTCCCCGACGCCGTCGTGCTCCGCGAATGGCACCGGGAGGCGCAAGCCGAGGCCGACCGCACGTCGGCCGGCGGACGCTGGCCCCTGACGCCGGCGGAGATCCGCCTGTTGCACTACATGCCGACCCATCTCAGCTTTCCGGAGATCGCCGAGCGGCTGTTCGTCACCAACAACACCGTCAAGACGCAGGCGGGGGCGATCTATCGCAAGCTCGACGTCTCCTCGCGCGCCGAGGCGGTGCAGACAGCTCGCGCCGGCGGCCTGCTGGACGAGGGAGGAATCCCGGGGTGAAAGGGGTCGCCTACCCTCGGTCGCGGAGAGCTCGACGTTCGGCAAGGCGGCACGGTCGCGGGCCAGGCAGGTCGCCAAGGCGAGTAGGAAGCGCGGAAAGAGACGCAACCCCGGCTTCACCCTTTCGGGATGAAGCGCCGGCCGCGATGCCGTGCCAAAATGAATCAATCGGGTCATGGCCCGAGCCAATCACGAGCGATGAGTTGGGATTCAGGTGCAGCCGTCGTGAGCGTTGGCCCTACGACGAGGAGATAGACGATGAGCGACAACCCGGTATTCGTCTACGCGGCGGTGTACGCGGATCGCGCGGACGCCGACGCTGATTACGACACGCTGCTCGACCTGCACTCCGCCGACCTGGTCGGCAGCTACGACGTCGCGCTGATGTTCAAGGACGACGAGGGCAAGGTGCACGTGACCAAGCACGAGAAGCCCACCCAGCACGGCGCCTGGACCGGCGCCGCCGTCGGCGCGCTCGTGGGGGTCATCTTTCCGCCGGCGGTCCTCGGTGCGGCGGTCGTCGGCGCCGCCGCCGGCGGCGGGATCGGCCACGCTCTCGGCGGCATGTCTCGCAGCGACGCCAAGGAGCTCGGCGAGCAGCTTGGCGAGGGCCAGGCCGCGCTGATCGTGATCGGCAAGTCACGCGTCCAAGAGCAGCTCGACAAGGCGCTCACGCGCGCGGAAAAGAGCGAAGAGCGCGAGATCGACGCCGACGCCAAGGAGCTCGAGAAGGAGCTCGAGGCCCTGCCCGGCTAGTCGGGCAGGTCAGATCGGCGGCGCACGGCCACGCCGGGTCGACCTGCCAGCCATGCCTCGCACACCAGCCAAAACCCCTACGCAAGCCAAGACGCGTCCAACCGACGCATTCGCCTCGGCGGCTGACCGCGCCGCCGCTGGTAAAGCGGCGCGCGAGAAGGTCTCGCGCGCAAGCCACGGAGAGTGGGAGCCGGCAGCCCGCCGGCAGAGATCCGGTCAAGGTGCTCGAGGACCAGGCCAAGAGCCGTGTCCAAGAACTCGTTCCGATCCGCTACGGGCGGATGCTGGCCTCGCCTTTCACCTTCTTCCGCGGCGCGGCGGCGATCATGGCGATGGACCTCGCGAACACCCCCCAGTCCGGGTTCCCGGTCCAGGTGTGCGGCGATGCCCACCTCTCGAACTTCGGGGTCTTCGCCGCGCCGGATCGCCGCCTGGTGATGGACGTCAACGATTTCGACGAGACCCTCCCGGGGCCCTGGGAGTGGGACGTCAAGCGCCTCGCCGCCAGCTTTGAGATCGCCGGGCGCGACCGCGACTTCACCCCGAATGAGACCCGCGCTGCCGTCCTCAGCGCGGTGCGCCACTACCGCGAGGCGATGCAGGGAGTTCGCCAAGATGCGAAACCTCGACGTCTGGTACGCGCGCCTCGACGTCGACACCCTCCTCGCCGAGATCGCCAAGGTCGCCGACCGCAAGCAGATGAAGACCGCGCGCAAGAACGTTGAGAAGGCCGGGAAGAAGAACAGCCTCAAGGCCTTCGACCGCCTCGTCCACGAGGTCGACGGCGAGCCGCGGATCATCAGCGATCCGCCGCTGATCGTTCCGGCCCGGGACTTGGCCTCGCCCGACCAAGAGCAGGAGCTCGAGGATCGGATCCAGGAGATGCTCGGCCGCTACCGCGAGAGCCTCAAGGGGGACCGGCGCCACCTCTTCGACAGCTACCGATTCGTCGATCTGGCCCGCAAGGTGGTCGGGGTCGGCAGCGTCGGCACCCGCGCCTGGGTGGTGTTGATGATGGGCCGCGACGGGCAGGACCCGCTCTTCCTGCAGGCCAAGGAGGCCGAGGCCTCGGTGCTCGAGCCCTACGTCGGGAAGAGCGAGTTCGGAAACCACGGCGAGCGGGTGGTCGAGGGCCAGTGGCTGATGCAGGCCTCAAGCGACATCCTTCTCGGCTGGCTTCCGGCGCTGGGTATGGATGATCGCAAGCGAGACTTCTACGTGCGCCAGCTCTGGGACGGCAAGCGATCGGTCGATATCGAAACCCTGCCGCCGGAGGGGCTGGCGATCTACGGGCGGGTATGCGGCTGGACGCTGGCCCGAGCCCACGCCCGATCCGGCGACCGGATCGCGATCGGTGCCTATCTCGGCAAGGGCGAGAGCTTCGATCAGGCGATCGCCGAGTTCTCCGAGCGCTACGCGGACCAGAACGAGCTCGACTACGGTGCGCTCGCCGACGCGGCCAAGTCGGGACGCATCGAGGTGGAGACGGACCTGGTCTGAGGTTCTCAGATGCCGCAAGGCGTCTGCGGTCGAAATCTGGGCCCCAACCCAGAGGACCCCGATGGACGCGACCCCGAAGCCGAATGTTGCCGCTCCTTAGGCGGAGCCACTACGGGGCGGTCAAGAGCGGGCGGCTCCGGGCCGAGGTCGGGGTTTGAGCTAGAACGCCAGGCTCTTGAGCGTCAGGAGGACGAAGAAGGCAATCACGACCTCGTTGACGACCCACGAGTTCGAGTTCATCCACTCGCGCGCCTTGGGAAGAAAGAGCTCGGCGCGCGAACGAAACGCCAGCAGCAGCAGCGCCGGCAGCGCCAGGATCAGCAGGGTGAGCCCGATGAAGGGCAGGCAGTGCCACCAGGGATCGCCGTGGGCCGCCAGTATCGAGCCGACCGCGGTCGAGGTGAGGATGTCGGTGGGGAAGAACCCCAAGAGCAGGAAGCCGAGCTTGAAGGAGAGGCTCGGCTTCGCCGTCTCCAGCCTGCCCATCCACTTCGGTGGCTTCGCGGTCTTGCGAGTCAGGAAGGTGTGGACCATCGCGCCGAGGAGCAGCACGAGCACGATCGCGTAGATCGCCCGGTCGGAGGCACCGCGGGCGGAGAAGCCGTTGAGCAAGAGATAGGCGGCCGTGACCACCAGCGTGATCGAGAGCGCCGCACCGAGAAGGTAGGCGGCGGAATTCCGCTCCCAGTTCTCGCTGGTGGCCAGGAAGATCGCGCTCAGGATCTGCGGCCCCGCGATCATGACGACCGCCATCGGGACCAGCGCGAGGAAGCTCACGGCCGTGACCCCAGCGCGAGGAAGCTCACGGCGGCGACTCTATGCAACCGACATCACTCGCTACCCCTGACCAAGCCGCGAGCCGATCGGTGCCGCTGCATTTGCCTCAGTACCGCGTCCTGGCCCTCTCGGCCGCAGCCGCCGTGGGTGGCATCAATGCTCCGATGATCCAGAACACGATGGTGAAGATGCCCAGAATGAACATCACCCAGTGGCCCTTCCGGAGCGTAACTATGCCCAGCGTGACGAGCAGGACGAAGTAAAGGATGCCCAGACAGACGGTGACGAAGGTGGAAGCGGCGAGCACCATGGCGCTCTCCTTTCGCGGTTGCGTATAGGGAGTATCCCACCGCGCCGCGGCGCCCGGCCGCATCATCCGGAAGGGGTGAAATGGCGAGATCACCCGATCCGGGCGATGAACGGGCGTTTCGTCACGCCTAGCGTGTCGTAAACCGCCGTTGGCGACGGATGGTCACAACCCGTACCGGCTTTTACTCCGAGGAGGCGTGAGATGGCCGAAATAAATCAGGACACCCACGACACCCTGGCCGGGCTCTCGGCGGGGCGCCAGGATGCGCTGGCGGCCGCAATCGGGATGCGCGAGGCCGAGCTGGAGGCGAGCGGGCTGGACGCCAGGACGTTCGCACTGGTCAAGATCGCGGCGCTGATCGCGCTCGACGCGCCGCCGGCCTCCTACGCCTGGCAGATCGGCAACGCCCTCGACGAGGGAGCCACCCCCGAGGACATCCTCGGCGTGCTGCACGCGATCGCCCCCCAGGTGGGCGGGCCGAGGGTGGTCGCCGCTGCCCCCGAGCTGATGCTCGCCCTCGGGCTGCCGCTGCCCGAGGCGGCGGAGTAGGGGGCCTGCGATGCCACTGGTTGGAAGGCGCAGGCCACTACTTCGCGCCGCCGCGATCGGCGGCGGCGCCTACGTCGCCGGCAAGCGGCGCCAGGAGGCGCAGGAGCGCCAGGCCGGACAGGAGCAGCGCCTCGAGTCGCTCGAGTCCCAGCAGCAGGCGGCGCCGGCGAGCGGGGCCGGAGGGCTCTCCGCGGACGCGATGGCGAAGCTCGAGCAACTCGGCAAGCTCCATGACGAGGGCGTCCTCAGCGACGAGGAGTTCGCGCAGCAGAAGGCGAAGCTGCTCGACGGCTGAGGCCTCCGGCTGATCCGAGGCCGGGAGGCAGCCTTCAGCCGCCTTCCGGCCTCATCTGGCGCCCGTGCGGCCTCACCTGCTGGCCCGACTCCTCCAGCCAGCCGCGCAGCGCCCTGTGCATCGCCTCGACGCCGACGATCGAGCCGGCGGGCTCGCTCCAGGCGGCCGGCACCAGCGCGAAGGGGTGGCTCTGCCAGCCGCCGAGCCCACCGTGTGAGCCCATGAACTCCTCGAACGGCGCCACCTCCCTCGCCTCCGGGTCATAGACGCAGTTGACCAGCAGGTCGGGGCAGTGGGGGAAGCCGTCGGTGCGCCGCAGGTGGTCGGCCGCGTGCGGGCCGAAGTGGCGCAGCGGGTCCTCGCCGGTGACCTCGTCGTCCGACAGCCGGCGGCGCCCGCCGGGACCCAGCACCACGGCGCCCTCGGACTCGCTTCGAACCATGACGAAGCCGATCCCGGGGTGGGCCGCGAGCGTGCGAACCAGCTCCGGATAGAGGGACTCGATCTCCTCCAGGGTCATGCGATGGTCGCGGGCGGTCAGCGAGACCAGCCCCAGCCCGCCCGAGGCCAGCACGATGGCGGCGTGATCAGAGGCGCCCTCAGCCTTCTCCTGCTTCAGCGTCTCGCGGTTGGGCCCAATCGCCACCTCGCCCTCGACCATGCTGTTGCGGGTGGCGCGCGCGACGAGCCTGGCGCCGGCGTTGTCCTCGTCGCGGGCATCGGTGAGCGCGCCGCCGACGCTGCTCAGCCCCTCGTCGCTCGGCGCCGGTGCGAACACGGCGCCATCGCCGAGAGCGCCCTCGACCAGGTCGTCGAGCGTCTCGCCGTAGCGCTGGCGGAATGGCCGGCCCTGGCTCTGGCCGTGGTCGGAGAGCACCACCAGGTGGTAGGGCCGCGGCGCCAGCTCGACCGCCTTCTCCAGCCGCGCGAGCTGGGCGTCGTGCTGCTTGAGCACCGCGAAGGCGTCGGGCTGCTCTATGCCGGAGTGATGCGCGACCTCGTCGTAGCCGACGAAGGTCGAGTAGGCCACCGGCACCCCCTCGACGATGTCGCCCATCAGCGTGGCGACGTTGAGGTCGCGCATGATCACCGTGATCGCCCCGCGCATCCACGGGTAGAGGCCGCCGCGGTCGATGTGATCCTCGCCGGACTTGCGCTGGCGGCGCGCTGCGCGGCGCTCCTGGATCACGTCCCAGATGTAGAGCGCGATCGTACGGGTGAACCCGTACGGGTCAGCGAAGTACGCGAAGTACTCGCTCGCCCGCGAGCGCTCGCGGTCGCGGATCACGCTCATCGTCGCCGAGCAGCGCGGCGCGTCGCCGGAGAACATGTTGCCGCGGCTGGCCCCGTCGGCCGCCAGCAGGCCGCCGCCGTCGGAGTGGCGCCGCTCGAGCTCGCTGGCGTCCTTGCCGTGGTTGGAGACCATGGTCCGCCCGGAGTCCTTCTCGTACCAGCGGAAGGCCGGCATGTCGTGGTTCGAGCCCAACAGCAGCCCCGCCTGGCTGGCGCCGGTCTGGCTCGAGAGGTCGCACTCCCAGGGGACGACCCGGTGGCTCTGCCGCTCCAGCCAGCGCGCCATGTTCGGCGCGTGGCCCTCCTCCAGCGCGCGGCGGAGGACCGGCTCGGCGAGTCCGTCGATCTCGAACATGATCACGCCGGGGACGTCGGTCCTGTTCGCCTCGCTCACCCTGCGGGCACGGCGGCGGACGATGCGAAGCTGACGCGCGTCGTCGTCGAAGCTGAGCGCGGGCGCCAGCAGCATCAGGGTCACGGAGAGGACGAAGGCGGCAGGCCAGCGCGCCGAGGAACGGCGGTGCCGAGCCGTCCACCAGCTTGATCACCAGCCCGACCACGATGGCGTTCAGGACGAGCGAGAGGAGGCCGAAGCTGAGCACGGTCAGCGGCAGCACCAACCGCATGATCAGCGGCCAGAGCAGCCCGTTTACCAACATCACCAGCGCCGTGGTCAGCAGCGCGGCCGGGAAGCTCGGCAGATCGATGCCCGGGATCAGGCCGACGGCCGCCCAGAAGACGATCGCGACCAGGGCCCAGAGGACCAGGCCGCGCACGACGACACCGATGAGGCGGCGGGCTGTGTGGGTCCGGTCGCTCACAGCGACATACTCGCGCCTGGCGGCAGGACGTGCACCTCGACCTCGGGCGCCAACTCGGCGGCGCGGCGGGCGAACTCCAGCGGCGGCTCCGTGAGAGGTCCGGGCCGAAGCCGGCGCAGCCCCAAGGGGTAGATCGTTCCCCAGTGAATCGGCACCGCGAGCCGCGGCTGAAGCAGCGCTAGCGCCCGAGCCGCCCGCTCGGGGTCGAGGTGACCCTCTCCCAAGGTCGGGCCCCAGCCCCAGACCGGGATTAGGGCCAGGTCGAGGGGAGCGAGGTCCGCCATCCGCTCGAAGAGATCGGTGTCGCCGGCGAAGTAGACGCGGCGCCCGCCCCCCTCGATCAGAAAGCCGTGCGCCGGCGCCGGCCTGCTCCAGGGGTCGCGGCGCCCGTCGTGAAGCGCGGGCACGGCGGTCACCTCGAGCGGGCCGAGCGTGACGCTCTCCCCCTCTCCGATCTCGTGAACCCGGTCGGCGCCCGCCCTGGAGGCAAGCCCGGCGCCGCCGCGCGGCACCACCACGGGCGTCCCCGGGGCGATCCGCCTCAATGAGCGCAGATCGAGATGATCCCGGTGCAGGTGCGAGATCAGGATGGCGTCGGCCTCGCCCGCTATGCCGGCCGGCGCTTCAGGAACCTGCCGGCGCAGCGGTCCGAACTGTCGCCGCAGCAGCGGGTCGGTGAGGGCGGAGAATCCGGCGAGCCGCAGCAGCGTGGTGGCGTGGCCGACGTAGGTCAGGTCGTCGCTGCTGTGAGATGTCGAAGGCATCGCGGTGCATGATCGGCCCTGGGGCCGGCGCACGCCCCGCGATTCGCGATGATGCCCGCATTCCTGCGCCAACGGAGACCGGGATCGTCGGCGAGCCGCGTTGGCCGATGGCGAGCGCCGTGCTCGCTGTGATCGTGCTGACCCTGCTGCTCCCGAGCGCGCTTAGCCCAATCCACGCGCGGTGGGTCGTCCCCACGATCGAGGGGATCCTGCTCGCCGCCCTGATCATCGGCGACCCCGGCGCGATCGACCGTCGCTCGCGCCGGCTGCAGCGGCTCTCGGTGGGGCTGGTGGCGGTGCTGGTGATCGGCGCCCTGCTCTCCACCGGATTTCTGATCGCCGAGCTCATCGACGGCGGCTCCGCGACCGACACCGCGGGCGAGTTGCTCGCCGCCGGCGCAATCGTCTGGATCGTCAACAACATCGCCTTCTCCCTTCTCTACTGGCAGCTCGACTGCGGCGGAGCGGCCGCCCGCGCCCATCGGATGCCCTCCCACCCGGACATCGTCTTCCCGCAGCAGATGAATCCGGAGCTGGCGCCGCCGGACTGGCGTCCGCAGTTCGTCGACTACCTGTACCTGGGCTTCACCAACGCGACCGCCTTCAGCCCCACCGACGCCATGCCGTATGCGCCGCGAGTGAAGGTCGCGATGGCGGCCCAGGCAGTGGCCTCGCTCGCGATACTCGGACTCGTCATCGCCCGTGCGGTGAACGTGTTCAGCTAGTGGGGCTGCCGCGCATCTGCCCGCGCTCTAAGCGTCCTCGGCCCGGTGGGAGGCGAGGAGCTTCTGCTCCCGGATCCCTTCGCCAGCGGGAGCCGGGGGCCCTTTCACCCGAATGAGGTGATGTGGCACGCCCTCATCCGTCCTAGCGTGACCCAGCCGAGCTTGCAGCGCTGCTGGCTTCTGGAGTTGCCGTGACGCTACGAAACATCGGCCACCACGTGATCTCGCTCGCCTCAACCATTATCGACCTCGCCCGTACTCAGTCGGGATGACGTCGATCTACCACTTCCTGTTCGTCCCGCTGACGGCGCGGGGATCGCGGCCGAATGGCACGGATGGTCGATCGCAAGGCTGACGTCTTCGTCGTCTTCGGGATCTCGGGCGACCTGGCGAAGGTGATGACCTTCAGGTCGCTGTACAGGCTGGAGGCGCGGGGCCTCCTGGATTGCCCGATCGTGGGCGTCGCCTTCGACGATTGGTCGGAGGCCGACCTTCGCGACCACGCCCGCAAGGCGATCAAGGGAGCCGGGGAGAAGCTCGTCCCAAGGGTCTTCAATCGCCTCGCCAAGCGCTTCTCCTACGTGCAGGGCGACTTCGCCGACGACGCGACCTACGAGCGGGTCGCCGCGGAGATCAAGGGCCACAGGACCCCGGTCTTCTACCTCGAGATCCCGCCGTCGCTGTTCGGGATGGTGGTCAAGGGGCTGGCGGGCGCCGGGTTGACCGAGAACGCGCGCGTCGTGGTGGAGAAACCCTTCGGCCATGACCTCGAATCCGCCCGCGCGCTGGCCGCTGAGCTTCACCGGTACCTCGACGAGTCGCAGCTCTACCGCATCGACCACTTTCTCGGCAAGATGGGCCTGGCCGAGATCCTCTATCTGCGCTTCGCCAACGCGATCCTGGAGCCGATCTGGAACCGAAACAGCGTCGCCTGCGTGCAGATCACCATGGCCGAGGACTTCGGCGTCGCCGACCGCGGCAGCTTCTACGACCCGGTCGGGGCGTTTCGCGACGTGGTCGTCAACCACCTGATGCAGGTGATCGCAGCCACGGCCATGGAGCCGCCCGCCGCACGGGACGCGCGCGCCCTCAAGGACGCCATGTTCGCCGTCTTCTCGGCGATGCCCGCCGCCAGCCCGAGGCATTACGTCCGCGGCCAGCACGCCGGCTACCGCGGAGTCAAGGGCGTCGCCAAAACCTCTACCACCGAAACATACGCCGCGGCGCGCTTCGAGATCGAAAACTGGCGCTGGACCGGGGTCCCCTTCTTCATCCGCACCGGCAAGCTCCTCCCGGTCACCCAGACCGAGGTCAGGCTGATCTTCGAGGACCCTCCCCGGCTCGGGTTCCGCGGCCCCACATCCCGCCGCCCGGAGCCAGATCAGCTGGTGATCAAGCTCGACCCGTCCACGGGGATCCGGTTCCTGCTCGAGGCCCAGCGCAGCGACGTGCGCGAGCCCGAGCCGATCCACCTGGACATGGAGTTCGCGCAGGAGGGCGGCGAGGGGCCGACGCCCTACGAGGTGCTGCTGCTCGCGGCGATGCGGGGCGACAGCATGCGCTTCACGCGCCAGGACAACATCGAGGAGACTTGGCGCATCAGCCGGCGCCTGATCAACAAGCCGCCCAAGGTCCATCCCTACAAACCGGGTTCGTGGGGGCCCAAGGCAGCCGACAGGCTGGTGGCCGCCTACGGCGGCTGGCACGGCCCCTGGATCGCCGAATCATGAGCGCCGCCGAGTCGAAGAAGGCCGGGAGCGAAGAAGAAGGCAGCCGAGACCCCCGCCCGGAGCGCCGCGGCGCCCTCCCCTTCCCCCCAATCGCTGACTACGCCTTCCTCTCCAACTGCCACACCGGCGCCCTGGTGGCACCGGACGGATCGATCGACTGGCTCTGCGTCCCCCGCTTCGACTCGCCCAGCATCTTCGGCAACCTGCTCGACCGCGAGGCGGGGACCTTCCGCCTCGGCCCCTTCGGCATCAACGTGCCGGCGGCAAGGATCTACGAGCCGGGGACCAACATGGTCGCGACCACCTGGAAGACGCCGACCGGGTGGGCGGTCGTTCGCGACGCGCTGACGCTCGGTCCCCGCAAGGGCGAGGACACGATCACACCCCATACCCGGCCGCCGGCGGACGAGGACGCCGACCACGTCCTGGTCCGCGCCGTGCTCTGCCTCGAGGGGGAGGTGGAGATGGAGCTGATCTGCGAGCCCGCGTTCGAGTACGGGAGCGTTCCGGCCGAGTGGTCGCTGGTCGGAGACGACCGCCACGCCGCGGACGCGACCGGCGCGGACCAGACGATCAGGCTGACCAGTGACATCCCGCTCGGGATCGAGGGCGACTGGGCGCGGGCCCGCCACGTGCTCAAGCAGGGCGAGCAGATGTACTGCTCGCTCTCCTGGGCCGAGGGCCTCGACTCGCCCCAGAGCATCGATCAGGCGAACGAGCGGCTGGGCAACACGACGCGCTACTGGCGCGGCTGGCTCAGCCGGGCGCGGCTGCCGGACCACCGCTGGCGCGATCCGATCCAGCGCTCGGCGCTCGCGATCAAGGGCCTCACCTACATGCCGACCGGCGCCACGGTGGCCGCCCTCACCACCTCCCTTCCCGAGACGCCCGGCGGCGAGCGCAACTGGGACTACCGCTACACCTGGATGCGGGACTCGACCTTCACCCTGCAGGCGCTGCACTACCTCAACCTCGACTGGGAGGCGGACGAGTTCATGCAGTTCGTCGCCGACCTCGAGGCCAACGAGGACGGCGCCCTGCAGATCATGTACGGGATCGACGGCCGCCGTGACCTGACCGAGTCGACCCGGGACGAGCTCTCGGGCTACGCCGGCGCCAGCCCCGTGCGGGTCGGCAACGGGGCGTTCGACCAGCGCCAGAACGACGTCTTCGGCGCCGTCCTCGACTCGATTCTGCTGCACACTCGGCGCAGCGAGCACCTGCCGCGGCGGCTGTGGCCGATCGTCGAAGCGCAGGCCGAATGCGCGACCAAGGTCTGGCGCGATCCGGACCAGGGCATCTGGGAGGCCCGGGCAGCGCCGCAGCACTACGTCTCCTCGAAGCTGATGTGCTGGGTGGCCTTGGACCGCGCGGCCAAGGTGGCCGAGATCCGCGGCGACGACGAGCTCAGGAAGACGTGGGCGGCGACGGCCGAGGAGATCAAGGAGGACATCCTCGAGCACGGCCTCAAGGACGACGTTCTGCGCCAGCACTACGAGACCGACGCGCTCGACGCCTCCACCCTGCTGGCGGCGCATCTTCGGCTTCCTGCCGCACGACGACGAACGCCTGCGCAAATCCGTCGAGGCGATCGCCGAGGAGCTGACCGAGGACGGCTTCGTGCTGCGCTACCGCACCGGCGAGACCGACGACGGCATGTCGGGCAAGGAGGGGAGCTTCCTGATCTGCTCCTTCTGGCTCGTCTCGGCCCTGGCGATCGTGGGCGAGCGCCAGCGCGGGGTCGACCTGATGGAGCTGCTGCTCAGGGTCGGCTCGCCGCTGGGGCTGTTCGCGGAGGAGTACGACACCAGCACCGCCCGCCACCTCGGCAACTTCCCCCAGGCGTTCTCGCACCTGGCGCTGATCGAGGCCGCCGGCCGGATCATCATCGGGGAGCGGCTCGAGGAGCTCGGCTAGTGAGCGATTTCGACCTGATCGTGATCGGCAGGGCGCCGGTGGCGGCACGCTGACCCACCTGGAGCGCCGGGGGGTGTGACCCGGCCGAGGGAGACCGGTCGCGTGGCGCCTGAGGCGCCGGCCTCCGGGCGACGCCGGGTGGTGATCGTCGGCGGCGGCTTCGGCGGGCTCGCCGCGGCGCACGGCCTTCGCCGCGCCGACGTCGAGGTGACGGTGGTGGACCGGACGAACCACCACCTGTTCCAGCCGCTGCTCTACCAGTGCGCGATGGGCGCGATCTCGCTCGGGAACCTGGCCTCACCGATCCGCGGGCACCTTAAGCGGCAGTCGAACGCCAGCGTGTTGATGGCCGAGGTCACCGACTTCGACGTCGAGCGGCGGCAGGTCACCCTCGATCGCGGCGAGCGCCTCGGCTACGACAGCCTGATCCTCGCCTGCGGGGCGCAGACCTCCTACTTCGGCCACGACGAGTGGCAGCGGACGTCGTTCGGCCTCAAGAACGCTCGCCGACGCGGTTCGTCTGCGTAACCAGATCTTCTCGGCGTTCGAGGAGGCCGAGCGCGCCGATGACCAGACGGCGTGGGAGAAGTGGCTGACCTTCGCCATCATCGGCGGCGGGCCGACGGGCGTCGAGGTCGCCGGGCAACTCGCGATCCTGGCCCGGCATCACCTGAAACGCAACTTCTCCCGCATCGACCCCGCCCAGGCCCGGGTGATCCTGATCGACGCCGGCCAGCGTGTGGTCCCGGCGTTCCGCGAGAAGCTCTCGGCCAAGACGGCCCACGGACTCGCCTCCCTCGGCGTCACGGTGCGCGAGGGCGCCCAGGCGACGGCGATTGACGAGGAGGGCGTGACGATCAAGGTCGGCGACAGCGAGGAGCGAATCGACGCCCGGACCGTGGTCTGGGCCGCGGGCGTCCGCGCGGCCGGGGCCGCCGAGGCGCTCGCGCAAGCGACCGGGGCGAAGGCCGACCGAGCCGGTCGAATCGAGATCAATCCCGACCTCACCCTGCCCGGTCACCCCGAGATCTCGGTGATCGGCGACGCCGCCAGCCTCGCCTACGGTGCGGAGGGCAAGCCCCTGCCGGGCCTGGCGACGGTGGCGATCCAGCAGGCGCGCCACGTGGCGCGCGCGATCCGCGGCGGCGAACCCGGCGCCACAAAGCCGTTCCGCTACCGCGACAAGGGCGCGCTGGCGGTGGTCGGGCGCGGCAGGGCGGTGTGCGAGATCAGGGGGCTCGGCTACTCGGGACCCCCGGCCTTCCTCACCTACCTGACGGTGCACCTGTACTACCTGGGCGGCGTGCTCGGCAGGCGGCTGGAGATGATCAATGCCTGGGTCTCGGCGAGTTTCGGGAACCTCCAGAACCGCGTGATCGAGGGGGAGCTCCCGCGGGGCGGGATCGCCAGCCCCAGTCCTAGGTCATGCCGATCGTCAGCGGGGGCGCCTACGCGATCGATCTGCCCTCGGCGGCTAGCCTGAGCCGATGCGGGTCGCCGTCGTCGGGCACGTGGAGTGGATCGAGTTCGCGCGGGTCGAGCGCGTGCCGGCCCCGGGCGCGATCGTGCACGCACTGGAAGCCTGGGAGGAGCCCGGCGGCGGAGGAGCGGTGGCCGCGGTGCAGCTGGCGCGGCTCGCCGGCGAGTGCCTGTTCCTGACCGCGCTCGGCGACGATCAGCTCGGGCGGCGGGCGAAGCGGGAGCTGGAGGCGTTGGGCCTTCGCGTCGAGGCGGCCTGGCGCCACGAGCCGCAGCGGCGAGCCTTCGTCCACCTGGATGCGAACGCCGAGCGCACGATCACGGTGATGGGCGAGCGCATGGGGCCGCGGGGAGACGACCCGCTGCCGTGGGACGAGCTCGCGGCCGCCGATGCCGTCTACTTCACCGCCGGTGACGCGGGCGCGCTGCGGGCGGCTCGAGCCGCGCGCAAGCTGATCGCCACGGTCCGGGCCCGAGGCGTCCTTGCGGAGGCCGGCGTGCAGCTCGACATGCTCGTCTCCAGCGCCGAGGACGAGGGCGAGCGCTACGTGCCTGGGGACCTCGACCCCCCGCCCCATCTCGTGGCCCGCACGGCGGGTGCCGAGGGGGGCACCCTGCTGGGCGCCGACGGCCACACCAGCAGCTGGGCTGCCGAGCCCCTTCCCGGTCCTCCCGTGGATGCCTACGGCGCGGGCGACAGCTTCGCTGCCGGCCTCACCTACGGGCTCGGCGACGGCCGCCCGGTCGAAGAAGCGCTGGCGCTCGGGGCGCGCTGCGGCGCGGCATGCGTCACCGGGCGCGGGCCCTACTCGGCTCAGCTCCCCGGGTGAGCTGAACCGGCCGTGGCCGCGCTCCGAAGCCGCCGCCATCACCCGATCGGAATGAGATGGGTGCGGCCGACGCTCCGGGGTCGGCCGCGCCGCGGGATATGCTCGGCGCATGACGATCGGGTGCCCGCGCGCCACCCTCCGCCGCCCGCAGTTGGGGGCCGGTTCGTGAATCAGGCGGCGGCCCAAGATCAAAAGCCGCCTCCGGAAGGGAAGCTCGGTGGCGTGCTGTCGCGAAAGCCGCTGACGGTGCGGCGTGCGGTTCGGCTGATCGCCTCCTTCACCCTGATCGTCACCCTGCTCGGCGGCGTCCTGGTCTGGTTGCTCGACCGCTCGGAGTTCTCGAGCCTGGGGAACGGCCTCTGGTTCTCCCTGCAGACGGTGACCACCGTCGGCTACGGGGATCTGGCGCCCGCCGACACCACGGGCAGGCTGATCGCGTCAGTCCTGATGCTCGCCGGCATCAGCGTCCTGGCCGTGGTCACGGCGGCGGTGACCGCCACCCTGATCGAGAGCGCTCGTCAACGAGCCCAAGCGCACCGCGACTCGCAGGGGCCGAACGAGCAGCTGTCCGCCCAGCTGGCGCAGATCAGCGCCCGGCTGGACGCGATCGAGGAGTCCCTGAGATCCCCTCGGGCTGACTGAGATAGGGTCCGCCAATGGGCTGCTTCGTGGCATTGCTTGCGGTCATCTCGCCGCGCCTGGCGCTGATCGCGCTGTGGCTCTTCGGCGACCTGCTCGGCCGAGCCTTCGAGAGCTGGATCGTCCCCTTCCTGGGCTTCTTCCTGCTCCCCTGGACGACGCTGGCCTACGCGGTGATGTGGGCATCGTCCGACGGCGTCCGGGGATTCGAGTGGTTCATCGTCATCTTCGCCTTCTTCATCGACCTCGGCTCCTGGGCGCAGGGTCAGCGATCCCGCTCCTAGGGTCAGCTTGCGGCGCCGGTGGCCGCGACCTGATGAATAGAATGGCCGCGCCTTGCCTGGCCCCGAAAGCGCCCATTCGCCGAACGCGGAGGACCTGAACGCCCTCTATTGGGTGATGCTCGCGGTCGCCGCCGTGCTGGTGATCGCGATCAACGTCGCCCTGGTCGGCCTTGCCGTCCGGTTCCGCGCCGCGCGCGGTCGCCAACCGCGCCGGCTGCGCAGCCGGGGGCGCGCGCAGCTGACGGCCGCCACGGCCTTCGCGGCCCTCGCCGCCGCGATCTTCGTCGCCGGGGTGATCCTCACCGACAGCGCGTCCCAGGTCGAGGCCTCCGGGCCCAGCGGACTGCAGGCGTCGGCGACGCTCACCGCGCAGCGCAGCCTCGACATCCCCACCGGCGACCCGAGGCCGCTGGAGATCACGGCTGTCGGCCAGCAGTGGATCTGGCGCTACGAGTACCCGGAGCAGACGACCCAGGGCGAGGGCGCAGCGGGCGCAGCGGCGAGCTCCGAAGGGACGACCGGCCCCGCCGGGACCGGCGCGAGCGCAGCCTTCCCCCAGGTCTTCTCCTACTACGAGCTTGTCGTCCCGGTGGACACCACCGTGGTGCTCACCCTCGACTCGACCGACGTCCTGCACCGCTGGTGGGTGCCTGGCCTCGGGGTCAAGGCCGACGCGATCCCGGGGACGCTGAACCGGACCTGGTTCAGGGCGGACGAGGAAGGCACCTACGACGGGGCCTCCTACGCCTTCTCGGGCGCCTCCTATGCGGCGATGCGCACCCGGGTGCGAGTGGTCAGCCCGACCGACTACCAGGCCTGGCTCGCCGAGCAGGCCCGCGGCATCCAGCGCGGCCAGGCCTTCGTCCAGCAGCAGCTGGCGGCGGGCTCCGGGCTCGCCGCGAACACCAGGGGCGAGGAAGCGCCCCCCGGTCAATGACAGACGGATCCGGAACCCTGTCCCCGCACCGGCCCGAGCTGGTCAGCGACGGGATCCCCACCCCGGGGCCGCGCTGGATCGAGCTGGGAACCAGCGGCGACCACAAGGACGTCGGCCGCCTCTTCGTCGCCGCCTCGCTCGCCTTCCTGGTGCTGGGGCTGGTCGGTTTCCTGCTCATGCGGGCGCAGCTCGCCGTGCCCCAGAACACGCTGATCGAGCCGGTCACCTTCAACCGGCTGCTCTCGATCTCCGAGACGACGCTGGTGGTGCTGTTCGCGGTGCCGCTCGCGATCGGCCTCTTCACCTACGTGGTGCCGCTCCAGATCGGCGCCCGCTCGCTCGCCTTCCCGCGCCTGGGCTCGCTGGCGCTGTGGCTCTACCTGGCCGCCGGCGCCGCCCTCTACGTCAGCTTCGCCTACACCCCGCCCGAGGCCGGCTTCAACGCGCTGCCGCCGCTGGCGGACACGGCCTTCACCGCCAACAACGGCGTCGACGTCTGGATCACCGCGGTCGGGCTGGCGGTGCTCGGCTTCACCCTGCAGGCGCTCAACCTGGCGGTGACGCTGCGGCGGATGCGGGCGCCGGGGATGGCCTGGCGGCGGCTGCCGCCGTTCAGCGTCGCCGGCGCCGTCTCCAGCTGGCTGTTGCTGGTGATCGGCCCCGTGATGCTCGCCGCCCTGACCATGCTGGAGATCGACCGCCACTTCAACGGCGTCTTCTTCGACGCCGGCGAGGGCGGCGCGCCGATCTACTACCAGCACCTGAGCTGGATCTTCTTCACCGGCTGCTACCTGCTGATGCTGCTGCCGGCGATCGGCGCGATCTCGGAGATCCTGCCCGCCTTCTCGGGCAAGCCCCTCTTCTCGCGCGGCGCCGTCAACGCCTCGATCGCCGCGATCCCGGTGCTCGGCGTGCTGGCCTGGATGCAGAACATGTTCACGGCGTCGATCCCGATCGGCTGGCTCTACGCCGCGATGCTGATGGCGCTGCTGCTGCTGGTGCCGGTCGGAGTGATCTTCTTCAACTGGCTGGCGACGCTGGCCTCGGGGGCCATCCAGATGCGGGCTCCGCTCCTGTTCGCGCTGGGGGCGATCTCGACCATCTCCTTCGGCCTGGCCGGGGAGCTGAGCCAGGCGGTGATCCCGGTCAACTGGCTGCTCGCCGACACGGCCGACGCCACCGCGGAGACCGGCTACGTGCTGGTCGGCGGCTCGGTGCTGGGCGGCCTGGCTGCGCTGCACTACTGGTTCCCGAAGATGACCGGCCGCACCATGGGGGAGTCGATGGGCCGGTGGTCGCTGCTGCTGATCCTGATCGGCGTCCACGCCACCTTCTTCCCGATGTTCCTCGCCGGCCTCGATGGCCAGCCGGTGGACGTCTACCGCTACTTCGAGGGGCAGGGCCTGGACACCTACAACCTGATCGCCACCATCGGCGCCTTCGTCCTCGCCACCGGGATCCTGCTCTCGATCATCAACGCGATGGCCAGCGTTCGCTCCGGCGTCCCCGCCGGTCCCGACCCGTGGCGCGGGGAGACACTCGAGTGGTACGCGCTCTCACCGCCCCCCGAGCACAATTTCGACGTGGTGCCCGACGTGCGCAGCGCCGAGCCCCTTCGTGACATTCGTGACGCAGCCCGCGCCCGCGACGAAACGGCCGTCGCGGCGCGCTCAGCCGAGCGAACCGGCCCGGTAGCCTGACGCGCATGGAGCGCTCCCGTGCCGGCGGCGATGCCGGCGAGCTTCGCGACTTCAGGCGGCTCGTCGACCTCACCGCCATCGTCACCTTCGCGCTGATACTGGTCGGCGGCGTGGTCCGCGTCAGCGACTCGGGCCTCGGCTGCGGGCCGGCCGGCAGCGGCACCGAGGGCTGGCCCCTGTGCGGCGGCCAGGTGATCCCGCTGATCGGCGACGTCAACCGGATCGTCGAGTTCTCCCACCGGGTGCTGGCGGCGGTCGTCGTCGGCCTGATCGTCTGGATGGCCTGGCGCGCCTTGAAGCGGCTGCCGGAGCAGCGCTGGGCGTTTCGGGGGTCGGCCCTCGCGGGGGTGCTGGTGCTCGCCCAGGCCGTCCTCGGCGGCCTCACCGTGGAGAACAACCTGCACGAGCCGCTGGTCGCGGGCCACCTGATGCTCGCCATGCTCCTGCTCGGGACCCTGCTGTGGCTGGCGGTCCGGGCCCGCCGAGAGCAGGCGCTGGAGAGCTCGGGCGGCGCCGAGGCCGCCGCCGCGCCCCCGCGCGGGCTGCGCACCGCGTCCGCCGTGGCGGCGGTGCTGGTGCTGGCCGCGATCGTCGCCGGCGGCTACGTCGCCGGGACCGAGGAGGAGGGAGTGGAGAGCGGGGCCGTCGGCGGCGCCCACCTCGCCTGCGGCGAGCAATTCCCCGGCTGCGCCAACCAGGGGGTGCTGCCCTTCGGCGAGTCGCGCCTGATCGACATCCAGCTCACGCACCGGGTGCTCGTCTACGGCGCCACCGTCTCGGTGCTCTTCCTGCTCGGGCTCGCCTACGCGCGCGGCTCGCGCTCGCGACTGCTGGCGCTGGCGGCGGCGCTGCTCGCGGCCCAGTTCGCGCTCGGCGTCCTCAACGTGATGCTCGGCAAGCACGCCGCCCTGGTGGTGGCCCACCTCGCCACCGGCACCCTGCTCTGGGCCTCCGTGCTGCTGATCGCCTATACCTTCGCCTGGGTGCGAGTCCCCTCCCCAGAGTCCATCCGGACCGGCAAGGCCCCGGCCTCGCCGGCGGCCGCCTGATCGTGGAAGCCGAGACCGGCACACTGGAGCGGGGGCGGATCGAGCCGGCCGGCGGGCGCATCGCCGCGCCGGGTCCGCGCCCGCTTCGCGTTAGCGCCGCGGGCTCGGCCCGCGAGCTGATCGGCGACTACATCACCCTGACCAAGCCGCGGATCATCTCGTTGCTGCTGCTGACCACGGTGGCGACCATGTTCGTCGCCGATCCGTCCGGCCCGCCGCTGTCCACGATCCTCTGGACGATGCTCGGTGGCTACCTCGCCGCCGGCGGCGCCGGGGCGATCAATCACTACCTCGAGCGCGAGTCGGACGCGCGCATGACGCGGACCAGTCGCCGCCCACTCGCCAGCGGGCGGATCAGCCCCGCCCATGGCCTCGTCTTCGGCATCGGCCTTGGCGTCGCCGCGGTCGTCCAGCTGAGCCTGACGGTCAACCCGCTCGCCGCTGCCCTCTCCGCGGTCGGGCTGCTGGGCTACGTCTTCTTCTACACGATCTGGCTGAAGCCGCGGACGCCCCAGAACATCGTCCTCGGCGGCGCAGCCGGCGCCGTACCCCCGCTGGTCGGCTGGGCGGCCGCAACCGGCGGGCTCAGCCTCGACGCGCTCTGGCCCTTCGCCATCGTCTTCCTCTGGACGCCGCCGCACTTCTGGGCGCTGTCGCTGCTGATCAAGGACGACTACGCGCGCACGGGCGTGCCGATGCTGCCCGTGGTCCGCGGCGAGGCGGTCACCCGGCGCGAGATCCTCGCCTACTCGGTGGTGCTGGTCGCGGTCACCGCGCTGCCGGCGGCGACTGGGCTCTTCGGCGGTCTCTATCTCGCCGCGGCGCTCGCGCTCGGCGCCGGCTTGATCGGGCTGGCGGCGGCCCTGTCGCTGCGGCCGTCGAGGGCGGCGGCGCGGCGCCTGTACCTCAGCTCCCTCCTCTACCTGGCGCTTCTGTTCGTGGCGATGGCCGCCGACTCGGTGTTGTAGGTTCCCGCCGTGGACCGCATTCGCGCGCGCGCCAACATCAAGTCGGGCATGCTCTTCGGGGCGCTGGCCATGTTCGTCTTCGGCTTCGCCTTCTACGTCGCGATCCTCTACCTCGCGTGAGCCGGCCGCCCCTCGCATGAGCCAGCCACCCAAGCCCACCGAGCTCGTCTACGCGCCCGGCCGCTCGTGGCTGCCGGCGCTGACCGCCGCCGGTCTCGCCTTCGTCATCGTCGGCCTCTACGCCTGGTGGCCCTACTCCGTGGCGGGCGGCCTGGTCGCGCTGATCTCCCTGATCGCCTGGCTTCGAGGCAACCGCGCCGAGATCGCCGCGATGCCCCGTGAGCAGGAGGTTGACAGCGCCACGATCCCGCTGGCGCGCTCAGCGGCCACCAGCCGCTCCATTCGGAGCGGCGCGTAGCGCCGCGACTCACGTCTGCGGCGCTCGTGGCCGCGACCAGATGGCGAAGCCGTTTACGGCGGATTCATCGAGGAGGTGGCGCCCTCCTGGGTCCAGCAGCGGACGATGTCGCGCATGGAGAGGACGCCGACCAGCTCGCCGCGGTCGACCACGACCAGGTGGCGGATGCCGCGCTTGACCATCTCGTCGGCGGCGCGCTCCAGGCTCCAGTCGGGGGGCGCGGAGATCACGCTCTCGCTCATGTGGTCGGCGACCGTGACCTCGTCGGGATCCTTGCCGGTCGCCGATCGCGATCAGGACGTCGCGCTCGGTGATGATCCGCGGCGCCGGCGCCTCGTCGTCGAAGACGAGCGCCGCGCCGGTCCCCTTCTCGGTCATCTTGGCGGCGGCGTCGCGCAGGGTGTGGTCCGGGCCGAGGGCCACGACCACGCTGGACATCCCCTCCCTTACCTCCACGATTCCTCCGCTTCGAGATCGTTCGTGGCTTTCGGCTCAAGCTTATCCGACCGCCCGCGAGGCGGCCAAGGGCCGCTCGGGCGACATATAGGATTCGCCCCCGCAGATGCCCGCCGCAGCTCGTCCACGTCGCCTCAAGCTCCTGCTCGGAGCCGGAATCGCCCTCGCCGCCCTGGCGGCGCTGACCGGCTGCGACCTGCAGGAGACCGCGAACCTCGACCAGGGCCAGCAGCTGTTCACCCAGAAGTGCGGCACCTGTCACACCCTGACCGCCGCCGGCACCAGCGGCCAGGTCGGCCCCAACCTGGACCTGGCCTTCAAGGCGGCCCGCGCCAGCCGGCATGGACCAGGACACGATCGAGGGCGTCGTCTCGGGCCAGATCGAGAACCCGCGCCCGTCCAGCCCGCAGAACGTCGACACCTACATGCCGGCCAACCTTGTCGAGGGCCAGGACGCCGACAACGTTGCCGCCTACGTCGCCAGCGTCGCCGGCGTGCCCGGGATTCAGCCGCCCGAGTTCATCCCGAACCAGTACTTCGCCACCACCTGCGGCGGTTGTCACACCCTGCAGGCCGCCGGCACCACCGGCAACGTCGGCCCCAACCTGGACGATGTGCTCCCCGGCCAGACCCCGGCCGAGGTGAAGCAGTCGATCGCAGACCCGGCCGCCAAGGTCACCCCCGGCTTCCCCCAGGGAGTGATGCCTTCGAACTTCGGCGACCAGCTCACCCCGCAGCAGCTGAACCAGCTGGTCGCCTACCTGCTGCAATCGGTCGGTCAGCCGGCGCCGGCGACGTCCGAGCGCGGCTATCGCGCCGGCGTTCCCTAAGCGCCGTATCCTGGATCGTCCCTCGCGCGCCAACTCTCGCGGGGAGTGCTCGCACCAGGTCCGCCGGTCCGGCTCGATGACCCGTCTCGACCGGCTCGGCTCCGATCGGTCGGTCCTCGCGCCGCCAGACCCCCAGGCGCGCCAGAGGCCGATCGCCAGAAGACCAGCGCGACGATGAGACCCGCGAGCGAGCCCAGCAGCAGCGTCACCACGATCACCACCGCGGCCGCACCGACGAACATGATCAGCACGCGGAAGGCGTCGCGCTCGCGACGCAGCGGGTTTCGCACCTGCTCGGGCACCGACCGGATTCTCGCAGCCGGCGCCGGTTCCGCGGAACCGGCGGCCGCGGCTAGAGGACGTAGACCGTGGTGAAGACGATGATCCACATGACGTCGACGAAGTGCCAGTAGATGCCCGGCACCTCGACGCCGAGGTGGTCCTTGGCCTCGGGGCCGTAGTGGCCGCGGAAGGCGCGGTTAGAGGCGATCGCCAGCAGGGTGAGGCCGACGAAGACGTGAGCGCCGTGCAGGCCGGTGAGGCCGTAGAAGATCGAGCCGAAGGCGCCGTCGCGGGCCGAGAAGCCGATGTGGATGTACTCGTTGATCTGGATGAAGAGGAAGGTCGCGCCGAGCAGGAAGGTCGTCACCAGGCCCATCTTCAGGCCGCGGTGGTTGCCGGCCCGGATCGACTCCAGCGCCCAGTGCATGGTGAAGCTCGAGGAGAGCAGGATCAGGGTGTTGACGAAGGCGACCGAGACCGGCAGCTCGAACGGGTCCGGCGGCCAGGGGCCCGTGTTGGAGACGACGCGGATGAAGAAGTAGGCGGCGAAGAAGGCGCCGAAGAGCATCGTCTCGGTGACGATGAAGAGCAGGATGCCGAGGGTCTGGCGGTCGATCCGGGAGCTGTTGTGTGCCTCCGGCGGGCCGTGGTGCTCGTCCTCGGCATGACCGGCGGCAACGCTGGCGCTCTCCATCAGCCCTCCTCCCCCACGCCCACCGTGGCCGGCTTCGCATCGGCCGCCTGGCGAGCGCTCGCCTCGAGGTGCTCGACCGGCATCTCGGTGATCTCCTCGACGCGGTCGATCAGCCCCTCCTTGAGCCAGACCGACTGCTGGCCCTTCAGGGTCGAAATCAGGATGTCGTCGATCCGGTAGTGCTCGATCGCGTTGACGATCGCGTGATACGGATCGGGGCTCATCGGCTGTCCGGTGGCGTCGATCTCCGACCGGTACATCTCGGCCAGAGTGGCGGCGAGGTTCTCACAGACCTCCTCGCGGGCGACCTCGCCGGACCTGGGGCAGATGAATGTGTAGCGGTGGGGACGTTCGGCGGCGCGGTCCTTGAGCCGCTTCAGCAGGTCGGCGCTGTGCACCGTCCTGGTCGCCACCACCAGCGTGTGGGTGAGGTCCCAGCGAACGGCGTCGTCGTCGACCCGAACCGCGATGTGCTCGACGGGGGCGTCGAAGCGGTCCTTGGCCCACTCGACCAGGTCCTTGCGGGTGAGCCCGAAGCGGGTCTCATAGAGGCAGGAGAGCAGGATGATGTCCGGCTTCGTCGCCCGCACCGCGTCGTCGAGCGCCAGCGCGGAATCCGGGTCCATGACGGTCGCCCTCGGCCTCGACCCCGAACTCTTCGAGCACCTCCATGGTCACGTCCACCCGGCTCTGCGCGCCCTCGCGCACCTCCTCGGCATCGACGAGCTGTCCGACGACCGGCTGGTTCTGCGGCGCCACCACGGCGAAGTAGTCGGCGCCCCTGTCGGCGAGGTCGCGCGCCGCGGTGAGGAGCTTGCGCCCGCCGGCGACCTCGTTGAGGAAGATCAGCACGCGTCGGCGCCCCTCGTGCGAGGGGGGCGGATCGGGATCGCCGCTGCTCGCGGCCTCGCGCGCGGCGGTCACCTCGGAGGCGTGCTCGGAGGGGGTGCCGAAATCCTCGATCTTGGCATCGCTCGCCGCCCCGGCGTCGCCGGCCGTCTTGGCCTCGTCGGTCACGTGGGAGCCCCCACCCCGGCCCGCTCCGGCTCTCGCACCTCGGCGCTCTCGCCGGGCATGATCACGTGGCGGGCGCCGGGCACGCCGTATTCGTAGGGCCCGCCGACCACCCGCGGGATCTCGTCGAAGTTGAAGATCGGCGGCGGCGAGGAGACCTGCCACTCGATCGTCTTCGAGCGCCAGGGGTTGGCCCCCGCCTTCGGGCCGTAGCGCCAGCTGACGATCATGTTGTAGAGGAAGACCAGCTGCACGGCGCCGAGGATGAAGGCGGCGATCGAGATCTCCAGGTTCCAACCCCCGAACTGGGCCGCGTAGTCGGCGACGCGGCGCGGCATCCCCTCCATGCCGATCCAGTGCATCGGCACGAAGGTGCCCCAGGTGCCCGCAACCGTGCCCCAGAAGTGGATGCGGCCGAGCCTCTCGTCGTACATGCGGCCGGTCATCTTCGGGAACCAGTGGTAGATGCCGGCGAAGATCGTGAAGACCGAGCCGCCGAAGAGGACGAAGTGGATGTGGGCGACGATGAAGTAGGTGTCGGAGACGTGGATGTCGATCGGGACCATGCCCAGCATCACGCCCGAGATGCCGCCGATGGTGAAGGTGACGATGAAGCCGAGGGCGAACAGCATCGCCGTCGATCTCAGGTGGATCACCCCGCCGAAGAGCGTCCCCAGCCAGGAGAAGATCTTGATTCCGGTCGGCACCGCGATCAGCAGCGTGGTGATCATCATCGGCACCCGCAGCCAGCTGAACATGCCCGCGACGAACATGTGGTGGGCCCAGACCGAGTAGCTGAGCACGACGATCCCGAGCAGCGCCAGCGCCATCAGCCTGTAGCCGAAGATCGGCTTGCGTGAGTGGGTCGAGATCACCTCGGAGACGATCCCGAAGCCGGGCAGCATCATGATGTAGACCGCTGGGTGGGAGTAGAACCAGAAGATGTGCTGGTAGCTGATCACGTCGCCGCCGAAGGCCGCCTGGAAGAAGTTGGTGTGCAGGGCGCGGTCGAGGAGGACCATGAACTGCACCCCGGCGATGAAGGGGGTGGCCGCGACCACCAGCAGCGAGGTCGAGAGGTTGGCCCAGACCAGCAGCGGCATGCGCCAGAAGTTCATCCCGGGCGCCCGCATGGTGATGATCGTGACCAGGAAGTTGAGGGCGGTCGCCACCGATGAGGCGCCGGCGAACTGGACTCCGAGGTTGAAGAACGACTGGCCCAGCGGCGCTCCCGTCGAGAGCGGTGCGTATCCGGTCCAGCCGGCGTCGAAGGCCCCGCCCGGGGCCAGGTAGCTGCCGAGGAAGAGGGCCCCGGCGACCGGAAGCATCCAGTAGCTGAGCGCGTTCAGCCGCGGGAAGGCCATGTCCGGCGCGCCGATCATCAGCGGCAGCACGTAGTTGGCGATCCCGGCGAATACCGGGATCACGAAGACGAAGATCATCAGCGCCGCGTGGGTGGAGAAGAGCCCGTTGAAGACCGACGGGTCGACGATCTGGGTGCCGGGCTGGGCCAGCTCGGCGCGCATCAGCATCGCGATCAGGCCACCGGTGAAGAAGAAGAAGAAGGTGGTGACGATGTACTGGATCCCGATCACCTTGTGATCGGTGTTGACCTTGAAGTAGTCGTGCCAGCTGGTCGCGCCGTGGCTCGAGTGGTCGTCGGGGATCGTCGGCGCGCCGGACGCCCAGCGGAACCAGTAGTCGAAGCAGCCGATGCCGATCAGGAAGCCGAGCGGCGCGGTGATCGCCGGGACGACGATCTGCGGGTAGCCGTTGGGCGCGGTCTGGAAGGTCGGCAGGCCCGAGACCTTGCGGAGCAGGACCACAAGGCCGAAGCCGAATCCCGCGGCTAACAGCGTGTAGGTCAGCGCCCGCCACCAGCCGGGGCGCTTGAATGCCGCTTCGATCACGCCCGCCCGCCTTGCCTCATCGGGCCGATTATCTCAGGGTGGCTCACGTCGGACTCGATTCGCTGGCCGTGCCGGCGCTGCCCTTCGGCAGCGGGTCCTGCTGGGTGACCCACTTGTCGAACGCAGCCCGGCTCTCGACCACCACCGGCGCGCGCATGGTCGAATGGCCGATGCCGCAGAGCTCGGTGCAGACCAGGCTGAACTCGCCCTCCCTGTCGGGGGTGACGACGAAGGTGTCGTCGATGTCGGAGCCGGGCGCCCCGGGCACCGCGTCGCGCTTGATCCGCCACTCCGGCACCCAGAACGAATGCAGGACGTCGAGCGCGCGCATGCTGACCTCGAGCTGCTGGTCGACGGGGACGTGCAGCTCGCGCGAGGTCACTCCCTGCTGGGGGTAGTCGAAGTGCCACTCGAACTGCTGGCCGATCACCGTGACCGGCATCGCGTCGCCGCCCTTGGCCTCGATCTTGTCGAGGACGATCCAGGAGTAGGCGGCGCCGAAGAGGACGATCACCGTCGGGATCACCGTCCAGGCGATCTCCAGCTTGGTGTTGCCGTGGATCGGCTCGCCGTCGGACTCGTCACCCGGCTTGGCCCGGAACCGGAAGAGCGCGTAGGAGAGCATGACCATGACGATCGAGAAGACGAAGGACGAGAGCACGATCATCACGTCGAGCAGGGTGTCGATCTTGGGAGCTGCGGTCGACGCCTGCTCGCCGTTCCAGTTCGGAATCAGCATGATCACCGAGATGACGACGGTCAGGATGATGACCGCGGCGATCAGCTTTGCCAGGGGAAGGCCCTTCATCGGCGGCGTCATTCTATTGATCGCCAACCCGGCGCCGGCGGCCAGGCCGCGAGCCTGTCACTAACGCAACGAGCGCCCGAGTCAGGCTTCCGGGACCGCGCTGAGCTCGTCGAGCCGCCCCAGAGACGCCGAGATCACGCTTCGGGCCACGCCCTCCCAGCCCCAGAGCTCGGCCACCCGCGCCGACAGAGCGTTCCCGACCCGCTCCCGCTCGGCTCCGGTGAGCGCCAGCCAGCCGTTGAGGCGCTCGGCGATCGCGGCGGGCGCGCCCTCGGTCGCCTCGAAGGAGAGCAGCGGCGCCAGCTCGGGGCCGACCGCCTCGGCGAGCCGCGCCGAGACCTCCCGCATGCCGGAATGTTGGGCGGAGACCGGCGGCACCCCGCAGGCGGCCGCCTCGGCGGCGACCATCCCGAATGCCTCCGGGAAGGTGCTCGGCATCACGAATCCGTCCACCGCCGGCATCACCTCGGCGACCTCGTCGTGCTCCAGGCGGCCGCTCCAACCGACGGTGCCGGCCGCGGCGCGCGCCTCGCCGGCGAAGCCGCCCTCGGCGCGCTCGAGGAAGGCCGAGAGGATCGGCAGCGGCGCCTCCGGCTGCTCGGGGTCCTCCAGCGCGCGCCCGGCCGCGGCGATTGCTCGCGCCTGGTCGAGATCGCCCCGCTCCAGCGCCGACCAGAGCCGCTCCAGCCCCGCCCGGTACTCGCCGAAGCCGACCAGCAACAGACGCGCCTCAGGATGCAGCCGCACGACCTGCGGCCAGCCCGCGAGCAACAGGTCCACCCCCTTGTTGACCAGGAGCTTGCCCACGTAGAGCACCCGCGGCCCCGTTGACTCGCCGAGCCGGCGGAGAGCCCCGGCCGCTTCCCCGGTGTCGCGGCCGAACTCGTTTTCGCCCTCTCCCTCTCCGCGGGCGAGCCGCTCGGCGAGGGCGAGGAGCGCCCGATTCGCCTCGGCCCGGGGCCGCGGGCGAAAGGCCTCCAGGTCGACTCCCGGCGGTGCCAGCCGCGTCTTCTCCTCGAGGCCCTCCATGTCCAGCGTCCGCCACAGGTCCTCGGCGGTGTGGCGAGAGCCGACCAGCGCGGCGCTGGCGGCCCCCAACCCCTCGCGGGCGTAGGGGACAAAGCGCTCGGGGTGCGGGCGCACGGTGTAGGAGACGTCGCTGCCGTGGATCTTGGCCGCGAACTCGAGCCCGGCACGCGCGAGGATCGTCGGGCCCATCACGGCGTGGTTGGCCAGCGCCGCATCGACGCCCCCCACGGCCCCGACGATGTCGCGAACGGCCGCCACGTTGGCGGCGAGGTAGCGGTCTAGCTCCCCGTCGCTCATCTCGGGGAACGTCTTCACCTCGAAGCCCTCGTACTCGTCGGCGACGAAGACCGGCAGCAGCCCGCCGATGTCGGGGACGTAGGCGATGATCGAGCCGGCCCGCGCC
This sequence comes from uncultured Solirubrobacterales bacterium, assembly GCA_963746615.1. Lineage (GTDB taxonomy): Bacteria > Actinomycetota > Thermoleophilia > Solirubrobacterales > 70-9 > SHVA01. The sequence goes on along the minus strand of CAVVBU010000007.1, from coordinate 571 downwards.
GCCGGCCGCAGCTCCTGGACCGCGAGTCGCCCGGCGCCGCCATCGCCATCGTCCCAGCGCCCGATGGCGTTGACCCAATCGAGCTCGGCCGCGTCGCGATCCTGGCAGAGGATGTGGATCTCGTGTCCCAATCCCGCCAGCGCCTGGGCAAGCTCGGCGTTATAGACGTTCGACCCCGTGCCCCTCAACAGGTAGCCGTGGAAGATCAGGACCCGCACTTGCTACAGTGTAGCCAAATGGCTACAAGGGTGGCTCAAAGGGAGCTACGCAACAACACCGCCGATCTGCTGCGTCGGGTGGAGCGCGGCGAGCGGCTTCAGATCACCGTCCACGGCCACCCCGTCGCCGAGCTGGGGCCGATCGGGCAGGCGGCGAGCTTCGTGCCGGTGGCCGAGCTAACCGGCGAGCTGGCCGGCCTCCTACGCGAGGACGACCGCCTCGAGCGCGAGCTCACGGATGCCGACGGTGAGCCCCGCGACCCGTTCGCGTGAGCCGCGGCCTCCTCGACACCTCGGTGGTCATCTCCCTCGCCCGAGGGGAGGAACTACCGGGCCTGCCCGACGAAGGCGCC
>CAVVBU010000006.1:0-133996 GCA_963746615.1 uncultured Solirubrobacterales bacterium | reverse complement strand
AGGGGATCCTCCACCCCGACGACGCCCGCGAGGCGCGCGAGCGCGGCGTCGACGGAGTCGTCGTCTCCAACCATGGCGGCCGCCAGGTCGACGGTGCGATCGCCTCTCTCGACGCCCTGCCCCCGATCGCCGAGGCGGTCGGCGATCAGCTCGCGATCCTGCTCGACAGCGGCATCCGCTCCGGCGCCGACGCCCTCAAGGCGCTGGCGCTGGGCGCCGACGCCGTGCTGCTCGGCCGTCCATATCTCTGGGGACTGGCGCTGCAGGGCCAGGAGGGGGTGGAGAGCGTGCTCCGCTTCATCCTCGCCGAGCTCGATCTGACCATGGCGCTGAGCGGCTACACAGCGCCAGCGCAACTCGACCCGGGCGCCCTGGCCCCGGTTACCCCGACCGATCAACGCCTGACTGAAGGAGGTCCCGATGGCTGACTTGCCAGCGCCAAGCGAGGGCATCGCCCTCACCCACTTCATCGTCTCGGAGGACGTCGAGCGCTCGCGCGCGTTCTACGAGGGGGTGCTCGGCGGCGAGATCGTGCTCGAAGGCGAGCCGACGATAGTCCAGCTCGCCAACGGCTGGATCATCATCAACGTCGGAGGCGGGCCGACCGAGGACAAGCCCGATGTCACCCTGGAGGCGCCATCCGAACCCAATCGGGTCAGCGCCTTCCTCAACATCCGCGTCGCCGACATCCAGGCGGTCTACGAGGAATGGAAGGGCCGCGGCGCCGAGTTCCTGACCGAGCCGATCCAGCGCGAGTCCGAGATCCGCTGCTACATGCGCGATCCCGACCGCCACCTGATCGAGATCGGCCAGACCACGGCGCCACCCGGGGATCGCTCCTGAGAGGGCTCAACCTGAACCCTCAGAACAGCCGATAGGGTCCCCAGCGGGAGACCACGAGAGGCCCAACACCGGGAGGAGATCCTTGTATATGAGCGAGAACCGGTTTCGCTGGGTTGCGATCGCGATCGGTGCGTTGGCACTGGCCGCCGGTGTGGTCGCCCTGATCATCGCGATCAACGTCAGCAACGACGACACCGCCAGCCAGGACGACGTCAACAGCTCGGTCGCCCAGCTGCGCCAGCAGGTGGTGGCGGCCGGCCTCCAGCTGAAGAAGGGCCAGGCGAGCCAGCAGCAGAAGCAGAAGGCCGCCATCGGCAAGGCCACCCAGGGCCAGGCGAAGAAGAACGCGGTGACCGACTCCAGGATCGACGCGATCGAGGCCAACGTCAACAAGCTGATCGCCACCCAGAAGACCCAGACGCAGCAGATCGGCGCCCTCCAGGCCTCGGTCAAGCAGCTCCAGGTCAGCGTCGACAAGCTGACCGGGATCGTCCACAAGCTGCAGAACCGCTAGCGCTGGAAGCCGCGGAGCTGACGAACCCGCTCGCCGCCTAGCTAGACGCCGGCGGCCACTCGGTTGCGCGCCGCGTCGGCGGCGTGAGCGTGATCGGCGATCGCGTCGATCAGGCGCCGCCAGGCGCCCCGAGGGAGATCGTGGCCCATGCCCTCGATCATCAGCAGCCTGGCGCCCGGGATCGCCCGCGCCGTGGCGCGCCCGCCCGAGGGAGCGACCAGGCGGTCGGCGGTGCCGTGGATGACCAGGCTCGGAACCCGGATCTGCTCCAGCAGCGGGGTGCGGTTGCCGGCGGCGAGGATCGCCGCCAGCTGGCGGCCGCCGCCGGCGACGTCGTGGCCGCGGTCGAAGCTGCGGGCCGCGCGGTCGCGGATGAAGTCGGGGTCTCGCGGAAAACCCGGGGAGCCGATCACGCCGAAGACCTCGGTGGCGCGCTCGATGTACCCGTCGCGGTCGCTCGGCGGCCGCCGCAGCAGCTCCCTGTAGAGGCCGAGGGCGGGCTGACCGCTCCAGCGGCTGCCGGTCGCGGACATGATCGAGACCAGCGAGCGGACGCTCTCGGGGTGCTCGGCCGCCAGCACCTGGGCGATCATGCCGCCCATCGAGGCCCCGACCACGTGGGCCGGGGCGAGGTCGAGCCGGCGCAGAAGGCCGGCCGCGTCATCGGCCATGTCGTGGAGGGAGTACTGGTGTCTGTCGAAGCGGCGGCTGAAGAGCTGCCGTGTCGACGGGGGCCGGCCGTCGGTGTGGGTGGAGCGGCCCGCAATCCCGATTGTCGAAGCGGATCACGTTGAAGCCGCGCCCGGCCAGCTGTTCGCAGAAGTCCTCGTGCCAGCCGATCATCTGCGTCCCCAGGCCCATCACCAGCAGCACGGGCGGGTCGGCGGGCCGGCCGAAGGTCTCGTAGCAGAGGGTGATCCCCCGCCCCACGTCGCAGAATTGCTCGCTCACGATCTCCACAAGTATGGCTTTCCCCGGCCCTTCGTTACGCCCCAACCGCCCGCGGCGGCGATCCCAGGGCTGCTTCGGGGAGCGGCACCTCGGCGAGTTCCACGCCCGTCCCGGCGCCCGCGTAGGCGAGCAGGATCCGCTCTGCCTCCTCGGGGTCGACGACCGGGTGGCCGAGGACCACCTGCAGGCCGAGGCCGTCCTCGAGGGCGACCAGGCCGCTGGCCAGGCGCTCGGCGGGCGCGCTCAGGGTGAAGTCGCCGCGCTCGGCGCCGGCGTCGAAGATCGATTGGTAGACGAGCACCTGCCGGTCGAAGAAGGAGGCGCTGAGGACCGCGAAGGCGGAGCTGGAGCCGGTGAAGGCATCGAGCTCATAGAGCAGCCTGCTCTCGTCGTCGTCGGGGCCGGTGGGCACGCCCAGATGGACCGCGAGGCGGAGCTGGCGCACCGGGTCGGAGAGCCGCCTGACGGTCTCGGCGCGCCGCTCGGCGTAGCGGCTGATCGCCTCGCGGGAGACCTCCAGCAGCAGCTCCTCGATCCGCGGGTAGTAGTAGAGGACCAGGCTCGGCGCCAGCCCCGCCCGGTCGGCGACGTCCTTGACCCGGACGCCGACGGCTCCCCGCTCCAGGAGGACATCGCGCGCCGCCCTGACCAGCTGCGCTCGCCTGTCGCTGCGGTCCTTTCGCGCCATTGCTGAACATTATTCAACAGAGGTCGGAGGACCAGGCGACGCATACGCGATGATTTGGCTATTGTCTTGAATTGAATTCAGTTCTAGGACTTGCGCTGGGATTCGCACTTACTGGGAGAGAGGTAGCTGTGGGAGCAACTGAGGTGGCCGCTCGGATGAAGAGAACACTGCCGGTCGCCCTCGCGGGCCTGATCGTGGCCGCCGCGGCGGCAGGCTGCGGCAGCTCGGGGAGCAGCACCAGCGCTCCCGCGCCGCAGGTCGACGCCAGCGGCCCGGTCGAGGGCAAGCTCACCATCGCCCAGTGGCCCCTGTACGTCGACCCCGGCAAGGACGGCACCGTCGCCCAGTTCGAGAACGACACCGGCGTCGACGTCAACTGGGTCGAGGAGATCAACGACAACGCCGACTTCTTCGCCAAGGTGCAGCCCCTGCTCGCCGAGGGCCAGTCCGGCGGCCGCGACCTGCTCACGCTCAGCGACTGGCTGGCGCGCAAGGCCTACGACGACGGCTACATCCAGAAGCTCGACTACTCGAAGCTCCCCAACGTCAAGAAGAACCTGATCCCGGCGCTGCGACATCCGGCGGCGGACGCGAACCGCGACTTCACCGTCCCCTGGCAGAGCGGGATGACGGGGCTGATCGTCAACAAGGACCTGGCGCCCGACGTCAACTCGATCTGCGACCTCTACGACCCCAAGTGGAAGGGCCAGGTCGACGTGCTCAGCGAGCTGCGCGACACGCTGCCGATGACGCTCAAGTGCATGGGCATCGATCCGGACAAGGCGACCACCGAGCAGTGGCTCGCCGCAGTCGACAAGGTCAAGGAGGCGGCCGACTCCGGCCAGATCCGCCGCTTCACCGGCAACGACTACATCCGCGACCTCTCCAGCGGCAACGTCGCCTTCGTCCTCGGCTGGTCGGGCGACGCAGTCCAGCTACAGAACGACAATCCGAACATCCAGTTCGTGATGCCCAAGGAGGGCTGCATGCTGTGGTCGACCAGCATGGAGATCCCGGTCGGTGCCCCCAACCCGGCGGCGGCCGAGGCCTTCATCAACTACGTCTACGACCCGAAGGTGCAGGCCGACATCGCCGCGTGGGTCAACTACGTCACCCCGGTCAAGGGCGTCAAGGAGATCCTGGCCAAGCGCGATCCCGCCCTCGCCAGCAACCAGCTGATCTTCCCGAGCAAGGAGTACACGAAGAACTGCACCTTCGAGCCCGTCCTCGGCGGCGAGCAGGGCCAGGAAGTGACCGCAGCCTTCGGCCGGGTGTTGGCCGGCGACTGAGCGGCTCGGAGCAGGCGCGCCGATGCGAACCCTGGCGATCGCGGCGCTGCAGACGGCGCCGGTCTCGCGCGACCCCGAGGCCACCCTGGCCCGGCTTCGCGATCGGGCCCGCGCCGTTGCCGCCACCGCCCCCGAGACCCAGCTCCTGCTGTTGCCCGAGCTGCACCTCTCCGCCCCCCCGCCGCTGCTCGAGGAGGGCGACGGGTACGCGGACAGCGTCGCGGTGGAGCTCCCCGGGCCGCTCACAGACGCCCTCGGCGAGATCGCCCGCGAGGCGGGGCTGTGGCTGGTGCCCGGGTCGGTCTACGAGCGCGCCGACGGCGGCGGCGTCCACAACACCGCGCTGGCTTTCTCGCCCGAGGGCGAGCTGGCCGCCGCCTACCGCAAGGTCTTCCCCTGGCAGCCACACGAGAGCTCGGTCCCCGGCGACCGCTTCGTCACCTTCGAGATCCCTGGCGTCGCCACCGTCGGGCTGGCCATCTGCTACGACGGCAACTTCCCCGAAACCTATCGTCAGCTCGCCTGGATGGGCGCCGAGGTGGTGCTGGTGCCGACCCTGACCACGACCAGCGACCGCGAGGCGGAGCTCGTCTGCGCCCGCGCCAACGCGATCTTCAACCAGCTCTACGTGGTCTCGCTGAACGCGGCCGCGCCGGCCGGGCTCGGACGCAGCCTGATCGCCGACCCCGAGGGGCTTGTCCGGCTGCAGACCGGCGAGAGCGAACAGCTGATCACCGACGTCCTCGACCTGGACGCGGTCGAGCGGGTGCGCACCCATGGCCTCGCCGGCGTCTCGCGGATGTGGGAGCAGGTCAGCCGGGGCATCCCGGCCGAGCTCTCCTTCTACGCCGCCCGCTGAGCCGAGGGATAGGCTGACGCGCCCTTGAGCGCGGCGTCCGCAATCAGAGAGATCAATCGCCGCGCCGGCGATGCCTCGACTCGGCGCATCGGGCTGCTGTTCATGATCGGCTCGGCCTGCTTCGCCCTGGCCTCCCTTCCGGGCGCCTCGTCGGTGGCCCCCAAGCTGGTCGGTCCGACCTACTTCCTCGGCTCCCTCTTCTTCACCAGCGCCGCCTTCGAGCAGCTCCGCACCACCGAGCGCGGGGACCGGCTCGACCTCTACGCGTCGCTGATCCAGTTCGTGGGCACCCTCTTCTTCAACGTCAGCACCTTCGACGGCATGCTCGACAGCCTCTCCGCCCAGCAGGAGGACCTGTTGATCTGGGTGCCGGATGCGGCCGGGTCGGTGTGCTTCCTGGTCGCCAGCGCGATCGCCATGGCCGGCGTCTGGCGCGAGCCCTTCTTCGCACCGGCCCGCCGGGTGGCGCGGCTCAACCTGGTGGGGTCCGTCGCCTTCGGCGCCTCGGCGATCGCCGCCTGGGTGGTTCCCGACACCGGAGACCTGCTCGACGCGACCGTCGCGACCTCGATGACCCTGCTGGGCGCCCTCTGCTTCTTCGCGGGAGCCTCGGTACTGCGGCGCAAGGTGGATCCCTCCCATTCTCCCTCGGCGGAGCCGGCCCGGTAGGGGGAATACGATCCCAGGGCGCTGGGCAAGGAAGCGGTGATGGCCTCGATGGAGAAAGCAGAGATCAGGGTTCTCTACGGAGTCAACGGAGAGGGCATGGGCCACGCGACCCGCTCGGAGGTCGTGATCGAGTCGCTGCTCTCCGACCACGACGTGCGGGTGGTGGCCTCGGGTGCGGCCTTCCGGCACCTGCGGGGCCGGCTACCGCAGGTGAGCGAGATCTTCGGCCCGAGCTTCGCCATGGACGAGGGCGAGATCCGGCGCTGGGAGACGGTGCGCCAGAACGTGGACAACGCGGTCCAGGAGCTGCCCGACACGGTCAGGCGCTGGGTCGCGGAGGTGAGCGAGTGGCAGCCCGACGTCGTGGTCACCGACTTCGAGCCGCTCGCCGGCGTCTACGCGAGGGCGACCCGCACGCCCCTGATCGCCGTGGACAACATCAACATGCTCGACCGCTGCGCGCACGACGAGGAGATCGTCGGCGGCGAGCGCGAGGACTTCCTGCTGGCGCGGGCGGTGACCCGCTCGATGGTCCCGGGCGCCGTGCAGCTACCTGGTCACCACCTTCTTCCAACCGCCGCTCGCGCGCGGGGGCACCACCCTGGTGCCCCCGATCGTCCGCCCGGAGATCGCCGCCGCGAGCCCCGAGCGCGGCGAGCACCTGGTCGTCTACTCGAGCGGGGACCCGAAGCTGATCGAGGCGCTGCGCTCGATCGAGCTGACCTGCCTCGTCTACGGCATGCGGGGCGGGCCCGACGAGATCGAGACCGACGGGAACCTGGAGCTCCGTCCCCGCTCCAGCGAGGGCTTCGTCGAGTCGCTGCGCACCGCGCGCGGGGTGGTGGCCGGGGGCGGCTTCTCGCTGATGAGCGAGGCCGTCTACCTGCGAAAGCCGATCCTGGCCATCCCGCTCCAGGGCCAGTTCGAGCAGCTGATGAACGCGCGCTACGCCGAACGCCTCGGCTACGGCGTCTGCGCCACCGAGGTCACCCCCGAGGTGCTTCAAGATTTCGGCCGGCGGCTGCCCGAGTTCGACGCGGCGCTTCAGGCCTACGAGCAGGACGGGAACGGGCGCACCCTGCGCGAGGTGCGAGAGCAGGTGGCCGCGGCCGTCTCCGCCAAGCCCCGGGAGCTGCGCCGCGCCAGGCGCAGAGCGAAGCGGGCGTTGAGCCGTCGCGGCCCGCAGACGGGAGGCCGGGTGAAGCTCACCGGCAAGCGCGCGCTGGGCGCGGCCGCCGCCGGGGCGGCCGGCTTCGCCTGGTACCACGGCCAGATACCGACCTCGCAGCTCTACGGCCGCACCATCTGCCGGGTGCCCGAGGCCGGGCAAGATGATCGCGCTCACCTACGACGACGGGCCGAACCCAAGCCAGACCGAGGGGCTGATGGAGGTGCTGGAGCGCCACGACGCGAGGGCGACCTTCTTGCTGATCGGCCGCTGGGCCGAGCGCGAGCCGGAGCTGATCCGGGAGCTGGTCGGCCGTGGCCACGCGATCGGCAACCACACCTGGTCCCACCCGACGATGCCGCTGCGGACCACCTCCCAGCTCCGCGAGGAGCTCCGCCGCTGCCGCGAGGCGGTCGAGGCCGCGGGGGTCGACTTCTCGCGGGTCGACGGCGAGGCGCTGATGCGCCCTCCCTACGGCCGCCGCCGCCCGGCCACCCTGCGCACGCTGCGCGAGGAGGGCTACGTGCCCCTGCTGTGGTCGATCACCTGCTTCGACTGGCGCCGCACCACGACCGCCGACAAGATCATCCGCCGGGCGATGCGGGCCAAGGGCGGCGACGTGATCCTGCTTCACGACGGCTCCCACCTCGATCCCGCCTATGACCGCTCGGCCTCCGTGGCCGCCACCGAGGCCGTGCTCGAGCGGCTCGGCGACGAGGGCTACAGGTTCGTCACCGCCCCCGAGCTCGTCGCCGCCGGCGCGTCCGCGGCCTGACTTCGGCTCGGCCCTACCGGTCGATCCCCCTGCGCAGCTTGCCCTCTCCCGTCAGCGCCTCGTCGACAGCGGCGGCGTCAGGCAGGTCGCCGTCGGGCGAAGCCTGGTCCACCGCCAGCGGCAGCGCCTTCGCGATCAGATCGGCGGTCTGGTCCTCGGGCAGCCCGATCTGGCCGGCGATCCGCTTCACCTCGTCATCGCCGACGACCTTCTTCGCCTGATCGCCGCTGATCGACTTGTTCTCACCGCCGCCAACCCACGAGTCCGCCTGGGAGCTGAGCCCCTGGTCCTTCATCTTGCCGAGGATCTCTTCGAGTCCGCCGCTCGCCAGCAGGCTTACCACCAGCGGCAGCAGAGTCTCGACCAGCTTCGCCTTGTCCTCGTCCCCGACCGCCTTGTCCACCACGGTGCCGAGGATGTCCTCGAGTGCCGACACATTCGCCTCCCCTTGTCCGATTGCCCGAAGCGGGGTTCCTATCATGCTGGCCGCGTGAGCGATCGACACCAGGGTTCGATCCCGATCCCGAAGTCCCGCCTGGAGGCGTTCAGCGACGGGTCTTCGCGATCGGCGTCGCCGTCCTCCTGCCCAAGGTGGGGATCTTCTTCTACCTCGGGATCGCGATCCGCTCGCTGATTCGGATCCGCTGATGAGGGCGAGCCGCGCCGGCCCGGGCCTAGCCCTGCCGCTGGGAGCGGAGCACGGTCACCAGGAGCTCCAGGGCCGCCGCGACGTCGGGGCTGCGCAGGATCTGGATTGCCTCGCGCAGCTTCATCGGCTCGTTGCGCTCGCGGAAGCGCGGATAGGCCTGGCTGATCGCCGGCGCGCCGTCCATGGCGAGCTTGAAGCCACCCTCGTAGGGGATCTGCCCGAGCGTCCCCAGCAGCATCATCAGGTTGGCGACCATCGTCATCACGTCGGGCCTGGTCAGCGCGCTGAAGTTCTCGTCGAACTCCTCGACGGCCCCGTTGACCCCGGCGAGCAGGCCGCTGTCGGCGAGGTTCTCGACCAGGTCGAGCGCCTGCTCCATCGCCGGCGCGTTGCGCGCCAGGCGGCGCTGGAGGCGCTCGAGCGCGGCGCGTTCCTCGTCGGTGAGCGGTGCGTTCTCCTCGGCCATCCTCAACCTCCGAACAGGTTTGCGAACCAGTAGCGCTCGAAGCCGGACTTCACCGCGCGGAAGGCCCGCATGCCGCCCAGCAGGCGGCAGTCGGGCACCTCGCTGCGGCCGCAGAGCTTGTCGGTGAAGTCGCACCAGACCGCGGCGCCCTCGTAGCCGGTGTCCATGACGCAGACGCCGACCATGTTGTAGAGCTCGCCGACGTAGGTGCCGCGGACCCGATCCAGGATCTGGGTGACCACGTGCTCGGCCTGGAAGTGAGCGAAGACGCCGGCCATGCCGAGGCCGATGGTCGGCGCCACCACGTCACCGATGCCCCAGACGTCCTCGGCCCCGCGCGCCCGCATGGAGGGGAGCTCGACGTCCATGTAGCCGCCCTCGGCGGTGAGCTCGGAATCGGAGACCACCGCCGGGGCACGATGCGCCGGGACGACCAGGGCCAGGTCGTAAGCGAGCTCGCGGCCGTCCCGCGAGCGTAGCGTGGCGTTGCCGGGGTCGTGAGCCTCCAGCTCGAAACCGCCGTCGAAGCGGACCTCGCGCTGGTCGAGGAAGCGACTGAAGCCATCGACCATCAAGGGACCGAAGGTCTCCATCGGCTTCTGCCAGGGGTGGAAGACCGCGATCTCGGTCTTGTCGGAGACGCCTCGCTGCTCGGCCAGGTAGCGGAGCATCATCGCGGCCTCGAAGGGCGCCGGCGGACACCGGTACGGCCAGGACTCGACGCCGACGACAACCCGGCCGCCGGCGAAGCCGGCGATCCGCTCCCGCGCCCCCAGCGCGTCCTCGAGCTCCCAGGGCGCGGTTACGCCAGCGAGATCGGTCGCCGCCGCGAGTTCGGCACCCAGCGAGACGATCAGGAAGTCGTAGTCGAATCCCTCGGCGCCCGCCTCAACCCGGCGGGCATCGGCGTCGATCGAGGTCACCTCGGCCTGCACCACCCGGGTGCCGTAGAGATCCGAGAGCAGCGACAGCGGCCGGCGGACTTGATCGGCCTCGCGCCTGCCGGTCATCACCCAGAGGTAGCTGGGGCGGTACTCGTGCCAAGGGCTGCGGTCGATCAGCACCACCTCGACCTCGCCGTCATGTGACCAGCGCGCCAGGCGCTTGGCGGCGACGGCTCCGCCGCTGCCGCCGCCCAGGATCACGACCCGCTTCATCGCCTCGCTCCAGCCCGGCGCCTCACCCTAGCCTCGCGCCTCGGCCGCGAACCCCGCGGGCGCCTCGCCCGAAGGGGCAGACTCCCGGTGGCCGAAGTGGACGTCGGGCATCAGCCGATCGAGCCACGGCGGCAGGTACCAGGCGGCGGGGCCGGCCAAGCGAAGGAAGACCGGCAGCAGCAGAAGGCGGACGAGGAAGGCGTCGAGCAGCACGGCGATACCGAGGATCACCCCCATCTCCTTCGGCGGCAGCGGCCCGGAGAGGGCGAAGGTGAAGAAGACCGCGACCATCACCGCTCCGGCCGCGAGGATCACGCGCCCCGAGTGAGCGAGCCCGCCGATCATCGCCTGCTTGGCATCACCTGACTCCTCCCAGTGCTCGCGGGCGGAGGAGAGCAGGAAGACCGTGTAGTCCATCGCGATCGCGAAGATCATCGCAAAGAAGAAGACCGGCCCCCAAGCGTCGAGGAAGCCCTGCGACTCGAAGCCGAGCAAACCCGAGAGGTGGCCGTCCTGGAAGATCAGCGTGGCGACGCCGAAGGCGGCGCCCGTCGCCAGCAGGTTGGTGAGCACCCCAATCGCCGCGATCAGCGGTGCCTGGAAGGCGATCAGGAGCAGCAGGAAGCCGAGGGTGAGCACAACCGCGATCACCAGAGGCGTCTTCGCCGACAGCGCTGCCTCGAGATCGTGGTTCTCCGCCGCGGGGCCGCCGACGAGGACCCGGGGGGGCAGCTCCGCGCGGAGGCGGTCGACCGTCCCGCCGAGCCCCGGACTGGATGGATCGCTGGTCGGCACAGCCCGGATCAGGGCGAGGCCGTCGGCGCCGGGCTGGGCCGGCGTGACGCCGGCGATCCCGGGGTCGGCGGCGAGCACCGCCGAGACGCGCCCGGCCTCGCCCTGCGGCGTCACCACCTGCAGCGTCCCCGGCGCGCCGGCACCGAAGGCAGACTGGAGCTGGTCGTAGCCCTGTCGTGAGGCGTCGGCCTGGGGGACCACCTTGATCGAGGGCATCCCGGTGTCGAGCCTGAGCACGGGTAGCGAGAGGCCCACCAGCGCGGCCAGCGCGGCCCCGCCGAAGAGGAGCGGTCGCCGCCAGAGGACCTCGCCCCAGCGAGTGAAGCGAGGCGAGCGGTGCTCACCGCTGTGCACCCATGGCAGGCTGAGCCTGTCCACCCTGGGCCCGAGCCTGGCGAGGACGGCGGGCAGCAGGGTCAGCGTCGCCGCCAACACGAAGAGAACGGAGACCATGATCCCCAGCGACATCGAGCGGAAGGCCGGGCTCGGCACCAGCATCACCGCGGAGAGGGAGATCAGCACCGTAACCCCCGAGAACAGCACCGCCTTGCCGGCGGTGTCCATGGTGGCGGCGACGGCGTCGACGGGGCGCCGGTGCTGGCCGAAGAAGGCGTTGCGGAAGCGCATGACGATGAACAGCGCGTAGTCGATCCCCAGCGCCAGCGCGAACATGAGGGCGAAGTTGAGGGCCCAGATCGAGATCGGCGAGATCTTGGTGCCCAGGTAGAGGACCCCGGCCGAGGAGATCAGTCCGAGGATGGTCAGCATCAGCGGCAGGCCGGCGGCGACCAGCGAGCCGAAGGCGAGCACCAGGATCGCCAGGGTCACCGGCCAGGAGATCAGCTCGGACCTCAGCATCGCCTCCTTGTTGGCCTGGTTGAAGTCAGACCACATGCCCGGCGCGCCGGTCAGGTTGACGTCGACGCCGGGCGAAGCGGCAGCGGCGAGGTCGGCCTTGAGGCGGTCGGCAGCGCGGACCATGGCATTGGGGTCCGCGGCGGCGCCGGCCTGGATCAGCGCCGTGTGGCCGTCGCGGGAGATCGAGGCGCCCCGCCTCGGCGGGACGACCTTGCTCACTGCATCGTCTCCGGCCAGGATGGCCTCGGCGCGTCGGACGCTGGTGCGGAAGGCCGGGTCCGCGACGGTCAGCCGCGACGAGTTGACCGCGACCTGGAGCGCGTAGCCACCCTGGCCGCCGAGGCTGCGATCGACGGCGTCGCGCGCAGCGACCGACTCGGAGCCGTTCGCCTGCCAGCCGGCGCCCGAGAGCGCCTGCTCGACCCGTGGAGCGAGCACGCCCAGCGCCAGCGCCAGGACCGCCCAGGCGCCGAAGACGGCGCCCCGGTGGGTCGCGGCGAGCCGCCCCAGGCGTCCGATCGGTCCCAGCTCGCTCAAGACTCGCCCGCTCCCCTGAGCCCGGCGTAGCGCCGCAGCAGCCACGAGCTCGGGCAGTTGCCGAAGGCGACGAACGCAAGCTGATTGGCCGCGACGAATCCGGTAAGCAGCAGGAACCAGGGGCTGACCACGGCGCTGAGCAGCACGCTCAGAGCGGTCATCGTCCCCGCCATCAGGAAGAGGACGCGCTCGAGAGGCCAGCCGACCTTGGTAGATGCGGCCCGGGCGGCGGAAATGGTCGAGGCGGCGGAGGTCATCGCTATCGTCTTCACTGGAGCTATACAGTTTTACAACTTTATAGTTGTAGATGGGACAATAACACTCGATGATCTCCCCCCTCGATCAGGACGCCGCCGAGCTGATCGCCCGTCGCTTCCGGGCCCTCTCGGACCCGACCCGCCTGCGCGTCGTCGACTTCCTGCGTCGCCACGAGGAGGCGTCGGTCGGCGAGCTCGCCGAGGCGCTCGGGGGCTCCCAGCAGAACGTCTCCAAGCATCTCGCAGCGCTTCATGCCGAGGGCTTCGTCGCACGGCGCAAGCGAGGCACCAGCTCGCTCTACCGGATCTCCGACCCGAGCGTGCTGGAGCTGTGCGAGCGGGTCTGCGACGGCATCGAGGCCCAGCTCGCCGAGGTCGGCGCCCTGATCGGCGCCACCGATCCTCGGTAGGGATTCCGGGAGGACAATCAGGCCAGGTGTCCGCTCAGACCTTTCTCTTCGCCGACCTCGCCGGATTCACGGCGCTGACCGAGGCGCACGGCGATGAGCGCGCGGCCGCCCTCGCCGACGAGTTCTTCAGCTCCGTCCGGGAGCTGCTCGACGAGCACGGGGCCGAGGAGGTGAAGACGCTCGGCGACGCTGTCATGCTCCGCTGCGAGGACGCCTCCCAGGGGATCCGGCTCGGGCTCGCCATCGTGGACGCCGTCGACGCGCGGGCGGACTTCCCCACGGTTCGCGTCGGCATGAGCAGTGGGGATGCGGTCGAGCGCGACGGCGACTGGTTCGGCTCGACCGTGAACGTCGCAGCGCGGGCTTCCGCCGAGGCCGCCGGAGGCGAGGTCCTGATCAGCGAGCCGACCCGCGACCAGGCGGGTGAGCCCGAGGGAATCGAGCTTCAGCGGCGCGGCGAGGTGCGCTTTAAGAACCTGCCCGCGGCATGATCGCCTTCTGGGCGCTGGTGGCGGTCGGCATTTTCTGGCTGGTCAAGACGCTGGCCCAGAATCGCGCGGCCGTCACCACCGGCCGCGAGAGCGCCCTCGAGATCCTCGACCGGCGATTCGCCGCCGGGGAGATCGACTCCGAGGAGTACGAGCGGCGGCGCGCCGTGCTCGAGCGTCAGGCCCGCTGAGCAGGCGGCGAGGCGACTACGCGGGAGGCGCGGCGGCGGTAAGCGGCTCGCGCTCGGTCTTCGACCAGTCGCGCCGGGTGGTGAGCTGGCGCAGCGTCGAGCGCAGCAGCACGGGCCAGATGAACCAGGTGTAGATGGCGTAGACCTGGCCGATGGCGAAGCCGGCGCAGCCAGCCGAGGGGGCCGTCGGAGGTGCGGCTGGCGATGCAGCCGAGCACCGTCCCCCCGAAGCCGAGCAGGTAGAAGAGGCCGAGCTGCCAGGTGGGCCCGCCGTCCCAGAAGGCGACCTCCCCGGTGACCGCGAAGACCATCGCGGCGACCAGGGCGACCCCGATGATCCCCTGCCAGAAGGGCATCAGCAGGTAGAGGAGCAGCTCGAAACGGGCACCAAACGGGAACGGCGCCCGCATCACCGGGCCGGTCAGGCCGATCGCCTGCAGGTTGCCCTGTGACCAGCGCGTGCGCTGCCGAAACAGGGCGCGGAGCTTCGATGGGCCCTGCTGGTCCACCACCGCGCGCAGGTCCTGGCGCCCCTTCCAGCCGCGCGCGATCAGCCGCAGACCGAGGTCCTGGTCCTCGGTCAGGCGGTCGCGCCAGGGGCCGGGGCCGTCGACGACGTCGTCGAGCGCGCCCAGTCGGTTGAACTGCCCGTTGCCTCCCATGCCCGCCGTGCCCCAGCCGTTGCGGCCGGCCTGGAACAGGTAGCCGTAGACAGAGAACTCGACGTCCTGGAACCAGGTGAGGGGATGGCGGCGGTTGTAGATCCGGACGAGGGACTGGACCCCGCCCACCTCCGGGTCCGCGAAGTGGCCCGCCGCGTAGGCCGGCGCCGACGGATGCAGCCGCCCGTCCGCGTCGACGATGACGACGATCACGCGGTCGCGATCGACCTCACCTTCCAGCCCCTCGAGGGCCCGGTAGGCGTGGTTCAGCGCCGCGGCCTTGCCCTGCTGCGCGTGGGGGGCTACCCGCCGCAGGACGAACAGGTCGGGGTGGCGCATCTGCTTCAGGATCTCCGCGGTGCGGTCCTCGGAGTCGTCGTCGATGACGACGATCCGCTTGCTCTCAACTGGGATCGCCAGCAGCCGCTCGACGCTGTCGCGGATGGTGATCTCCTCGTTCAAGGCGGGCACCATGAACACCCAGGTGAACCGGTCGACGGCGCCGGGCAGCACCCGCGGCGGCACCGCCGCGGCGCGCACGCCACGGACGAAGAGCACCAGCGTCCAGACGAACATGCCGACGACGACCGCCAGGGCGAGCGCGAACAGCGCCTCCCAGCCGGCCGGTAGCCCCCCGAAGGGCCACTCCACCCCGGTCACGACTACTCCTCGTCGAGGGGGTCCGGGTCCGCCAGGCCGTGCGCCTCCAGCGCCGCCTCGAGCTCGTCCTCGGGCAGCTCGAAGCCGGCCGCCTGGGCGATCGCCGTGCGGCTGTAGCCGGGGCCGAAGGGGGCGGGCGCGTCGCCCCCGAGGAGGATGTGCTCGAGGCAGGCGACGATCCGCTCGGCGGCCTTGCCGTCGCCGTACGGATTCGGCGCCTCGGCCATCCGAGCGTAGGCGACGGGGTCGCTCAGCAGGCGATCCCCCTCCGCCATGATCCGGCCGGGGTCGGTGCCCACCAGCCTCAGGGTCCCCGCCTGCATGCCCTCCGTGCGCTCGGTCGTCTCGCGCGTGACGAGGACGGGCTTGCCGAGGGAGGGCGCCTCCTCCTGGATGCCGCCGGAGTCGGTGATCACCATGTAGGCGCGCGACAGCAGGCGGGCGAAGGTCGCGTAGCCGAGCGGCTCCGCCAGCAGGACGTTGTCGAGCCCGCTGAGGCGCTCGGTGAGCACCTCGCGCACCCGCGGGTTGGGGTGAACCGGGAGCACGAAGTGGACGTCGGAATGCTCGCGCGCGAGCCGCTCGACGCCGGTGGCGATCCCGACCAGCCCGTCGCCCCAGTTCTCGCGCCGGTGCGCGGTGACCACGACCACGCGCTTGTCCGTCTCATACAGCGCCTGCAGCTCCTCGTTGGCGAAGCGGACGTCGATCTTCGAGGCCCAACGCAGCGCGTCGATGCCGGTGTTGCCGCTGACGAAGATCTGGCCGACGGGGACGTTCTCGCGGACCAGGTTCTGCAGGTTGTTGAAGGTGGGAGCGAAATGCAGGCCGGCGATCGAGGAGATCAGCTGGCGGTTGAGCTCCTCCGGGAACGGGGTGTTGTTGAGCCCCCCGGTGCGCAGCCCCGCCTCCAGGTGCATCACCGGAATGCGCAGGTGGAAGGCCGAGAGCGCCGCCGCCATCGCGGAGCTGGTGTCGCCGTGGACGAGCACCGCGGCCGGGTAGCGCCCGGCGAGCACGTCGTCGTTGGTGGGCACGGCGTCGGGCTGCAGCTCGAACCGCTCCACGCAGAGGTCCTCGAAGCGCTGCATCACCGAGGCGACCCGCTCGTTGAGCTGAGAGCGCCTGGAGCCCGCCCAGAGCACGACGTCGGGCTTGATGTCGGCGAGCTCGAAGATGTACTCGACCAGGCGCGCGTGCTGGCCGGTGGAGACGACCAGCGGCTCGTAGCACTCGCTCTCGCGCAGCGCCACGATGATCGGCACCAGCTTGATCGCCTCCGGCCGGGTGCCGACCACGACCGGGATCACCAGCTTGGACGCGGGCCCACGCGCGGCCGGCTTCTTCTGCGTCAACGGATGCGCGGCGGCGCCATTGGAGGAGGCGGTCTCGCCGGCGCCTTCGGCGTCGGCGGCGTCGGCCGGCTCGGTCGTGGCGGGAGACTTCCCTTCCATGGTCTCGGGATCGAACACGGTGTCGGCGATGGTTATGGGGAGCAGGCCCACTTGATGTGGCTTGCTCCCGCGGTTCTCGTATCGGCCTTTCGTCCACGCAGCTTGAGCGCCGAACTGCTCTCATCTGACTCTCATCGAGCGCTGGAACGATGCGCCCGAGGCGTTAGAGATGAGAATTCTTGTCGTCGAAGATGAGCTGAAGATGGCGGCGCTGGTCAGGCGCGGCCTTCGCGAGGAGGGAATGGCCTGCGACGTCGCCGGGCGCGGCGAGGACGCCCTCTGGATGGCCGGCTCCACGGAGTACGACGCGATCGTGCTCGATGTGCTGCTGCCCGGGATCGACGGCTTCGAGACCTGCCGGCGGCTCCGCGACGAGGGGGTCTGGTCCCCCGTCCTGATGCTGACCGCCCGCGACTCGGTCGAGGATCGGGTCGCCGGGCTCGACGGCGGCGCAGACGACTACCTGACCAAGCCCTTCTCGTTCGCCGAGCTGCTCGCGCGCCTGCGAGCCCTCGCCCGCCGGGGCCCGATCGAGCGTCCGGTGCTGCTCGAGGTCGGGGACCTGCGCCTCGACCCCGCCACCCGCCAGGTGTGGAGGGACGGGGAGGAGATCGCGCTCTCGGCCAAGGAGTTCTCCCTGCTTGAGACCTTCATGCGACGCCCCGGCGAGGTGCTCTCCCGCTTCCAGCTGCTCGAGCACGCCTGGGACTACGAGTACGAGAACCGCTCCAACGTGGTCGACGTCTACGTGCGCTACCTGCGCGAGAAGATCGACCGGCCCTTCGGCCGCGACAGCATCGAGACCGTGCGCGGCGCCGGCTACCGCCTGCGCAAGGAGGCGTGAGCGTGCGGCGGCTGTCGATTCGGGCGAAGTTGACAGCCGCCTTCGCCGCCGCCTCGCTGCTCGTGCTCGCGCTGGCGGGCCTCTTCGTCTACGTGCGGGTCAACACCGACCTCACGGACTCGATCGACGGAGGGCTGCACGCGCGTGCCGACGAGCTCGGGGCGCTGGTCTCGAGGGGGTCGCCCCGCGCCCTGCGGCTGAACGGGCAACTGCTGGTCGAGAAAGAGGACGGCTTCGCTCAGGTGCTCACGCCCCGGGGCCGGGTCGTCGTCACCAGGGGACCCGGGGGCCGACCGGTCGCCGCCACCACGCTGCGGCCCAGGGTCGGGGCGGCGATCGCCCCCGCCGAGGCGAAGGCGGCCGCCCGACAGCAGGTCCTGATCGCAGACCGCACCATCTCCGGAATCGAAGGCGAGGCGAGGATCCTGGCGCGCCCGGTCACGGTTGGCGACCAGGTCCGGGTGGTCGTGATCGGAACCTCGACCGCGGACCGCAACGAGACGCTGGCCGGCCTGCGGAGAACCTTCCTGATCGCGGCACCGGCCGTAATCCTGCTCGCCTCGGGCTTCGGCTACCTGCTCGCGGGCAGGGCGATGGCGCCGGTCGCGGCGATGCGCCGCCGCGCCGAGGAGATCACGCTCGAGCGCAGCGGCGAACGGTTGCCGCTGCCCCCCGCGGACGACGAGATCCACCAGCTCGGCGAGACCCTGAACACGATGCTCGACCGGATCGAGGCCTCCCTCGCCCGCGAGCGCGTCTTCGTCTCCGACGCCAGCCACGAGCTGCGAACGCCGCTGGCGATCCTCCGGGCCGAGCTCGAGCTGGCCGACCGCCCCGGGCGCACGCCCGACGAGGTGCGCTCGGCGCTGCACTCTGCGGCGGAGGAGGTCGAGCGGCTCTCGCAGCTCGCCGAGGACCTGCTGGTGATCGCCCGCTCGGACCGGGGCCGCCTGCCGATCGCGCGTGAGCCGGTCGCGCTCGCCGACCTGCTCGAGGGGGTCCGCGAGCGCTTCGCCCACCGGGGGGCCGACGCAGGACGCAGGATCAAGGTCGAAGCAGCCGCCGATGCCCGGGCCGAACTCGATCCACTCCGCATGGAGCAGGCGCTGGGAAATCTGGTCGACAACGCGCTCCGCCACGGCGACGGCGAGGTGCGGTTGGCAGCGGCCCTCGACGGCGGTCGGGCGGTGTTCGAGGTCTCCGACGAGGGGTCCGGCATTCCGGGGGAGTTCCAGCCCCAGGCGTTCGAGCGCTTCACCCGCGCCGACGACGGGCGCACCGGGGGAGGCGCCGGCCTCGGCCTGGCGATCGTGCGGGCGATCGCGGACGCCCACGGCGGCGAGGCCGCGATCGCAGCATCGCCTCGCGGCGGGGCGACCGTTGTCGTCTCAGTTCCCCTGGATCAGGACGCCTAGACGGCGCCGATGAGACGGGAATGAAGGAAGCGTCGGCGCCCTAATCGCCGTCTCATCGCGCCCGGTCACCCTGGGCTCGCAATGTCAAGCAAGTCCGAAAGGAATCAAGAGATGACCCGCACGAAGAAGATCCTCGCCGTGGGCGGCGCGATCGCCGCGCTCGGCGCGGGCGGCGCCGCGGTTGCCGGCGCCATGGGCGGAGACAGTGGCGAGAATGCCACGGGTCCCGGCGCCGACCAGGCGACCGCGGCCGCGCTCAAGCTGACCGGCGGCGGCACAGCCAATTCGGTCGAGCGCGACGGTGAGAACGGGGCGACCTGGGAGGTCGAGGTGACCAAGCCCGACGGCAACACCGTCGACGTCCGCCTCGACGCCAACTACAACAAGGTCGTCATCGAGGGCGACAGCGAGAGCAGCTCCGACACCGGTCAGTGATCGGAGTCGGCTCGAAGAGGGGCGGCGGGCCCTGGGCCCGCCGCCCTTTTCTTTGCCCCGATGCCCGCCTGACGCTCTCATCTGCGGCTCACCGCGGCCTCACCGGCCACTCATTCGACCCGCGTAGACCTTCGCCCGAAACCACACCCCGACCGGCGCAGCGGCATTGGCCGGCGTTGAATGAGAGGGAGACGGACATGAAGCAGATCAAGAGCAAGTTGAGGGCCATCGCAATCGCCTCCGCGCTCGCGGTCGCGGCCCTGGTGCCGGTGGCCTGCGGCGGCGACAGCAGCAGCTCTGACTCGGGCGGCCAAGCATCATCCACATCGTCCGCCGCCACGTCGAGCGCAGGCACGTCGACGCTGCCCCAGGGCGGCGAGTCGGTCAACCTGAACCCGGCCGACTTCACCACCAAGATCGACAACCCCTACTGGCCGATGAGCCCGGGCAGCCGTTGGGTCTACCGGGAGGGGCCGATGAAGGTGGTGGTGACCGTCACCGACCAGACCAAGCGGATTGCCGACGGGGTGGAAGCCCGCGTCGTCCACGACGTGGTCACTGAGAACGGCCAGCCCGTCGAGATCACCACGGACTGGTACGCCCAGGACGCCGACGGGAACATCTGGTACATGGGCGAGAGGACCGCGGAGTACGAGAACGGCCAAGTGGCCAGCCGGGCCGGCTCGTTCGAGGCCGGCGTGGACGGCGCCCAGCCTGGCGTCGCTCTGCCGGCCGACCCAAAGGTCGGCCTGAGCTACCGCCAGGAGTACTACAAGGGCCAAGCCGAGGACCAGGGCCGCGTCTTGAGCCTGGACCAGAAGGCGACGGTTCCGTTCGGCAAGTTCCAGGGCCTGCTGGAGACGGCCGACACGACGCCGCTCGAGCCGAAGGTCCTCGAGCACAAGTACTACGCCAAGGGCGTCGGGCCGCTGCTGACGGTCAGCGTCACCGGCGGAGGGTCCAACGAGGAGCTGATCAGCTACTCGAAGGGCTAGGCAACGCCGACCGGCAAGCGACCGCCAGGCCGCCCTATGTGGGAGCGGCGGCTTGCCGCCGCGACTCGTGAATGCGGCCGCTGCGGTCGCGATTGATCGGGGCGCCCGTGCGATCGGTGACGATCGTGCGGGCGCCCAGCCGCGGGCTGACGGTGATGCTGCGCCGCTTGGTGCGCTCCAGGCCCTCGTTCGCCGGCGCGATCCGCGCCCGCGAGAGCAGCTCCCGCAGCACGATCTTCATCTCCAGGGTGGCGAAGCTCGCTCCCAGGCAGCGTCGCCGGCCACCGCCGAAGGGGATCCAGGTGTAGGTCCCGGGCGGATCTTCGAGGAAGCGCTCGGGGCGGAAGGCGTAGGGGTCGGGATAGATCGCGGGGTCGTGGTGGACCAGGTAGGCGTTGGGTACGAGGCAGGCCCGGGCCGGATAGACCCAGCCGCCGATCTCGATCGGCTCCTTGACGAAGCGGGGCTGCACATTGAGCAGCACGGGGCGCCGCCGAAGCGTCTCCTGCACGGTGGCCGTCAGGTACTCCTCGCCGTCGCCGGAGTCGATCTCCTCGCTCAGCCTCCGCAGCACCCGCGGCTCGCGCGCCAGGCGCTCGAGGGCCCAGGCCAGCTCCGACGCGGTCGTCTCGTGACCGGCGACCAGCAGGGTCATCAGCTCGTCGCGGAGCTCCTGCTTGGACATCTCGCTGCCGTCCTCATGGCGCGCGTCGAGCAGGATGGTCAGAACGTCGTCGCGGCCGGCCCCCCCGCCGCGGCGCTCGTCGATCAGCTCAAACACGAGCCGGTCGGCCTCGGCGCGCAGGCGCTCGAAGCGCGCCCAGGGCCCGTGGCCGCCGAAGCGAACCTGCAGCGTCGGGATCATCGTCGCCGGCCGCGCGCCGAACTCGAGGATCCGGGTGAGACGGTCGCGAAGCGCCTCCATGCGCTCGCCCGAGTCGAGGCCGAAGACCGCCCGCAGGATCACCTCGAGGGTGAGCGCCTGCAGCCGGGGATGAAGCTCGACCGGCTCGTCGCGCGGCCAGCTCGCCACTTCCCGCTCGGCGACGGCGCCGACCAGGTCGGCGAGCCGCTCCATGCGCTCGGAGTGGAAGGCGCCCAGCATCAGCCTGCGCTGCTCGAGGTGCTCCGACTCGTCGAGAAGCAGCACCGAGTTGGCGCCGACCACGGGCTCCAGGATGCGGCCGCCCTCCCCGGGATGGAGCACGTCCGCCGGCGCGGTGAACACCTCCTTCACCTCGTCCGGGTCGGCGAGCATGACGAAGGGCGGCGTGGCCACGAAGCGCACCGTGAAGCGGTTGCCGAAGCGCGCCCGGCAGCGCTCCATGAACGGGACCGGGCGCGCCCACCAGGCGATCGACTGGATCGCCGCGGGCTTCCGGGGTCCGGGCGGAAGCGCCGGCTGCATGCTCTCCAGCCTAGCCCCCGGCCGCTGGGGCCGGCCGCCGGTCCGCCGCGGCAGGGTTCTAGCCCAATTCGAGCGAGACGCCGATCAGCTCGAGCCGGCGGGTGAGCGCGCCCAGGCCGAACTCCCCCAGGGCCCCGTCCGCGACCCCGAGCACGTCCCAGGCGCCCTCGCTGGGCGGCGAGATCGACTCGGCGACGGCGGGAAGCAGGCCACGGATCCGCGACCTGACGACGTCGGCCATGGAGGGATCCTCGGCCACCGCCTC
Organism: uncultured Solirubrobacterales bacterium; assembly: GCA_963746615.1. Lineage (GTDB taxonomy): Bacteria > Actinomycetota > Thermoleophilia > Solirubrobacterales > 70-9 > SHVA01. The sequence continues at coordinate 112,294 of CAVVBU010000006.1, read as the reverse complement.
GCGCAGGAACCACGTGCCGTAGGCGATGTGGCGCTGCTCGTCCGCGGCGATCAGGCCATAGCCCTCGACGAAGCCGGGCAGCTCGCCGCGCTCGCGCAGGAAGTCGAGCAGGAAGTGCGATGCGGTCAGCCCGAGCGTCCCCTCGATGACCATGTGGTAGATCGTCACGAAGTCGACCTTGGCGGCGCGGTCGCGCGGCTCCAGCCGCAGCCGGTCGTGGGCCTGGACCAGCGCCTCGTCGAAGACCTGCTTGAAGGGCTCGCCGAGCACCTCGCGCGCCCGGGCGACGTGGGCGCCGATCGCAGCGGGATCGGCGATCACCTCGTTCTGGAAGCGCGCGTAGAACTGCATGTGGCGGACCTCGTCGACGAGTTGGGTGGAGAGGAAGCTGCCCTCCTCCTCGTCGTCCTGAGCCAGGACCAGGCCGCAGAACTGGGTCGAGATCCGCTCCTCGGCCACCATCAAGGAGCTCAGCACCCAGTGGAGGAGGTCGCGCTCGCCCTCATCGAGGCCGGCCCAGTCGGCGGGGTCGCGGGAGATGTCCACGTCCTGCGCCGCCCAGTGCGCGTGCTCCCAGTCCAGGTAGAGCTCCTGGGGGCCCTTGAGGTTGATCGCCGCCTGTGAGCTCATCTCTCGGCGGGCGCCGAGGCCGGCATGCCGGCGCGAATGATCGCCGAACCGGCGTGCTCGTGCACCCGGTGGGTCTCGTGGATCTCGATCGACTCGAAGCCGGCCCCCTCCAGCCCGCGCCGGACCTCGTCCGCGGTGAGCGCGCCCGCGATGCAGCCCGTCCACTGCTGCATGTCGCGGCGCGTCGCCTCGTCCATCTCGGGGTCGGCGACGATGTCGGTGACCGCGAAGCGACCGCCGGGGCGGAGCACGCGGGCCGCCTCGGCGAAGACTCGCCGCTTGTCGGCGGAGAGGTTGATCACGCAGTTGGAGATCACCACGTCGACCGAGTCGTCGGGCAGCGGAACATCCTCGATCGTCCCCTTGAGGAACTCGACGTTCTCGGCGCCGGCCTGGCGCTGGTTGGCGCGCGCCAGCTCGAGCATCTCGTCGGTCATGTCGACTCCGTAGGCCTTCCCGGCGGGCCCAACCCGCTGCGCGGAGAGCAGGACGTCGATGCCGCCCCCGGAACCGAGATCGAGCACGGTCTCCCCCTCGTGCAGCTCGGCGACGGCGGTCGGGTTGCCGCAGCCGAGCGACGCCAGCGCGGCGGCGTCGGGAAGGGCCTCGCGCTCCTGCGGCGAGTAGAGCTGGGCCCCGAGGGTCTCCGTCTGCCCTTCGGCGATCGAGCCGCCGCCACAGCCGCACGACGATTCTTCGGGGCCGCCGCAGCAGCCGGCTTCCGCCGTTCCGACCGAGCGCGCCGCGGCCCCGTATCGCTCCCGCACCGCCTCGCGGATCTCGTCCTTCGTCCCGGTGGTCTCTAGCTCAGCCATGCGCTCAACTCCTTCAGTGCTTCGGGCTTGACGTAGTAGTAGGCCCAGAGGCCGCGGCGCTCGGAGCCGACGATGCCGGCGTCGCGCAGCACCTTCAGGTGGTGGGAGACGGTCGGCTGGGAGAGGTCGAACAGCGGCACCAGCTCGCAGACGCAGACCTCCCCGGCGTGCTTCTTGAGCACGTCGACGAGCTGCATCCGGATCGGATCGCCGAGAGCCTTGGCCAGCCGGCCCAGGCGATCGGCCTGCTCGCGCTCGATCTCGGGATAGGCGACCGGCTCGCAGCAGGGCTCACCCGGGGGGCGCTTTTGCTTAGGGGCGAGCTTCAGATCGACAGCCATCTATACACGTATATCAATTGAAATCACAAATGTCAATTGAATAAACTGGGCGAACCCTTAACACTGGGAGGAAGGTGGATGAGATGGCAACCCAGGTCGATCCGGCGGTTCGGGCCCACATCGAGCGCGGCGTCGACTCGCTCACCGAGGAGTTCGCGGGGATCTTCTCGCGTGAGACGATCGGACGCTACGTCCAGGAATCCGTCGAGGAGCTCAGCGGCGCCCGCATCGCGGACTTCGTGCCGCTGTTCGTCAATCGCTTCGCCCGCGAGCGGCTGCGGGCCCTGGCCCAGGCCGAGGGCACGATGACCAAGGAGGTCCCGGAGGTCCTCTTCGTCTGCGTCCACAACGCGGGGCGCAGCCAGATGGCGGCCGGCCTGCTCAACAAGCTGGCCGAGGGTCGCGTGCACGTACGCAGCGCCGGCTCCGATCCCGCCGAGGAGATCAACCCGGCCGTGGTCGAGGCGATGACCGAGGTCGGGTGTCGACCTCTCGGAGGAGTTCCCGAAGCCGCTCAACGACGACTTCGTCCGGGCGGCGGACGCCGTGATCACCATGGGCTGCGGCGATGCCTGCCCGATCTACCCGGGCAAGCGCTACGAGGACTGGGAGCTGGAGGACCCGGCCGGCAAGGACGTCGAAACGGCGCGCCGGATCCGGGACGAGATCGAGACGCACGTCCAGAAGCTCCTCGATGAGCTGACCACGGGGTAGGCCTTGGAGCGGCCAGACCTCGCCCGCCGCGCCTTGGCCGAGGGGCTGGCGGCCTTCGCCCTCGTCTTCGCCGGCTGCGGCGCGATCGTCGCCGACAAGGTCTACGACGGGGCCCTCGGCGTGGTCGGCGTGGCCTTGGTCTTCGGCCTGGTGATCATGGTCATGGTCTACGCGACCGGCCACCTGTCCGGCGCCCACATCAACCCCGCGGTGACGGTCGCCTTCACCATCACCCGCCACTTCCCGCCGCGAGACGCGGTCGCCTACATCGCCGCTCAGCTCGCCGGCGCCAGCCTCGCGGCGCTGGCTCTGTTGGCAATCTGGCCGGACCAGCCGGCCGAGCTCGGCGCCACGGTTCCGACCGTGGGAGTAGGAAGCGCCCTCGTCTACGAAGGCGCTGCTGACCGCCTTCCTCATGTTCGTGATCATGGCGGTGGCGACCGATACCCGCGCGGCCGGCGCGGCGGCGGCAATCGCCATCGGAGGGGTGATCGGGCTCGATGCGCTCTTCGGCGGGCCGGTCACGGGCGCCTCGATGAACCCGGCGCGCTCCTTCGGGCCCGATCTCGCCGTGGGGCAGTGGACCGACTTCTGGATCTACCTGGTCGGGCCGATCGGTGGCGCGGCTTTGGGGGCGTTCGCGTACCAGGCCGTGCGCGGCCGGCACACCGGCGCCGATCCTTCGACGAATGGGCCCGAGAGCTGGAGGGAACCCGATGCCGAAGACGGGAACCCGGGATCGGCTACCGCTTCCTGAAGCAGGAGCGACGCGGACCCAACGGCACCGGCTCGTTAAGCTGATCGTGCAGGGCTGTTTCAAGGGTCACCCCGCCGTCCTTCCCGCCGATGGGGTGCACGGACAGCCATCCCGAGGAGGCTGAGAATGATGGGATCGACGAGTAGAGCGGCTGATCCGAACCGAGCCGCAGTCCTCGCCGGAGCGGCGCTGGTTGCGCTGGCGATCGGCTGGTCCGGCTGCGGCAGCGACAACAGCAACAGCGACTCCACGAGTGCGGTCGAGCAGAGCGTCAACCAGGGCCAGAAAGAGGTCCAGCAGGGAGTGAATCAGGGCCAGAAGGAGGCCCAGCAGGGAGTGAACCAGGCCCAGAAGCAGATCAACAAGGGAGTCAACGAGGCGCAGGGGACGGCCCAGCAAGGCGTGAACCAGGCCCAGAAGCAGGCCCAGCAGGGCATCAAGAAGGCCAAGAAGCAGGCGAGCCAGTACTGAGCCGCTTCAGCGGTGCCCGTCGACCAGCGGCGGGCGTCCTTGCCAGCGAAGAAGAGCGCGGTCGTCTTCCAGGGCACCACCTAGACCGGGGCCAACCCCCATCCGCTGCTGTCTGGCGCCGGTCAGCTCAGCGGTGCCCGTCGAACGAGATCACCTGCTGGATCCCGCTGGGACGGTTGGTGTAGCGCATCTGGATCAGGGGCAGCGGATTGAAGTTGATCCGCTCCGCGGTGGCGTTCGCTCGCCAGTCAGCCGGGTTCGCGGTGCCCTGGTCGGTGGTGAGTACGTTGCCCGCCGCCTGGATCGCCGCCCACACCGTCGCCTGGCAGGCGGCCAGCTTGCCCTTGCCGCAGTAGGCGACGTTGTAGGGCTGCTTGACCGGCATCCCGAGCAGGGTTCGGATGTCCTTGTCCATGTACATGTGCCAGCCGCTGTACTGGCCGCTCGGCGGCTTGTCGAAGCGCCGGAAGAGGCTATTGAGCTCGTCGAGCTGGGTGTCGAGAATCGGCCCCATCACGTTGCTGGCGATCCGCGGGAAGGCGGCGTCCATGATCGCGGCGCCTGGGTCGTCGATCTCGCCGTCGAGGTCGCCGTCGAGGCGGCTGCCGCCATGGTTGCGCCAGGCGACCAGCAGGTTGAGCATCTGCTGGGCCTGGGGCGACGGCGCCGTGGTGCCCTTGAGCAGCTTCACCAGCAGCGGCACGGTGTCGATCGCCCGCACGTCCTGGGTGGCGGCGGCGTTCATCGCCGAGGTGACCGAGGCCGGCGACCACTTGCCGTTCTTCTCCAACAGCTTCAGGTTGCGGTTGAGGAGGTCGACGCGGGCGACCGAGCCGTTGCGCCCCCACTCGTTGTCGGCGGCGCCGAAGCCGTGAGCGGCGCTGTTGTTCCAGTTGGTCATCGTGCCGCGCTTGTTGTCGGTGCCGTGTATGTGGTCCTTGGCCGAGAGGAACCCGCGCCACTCGTACTGCCCGGTCCCCTTGGTGAGCAGGCCGGGATCGGTGCGGGGATCGCGCAGCGGCAGCCTGCCGCTGGTGAAATCGGCGATGTGCTTGTCGTCGACGTAGAACGAGTTGAAGGTCTGGGGTGTCAGCGAGGCGGCCTTGAAGAACGTCTTGGGGCTGTGGACCTGGCCGTCGGACAGCCGCCGGTTGTACAGCAGGTCCAGCACGTCCTTGTTGCGGCTGGAGCGCTTCGAGGAGATCGCGACCTCGCGCCCGTCCACCGTCGCGTATCCGACCACCGGCCCGTGGACCGTCGTCAGGTAGTCGACCGGATTCCCGTTCAGGGTGCCGGCGTGGAAGTGCCCCATCGAGCGGCACTTGCCCCTGTACAGGTACATCTCCTCGCTGTCGCCGCAGAGCGTCTCAGCGAACTGATCGATCACGTCGCCGCTGGCTGAGGTCAGCGTGGTGGAGAAGTCTGAGCCGCGCCCGATCAGCAGGTAGCCGGGGAACGGCGCCGTGGTCGCGCCGCGCCAGTTGAGGTGCGGGGCGTGCATGTCGATCTCGTAGACGAGGCCTGGGAAGAAGTAGCTGATCTGGGGGCCGCCGACCAGGATCGGGTGGCCGGTGGTCGAATGCTCGCCGTCGACCATCAGCTCGTTGCTGGCGTTGAAGGGCTGGGAAACCGCCGCGGAGGCCTTGGACTGGGCGACCCTGGCCGCCGGGGTCGGGGTGAAGCTGCCGTGGTCGAGCACAACGCTGCCCGGGTGCCTCTTCGGGATGTGCCCGTAGGGGAAGTTGCCGTCCACAGTGGTCGGGCTCTCGGGATTCTTGAACTGACGCAGGTCGTTGAAGACCTTGAAGCCCTTCTTGGCGCCGAGGCGGTCCTGGAGGCCGCCGAGGAACTGCGAGCGCCGGGCCTCGTCGCCGCCGCCCTCGCCCAGGAACTGGTCCTTGAGGGCGTTGACGGCGTAGACGTCGTTGCGGGTCCAGTGCGGGTTCGGAGAGCTGCTGGCGTCGAGATAGGCGTTGATGCCCTTGACGAAGGTGTCGATGTCGCTGAGGACCGCGCGGCCCTCCTTGCCGGCGCCCTTCAGCGCCTTGGTCTGCTTGGCGACGACGGCCTCCGTCTGCGCGCTGGGCTGGAAGTTCTGCACGCTCGCGGTGAGCCCGATCGCGCTCAGGCCGGGGGCGTCGAGCACGGCGACGCGGGCGTTGTTGCGGGCCGTCTGCAGCAGCAGGCCGCGGTCCTCGGCGGCGATCCAACCGGCGGCAAGGATGCCCCCCTTGTAGGTCTTGGAGTAGACGTGGGGGACGTGGAAGCTGTCGCGCAGCAGGGTTACGCCCTGGAAGGGGACGTCCTCCTCGGTGGTGGGGCCGTCGGTGCCGATCCCGAGGGCCTCGGACTTGAAGTCCTGGTTGAGGTCGGAGGCGGTGACGTGGTCGAAGAGGGGGGTCAGCGCGTCATACATCAGCGCTTGGTCATCCGCGGGCGGACCGGGCACGCCGAACTGGCCCGAGGGCAGGATGTTGAGGGAGATCTTGGCGAAGTCCTTGGCGGCGAAGGCGTTTGCGGCGAAAGCCCCCAGCAGGAGGATCGTCGTCCCGACGACCATCACCAAACGTCGCATCCCCTCTCCTCTCTCTCTCGCTGACGCAGCCGCGCTCGCCCGGCGGGCGCCGACCGTAACAGAACAAGCTAAACGCGCGCGAGTTGTCGCCCGCCGACCGCCTACTTCTTTCTCTTGCACTTCTTCGCGGCGGTGGCCGAGCGCTTGTGGCCCTTCTTCTTGCACCTCTTCGGCTTCGGCTTCGGCGCCGCGTCCAGCGTGGCCGAGACGTCGACCCGGTAGAAGGTCGAGTGGCCGAACAGCGGCACGGCTGCGCCCATGCCCGGCTGGGCTGTCGAACGGCGAGTACGAGACGACGTCCGTGGCGGTTTCGGTCCCTGAGAAGTAGCAGCCGACGCTGTCGCTGTTGCTGTTGCTGAACAGCGCGATCACGTCTCCCTTGGCGACCGGGATGGGCGACGGCGGGTGGAAGGTCGCGACCGGGTCGTCGATCGTCGGCAGGGGGTCGGGCAATACCTGGTGATCGACGGCAGCCACCTTGTAGCCGTATCCGTCCGGACGGACCACGACCAGCGTCAGTGGCTTTCCCGACTCGAAGGGCCCGTACTGATCGCTGCTCCAGGAGGTGATGCGGCCGGCGAAGGGGGCGGCGTAGGAGGGAATGCCCGGCGTGCCGACGCTTCGCTGCATCCAGAGGCCGTGCACCCCACCGCCGGCGTCGCAGTCGCTGGGGGCGAAGGCGCCGGGACGAGCCGTGCTGCCGATCGTCACTGCTCCCGCGGACGCGGTCGATGCTGGCCAACGCGGTCATGGTCAGCAAAACAGACACAACCAAGCGAATTGAACGAGCGGCCACCATCTTTCCCTTCCCTCGACTCGCTGAGGATTCTGCGCTATCGGGGGACGGAATCAATCGGCACTAGTCGGTAGGCGGCGGACTGCGGCGCGATCCGCCCGCGAGGCCGGAATCGACAGCCCGGCGAAACAAACTTTCCGGACTTTGGACGGCTGGACAAAGGCGGGCGGCCCCGCGCCCCCTAAGCTGCCCGTTCCTTTCGTTTGCAGCCAAGCGCGCAATCGACTGGTGCAGCGCGCCCTCGGGCGCGCTGCGCTGGGTGGAGAGACCAGGAAGCCGAGAACCCCGAGACAAGGACGCAGCCGAGAAATGACCAGGACCCGCACCCACAACGTCACCGCCGCCAACTGGAGCTCCAACGGCTCCCCCGTCGACGTCGTCGATCTGACCGATAGCTCCAACGTCCCCTTCGGCAGCAAGGTCTTCACCATTTCCGAGCAGACCGAGCGGCTCTCGGCCGAGACCATCGCCAAGCTCCAGGCCACCCTGGAGAAGGGCGAGGCGCTCGACACCACGCTCGCCGACGAGGTCGCCACGGCGATGAAGGAGTGGGCGCTCGAGCAGGGCGCCACCCACTACACCCACGTCTTCCAGCCGCTGACCGGCTCCACAGCCGAGAAGCACGACTCCTTCTTCGAGCCGAACGGCGAGGGCAAGGCGATCGCCAAGTTCAAGGGGTCGGAGCTGATCCAGGGCGAGCCCGACGCCTCCTCCTTCCCCACCGGCGGTGTCCGCGCCACCTTCGAGGCCCGCGGCTACACGGCCTGGGATCCGAGCAGCCCCGCCTTCATTCTCGACAACCCCAACGGCGCTCTGCTCTGCATCCCGACCGCTTTCGCCTCCTGGACCGGCGAGGCTCTGGACGCCAAGATCCCGCTGCTGCGCTCGATGGACGCGCTGTCGGGCTCCGCCGTGAGGGCGCTGCGGCTGCTCGGCAACGAGACCGCCACGCGGGTGTTCACCACGGTCGGCCCCGAGCAGGAGTACTTCCTGATCGACGAGCAGTACTTCTTCGAGCGTCCCGACCTCTACACCACGGGCCGCACCCTGTTCGGCGCCAAGCCGCCCAAGGGCCACGAGCTCGACGACCACTACTTCGGCTCGATCCCGGAGCGGATCCTCGCCTGCATGATGGAGACCGAGCGCGAGCTCCAGGAGCTGGGCGTCCCGGTCAAGACCCGCCACAACGAGGTCGCGCCCAACCAGTACGAGATCGCGCCCGTGTTCGAGAACTCGAACGTCGGCTCCGATCACCAGCAGCTGACGATGCAGGTGATGCAGAGCGTCGCCCGCCGCTACGGGCTCGTCTGCCTGCTGCACGAGAAGCCGTTCGCCGGCGTCAACGGCTCGGGCAAGCACAACAACTGGTCGATGGGCACCGACACCGGAGACAACCTGCTGGACCCGGGCGACACCCCGGCCGACAACGTCAGCTTCATGTTCTTCTGCGCGGCGGTGATCCAGGCGGTCAACAAGCACCAGGGCCTGCTGCGGGCCTCGGTCGCCAACATCGGCCAGGACCACCGCCTCGGGGCCAACGAAGCGCCGCCGGCGATCATCTCGATCTTCCTGGGCGCCGAGCTGGAGCAGGCCCTCGAGGCCGTCTCGGGCAACCCCAGCGACTCCGAGGGCCCGGGCGAGTTTCTCGAGCTGGGCGTCTCGACGCTGCCGCCGCTGCCGATGCACGGCGGCGACCGCAACCGGACCTCGCCCTTCGCCTTCACCGGCAACAAGTTCGAGTTCCGCGCGCTGGGCTCGAGCATGTCACTCGCCTTCCCCAACACGGTGCTGAACACGATCGTCGCCGAGGCGATCGACGAGCTCACCGACGGCCTCGAGCGCAAGCTCGGCAAGGGCGCGGAGCTGGCCGACGCCGTGGCCGCCGTGGTCAAGGAGGCCTACGTCGCCAACAGGCAGGTTTGCTTCATGGGCGACAACTACGACGAGGCGTGGCACGCCGAGGCCTCCAAGCGCGGGCTGAAGAACCTGCGCACCACCCCCGATGCCCTGCCGGAGGTGCTCACCGACCCGACCGTCGCCGCCTTCGAGAGGTACAACGTGCTCTCCAGGCGGGAGCTCGAGTCCCGCTACGACGTCTGGGTCGAGCAGTACGCGATCCACGCCAACATCGAGGCCGAGACGACCGACTCGATCGCGCGGACGATGATCTTGCCGGCGGCGCTCCGCTACCTGGAGCTGGCGGCTGGCGCCGAGGTCTCATTCGTCGGGACCGAGGTGCGGCCGCTGGTCGACGAGCTCTCGCGCGAAGCTCAAGGAGCTCGACGAGGCCAACGTCTACCCCGACGGGGTCGAAGGCCTCGAGCTCGCGATCTACGCGCGTGACAACCAGCTCGCCGCGGATGGCCGAGGTGCGCGAGGTCGTCGACAAGCTCGAGAAGGTGGTCGCGGACTACCTCTGGCCGCTGCCGAAGTACTCGGAGATCCTCTTCATCAAGTAGCGGGGCTACCCGCGGACGTCGATCTTTGCCCGGAGCCGCGTGGAAGTGGACCGCTGGTTGCCGAAGGCGTCCTTGAAGCGAAGGCGCAGCTTCATGGTTCGGCCGGCGAGTCGGGCCGGCACCGGCATCGAGAAGCGGCGGACGCCGTCGTCGTAGCGTTCCTTTCGCTCCCGAGCCAGCTCGCGGCCCCCGCGCATCAGCCGTGCGCCCAGCGATACGTACTCGCGGGCCTTCACCTTCACGCTCAGCCGAAGCCCCTGTCCGTGCTCGCCAGTGCGGAAGCGGGCAGAGGCGAGACCGGCAGTCACCTTGCGATCGACCTTCTCCCCGGGCTTGAGCTGGAACAGGCCCCAGGGGGGGTTGGCGTTGACCAGGCGGCCCGGCTCGCAGGTCGCGCGGAAGCTGGCGAACCGCTCGGTCGGGTGCTGGGCCCGGAAGGTGTAGACGCCCTTCGGCACGTCCGGCCAGACGACGCCGCCGTCGACCGACGACTCGGTCAGGGACGCGTCGGGGATCACCGACGCGTTGAAGTAGGTGGGATCAGGGACGGGCGGCGTGGCGCTCGCCGTGGCGCCGGCGACCCCGTGCGCTCCGTAAGCGACGAAGTCCTGGAAGCTCAGATCGCGCACGTTGACGGTGTTGAGGGTCGAGACCACCGCGCACTGGGCGGGGTCGCCGTTCTGGTCGAGCTCGACCCCGAGGATGGCCGCGAGCCCGGCGTAGATCCCGTCGCTGGGGATCTGGAAGTTGACCCGCTCGAGGTCCTTGCCCGTGGTGACGAAGGTCTGCAGGTAGATGCCGTGGTAGCCGGGCGCCGCGACAAACGGCGTGATCTTGGCGCCGTCGGGGACGCCGAGCTCGTAGCTGCCGTCGGCCCGCGACACGGCGCTGAGGGCGGGCTTCTCCTCGACCTTGATCACCGCGCCTGCGATCGGGGCCTGGTTATCGAAGGCGTAGACCGTGCCGCTGATCTGGACCCGCCCTGAGGCGCTCTCGCCGGCGGCCGAGGCGCGGCCGTGGGAGGCAAACGCGAAGGCGAGGGCGAGGGTCAGCCCCGCGAGGGCGGGAACGGAAACGGTGCGACGGGACACGAGTGGCGTCAAGGGGCTCCTTCTTGGCTACGGGCACGGCAATCTAATCCGAACCGCCAACACTCCGCCTGAGCGGTAACCACCGAGACACGCACGTAGTCAGGACGGATGTTTCGCCAGTAGTCAGGACGGATGTTCGCCACCGGGCACCGGCCTAGGGTCACCGACGGTGGATGGAACAGGGCGCCGGCGGCGCTAGGGTAAGTCGGCCCGGAGGAGCGAGATGGCAGTTTCACAGACCGACCCCGAGCCCCAAGCGCTTTCAGTCGTCGACCCTGCGCAGGCCGACCGCCTCGACGGGTTCGTCCAGCGGGCGCAGGCGGCCGCGACGGCCTGCCGCGAGCTGGACCAGGAGGCGGTCGACCAGATCGTCTGGGCGATGGTGGTCGCGGGGCTGGAGAACGCCTTCGAGCTTGCCGAGCTCGCCATGGAGGAGACCGGGTTCGGAGTGCTAGAGGACAAGGTGGTCAAGAACTACATCGCCACCGAGTTCCTCTACGACTACCTCAAGGACAAGCGGTCGGTCGGGGTGATCGAGGAGGATCCGAAGCGGGGCATCCAGTACGTGGCCGAGCCGATCGGCGTGGTGCTGGCGCTCGTGCCGATCACCAACCCCACCTCGACCGCCCTGTTCAAGTCAATCGTCGCGGCCAAGACCCGCAACGCGATCATCTTCCGCCCCTCGGCCCGAGCTGCCCGCTGCGCCGTCGCCGCCGTGGAAATCCTGCAGGAGGCCGGAGAGGCGGCGGGCCTTCCCCCGACGCCCTGCAGGTGATCCCCGACCCGACCCTGGACGTCTCCCAGTACCTGTTCCATCACGACGGGGTCGATTTGATCTGGACCACCGGAGGGCCGAAGGCCGTGGCCGCGGCCAACGCGGCGGGCAAGCCCTCGCTCAGCGTCGGCGCGGGGAACGCCCCCCTCTACCTGCATCGCAGCGCCGACATCAAGATGGCGGTGGTTGACGTCCTGATCTCGAAGACCTTCGACTCCTCGGTGATCTGCCCCGCCGAGCAGACCTGCGTGGTGGACGAGGCGATCTACGACGAGGTGGTGAAGGAGTTCGAGCGGATGGGCGCGCAGGTCCTGGACGACGACGAGGTCGAGTCCCTCGCCGGGCTCGCCTTCGAGCCGGACGGGCGGGTGGACGTCCGCGCCCTGGGGCAGTCCTGCGTCAACCTCGGCGCCATGGGCGACTTCCCCGTCGCCGAGGGGGCCAAGGTCCTGCTGGCGCCGTTGCCGTCCGACCTGGGGGAGCTGGCCGGCTCACCCCCTGATCCAGGAGAAGCTGATGCCGGTCCTCGGCCTGGTTCGCTCGCCGTCGGTCGAGCACGGCGTCGCCGCCTGCGAGCTGGTCACCGAGCACGGCGGGCTTGGGCACACGTCGGCGGTCTACGCGGACGACGAGGAGGTGATCGAGCGGTTCGCCGACCGGGTCCGCACGGGCCGCATCCTGGTCAACGCGCCCACCGCGGTCGGCGCCCTGGGCGGGATCTACAACTCCCTCACCCCCACCTTCTCGCTCGGCTGCGGCACCTGGGGCGGCTCCAACACCACCGACAACGTCAACTATCGAAACCTGCTCAACGTGAAGACCGTCTCGCGCCGCCAGGCGCCGCCGCAGTGGTTCCGGGTCCCCTCCGACACCTACATCAACGCCGGCGCGATCGAGAGCCTGCGCGAGGTCGGGGCCTCGCAGGTGCTGCTGGTCACCGACATCGACGGCGAGGCGCGCGGGGTGGCCGACGAAGTGCGGCCCTACCTGGAGGGCGCGAGCGTGCACGTCTTCTCCGACCTGCAGCCCGAGCCGACCGAGGCGCAGATCCGCGAGGGCACCGACGTCCTCGGCGAGTTCGGCGCCGACTGCATCGTCGCGGTGGGCGGCGGCTCGGTGATCGACGCAGCCAAGGCGATGCGGCTCTTCCACGAAAGCCCCGAAGTCTCGCTGCGGGAGCTGTCGCTGCCGTTCCTCGACGCCCGCAAGCGCGTCGCCCACTATCCCGAGGTCGAGCACACGGTGAAGCTGGTGGCGCTTCCCACCACCGCGGGCACCGGGTCGGAGGTCTCACCGGCGACGGTGATCACCGCGGACGGCCGCAAGGTGACGCTGGTCGACTACTCGCTGGTCCCCGACGTGGCGATCGTCGACCCCACCCTGACGCTGACGATGCCGCCGGCCGTCACGGCGGACACGGGAGTCGACGCGCTCACTCATGCCCTGGAGGCGGGGGTCTCGATCTTCGCCTCTCCCTACACCGACGCCTTCTGCATGCAGGCGATCAACCTGATCATGGAGTGGCTGCCCAGGGCCGTCGCGCACGGCGACGACCTCGAGGCGCGCACGGCGATGTCCAATGCCGCGACGATCGCCGGCCTCGCCTTCTCCAACGCCTTCGTCGGCGTCAACCACGCGCTCGCGCACGCCGTCGGCGCGCGCTTCGGCATCCCCCACGGCCGCGCCAACGGCATCTTCCTGCCGCACGTGCTGCGCTACAACGCCTCGATTCCGTCCAAGTTCATGCCGGCGCCCGGGTACTCGACCTACGTCGCGCCCGACAAGTACGCGCAGATGGGCTGGGTGCTCGGGCTGGGCGGCAAGAGCATGGACGAGAGGCGGGACCGCTTCTTCGGCCGCGTCGACGAGCTGCTCGACGCGGCCGGCATGCCCGCCTCGCTGGCCGAGGCGGGCGTGTCCCGCGCGACGAGTTCGAGGCCGCGTTGCCGGACCTGGTCAAGGGCGCGTTCGGCGACCCGAGCATCCGGACGAACCCGAGGATGCCGATGATCGCCGAGCTGGCGTCCCTGCTCGAGGCCGGCTACGAGGGGCGTCCCCAGGGGGAGCCGTGACGTCACACACCACATGTCGCACGCCGACGCCGCCTGGCTGCACATGGACCAGCCCACCAACCTGATGGTGATCACCGGGGTCCTCTGGTTCGACCAGCCGCCGGACTGGGAGCGGGTGCGCGAGATCATGCGACTGCGGATGGTCGAGCCCTTCCCCCGGTTCCGCCAGCGGGTGGTCGAGGGCAGGGCCCCGCTATCGGGGCCGCACTGGGAGGACGACCCCCACTTCGACCTCGACCTCCATCTTCATCGCGCGGCGCTGCCGGCGCCCGGCGACCGCGACGCCCTGCAGGCCTACGTCGCCGACCTGATGGCCACGCCGCTCGATCGCTCCAAGCCCCTCTGGCAGTTCCACCTGCGTGGACGGCTTCGGCGAGGGCGCGGCGATGGTCGCGCGGATCCACCACTGCATCGGCGACGGGATCGCGCTCGGCCGCGTCCTGCTCTCGCTCACCGACGAGACCCCGGACGCCGGCATCGCGCCGACCGAGGAGGTGGCGAGCCCAGGCCGCGGCGGCGGCCCGCTGGGAGCGCTGGTCCGCCCCGCCGCGAGCGTGGTCGGGGCCGTGCGCGGCGCTGCGGGCGCTGTGGCGCACGAGGCGATCGAGGTGGGGCGGCACCCCTCGCACCTGGCCGATCTCGCCGCGACCGGGCGCGCCGACGCCGACGCGCTGGCGAAGCTGCTGCTCAAGGGCGCCGACGAGCGAACCGCTCTCAAGGGAGAGCTGGGCGTGGCGCAGAGCGTCGCCTGGTCCGCGCCGATTCCGCTCGATCAGGTCAAGGCCGTCGGGCACGCGACCGGGACCACGGTCAACGACGTCGTCCTCGCCGCCGTCGCCGGCGCCCTCGGTCGCTACCTCCGTGTCCGCGGCAGCCCGGTGGACGAGCTGACCGCGATCGTCCCGTTCAACCTGCGGCCGCTCGATCAGCCGCTGCCCCCCGACCTCGGAAACCGCTTCGGCCTCGTCTTCCTTCAGCTCCCGGTCGGGCTCGAAGACCGCGAGCGGAGGCTCGACGAGGTGCACCGCCGAATGGAGGAGATCAAGCACTCGCCGGAGGGCGCGATCTCCTACGGCGTGCTCGACGCGATCGGCAGGACCCCGGTCCAGATCGAGAAGCTCCTCGTCGACCTCTTCGCGGCCAAGGGCACGCGCGGTGATGACCAACGTGCCGGGGCCGCGCAGCCCGGTCTACCTCGGCGGCACGCCCGTACGCGGCGTCCTGGTCTGGGCCCCCTGCTCGGGGGGCGTCTCGATGAGCGTCTCGATCTTCAGCTACTCGGGCGAGATCACCGTCGGCCTGATGGTGGACGCGGGGCTGATTCCCGATCCCGAGGCGATCGTCACCGGATTCGAGCGCGAGATCGAGGCCGTCTGCCTCAGCTCTCCTTGACGACCGCGTAGACGACGCGCTCGGCGACGTCGATCACCGTCTCGCCGATCCGCGAGCAGCGCCGGTAGAGCTCGCGGCGCGAGATCCGCTCGCGCATGTCCTCGATCTCGAGCAGCGCCGCCATGCCGCGGTAGTAGGCGTGCTCGAGACGGCGCTCGGTCTTGATCGCCGCGTCGGCCGCCTCGGTGGCGCGACTCGCCGTCGGAGCCGAGGTGGGCGATCGCCTGCGTCGATGTGGCGCACGGCCTCGGCGAGCAGCGCCGCCATCTCGGCGATCCCCGCGTCGGGCGGGCAGCGCCATCACCTCGGACTCGCTCGACCAGGTCCCTGGCGTAGTCGAGGATCCAGTCGATTCCGCGCGAGAGCGCGAACAGGTCCTCCGGCTCGAGCGGGGTGACGAAGGCCTCGCGCAGCGCGTTCGAGCAGCTCGCGCTTGGCGGCGTCGCCGCGCGTGCTCGGCGTCGCGCACCGTCTCGCGCCGCCGCCGCGTCGCCGCCGGCCCAGGCCGCGAAGGCGTCCATGCCCTCGATCGTCACCGCGACCTGGCGGCGCAGGAGCCCGAGCACGTCGGGCGTCTCGGGCAGGAACCAGCGGCGGGGCCTCACGCGAGCCATCGCACCAGCCCGAGACGCCCGCGGCGAGCGCCGCCGCTGCCGGCATCGTGATCAGCCAGGCGAGCCCCATGTGCGGAACGATCGCCCAGTGCACGTGGTGCAGCCGGCGCCGGCCCGCGCCGATGCCGACGACCGAGGACGCGACGACCTGGGTCGTCGAGATCGGCGCGCCGACCAGCGAGGCGCCGAAGATCACCCCCGCCGAGGAGCGTCTGGCTCGCCAGGCCCTCGATCGGGCTCGATCCGGTAGATGCGCCGCCCCACGGTGCGAATGATCCGCCATCCGCCGAGCGCCGTGCCGAGGCGTGAGCGCCGCCGCGCAGGCGAGCGCCACCCAGGTCGGGGCGGCGAGCGTGTCGATTCGCCCGTCGGCGAGCAGCAGCGCCGCGATCACGCCCACCGACTTCTGCGCGTCGTTGGCGCCGTGGCTGAACGCCAGCGCGGCCGACATCGCCCACTGGCCGCCGCGCACCGGGCCTGCCAGCGCCGCGTCGCGCGCCGCGCCAGCCGGCGCAGGCCGCGGATCACCAGCAGCGCCCCGAGCGCGCCGAGCGGCGGGCGAGATCGCCAGCGCGATCAGCGTGCCGAAGACGCCGACCGGATGCCAGCCGTCGATCCCGCCCCAGTTGACGGCGTCGACGCCGCCCTCGACCAGGGCCGCGCCGACCAGGCCGCCGACCAGCGCGTGCCCCGAGCTCGACGGCAGCCCGAGCCGCCAGGTGACCAGGTTCCAGGCCACCGCGGCGGCGAGCCCCGACCCGATCACCTCGATGGCGACCGACGGGCGGCACCGTGACGATGCCGCCGATCGTGTCGGCGACCGCGGCGCCGAGCAGCAGCGGCCCGAGCAGGTTGAAGACCGAGGCCAGGACGATCGCCTGCAGCGGCCGCGCCGCGCGGGTGGCCACCAGCGTCGCGATCGCGTTGGACGCGTCGTGGAGCCCGTTGGTGACCGCGAAGACGATCGCGAGCAGGACGGCGAGCAGCGAGCCCCGTGTCCACGCCCCAACTCTATGGCCCACCCCGCAGCTATACTGCCGCGCCTAGAACCAGCCGAATCCCCTGCCGCACAGCCGGCAGGGGAGCGGGGGAACCACAGGGCCGGCCTCGATCCGGCCCCGGGGCGAATCGGATTTCACAGCCCGTAGCGCCGCTCTTTCGGCGCGAGCCCGACAGCTAACTCCGTAGGCCGACGAAGGAGATTGGTTTGTTCGGTATGCGCCGAAAAGCAGGCTTCGCGGTCATCACCACCGCGGCTCTGGCGCTGCTCGCGGCCGCGGTGCCCGCCGCCTCCTCGGCGGGCTGCGGCGGAGGCGGAGGCGTCACCGCCAGCGGCGGCTGCGCCGACGGCTCCTACGTCAATCCGTTCAAGAAGAGGGCGTGGCTGCCGGGCAGGACAGACATGGGGGTCGACTGGGCGGTGACCAAGCCCAAGGGCGTGATCGCTATCGGCGACGCCAAGATCCTCGGCGCCGAGAAGAACACGGGCTGGCCGGGCGGGCACTTCATGTGGTACCGCTTGCTGGACGGCGACCACGCCGGCTCCATCATCTACGTCGCCGAGTATCTCTCCCACATGCTCCCCGCCGGCACCACGGTGAGCGCCGGCGACAAGATCGCGGTGGCCTTGAAGGGCGGCACCGGCACCGAATGGGGCTGGGCCAAGAAGAACGGCCAGCCGCGCGCGGCGCCCTGCTACCACGAGGGAATGAAGACCAACTCGGGCAAGCAGATGGCCCGCTTCATACGCTCCCTGGGCGCCACCACCGCGGACGACCCGGGGCCCGGCCCGGACTGGCCCAGCGGCAAGCGCTGCTAGACCGTCCGAGAGCATGCCCTCACCGCTGATCGAGTTTCCTGCCGACGACCCGGAGCGAGCCCGCGCCTTCTGGCGCGGTGTGCTCGGCGCGGAGCTTGCGCCCAGGCCGGCCTCCGCGGGATCGGGCTGGGAGGCCGAGCACGAGGGCCTGCGACTCGGGGTCCACGAGCGCGGGCGTGGCCCCGGCGATACCGCCTCGCTTCCCTATCTCACGGTCGCCGACCTGGCGGCAGCGCTCGAGCGCGTCCGCGAGCTCGGCGGCTCGGTGATCCACCCCGGCGAGCGCTGGGCCATCTGCCGGGACTCCGAGGGCAGCCCCTTCGCCCTGGCCGCCGTGCCGGACGAAACGGACTAAGCGCGCTTCTTCTTCGGCGGCCGAGGCGGGTATTTCTCCCGCTCGGCGCGCGTCATCTTCCTGATCTTGAGACTGCCGTCGGCGACCTGCTGCTTGACGATCTCGAGCTTCTCCTTGCGGCGCTTGCGCTGACGCCGCGCCGTCTCGCTCTCTGGTCTGCGTACCATGCGATCGACGTTACAAACTCCGTCGGCCGCCTCGCCCCAGAACGGACCTAGGTCCGCTCTCAATGAGGCTCTTGCTTAGGTTTCTGAGGCGCTCATAGTGTTTTTTCTATATATACGCCGGGGGCGTGAACCCTTTGAAATTCCTCGCGCTGCGCTTGATCGGCGGCGCGCGGGCCGCTTCACTGGTACCCGCCGTCCGCGACCCGAGTGAGGAGACCATGCCGATCCCCGTGCGCCTGCATCGCAGCGAGCTCTGCGTCCCCGGCACCAGCGAGAGGATGCTCGAGAAGGCGCCTGACCTGGGGGCCGACGTCGTCATGCTCGATCTCGAGGACGCCGTCGCCCCGGACGACAAGCCGCGCGCGCGAGAGAATGTGATCGCCGCCCTCCGCGAGCTCGACTGGAGCGGCTGCACCATCACCCTCAGGATCAACGGGCTCGACACGCACTACTGCTACCGCGACATCGTCGACGTGGTCGAGCAGAGCGGCGGGTGGCTCGACACTGTTCTGATCCCGAAGGCGAGCTGCGCCGGCGACATCCATCTCGTCGCGACGCTGCTGACCCAGATCGAGGATGCGTCAGGGATCGAGGAGCGGATCGGCATCTCGGCGCTGATCGAGACCGCCCCCGGGATGGTCCACGTGGACGAGATCGCCGCCGCCTGCCCGGAGCGGATGGAGGCGCTGATCTTCGGTGTCGCCGACTACGCCGCCTCGATCCAGAGCCAGACCGCTTCGATCGGCGGCTCGGACCCCAACTACGCCGTGGTCACCGATCCCAACGGCGGTGGAGCGGACGACCGGGAGCTCCATTGGGGTGACCAGTGGCACTACCCGCTGTCGCGGATCGCGGTCACCTGCCGGGCGCACGGCCTGCGGCCGATCGACGGTCCGTTCGGCGACTTCAGCGACAGCGAGGGCTACCGCGTCGCCGCCCGGCGAGCCTCGGTCCTCGGCTTCGAGGGCAAGTGGTGCATCCACCCCAGCCAGGTCGATCTGGCCAACGAGGTGTTCTCGCCGAACGATCGCCTGGTCTCGCGGACGCGCCGGATCATGGAGGCGATGGAGGAGGCCGCGGATGCCGGCAAGGGAGCGGTCTCGCTCGACGGCCGCCTGATCGACGCCGCCTCGCTGCGGATGGCCGAGCACCTGCTGACCAAGATCGAGCTGATCGAGGAGCGCCGAAACGGCTCATCGCAGGCCCGGGCCGCGGAGCTTCAAGCGGGCGGCTGAGGGCTGTCACACATCGCGGCCGGCTCGTGGCATCCTTCGCCGATGGCGCGGCCAGTGGTCCTCGGGGTCGTAGGCGACTCCGCTGCCGGAAAGACAACCCTGACCCGGGGCGTGGTGCGGATACTCGGGGGGCGCGACGGCGTCTCCTACATCAGCGGCGACGACTACCACCGCTACGGGCGGCAACAGCGCGCCGAGCTGGGCGTGACGCCGCTGAACCCGGCGGCCAGCCACCTCGACATCCTCTCCCAGCACCTGGGGCATCTGCGCGACCGTAAGCCCATCCTGAAGCCTGTCTACGACCACCGCAGCGGCACCCTCGGGGCCCCGGAGTACGTGCGCCCCAACACCTACGTGGTGGTCGAGGGGCTGCTCAGCTTCCACTCCGAGGAGCTCCGCGCCGCGCAGGACATCCGCGTCTTCCTGGCGCCGCCGGAGGAGCTGCGGCGGATGTGGAAGCTGACGCGTGACTGCACCCGGCGGGGCTACACCACGCACGAGGTGCTCAACGAGCTTGACCGCCGCGAGCGCGACGTCGAGACCTACATCGAGCCGCAGCGCAGGCACGCGGACATCGTGATCTCGTTCATGCCCACGGCGAGCAGCGACCCCGAGCGCCTCGACGCCCACCTGATCCTTCGAGACACCCTCAGGCACCCGGATCTCTCACCCTTCCTGCGGCCGGACGGGGACGGGCCGACCCTGGTCCGCCGCGGACAGGAGGCCCTGCTGCAGATCCCGGGCGATACCGACCCGGACCTGGCGGCGGAGCTCGAGCAGGCGGTCTGGGAGCGGATGCAGTACGCGAGCCACCTCCGCGCCCAGAGGCTCGGCGAGTTCACGATCGGCACCGACCTGCACCGCTCAGAATCGCTCGCGCTCGCCCAGACCCTGCTCCTCTACCACCTGGTCTCCACTCGCGCGACCATCAGCGCCGGCATCGATCCGCACGACAGGCACGTCCCCAGCGTCACCGGGGCGGACTCGGCGCTGCACGCCTGAGGCGTCGCCGGCGAGCCGCAGCCCCTGGCGCGCGCGGCTACTTCGCGGTCAGCTGCCGCCGGGTCTGCTTGATCTCATCGCCGTGAGCGCGGGCGAGGGCGTGGCGCGATGCCGGCGAGCGCACGTACTCGGTGAACGCCTCAGCCGACTCGGACTTCGGTCCGACGGTCGAGCGGACCACGTACCAGGATCGCTTCGGCAACCCGCCCCGCGGCCGAATCGTCGCCAGCAGCCCGAACTCGAGCTCGAGCTCGACCGCCATCCGAGACTGAAGCGCGATCCCCAGCCCCATCCGGGCGGCATTCTTGATCGCTCCGTTCGACCCGAGCGTCAGGGTCGAGGGCTGAAGCTGGTGGGAGTCGAGATAGACCTCGCAGAGGCGGCGCGTTCCCGAGCCCTGCTCGCGCAGCAGCCAGGGGATGGGGGCGAGCTCGTCGACCGCGACCCACGCCCGCTTGGCGAGCGGATCGCCCGGGGCGGTGATCAGCACGAACTCGTTCTCTGCGAACGCCACCCCCTCCAGCCCGCGATCCTCGGGGGCGCGACCGGAGATCGCCACATCGGCCTCGTGAGCCTCGAGCCGGCGGAAGACCTCCTCGCGGTTGCCCACGTGAAGGCTCACGTGCAGCTCGGGATGATGGTCCCGAAAGGCGCGAATCAGCGGCGGCAGCAGATACTCGCCGACAGTGGTGACCGCGGCGATCCGCAGGCGGCTGCCGGCGCCCCGGGCGATCTCCCCCGCGACCTCGGAGCCCTCCTTGAGCAGGCCGAGGACGTCGGTGGCGTAGCGCGCGTACGCCTCGCCTGCCGGGGTGGGCCTGACGTTGCGGCCCGCGCGCTCGGTCAGCTCGACCCCGAGCTCGCGCTCGAGGGCGGCCACCGCCGCGGAGACCGAGGGCTGGGTGACCACGAGCTCCTCGGCCGCTGCCGTGACCGATCCGTGGCGAACGACGGAGAGGAATGCCGATAGCTGAGTAATAGTGATTGCCACGAGCTTGGCGAGAACTATATATAGATATCTCTATGACTCGTGAGGGGCATCCGCTGGCTCTTTTCCGCTCGCTATGGGAGGGTCCGCGAATGAACGAACCCCTCGCCCCCATCTCACCGTCCGACAGGCTGCTCTGCGGCCCCGGCCCGACCAACGTCGATCCCGCGGCGCTGGAGGCGATGCGCAAGCCCATGCTCGGGCATCTCGATCCCGAGATGCACGACATCCTGCTCGACCTGGTCGCCCTGCTTCGCCGGGTCTACCGGGCGGAGTCGGGAATCGTGGTGCCCCTGCAGTCGACCGGGACATCCGGGATGGAGGCCGGCATCGCCAACCTGGTCGAGCGCGGCGACACGGTGATCGTCGGCGCCAGCGGATTCTTCGGCAAGCGGATCGTCGAGCTCGCCCGGCGCGCGGGGGCGGACGTGGTCGAGGTCTCCGCGGACTGGGGCCAACACGTCCCCAACGCCCGCCTGCTCGCGGCCCTCGATGAGAACCCCCACGCGCGGCTGCTCGCCGTCGTCCACGGCGAGACCTCGACCGGAAGCGAGCATCCGCTGGCCGAGCTCGGCGCCGAGCTGCGCGACTCCAAGACGCTGCTGATGGCCGACTGCGTGACCACCCTGGGAGGGGTGGCGCTCGACTTCGACGGCTGGGGGATCGACTACGCCTACTCGTGCACCCAGAAGTGCCTGGCCGCCCCGCCCGGCATGTCGCCGATCGCCGTCTCGGACCGCGCGCTCGAGCGCATGGGTCGCCGGCACACGGCGGTCCCCTTCTCCTCGGACCTCGGCTTGCTCAACGCCTACTGGGCAGAGCGCCCGGCGACCTACCACCACACCGCCCCGATCCTCAACATCTACGCCCTCCACGAGGTGCTGCGCCAGACGCTGGTCGAGGGCCTCGAACAGCGCTGGGCGAGGCACACGGAGGCAGGCCGCCACCTTCAGCAGCGGGCGACCGAGGCGGGCTTCGAGCTGCTGGCGGAGCCCGATCACCAGCTTGCTCCGCTGACCGCGATCCGGGTCCCCGAGGGAGTCGACGGCAAAGCCGTGCAAACGCAGTTGCTCAGCGAGGAGGGGATCGAGATCGGAGGCGGCCTCGGCCCGCAGGCGCCCGCGATGTGGCGGGTCGGGCTGATGGGCCCGAACGCCTCCACGGAGACGGCCGACCGGGTCCTCGCGGCGCTCACGGCGGCGGTCGAGAGCCAGCGCGTCGCCGTCGCCGGATGAGCCGGCGCAGAGGGGCCCACCATTCGCGCGGGCGATGAGCGAAGCGCGCATCGTCGTCACCCGGCGCATCCCCGAGCCCGCGCTGGAGCTCCTCGGCGACGCGGGCGAGCTCTGGGTCTCCGAGATCGACGCGCCCCTCGAGCGCGACGACCTGCACGACGCGGTGCGCGGCGCGGACGCGGTGGTGAGCCTGCTGCACGATCGCGTCGACGCCGACTTCCTCGACGCCGCCGGCTCGCAGCTGCGCTGCGTGGCAAACGTGGCCGTCGGCTACGACAACATCGACGTCCCGGCGGCGACCAGCCGTGGCGTCCTGGTCACGAACACGCCGGGCGTGCTGACCGAGGCGACCGCCGACCTCGCCTTCGGCCTGATCCTGATGGCAACCCGGCGGCTCGGCGAGGGAGAGCGGACGATTCGCGGCCGCGTCCCCTGGTCATGGCACATGTTCCACATGCTGGGCACGGGACTCCAGGAGAAAACGCTCGGAATCGTCGGGCTCGGAGCGATCGGGGCGGCGGTGGCCCGCCGCGCCCGCGCCTTCGGGATGCGGATCGCCTACGCGGCCCCCCGGCGCGCGGACGCCGAGCTCGAGGCTGAGCTCGATGCCCTTCGACTTCCCCTCGACGAGCTGCTGGCCAACGCCGATGTCATCAGCATCCAC
This sequence comes from uncultured Solirubrobacterales bacterium, assembly GCA_963746615.1. GTDB lineage: Bacteria > Actinomycetota > Thermoleophilia > Solirubrobacterales > 70-9 > SHVA01. The sequence continues at coordinate 89,327 of CAVVBU010000006.1, read as the reverse complement.
TGCCCCCTCTCCGATCAGACCCGTCACCTGATCGACGGGGATCGGCTGCGCCTGATGAAGCCGACCGCTTTCGTCGTCAACACCGCCCGGGGGCCGATCGTCGACGAGGCGGCCCTCGCCGACGCCCTGCGCGACGGCTCGATCGCCGGCGCGGCGCTCGACGTCTTCGAGCAGGAGCCTCAGGTGCACCCCGAATTGCTCGAGCTGGAGAACGCGGTCCTCGTCCCCCATCTGGGTTCGGCCACGCTCGAGACCCGCACGGCGATGGCGGTCCTCGCCGCCCGCAACGCGATCGCTGCGACCAGGGGCGAGCGCCCGCTGACCCCCGTCAACTCGGAGCTGCTGGCCGGGGCCGCCTGATTCGCCCGAGCGGCGCCTAGACGCGCAAGACGAAAGGGCCGCATTTGTGCGTCCCTCACCACATGAGTAGGATCGCCGCGACCACAGCCACGAGAGGATTCAGATGGCCACGATCGCGCCGCCCACCGACCTGTCCGGCCTCGACCTGAGCAACCTGGATCTCTGGAAGGAAGGCCCCCCGCACGAGGTCTTCCGGCGGCTGCGCCACGAGGAGCCCCTCCACTGGAGCGACCTCGGCGACTTCCCCGACGAGGGCGGCTTCTGGTCGGTGGTGCGCTATGACGACATCGCCACGGTCGGGCGCGATCACGAAACCTTCTCGTCGGCGCGCAGCATCATCCTCGTCGACAAGCTCGCCTCCGAGCCCGGCGCGCCGGACCCGATGGACCTTTCCCAGAACATGATGATCACGCAGGATCCGCCGCGCCACGATCACCTCAAGGCGCTGGTGCAGCGCGCCTTCACACCCAAGCGCGCGCTCGACCACACCGAGCGGATGCGCGAGATCATCAACCTCGTCTTCGATCGCGCGCTCGAGCGCCATCCCGACGGGCGCCTCGACCTGGTTCAGGACGTCGGCATCTACGTCCCTTCGATGGTGATCGGCGACATGCTCGGCGCTCCGCGGGAAGACGCCGAGAAGTTGGTCGACTGGACCAACCGCACGACCGCCTTCGAGGACCCGCGCCTGGTGCCGGACCTCACTGACGTCCTGCGCGCGGTCGAGGAGTTCGTCCCCTACGTCGAATCGATGATCAACGAGCGCGAGGCCCACCCTACGGACGACCTCACCACCGCCTTCATCCAGGCGGAGGTGGACGGCGAGCACCTCACCCACGAGGAGGTCCTGATGTTCTTCTTCCTGCTGATGGTCGCCGGCAACGACTCCACCCGCGCCGTGTTCACCTCCGGGATCAAGAACCTGCTCGACGACCCCGAGCAGATGCGGCTGGTGCGCTCAGGCGAGGTCCCCCTGGAGCAGGTCGTCGAGGAGTTCGTCCGCTACAACCCGGCCTTCGCCTACATGCGCCGCACCGCCACGCGCGACACCGAGCTGGCCGGCAAGCAGGTGAAGAAGGGCGAGAAGCTGGCGCTCTGGTACGTATCCGGCAACCGCGACGAGACGGCGTTCGAGGACCCCGATCAATTCGACGTCCGAAGGGAGCCGAACCCCCATCAGGGGTTCGGCGGCGGGGGCCGCCACTTCTGCCTCGGAGCCGGCCTGGCCAGGCTGGAGCTGAAGCTCTGGATCGAGGAAACCCTGAAGCGCTTCCCGCGCATCAGCCTCGACGGCGAAACCGAGCGCGTCAGCTCCACCTTCCTCAACCAGTACAACTCCATCCCGGTCGTCCTCGCGGTGGCCTGAGCGGCCCGGGGGCGCGGCCGCCGACGCCGCGCTCGACCTACATTCGAGAGGCGGTTCCGGCCCGGTGGGCGTCGGCTCTGTGGATCGCCCATCCGAGGCGCTCGATCAGCCGCGCCGCCTCGCTTCCTCCCTCGAGCTGGCTGGCGTCGGCACGCTCATCGAGCACGACGATGCCCTCTCGGTCGTCGTGCTCGCTAATCACGATGATTCTCGCCACGTTCGTCTTTCCTTTCGGTTGTGCCCCCGCTGAACGGGAACCTGGATCGGAGCCTCGATGGGCCCCCCACCGTCGCCGGCGCTCCGCGCCGGCGCGCGCGTTGCGGCTGCGTGCCTCGGGTTGCTCTAACGCTTCGGCTTGCGGGAAGGGATCTCGACGGATTCGCCGATCGAGCGGTACCCCTCCGTCGGCGGGCTGTCCGGCTGCTCCGCCCGGCGCTTGTGATTGAGACGGACCACTTCGTCCAGGACCTCGCGACGAGCGCCGAACTTGCGCTCGTAACCACGCACCCTCTTGATCGTCTTCAGGTCCGCCTTCTGCAGTGTCGTCAAGATCTCGTCGACGCCGAGAGCGTCGTAGCCCGAGAGCGGTTCCTTCCCACGCAGCCAGCGGAGCTTGTCCAGCACGACATCCCGACCCTGGTGAGATCGCTCGTAGCCATCGATCTCCGCCAGCTCGACCTGCGAGCGATCGGAGAGCGATGCGACGAGCTGCCTGGCGTCGAGACGGTCGTAGCCGGCGACAGGCTGCTGGGCTCCCGCTGAATCAGCCTTGGCGCTCATCTTGCGTCCACTCGCGCTGGCCCGGCCGGCATCGGTGACGCCGGCGGAATCGGGGAAGCGGCCGGAATCGGTGACGCGGCCGGCATCGGCGATGCGGGGAGGCTTGGCTGGGATTCCATGATCACGTCTGACACTATATCGCGTATTCATGAAATCTGTTTCTGGAAATGTGCGCCAGATCTTCGATAGGTTGTCGTTTACGGCGCACTGACGATCAGCGAGTAGCCTCGCAGCGGGCCGAACGCCGGTTCCGCTAGGGCGTCAAGCGGCCTACCCCATCCCTCGCGACCGACAATCGGGCGAGGCAACGAGGAAAGGAACCATCAATGGCTGGAATCGAAGTCAAGAACTTTGAATCGCCGGATGAGACGCGCCCCTTCGAGGGCAAGGGCAAGGCTGAGGTCGTGGAGCTCGCGGGCAGGACGATCGGCCGCGGCACCTTCGAGCCCGGCTGGAAATGGTCGGAGAACGTCAAGCCGATCGCCAAGACCGACTCCTGCCAGGTCGCGCACCTCGGCTATGTCCTCTCGGGCCGCATGAAGGTCTTCATGGACGACGGCAGCGAGGGCGACGTCGGCCCCGGCGACGTGTTCGCCATTCACCCGGGTCACGATGCCGAGATCGTCGGCGACGAGCCCTGCGTGATGGTGGACTTCGGAGAGTTCGGGGACTACGCCAAGCGCGGCTGATCCGCCGGGCCGCACGGGGCGGGCTCTGGGCATCGGATTGCGGTCTGGCTCACAGCCTCAGCGCGACCAGGCCCGCCGCGAGCGCGACGACCGCCCAGGAAAGAGCCCGCAGTGCTCCGTCGAGCGGCGCCGCGAGCCGCTCGACCGAGAGCGCGACGCTGCGTGCCGTCGCTCAGTCGCTGCTCTCCGCTGACCGAGGCGGTCCTGCGGCGCAGCTCGCGAACGGGCGCCGAGAGGCGACGCTGGGCCACGCTGAGCCCGAAGCAGCCCGCCGCCACCAGCAGCCCGGCGGCCAGCTCGTCGGGGTGCTCGAGCGAGAGCGTGTTCACCCACCACGAGGTCAGCGCCGGGAAGGCGCCCCAGGCGGCGGCGAACCAGAAGTCCGTGTGGAAACGGCCGCCCGCCAGCTCGAGGTTGTAGGCGACCACCAGGAAGCCGCCCACCACGACGAAGGGCGCCAGCGTCGCTGAGACGAGTGAAGAGGCCGGCGACGCCGATCCCGATCGCGCCGGCGAGCGAGATCGAGGCGAGCGCGATCAGCGAGCGATCGGAGAGCTGCGTCCCCAGGGGACGCCCGTTGAGCTCGTCCAGGGCGTGGGCGGCCACGCCGACCGCGAGGAAGAAGGCGCGCGAGCGTGGCCAGCAGCCGATCGACGTGGATCTGCGGCGCCGCCGCCGCGCCGAGCGCGACGTAGGAGAGGTGCCATGCCGTGTAGGGCGGATGGAGCAGCGTGACCAGATCGCGCCAGCCCCCCGGGCGCAGGGCGTAGAAGGCGGGGCGATCGCAGGCGCCCGCCCGCGGCGGCGGCGGGAGCTTCGTGCTCAGCGCACCGCGTCTTCCCCAGATCACCACGCCGCCGCCGAGGCTCATCACCCTCGCCTGCACCGACTCGATTCCCGCCGCCCGCCACAGCTCCAGCTGGCGCTCCAGCGGCAGGCGCCGGTAGAGGTCGCTGATGCTCGGCTCCAGGAACCGGCCCACCTCGTACCAGTCGCGCGAGATCAGGCGGCCCAGGGCGGGCAGGCCGAGGCGCCCGTACACGCGCCAGAGGGCGCGCGCCACCGGGTTCGGCGGCAGCATGAACTCGAGCGAGGCGACGCGGCCGCCCGGCTTGACCACGCGGGCGAGCTCGCGCGAGCGTCGCCGCCGGATCCGTCGACGTAGCGCAGCAGATAGGTGAAGGTCAGGTGGTCGAACTCGCGGTCCGCGAACGGCAGCGACTCGGCCTCACCGCGAACGAGCTCGATGCGCGCCGCGAGCTCGGGGCTCGGCGCGCAGCCTCGCCGCCGCCCGCCCGAGCATCTCGGGACTCTGATCCAGTCCCACGACCCGGCAGCCGTAGCGGCGCACGAGGGCGGCGGCGACCATGCCGGTCCCGGTCGCGACGTCGAGCACGCGATCCTGCGGCCCGGCGCCGACCTGGGCCACCATCGCCCTGCGCCAGCGCGGATCCTGGCCGAAGCTGAGGACGGCGCCGGCGGCGTCGTAGCGCCGCGGCAGGCCGGCGAACAGGCGCAGCGCCTGCTCCTTGCGGGCGCCCAGCCGCCGCCGAGCCCGGCTCATCGACGAGCCACCATGGTCCCGACGAAGTCCTCGATCAGCTCGGGCGTAGGCGATCGGGATGGGTGACCTGCGGATCGTGCGCCGTCCCGGGTATCGGCTCGCTTCTCGCCCCCGGCATGGCGGCGGCGACCATCTCGACGATGCGCCTGAACAGCGGCGGCCTGCGGTCGCCATGGGTGAGCGAGCGCCGGGCCCCCGAACGCGGCCAGGTCCTCGAGCTCGATGCCCAGCGCCTCGGGGTCGCGGCATTGGTCGAGATAGGTGGGAGCGTTGGAGAGGAGCATGCGCGCGCCGCGCCGGGATCGAGGCCGGCCCAGCCGCCGGGCGTCTGCGGCCACCTGGTCGAAGTAGAGCCGAGCCGCGCCCTCCGGGTCGCCCGACTCGAGCCGCTCGCGACGGTGGCGAGGCGGGCGACGCAGCTCGGCCAGCTCGGGCCAGTCCGGCTGCCTCGGCGTCGCAGCAGGTCGAAGAGCGGCGGCTCGTGAACGGCCACGCTGCGCACCAGCTCGGGCCGGGCGGCGGCCAGCCGCAGGGCGATCGAGCCGCCCAACGAGGCCCCGGCGACGTGCGCGGGGCCGAGATCGAGCGCCTCGATCAGGGCGGCGAGGTCATCGACGTCGTCGCGAACGCTTCCCTGGCCCGGCGGGCAGGAGCTGCGGCTGTGGCCGCGCCGGTCGTAGGAGACGACCTCGAAGGAACGGCGAAAGCAGCGGGCACGACGCCGTCCCACACCCGGCCGTCGACCCACGACCCGTGGACGAGGACGAGCGGCTCGCCGGCGCCGCTGCGCCGGTAGTGAAGCTGGACTCCATTGGCTTCGGCGATCGACATCGGACGCTCCGCCTCGGCTGAGATTGCTGCTCAGTGGCAGGCTATTCCCGTCTCTTAAGAAGGGGTGACCCGGCGCCGGCATCCGCGCCCTGAGGCCTAGCCGGGGCTCGGCCGGCTAGCTCTTCTCGTACTTGAACGAGACGCCGAGGCGGATCCTGAACTCGGAGACCTTGCCGTCGGAGATGGTCACGTCCTGACGGATTACCTCGGCGACGCGCAGGTCACGCACGGACTCGCCGACCGTCTGGACGGCGCTCTTGGCCGCCTGCTCCCATGAGTCGGAACTGACGCCGACCACTTCGGTGACTCGATAGACGCTGTCTGCCATCTCTCCTCCTTGGGTTGGGTGATCCGCCTACCCTCGCACGGGGACGGCGGTCCGACAATAGCGGCGGGGCCCGATCGGCCGGCGAGCGAATTCGAATTAGACTGAGCGCCGTTCTGAACCGCAGGACGGGAAGACCTGATGCCTGAGCGCACCATCGAGACCGAGATAGCCGTCGTCGGGGCCGGCATCGCCGGGCTCACCGCGGCGTCCACGCTCGCCCGCGAGGGGCTGGACGTCGTCGTGCTCGAAGCGCGCGACCGAGTCGGCGGCCGCGTCTGGAACACCGAGATCGGCGGCGAGGCGAACGAGCTCGGCGGCCAGTGGGTCGCGCCGTACCAGTCCGCGGTGCACGAGCTGCTCGAGCGAGCTCGGGATCGAGCTCTTCCCGAGCTTCCGCGAGGGCGAGCACGTCTACGTCGACCCGGCGGGAAGGCGCACCGCTACGAGGGCCACGACGCGCCGCTCGGCGACGGCGTCCGAGACGCGCCTTCGACGGCGGCGGACGCGCAAGCTCGACGCGCTCGCCAAGGAGCTCGACCCCGAGGCGCCCTGGGCGCATCCCGACGCGCGCGAGCTCGACGCGATCACCTTCGAGGCGTGGCTCCAGCGCGAGATCGCCGACGAGATGGCGCGCGACCTGCTGCGCTCGTGGCTCGCGGGCGGCTTCCTGGCGAAGCCGGCGCACACCTTCTCGCTCCTGCAGGGGCTGTGGATGATCGCCGGCGCCGGCGGCACCTACGAGCTGTTCGAGCCCGATCAGTGCCTCGCCTACCGGGTCGTCGGCGGCTCGCAGCTGATCCCGCTGCGGCTCGCCGAGCGCCTCGGCGAGCGCGTCGTCGCTCGGCGCGCCGGTGCGCGAGCATCCGCTGGTCCGACGGACGCGGTCGAGGTCGAGGCGGAGGGCGTGCAGCGCGACAGGCGCGCGCGGTGATCGTCGCCGATCCCGCCGAACCTGACCGGCCGCGATCCGCTTCCACCCGGCGCTTCCCGCCTGGCGCATGCGGCTGGAGCAGACGCTCTCGCAGGGCAGCGATCAACAAGGTCGCTCGCCGTCTACGAGCCACCCTTCTGGCGCGAGGACGGGCTCTCGGGCCAGGGCTTCGCGCCCTACGAGCTCGTTCGCGAGCTCTACGACAACTCGCCGCCGTCGGCGACGGCCGGCGTCCTGCTCACCTTCCTCGCCGGCGAGAACGCCGAGCGCGCCGGCGCGGCTGAGCGCCGACGAGCGCCGCGCCGAGGTGCTCGACGGGCATGGCGAAGTACGTCGGGCCGCAGGCGCTGGAGCCGGTCGACTTCATCGAGACGCGACTGGTCGGCGCAGGAGTGGACACGGGGCGCCTACGGGACGCAGCTTCGGCGTCGGCGGGCTGACCCGCTTCGGCGAGGACCTGCGCCGCCCGATCGGCCCGATCCACTGGGCCTGCACCGACATCGCGGGCGTCGGGCACATCCACATGGAGGGAGCGATCCGCTCGGGCGAGCGTGCCGCCAAGGCCTGCACTGCAATATCAGCCGTGACGCGCTGATCCGGGACGACCGCCAGCCGCTCAGGCCACCCGCTCGGCCTCGAGCAGCTCCTCGATGTGCTCGAAGTACTCCAGCAGGCGGCGGATCTGGAGGAACTCGTCCATCACCCGCTGCTGGGCCGCACGGCCGATCCGTGCCGCGCGCTCCGGCTCCGCCAGCAGGCGGTCGATCGCCGCGCCGACCGCCGCGAGGTCGCGGGGATCGTCCACCAGCAGCCCGCTCTCGCCGTCAACGATCTGATCCTGGATTCCGCCGACCGCCCCGGCCACCACTGGCTTCTGCTTCCACATCGCCTCGGCGACGGTGAGCCCAAACCCCTCCGCGATGCTCTTCTGGACGATGATGTCCGCGCGGCGCTGCAGCGCGTTGACCATCGCCGCATTCTCGTCGAGGTCGTCCATCGGCAGGCTGACCAGGTGAACCCGCGCGCGAATGGCATCGGGTAGCCGCGCGAGCGCGACGCGCACCTCGTCCAGAACGTCGGCGCCCTCGGGGTCGTCGTCGACGGCCTCGACGTCCGGCCCCGCGATCACCAGGTGCGACGCTTGGTCCGCCACGTGTTCGGCGAAGCAGGCAAGAAGGCCGACCGGGTCCTTGAGCCGGTCCCAGCGCGACACCTGGGCGACCAGTGGAGTTTCGGCCGGCAGCCGGTCCTCCTGCACGATCGTCGCCTTGCGGTTGACCCGCGCCGGGGTGCCATCGTTGCGCAGGTACGTCGGCGGGGGCAGGGAACCGTCCGGGCCCAGCCCGATGGTGCCAAGCGCCGAGGCGACGGTCTCCGCATCCATCTCCTGGTTCTTCGGAGAGAAGGCGTCGATGGTCGGCGGCAGGATCCAGATCCGGTGTCCTTCCAGCCCTTCCCAGACGAATCGCTGGCGCGAGAACACCAACGCGTCCGCCCCGTTCAGCTCGGGGCGCAGAAAGTCCCAGGCCCCCGCGCACCAGCTCGTTCGGCTCGTCCACGCCGACGTGGCAGCGCCAGACGACCGAGGCCCCGAGCTCGTGAACCGGCCCGATCATTCCGACCGTCTGCGGATCGTGCAGGAACACGATGTCGCCGCGGCGCACGAGGTTGGCCAACTCCCCCGCGGCCTCGGCCAAGGTCGACTCGTAGATCCGCCTCTCCGCCCCGCCGAGCGGTCCTCCATCGCCGGGGTCGCCGTGCAGGTTGTTGTGTATGCGCTTGGTGACCTCGTAGAACGGCGCATCTCCACCCGCCACCATCCAGCGGACGTCGACCCCGGCTCCACGCCCGTATGCCAGGTAGGAGCGAAGCATCTCGGCGACCCCCCCGCCGCGCGCGGTCGAGTTGAGATGCCAGACGACCCTTCCCTCCAGCTTGGACCGCGCCCGCGCGATGACCGGCTCGAGCGCGTCGAAACGGTCACCCATCAACTCCCGGAAGCGCTCCGGCGGCAGGATGTCCAGTCGGACCTCGGTCAACGCCACGGATCAGAGCGTATCCGCCGCGGGCTAGGCGGAGGACCAGGCGCTCGGCCAGGAGCGCCGCGGGGCCGCCGTCTCGACCCGCACCCGCGCGTCGACCGCCATGATGCCGTCCGCCGAGACGATCACCGGGTTCAGGTCCAGCTCGGCGATCTCATGGTGGGCCTCGACCATGGCGCTGATCCTCAAAAGCAGCTCCTGCAGGGCCTCCAGGTCGACCGTGGGGGCGCCTCGGTACCCGGTGAGGAGGGGGAAGGTCGCGAGCGAATGAAGCATCTCGTCCACGTCCAGCTGGGTCAGGGGGCTGAGCCGCACCGCCACGTCGTTCAGCAGCTCGGCCTCGACGCCGCCGGCGCCGCAGGCCACCACCGGTCCGAAGACGGCATCGCCGACGACTCCGATCAGCATCTCGACGCCGCCCTCGACCATCGCCTGGACGAGCAAGCTCTCCCGGCTCACGCCCGCGCGACGCAATCCCTCGTCGATCCCGGCGGCGGCGTCGGCCACCTGCTGGCGGCCGGACAGGCCCAGCCGCACCGCGCCGAGATCGGTCTTGTGGACGATCTCGGGGCCCAGCGCCTTCAGCGCCACCGTGCCGCCGATCTCGGCTGCGGCGTCGGCCGCGGCCTCTGAGTCGTCGGCGATCCGCCACTTGGCCAGGGGAATTCCGTAGGCCCCCAGGAGCCGGCTCAAGCGTTCGAAGTCGAGCCACTCCGGCGCCCTCCCCAAGTCCCTCTGCGATGGCCGCCGCGGCGATGTCCGGGCGCACGTCGTCGAAGCTCGGCGGGGCCTCGGCGGGACGCCGCCTCCACTCCGCGTGGTGCACGACTCGCGCCAGGGCGTGGGCGCCGTGCTCCGGATACAGGTAGGTCGGCACGCCGCCCCTGCGGATCATCGCGGCGCGGTCCTGGGTCGACATGAAGACCGCCTGAACCGGGATCTCCCTCGGCAGCTCCTGCACCGCTCGCGTCACCGCCTCTGCCACGTCCTCGGCCTTGATCAAGAGCGGCCGCACGAAGATGACGACCAGCGCGTCGATTCCATCCCAGGCCGCCAGCGTCGAGATCGCCTCCCGGTAGTGCTCCGCGGTTGCGGTCGCGATCATGTCGACCGGATTCCCCAGCGACGCCTCGGGCGGCAGGAATCCGCGCAGGCGCTCCTGGATCTGCGCCGGGAGGGGCGGGAGCTCGAGCCCCGACGCCTCGCAGGCATCCGCGCACATGATTCCCGGGCCGCCCGCGTTGGTCAGCACGGCGACGCGGCGGCCCTCGGGGAGCGGCTGGTTGGCGAGCATCGAGGCGACATCGAGCATCTCCGCCAGGCTGTCGGTGCGAATCACCCCCGCCTGCTGGAAGAGAGCGTCCACGGTCACGTCGGAGGCCGCCAGCATCGCCCCGGTATGGGAGCTGGTCGCCCGCGCCCCCGCCGCCGAGCGGCCGCTCTTCACCACGACGATCGGCTTCACCCTGCCGACCCGGGGCGCCACCCGCGAGAAGCGCCGCGGATCGCTGAACGACTCGATGTAGAGCAGCGCCACGTCGGTGCCGGGGTCCGACTCCCAGTACTCGAGCAGGTCGTTGGCCGTGATGTCGGCGCGATTTCCCACCGACGCGAACGAGGACAGGCCCAGGTTGCGATCGCCGGAGAGCTCGATGAAGGCCAGCCCGAGCGCCCCGCTCTGCGAGATGAAGCCGACGTTTCCCGACTCCGGCATGCGGGGGGCAAAGGTCGCGTTCAGGCGCACGCCGGCGGCAGTGTTGACGACGCCGAGGCAGTTGGGCCCGACCAGTCGCACACCGCCCTGGCGGCAGACCTCGAGCAACTCGCGCTGACGCTCGGCTCCCTCCGCTCCCACCTCGGCGAACCCGGCCGAGATCACGACCACGGCCGGGACCCCCTGGCCTGCACACTCCCTGACGACGTCGATCACGGCCGCCGCGGGAACGGCGATCACCGCGAGGTCGATCGGTGCCGGGATCTCACCGACGCTGCGGTAGGCCCGAACCGACTGCACGACATCGGCTTCCCGGTTCACGGGATAGGCGGTGCCTTCGAAGCCCGCATCGAGGAGGTTGTGGAAGATCTGGCCGCCGACCGTGTCCCTCTCCCGCGATGCCCCGATGACGGCGACGGACCGCGGCGCGATGAAGCGGCCCACCGCGGCGGCGGCCGCGATTCGATCTCGATCCTCGAACCGCTTCACCGCCTCTGAGCCGAGCGACGTGGGCAGTTCGACATGAATCGATCCGGGCTACCGACCGCACCTCAACCGGAAAGCCGCTCTCCCGGAACACCTCGATCATGCGGTGGTTCTGCGGCAGGACCTCGGCCTCGAAGGTCGCGATTCCCATGCTCGTCGGCCACCTGGGCCAGATGGGCGAGCAGGATCGTTCCCAGGCCATGGCCCTGGAGCTCGTCCGCGACCGCGAACGCGACCTCGGCTCCGTCCTCCGAGCTGCGGAAATAGGCGCTGTGGCCGACGGGACGCGCATCCTCCCCGCGCGTGGCGATGAGGCCGTAGCGGTCCGCGTAGTCGACGTCCACGGCTCGCGCGGCTTCCTCCTCCACATTGGCGGCCGCCGAGAAGAACCGAAAGCCCCGTGAGTCGGCGGTCAGTCCGCTGAAGAACTCGGCCATTGCGGCCCGGTCGTCCTCGCGCACCGGGCGCACGTGCACGCTCGAGCCGTCGCGCAGGATCACGTCAACCTCGCGGCCGGGCGCAGCGCGATCGCGGCTCGTACCGTCGCCTGTAGCCATGTCCAGCACAGCGTAGGCGCACCAACACAAGGTGCGCCTGCCTCCGTCCATCTCCGTCTGGTGGGCGCCCGTCCTGGATCGGGAATGAGGATGATCCAGTCCGATGAGCTCATGCGGCCAGCCGTGCGTCTTGATCACGATTCCGATCAGCCACTACTGCGAGAAGGCTCGCTGGGCGCTGGATCGCGCGGGCGTCAGCCTACCGGGAGCGGGCGCACCTGCAGCTCATCCACTGGCTAGCCGTGCGCCGCGCCGGGGGCGGGACGACCGTCCCGGTGCTCGTCTGCGGCGATCGGGTGCTGGCCGACTCGGCCGACATCGTCGATGAGGCCGACGCCAAGGCGCCGCCGGGTCGGCGGCTGTACCCGGACGATCCAGGCGCCGCCGCCGAGGTTCGAGCGCTGCAACGCGACTTCGACGCAAGCCTGGGACCGCATGGGCGAAGGTGGATGTACAACGAATTGCGCGGACGTCGCGATCTCGCGATCGCCTACGGGTGCACCGGCGTCCCCGCCTGGGAGCGCCGGGCGCTGGCGCTGGGCTTTCCCGGCGGTGACGCGGGTGATCGATCGCTTCCTCGACATCACGCCGGCCACGGCGGCGCAGTCCCTGGCCCAGGTGCGGCTGGCCTTCGACGCCGTCGCAGAGCGGCTCGGCGACGGCCGGCCATATCTCTGCGGCGAGCGCTTCACGGCCGCCGACCTGACCTTCGCCGCGCTGGCGGCGTCGGTCCTGATGCCGCCCGAGTACGGGGTGCCACTGCCCCAACCCGATGAGCTGCCGCCGCCAATGGCCACCGTCGTCCGGGAGTTTCGCGCCCACCCCGCAGGCGCGCACGCGCTCGCGATGTTCCGCGACGAACGGCGCTGAGTGCGAGACTGCGCCGGGTGAGCGAGGGACCGCCTCGATGCGCCATCGTCACCGGTGGCGGCAGCGGCATCGGCCTTGCCGTCGCGCGTCGGCTGGCTGCTGACGGCCACGGCCTGGTGGTGACCGGGCGGCGGGCGGAGGCCTGCGACGCGGCCGTGGACGAGCTGGAGGCGGCCGGCCATGAGGCGATCGCGGTCGCGGCCGACGTCGGCGACCCCGACGACGCCGGGCGCGTGGTCGCGGGGGCGATCGAGCGCTTCGGCGGCATCGACGTGCTGGTCAGCAACGCCGGGGTCGGCGACGCGGCGCCGGTGGGCGAGGAGACCCTCGAGGGCTGGGAGCGGGTGATGCGCACGAACCTGACCGGGGCCTTCCTGATGGCGCGGGCGGCGCTCCCGGCGCTGATCGAGCGCGGCGGGTGCGTGGTCACCATCTCCTCGGTGAACGGCACTCTCGCCGGCCCGGGGTGGGCCGCCTACTGCACCTCGAAGGCCGGGGTGATCATGCTGACCAAGACGCTCGCCAACGACTACGGGCCACAGGGGGTGCGCGCCAACTGCGTCTGCCCGGGGTGGGTCCGCACCCCGATGGCAGACGTCGACATGGACGAGGTCGCCGAGAAGCGAGGTGTCGATCGCGAAGAGGCCTACCGGCTCACCCACTCCGACAGCCCGCTGCGCCGGCCCGGGGAGCCCGATGAGATCGCCTCCGTCGTCTCCTTCCTCGCCGGGCCCGACGCCGCCTACGTAAACGGCGTCGCGCTGCCGGTCGACGGCGGCACCAGCGTCGTCGATCCCACGGCGGCCAGCCAATTCAGCCTCTAGGCGAGCAGCGATAGGGTCCCTTCGTGGGGAAGCTGCTCGGAGTGGCGATCGGAGTCCTGGTCCTGGTTGCGGCCGCGATCGTCTTCGCCGTGTCGCGGGAGTCCTCGGACAGGACCACGCTGACCGCGATGAGCTTCAACATCTGGGGCGGCGGCGCCAACGAGGGCAAGCCCGTGGACCAGACGGTCGCCGCGATCGAGGCCGCCGACGCCGACCTGATCGGCGTCCAGGAGACCCGGACCGAGGGCCCCGACTGCACCGCTCGGCACTGCCCCCCGCTCGGGCACAGCGTCGCCAGGAAGATCGCCGACGCGCTCGGCTTCCACTACTACGAGCAGACGGCCACCAACGTTGCGCTGTGGTCCAACGCGATCATCAGCCGCTACCCGATCGGCGAGGCGCACGCCGCACGACCTGGGGGTGAAGCTCGACGTCGACGGCCGCTCGGTCTACGCCTTCAACATCCACCTCGACGACTCGCCGTACCAGCCCTACCAGCTGCTCGACATCGACTACGGCGGCGCGCCCTTCATCGACACCGAGGCGCAGGCGATCCGCTTCGCGCGACGCACCCGCGGGCCGGCAGTCGAGCTTCTGCGCCAAGACCTGGCCGCGGCCGACGACGCCGACGCCACCTTCGTCTTCGGCGATTTCAACGAGCCGTCCAACCTCGATTGGACACCCGCGGCGGTGACGGCGGGCCAGCAGCCGATCGCGGTCGACTGGCCGACGACCCGCGCAATCGAGGGCGAGGGCTTCGTCGACGCCTACCGCGATGTCCACCCAGACCCGGTCGCCAACCCGGCCTTCACCTGGACGCCGACCAGCAAGCCGACGGTGAAGTGGGACCACCACGACAGGATCGACTTCGTCTTCGCCCGCGCGCACGACCTCACGGTCGAGGACGCCTCGATCGTCGGCGAGAAGAAGCCCGAGGCGGAGATCGTGGTCACGCCCTGGCCCTCCGACCACCGTTCGGTCGCCGCCACCGTCCGGTTCTGACCTGGATCAACTGGGCATACACGCCGGATCGGGAATCATCCGATCAGGGTGAGGCCTCCGCCCGGGGGCTTGGATAGGGTGGTGGTCTCTCGTCGGCAGGCCATCTATCGCCGGCGCTTTCGAGGCCGCAGAGGCGGCCGACTCAACAAAAGGAGAACGAATGAGAGGTGCTGGTCGAGTCGTGTTCGCCGCGATCATGCTGTTGATCGTGGGCACGCTCAACATCATCTACGGCATCGGCGCGCTGGACGATGCGAACATCTTCGCCAACGACACGCGCTACATACTCACCAACCTCAACACCCTGGGCTGGGTGCTGATCCTCCTCGGCCTGATCCAGCTGACCGGAGGCTTCTCGCTGATGGCCGGCAACCCGTACGGCCGGGTGATAGGCATCATCGGCGGCAGCCTCGGTGCGATCGGGGCGCTGCTCTCGATCGGCGGCGCCTACCCGTGGTGGTCACTGGGCATCTTCGTCCTCTGCATCTACGTCGTCCACGGAATCATCGTGTACGGCGAGGACGAGAGGGCCGCGGGAGTCTGAGCCGACGGTAGCGGGGCCGCCCTTCGCGGCGGCTCCGCTACCTCAATACCCCGACCATCAGCAAATGGATAGAGCAGAGATAGCCAAGCAGCTCAAGGCCATGGCGGGGAACACGTTTCTCATCGAGGACGCCCCCGACCACGCGATTCCGGACGACCCGATGCCCCCGATCGCCGCGATGCGGCTGATCGATCAGGAGCTCGTCCTCGACGGGATCCCGGAGCGCAACCTCGCCACCTTCGTCACCACCTGGATGGAGCCCGAGGCGCGGCATGTGATCGACGAGAACCTGCACCGCAACTTCATCGACCACGCCGAGTATCCGCAGACCTTCGAGATCGAGCAGCGCTGCATCCGGATGCTGGCCGAGCTGTTCAACGCCCCCGGCGAGACCACCGGCGCGCGGCACCCAGGGATCCTCCGAGGCGATCATGCTCGGCGCCCTGTCGCTGAAGTGGAAGTGGCGCCAGCGCCGCGAGGCCGAGGGCAAGCCGACCGACAGGCCCAACCTCGTCTTCGGCGGCGACGTCCACGTGGTCTGGGAGAAGTTCTGCCGCTACTTCGACGTCGAGCCGCGGATCGTGCCCCTGCAGGCCGACAAGTACACGATCGGCCCCGAGGACGTCGAGCCCCACCTCGACGAGAACACGATCGGGGTCGCGGCGGTGGTCGGCACGACCTTCACCGGCCACGCCGACGACGTGGTGGGCATCAACGACCTGCTGGTCTCCCTGAAGCACGACAAGGGCCTCGACATCCCGCTCCACATCGACGGCGCCAGCGGCGCCTTCGTCTGGCCCTTCCTCTACCCGGACTCCAAGTGGGACTTCCGCCTCGAGCAGGTGCGCTCGATCAACGCCTCCGGCCACAAGTTCGGCCTCGTCTACCCGGGGATCGGCTGGCTGATCTTCCGCGAGAAGCGCCGATCTCGCCGAGGACCTCGTCTTCTACGAGAACTACCTGGGCAAGACGGACGCCACCTTCACGCTCAACTTCTCGACCGGCTCGGCCGATGGTCCTCGCCCAGTACTACAACTTCGTTCGCTTCGGCAAGGCGGGCTACCGGCTGGCTCATGGAGACCTATGCAGGAGAACGCGGAGACGCTCGCCAAGCGGCTCGAGGAGATCGGCAAGTTCCAGATCTCGGTCGCGCGGGCGAGGAGACGCTGCCGCTGGTCGCCTTCAACCTCGCCGAGGAGCAGCCCTACGACGAGTTCGACATCGCCTTCCAGCTCGCCGCCGAGCGCGGCTGGATGGTGCCCGCCTACACGATGCCGCCGAACGCCCAGGACGTGAAGATGATGCGCGCCCTGGTCAAGCTCAACCTCAGCCGGCTCCTGGTCGACACCCTCGCCGACGACATCGCCGCGGCGATCGCCACGCTCGAGAAGAAGGGCCCGGTCAGCGAGTCCGAGCGCAAGCGGGTGAAGACCGCGGTCGGGTACTAGGAGTCACGGGCCGCCTTCCCGGCTTCGTGGCATGAGCTCATGATCGCCTAGGCTGGCGCCCGATGGCTGAGGCCGCCGCTGCGCCACCCGACCCCGGCTCGATCATGCGCAGCCGCCAGTTCCGGGTGCTGCTCGTGCTCGCCGCGATCATGGGCGTCGTCGCCTCGCTGGTCGCGTGGGGCTTCCTGGAGCTGGTTCACCAGACCCAGGTGTGGGTGTACACGGACCTTCCGAAGGCCCTGGGGTACGACGCTGCACCCAGGTGGTGGTCCCTTCCCGTGCTCGCGTTTGCCGGTCTCGTGGTCGCCTTCGCGATCGCGCGGCTGCCGGGTCAGGGAGGGCATCAGCCGAGCGAGGGCCTCTCCCCCAAGCCCACCCAACCGGTCGAGCTGCCCGGCGTCCTGCTCGCCGGCCTGGCGTCGATCGGCCTCGGTGCGGTGATCGGGCCCGAGGCGCCCCTGATCGCCCTGGGCGGGGGTCTCGGCTTCCTCGCCGTCAGGCTGCTGCGAGCGGATGCCCCAGCGGAGCTGGGGACGCTGATCGCGGTCTCCGGGACGTTCGCCGCAGTCTCGTTCCTCTTCGGCTCGCCCCTGATCGCGGCCGTGATCCTGATCGAAGCGTCGGGACTGGGCGGGCCGAGGCTGCCGCTGGTACTGATCCCGGGGCTGCTCGCGGCCGGGATCGGGTCCCTGGTCTCGATCGGCATGGGCTCCTGGACTGGCGTCGACACCAGCGCCATCTCGCTCCAGCCGCTGCCGCTGCCCAACTTCGCACGCCCGGACTTCGTCGATTTCCTCTGGACGATTCCGCTGGCCGCCGCGGTCGCCGTGGTCACCTTCGTGATCTTCAGCGTCGCCCGGAGAACCCTGCCTCTCGTTGTCCCACGGCCGTACCTGGCGCTCCCGGTGCTCGGGGTCGCCGTCTCGGGCCTGGCGATCGCCTTCTCGGCCGTCACCGACAAGGGCGTCGACCAGGTCCTGTTCTCGGGCCAGGACGCAGATCGGTCCGCTGATCAGCGGGGCGGACACGTGGTCCCTCTCCGCCCTGGCGCTGCTGATCGCCTTCAAGGGGCTCGCCTACGCACTGTCTCTGGCCGGCTTCCGGGGCGGCCCGACGTTCCCCGCCATGTTCCTCGGGGCCGCCGCCGGCCTGATGGCCGCCCAGCTGCCGGGGTTCTCGATCACGCCGGCGGTCGCCGTCTGCATCGGGGCCGCGGTCGTCGCGGTGCTGAGGCTGCCCCTGTCCGCGGTCGTTCTCGCGACGCTGCTCACCTCCTCCGGAGGGGTGGGGGCCGGCCCGCTGATCATCGTCGGGGTGGTCGTCGCGTATCTGACGACCCTGGCGCTGTCGGGGCCCGAGGACGCCGACCAGTCGAGCGCGGCGGGGGAGCCGGAATCGGCGGCAGCTACGTAGATTCGAACGGACGCCCTGGAGAACGCACAGGCCAACCAGCTCGCCCGGTGTCGCTCAGGCGGAGCCCAGCAGCTTCGCCTTCTCGCGCTCGAACTCCTCGTCTGAAAGCACGTTCTGCTCATGAAGCTCGCCCAGCTGCTTGAGCTGCTCCATCACCTCGGGGGTCAATCCGCCTGCCGGGGCGGGCTGGGCCGCCTGGCCGGGATCGCCGGGTGCAGCCTGCTGTGGAGCTGCCGCCTCCTCCTGCTGCTGCGCTTGCTTTGCATCCCTGTGCTTCTTGGCGGCAATGGCGGCCCCTCCGACTACGGCGGCGCGTCGTCTGCGCTGGCGTCTGTCTCGTCCCATCCTCACATCCTCCTTGAATCGACTGCTCTGTTGGTCCCGTTCAGCGCCTCAACTCGATCTATGTGCGTCTTGACCGGGTGCTGTGTCGGCGCTCGCCGATCAATCCTAAGGGCAAAGCCTTCACGGATGCGGGAGATCTGTGGTCGTCACAGCGTCGCTGCTTCTCGCGCATAGGAGCAGCAACCGGAAGGTGATACGGGCGCGACTGCAATGCCAAACAGGCCGCGGGATAGGGTTAGCGAATGGAGACGCGATCGGACGAGCTCATGCTTGAGATGGAGCGCGTTCTCCCGGCGGCTCGTCCGGTCGTTTTCGCTGCTTTCAGCGATCCGAATGAGTTGGTGAAATGGTGGGGGCCGGAGGGATTCACCAGCCCGAGCCTGAAGTTCCAAGCTCGCGTCGGAGAGAGCTACCGGATCGAGATGCAGCCGCCGGAGGGCGATCCCTTCTATCTGACCGGGGAGTTCCGCGAAGTCGACCCGCCTGCCCGGCTCGCCTACACGTTCGTGTGGGAGGACCCCGATCGCGACGACGTCGAGACGCTGGTCGTCCTGTCATTTCGCGATGTCGGTGAATCGACGGAGGTTGCCCTTGCGCAGGGCCCGTTCAAGACCGAGGCGCGTCGTGCGCTTCACCGGGACGGTTGGATGGACAGCTTCGACAAGCTCGAACAGCTCATCTCCGTGCAGGCATAGTCGGCTAGACCAGGCTCGTCTCCTGCGTCAAGGGATCGAGCCCGAAGTCGTTGACGCGCGCCGCCCATCGACGGCCTCCCTGCGCAACACTTCCGGGCCGTGGAGGCCACGGGACCGCTGACCGACCCCGCGCCGCGGACGTTCTTCGGGGTGCCGAGCGTGCGCGACCTCGACGCGCTTGACGCGCAAGTGGCCTTCCTCGGCGTCCCCTACGACGCCGGCACGCCGGAGCCGGGGATCCCGACCGGCCAGCGGGCCGGGCCGGCGGCGGCCCGCGAGGCGACGCAGGCGCAGCTCTACTACCCGCCGACGGCCGGCGCCGGGAGCGACGATGGCGCCGAGGGCTGGTACGACGTGGAGGCCGATCGCGACTACCTGGTCGGCGTGACGATGGCCGACGTCGGCGACGTCGCGATCCAGGGCTCCGACACGGAGGGCAACTACGAGCGCATGAGCGGGGCTGCGCGGGGGATCGCCGAGCGCGGCGCGCTGATGGTCGCGATCGGCGGCGACCACTCGATCAGCTACCCCCTCGGGCGGGGGATGGAGCCATTCGGCGAGTTCGACGTCGTCCACGTCGATGCCCACACCGATTTTCTCGACGAGCTGGCCGGCGCGCGGCTCACCGGCGCGAGCCAGCTGCGGCGGCTGGCCGAGCTCCCGTTCGTGGGCACCGTGACGCGCGCTCGGAGTCAGAAACGTGGATCGCGCCGAGGTGGACGGCCTGCGAGAGCTCGGGGGGCGCTGGGCAACCAGCCTCGACGTGATCGAGCGCGGGAGTGCCGAGGTGGTGCGCGAGACCGTGCCCGAGGCCGAGGCGCTTTACGTGTCGATCGACCTCGACGTCCTCGACTCCTCGATCGCCCCGGGGCACTCGCTGCAGGAGCCGGGCGGACTCGGCTACCGGCAGCTGCGGGCGATCCTGGTTGAGGTGGCGCGACGGGGGCGCGTGATCGGCTTCGACGTCGTGGAGCTGAACCCGGCGCGCGACCCGTCCGGGGCCACGTCGCGCGTGGCCACCTGGATCGTCACCCACTTCCTGAGCGAGATCTTCGAGCAGCCGCGCTGAGCAGGCGTCACCTTGCCGGGCTCCCAGGGCGCTCTCGCTGCCGCCCGCGGGAGCGCGACCACGGCGAACGCGAGCGCAGATAAGGCACCGCAGTGCGCAGGCCGACGAAACCAACCACCATCACCGCGGGAAGCATCTCCTCGACGGGAACGCCCGCCACGTGGGCGAGGACCAAAGTCGACAGTGGCATCGTGCCCCTACCTCGCCTCCGCGGGCTGCTCGTCGGCGGCGGCGTCGTGGATTCGGCCCTTGACGGTGATCAGCCGTCCGCCCTCGCGCCCGTGGCGCACCGCGATCATCTCGCTCATGATCGAGAGGGCCGTCTCCTCCGCCGTCAGAGCGCCGATGTCCAGGCCGATCGGCGCCGCCAGGTGCTCCAGGTCTTGGTCGGTCATGCCGGCCTCCAGCAGGCGCTCGCGCCGTTTCTCCTGGGCCCGGCGGCTGCCCATCGCTCCGATGTACTTCGCATCGGACCGAAGCGCGATCTCGAGCACGGCGTCGTCGAGCTTCGGGTCGTGGGTGAGCACTGCGATCGAGGTGGCCCGATCGATGCCGCCCAGCTGCTCGAAGGCCTTGTCCGGCCATTCGGCGATCACCCGCTCGGCGTCCGGAAAGCGCTCGGCGGTGGCGAAGCGCTTGCGCGGGTCGACCACGAAGGGGCGCCAGCCCGCCAGCTTGGCCAGCGTCGCAAGCTGCGCCGCGAAGTCAACGGCGCCGAAGATGATCAGCCGCGGAGGCGGGGCGATCGCGTCGACGAACAGTGCCGCCCCTTCGTGGTCGCGCAGCTCGCTGCGCTCCGACCACATCGCCTCACGCGCCAGGGTGACCGCGGCGGCGTCCAGCCCGGGATCGCCCAGAGTGCCGTCCTGGCGCTTCGTCCGCGGCGACCAGCAGCTTGGCGCCCGCCTTGTGCGGGCCCTCCAGCACCGTCGTCAGCGCCGCCCTGCCACCCTCGCGCGCCAGCTCCGTGAAACGGGCCTGAACCCCCTGCTCCTCGTAGGGTTCGATCCAGATCGAGATCTCGCCGCCGCACGGCAGCCCGACGTCCCATGCGTCCTCGTCCGCAATCCCGTAGTGCACGAGCTGGGGATCGTCGCCCTTCAGGATCCCCTCGGCGACCTGGACCACCGCTCCCTCGACGCAGCCCCCGGAGACCGCTCCGATCAGCTCGCCATCCTCGTTGACTGCCATCTTCGCTCCGGGCGGCTGCGGAGCCGACTTCTTGGTGTCGACCACCGTCGCCAGGGCAACGCGCCTACCGGCCTTGACCCAGCCGTCGACAACCTCGAGCACGTCCTTCATCTCAGCTCCTCCTGGGGGTCGCGGGCAAGGCCACGGCTTCAGGCATCGGAGCCCACCAGCCAATCGAGGCCCTGTTCGGAGATCTGCTCCTGATCCTCGCGGTACTTGAGGACCGAGCCGAGCGTGCGCTCCGCCGCCGTCGGATCGAGGCGATCGACGCCCAGCAGCTCCAGAGCGGCCACCCAGTCGATCGTCTCGGCGATCCCGGGCGGCTTCTGGACCTCGCTCTCGCGGAGGCGGCGCACGGCCTCGGCGGCCTCGGCCGCCAGCGCCTGGGCGGTGCCCGGGACGCGACGGCGGACGATCTCCACCTCGCGCTCGGGGCTCGGGTAGTCGATCCAGTGGTAGAGGCAGCGGCGCTTCAGCGCATCGTGAAGGTCCCGGGTGCGGTTCGAGGTCAGGATCACCGCCGGCGGGTGGCTCGCTCGGATCGTGCCGATCTCGGGGATGGTCACGCTGGACTCCGCCAGCATCTCGAACAGGAAGGCCTCGAAGTCGTCATCGGCGCGATCCAGCTCATCGATCAGGAGCACAGCGGGCATAGGGCCGGGGTGCTCGATCGCCTGCAGCAACGGCCGAGGGGCCAGGAACTCCTCGCCGAACAGCTCGTCCTCGGTGAACTCTGCGCCCGTTGCCTCCGCCGAGCGGATCCTGAGCAGCTGGCGGGGATAGTTCCATTCGTACAGGGCCTCGGCGGCGTCGATGCCCTCGTAGCACTGCAGTCGGATCAGCCTGGTGTCGAGTGCCGCCGCCAGCGCCTTGGCGGCCTCCGTCTTGCCGACGCCCGCCTCGCCCTCGAGCAGCAGCGGCTGCGGCAGGCGCAGCGAGAGAAAGAGCGCGGTAGCGAGCCCGGGATCGGCAAGGTAGTCGGCCTGGTCGAGGAGGCGCTCGAGCGTCTCGATGTCGGGGACGGCGGCGCTGACCGGGGCCTCCGCGCCCGGATACGCCGGAGTCGTCATGGCGAGGTTCCCGCCGCCGCCAATACCGCCTCGTAGTCCTCGCGCGTGTCGACGTCAGGTGGGATCGAGCCCGGAACCCGGACCTCGACCACCTCGCCGGCCCGGCGATCCATCAGCTTCCAGACCGCCTTGTCGCCGTGCAGCTCGCGGAGGTCGCCGAACAGCGCTCGGCTGAAGGCGAGGGGATGCCCGCGCCCGTCGTCGTAGCGGCAGACGGCGAGCGTCGTGCCCTCGCCGCGCCCTGCGATCAGCGCTCGAACCGTCGCAGCGGTCACGCCCGGCTGGTCGCCGAGCATCAGGACCAGCACCTCGGAGCGCGCGTCCACGGCGCTCAGCCCCGCGGCGATTGACGAGGAGCAGCCCTCGCCGTAGTCCGGGTTCTCGACCACCTCGGCTCCAGAGAGATCCACCTGGCGCCGGATCTCCTCCGAGCCACCGCCGAGGGCCACGATCAACTGGTCGAAGCCGCTTGCCCGGGCCGTCTCGAGAGTGTGGCCCAGCAGGGTTCCCGAGCCGTAGGGGAGCAGCTGCTTGGGCTCGCCGAGCCGGCGCGAGCCGCCGGCCGCGAGCACCAGGCCCGTGACGAAGCGCTCAGCCGACACCGGCACCTGGAGCGTGCTCGGCGGCGAAGCTGTCCCGGCAGCCCTCCCGTGCAGAAGTAGTAGCGCTCGCCGTTCAGCTCGAGCTGGATGCTGGCCTCGCTGACCGCGACCTCCATGCCGCAGACGGGGTCCAGGGCCACCTCGGTTGATGTCGGTGCGAGCGCCGCAGTCGAGGGCGGCGCCTCGACGGGACGATCGCCCCCGCGCCCGGCGGCAGCAGCCGCGGTCGGCTGGCCGTTGGCAACGCGATCACCGGAGCGTTGCAGGGCGACGATCTCGGCGAGGATCGCCAGGGCGATCTCCTCGGGCGTCTGCGCTCCGATCTCCAACCCCGCCGGGGTGCGGAGCTGTGCCCGCAGCGCGTCGGGCAGATCGAGCGAGGCCCTGACCGCCTCGCCGCGGACCTCGCTGGCGACCAACCCCACGTATGGCACGCCATCGCGCAGGGCGGCGGTGAGGACGCCCTCCTCCTCGTGCCCGTGCGAGGCGACCACCACCGCCGCGTCGTCGCGCACTGGGGTCGCTGTCCCCAGCCGCGCTCAGCTCGACGGCGTAGCCGAGCCGCTTTCCCAGGTCCGCCAGCGCCAGCGCGATCGGGCTCCGGCCAACGACCCGGAGCGTCGCCGCCGGCAGGTGGGGCTCGAGGAAGATCTCCATCGCCCCTCCGCTGAGGCAGGGGTTCTTGACCGTGACCGCTCCATCGCCGACGGCGGCCTCGCCCTCAGCCTCGCCCGGCAGGATGCGAAGCAGCAGGGGCTCGCCCGTCTCCAGCACGCGCAGCGCATGCAGGCGAACCGAGGTCTCGGCGCAGACGCCGCCGACGAAACCCTCGATGGTGCCATCGGGGCGCACAAGCGCCGCGTCGCCGGCCCTGACGCTGGTCGGGCTCTGCGCGCGGACGACAGTGGCCTCGACGAAGGGAACCCCCCCGGCGATCAGCTCTTCCTCGGCGCGCTCGGCGAACTCTCCTCTGATCATCTGACTCGGGTACCTCCGCAATCGAGTCTAGCCCCCAAGCTCCTGCGGCTCGCGCGCTACCCGGCGGGTTGGGCCGCCTCAATCCTGTAGGTCGTCTGGGCGTCGAGCGAACCCTCGACGCCCTCCGGAAGCGAGTCGCCGCCGAATGCCCTCAGGGCGACGGCCTGGATCCTGACGCTCCCCTCGCCGTCGCCCGCAGCGGACCAATGGCCGTTGTCCCACTGAAGCGTGTCCGGTGAGGTTTCGAGCATCCAGGCCGCGATCAGTTGCGCCTTGTCGCGCAGCTTGCGCGCGGTGATGGCGACGTTGTCGGCGACCGCATCGCTCGGGCTGCTGTTGAAGCTGTTGCCCTCTCCGAACCGGTCGGTGTCCTCGTGCACGACCTTGATGTCCTCGGGCGGAATACCCAGCTCCTCCGCGGCGACCTCGGCGAGCGTCGCCTCCTGTCCCTGGGACGCTTCGCTGAGGCTGAGCACGGCCTTGCCCGTCGGGTGCATGCGCAGGAAAACCGCTCGGTAGACGGCGTCGTCAGCCACGCGGTGCAAGCCCGAGTCTGGCTGCGGTGTCGGGCGCGGCATCGCCCTCGCCGCGCTGAAGAGCACGGAAGACGCTGTGCGCGTTGTGATCGGGAGAGTCGCAGTAGCGCGGCGGCGGTCCGCCGCGTTCCCCAGCACGCTCCATGACGACCTCGCACCCAGGGTAGGCGCACGTCTGGGGCGTCGGCTCGGTCACTCGGGTCTCCTCCATGCTTCACCCGAGAATATCGTGCTCATGGTCGTCGGCCGACCCGCTGGCCGGCGCTTACGCAGTGGTATTGCCACGGCTGGGACCGTAGCCACTCGGCATGGGAACGGGCTTCTGCGCCTCGGTCGGTTCGGCGCTGGGCCACGACGGCTCAACGCTGTCGGTCGCCGGCGGCGGCGGCTTCCAGCTCGCTTCCGGCGAGGTGACATCGGCGGCGGCCATCGCCTCGGCGACCTCGTCCAGGGCCTTGAGGTTGTGGCCGCTCACCAATGCGTCACAGTAGGGCAGGGCCGCGGCCATGCCACCGGCCCTCGGCGAGAAGCCAGGGGCGCTGACGCGGGGGTTGACCCAGATGATCCGGTACGCCAGCCGCGCGAGACGCGCCATCTCGCGGGCGACGAGCGCGGGGTCCCCGCGTTCCCAGCCGTCGGAGAGGATCACGAGGATGGCGCCGCGAGCCATGCCTCGGCGTCCGTAACGGTCGTTGAAGGTCTTCAGCGCCTGGCCGATCCTCGTGCCGCTCGACCAGTCGGGAGCGGCTGCGGCGGCGCGCTGGATCGCCGCCTCGGGGTTGCGCCCGCTCAGCGCCCGGGTCAGGCGTGTCAGGCGCGTGGCGAAGACGAACGCCTCAGCCGGCGTCCCGCCTGCGACCGCGGAGCTCAGCAGCTGCAGATAGGCGCGCGCGTATGGTTCCATCGAGCCCGAGATGTCGCACAGCAGCACCAGCCGCCGGGGGCGGGTGCGCCGACGTCGGCGCGCGAGGCAGATCGGGTCACCCCCGGTGCGCAGGCTCGCGCGCAGGGTGCGGCGCAGGTCGAGCCGCTCTCCGTGCCGCGCACGGCGCGCACGGCGCGAGCGGCGCTGTGGCGTGGCGAGCTCCAGGCGCACCATCAGCCGCTTGAGGTGCGCGAGCTCGTGGGGCTCGAGCGCCGCAAAGCCCTTCTCCGCCAGGCGCTCCTCGTCGCTGGCCATCGCCAGCGGCACCTCGACCTCGCGCGCGTCGTCGTCACCGGGCGCCGAGGAGGTCGCGCTCATGCCGCCGGGCTCCGCCGAGCCCGGCTCCCGCGGGACGGACCGCGCCCCCGGGCTCGGCGGCCTCTCGCTCGCCTGCGCGGCGCCAAGCGGCGGAGAGTACGGGTCACCTCGGTCCTCGTCGGGCTCCAAGCGTGGGTCGAACACCGCCGCGAATACGCGGTCGAACGTCGGCAGCTGGTCGTGCGAGGAGACGAACACGGCCCGCGCCGTCCAGTACAGCTCTGCGCGCGTCAGCGGCGCGGCGAGCGGGAGCGCCCGCGCGAAACGCGCCGATCGCTCCGGCGTGACAGGCACGCCGGCGACGCGCAGCCG
Source organism: uncultured Solirubrobacterales bacterium (assembly GCA_963746615.1). Lineage (GTDB taxonomy): Bacteria > Actinomycetota > Thermoleophilia > Solirubrobacterales > 70-9 > SHVA01. The sequence continues at coordinate 63,537 of CAVVBU010000006.1, read as the reverse complement.
CTGGCCCAGCGCCGTCGCCAGGGCGGGAAGGTCAAGCTCCTCAAGCACGGGTCATTGCGGCGGCTCGGCCCTGCCCTGCATCGCCGCCCACACCCGCGCCGGGCTCAGCGGCATGTCGATGTGCGTCACGCCGTGGGACTCGTGCAGGGCGTCGACGACGGCGTTGACGATTGCCGGCGGCGAGCCGTTGGTCGCCGACTCGCCGACGCCCTTCGCGCCGATCGGATGGTGCGGGCAGGGCGTCACGGTCGCGCCCAGCTCCCACTCGGGGCACTCGAGCGCAGTCGGGATCAGATAGTCCATCATCGATCCGTTGAGGCAGTTGCCGTTCTCGTCGAAGGTGATGACCTCCATCAGCGCGATGCCGACGCCCTCGGCCAGGCCACCCATGATCTGGCCGTCGACGATCATCGGATTGATGCGCACCCCGCAGTCGTCGACGGCGATGAACCGCCGGACCTTCACCTCGGCGGTGTCGGGGTCGACGTCCACAACGCAGATGTAGGCGCCGCACGGGTAGGTCAGGTTCGGCGGGTCGTAGACCGATTGGCCGTCGAGGCCGCCCTCGAGGCCCTCGGGCAGCGGGGCGGGGCCGTAGGCCGCCTCGGCGATCTCCTCGATCATCGCGCCCTTCTCGGGGTCGCCCTTGACGTACCAGCGGCCCTTCTCCCAGACGAGGTCCTCGGGCGAGGTCTCGAGCATCCCGGCCGCGATCAACCGCGCCTTGTCGCGCACCTTGCGGGCGGCGACGGCGGCGGCCGCGCCGGATACCGGCGTGGAGCGGCTGCCGTACGTGCCCAGACCGAACGGCGTGCGATCGGTGTCCCCGTGGCGGACCTCGATGTCATCGGGGGAGATGCCGAGCTCCTCGGCGACGATCTGCGCGAAGGTCGTCTCGTGAGCCTGGCCCTGGGTCTGGCAGCTAATGCTGAGCACCGCCTTGCCCGACGCATGCACGCGAAGGTCGGCGCCGTCGGCCATGCCCATGCCAAGGATGTCCATGTGCCGTCTCGGGCCGGCGCCGACGACCTCGGTGAAGAACGAGACGCCGATGCCCATCAGCTCGCCCCGGGCCCGCTTCTCCGCCTGCTCGCGGCGCAGCTCGTCGTAGCCGGCGATCCTCACCGCCTCCTGCATCGTCTTCTGGTACTCGCCGGAGTCATATGTCCAGCCGGTCTTGTTCTCGTAGGGGAACTGCTCCGGGCGGATGAAGCTGTTCATCCGCAGTTCCACCGGGTCGACGTCCATCTCGAGCGCGAGCTCGCCGACCAGCCGCTCGACGAGAAAGATCGCCTCCGTCACCCGGAAAGAGCAGCGATAGGCCACGCCGCCCGGCGCCTTGTTGGTGTAGACGGCCCTGACGCTGCAGTGCGCCGCCTCGAGGTCGTAGGACCCGGCGAAGATGTGGAAGAACCCGGCGGGGAACTTCGAGGGCTGCGCCGTGCTGTCGAAGGCGCCGTGGTCGGCGATCACGTCGACGCGCACTCCGGTGATCTTGCCGTCCTTGGCGCAGATCTCGCCCTTCATGATGTAGTCGCGGGCGAACCCGGTGGACATCAGGTTCTCGGAGCGGTCCTCCACCCACTTGACCGGGCGCCCCGACGACGATCGAGCCCACGATCGTGCACACGTAGCCGGGATAGACCGGGACCTTGTTGCCGAAGCCGCCGCCGATGTCGTTGGTCATGATCCGGATCATGTGCTCGGGCAGCCCCGCCACCTGCGCGTAGACGGTGCGGTGGAGGTTGGGTGCCTGGTTGCCGTTGTAGATGTCGAGCTGGCCCGTCTCCGGGTTCATGTCGGCGATCATGCCGCAGGTCTCGAGTGGCGCCGGGTGACAGCGCGGATAGATCATGTCCCGCGTGACGACGGTGTCGGCCTCGGCGAACACCCGGTCTGCTTCCTCCGCTGTCGCCGGCCTCCCAGTTCGGACTGGCGAGGTTGTCGGTCTGGCCCGGCTTGTCGTCGCGGATCAGCGGCGCGTCGGGGTCCAGCGCCTTGCGGGCGTTGACGACCGCGGGCAGCGGCTCGTACTCGACGTCGATCAGCGGAAGCGCGTCGCGCGCCGCGTAGCGGTCCTCGGCGACGACGAAGGCGACCTCCTGGCCCTGGAAGCTGACCTTGTCGCCCGCGAGCACGGCCTGCGAGTCGTAGGAGATCGTCGGCATCCAGGCCAGGCCCAGGGTCTCGAGGTCCTTGGCGGTGATGACCCTGTGCACCTTGGGGTGGGCGAGCGCGGCGGAGGTATCGATCGAGACGATGCGCGCGTGGGCGTACGGGCTGCGCAGCACGGCACCGTGCAGCATCCCGGGCAGGACGATGTCGTCGAGGTACTTGCCCTGGCCGCGGATGAAGCGCGCGTCCTCCTTGCGCTTCATGCTGCCGTAGCCGATCGGCGTCTCTTCGGTCGCGGACGTGGCCATTCTCAGCTCCTCTGCGATTCGGCGCCCTCGTGCTCGGCCGCCCAGCGGACCGCCCTGACGATGTTCGAGTACCCGGTGCAGCGGCAGATCGCGCCCGAGATCGCCGTCCGGATCTCCTCCTCGGAGGGATCGGGGTTCTGCGTCGAGCAGCGCCCGGGCGGTCATGATCATCCCGGGCGTGCAGAAGCCGCACTGCAGGCCGTGCTCCTCGTGGAAGCCCTGCTGGACCGGGTCGAGCACGCCGTCGACCTCCAGCGACTCGATCGTGCGGATCTCGTGGCCCTCGGCCATGGCCGCGAGCACCGTGCACGACTTGACCGGGCGCGCCGTCCATCTGCACGACGCAGGCGCCGCAGTTGGAGGTGTCGCAGCCCCAGTGGGTGCCGGTCAGGCCGAGCGTGTCGCGCAGGAAGTGGACGAGCAGCAGGGCGGGCTCGATCTCGCGCGTGACCTCCTCGCCGTTGACGGTCATCGTGACTTCCATTCAGGCCTCCTGGTGTAGTGCGCGTGCCGCGGCGCGCCGCAGGGCGCGGCGGGTCAGCTCGCCGGCCAGATGGCGCTTGTAGTCGACCGGTCCGCGCCCGTCGGCGGTCGGAGAGCAGTCCTCGGCGGCGATCGCGCCCGCCTCGCGCGAACAGGTCCTCCGAGGGCGGCTTGCCGCGCAGCGGCTCCTCGGCGCGGGTGGCGTGGATCGGTGGTCGGGCCCGACCGCGCTGAGCGCCACGCCGGCGTCGGCGATCGTGCCTCCCGTCGACCCAGAGCGCCGCGCGACGACCGCGACGATCGCCCAGTCGCCGGCGCGGCGCTCGACCTTCTCGTGGGCGCTGCCGCCGCCGGCGCGCAGCGGCATGCGGACCTCGACGAGGACCTCGGCGTCCCCGACCGCCGTCTCGTAGGGGCCGACGTGGAAGTCCTCCATCGAGACGATCCGCTCGCCGCCGGAGCCGGCGATGACGACCTGCGCCTTGAGCGCCGAGCAGACGGCCGAGAGGTCCTCGGCCGCGTCGGCCTGGGCCAGCGAGCCGCCGATCGTGCCGCGGTTGCGCACGACCGGGTCGGCGATCACCCGCTCGGCGTCGGCGAAGATCGGGAAGTGCCGGGCGAGCAGCTCGGACTCGAGCAGCTCGCGGTGGCGGGTCAGCGCGCCGATCCGGATCTCGCCGTCCTCCTCCCGGATGTAGGAGAGCTCGTCGAGGTCGTTGATGTCGATCAGGTACTCGGGGTTCGCCAGACGCAGCTTCATCATCGGCAGCAGGCTGTGCCCGCCGGCGATGACGCGGGCCTCGGGCCCGTGCTTCTCGAGCAGCGCGATCGCGTTCTCGACGCTCGTCGCGCGCTCGTACTCGAATGGTGCCGGGGTCTGCAATGGACCTCTCCTCAATCCGGGGTCCTGCTGGCGCGGTCTTCACTCGGGCTTACACCTCCGGGGCGTCGGTGCCGATGGTCGGAGACCGCGGCCTGGAGTCTCCCGCCGGTGTCCGGGCGTGCGGGACTGGAGTACAGCGAGCGGGCCGCCGCGCTCGAATAGATCGCGTCCCTGAGCGCGGCACCGGCCGGCGCCCGGCGCCGAGCGGGCTCTCCCGGCCGAGGCGCGCGAGCTGGACGGCGCCCCTCGTATAGACCTCGTCGATGTTCTTTACGTTGCCCGGCCGGCCCTGGCGCTCGAGCATCGCAACGCCGCCCCCGGGAACACCGACTCGACCAGGCCGGCGGCGTCGTCGGCGCCGGCCTTCTTCTCGAGCAGGCCCTCGAGCAGCTCAGTGCCCGCGTCGAGGTCGGCGTTGATGGCCTTGACGACTCCGTTGACCGGCTCGCTCTTGCTGCACGATCTCCCCGACCGCGCCGATCACGGCGTCGAGTCCAGCGGTGATCTTCCTCAGCTCCAGGATCACCGCGACGAGATAGACGACCAGGGCCAGCGATGATCAGGACCACGGCGAGGATCGTGACGGCGGCGGCGGGCTCCATGGCTGCCACTCAGGCGTCCTCGAGGATGACGTCCAGGGAGCCGCCGTAGTTCGCGACCACGGCGACCGTCTGGTTCACCTGGGTCCGGGTCGTGTTCAGCAGCTCAACGGCATCGAGGTCCTTCGAGGCGGCCTTCGCCACCGGTTCCAGAGCTTCGACGGCCGGGGTGACGCTCTTGGCGGCGTTGAGAACGCCCCGCAGCAGGATCACCACGACGGGGACGATCACGACCAGCAGGACGATGTTCCCGATCCACCAGAGGGTCATTTCTCTTCCTTCGCGTGAGCGGCGACGATCGCGGCCTTGTCGGCGACGCCAGGCATCAGGCCGATGATCCTCGAGAACTGGTCGTTGATCGCCACCACCGCGGGGCGGAGCGGGCGCAGGTGCTCGGACTCGACCGTGGTCAGCGCCGATCCCAGTGTGCCCAGCCCTTCTGCGATCGCGGTCAGGCCGCCGGCGGATCTCGATCAGGGCGAGCGCCAGCACCACGATCAGGATCACGGCCTCGACCACGCTCAGCACGATCAGGAGCGAGGTGCTCATTCAGCCTCGCTCGCGTAGCCCTGTGAGAGCGCGTTCATGTAGCCGTCCTGGACGACGCCCTCCGCCGCTATCCGGTCGAGCACGGGCGCCGTGGCCTCGAGCTGGGGGATGTTCGCCGTGTTCTCGGCCACCTTCCCAGCGTTCTCCAGCAGGCCACCGACGTTCGCCTGAATGCTGCCGAGGTAGCGCAGCAGCAGGAGCAGCATGCCGGCCACGACCAGCGCCACCACGAGGCCAAGGCCGAGGGATACGTACCAGAGGGTGCGCTCCGCATGGGCCAGTGCGAGCGGCACCGTCGTCATCGCCCGACCGCGGCCTTTCGAAGCGCCCGGGCGGACTGAAGGATCCGGACCCCCGAATCGTTGACCTGGGCGACGCCGCTGAGCCCGTCGGTCTGCGCCTGAATCGTCCCGACCGCGTCCTTCGCCGTCCGCGCCTGCCCGTCGATCCGCGACGCGAGGACGAGAATCGTGACCACAATGATCACGGCCACGATCACCACGACTATCCCGAGTGCCAGTCCCACGTACCAGGAGGCCGTGTCCGCGCCGATCAGCACACCCAGCGGCTCCGGTTCTCGGTTGGCCCGAGCGCCTTCAACGTGATCGGGTCCACTGGTGTCGAAATATACATGCAGCCGCAATGCGCCCAGAGGCGCCGCCGGGCCGGCTCAAGACCCGGCCGGCGCGGCGATCACATCCGTTCGGCGAGGTTCTCGGCGAAGGTGGCGATCATCGCTTCGGTGACGCCGGCGATGACACCCTCGCCCATCTGCGCCGCCTTGCCGATCACGTTGACGGTGGAGTGGATCGCCACCTCCGTCCCGTCGCCTGCCTCGTTCAGCTGGACCTCGATCCTCGCGTCGGCGTTGCCCTGGCCGCCGGCCTCCTTCGCCCTGGCGGTCAGCACCGCGCGGTGGGCCGAGTCGTCCCGCTCGACGACCTCGGCGGGGCCGGTGTAGGTCATCGACATCGACCCGAGCTTGATCTTGACCTCGGCCGTGACCTTCTTGTCACTCTCCTTCTCAATCACCCTGGCGTCGGGCACGCAGGGCACCACTCGCTCGAGGTCGAGCATCGTGTTCCAGACCTGATCGACGGGCTTCTCGACCGAGAATGAATTGTTGAACTCCATGGACGCTTCTCCTCGCGCGGGGGTCTGGCTGACGTTGGCCTCGGCAACCTCGTTCAAAGGCTCGGGCTTTGGCCAGTGTGCCAGAGCCGCCGTGCCGCTGTCTGTTTTCATGGTCCCGCTAGGCCGAGCACTTCCGCGCCCGCACCAGGCGGCGAGCGCGAGGGGCCGCGCCCGGAATCCAACCAGGAGGCAGCATTAGGATTCCGATCCTTCCATCGGCTGACCGTACGCTCGCCAGCGTTCGTGCCTCGTGTCCATTCAGGCAGGCATCCACAAACTCGGACCGGACAACGCCGCTCTTCGAGTGAAGACGGGTCGGCATGGTGCGGCCGCCAAGGCGGGCCACGACCTCCTCATCGATGTCACGTCCTGGGAGGCGACGCTCGACGTCGGCGAGGATCCGGGGCAGATCAGCCTGGATCTCAAGGCCGACCCTGGCTCCCTGCGGGTACGCGAAGGCACCGGGGGTGTCCAACCGCTGAGCGACGAGGACAGGGCCGATATCCAGCGGACCATCGATGACGAGGTACTGAAGGGACAGGCGATCGAGTTCCACTCCACTGACGTCGAGACCTCCGACGGTGGCCGGCGTCTGTCCGCGAGCGGTGACCTCAACATGGCCGGCAACAGCCACCCAGTCGACTTCGAGCTGAGCGTCAGCCCGGAGGGCCAGGTCAGCGGCGGCGCCACCCTCAAGCAGACCGACTGGGGGATCAAGCCGTACTCGGCGCTCTTCGGGGCCCTCAAGGTTGCGGACGAGGTCGAGGTCGTTGTCGAAGCCAGCTTGCCCTAGACGTCGGGCGGGGCAGCGACGAGCTCCATCGGGCCGGTGGTGACCACCGCTTGCCAGCGAGTCCTGCATGTCTTTGATGCCCGTATCGGTCACGGAAGTCCGGGCGGGGAGCCTTGGCCCGGTGGGAGCCAAACCTGGCCCGCTCCGTCACGCCAATGGCCTGGGTCAGGACCATCAGATAGCTGATCCTCCGTGGGCGGCCCGAGGGAGGTCGCACCACCACGAGAAGGATCAGAATGAACTCAGCCAGGAGATGGGTCCGACCGTCAATCGCCGTCCTCGTTGGGCTGCTTGTGTGCTCCGCGAGCGCGTCCGCCGTCAGCCGCCCCGGGTACAGCCTCCCGACCAAGAAACTCGAGGCCGCCTTCAAGGTCGGGCTGCACGAGCGCGTGGCGAGCGCGGACGGCTGCTACCCACCCCCGGCCTCGATGGCCGCGGCGATCCGCCGCGACACGCACCTCAGGGCGGGGGTCGCCACCGACTTGAAGTCGATTCATCGCTCGGAGGTGGTCTACGTGCTCAAAGGTGGCGCCAGGTGCGGCGTCCTGCGCATGGCACTCCGCTACAAGCGGGGACTCTTCGTCCTCAATTCCAAGCTTGGCACGGTCGCCAAGAAGGGACGCCACAACGGCGAACCGGAGCCGGGGCACGTCGGTCGACTCAGGGCGCTGACCCTTGCCACCAAGACCTTTCGGGTGACCGAGGCCGACGATCCGCAGCGTCTCCTCGTTCGCTGCCCGCCTGGGACCTCGCCGCTCGGTGGCGGCATGACGACGACCCCGCGCGCAGGCGTCGGCGGTGAGGCCGTCTACCCGCATTCCTACGAGCGCCTCGGAGCCCAGGCCGGCTGGCACATCAGCGTGATCCTCATCGACCTGACCCCCGGCGACACGACCCCGCGCAACGTCAGCGTTCAGGCCCTCTGCGGTCACGGGCTCGTCCCGGCGAAGCCCATGCCGCATGCAACCGTCTTTGTGAGGCCGGGCGAGACCAAGACCGCAATCGCCCGCTGCCCCGAGCACCAATTCCTCTACTCCGGAGGCTTCCAGCGAACCGACTTCTCAAGCACCGGTGGCGACTTCATCACCGAGTCACGGGCGATCGGGACGAACGCCTGGGGGGTAACGGCTCACGCCTTCGGCACGTTCGGTGGCGAGCTGACCGCGATCGCCTCCTGCGTCGCTAGCGATCGCCCGCTGCTCACCGAGGTCTCGGCCTCGACCCCGGTCGCGGGCGGCGAATCCGCCACGGCGACGACGCCGCCCTGCCCGCCCGGTCGCCAGCTGACCGCCGGAGGCTTCAGCGCGAACGGGTCGCTGGAGACGTTCTTCGCCGGCGGCTCCTTCAATCGCGACGGCACCTGGTCGGCCGAGGGCTTCGGCTACTTCGGCCCCGCTGACCGCCTGACCGCCTATGGCTACTGCCTCCGGGCCAGCTCGCCGGTTTCCTCAGCGCGCTTGAGAGGCGTCGAACCTCCATGGGGGCCACGCTGGAATTCGCTGAACCTCCGGGTTGCTTTCGGCTGGTAGCGACGCTCCCGCCAGATCTGCTGAATGTCTTCCTCCGCGTAGTTGCCGCCAGCGGCGACCAGCGTGGCGTTCCCTTCCAGCAACTTGCCGATTTCGTCTTGCCCGGTACGCAATAACCCACCGCCGCGCAGGAACCGGTGCTCATGCCCGCCTAGCAGTGCCCGCGCCAGCCGTGCGACCCTCGCCCCTCATCTCCCCGGCGAGAAGCGCGGCAAGCGCGCCTGAACGGGCGATACTCCCACGGGATGGTTGAGCCTCTGCAGGCGGGAACACAGCTCGGCGAGTACAGGATCGAGGCAGTAATCGCTCGGGGCGGGATGGCAACGGTGTACCGGGCCACCCACGAGCGCCTCGAGCGTCGCGTCGCCCTCAAGGTGATCGTCCCCGAGCTGGCCCGTGATGCCGCCTTTCGCCGCCGCTTCGAGCGTGAGTCGCGGCTGGCGGCGTCTATCGAGCACCCGCACGCGGTCCCCGTCTACGAGGCCGGCGAAGTCGAGGACGTCCTCTACATCGCCATGCGCTACATCGAGGGCACCGACCTGCGCGCCCTGCTGGCGAGCGAGAGCTGGCTTGAGCCCGGCAGGGCGGCGCGCCTCACGTCGCAGATCGCCGGCGCTCTCGACGAGGCGCATTCCCACGGGCTCGTGCACCGCGACGTCAAGCCCGCCAATGTCCTCCTCGGTGACGTCGGCGGACAGGAATGGGCTTACCTGACCGACTTCGGCCTGGCCAAGCCGGTCGCCGCGGGCAGCGACCTGACCGGCTCGGGCGAGTGGATGGGGACGCTCGACTACGTCTCTCCCGAGCAGATCCAGGGCGGCGCGGTCGACGCGCGCAGCGACGTCTACTCGCTGGGCTGCGTGCTGTTCGAGCAGGTCACCGGCCGCATCCCCTACGAAAGGGAGGAGGAGGTCGCAAAGCTCTGGGCCCACGTCCACGAGCCGCCACCCCGCCTCGCCGAGCAGGTGCCCGACGCGCCCGCCGAGCTGGACCGGGTCGTCGCCCGCGCCATGGCGAAGGCGCCGGCGGACCGCTACCCCTCGGCGGGGGACCTGGCCCGGGCGACGACGGCGGCGGTCGAGGGCAGCGCCGTCGCCGAGCCCGAGCGGTCGGTGGCAACCGGCGAGGCGGCCCCGGAGGGGCCGGCGGCGACAAGGGTGATCGGTGCGGGCCGCGGAGGCGGCTCAGTCCGCTCGCGGCCGTGGCTGCTGGTCGCGGTCGTGACCGGGGCAGTGGCCCTGGCCGCGGTGGCCGCGCTGCTGCTCAGGGGCGGCGAGCCCACCGTGGCCGGGACGATCCACGTTGGCGGGCGTCCGCTCGGGATCGCCTTCGGCGAGGGCTCCATCTGGGTCACGAACGAGCAGGGCGACGAGCTGACGCGGATCGACCCCGACACGGGCGAAGTGTTGGGCGCCCCGATCCAGGTCGGAGATCGACCCACCGGGGTGAGGACGGGGGAGGGCTCGGTGTGGGTCACGAATTCGGCCGCCGGCACCGTCTCGCGCATCAATCCGCACACCCGCCAGGTGGTCGCGCGCATCCGGGTCGGCAACCGGCCGGCAGGAATCAAGGTGGACGAGGGGTTCGTCTGGGTCTCCAACGTCCAAGACGGCACCGTCGTCCGAATCAAGGCCCGCGGCGACGAGCTGGTCGGGCAGCCGATCCGGGTAGGGCGCTCGCCGGCTCAGATCGCGATCGGCGAGGGCTCGACCTGGGTGGCGGTCGCAGGAGAGGGCGACGTGGCACGGATCGACCCCTCGGGCGACCTGGTGGGCAGGCCGATCTCGGTCGGCGCGCGTCCGCGGGGCATCACTGTCGGCGAGGGCAAGGTTTGGGTCACGAACGCTCTGGACGACTCGGTCTCCCGCATCGACCCCCTCTCGGGCGACGTCGAAGGCGAGCCGACCCGGGTGGGCGACCGGCCCGCGGGCGTCGCGGTCGGCGCGGGCTACGTCTGGGTTGCCAACACGTCGAGCAACACCGTCTCCCGCATCGACCCCGGCTCGGGCGAGGTGGTCGGCGACCCGATCGAGGTCGGCGAACGCCCCCGCGGTATCGCGATCGGAAACGGCTCGATCTGGGTCGCCAACTACGGCGACGGCACCGTCACGCGGATCGAGCCGTAGATTTCCACCTGTATGGCGGACGAGGGAAGCCCACCGCGAGTCTGGATCAGCGGCCCCGGAAACCCGCCGCGCTCGTCCGCCCTGCAGGAGGGCCGCACGGTGATCGGGCGGGGCGATCACTGCGACGTCACCCTCGACGACGAGGCTGTCTCCCTCGACCATGTCGAGATCACCAGACGGGGGCCGTCGCTGATGGCGACCGACCTCGACAGTCGCAACGGCACGCTGATCAACGGCGAGCCGCTGACCCGCCAGCGACGCCTGCGGAACGGCGACGTGCTCCAGGTCGGCGGCCAGCGCCTGGAGATCGCTCTCGCCCCGCAGCAGCGCCATGACAGCACCGTCGCCGCGCCACGCGAGGCGATCGACCTGACCGAGGACGAGCGCGCCGTGGCCGTGGCGCTCGTGGCGCCCTATCGCTCCGACGAGGTCCGCGCCCCCCGGCCAGCCACCCGCGCGGAGATCGCGGACACTCTCCACGTCAGCGAGCGAACCATCCAGCGCCGCATGGACACCCTCGCCCGCAAGCTGAAGATCCCAACCGAGCCCAAGCGGGAGCGCCCGCGCCTGATCGCCGACCGCGTGCTCGAGATCGGCATCGACGCGGACCGTTAGCGAGAGCGGCAGCCAGGTGCGAGCCGGCTCTTGATCGTCACCTTCAACATGTCGTTCAGCGCTTGGGGCGAGATCTTCGGCGACGAGGTGGTCGCCGCTGCGATGATCGACAGGCTCGTCCACCATGCCGAGATCCTCGCCCTCAAGGGCGACAGCTGCCGGCGTCGCGACAGGGACCTCGGCGCGCCGCCGGCCCACGACTGATCGGCCGCCCGCTCCGCTTCGCCCTGCGGGCTTCGCTCCGCGGGCTCTGCATGGCCAATTTCGTGTAGCGGCACTGGCGGCGTTCATGATCGCGGCCTGTCATGACGATGCTCTAGCACAAGCATGCACCTTCGCGTTGCCGCCATTGTCTGTCTCGCTGCGGCGTTCCTATGGAGCGGCGCGGTGAGCGTTGGCGCCGCTGAGCATCGCGCTCGCAGCGCTCAGGCGTTCGTCGATTCGGTGGGCGTGAACACTCACTCCGCATACATGGACACCGCGTACGCACGACTCGATCGGGTCCTAGGGGCGCTCGGCCAAGTCCACGTGCAGCACATACGCGATGGATTGCTTCCACTCTCGGCGAACGCGGGCACGAGAGCCTGGGAGATGTTCTATTACCACCAGCTCGCCGCGCGCGGGATACGAGCCGACCTCGGGCTGGGCAGTCCGCGGGGCGGCGAATCCTCAATCGAGGGACGAATCCGGGAGATTGGCAAGCTGCCGCCGGGCTTCGTGGAGTTCGTGGAAGGGCCCAACGAGTACGACCTCAGCGGCGAGGCGAATTGGGTGGGGCGGCTACGCAGCTACCAGCAGCACATGTACGCAACGGTACGAGCGACGCCATCGCTAGGGAGCGTGCCGGTAATCGGACCAAGTTTCGGCAATATCAGCAACTCTCTCCTGGCTGGCGATCTCAGCGTGTTGAGCGACACCGCCAACATCCACCCGTATCCGGGCGGCCTTCCGCCTCCCGCGGGCCTGAGCACCAACCTCGCCATCGCCCACACCCCCTGGGGCTCCCAGAGAGTCGTAGCGACTGAAACCGGATACCACAACGCGCTTCGCGACCGATGGGGGCAGCCCCCCGCGTCTGAGCGGGCAGCGGGAGCCTACGTTCCACGGCTGTTCCTCGAAGGCTTCAGGAGGGGCATCGTCCGGACGTACGCTTACGAGCTCGTGGACGAGTGGCCGGACCCGTTGGGGCTCAACGCCGAGGCGCACTTCGGGCTGTTCCGTAACGATTTCTCGCCCAAGCCCGCGGCGATCGCGCTTGGGCACCTGCTGTCGTTGCTCGAGGGTCCGAGGCCGCCCGCAGAACCGAGGCGGCTCGGCTACACGCTCACCGGCAATGTCGCTGGCGTCGAGCACCTGTTGCTCAAACGCGCCGACGGGTCCTTCGCGCTCGTGCTGTGGCAGGACGTCACCGTCTGGGATCGGATCTCCCGAACCGATCTCCATCCGCCGGATCGGCACCTCCGGCTCAGGCTGGCCTCGCCGGCCCGAATCAAGACGACACGGTTGCTGGCCTCTGGCCGCCCGACCGTCGTTCGGAACGCAGCCCGCGCGAAGGTCGTGATTCCCGCCGCCGACACCGTCGTCGTGCTGATCAAGCCGTCCGGGGCGTCTGACCGTGCAGGGTAGGCCCCCACCCCTGCCGGTCGGCCCTCGTCAAGCTCATCGATTCCGCCCCTGGCGCTGCGCACGCACTTCGCCCACCGCATGAACACTGGGCCAGGCGGCGCTACAACCTCGGCTCGACGAGCTCCGTGAGCGCTCCCTCCGAGGAGGGTCACCCCTTCGACCTCCGCTCGGGCGAGATGTTCTTCGGCCCGCTCGCTACCCGCGGTGTCGTGCGCGGCCCGTCTGCGCCAGGATTAACGCCTGATGCTCGGTCGCGAGGGGACCTACCAGGCGGATGCGTCCAGGGTCGCACTGGTCCACGACCACCTGGTCCAGGATGGCGGGGCGGAGCGGGTCCTCAGGGTCTTGATGCACATGTGGCCCGAGGCGCCGGTCTACACCCTCGTCTACGACCCGCGGGAGATGGGTCCCGATATCAGCGGCGCCGACATCCGCACCTCGGCCTGGCAGCGCCTGCCGGCGGCCAGGCGCCACTACCAGGCGCTGCTGCCCTTCATCGATCGAGCCTTTCGGCGCTTCGACCTGTCGGGCTATGACCTCGTCATCTCCTCGGCGTCAGGGTTCGCCAAGAGCGTCCGCACCCTGCCGGCGACCCTTCACGTCTGCTACTGCCACACGCCGACTCGCTACCTCTGGGGCGACTCTGACTCCTACATCGCCGACCTCCCCTACCCGCGCCCGGTCAAGTCGCTGGTCAGGTCGATCCGGCCGCGCTTGCGCGCGGCGGACCTGCGTGGAGCTCGCGGGGTCGACGAGTTCGTCGCCAACTCGGCCCACGTCGCGGACCGGATCAGGCGGTACTACCGCCGCGAGGCGACCGTTCTCCATCCCCCCGTGGAGATCGAGCGGTTCGCGCCGTCGCAGGAGCGGGGGACTACCTCCTGACCGCCACCCGGCTGCGCCCCTACAAGCGGGTGGATCTCGCGATCGCGGCCGCCAACGAGCTAGGTGTGCATCTGAAGATCATGGGCAGCGGCTCGGAGCGGCAGCGACTGGAGGCGATGGCCGGGCCGACGGTTGAGTTCGCCGGTCGGGTCTCGGACGGCGAGCGCAAGCAGCTGTTCGGGGCGGCGAGGGCGTTCCTGGCCCCTCAGGAGGAGGACTTCGGGCTGACCGCCGTGGAAGCACTCGCCTCGGGCACCCCGGTGATCGCCTACGGCGAGGGCGGCGCCGCGGAGATCGTCGAGCACGGCGTCACCGGCTTGCTGTTCGCCGAGCAGTCGCGAGCGTCGCTGGCGGCAGCGATCACGGCGCTTCCGAGCCACAGCTTCGATCCCGATCGGCTTCGGCGCCGCGCGACGGCCTTCTCCGAAGCCGCCTTCGAGCGGCGTCTCCGCGATTTCATCGACGAGACCCGCCGCCGGCATCGATCGTGGGAAGAATGAGCCCGCTGGAAGCCACGGTTGACGAGTTCATCGAGGCCGCCGCTCGCCGGCCATTTCTCGACGGGGGGCGCGTCCGCCGCCTGTGGCGGCGCTATCGAGCAGGGCACGCCATCGTTTGGCGCAAGCTCGAGAACGTCGTTTCGCTCGAGGCCATCCTGCAGGCACACAAGATGTGAGCACCATGAGCTCTACGGGCTCACCCTGGCGCGGGGGATCGATTCGCCCGATTGCGCGTATTACCATGAGCCGACGCGGCGCGGCCGCATGATGACGACGAGGCAAGGAGGTAGCCGGATGGCTGTGCGTTACTCGCACGAGCAGATTGAGCAGCGGGTGATCGATGTGCTCGTCTCATTCGACATCGACCGGGACGCGATCACGCCCGACGCCTCGCTCGAGGCGCTCGACATCGATTCCCTCGACGTGGTCGAGCTGGCGGAGACCCTGCGCGAAATGGGCATCGACATCGAGGGGCGGGACTTCGTGGACGCGCGCACGTTCGGCGATGCGATGAAGGTGATCAGGGATCGCGCAGACGCCTCCTGAAAGCGCTACTTCGCGGGCTCGACCAGCTCGGTGAGGACTCGCTCCGTGGAGCGGGGGTTGAGGAAGGCCACGCGGGAGCCCCGGATCCCGCGGCGAGGATGATGGTCGATCAAGCGGATACCGCCGGCTCGCAGGCGCTCGAGCTCGCCCTCGATATCGTCGACGTGGTAGGCGACGTGATGGAGCCCGGGGCCCTGTCGGGCCAGGAAGCGGCCCACGGGGCTCTCGTCGGAGAGCGGCCGCAGCAGCTCGACGTGGCCCTCACCTACATCGAGCAGGACCCCCTCGACGCCCTGTTCGGCCACCGTCTCGCGGTGAACCACCGGCAGGCCGAGCGCGTCACGGTGAAAGGCGAGCGCCGACTCCAGGTCCTCGACGACAATCCCGATGTGATCGATGCGCCCGAGCACGGAGATCAGGATACCCGTGGCCTCCGGAAGCTCGGTCGGGCCAGGCGGCCGCTCCGCGGAGAGGACCGGCGCGGCCGCGAGCTGCGCAGCTGATGCTGATCTCGACCTCCGACCCCTCACGTGCCCCGGCCGCCGACGAGCGAGGCGGCTTCCTCGACGCGCTTCGCCGATACCTCTGGGTCCCAATCCTCTGCGCCGCGGTGGCGGGTTTGGGAGCGGCATTGGTGGCCGAGCGGCGGCCACACGAATACACCGCGGTCTCCCTGCTGCAGGTCAACGAGCCGAACATCGAGCAGAAGATCACAGCGGGCTTGACTCAGCCCCCGGCGCTCTCGGGAGCCGGGGCCACCCAGAGCGATCTCCCCAGCGACCTGGTGGCGACGGACGTCGCCTCGCAGATCCGCACCTACCGGACCGCCGAGCGAGCGGTCGAGTTCCTGCAGCTCGACCCCTTCATCTCGCCGAACCAAGTCCTGGCCGCGACGAGCGCAAGAGTCAACCCTGCGACCGGGCTGATCGAGATCAGCTCCTCGGCGCCCCGGGCTCGTGATGCAGCGCGGATAGCGAATGCCGTCGCGCGGGGGTACGTCAACTTGAGCGCGCACTTCGACACCGAGCGGATCAGGCGGGTGCGCCTGCGCCTCGAGCGCCTGGCCAGGGCCGAGGCGAGCGGCCAGGGAGTCCCGAGCAATGCCCTCAGCATCAGATCCCTGACCGACGCCATCCAGCAACTCCGCCTCGCCGCGGCCGCCCAGCCAGTCGGCGTCGCGGTCGTGCGAGCCGCCACGCGACCGTCCCATCCGGCGGGCATCTCCCCACCGCTCCTCGGCCTGATGGCGGCCGCGCTCGGCTTCCTCGTCGGCGTCGCCCTGATCGGAGTGCGTGAGCAGTCCGATCGGCGGATCATCTCCCTCGGCGGGCTCAGGCGTGCTCTTGGCGCCCCGGTGCTCTGCCGCCTGCCGAGCCGGCGGGCCCTTCGTCGTCGGGACCTGCGGGGCGACCCCGATCCAGGAGAAGCGGAGGCGTCCCGCCTCCTGTTGGCGCGGCTGCGCGACGATCCGGCCCTGGCGCCGGCAAGGCGCATCGTGGTGGTCGTCTCGCCGGAGAACGCCGATGATGCCTTGGAGATGGGGTGGGACCTCGCCGAGACCGCCGCGGCCGCGGGCACCAGGACGCTGCTGGTGGCTGGACAGGCAGGGGTCGGCGGATCCGCGCCCGTGCGCTCCGACGGCCGGCTCGAGGCGAGCCGCGTGGATCTGGGCCCCGGCTGCCACTTGGACATCGTCGCCGCCCCGGCGTCGAACGGCGGCGACCTCACCGACGCGCGGGGCGCCCGCGACCTGCTCGAGATCGTCCGGGGGACCGATGGCTTCGTCGTCGTCGTCATCCCTCCGCCTCCCCCACCCGAGGGCTTCGTTCCCCTCCTCAGCGGCGCCACGGCGCTTGCGGTGTGCCGCCGCGGAGCCATCGACCGGGACACGGCGCGGCGCTTTCGCGAGGCCCTGGCCGAGCTCGACGCCCGCCTGGCGGGCGTCGTCGCCGTGGGGTTCGGCGGCGACCGCTACCCGTGAGCGAGGAGACCGGAGAGGCCCCGAGCAGCGGCGATGGCCACGGGGCACCGGACCAGCCCCCGCCTCGCACTACCCACCTTCGTCACCGGGCGGCGCGCGGCCTGGTGACCGTCGGACTCCGCTCCCTTCTGGTGCGCTCACTGGGCTTCCTGGGGCTGATCGTGATCGCGCCGCTGCTCGGGCCGAGCAACTACGGCGTGGTCGCGATCGGGCTGACGATCACCATCGCCGGCAAGTTCCTGGCCGACGGCGGCCTCAACGCGGGGTTCATCGCCAGGCAGGAGCCGCCCAGCCGAACGGAGCTGCGGGCGCTCGCCGCCTTCCAGCTGCTGGTCACCGGGACGATCGCGACCGGCGTCGCCGCCTTGGCGGTGTGGCAGGGGCCGCGCGGAGTGGCCGTGACCCTGATGACGGCCGCGCTGGTCACGGACTCCCTGCGCGTTCCCTCGGTGATCGTCGCCGAACGGGAGCTCAACTACGGGGCGATCGTCCGCGCCGACGTCGCCGAGGCGCTCGTCTACGTCGGTGCGGCGATCGGTCTGGTGGTAGGTGGGCTCGGGGTGGTAGGGGTCGGACTGGCAACGGTGCTGAGGTCGCTTGTCGGAACCACGGTGATGGTGTCCCTGGGCGACGTCGGCTTGGTCAGGCCGAAGCCGAGCTTCGCCCCGCTGCGGCCGACGATGCGCTTCGGGCTCTTCTTCCAGGGCGCCTGGCTCGCCACCCTCCTCCGCGACCAGGGCCTCAACGTGCTGCTGGCAGCGATCGCCGGCACCGCCGCTCTCGGGGCCTGGGCGCTCGCCCAGCGCCTCCTGATCGTGCTCACCTTGCTGTTCGAGTCGGCCTGGCGCGTGGCCCTTCCGGGATTCGCGAGGCTGACGGAAGCGGGTGAGCCGCCGGGGCGGCTGCTCGAGCGCGGCCTGAGCTTCGCCGCCACCAGCTCCGGTTTCATGATCGCCGTGCTGGTCGGCGCGACGCCGGCGCTCGTCCCCGCGCTGTTCGGCGAGAGCTGGTCGGCGACCGTAAGCACCCTGCCCTGGCTGGCGGCGGGCTCGATGATCGCGGTGCCGCTGGTCACGGTGCTGGGCAGCCTGCTCTGGGCCCGCGGGGAGGCGGAGAAGGTCTTCTACATGGCGGCCCCGGCGATCGCGGTCACCCTCGCCCTCGGGGCCGGCCTGGCGGCACCGCTCGGCGCCCTCGGGGCCGGGATCGGGTACTTCGTCGGTCAGGCCGTCCTCATGCTGGCCTGCATCTATCGAGCCCGCGAGCTGGTCGGGCGCGGGGCGGCGACCCAGATCATTCTTCCCACCCTGTCGGCCGCCGCCGCTGGCGGCACCGGTTGGCTGGTGGCGGTATCGGTGGCCCCCCAGTGGGCCGGGGCGATCGCCGGCGCCGCCTGCGCGCTGGCGATCTACGTGGCGCTGATCGCGATCCTCGACCGCGCCGCGATGGTTCGCCTGCTCAGCGTCCTGCGCCAGAGCATCCGGCCCGCGACGACCTAAGGCCGGAATCGCTCAATCGAAGCCCACCGCCACCACCCCGAGCGGCGAGACCCCGAGCTCATCGAGCGTCGTGCGCAGATCCTCGACCTGCTCCCTGCTGGCCTGGCCGGCGCGACAGACGACCACCACGCCGCCCGCGCCGAGGACGAAGGGAATCGCGGCGGCGACGCGAGACGGCGGAGGCGCCTCGACTATGACCACGTCGTAGCTCGACCCGCGGGTGGCGAGCAGGCGAGCGACGGCGTCGGGCGCCGTACCGTTGCCCGGCTCGACCGCCATCACGTCGAAGGCACCATCGGCTCCGGGAGCACTCGATCGCGCCCGCTCGGTCTGGAGCAGCAGGGTTCGGGCGCCCTCGGCGGCGGCGGTCGCGGCGAAGTACCAGGCCGTGGTCGAGGCGCCATTGCCCTCGGCCGGCGAGGTGACAGCCACGCTGCGCGCTCGCTGGCGGCTTGGGCTGTGGCGCAGCCGGGTGACGAGCTGGCGGAAGGGGCGGCGCTCGTCCGGCTCGAGTTGGGCAAGGGGCGCGCGTCGCCGCAGGCCCCGGGTCTGTGGCACCTCGGACAGCAGGGGAGCCTGAAGGAGGAACGCCAGCTTGCGCGGATCGCCGATGCCACCGCTCCGATACGAGCCCAGCGCCACGACCGCGATCCCGACCAGGAGGCCTACAGCGGCGCCGAGCAGGGAGATCAGGCGGGGGGAGACGCCGCTGGGCGCGGCCGGCGGGCCGGCCGCCTGGGCGAGGGTGGCGCTCTCGGGGCGGACCGCCTCGATAACGCGCAGGTGGTCGATTCGCTCCCCGAGCGCCGGCAGGTTGATCGCAGCCTTGGGATTGGTCCGGGCGCGCCGGGCTTGGCGACGAGCGAGGCGCTCAAGGCGCAGGCGAGCTCGGTGGACCCGCCGCAGGTCGCCCCGGGGGCCGAGCTGCAGGTAGGCCTTCGCCATCGCGTTCGCGATCCTGGCCGCGTCGAGCGGACTCTCGGCGCGCGCGCCCACCGCGACCAGTCCCCTGCTGCCGTCGATCGAGGCCTTGGTGTGCGCCAGGACCTGCGCCGGCGTCAAGCGCAGGTCCGGCGTCAGCAGCTCGGCCGCCCGCCGGGCCGTCCGGCGCTGGTGGACCTGCGCGGGGATCGCGACCAGCGCGTTCTCGATCGGAGTCCCCTCGGCAATGCCGAGGGCGTCCTTGATCACGTGCGGGTCGCCTACGCGCAGCAGCGCCGCCGCGTCGAATTGAGGCGGGCTATGGGTCGCCAGCTGGTGGGACCCGACTCCCGCCGCAAGTGCGCACAGCATTGGAATCCAGAAACGGCGCCGAACGGCTCTCACGATGTCTCGACGAGGCATCCGCCGGGATGGGTCACATCCCTCGGCGTCCGATCACGCACGGAACCGTGCGCAGCATGCACTTGACGTCCTGCCACAGGGACCAGTTGACCAGGTAGAGGTAGTCGATCACCACCATCTCGTTGAGGGGCACGTGCCAATGCCATCTCGAGCATAGGACCTGCCAGGGCCCGGTCATGCCCGGCCGCAGGTCCAGCCGGCGGCGGTGCCATCCCTCGATGTGCCGGTCCTCCTGGATGATCAGGGGCCGTGGCCCGACCAGGCTCATTTCGCCGCGGAGCACGTTGAACAGCTGCGGCAGCTCGTCCAGCGAGGTCCGGCGAAGCCACTGCCCGACCCGGGTGACGCGCGGATCCCGGTCGATCTTGAACAGACCCTCGGCCTCGTTGCGAGCGAGCAGGCTCTGCTTGAGATCGTCAGCGTTCTCGATCATCGACCGGAACTTGAGCAGCTCGAAGGCCCGACCGCCACGTCCCACGCGCGGCTGCCGGAAGAGCACGGGGCCCGAAGAGGTCAGCTTGATCGCGCTCGCGATGGCGAGCAGGAGCGGCGCGAGCAGAGCAACGATGAGGCCGCCGACGAAGATGTCGAAGCCGCGTTTCAACGCGGGGCTCCAGCCACGATAGCCGAGCGGGCGAACGGTCAACATCGTCCCGGCGGGGAGCTCGTCGGAGGCGACCGCGGAGCCCAGCACCTCTCCGAAGCTGTGCAACAGGCTGACCTTCACCCCGCACGCCTCGGCATCCCGGACAAGGTTGACGACCGACTCGGAGTCCGCGTTTCCTGGCGCGATGATCACTCGGTCGATCCGGTGCTCGGAGATCAGGCGACGAAGACCGCCACTGGCGAGCGTCTCGATCGCCGAGGCGTCCAGCACCACCCCGAGCACGGCGTCGGCTCCAGTTTGGTGGCCGAGCCGAAGCGACTCGCGAAGTCGATCGAAGCGAAACGGGTCGGCCGAGACGAGCAGGCAGCGCTCGGGCCTGGAGGCCCGGTGGGCGCTCGAGCGGGCGAGCGCGCGTGCGGCAAGCATTAGCAAGAAGAGCCCCAGCCACAGAGCCAGGAACTCCGCCTTAGTGAGGGGATCTCCGATCAGGATGTCGTCAGTGAGCCAGACCGCCACCGCGTACAGCACCGAGACCGTCAGCGCGGAGGGCGCCTCGTTGAGGGTGGAAGCGCGAAGCACGAGCGCGTCGCGCCCGTAGAGCCGCAGCGGCCGGCTCAGCAGGGCCACCAGCGGCACCAGGGCGAACACCTGCAGGCCGGGCGCGCGGCCCCCGACCAGGCCCACCGCGAAGAGCGTGGCGAGCGCCGCCGAGAGCAGGTCCGCGGAGATGAGGGCGCCCCGGTGGACCGCGTCGCGCGGGGCCCGGCCGTAGCGGGTCGCCTCCGGCGCGACCTGTTCGTCCGCCGAGCGAGGGCGCCACAGGGTCAGGCCGCGAGCCGTCTCCCGGGCAACCGTGCCGACTGCCCCGGAACGTGCCGCCCCGCCGGCCCGGGAAGGGTCCGTGGCGACGGATCCGGAACGGGCTGCCGGCGCCGCGTCGGCGCCGGCGGGGGCGAAGCGCCGCCGGGGCTTACCGGGACGGCTCCGGAAGTCGTCGGGCTTGCCCCTGCCATGGGGTGTCTTTAAGAAATCGATTCGGACCCTCCAAGTCCGCTGGCACCAGGTCCCCACTTAACGGCGGGGCGGACGCCGCCTTTGCAGCGGCGGCGACAAACGCAACTCCGCTCCCCATGGGAGCCGACGAACTGGCCGTGTCAGCCAATCTATCCCAAACCGTTGTGGAGCGAAACCCTTGAGCAAATCCGCCGGTTTTGGACGAACGCACCAGGTGACGACCCGCTGGGCTCGCCTGCCGAGGATTTAGACTCGCGACGGTGGACCTCGTCGCGCGCTATCGACAGCACTACGGCATCCCAGATGAGGTCCCGCTCGATCTCGACGACCTCCGTCACCACCTCGTCGTGGAGCTTCAGGTGACCCGCGAACTGCTCGAGTCCACTCCGGAGTCGCGGCGGGAGACGTTCGAGCGAGGGTACTCGCGCATCTATCGAGAGCTATGGTGGTTCAACGCGGCGGATGAGGCGCTCGGCCGCGGGATCGATCCCTCGCCGTGGATGGCGATGATCGGCCCGCCGCCTCGCGGGGTCTACGAAGTGGCCTCGGGCCAGGGGGGCCTGGCGAGGGCGCTGGCGGCGGCGGGCTACGAGGTCGAGGCAACCGAGATCACGGCCGAGCGGGGCGGCGACCGAGCGCCCGAGCCCCGCCTGCGGTGGTCGACGACTGACGGCGTTCACCTCGATCGCTATGCGCCGGGCTCGGCCTACGACGCGGTGATCAGCGATCAGCTCGTCGAGCACCTTCACCCCGACGACCTCATCGCCCATCTTCGCGGCGTGCTGGCGCTGTTGCGGCCGGGGGGCTGCTACGCCTTTCGCACCCCGCACGGGCTAAGCGGTCCCTATGACTCGAGTCTCGTCTTCGGGATGCCCCTGGCGCTGGGAACCCACCTCCGCGAGTACAGCTTCGCCGAGCGGGTCGCAGCCCTCAAGAAGGCGGGGTTCGCGACCGTCGTCGCCGAGCGACCCGGCTTCGGCTTGCCGGGGCGGCGCCGACCGCATCCCAGCGCGCGCTATCTGCGCTATCTGCTCACCGTCGAGGGCTGGCTGGAGCGGCTGCCCGCCGGGCCGCGCAGGGCGGTGATCCAACGCGTCCTGCGGGGTGGTCTCTTTCACCGCGACGCGATCCTGGCCGCCCGCAAGGCGAATGGGTAGGGTCGCCGTGGCCGCCGAGCCGGGCACCCGTTCCCCCACCCGGTTCCTCGAGGCGCCGGCGCGCCCCGCCGTCGCCTACGTGGTCCAGGCCGAGGACTACAGCGGCGCCGAGATCTCGCACGCGCCGCTGCTGCGTGCCGACCCGGAGGCCCTCGTCATCTGCCCGCCGGGCTCACGGAGCGAAGCTTTCGCCCACAGCCTCGGGGCGGCCACCGCACCCCTCCCGTTTCGCCCGCTGCGCCACAGTGGAGGGTGGCTCGAGACGTTGCGCTCGATCCCGCGCGGCCTGGCGACGGCGCGCCGCCTTCGCCGCTTGCTGCGCGAGCTGCCCGCGCGCGAGATCGTCTACTGCATCTCGCTGCGCCCGGGGCTGGTTGCGGCGCTCGCCGCGATCGGACTGCGACGGCGGATCGTCTGGTATCTCACCGACTTCCTTCCACCGGGCCCGATCGGCCCGCTGGCTCGCCTGCTTGCTCGCGTCAGGTGCGATCGCGCCGTCGCCATCTCCCGCTGCGTCGCCGAGGAGTTCGCCGGGCGATCGCGCCGCCTCGCCGAGCGGACGACCGTGGTCCATCCCGGGATATCGGCGGGGCGCTTCCCGCCGGCCGCCGCCCCCGGCGCGCCTCGCGCCGCCTTGGTCGGCTACGTCTCTCCGGTCAAGCGCACCGACCTCGCGGTCGAGATCGCCGCCCGCGTGCTGCACGAGGTCCCCGACTTCAGGCTTTCGATCCTCGGCCGGGCGCAGTACCGAAGCGAGGACTTCGCGCTCGAGCGCTCGCTGCGCGAGCGGGTGGCGAGCGATCCGAAGCTGTCCCGGGCGGTCTCCTTCCCCGGCTACGCAACCGACGTCGCCGCCGAGCTGCGGCACTTCGGCCTGCTCCTGCACTGCCGCCCCGATGAGCCCTTCGGGATCGCGTTGATCGAAGCGATGGCCAGCGGGCTGCCGGTCGTGGCACCGGCCGCCGCCGGGCCGCTCGAGATCGTCGAGCACGGGGTCACCGGCTTCCTCTACCCGCCGGGAGACGCCGAGGCCGCCGCCCGCCACGTGATCGGCCTGGTGCGGGATGCCCCCATGGCCGCCAGGATGGGCAGCGCCGGGCGGCTCGCGGTGGAAAGGCGTTTCTCCGAAGAGCGCCAGCTCGCCGAGCTCGAGGGCGTGCTGGCGGCAGCGGCGAGCGGGCTCGACGGCAGCCGTGAGGGCGCCCAGCCGGCGTCTTCCCGATGACGCCCTCGGGCGCCGACACCCAGCCGCGCCCGGCCGTCTTTCGCTCGGCCGACGACGTCATCGCCTTCTTCGACCCCTCGGCCGACGATGAAGGCCGGCCATACCTCGAACAGCACGCGCCCCGCTACCTGCGCCTGCTGCGCGTGCTCGAGCAGGTCGTGGGCGCCCGCGAGCCATCCTCGCTGTCGATCGTCGACGTCGGCCCTGGCCTGCAGACCGAGCTGGTGCGGGCTCGCTTCCCCGGCGCCCGCCTGACGACTGTCGGCTTCGAGGATCACCTGCAGGACAGCGAGGGTGCCCGCCACCTGCGCTACGACCTCAACGACGCCTACAGGCGCGAGTCATGGCCCCAGGTGGGGCAACACGACATCGTCCTGCTCTGCGAGGTGATCGAGCACCTGTACACGACGCCGGTCGCCGTGTTCGCCTGCCTCCGCTCCTGGCTGGGCCCCGCGGGGCGCATTCTCGTGCAGACGCCGAACGCGGCTGCGCTGGCGCCGCGACTGCGGGCACTGGCGGGCCGACCGCCCTATGGCGCCGTCAGCGGCTTCGGGCCGCCCGGCATGAACCCGTCGCACTTTCGCGAGTACACGGCGACCGAGCTCCGGGACGCGGCCGGGCAAGCCGGCCTGGCGGTGGAGCTGCTCGAGGTCGAGAACTACTTCGCGCGGGCGAGCCCCGCCGGGCGCCTGTACAACGCGGTCTCCAACGCGCTTCCGCCCCAGTTGCGCCACGGCCTCACGATCGTCTTCCGGCCGGCGAGCTGAGATCGCCTTGGCGGTGCCGGCGAGCCTGGATCGTCTAGCGGCCGGCGAGCTGACGGTAGAGCGTCGCGACTTCGCTCGCGACTCGGGGGCCATCGTGGGCCTCCAGCGCGGCCTGGCGCCCCGATCGCGCCAGCCGGCTGCGCAGGTCGCGGTCGCCGAGCACTCGCAGGATCGCCTCGGCGAGAGCGCGATCGTCCCGGGGAGGGACGAGCAGCCCCGTGCGGCCGTCGTCGATCGACTCCTCCGGGCCGCCCGTGCGGGTGGCGATCACCGCTCGCCCGAGCCCCATCGCTTCCTGCACCGCCAGCGGCGAGGGGTCCGAGCGCAGCGAGGTGTGGCAGATCACATCGCAGGCCAGCATCAGCTCGAGTTGGTCGCTCCGATACCCGGTGAACCAGACCACGTCAGCGACCCCGAGCTCGCCTGCCATTCGGCGAAGCTCGTCCGCGTACTCCCGCTCCCAGCCGTAAAGCGTCCCGCCGACGACCAGGAACCGGGCGCGGGGCTCTCGCTCCAGGACTCGGGCCGCCGCGCGCAGGAACGTCTCCTGGCCCTTCCACCTGACCAGGCGAGCGAAGACCCCGACGACGGAGGCGTCCTCCTCCCAGCCGGCATCCGAGCGCACCGGGCTCGGCGTGGCGGGGAAGGTCTCGAAGGCGAGCGCGTTGGGAATCACGCGGGTCCGCAGGCGCCAGGCGCGGCGGAAGCTGTCGGCCATCCACCGCGACGGGACCACCACCGCGTCATGCCGGCCGCTCGTGGCGGCGAGCTGGACGGCCGTGGCGGCGCGGCTGTTGCGCGCCACGTCGTGGAGCGTCATCACGGCGGGCCGCCCGGCGACGCGCGCCGCCCAGCCGGCGATGAACGACATCTTCTCTCCCCATCCATCGATGACGTCGGCGTCGATGCGACGGGCGGTCGCCGCGAGCGCGCGCACGGCGGCCGGCAGCCGCCAGAGGTGACGCACGCGGGGGGGCGACGAGGCCAGGACCTCGACGGGCACGCCGACGGCTCGGATCTCGTCGACGAACGGTCCCTCGGCGAAGGAAGCGACCACGGGCTCGACGCCGGCCGCCCCCAGGTGGCGTAGGCGCCCCAGCAGCGCCGTCTCCGCGCCCGCCCGTTCGCTCGCGCCCTGGACGTAGAGCACCCGAACCGGACGCCGACCCTCCACGCGGGCGAGGGTACCATCGAGGCGACCTCCGAGCCGAATCTCGGGGAGACTGGAGGCGTGACCCGTAGCGGCCCTGCCGACCGACGGTGGCGCCCCTGAAGCCGCCCAGCTTCCGCCGATCGCCGCTGGCGCGGATGCGCTATCAGGCAGGCGCGGTCAAGGCTTACCTGTACGGGACGCCGCGGCTTCGCCGGCTGATGCGCCGACAGCTGCTGCTGTCGCTGCTCGAACGGCGCCTAACGCCGCTGGTCGCGATCGACGACGACGGCATCCGATACCTGATCGACACCGCGGATCGCGGCCCGATCACGCTGCGGATCTTCGCCGAGGGAACGTACGACGCGCCGCTGATGCAGCGGGTCGTGCGCCTGCTCGCCGACCTTCGCGGCCGGCCGGATCCGCTCGCGGAGCGGGCCTTCATCGACGTCGGAGCCAACATCGGCACGGCGACGCTCGGCGCACTCAAGCGCTTCGGCGCCTCCGGGGCGCTGGCGCTGGAGCCGGACCCGGCCAACTTCCGGTTGCTGCGCATGAACCTGATCGCCAACGACGTCGAGTCACGAGTGGTGGCCCTTCAGGTCGCCGTCTCCGACGCCGAGGGCCAGCTCGAGCTCGAGCTGGCGACGCACAACATCGGAGACCATCGGATCCGCACCGGCGCCGAGACCGGGCCGGGCGCCATTCGGGAGGCCGAGCGGAGAGTGATCCGCGTTCCCGCCACCACCTTGGACGCGGCCGTGGCGCGCGCCGGGATCGACGCCGAGGAGACCGGGCTGGTCTGGATCGACGTCCAGGGACACGAGCCGCAGGTGCTGCGAGGGGCCGGCGCCCTCATCGACGCCGGGGCGCCGGTCCTAATCGAGTACTGGCCGTACGGCCTCGACCGAGCCGGCTCCCTCGGGGCGCTGCACGAGGTCGTGGCCGAGCGCTTCGGCCAGGCCTGGAACGTCGGCGAGGAAAGCAGCGAAGAGCCGCCCGCGAAGCTGGCGCCGTCAGAGGTGCGCTCGCTCGCGACCCTCTATCCCTCAGAGAACGACTCGACCAACCTGCTGCTGCTGCCGCCCTGAGACCGGCCGGCGACGGCCGCCTCGAGCACCGCCTGGAAGCGATCGATGACGCCGTCCCAAGTGTGGTCCCGGAGGATCCGCTGGCGCCCCCGTCGCCCGATCTCGGCCGCCGTCGGACGATCGCGCAGCAGCAGCCGGACCGCCTCCGCCAGCCCCACCGGGTCCTCGGCCACCATAGCCTCGACCTGGTCGCGCACGGCGATGCCCTCGAACCCCACCGGCGTGCCGACGACGGGCAGGCCCGAGCCCATCAGCGTCAACGTCTTCATCTTGATCGCCGCGCCGGCCCACAGGGGGACGAGGCCGACCGCGCTTCGGCGGAGGAGCGGCGCGATCTCCTCGACGAATCCGAGGACCCGGATGCCGGGCAGCTCCTCCAGCGCGCGGACCTCGGCGGGCTGCCGGCGCCCAGCCACGAGCAGAACAGCGCCCTCGCCGCCCAGCGGAGCCCACGCCTCGCGAACGAAGCGCACCAGCCCGGCCGCGTTTGGCGGGTAGAGTCCGTCGCCCAGCCAGGCGACGGCGGCGTCCGCGCCTACGGGATCGGCGATCTGCGCCGGCGCCGCCACGGCGGTCGGCACCACCTGCGGGCGCCAACCGTAGAGCGCCTCGAAGCGGTCCGCTTCCTCATCGCAGGTGACCACGACGGCCGCCGCCAGCCGACAGGTCATCCGCTCGAAGGCCCTGATCTGAGCGAGAGTCAGCCGGTGCACGGCCCGCCCACGGACGCCGGTGCCCCACGGTCGGTAAAGCACCGCGCTCGCTCCCTGGACGTTGTGCTTGTCGAGCACGACGGGGATCAGGCCGTGCAAGGGCTCGACGTAGCCGTGCGCGATGTCGTCGAGCGTCACGGCGACGTCGAATCGGGGAGCCAGCTCCGCCGCGCGGCGAGCCAGGGCGTTCGCGCCGGGATCGGAGAGCATCCAGGGCGGCCGGCGCCGGGACACCGATCGGCCCCAGCGGCGCGCCATCGCCGCCGGGCTGCGGTTCGGCTGCGCGAGGGCGGGGAAGGTCTCGACCGGGGCGCCGAGCCGGTCTTGAAGCTCGGAGGTCTGCTCCGGCAAGGTGGGCTCGCGCTCGCGCGCCAGCAGGTGCAGCTGGTGTCGCCCCGCCAGCGCCTCGCTCAGCCCCAGCTGCCGTCGAACCCCGCCCGCGTTCTGCGGCAACGGGAACTCGTTGGTCAGCAGCAGGACCTTCACCGGGGGTCCGGGCCCTCGACCCTAGCCGGCGCCTCCGATGCGGCCAGGAGGGCACCGAGGAAGTACCAAAAGATGACCGCGTTGACGCCGTAGAGGGCGTCTGCCGAGACCATCAGCACGCCCGAGGCGATCAGCGGAGCCAGCAGCGGCAGGCGCTCCGGGAGGCGGGCGCGCGCCGTGCGTCGCGCCCCTCGGCCCACAGCCCAGACCGCGGCGCCGACGATGATCAGGAAGCCGAGCGGGCCGACTTGCCAGAGCAGCAGCAGATAACCGTTGTCCTCGAACGGGGGCGGCTGGGACGCATTCGAGCTGACCCGCGCGGCCTGGCCGACCGACCCCACCCCGTGCCCCAGTGGCGCGGCGACGGCCTGCGGACCGTAGCGCTTGACGGCGTCGACACGTGCCCTGTAGGAGGTGTCCTGGCTCAGGCTCCCGAAGCTCTGCGCGCGCTCGGACAACTGGCCGCCAGCCGGCGTCCCCCCCGCGGCCACGGCGAGGCCGCCGGCGATCGCGCAGACCAGCAGCAGCCGGGCGAGCAGGTGGCCGCGGGCGACGAGCGTGATCGCCAGCAGGGCGACCGCGAGCGCCACCCAGGCGCTGCGGATGCCGATCAGCGCCACGCAGGCCAAGGCGAGGCTCACCGCCAACAGGCGAGCCACGGTCAGCCGGCGCGCCACGAGCAGCATCGCGATCAGCAGGGTCAGCAGCGCCGCCAGGGTGCCAGGGGAGTTGAGCACGCTGAAGAAGCGGAAGTTGCCCTCCGCCTTGCTGCCGGCGGTGACGAAGTCGTTCGCCTGCAGCCAGAGCTGATCCCAGGGCGGCAGCGTTGGGGCGAAGTACTGGTAGAGGCCGTAGGCGGCGATGAACGGGAGCAGCACCAGCAGGATGCGCTCGAGGGTCAGCCGCCCGCGCCGCCAGTCCGCGTAGCCGATCAGGATCGCGAGGGAGGCCGCGCCGTAGGCGAAGAGGCCGTAGACGAGGGGCAGCGGATCCGAGGCGCCCAGGGGGATTCCGACCGCGAGGCCCACCCAGACGAGGCCGATGACTATCAGCGGTGCGCCGCGGGGTCGCTCGCGAACCAGGGCGATGGCGCCGACCGCCGCCGTCGCCAGGTAGGGGGCCAGCGAGAGCACGTCCGGGCCCGAGGAGTAGGCGACGTAGTCGAGCAGCCGGCGGAACAGGGGCGCACAGGTCCAGAGCACCAGCAGCGCCGCGAGGCCGGCGGTCGGCCAGCGCACGTACAGCCCGGCGGCGGTGAGCACGAAGCAGAGGGTGAGCACGAACTGCCAGTGCTCGCCCGCGGTGCCCACCGCGATCAGGATCGCGACCAGAACCACCCAGGCGGCGAAGGTGAGATCCACGCGCCAGCGGCGGGCGAGGCGCGCCCACGGCGACGATGCCGGCGCCCCGCGCCCCAGCTCCAGGCCGTGACCGGCGACCCGGCTAGCGCCGCTGTCGGAGGGAGCCATCCGCCTCGGGGATCGGCGCGGGCATGGGGCGATCGCCGCGCCGTACGAGCTTCCAGGCGGCGGTGGCGATCGGCAACAGCCTCGGGACCGCGGTCAGCGCCGAGCAGGCGAGGCGCCGCGGCCGCTGCTGCGAAGGGGCGAGCCGGCGAGCTGCAGCCAGGTCCTCCCGCGCGGCGGCCGGACGGCCCTCGCGCAGGCGCAGCCCGGCGCGGGCTATGTGAGAGTGCGCCAGGCGCATGCGCCGCAGCTGCTCGGCCTCCGAATCGGAGAAGGAGTACGAGCTGAAGACGGCGACGCAGGCGTCGCGGAAGTCCTCTTCATCGGCGCTGATCTGCCCCGGGTGGTCGCGATAGGCGACCCCGGGCTCGTCCAGCCAGTACATCGGCCACTGCCGGGCGGCCGCGTCGATCCAGAGCACGAGGTCGCCGATGACCACGTCGGGCCAGGGCCGCCGCACGTCCTCCCACAGGGCGCGGCGCAGCAGCGTGCTCGATGGCAGGAAGGTGTGGTAGCGCAGCACCAGAGGCAGCCAGCGCTCATGGCGCCCGGCCGGAGGCGGGTCCGGAAGCCCCTCGAGCCGCCCGTCGGCCCGCTCGAGCCAGTAGGCGGTGCACACCATTCCGAGGGATGGGTCGAGCTCGAATCGCCGCCGCGCGTTGGCGAGGTATCGCGGAAACCAGCGGTCGTCGTCGTGGAGGAAGGCGATGAAGCGGCCCCTGGCGCGGTCCAGCGTGGTCGTGTGGTTGTGGGCAAAGCCGAGCGGCTCGGCGTTGCGGAAGTACCTGATGCGGGCATCCCCGGCCTCTTCTACAGCCGCCTCCAGCGAGCCGCCGGAATCGTCGGAGACGATCACCTCGAGGTGCTCATGGGTCTGGTCGAGCACGCTCCGCAGGGCCCGCCGAAAGGAGGCCGTATCGCGGAGAGCGGGCATGCAGACGGAGACGTCCGGCGAGGGCGGGCGGGCGGGCTCACCGGGGCCCTCGCCGCCGAGTCGGCCGCCCGGCTCCGGACTCGAGCCGCGGTCCTGACCGCTCACGGATAGCGGCCGCCTCGCCCGAACCCGACCGCGGCGACGCCGATCAGCGGCGCCCGCGGCGCCCGCAGCGCCTCGATCGCGTCGAGAAGCACCATTGCGTTACCGCGATCCACGACTCCCTTGCGGCAGACCGCGACGACGCCGTCGGCGGCCCGCACGAAGGGGACCGCATTGGCGGCCAGGGGAAGCGGCGGCGTCTCGACGACAATCAGGTCATAGGCGTCCCGCAGCCGCTCGAGCGTGCGGGCAACCTCGTCGGCGCCGGGCACTTGGCCCGCCCCGTTCTGGGTGCCCGGCGCCACCACGTCGAGCTGATGCCCGTCGTCGACGTCGACCGGCGTCACCACCTCGGCGAGGTTATCGCCGGCGAGAAGCCCCCTGAGCCCGCCCCGGGTCCCTTCCCCGTTGGAGCCGATGCCGCTCGGGCGGGCCTCGTCCGTCTCCAGCAAGAGGGTGCGCGCGCCCCCCGCGGCCGCCGTCGCCGCCAGGTACCAGGCGGTCGTCGACTTGCCCTCGTTGACGGACGCTGAGGTCAGGGCGACGCTGCGAGCCCCCTCGGAGTCCGCTCCGTGTCGGAGCAAGGCCAGCAGAAGCCGGAAGGGCTCGCCCTCTCGGGGCGAAAGCTGCGAGAGAGGCGACCGCTTCTCCAGCGCCCGGGTGAGCGGAATGCGAGTCAGCACGGGCGCCCCCAGCGCCCGCTCGAGATCGCGGAGGGAATAGATTCGCTGGTCGGCCTGGGCGCGCAGGGCAAGGATGCCGATGCCGATCAGCAAGCCAAGCAGGGCGCCGGCGCCGCCGATCAGCCAGGGCGCGACGCCGCTTCGGCTGGACGGGGGCGTCGCCGGCCGGGTGAGCGCGACGCTCTCCGGCCGAAGCTGTTCCGTCAAGCGCAGCTGCTCGATGCGATCGGTGAGTGAGCTGAGATCGCTGGCCGCGGTGGGATCGCCGCTGCCGCTTTGCGCGCGCGCCTCGGCGATTCTCTGCAGCTCCACACGGGCGCCGTGGATGCGCGCCAGGTCCCTCGCCTGGCGCAGGTCGACGTATTCACGCGCGAGCGCGTTGGCGATCCTGGCGGCAGCGTCCGGATCTGACGCCGTCGCTGTGACGCGAATCAGGCCCGACTGCTGGTCAACCGAGACGCTGGTGGCGGCGAGAAGCTGGTCGGGAGTCAGCGAGGGATCGCTTCCGAGGGACCGCGCGGCGCGCCGGGCGATGCCGCGCTGGTGGACCTGGGGCGGGATCTCGGCCAGCACGTTCTGGATCGGCTTCGGGCTATCGCTGCCAACCCCGACGATCTCCTGCGGGAGGTTGGCGTTGTTGACCTGGAGCAGCGCCTCGGCCTCGTAGTCCCGCCCTCCCAAGCTGGCCAGCGCGAAGGTCGCTGCGCCGAGCACCGCAGCGCAGGCCAGCGGGATCCACCAGAGTTGCCGCAGGACGGCGAGGAAGTCCCTTCCCCCGCCGGGCGAGCGCTCTTCGCGAGGCCCAGACATCGACTGAAAAGCATCGCACAGAGCGGCCTTTGTCGTTTGGCCTTTTTCGTCTAGGGTTTGCTCATCCAGAGCCTAGGCCCGGCTGCGGGACGCTGGTACGGGATACCCGGCTGCGGGACGCTGGTACGGGATACCCGGCTGCGGGACGCTGCTACGGGATATCGCAAAGGAGTGGGCGGTTGAGTCGGCTTTCAGGACATCATGAGCCGAGGGGGTCGGCGACCACGGCTGCGCTCTTCCCGGGTCAGGGCAGCCCGCCGCGAGACATGGAGGAGCGCGTCGAGCGCGATCTGCCTGAGCTCGCCGCGCTGCTCCGCGAGGAGGTGGGGCCGGAGGTCTTCGACCGGCCGGAGGGCTCCCAGCGCCGTCTGCAGCCGGCGCTGTTCGCGTCGATCATGTGCGGCTGGAAACGCCTGGGCGAGATCGCCGCCGCCGGCGAGGAGCCGTGGGGAGAGGGCGCCGAGCATCCGGTCGCCCTGGCCGGGCACTCACTTGGGGAGCTCGTGGCGCTGGTCGCGGCGGGAGCGCTCGAGCTGGAGTCGGCGGTGCGGCTGGTGCACGCGCGCGGGGCCCTCATGGAGCGGGCGCTGGAGGGGCCCGGACGCGGCGCCATGGCCGCCTTCATCGGCCCCAATGTCCACCGCTTCGCGGAGCGCCTCATCGCCGAGTCCGAGCTGTGGCTGGCCAACGACAACTCGGCGGTCCAGATCGTGGTCTCGGGCCGCGAGCGCGAGGTGGACGCTGCGATCGAGGAGGGTCAGAAGCTGGGGCTGCGGGTCGTTCCCATGCCGATGAAGGGGGCCGGTCACTCCCCGCTGATGGCCGAGTGCCTGCCGCCTTACCTGGAGGCGCTCAGGCGGGTCAAGTTCCGCCCGCCGAGTGTGCCCGTCTACTCGTGCGTGACCGCGCGCCCCTTCACCGACCCGCGCCGGGAGCTGGCCGAGAGCGTCACCAGCACTGTGAGATTTCGCGAGGTGCTGCTCGAGCTGCACGCGCGAGGGGCGTGCCGGTTCATCGACGCGGGCCCCGGGCACACGATGGCGGGCCTGGCCTACAAGACGCTGCCCGGTGTGGAGACCCTGACCGTGAGCGACCTCGAGGAGCGCGCCGCGGCGGTGGCGACTGCGGCGGGGCGGGCGCCGCAAGGGGCGGCATGAGCATGGCGAACGTTCTCGTCTCGGCGCCGAGCTCGGTCGATGCCCCCCTCGGCGAGCTCCCCGCGAGGATGGCGGCCTGGGTGATCCGGGAGGAGCGCTTCGGCGAGCCGACGGCGGCGATGCGGCTCGAGGAGGTCGAGGTGCCCGAGCCAGGCCCGTTCGAGGTGGTAGTTCGGGTGATGGCAGCCGGCGTCAACTACAACAACATCTGGGCCTCGCTCGGCCAGCCGGTCTCGGTGTTCCGGGCCCATCCCGAGGACGACCGCCACATCGGCGGCTCCGACGGCTCCGGGATCGTCTGGAAGGTCGGCCCGGGGGTTACGCGGTGGCGGCCGGGCGACGAGGTCGTCGTGCACGGAAACGTCGCCTCCTACGAGGACCCCGAGGTGCATGGGCTCGACCCGATGGCGGCGCCGAGCCAGAAGGCGTGGGGCTACGAGACGACCTGGGGGTCGTTCGCTCAGTTCTGCAAGGCGCAAGCCCAGCAGCTGCTCGCCAAGCCTCGCCACCTCTCCTGGGAAGAGGCGGCTTCCTACGGCGTCGGGCTGTTCACCGCCTATCGCATGCTGATCGATCGCTGCCGGCTCCAGGCCGGCCAGGGCGTGCTGATCTGGGGGGCGGCCGGCGGCCTCGGCGTCTTTGCGACCCAGCTCTGCGGGCTGGCGGGCGCGCGCTGCGTCGGCGTGGTCTCGAGTGAGGCGAAGGGAGCGCTGGTGGAGCGGCTGGGCGCCACGGGCTGGATCGACCGCCGCGAGTACGCGGGGATGCTGCGGGGGCGAGATGAGAAGACTCCGGAGGATGAGCGCGCGCGGGCGGCGGAGTCCCGCCGCTTTGCCAAGCGGGTCAAGGAGATACTCGGCGACGCCCCCGAGATCGTCTTCGAGCATGTCGGCAGAGCGACCTTCCCCACCTCGGTCTTCACGGTCAAGCGGTTCGGCAAGGTCGTGATCTGCGGCGCCACCTCCGGGTATGACCTCGACTTCGACGTCCGTCACCTGTGGATGCGCCAGAAGGAGATCATCGGCTCGCACTTCGCCAACGGCTGGCAGTGCCACCGCGCCAACGCCCTGATCGAAGGCGGGCGCGTCCGGCCGGTGCTGTGGCGGGCGATGAGGTTTGAGGAGGCCGCCGAGGCGCACCAGATCATGTACGAGGGGCGGCACTTCGGCAAGATCGCGATCCTGGTCGGCGCCGACCGCGAGGGCCTCGGCCGCAGATCGCCGGGGCCCGGCGCGATCCGGGTCGAGGTCGGGCAGTAGGGAGTTGTCCATCGTGCGCACTAGCTCCTGCTACGCCGGCGCCGGTCTCGCCGCAGTCGCCGCGCTCGCCGCCCCCGGCCTCGCCGCCTGCGGGGGGCTGCCCGGCTTGGGAACGTCCACCACGGCGCCCCCCGCCGTCCCCGGCTTCCGGGCGGTGAGCCCAGCCGAGCGCGCGGGAATGCCGCGGAAGATCGCGATCGGCTCCGTGGGCGAGGGCGCGCGGCGCGTCTACGTGATGCGAAGCGAGACGGCGCACGGTCGCCAGCCGCTGATCATCTTCTTCCACGGGTACGGCACGGCGACGGTGGCAGGCCAGGAGCCCTGGCTGACCCACATGGCCGAGCACGCGACAGTGGCCTGGCCCGTCTACGCCAAGCCGCCCTTCGATGCCCGACGCGGCGCCCGCCGGATGTTCCCGTCGGCCGCAGCCGGCCTGCGGGCGGCGCTGCGCCGCATGCGGGCCAATCATCTGGTCACGCCAGGGAGCGTGGTCGTCGCCGGCTATTCCCTGGGCGGCGCGCTGGCGGCCGACTACGCCACCTCGGCGCAGCGCGTCGGGCTGCCGCAGCCGCGGGCCCTGTACGCGGTCTTCCCGGGGCGCGGCCTCTGCAACCGGCGGGTTCGTCTGCCGCCCCAGCCGGGATTGATCGGGCCCCGGACCCGGGTCCTGGCGCTGGCCAGCCCACACGACCTGCTTGCCGGCACCTGCGGCGCGCGCGCGATCCTTCATCGCGCGGCGCGGGTGCCGTCCTCGCGAAAGCAGCTGCGCATCGTGCGCAGCTTCGATGTCGGCGACCACTTCGCCCCATCCCGAACCGGCCGCGAGGAGAAAGCCACGTTCTGGTCGCCGCTCGACCGCATCGTGGCGGCGATCTCGCCGGCGCGCGGTGAAAGCGTCCCGGCGCCGCCCGGGCGAACAGCCACTGCGGGGCCGGGCGACAACGGCAAGCAAGCGACTGAGGAGGTGCGCCGATGAACCAGGTCCGCGTCGAGGAGAGCCCGGCCACCGGGAGGCTCGAGCGCGTCATCCGGGGGGCCGCGATCGACTCGGTCGCGGCCGCGCTGCCCGACCGGGTGGTGACCAGCGCCGAGATCGCCGAGATGCTCGGCGTCGATGAGCACTGGGTCGTCAAGCGGACCGGTGTCAAGGAGCGCCGTTGGGCCCGCGACGACGAGACCATGGCCGATCTGGTCGAGGTCGCGGCCCGCAGGGCCCTCGAACGCGCCCAGCTCCCCCCGGCCGACCTCGACCTGGTGCTGGTCGCGACCGAGAGCTACGACGACATGCTCCCGGGCTGCTCACCTGTTCTCGCGACCCGGCTCGGAGCCGAGCTCGCTGGGGCCACGGACGTCCACGCGGCCTGTACGGGGCTGCTCACCGCAATCGACCTCGCTGCCGCACAGATCGAGACCCGGCGGGTCGACAACGCTCTCGTCATCGGCGCCGAGATGGTCAGCAAGTTCCTGGACCTCTCCGACCCGATGACCGTGCCTCTGATGGCGGACGGCGCCGGAGCCCTGGTGCTCTCTGCGCGCGACGCCCCCGGCCGGATCGGGCCGGCCGTCTTCCGAGCGGACGGCAGCCGCTGGGACCTGGCCTACGTCCTTCGCTCCGACTACCGCTTCCGGATGGCGGGCGGCGATACCTTCCAGTTCGCTGTGGGTTCGCTGGTCGACATCACGCGCGAGCTGCTCGACCGCGCCGGACTGGAGCTCGACGATATCGACGTATTCGCCTATCACCAGGCCAACGGTCGGATCCTCCGCTCCGTCGGCTCCCGCCTCGAGCTCGACCCCGACAAGGTGCTCTCCTGCGTGGAGTGGATCGGCAACCCGTCATCTGCCTCGATCCCGATCGCGCTCGACAACGCCGTCGATGAGGGTCGGCTCAAGGAGGGCGACCGGGTGCTGATGGCCGCAATCGGCGGCGGCGCCATCTGGGGGGCCTGCCTGGTCGAGTGGGGCGGCTGATGGAGAGAACGCCCCCCTGATGGCGGAGCAGGGATCGCGCGCGGCTTTGGCCTCGGACGGCACCGCCCAGGCAAACGCCCCCGCGCGCCGACGCGTCGGCGAGAAGGCCACCGCCCGCCCGCCGGCGCGGTCGGGGCTGCGGCCCCGGTACTTCGTCGTGCGCCCGCCCGAGCAGACGCCGATCGAGTGGAACCCGCCCGAGCCGACGGCTGCCGTCGGCTACGACATGGCCTACTGGGGAAGGGTGCTCGAGGTCATGGAACGCTTAATCGAGGATCCCGAGCTGACCTTCTACCTGGTCTGGGGCGAGGGCTGCGTGCCCTCGGACGGCCCCCGGGTCGTCGCGATCGGCATGCACAGCGCGACTTGGAAGCGGCTGGCCCGCTCCTCCCCTCGGGTCCGGGCCACCTTCCAGGCCGGCGGCCCCCGGCCGAGGATCGCGGGGTCTCTGCGCGCCCCGCTCGTTCCCGCGCTGACCATGCTCGCCCTGCGCGGCCGGGCCTGGGCGCGCGAGCTCTCGGCCTTGCCCGGGACGGTCTCCGCTCGCGCCCGCGAGGGGCGCGGACTCCACCCGGTGTTCGCGGTGCCGCTGGGCCACCACACTGCCGCCGACCTGCCGCTGAAGCCGATCGCCGAGCGGCAGATCGGGGTCTCGTTCGCGGGCAGCGTCAAGCACTGGCAGGGATGGTGGGGCAACGTCAACGCGAAGATGGGCGCGCCCAAGGTGCGCTCCCGCCGCGCGATGCTGCGGGCGATCGAGCGGCTGCGGCGCTCGCACCCCGAGCTCTCCATCGACGTCCGCATCTTCGACAGCTTCGTCGACTTCAGCCCGGACACGGGCTCCTACGATGAGCAGACGAGCCGCGCCTACTGGGAGCTGCTGATGGACACCAAGGTCTGCCTGGTGCCCGCCGGGACGTTCCACGAGACCTATCGTCACTTCGAGGCGCTGCGGGCGGGCTGCGTGATCGTCACCGACACGTCGCTCGACGCCTGGTACGTGCGGGATGCCCCCTTCATCGAGATTGCCTCCTGGGACGATCTCGAGAGCGTGGTGCTGCCGCTGCTCGCCGACGAGGCGGAGCTGGAGCGACGCCATCATGCCGCCCTGGAGTGCTGGCGGCGGCAGTGCTCCGAGGAGGCCGTCGGGCGCTTCATCGCCGACCGGCTCAACGAGTTGGCGTCCGGTACGAGCTGATCGCATGCCCACCCTCCGCTCAAC
This sequence comes from uncultured Solirubrobacterales bacterium, assembly GCA_963746615.1. Lineage (GTDB taxonomy): Bacteria > Actinomycetota > Thermoleophilia > Solirubrobacterales > 70-9 > SHVA01. The sequence continues at coordinate 26,208 of CAVVBU010000006.1, read as the reverse complement.
GCCGACCGATCGCGTGTCTTCGCACCGCTCCGCGCTGTTCGACCGCATGTCCTCCCTACGCGACGCACGCGGATGGTTCCGGCGCACCGGGGTGAAGCGGTGGATCAGCCGAACCTTCTTTCAGCGTCCCGACGCCGGGGCCGCCCTGTGGACGATTGACGCGCCGCTCGATCGTCCCCACGTGGACGTGCTGCGGCTCGGCGCCTGCGAGTTCCAGGAGATGAACGGTGCCCACACCGTCACCGCGCCGATCGGCTACCCGAAGCACATGGCCGAGGAGCTCGACCTCGCCGGGGTCGGGCTCGGCTTCCAGAACATCTTCGTCTGGAATCTCGAGGACTTCCCCAGCGAGCACACCCTGCTCAAGCGCCGCGGGCGCATGCAGGGGCGCCCTCCGGACGTGGTACTGCTGCAGGTCGGCGGCTGGGTCGCGATGAAGACGATCCTGGGCTTCAACCACCGCATCGTCGGCCTGCGGGAGAACCTCAGCCGCTGGATGGGCCCGATGGTCTGGCCGATCCACCGGGTCATCGTCTTCTTTCTCCGCTTCTTCGGGCGCGGGATGCCGGAGCAGGGGACGCGGGATCTGGAGCAGTTCGTAGGCCTGCTGCATCGACGCTGGCCCGAGGCCAGGATCGTGATCATGGAGCCGTGGCGCAACGGCCTCAAGGGCGCTTTCGACGAGGCTCGGCTGTCGCGGGTGACCGAGACCCTGCGGGACACCACCCGGCGCGTTGACTGCGATTGGATGCCCGCCCCCGACTTCGGCCCCGGTCGCCGCCTGCGCTGTTCGAACGGCTTCAACCTGAACGAGGAGGGGGCGCGATTCGCCGGTCGCCACTACGCGACCTGGCTTCTGGAGCACGGCTGCGTAAAGCCGCCGACCCTCCCCTCCGGCGGCGACCGATCCGGAGGGCGGCCGCCAGGGCGGCCCTCGAGCGAGCGGCCCCCGCCCGAGCAACCTCCCCCCGCCGCGGGGACCCCGGCGGGAACCCAGGGGTGACGGCCGCCGCGTCGGAGGCCGCGTCCGCGGGCGCCGCGCTCGTCACGGGCTCCTCGCGCGGCATAGGCGGAGCCATCGCCCGGACGCTGGCCACGGAAGGATGGGGCGTGGGCGTCAACTACCGGGCCGATCGCGAAGGGGCCGAGCGCGTGGTCGGCGAGATCCAGGGCGCTGGCGGCCGGGCGCTCGCCATCCAGGCCGACGTCGCCGACTCGGCTGCCGTGGAGGCGGCCTTCACCGCCGTCGAGGATGAGTTCGGGCCGGTCCTGGTGCTGGTCAACAACGCCGGCACCGGCACGCTGGGACTGCTGGCGGATACCGATCTCAGCGACTGGCGGCGCGTGATCGACGTCAACCTGACTGGCACCTACATGACGATGCGGCGGGCGCTGCTGCCGATGATCCGCGCCCGCTTCGGACGAATCGTCAACATCATCTCGGCGTCGGCCACGCGGGCCATCCCAGGGCAGTCGAGCTACACCGCGAGCAAGGCCGGCATCGAGGGACTGACCCGCACGGCGGCGGTCGAGGTGGCACGTCGCGGGGTCACGGTGAACGCTGTCGCCCCAGGCTGGATCGACACCGGCCTCGCCCGCGACTCGTCCGTGATGAGCGCTAAGGCGATCCCGGCGCGTCGCATGGGAAGGCCAGACGAGGTCGCCCGCTGCGTCCGCTTCCTCGCCGACCGGGAGTCCGACTACATCACCGGCACAACCCTCTACGTGGACGGAGGCTCGTCGGCGTCGCTCGGCGCCGGCTGACGCCCGCGGCCCTGCTGCGCAGGTCACAGGAGAACGGGATCCGATGTTGAGTCTGGACCGTGGGAGCCCCTGAGTGGAGTGGTCGCTGGCGATCGTTGCGCTCGCGGTCCTGGCGGTGGCGTCGGTATCAGGGCGGATTGCCGGCACGCCCGTCACGCCGGCGATGCTCTTCGTCGCCATCGGCCTGCTGGTGGGTCCGCGTGTGCTCGACGAGCTCGACCTCTCGCGCACGAGCTCGACCGTACGAACGCTCGCCGAGGCCACCCTGGCGCTGGTGCTCTTCTCCGATGCCTCGCGGATCAACCTGAGCAAGCTGCGTCGCGACGCGAACGTCCCGTTGCGGCTGCTTGGCGTCGGGCTGCCGCTTACGATCGTGCTCGGCGCCCTCGCGGCGGCGGCGATCTTCGGACAGATCAGCGTCGAGGAAGCACTGATCGTCGGGGTGGTGCTGGCACCGACGGATGCCGCACTCGGCCAGGCGGTCGTCACCGAGCCACGTATTCCGGCGCGGATCCGCCAGGGGTTGAACGTGGAGAGCGGGCTCAACGACGGGATCTGCGTGCCGCTGCTGTTCATCGCGGTGGCGGCCGCCGACGTCCACTCGCAGCTGACCGGCGGTCGAGCCGCCGCGACGCTGGTGCTGGAGGAGATCGGCTACGGGATCGTCGGCGGGGTCGCCGCCGGGCTCCTGGTCGCCGCGATCGTCCGGTACGGCCGGCAGCGGAGGCTGATTGCCGGGGCATGGCTGCAGGTGATCCCGGCCGCGGGTGCGGCGCTCGCCTACGGGATCGCGGCGGGGCTGGACGGATCGGGCTTCATCGCAGCCTTTGTCGCGGGGGGGATCTTCGGCGGATTGCTCGGCCGCGACCCCGCCGAGGTCAACCGCCTGGTCGACGAGGTGGGAGACGTGCTCAACGGCGTCACCTTCCTGGTCTTTGGCGCCATCCTGCTGGGGCCGGCCCTCGGTCACTTGAGCTGGGACCTCGTGCTCTACGCCGTTCTGAGCCTGACGATCGTGCGGATGCTTCCAGTCGCCATCGCGATGCTGGGGACGAGAGCGCGACCGGCGACTCTGGGATTCATGGGCTGGTTCGGCCCACGGGGGCTCGCGTCGATCGTCTTCGCCCTGATCGTGCTCGAGGAGTCCAACCTGCCGCACGAGCAGACGATCCTGCTGGCGATCTACCTGACGGTTGGGCTCTCGGTCCTCGCGCATGGCATCAGCGCGGCGCCCCTGGCCGACCGATACGGGCGCTGGTACGACGCCCACCCCCGGGCAACCCGGCCGTCGATGGAAGCCGCCCCGGCAACGGCGACCCGACCGCGGCGAGCGGCCGGCCATCAGTTCTCCTGAGTTGTCCTCAGGTTGATGCCCGGTCGCTACGCAGTAGCCGGGGCATTGCCGCACGCGGGCTCGCTTCTCCTCGGCGTGGAACCCTGACGCTCAGGGCGCCCGCGATCGTTGCTTGACTGCATCTGCGCGTGGTAATAGGGTGCGAATCGCGCTGCTCTCCTCGGCGCGGCCCGCGACGAGAGGGCAACGGTAAGGAGTTGCCGGAATGAATTCCCTCGTTGCGCGGCTGGTCGTGATCCTCGTCGGAGTCGTCATCGTCGCGGCCGGGATCGGCCTCTACGTTCATAAGCTCCTGCGGTCCCCGACTCCGATCGCCGCGGCGCAGACCGGGCCGGCCAGGGCGCAGCTGACGCTTGGGCACCACGGCCGCGGTCGGGAAGCTCGGCGGCAAGCCAACCTGGGTCTCCTATCTCGTCCGCGAGGGCGATCAGTGGAAGCACACCACGGTGTTCGACGTGCCCGCCCATTCTCTGGTCAAGGTGACCGTCTACCAGTTCGACGGCGCCAGCGGCCTCAGGAACCCATTCCTCTCCCAGGTGCAGGGCACGGTCGGGGGCGTCATGCAGGTCGAACGGGAAGACGGCGAGATCGATCGGCGCCCCGACGACGCCTCGCACACCTTCACGGTGCCGCAGATGGGGATCGTCGTCCCGCTGCCAGGGCGTGCCCGACGAGGCCGAAGAACCCGTGCGACGAGATGCCGTGCTCTCTCGACCAGGACCACGAGACCATCACCTTCACGATCCGCACCGGCAAGCCCGGGCGCTACCGCTGGCAGTGCTTCGTGCCGTGCGCGGCGGGCTTCATCGACGGCTTCGGCGGGCCAATGCAGACGATCGGCTACATGGACGGCTTCCTGCACGTGGTCTGAGTCGAACCGGCTGATGCCAGAGCCCCCACATCTCCGCCGAATCCTGATCATGTGGATCGTGCTCAGCGTCGTGCGCCACCCGCTCGTCGTCCTGGTGTTCGCGCCCGGGCTGCCACCCGGCAACGACGCCAGCGAGGCGCGCGGGACAGGTGACCGACAACACGGTCCTGCTCGGGGTCGTGACGCCGATCGCCGCGCTGATGGTCGTCTACTTCGCCTACGCGCTGATCGTCTTCCGCCGCGCGCGACGGCGAGCCCGACGAGGGGGTGGCGATCCAGGGGACCGCGCGCATCCAGACGACCTGGCTGGCGACGACCTCGGTGATCGTGCTCTTGCTGGCGGGCTTACGGCACCGTCCGGCTCTTCGACGACCGGCGCCGGCGGCGGCAGGGCGCGGACCCGATCGCCAAGCCGTCGCGGGGACCAGCTCCAGGTGCAGGTGATCGGCCAGCAGTGGGAGTTCACCTACCGCTACCCCGTCCTTCGGCGGCGTCGAGACGCCCGCATCTGGTGCTGCCGGTTGACCGGGACGTCGAGCTCCACGTCACCTCGCTCGACGTGGTCCACTCGTTCTGGGCCCACGACCTCGGGCGTCAAGGCCGACGCCAATCCGGGCGTCGACAACGTCGTCTACGTCCGGCCGACCAAGATCCGGAGCTTCGACCATCCGCTGCGCCGAGCTCTGCGGGCTGTTCCACGGGCACATGTTCGACACCGGCCAGGTGGTGAGCGACGGCGCGCTTCGCTGGCCTGGATCCACGGCCAGCAGCGCGTGCTTCGGCCCTGCGACGGAGGCCCTGCCCCCGTACAGCACCCACTACAACCCGGCTCCCCACAGGAGGGCCGGATGAACGCCGAACCGAACCGCCCGCCCGCTCTGGCGCGGCCTGCTCGGCTTCAACCTCCTCACCGGGATCGTCCTGGGGGTCGTCGGCTTCTACTTCGGCTGGTGGCTGGGCCACCAGATCCACGCCCCGAGCCTCGACTACTTCGCCGACACCGGGCCAGAACGACATCGCCCTGATGCTCGGCTACCTCTTCTTCACGATCGGCTTCCTGGTCGGGCTCGGCTTCCTGCAAGTACCCGCTGAGCCGGATGCTGGGCCGCGAGCCTTCACATCGCGAGAACGAGGGCGGAGGCGATCGGCCGCTACTTCGGGGTCTGCACCGACCACAAGGTGGTCGGGATGCAGTACCTGGTCGGGATCGGCGTGTTCTTCTTCATCGGCGGGCTGAACGCGATGCTGATCAGGGCCGAGCTGCTGCGCCCCTCGCCCCAGCTCTTCGGCGCCGGCAACTACCTGACGATCGTCGGCCTGCACGGGGCGATGATGATGGGGATCATGACGCTCGGGCATCCTCGGCCCGTTCGCCAACTACTTCGTCCCGCTCATGATCGGCGCCAGGCGGATGGCCTTCCCGCGGATCGAGTCGCTCACCTTCTGGCTGCTGATGGCGGCCGGGACGATCCTCGTCAGCGACGATCTTCTTCGGCGGCTTCCCGACCGGCTGGACCGGCTACGCGCCGCTCAACGACGAGGCGAACTTCGGGCTTCGACTCCTACATCTTCTTCTTCGCCCTGGTCGGGATCTCGATGACGCTGCTCGGGCTCAACCTGATCGCCACGATCGTGACCATGCGCGCGCCCGGGCTGACCTGGGGGCGGCTGCCGATCTTCTGCTGGGGCGCGCTCACGCACGTCCGGCCTGATGGTCCTCGCGGCGCCGGTCCTGATCGCCGCGCTCCTCATGGTCGGCTTCGACCGCGGCCGTGCAGACCTCGTTCTTCCTCGTCCAGCGCCGGCGGCAGCCCCTACCTGTTCGAGAACCTGTTCTGGTTCTTCGGCCATCCGGAGGTCTACGTCCTCGCGCTGCCCGGCTTCGGGATCGTCCTCGAGCTCCTGCCGGTCTTCGCGCGCAAGCCGCTGTGGGGCTACCGCCTGGCGCCGTCGCGGGGATGCTCGGTGTGACGCTGCTGAGCTTCTTCGTCTGGCAGCACCACCTGTTCGTCAGCGGCATCAACTCGGCCCTGCGGCCCTTCTACATGCTCTCCACCGAGCTGATCTCGGTGCCGACCGGGTTCATCTTCCTGCTGCGGCATGGCGACGCTCTGGAGGGCGCGGATCCGCTTCACGGTGCCGATGCTGTTCTGCCTCGCCTGGTTCTTCAACTTCTTCATCGGCGGCATCTCCGGCGTCTTCCTCTCCGACGTCCCGAGCGACGTCAGCACCCACGGCAGCTTCTTCGTCATGGCCCACTTCCACTACACGATCATGGGCGGGCTGATCTTCGCCTTCTTCGCCGCGATCTACTACTGGGTGCCGAAGATGACCGGGCCTGCAGCTTCAACGAGCGGCTGGCGAAGATCCACTTCTGGTCGATGTTCATCGCCTTCAACTCGACCTTCGCCGCCGCTCTTCGCGCTCGGCCTCGATGGGGATGCCGCGGCGGGTCGTCGACCTACGCGTCGCGACCTGCAGCCGCTGAACATCTGGGTCTCGGTGTCCGCGTTCGTCCTCGGCGCCTCGATGCTCGTCTTCCTCGGCCAACGTCCTCTACTCGCTGGTCATCGCGCGCAAGACCTGCGGAGGCGAACCCGTGGCAGCTCGAAGTCGCTCGAGTGGCAGCTGCCGACGCCGGTCCCGGTGCACAACTTCGACCGGATCCCGGTCGATCGACTCCGACCCCTACGACTACGGCGACTCCGCCGCCGCCTCCAAGAGCCGCGAGGCGCCGGCCGGCGCGCCCGGCATAGCCTGACCGGATGCCAAGACACGAGACCGCCAAGCAGCCGAAGCCGTCGAGCCGCTCGCCGAGCCGCCGGAGGTCCACGAGCGGAACCTGTGGATCGGCGCGCGGGTGCTCGCCGGCGCGACGATCCTGTTCTTCCTCGGCGTTCGTGTTCGCCTACTTCTACCTGCGCTCGCTCAACAACTCCGGCAGACTGGCGGCCGGCGGGGTCGATCCGCCCCAGGCCTACGGGGCCGCGATCGTGATCCTGTTCGCGGCGAGCGCCGCGTCGTTCGCCTACGCGGCGCGGCCGCGCGCACGGCGCGCGCGTGGCTGGCGGCCGCGGCCGCGCTCTCGCTGGTGCTCGGCCTGGCCGGGTGCGTGGTGCAGGCGTTCGAATACGCGACACCTCGGGTTCGGGCCGCCGGACGGTGGCTACGCGAGCGTCTTCATCGGCTGGACGCTCTTGTTCGCCGTCTTCGTGCTGCCTGCCATGTACTGGGTGGAGATCGCTGTTCGCCACGGGCTGCGCAACCGGCACGACCGGCACGCTACGTCCCGGCGGGGCTCGACGACGCGGCCTTCTACTGGGCGCTGCTCGCGGGCATCGGCGTGATCGCCTGGGCGATCCTCTACCTGGTCTGAGACGTGCGTCCGGCCCGACGCGACCCTTCGACTGGACCGGCGACCCGGCGCTGGCCTGGGTGGTGTGCGCCGCCGTCGCTCTACTGGCTGGGGGCGCGCCGGAGCGGTCCGCGAGCGCGGTCCGGCGCCGCGAGCAGCGCTGGCGGACGGCGTCCTTCGTCGCCGGGCTCGCCACGATCGTCGCTCGCCCTCGATTCGCCGATCGACGACCTCGCCGACGAGCTCCTGTGGGTGCACATGGTCCAGCACATCCTGCTGCTCCTCGTGGCCCCCCCGCTCCTGGTGCTGGCGCGGCCCGTGGAACCGGATGTGGCACGGCTTCCCGCTCAGCCTTCGGCGTCGGATCGTCGCGCGGGCCGTCACCCAGGGCCGCGGGTCGGCGCCGCTTCGAGCCGCCGCCGCGCATCCTCGCGGGATCCGGTCCCCTCCTGGCTCGCTCTTCAACGTCACGTCTTCCTCGCCTGGCACCTGCCGGTCGCCTACGACGCGACGCTGCGCTCGCCAGCCGTCGCACGCGCTCGAGCACGCGATCTTCTTCGCAGCGGCGCTCCTCTTCTGGACGCGGGTGATCGACTCGCCGCCGTGGCGCTCGCGGCTCACCGCACCGGCGCGAGCCGTCTACCTCGGCCTGGCGATGGTGGTCGGCTGGATCCTCGCGATCGTGCTGGCCTCTGGCCACCGCACCCGCTGTACGCCCCATACGCGGCCGAGGCCACCCGACCCGGCGGCATCACCGCGCTCGCCGACCAGCAGCTCGCCGCCGGGCGTGATGTGGGTCCCGGGCTCGATCCCGCTCGCGATCGCGATCCTGTTCGTCGCCTACCGTTGGCTCGAGCCCAAGCGTTCGCGCCAGCCCGACGGCACGCACCCGCTCGCCGGAAACCCGTGAACTAGGAGGAAGAGGATGCAGGCCCTGCCACCAACGATCGTCGCCACCTCAATCGTGGGCCAAGGCATCCTCACCTGGGCGATCCCCCTGGGAGTCTTCCTGGCGGTCCTGCTCTGGTACCTGCTGCTTCTGCGCCGCCGCCATCCCGAGTGACGCGTAGCAATCGATCCACCTCGGATCGGTGAAGGGCAGCGGGGTCGGGGTCGCCATACTTCGCAGCGGGGCAGGGCCGCCTCCAACCATTCGCGAGCGGTCGGGGCACCGCTGACCCGGCGAGGAAGGAACAGCTGATGAGCGCTCCACGCAACCCCAGCCCTAGCGAAGGCCGGCACGAAGGCCTCTCCCGAGCTCCGGTCCTGGTCGCGGCAATGGCGGGGGTGGCGCTGCTGATCGCCGGCTGCGGCGGGAGCGGGAACGGGACGCCGTCGAGCCAGACCGGGGGCCCCGAGGGCCAGTCGACGAGCTCCAACGCCAAGTTCGCCGGCGTCGCTGCTGCACCGTCGAAGCCGGCCCCGCCCCTCGCCCTCCGGGACTCGCTCGGCCACCCGGTCAACCTGGACCAGTACAGCGGCAAGGCGGTGCTCGTCACCTTCATCTACGACCACTGCCCCGATGTCTGCCCGATCATCGTCGGCAACCTGCACACGGCTCAAGCCCAACTCGGGCCGGAGGCCGAGAAGCTCCAGATCATCGCTGTGTCCGTCGATCCGCGGGGCGACACCCCGACGACCGTCAGGGCCTTCCTGCGAGAGCACCGGATGACCGGCCGCATGGAGTACCTGATCGGATCCCGGCCCCAGCTCGAGAAGGTCTGGCGCGATTGGGGCATCCTCTCCAAGGCCACGCCGAAGCCGAACGACCCCGATCTGGTCGAGCACTCGGCGCTGGTCTACGGGATCAGCGGCAGCGGTACTCTCACCACCCTCTATTCGCAGGACTTCAGGCCAGCGCAGGTCGTGCACGACGTCCCCATCCTCGCGTCCGAGTAGGAGGCCCCATGCGTCGTCGCCTGCTCGTCGGTTTGTCCACCCTCGCCGTTGTCGCTGCCCTGATCGCGATCGTGCTGCTGAGCGGCAGATCGAACCGTTTCGGGACGGACCGGCCCGCGCCGCGGCTGCCGACCGGCGTTCTCGTTCCGCCAAGGGTCACGCTCGCCTCCCTGCGCGGCAAGCCCGCCGCGATCAACTTCTGGGCCAGCTGGTGCACCCCGTGCCACCAGGAGGCCCCGGATCTGGAGCGCGCGGCTCGCTCGCTGCACGGGAGCGCGCGGCTGGTCGGCGTCGCTTGGAACGACGGGAGCGGCGCATCTCGCTCGTACGTGAGCCAATACCATCTGACCTTCCCGAACCTGGTCGACCCGGACGGGGTCGTCGGCAACGACTACGGATTGAACGGCCTGCCGACCACGTTCATCCTCGACTCCCAGGGGAAGATCGCCGATGTCCTGCCGGGCCCCCAATCCGCCGAGGCCCTGCTGCGGGCGCTGCACTCGACCGGCTGAGGCCAGCCGGGAAGCGCGGTCAGACGACGACCGCGTCGACCGCCATCGCGGAGAAGAGGACCGCCAGGTAGAGCAGGGAGTAGTGGAAGAGGCGCCCGGCGCGCGCGGCGCTGGTTTCGCGTGCCAGTTCCAGCGCCAGCCCGATGAAGACGGCGTCGAGGACCAGCGCGGCCCCCAGATACACGCCGCCGACCGAGTGCCAGAGGAACGGCAGCAGCGTCGTCAGGGCCAGCACCAACGAGTAGGCGAGTATCCGGCGCGAAGTCTCGCGATCGCCGCGCACCACGGGCAACATCGGAATGCGGGCTGCCGCGTACTCGCGCTTGATCAGCAGGGCGAGGGCCCAGAAGTGAGGTGGCGTCCAGAAGAAGATGATCAGGAAGAGGAAGATCGCCGGCAGGGTCAGGTTGCCGGTCGCCGCCGCCCAGCCGACAAGCGGTGGCACCGCGCCCGCCGCGCCGCCGATCACGATGTTCTGGACGGTCCACCGTTTCAGCCAGCGCGTGTAGACGAGCACGTAGAACAGGCCCCCCACCAAGGCCAACGTCGCCGTCAGGACATTCACCAGGCTGGCGAGGAGGACGAAGGAGAGGGCCGAGAGCACGAGCCCGAACTCGAGCGCCCGCGGAGGGATCAGTCGGCCTGCGACGATCGGCCTGTCTGCTGTCCGATCGCCCATCAAGGCGTCGATATCGCGGTCGAGGTAGTGATTCAGCGCGCTTGCCCCGGCGCAGGCGAGCGCACCGCCGGCCAGGACGACTGCGAGCTGAGCCAGGTTGGGCAGACCGCCGGCCCCGACGAACATCCCCGCGGCCGCGGTGATCAGCAGGAGCACCATTATCCGCGGCTTGGTAAGCGCCAGGTAGTCGCGCCAGGCACCGGCCGCCACGCGCTCTCCGCGAAACGCCGCGGCTGCGGTTAGCAGCGCCGCGGCAAAGGCCAAGCCGGCGAAGGCGAGGTGCAGCGCCACCGCCCATCCGGGTCGTCCCGCCAAGGCGACGACGCCGCCGAAGGCGCTCTCGGCGGCAAACAGAGCGAGCGCGGCGAGCGAGATTCCCAGCAGCCGCCGGTGGGCGATCGCGGCGGCGGCGACCACCGCGACAAGCAGCGGCACGACCAGCAGCGCCAACGCCGTGTGGGGGAAACCGAGGCCGAGCGCGCCGCTCACGACCACCAGCGCCGTGAGGCCGGCGGCCCCGATCGCTGCGAGGCGCAACCATGCACCGGGCGCCGCCTCAGCGGCGGATGATCGCGCCTTGACGCGCCCCAGGCCGCGAATCAGCGTTTGGGTGCGACCCGTGCCAGCCTCCTTCATTGACGCTGAGTGCTTGGCGAGCAATTGCCGCTCCGTGGCCGGAGTATCTCCCGGTGCCCTACGGTTGTCAACTCGACCGCCGCGCATGGCGACCAGAAGCTCGCCGGCGTGCCAATCAGCCAACCCGGCGCTTGTGAGCCCGATTTGACGCCCGCAGGATCGCTGACCGGCCTCGTAGCGACCAACCGGGAGCGAGTCCAAACCGATGAGTTTCGCGGCGCGCGGCGGTCTGATCTGCGAGTCCGAAAACGAAGGAGACCGAAGATGAGCAAGCTGATCGTGACCGAGTTCGTGACGCTCGACGGCGTCATGGAGGCGCCGGGCGGCGAGCCGACCCACCCCCATTCCGGCTGGGTAATGGACTTCATGGGCCCCGAGCAGGAGCAGTACAAGCTCAGCGAGGCGCTCGAGGCCGAGTCGCACCTGCTCGGGCGGGTGACCTACGAGTCCTTCGCCGCCGCCTGGCCCGAGCGGGAGGGCCCGTTCGCCGACAAGATCAACTCGATGCCGAAGTACGTCGTCTCCTCGACGCTCGAGGACCCGCTCGAGTGGAACAACTCGACCCTGATCCAGGGCGACGTCGCCGAGGAGGTCGGAAAGCTGAAGCAGCAGGACGGCGGGCCGATCCTGGTCGCCGGCAGCGCCACCCTCGTGCACTCGCTGATCGAGAACGACCTCGTCGACGAGCTGCGTCTGATGGTCTTCCCGGTGATGATCGGCGGCGGCAAGCGGCCGTTCCCGGAGATCGCAGCAGAAGAAGCCGTTCAAGCTGAGCCGACACCCAGACGTTCGGCTCGGGCGTCGCCGTCCACACATACGAGCCGGCCTCAGCCGAACGGGCGCAGAGGCGAGAGCTCTAGCTCGGGCGCGGGCGGACGGTCTTCCTCACCACCGATGAGTGCCATGCAGCCTACGAAGACTTCACCAGCCGCGGTGTGGAGCTCGTTCAACCGCCCGAGGAGCGCCCCGGGCCCCTGCGCACGAGGCGGCGCGATCCTACGAGGAAGCGTAGCCCTTCGGGCCGCTCAGCCCCGAGTGGACGCCGCTCGGCAGCCCCTGCGCGGCGGCGAGCTTGCGGAGCAGGGCGATCAGCTGCTTGCCGTCCCGCTCGCTCAACCCCTCGGTGAGGCGCCGCTCGTGCCTTGCGGCGATCTGCCGCCCCCGCTCGAGCACCTCGCGGCCGCCGGGGGTCAGGTGCAGGGCGCGGACGCGGCGGTCGCCGGGGTCCGGCCGGCGCTCGATCAGCCCGCGCTCCTCGAGCTCGTCGACGATCGCGACCATGCGGCTCGCCGGCACCTGGATCGCCTCGCCGATCGCGTGCTGCGATCGGCCCTCCACAGCGTCGACGACGTTGAGGACCCGGAACAGGGGAGGATGGATGCCGATCTCGCCGATCGCCTCCGCGAACTGCTGCGAGGCGTAGATCCCGACCTGCGACAGCAGGAACCCGAGGCTCGAGGGCGCCTTGTCGCCGGGGATCGGCTCGTTCGTCTCGCTCACGGCCCTCCCCGGTTGCGGCGCCGCTGCGAGCGACATGACGATGTACGTTGATTTCTGATAGAAATGATTCTATCCGCAATCATTCTGAATTGTAAACGATCCGTGATGAGGGGACTCCGATGACCGCCCGTCTCGCCCGTCTCGCCGACCTCGTCTACCGCCGACGCCGCCGCGTGGTCCTCGCATGGATCGCGGCGATGGTCGTGATCATCCCGCTCGGTACCTCGCTGGCCGGCGAGAACAACGCCGACTACAACACGCCGGGCTCGGAGTCCAAGGCGGCGAGCGACCTGCTCGAGCAGCGCTTCGACGGCTACTGCGGGCGCCGGGGTCGACGTCGTCTGGAGGGCGGCCGGCGGCGTCCGCAGCCCGCAGGTCCGGCAGAAGATGAATCGCCTGATCGCAGAGGCCCAGAAGATCGAGGACATCGGCCCGCCCGGGCCCACCCGCATCTCCAAGGACGGGACGATCGCGACGACGAATCTCGGACTGACCGCAGCGTCCTGGGACGTCCCCAAGGAGAGCGGCGAGAAGCTCATCGCCCTCGCCGAGAAGACCGACGGCGACGGGCTCGAGATCAAGCTCGGCGGCGACCCGATCTACGCCGCCCAGGAGCAGACCGGTCCGGAGGGCTACGGCTTCCTCGGCGCGGCGATCGTGCTGCTGATCGCCTTCGGCTCGATCGTCGCGGTCGGCCTGCCGCTCGCGATCGCCCTCGCCGGCCTCGGGATCTCCACCGCCCTGATCGGGCTGCTCGCGCTTGTCGTCGACGTCCCCGACTGGACGACCGCGGTCTCCGGCCTGATCGGGATCGGGGTCGGGATCGACTACGCGCTGCTCGTCCTGACGCGCTTCCGCTCGGCGCTCGGCGACGGCAAGAACGAGCACGACGCAGTGGTCGAGGCGGTGACCACCGCCGGTCGCAGCGTGCTCATCGCCGGCAGCACGGTCGTGATAGCCGTGCTCGGCCTCTTCCTCACCGGCCTCAGCTACATGCAGGGCGTCGCCCTGTCGGCGTCGATCGCCGTGCTGGTCGTGATGCTCGCGGTCAGTCACCCTGCTGCCGGCGCTGCTCGGGATGCTTGGTCCGAAGGTGAACCGCTTGCATATTCCGCTTCCTCGGCCGCCGCCTGCGGTCGTCCGATCGCGCCGAGGCCAAGGAGTCGCTGGCGGCGCGCTGGAGTCACGCCGTCCAGCGGCGGCCCTGGACGGCGGCGATCATCGCCACGGCGGTCCTGCTCGCGCTCGCGGCCCCGGCCCTCGGCATGCGGCTCGGCTTCCCCGACGCCGGCAACGATCCGCCGGACACGATGACCCGCCAGGCCTACGACCTCCTCAGCGAAGGATTCGGGCCGGGTTCGAACGGGCCGATCGTGATCGCGGCCGAACTGCCCGACGCGCGCAGCGAAGAGCGATCGTCGACAAGCTGGCCGCGCGGGTCCGCCAGGATCCCGGGGTTGCGTTCGTCAGCCCGATCGTGGTCAACCGGCACGGCGACGCGGCGCTCGTCAACGTGATTCCCGAGACCTCGCCCCAGGACGTCCGCGACCGACGATCTGGTGACGCGGACTGCGCGACGACATCGTTCCCGAGCAGCTGCAGGGGACCGGGGTCACCGTCCACGTCGGCGGCCAGAACGCGGCCTTGCACGACCAGAGCGAGCTGGTCAAGACACGGCTGCCGTTGTTCATCGTCGGCGTCGTCGGCCTTTCGTTCCTGCTCCTGCTGGTCGCCTTCCACTCGCCGCTGGTCTCGCTCAAGGCGGGGGTGATGAACCTGCTCTCCGTTGGCGCCGCCTACGGGGTGATGACGCTGGTCGCCAAGGGCGGCACGGTGGGCGGATGGATCGGGATCGATCACGAGGTGCCGGTCGCACCGTTCATGCCGATCATGATGTTCGCGATCCTATTCGGCCTCTCGATGGACTACGAGGTCTTCCTGATCTCGCGAATCCGCGAGGAGTTCCAGAAGCACGGGGACACTCGGCGCGCCGTCGCCGACGGACTGGCGAAGACGGCGCGGGTGATCACCGCCGCCGCGGCGATCATGGTCGTCGTCTTCCTCGCCTTCGTCGTCTCCCCCGAGGTCTTCCTGAAGCTGTTCGGGATCGGCCTGGCGACGGCGATCTTCGTCGACGCAACGATCGTCCGAATGGTGCTGGTGCCGGCCGTGATGCAGCTCCTCGGCCCCCGGAACTGGTGGATCCCGGACTGGCTCGAGCGGATCCTGCCGAGCCTCGACCTCGAGGGCGTCGCCGCCGGCGCCGCGGCCGGCCGATCGTGATCGCTTAGAGCTGCTCGCGGGCGCTCTCGCTCTCCGCGAAAACCAGGAGCTCCCCGTGGCCCTTGGGGACGGGCTCGATGGCCCGCTGCTGCCGTGACCTGCTGCCGGCCGTTGCGACCAAGACGACTTAGCTTAAGGAGGGGTGGCGGCGGGGAGGAGGTCCCGGTCAACCCAGGCTGGCCGGCCCGCGGCGATCGTTGCCGCAATCAGGGGTACCCCGGGCCGGTAGACGAGGTGAGCGGGCGAGGGCGCGTCGAGGATGACGGCATCGGCGCGGGCCCCAGGCGAGAGCCGGCCGACGTCGTCCCTGCGCAGCGCCTGAGCTCCCCCCAGGGTGGCGGCGAGCAGCGCCTCCTCGATGCTCATCCGCATCTCGCGGACGGCGAGAGCGATGCAGAAGCTGATCGAAGTGGTGTTGCTCGAGCCCGGGTTGGTGTTGGTGGCCAGGCCGACGGTCGCGCCGGCGTCGATCACCCGGCGCGCGTCGGGGTAGGGCTGGCGGGTGCAGAAGTCGGTTGCCGGCAGGAACGTAGCCACGGTCTCGCCCCCGGCGAGCGCCTCGACGTCGTCGTCCTCGAGGTGGGTGCAGTGGTCGACCGAGGCGGCGCCCAGCTCGACAGCGAGCCGCACTCCGGGTCCCGGGCCGAGCTGGTTTCCGTGGACCCGCAGGCCCAGTCCGGCGTCTCTTCCCGCCTCCAGCACCGCGCGAGACTGCTCCTCGTCGAAGGCGCCGCTCTCGCAGAAGACGTCGATCCACCGCGCGTGCGGCGCGCAGGCCTCCAGCATCTGACCGCAGACCAGCTCGACGTAGGAATCCGCCCGCCCCTCGAACTCGGCAGGGACGACGTGCGCGCCGAGAAAGGTGACGTCGTCGGTGTGGCGGCCGGCAATCTCGCAGAGGCGCCGTTCCGTCTCGACTTCGAGTCCGTAGCCGGACTTGATCTCGAGGTGGGTGATGCCGGCGCGCAGCGCCTCCGCGCGCCGACGGCGGGTGAGCTGGTTCAGCTCCTCCTCCGACGCCTTCCGAGTCGCCTCGGTGGTGACCCGGATGCCGCCCGCCGCATACGGCTCGCCCGCCATGCGGGCCGCGAACTCCTCGGCGCGGTCCCCGGCGAAGACCAGGTGGGTGTGACTGTCGACGAAGCCCGGGATCACGCAGCGGCCGGCGGCGTCGATCCGCTCGTCGGCGGCCACCCCGGCAGCCTGGACCCCGGCAACGCGATCCCCGTCGAAGAGCATGGCCACGTTCCGGGCGGCTCCCAATCGACCCTCGCCCAGCGCCGGGTCGTTGGTGACCAGAAGGCCGATGTTGTCGATCGCAAAGGTGCTCATCGCCCCACCGCTGCGATCGCGTCCTCCAGCTCGCGGGGGACGTCGATGCTGACGTGAGCACCGTCGCCGACCACGACGTCGCCGCCGACGATCACCTGCCGCACGTCCGGCGCCCCGGCGGCGAAGACGAGCGACTCGAGGGCGTGGTCGGGGGCGGTGCCGGCGAGGCGGACGCCGTCGATGGCGACGGTGACCAGGTCGGCCGGCGCTCCTTCCTCGATGCGACCGCCCTCGGGCCACCCAAGCGACGAGTAGCCGCAAGCGGTCGCGGCCTCGATCAGCGCCGGCGCGCCGTGGTGGCCACGCTCGCCGCTGGCCAGTCGCTGGTCGAGCTCGACCGCGCGCGCCTCCTCGAACATGTCGATCAGCGCGTTGGAGTCCGTGCCCAGGCAGAGCCGCGCGCCCGCGTCAGCGAGCCGCCTCGCCGGCCCGATCCCGTCGGCTAGGTCGCGCTCGGTGGTGGGGCAGAGACAGACGCTGCCGGCCGCGAGCAGGTCGAGATCGCCGGCACCGAGATGAGTCGCGTGGACCGCAGTGAAGCTCTCGCTGATCGCACCAGCCTCGGCCAGGAGCGCCGCCGGGGTGCGGCCGTAGGCGGTGGCGCACGCCTCGTTCTCTGCGGTCCGCTCGGAAAGGTGGGCGTGGAGTGGCCGCCCGCCGGACCAGCTCGCGACCACCCCGCACGACCCTGGGTCGACGGCGCGCAGGCTGTGGATGGCCGCACCGATGCGCGCCGTCGGAGCCTGATCGAGCGCGTCGACCCGCTCCGCCCACGCCTCCGCGCTGCCGTCGGAGAATCGACGCTGAACCCCGGCGGGTTCCTCACCGATGCCGCCGTGCAGATAGCAGGCGTCGAGCAGGGTGATGCGGATCCCCGCCTGCCTCGCCGCCTCGATCACGGCCAGCCCCATCGCGTTCGGGTCCGCGTACGGGGTCCCCGAGGGGTCGTGGTGGAGGTAGTGGAACTCGCCCACCGCCGTGATCCCGGCCAGAGCCATCTCCCCGAAGGTCGCCCGGGCGAGCGCGAGATAGCCGTCCGGGTCGAGCGCCGCGGCGACCTCGTACATCTGCTCGCGCCAGGTCCAGAAGTCGCCGCGCCCCACCTGGGTGCGGCCGCGCAGCGCCCGCTGGAACGCGTGCGAGTGCGCGTTCGCCAGCCCCGGGATCGTCAGGCCGCTCAGCTTCACCCCTCCCTCGGGTGGGCTTGTGACCCCCTCCCTCACCTTGCCGATCCGCCCGTCCTCGACCTCGATCGCCACTCCAGGCTCGGCCCGCTGCCCGCCGAGCCAGGCGAGCTCGCACCAGTAGCTGGTCACGCCCCAACCACCCGAGTCACGCCTCGTCACCCTCGCGCATCGGGATCCGCACCCCCTGCTCGGCGGCCACCGCGAGGGCGCTCTCGTAGCCGGCGTCCGCGTGGCGGGCGACGCCGGTCCCTGGATCGCTCTGCAGGACCCGCTCGAGCTTCCGGGCGGCAAGCTCAGTGCCGTCGGCGACGCAGACCATGCCGGCGTGGATCGATCGGCCGATGCCGACACCCCCGCCATCGTGGATGCTCACCCAGGAGGCGCCGGCCGCGGTGTTGACCAGCGCGTTGAGCAAGGGCCAATCCGCGATCGCGTCCGAGCCATCGGCCATCGACTCGGTCTCGCGGTAGGGCGAGGCGACCGAGCCGGCATCGAGATGGTCGCGGCCGATCACGATCGGCGCCTTCAGCTCCCCGCTGCGGACCATCTCGTTGAACCGCAGCCCGAGGCGGTGCCGCTCCCCGTAGCCTGCCCAGCAGATTCGCGCCGGCAGGCCCTGGAAGGAGACCCTCTCCCCCGCCAGGCCGGATCCATCGAGCCAGCGCCTCGTCACCCGGGAGCTCATCGACCACCGCGCGGTCGGTGGCGGCGATGTCGGCGGGGTCGCCCGAGAGCGCGACCCAGCGAAACGGGCCCTTCCCCCGGCAGAAGAGAGGGCGGATGTAGGCGGGGACGAACCCCGGGTAGGCGAAGGCCCGTTCGAAGCCGCCAAGCTCGGCCTCGGCGCGCAGGCTGTTGCCGTAATCGAACACCTCGGCGCCGGCGTCGAGGAAGCCCACCATCGCGGCGCAGTGCGCCGCCATCGCCGCCCGCGAGCGGCGCACGTACTCGTCGGGATCGCTGGAGCGGAGCTGGGCCGCCTCCTCGGGCGTGATCAGGTTGGGCACGTAGCCGTTGAGCGGATCGTGCGCGCTCGTCTGGTCGGTGACCACGTCGGCCTCGAAGCGCCATTCCCGGAGCGCCGGGCAGCGCGTCGCCGGCGTTTGCGCAGAGCCCCACGCTGAGGGGGCGGCGCTCCTGCTTGGCTCGAAGGCAGCGGGCGACCGCGTCCTCGAGATCGTCGGCCTGCTCGTCGAGGTAGCCGGTCTCGATCCGCCGCCGGATGCGCTCGGGATCGATCTCGACGCAGAGCGCGACCCCGCCGTTCATGGTGATGGCGAGCGGCTGGGCTCCGCCCATGCCGCCCAGCCCCGCGGTCACCGTGACGGTGCCCGCGAGCGAGCCGCCGAAGCGGCGCCTGGCGATCTCCGCGAAGCACTCGTATGTCCCCTGCAGGATTCCCTGACTGCCGATGTAGATCCACGATCCCGCCGTCATCTGGCCGTACATCGTCAGCCCGAGCTGCTCGAGACGGCGAAACTCGTCCCAGTTGTCCCAGTCGCCGACCAGGTTCGAGTTCGCGATCAGCACCCGCGGCGCCCACTCGTGGGTCCGAAAGACTCCCACCGGCTTGCCGGACTGGACCAGCAGAGTCTCGTCCTCGGCGAGCTCGCGCAGGGTGCGCACGATCGCGTCGAACGCGTCCCACGAGCGCGCCGCGCGACCGGTGCCGCCGTAAACGACCAGCTCCTGGGGCCGCTCGGCCACCTCGGGGTCGAGGTTGTTCATCAGCATCCGCAGCGCGGCCTCCTGCGGCCAGCCCCGGCAGGAGAGCTCCGCGCCGCGGGGAGCGCGCACCACTCTGCTCATTGCAGCTCTCCGATCGACGCCTCGATCGCGTTCAGCACGCTGCCCGAGGCCACCACCCGCTCCGCAGCCGCCAGCTCCGGGGAGAGCCAGCGGTCCGCTCCCGGGCCGGGAAGCGCGGCCCGGGTCGCGGCGAGCCCCGCCGCGGTGCCCGCGGCCGGCTCCAGCGGTGCGCGCATGTCCAGCCCCCGGGCGGCGCAGGCGAGCTCGACGGCGAGGATCCGATTCAGGTTGGCGACCGAGACCCGCAGCTTGCGGGCGGCCCCCCAACCCATGGAGACGTGATCCTCCTGCATCGCGCTCGTCGGCAGCGAATCCACGCTCGCCGGCGTCGCCAGACGCCGGTTCTCGGCCACCATCGCCGCCTGCGTGTACTGGGCGATCATCAACCCCGAGTTGACGCCGGCGTCCTCGGCCAGGAACGGCGGCAGCCCAGCGGAGCGGGTCGTGTCGAGCAGGCGATCGGTCCGCCGCTCGGCGATCGCGCCCACCTCGGCGGCGGCGATCGCGAGGAAATCGCAGGCAAAGGCGAGTGGCGCGCCGTGGAAGTTTCCGCACGACTCGACCCGGCCGTCGGGCAGGATCATCGGATTGTCGATCGCCGCATCCAGCTCCGCCGCGGCAATGCCCTCTGCGTGCGCGACGGTGTCCCGAGCGGCGCCGTTGACCTGCGGGGCGCACCGCAGCGAATAGGCGTCCTGAACCCGAGGGTCGTTCTCGCGGTGGCTGGCGACGATCTCCGAGCCGGCGAGCAGTCGCCGCATATTGGCGGCACTCGCCGCCTGCCCCGGCTGCGGTCGCAGCGCCAGCAGATCTTCGGCGAAGGCGCGGTCGGTCGCCAGCAGCGCCTCGACCGACATCGACGCCGTCACGTCGGCGATCCGCAGCAGCCGACCCAGGTCGGCAAGGGCGAGCAGGAGCATGCCGAGGATTCCGTCCGTGCCGTTGATCAGGGCCAAGCCCTCCTTCGCCCGCAGCGTCACCGGCTCGATCCCGGCAGCGCGCAGCGCTTCCCCCGCCGGGACTCGGTTGCCGTCCGGGTCCCAGACCTCGCCCTCCCCGGTCAGGGTCAGAGCGCAGTGCGCGAGAGGCGCCAGGTCGCCGCTCGCGCCAAGCGAGCCGTGCTCCGGCACGACCGGGGTCAGATCGGCGTTGAGCAGCTCAAGGATCGTCTCCGCCACCACCGGCCGGGCACCCGAGTAGCCCATGGCCAGCGTACGCGCACGCAGAAGCATCAGCGCGCGGACCACCTCGGCCTCGACCGGCGGCCCCATTCCCGCAGCGTGGGAGCGCACGAGCGCGCGCTGAAGCTCCTCCCGCCGTTCAGCCGGGATCGGAGTCGTGGCCAGCGAGCCGAAGCCAGTCGAGACTCCGTAGGTGGGAGACTCGGACGAAGCCACCTCCTCGACGATCGCCGCGCTCTGGCCCATCGCTCGTCGGGCGCCGTCGGTCAGCTCGACGCGGTTCCCGTCACGTGCGACAGCGAGGACGTCGGCGAGGGCGAGGCCGCGACCGCTCAGCTCGACGGGCGCTGATCGCGCTCCCCCGGATCCCTCTGAGCCTGGTCGGGTTCCCTCCATCCTCCAAGTATCTCGCCGAAGCGCTGGCCCCGAAGCGAGATTGAAGACTCTGCATCTCGGGTAGGCGTTGTAGTGTCGGGTTGCATCAATAGCCCGGCCTGGCTCAGAAGGGTCTGGCCGCCTGATCTCAGGAGGAGGTACGGAATGTCGAAGCGCGGGTGGCTGGCAGTCGTCTTTGGAGTGGCAGTTCTGGGGGCGGCGCCGGCGGCGGCGCAGGGCGCCCTGGAGGCGCTCGTCACCAACGGCTGCCCCGCAACCCCCTTCCCCCAGAACAAGCAGAACGAGCCGACGGTCGCGATCGACCCGACCAACCCGAACGTGGTCGTGGCGGGCTCGAACGACGAGATCGACCTCGCCCCCTGCAACGGCAACGACTGCCCCTTTACCCAGGGCGTGGGCGTCTCGGGGATCTACTTCTCCTTTAATGGCGGCGCCAGCTGGACCCAGCCGACCTACCGGGGCTGGAGCGCACGGACCGGCACCGGCCCGGCGCCGGGCCGATCGGCACCCTGCCCCACTACTACGAGCACGGCCTGGTCTCCGACGGCGACCCGGTGACGGTCTTCGGGCCGCGCCCGGGCGCGAACGGGAACTTCAGCTGGGCCAACGGCTCGCGGCTCTACTACTCGAACCTGACCGCGAACTTCGCCACCGAGCGTAAGGAGCGCGACCTTCAAGGGCTTCGAGGCGATCGCGGTCTCGCACGCCGACGATCTCGGCGCCGCCGCTGCCAATGACGCAAGCGCCTGGAGCGATCCGGCGATCGTCACCCAGCGCAGCCAGAGCAGCACGACCTTCTCCGACAAGGAGGCGATCTGGGCGGACAACGCCGCGTCCAGCCCGAACTTCGGAAACGTCTACGTCTGCTACACGAAGTTCAAGAGCCAGCAGGACACCGGTCCTGAGCAGATCGCGGTCAGCCGCTCCAGCGACGGCGGCGACACCTGGTCGAAGCCGACCACCCTGACCTCGGCCTTTGACAACCCCGAGCACCGCGGGACGCCAGGGCTGCGCGCTGCGGACCGACAGCCACGGCGTCCTCTATGTCGTCTGGGAGGACCGCCAGCAGAAGAACGCCGTGTTCAAGCTCGCCCGCTCCTTCGACGCGGGCCGCTCCTTCGAGAAGCCGCGCGTGGTCGCCCAGGTAACCGACGTCGGCATCTTCGACGGCGTGCGCTCGATCTCGTTCGACGGGATCGCCGGAGCGCGCACGGGCTCCTTGCCCGAGCCTCGACATCGCCAACGGCGCTCCCAGCGGGACGGGCGCCAGAACACCCTGGCCCTCGGCTGGTCCGACGGCGCCGCCGGCCTCAACCACGAGCACGCCCTGGTGCAGCTGTCGAGCAACGGAGGCGTCAACTGGACCAGCCCGGTCGCAGTCGAGCAGGCACCCGATCGACCGAACTTCGCCTTCATCGGCATCTCGCCCGACGGAAGTGACCTGTACGTCGTCTACGACGGGCACAGGACCCGTTCCAGACCGACACCACCAGCCCGCGGCGGTTCGTGGGGGTAACCCGCCACGCCGACGTCTCGGGCACGGCGCTGAGCAACCTGGCGACGCTCGATCGGGGCGCCGTCGGCGACGGCCGCGCCTCGAGCGCGAACGCGTTGATCGACGAGTTCCTCGGCGACTACAACACCGTGGCGGCGACAAACGCCGGAGCGGTGTCGGTGTTCAACGACGCCCGCAACGCGGCAGTCTGCCCGGCGATCAACACCTACCGCCAGGCGGTGGTCGATGGCACCGCGGGAGCGGCGCCGTCGCCGGCGACGGCCTGCGCCGGCCGGCTGGCCACCTTCGGAAACACCGACATCTGGTCGGCCGCGGCCGCGGATCCAAGTCCGTAGCGCAGAGCCCTCTGCGGAGAGCAGCTGTCCGGCTGTGGTGCCTCAACCGCTGAGGCAAGGTGCGATCGACGCCCGGAACGACGAAGACCCCGCGAGGTGCGGGCCCTTCGTGAGGTAGCGGGGGCCCGATTCGTTTCTCGCTACGACCGCGCGAGGATCATGGAAGCCAGTTGGCACCCCGGCTAGGGAGTTGGAGGTCCCGCCCGAGGACGCCGCTGCAATGGACGTTGATCCCGAAGCCGTGCTCGTTCACATCGATGGGCGCACGCTCGACTCCCAGGTTCTCGGCCACAAGCGGGCCCAAGGCCTCCATCGGGCCGCCCAGTGCCCCGAGAACACCGCGCCGAGCTTCTCCGCCTGCTCGTCGGAGGCCGCGTCGTCGATGAAGACGCCAAGGCGCCAGTTGCCCTCGCTCATCACCTTCGGCGTATCCGCGATCGCGGCGACGGTCAGGCCGCTCACGTCGATCTCCTCCACCTCGCCGGCGTGGACGTCGAAAACAAGCGTGACCTTGCAGCGGTCCTTCGTAGCGCCAAGGGCCAACGACGCGGTGCAGGGGCAGACGACATCGCACGAACACGTTTCGAAATACGACCCTTCGAGCTTCCAGGACATGTCGTCTCCTAAGGAGGGAGGGATGCGGCCGCGACCATCGTCCTCCTCTGGGCGTGGCCTGTCAATCGTCGCCACGGGCGAGCGCCATTGGCCGGCCCAGTTGCCGCCCTCGTGTCGGGGACCTCCGGGCCCGTCATGCCGTCGGCGGGACCCGCACCCGGATCTCGTCGAGCAGCCGCTGCGCGAGCTCGGCGAGCGGCTCCTCCGCGCGGGGCTGGCCCCCGGCCGGCAGGAAGAACTCGACGATGACCCGAGGGCGCCGCGGGAAGCGGGTCAGCGTCGTACCGCCCTGGACCGCGGCGAGCACGACCGGCACATCCGGGGTCGCCCGCGCAAGTCGGGCGACCCCGCGACGCGCACGCAGGCTCTGCCCCCTGGATAACGTGCCCTCCGGGAAGATCGCGACCGCCTCGCCGCGCCGCAGCGCGGCCACGGCGGCGTCCAGCGCCGCGGCGTCGCCGGCGCCGCGGCGGATCGGGATCTGGGCGATGCTGTCGAGGATCGCCGCGGTGATCCGCCACTTCCACAGGCTCGCCTTCGCCAGGAAGCGCACCTGCCGCTCGCGCCACATCATGACCTCGGCGATCGCCAGCGGGTCCAGCCACGAGTCGTGGTTGGAGACGACGAGAACCGGCCCCTGACGAGGGAGCGCCTCCAGCCCCCGGGCCTCCAGCCGCACCCACCACCGCAGCCATCGGAGAGCGAGCCGCAGCGCCTGGTAGAGCCTCCAGCCGTCGCGTGGCGGGGCAGTGCCCGCCGTCGCGGGCTCGACCCGTTCGTGAGGTGGCGCGGCGCTCACTACGCGGCCAGCCGCCGCTTCTTTCTCGTCCAGATCGGGGAGGGGGCGGTCGCCGCCTACCCGCTCGACCGTCACCCGCAGGAAGGTCGCCGGATGTCGACGTGGCGCTCATTGCTGGTGTTCTGCTCGTTGAACAGGGCGTCCAGCTCAGCCTGAAGCTCAGCGTCGCGGCCGTTCGCCGCTGCCGCCTCGAACGCATTCATGGTCGGCCCGTAGTAGCTCCTGAACGCAGCCACCACTCCGACGGCGCACCCGGGTGGTTGAACGTGTAGGTGTTCCGCTGGAAGGAGATCCGCTGCCCTTCGGGGATTCCGGCTGCCGTGAACCGCTCGATCACGTCGTCCTCCACGCCCCAGGTCATCGGGCTGACGAAGCCCTCCGGAGGCGGGGGGATGGGAGGAGCTGTCTTCAGGACCTGGGCCGCCAAGGTCGGGTCGTTCGGGATCCAGTTCCCCATCACGATCCGGCCACCGAGCCTCGTCACCCGGACCATCTCCTTGGCCACTCGATCCCGGCCTGGGAGCGAACATCGCCCCGAAGATGCTGATGACGAGGTCGGACCCGCTCGTCACCGAGCTCGTGCAGATCCGATGCATCGCCCTCCTGGAACCTGCAGTTGGTCAGGCCGAGGGCCTGGGCGCGTGCGTCCGCCGCGACCAGGTTGCTGGCGATGTCGACACCCAGAACTTCGGCCCCCCAGCCGAGCCGCCGGCAAGGCGGTGGTCCCGTCGCCGCAACCGAGGTCCAGCACCTGGAGCCCGTCAGTCATGCCCAACTCGCTGACGAGCGCCTCTCCGCTCTCTCGCATGCTCTCCGCGATGCGGGTGAAATCGCCCTTCTCCACGGCCTTGTTCGCATTCATCAACTCGTCCTCTCTTTGATGCAGATCGATCAAGATCCGGATCCTAACCCCACACGCGCTGCCCGCTCTGCGCGAGAAGAAGCAGCAGACGGCCCCCAAACGCCTGGCCAGCGACCTCTCGCGTGTGAAGCGAGCGACTGCATGCTTCCCCATCCTCCAACACGAGGTGAACGCGCGTCTGCGATTAGCCTCCCCTTGATGAAGGACGGGCGCACCCCGAAGCGCGGCCTCGATCGCAGGTCCCCATGCTGTGCCCCGGACGCGCAGCACGTGGCACCGACCGAGCCCAGTGGCGATCGCCGCAAGCGCCGAGGGGCCCGATCCCGCCGACGACATGGTGCTGATGGCGGCCGCTCGTTCCTGATCGGCAGCGACGACCGCTGGGCGTACCCGGCAGACGGCGAGGGACCGGTGCGCGAGATCTCACTCGACTCCGTTCTGGATCGATCGCATGGCCGTCTCCAACGAGGCCTTCGCCGCCTTCGTCGACGCGACCGGGTACGCGACCGAGGCGGAGCGATTCGGCTGGTCGTTCGTCTTCGCCGGGCTCCTGCCGGACGACTTCCCGCCGACCCAGGCCGTGGTCCAGGCGCCGTGGTGGCGCAAGGTGGAGGGAGCCGACTGGCGGCACCCAGAGGGCCCGCAGTCGTCGCTCGAGGATCGCCTCGATCACCCCGTCGTACATGTCTCCTGGAACGACGCCCAGGCGCCTACTGCGCCTGGGCGGGCAGGCGGCTGCCGACCGAGGCCGAGTGGGAGTTCGCGGCCCGCGGCGGGCTCGAGGGCAAGGCCTTCCCCTGGGGCGACGAGCGCGAGCCGGGCGGCGAGCACCGGATGAACGTCTGGCAGGGCGCCTTCCCGGCGAAGAACACCGACGCCGACGGCTACTACGGAACCTGCCCGGTGGACGCGTTCCCGCCGAACGGCTACGGGCTCCACAACGTGACCGGCAACGTCTGGGAATGGGCCGCGGACTGGTTCGATCCGAGCGTTTCGCCAGCAGGACCGAGCGCCACGATCCCCGCGGTCCCGCCGCAGGCACCCTCAAGATCCAGAAGGGCGGCTCATACCTCTGCCACGACTCCTACTGCCGGCGGTACAGAGTGGCTGCCCGGCAGGGCAACTCGCCGGACAGCTCGACCGGCAACGTCGGCTTTCGCTGCGCCCGCGACGGCTGAGGTTCAGCCCGGCTCTTCGGCCATCTTCTGCTGAGCGTCCGCGAGCGCACTCTTCACGGCCTGGACGTGGCGCCCTTCGGCCTCGCCCTTCACCTGCTTCACGGTTCGCGTCACGCGGGCTCGACCTTCTCAGCCTCGGACCTTG
>CAVVBU010000005.1:0-90697 GCA_963746615.1 uncultured Solirubrobacterales bacterium | reverse complement strand
GTCCGCTGCTCTGACCAGCTGAGCTACCGGCCCGCTTCGGCGCGAGGGTAGCGAGCCGCTGACCGCAGCGCTGCGCTCAGGCGTCGCGCCAGAACGCGTCGCTTTCGGCGGGCAGCGCCTCGACCATCCACCAGCTGACGATCTCTCCGTCACGCACGGTGCAGAGGTGGGCCGCGTGGTTGTGGAGGGTCGCGCCGTCGGGTCGCTCCGCGCGGACCTCGACCATCGCCAGCGCCTGCTGCGGCGAGGGACTGACCGAGTTGGTCACGGTCAGGCTCAGCTCCGCGCCGCCGTAGTTGAACGCGCCGATGCGCTCCATCAGGGCGTCGCGGCCCTTGACCGGGTCGGCGCCGGCCTGCTCGTTGGTGATGTGAGCCTCGACGTCCTCGGCGAGGAGCGCCGCCATCGCACCGCCATCAAGCCTGCCGAACGCCTCGACGAATTCGGTGACGACCGCTACCGGCTGGCGCTCCGCGTCCCCGCTCTCGCTCACGGCGTGAGCATAGACGGAGCTCGCCACGGCTTAGGATCCGACGCCAAGCGAGAGGAGGAGGGCCGGAGATGAAGATTCGCGCCGCGGTCCTGGAGGAGTTCGGCAAGCCGCTCGTCGTGCAGGAGGTCGAGCTGGCCGAGCCGAAGGCCGGCGAGGTGCTCGTGCGGCTGGTCGCCTGCGGCGTCTGCCACACCGATCTCTACACCGCCTCGGGCGTGGACCCGTCCGGCTACGCGCCCGACGGTGCTCGGGCACGAGGGAGCGGGCGTGGTCGAGTCGGTGGGGCCGGACGTGAGCCTCGTCGCACCCGGCGATCACGTCGTCACCCTGTTCTCGCCCCAGTGCGGCGAGTGCGTCCACTGCCGCGACGACCGCACGAACCTCTGCCTCGCGATCCGCGAGCAGCAGAACAAGGGCTACCTGCCCGACGGCACGGCGAGGCTGTCCCGCGACGGCGAGGAGATCCGCCACTTCATGGGCACCTCGACCTTCGCCGAGTACACGGTGATGCCGGAGATCGCGCTCGCCAAGGTCAACCCGGAGGCGCCGCTCGACCGCGCCTGCCTCTTCGCCTGCGGCCTCTCGACCGGGCTCGGCGCCGCGATCAACACGGCCAAGGTCGAGGCCGGGCTCGACCTGCGTCGTCTTCGGCGCCGGCATGGTCGGGCTCGGCGCCGTCGCCGGCTGCCGCCTGCAGGGAGCCGAGCGGATCGTCTGCGTCGACCTCTCCGAGGACCGCCTCGAGCTCGCCCGGGGGCAGGGCGCCACCGAGACGATGGTGGCGGGCGAGGACACCGTCGAGCGGATCGTCGAGATGACCGGACGGCTTCGGCGCCGACTACACCTTCGAGGCGACCGGCAACGTCGGCGTGATGCGCCAGGCGGTCGAGGCGGCGCGCATGGGCTGGGGCCTGTGCACCGTCGCCGGCGTCGCGGGCAAGGGCGAGACGCTCGACATCGTGCCGCGCTCTGCTGATCACCGGCCGCCGGGTGGCCGGCTCCTCCTTCGGCGGCGTCAAGGGGCGCGACCAGGTGCCCGAGTTCGTCGAGCGCTACATGGCGGGCGACATCGACGTCGACGCGTTCGTCTCCCACCACCTGACGCTCGACGAGGTCAACCGCGGCTTCGAGCTGATGGAGGCCCAGGACGGCATCCGCAGCGTGATTGACTACGTCTGAGGCGGGAACGGTGAAGCGATGATCCTTCAACGAGTCGAGCAAGCGGACTGGCTCTCCAACGCCTACCTGATCGTCGACCGGCCGGGCGGCGCCGGGGTGCTGGTGGACTCCAACGGCGTCACCGAGCCGCTGGTCGAGCGGGCCGATCGCGAGGGCACCGAGATCACCCACGTCCTCATCACCCACCACCACTGGGACCACGTGGTCGGGGTCGAGAAGCTCGCCGAGCACTACGGCGTCCCGGTCGCTGGCCCACGAGCTGTGCGCGGCGGAGCTGGACGGCAAGGTGACGGAGACGATCGGCGACGGCGACGTGGTCGAGTCGGGCGACCTGCGCATCGAGGCGATGCACACGCCCGGGCACTGCGCCGATCACCTTGCGCTCCTCGTCGACGGAACCGACTGCCTCACCGCCGACGTCCTCTTCAAGGGAACCGTCGGCGGCACGCGCGCGCCGGGCGCGACCGGCTTCGCGGACCTGAAGGCATCGGTCATGGACCGGCTGATGAAGCTGCCCCCCGAGACGCGCATCCATCCCGGCCACCGCGAGCCGTCGACGATCGGCGACGAGTGGGAGTCGCAACCCCTTCATCCGCGTCTGGCGCGGCCTCGACGGGGAGAGCTCGGAGCCGTGCTCGATCGGCCCCGCCGACGCCGAGGAGCGCGAGGCGGCGACCCTCGTGCTCTGGGCGCCCGACTACGACGGCGGCAACAAGGCCTGGGTCCGCTTCCCCGCCGGCGAGGACGCGATCGTCGGCGGCTCGCAGGTCAAGCGGGGTGCCTCCTGAAGCAGCGCCGGCGCTTGCTCTCGTTCTTGATCCGCTTGCACCGCGCGCGCGCTCGCTGCTTCCCGCCCACCTCCTGCTGACCGCCGGGGTTCTTCCCCGCCTTGCTCGCGGGCGGCTTGGCGCCGGTTCCGACAATGCCCTGGTGCGGGAGCCCATAGGTGGACTCGAGCGCCGAGACCTGCGAGGACACCGAGGCGCGCAGGGCGTTACCGGCCACCCTCGCGTAGACGCCCGGGGCGAAGGCGCGGGCGCAGCCGTCTCCCCAGCTCGTCACCCCGACCAGCCTGTATCCGCCGGCCTTCGTCGGCGCCTGCAGCGGGCCGCCGCTGTCCCCGTAACAGGTGTCGACGCGGCCTGCGAGGTAGCCGGCGCAGACCATCGTCGCCGGGTCGAACAGGCCCCCGTAGACGCCCGAGCTGCCGCAGCTCGAGTCCGCGATCACCGGGGTTGTGGCGGCGCGCAGTCTGTCGCTGATCGAGTCCGAGCCCTCGGAGGTGGTCCCCCAGCCGCTGACCTCGGTCAGCCTGCCGGCGGACCAGAGCGCCGCCTCGTCGGAGCCCGCGATCTTGATCGGCTGCTGGCCGGAGGGGCTGTCGAGGACGAGATAGCCGGCGTCATTCTGCGAGCTCGACTCCGAGTAGCCCGGGTTGAAGCTCACCGCCCTGACCGTTTGCTCGGTGCCGTCCGTTGACGAAAGCGTGGTCCGGCCGAGGACCACGTCGACGTCGTCGGCGTCGAGGTGATCGTTGACGATGTCGGCGGCCGGGTTGTCGGGATCGGTGTCGAAGACGCAGTGCGCCGCGGTCAGCACGACGTAGGGGGTGACCAGCGAGCCGCCGCAGAGCAGCCTGTCCTGGGCGCCTCCGCCGAGCTTCGCCGGCGAGATCACGACCGCCGCCTGCCACGGGTACTTCGACACCGAGGAGGGAGCGCCGCCGACGACTCGCGGACCGGCCTGCCCCGCGGCGGCGAGAGCGCCCGCGGGTCCGAGCAACGCCCCGACGAGAAGGGCTGCGACGCAGCTGCCCATCCTGACCATGCCCGAATTGAAGCCGACTTGGCTGAGAAACGCGAACGTTCCGCGGCGTTTCGTCTCAGAGCGTGAGCTTCGCCAATGAGTCTGCGACCGATCCCGGCTCCCCCACCCCCTCCGCGGCGGCTTGGGCGCCCTCGCGCAGGGCGCTGGCGGCGGTGATGACGGTGGCCGCGAACTCGACGTCGATCGTTCCCCGCTCCGCGCGCTCGATCAGCGCCAGTTCGAGCTGCTTGGCGAGCTCGGCGAGCCGCTCCTGGCCCACCACCGATGCAGCGCCCGTGAGTCCGTGCGCCTCCGCGCCCAGCGCCTCGATCCGCTCCGGGTTCGCATCCCCCGACTTCGCCATCTCCTCGGCTCCGCCGATGATCGATTCGCAGCGGCGGTCGGCCTCCTCCGCCAGCATGCCGAGAAGATCGGGGTCCTCGGGCATGGGTTGATTGTCGCAGCGCGCGGCCGAGCGGCTAGTCCGCGACCTGCTCGACGGCCTTGGTCAGCTCGTCAACGCTGAAGGCGCCCTCGATCACGGTGCTGACCTTGCCCTGCTTGTCGATCACGAACAGCCACGGCTCGCTCGGCAGGCCGTAGGCGCGGACCTGCGGGCGCAAGCCCTTGTTGATCTGGTTGTCGTTGTAGATCTCCATGTGGATGAAGGCGACCTTGTCGCCGAAGTCGCGTTTGACCTGCTCGGCGACGTCCACCACCGGCCCGCAGATCCGGCTCTGGCAAAGCTGGGGCGTCGCGAACAGCAGCACCAGCGGCTCCTTGCCGAGGACGTCGGCGAGGTCCTGGTCGTGCATCGAGTCGGGCGGTATGCGCGTGTCGATCTGGGAGATGTCGGAGACCTCGTTAGCGGTCGGCGTGTGGACGACCGGGGCCTCGTCACCAGGCTGTGGAATGGCGCCGTCGTACTGGCCGACGAGGCTGGGGGTCGCGAGCAGGGATCCCTGGTAGGAGCCGCCGTCCTTGATCAGCGCCGCGAAGGTCCACTTGCCGGGCTTGTCGAGGGGGACCTGGGAGATGTAGACGACGTGCGCGGCGTTGGGGTCGTTGGCGGTCGTCTGGGCCCTGAAGGCGGCCTCCGTCGAGAGGTCCTCGATGCGGGCGGGGAAGGGCCCGATCGCCGGCCCCTTCAGGTTCGGACCCGGGGCGGCGTAGATCGCGACCTGCGCGTCATTGATCTGATCGCGGGCGGGGGTGAAGACGCCGAAGGGGAAGCGGTTCTCGCCCACGTGGAGGACCCGGGCCGCGGGAGAAACGACCGGGCCCTGAGAGGCCGCGTTCGCGCCGAGAACCTGCTCGAGCGTCTGGCCCTTGGCGGAGGGGAAGTCGGAGGCCGGCGGGGCCGGCTTGGAGGCGCTCTGCTCGCCGTCGGAGGAGCCGCCGCCGCAGCCCGCCAGCGCCGCGAGCAGCAACGCGAAGACCAGCGCGGTCGCGGCCCGCACGGAGCGCCCAGCCGTCACCGGGCGTCTCGCCCGCGAAGCGGTCATCGGAGCAGCGCAGCGGTCATCGGGTGAGGTCCCTGGCGCACCCGGAGCATCCTAGTAGGGTGCCGCCGTCGGTTTGACGGCGCCTAAAGGAGAGGACGTGACTGAAAGGGCAGCGCTGGTTACGGGTGGATCGAGCGGCATCGGCCTGGCGATCGCGCGGGCGCTGGCCGAAGACGGCTACGGCGTGACGATCTCCGCGCGCCGCCCTGAGAAGCTCGAGGGGGCCGCGGAGGAGCTGCGCAGCGGCCGGCCACGACGTGCTCAACGTGGCGGCCAACATGACGGACGAGGAGGACTTGACCAAGCTCGTCGCCGCCCACCTCGCCCACTTCGGGCGGATCGACGTGCTGGTCAACAACGCCGGCGTCGGCATCGGCGAGGCGATGCACGAGCTGACCACGAAGTACGTGGACATGCAGCTCGGGGTCAACTTCCGGG
The DNA here is from genome assembly GCA_963746615.1 of uncultured Solirubrobacterales bacterium. Classification (GTDB taxonomy): domain Bacteria; phylum Actinomycetota; class Thermoleophilia; order Solirubrobacterales; family 70-9; genus SHVA01. Next base: position 85,276 of record CAVVBU010000005.1, on the reverse strand, counting down.
CGCTGGTGCTGATGACTCGCGAGTGCCTGCCGAAGCTGCGGGAGGCCGGCGCCGAGCACGGAAAAGCGCTGATCGTCAACACCTCGTCGATCTCGGGAAAGTCCGGGCAGCCCTGGCTCTCGGTCTACTCGGCCACCAAGGCCGCGGTGATCGGCTTCAGCCAGGCCACCCAGAAGGAGGTCTCAGGCGCCGGGATTCAGGTGACGGCGCTCGCCCCCGGTTTCGTGGACACCCCGATGACGGAGTTCGTCAAGGAGCAGGTCGCCGCCGAGGAGATGATCCAGCCGACGGACATCGCCGAGTCGGTGCGCTTCCTCCTGCGGACCTCGCCGAACTGCCTCGTCCCCGAGATCGTCTTCATGCGCCCCAGCGACGCCACCTCCGGCCTCGCCTAGGCGGCACCGCGCTCGCCTGGTGACCTCCCGGGCGGGTGGAAAGCCGCTTCGCCAGCTCGCCGCGGGCGCGGCCGACGGCGGCGCCGGCCCACCAGCTCGCTTTGCGGGCGAGCTCCATCACCGCGAAGTCGAGCTGCTGCGGCGAGCGGCGCCCGCGAGCCCGATCGGCGGCGACGCCGACCAGGCCCGCCGCTGCCAGCGCGGGCTCCCGGACGGGCGGCAGCAGGCGGCCTCGGTTGTGCTGCGGATAGCGCACGCCGAGCATGCCCGTTCCGTAGCCCCAGCCGAACTGTTGGCGGGCGAGGTCGGCGACGCCCGGGCGGTGACGGTGGCTGACGACGGCGTCCGGCGCGTAGGCGAGACGAAGCGCGGAGCGCTCGTGCAGGCGCCAGCCGAAGTCGACGTCCTGGCCGCGGAGGAAGAGGGGGTCGAAGCCACCGACGAGCTCGAACTCGGAGCGGCGCACCGCGAGGTTGGCGCAGACGGCGAACGGCGGGCTCTGGCTGACGGCGAAGCGCTGCCAGCGGCCGAGCAGCTCGGCCATGTAGCGCTGCGCGGGCGTGTCGGGGTCGAGCGAGCGCATCTCTCCCGCGACGGCGCCGACGCCCGGGTCGGAGAGCGGCGAGACCAGGCGGGTCAGCCATTCAGGCTCGGCCATGCAGTCGGCGTCGATGAAGGCCACCACCTGACCCCTTCCGTCGGCGGCGCCGCGGTTGCGGGCGTGGGAGACGCCACGGCGCGGCTCGGACAGGCAGCGCACGCCCAGCTCGCCGGCGATCTCGGCGGTGCGGTCGCTGGAGGCGTTGTCGACGACCAGGACCTCGTAGCGGTCGCTCGGGTGGTCAAGTGAGAGCAGGGAGCGAACGCAGGCGGCGATGGTGCCCTCGGCGTCGCGGGCGGGGACGACGACGGAGACGAATGGAAGGCTGTTAGGGCGCGCCCGGTTCAGGGAGCGGACGTTAGCGGCGCGCCTGGTGGCCAGGGGTGGCCGACGAATCGCCGATCACGGCCAGGGCGGCATCGCGCCGGCTTTCCCAGGAGGAACCATCGTCCCCTTCGTCCGGCTCTTCGGCCGCGCTCGCCTCTTCCGGCTCGCCCACCGTGCCCGGGCGCAGGACGTCCTCCAGCTCCGCCTGGGCCAGCAGCTCCTCGATCGTGACCTCGGCGGTGTCGTGCGCCTCCTGCTCCGCCAGGCGGCGGCGGGCGACCTGCACCTCACGGACCTCGGCCAGCAGCGAGCGCTCGCCGTTGGCCGTGAGGCCGGTCCAGCCGTCGCGCTCCAAGCTGGCGCGGAGGTGGCCGTAGAGCGCATTGACCTCGCGGCGGGAGGCGCGGCGAGATTTCTTGCCGGCGCCGGTGTACTCGTCCCAGGCCCGGGCGAAGCTCGCGTAGTCGGTGCGACCGCCGTTGCGGTGGGCGGCGAGCATCGGGCAGACGCCGCCCCGGCGTGTCGACATAGGCGCCGACGATGATGCGGTTGGACTCGATCCCGCGCAGCATCGCCTCCTTGGTGTGGCCGGGGAGCGCCTCGACCGAGTCGCGAAGCCGGCGGGACCTGTTCTTGCGCCTCCCTCTCATCGGCCCAAGGGATAGCGCGGTTTGCAGGCGAAAACCAGCGAGCGTGCGGAACGGCAATCGTTCTTGCGTCGGCCATGCCTGAGCGGGCGACGTAGGGTGCCCCCATGAGCGAGCGCAGGCTGACGCTGGTTGTGGCGGCCTTCGGGGATCCCGGCCACGCCTTCCCGGCGATCGCCCTGGGTCGAGAGCTTCACCGGCGCGGGCACCGGGTGGTGTTGGAGACCTGGGAGCAGTGGCGTGAGGCGGTCGAGGCGGAGGGACTCGAGTTCCGCGCGGCGCAGGAGTACAGCGTGTTCCCGCCGCCTGGGCCGGACACGCCGGATGGGCAGACGGCCGCGGCGGCCGCCCGGGCGCTGGCGCGGCTGCTGGAGGAGTTGGAGCCGGACCTGGTGATCAGCGACATCCTCACCCTGGCGCCCACGCTGGCCGCCGAGCTTGCCGGGGTGCCGCGTGCGACCCTGATCCCGCACGTGTACCCCGTCCAGGAGCCGGGGCTGCCGGTCTTCTCCCTCGGCTTCCAGCCGCCGCGGACTCCCCTCGGCCGCCTCGGCTGGCGGGCGTGGTCGCCGGTGGTCAAAGCGGGGCTGCGCCGCGGCCGCCGCGACATGAACGAGGCGCGGGCGCAGCTCGGGTTGGCGCCGCGGGAACGCTTTCACAGCGGCATCAGCGAGGACCTTGCGATCGTGGCGACCTTTCCCCAGCTCGAGTACCCGCGCCAATGGCCTAACCACGCCCGGGTCACGGGGCCCCTCTTCTTCGAGCTGCCTTACGAGGACGTCCCCCTCCCCGGGGGCGACGGGCCGCTGGTGCTGATCGCTCCCAGCACCTCGCAGGATCCGAAGTGCGACCTGCTTCGCGCGGGGCTGGATGGGCTGGCCGGCGAGCCGGTCCGGGTTCTGGCGACGACGAACAGGCACCGCCCGGTGGAGCCGATCGATGTGCCGGCGAACGCGCGGCTGGAGCCGTGGCTCTCCTACTCGCAGGCGATGGCCGCGGCCGACCTGGTGATCTGCCACGGCGGCCACGGCACCGTCGCCCGCTCGCTGGCGGCGGGCGTACCGCTGCTCGTCTGCCCCGCGGTGGGCGACATGGCCGAGAACGGCGCCCGGGTCGCCTGGTCCGGCGCGGGCCTCTCCCTACCCCGCCGGCTCCTCTCGCCCCGGGGCGTGCGGCTGGCGACCCGCCGGATCCTCAGCGACGAGCGCTACAGGGCTCGCGCCGCCGAGCTCGCCGCTTGGTCGACAGAACCACGATGGGGCTTCCCAGGCGGCCGACGTGGTCGAGGAGACCGCCGCTCGGGTTGCAGCGGGCGGACCCCTGCCCCTCCTACAATGATCCGCGCTGCCCCGCGTGGGAGGAGTTCCCGAACTCGCGCGAAAGCAGCCCAAAGATCCCCCGTGTTGTAATGGCAGCAAACTTGACTGTTAATCAAGGAGTGGTGGTTCGAATCCACCCGGGGGAGTTTTCGAGCTAGTTTCGTATCGCCGTGTAGCCGCTCTCCACTTCGGCATGGCAGTTGGCGCAAAGCAAGACGCACTTGGCGGCCTCGTCGCGCAACTCGGCGAAAGACCTCGTCTCCCCGGCGTGGCTGAGCGCGAACTTCTTCTCGGCCGGCTCGAGATGATGAAACTGAAGCGCCGCAGGGCAATAGTCGTACCCGCAAACAACGCAGGCTCCTCCCGCGGCCGCGACCAACTTGCGCTTGGCCCGGCGTCGCCACTCTGAGACCTTCGTGGCACGACACCTCGTGCACCGGTAGTAGCCGCGGTTCTCGAGGACAAAGACCGTCAGCCCATGGTGACGGCAGCGCGACTCCACGTGCTTGATCCCGCGCCTTGCGTGCCTGGTCCAACTCGCTCCTCCGCAATCCCTCACCAGATGTCTGGAAGCCGTATTTCTTGATCCAGTAACGGATGGTGGGCACGCTGCGATCCAGCTGCTCGGCCATCTGGGCCAACGAAAGGCCATCCTCGACAAGGGCTCGACTGCCTCGCGTGGCAGATCCCCCCGGTTGGCGTGCTTGCCCTGGTTGACAGGCCTCAGACCGTGCTTCTTAAGGTGGTAGCTGATCGTCGATGGGTTCGCGGCCGACCCGCTTACCGATCTGGTCCAGGGACATTCCCTCGGCCAAGCACTGTTCGAGAAACCCACGATCCATTGCAGGCATTTTCTCGTCCGGGTCGGACGGAAAAACGAACGTATGTTCCCCGGCGGTCTTCGCGGGCCTGGCCCGGACGGGTGGATGCGACGGGAGCTAGGCGCCGAGGCGCTCGGCGCCGGCGATGCGGTCGGTGAGCTCGGCTCGCTCGCGGAGGAGGCGGGCGCGCCCTTCCACGTCGCTCGATTCGGTGGCGGCGGCGATGCGGTCCTCGAGGCGCTGTTGCTCGAGCAGCATGAAGTTGAGGTCCATCGCCCCCCTCGAGGCCGGCTCGCGCTCGGAGCTCATCACCAGCTGGGTCACCAGCGAGACCAGCTCGTCATCGTCGCGCGGCAGCCCCGCCATCGGGTCGTCGAGATGGTCCCTGAGCCAGGCGAGGACGCGACCGCCGAGCGAGGAGAGGTGCTCCTCCTCCAACCGCTCGAGGTAGGTGCGCCCTCTCTCGGGGTCGGCGATGCACATCGCCAGCAGCGCCCGCTCGCGCAGCTCGCGCGGCGTAAGCAGCGCGCGCGCCTCGGGCTCGGTCGGCCCGGACCGATCCCCGCCGCCGTCGCCCGTCCTCCCCGCGGCCCCGCCATCCGCGGGCGGGCGCGTGCTGCGCACCCGCTCGGAGACCAGGCTCGAGTCCGTGTCGAGGCGGTCGGCGACGACGCGGACCAGCTCATCGCGGCCGACGGCCGGACCCATCGCCGCCAGCACCGGCGCCAGCTCGCCGAGCGCCCGCTCCCGGCCCGCGACGGTGCCGAGGTCGGCGCGATCCAAGGCCGTATCGGACCTGGAAGGTCGGCAGGTCCACCGCCGATTCGAGCAGCGAGCTGAGCTCCTCCGTCCCCCCCGCTCCCATGATGTCGGCCGGGTCCTTGTCCTCCGGCATCGCCGCGACCGAGATCGCCATCCGCCCGCTCCCGGCCACCCGCTGAGCCCGGATCATCGCGTCGGCGCCCGCCTGGTCGGCGTCGAGCGCCAGCACGACATCCTCCGTCAGCCCGCCGAGCATCTTCAGCTGCTCGGGCGTGATCGCCGTCCCCATGATCGCCACCGACTCCGTGACGCCGGCCTGGTGCAGCGCCAACACATCGGTGTACCCCTCGACCACGATCGCCCGTCCCCCCTTGGCGATCGCCCGGGCGGCGCGGTCGATCCCGTAGAGCGTGCGGCTCTTGCGGTAGAGCTCGCCCTCGGGCGAGTTCAGGTACTTCGGCTTGGAGGCGACACTCATCGACCGCGCGCCGAAGCCGATCACCCGCCCGCGCTGATCGCGGATCGGGAAGGTGACCCGGGCCCGGAAACGGTCGTATTGGCCACCCTGGCGCCCGGGCTGGACCAGCCCCGCCGCCTGCAGCTCCTCGATCGAGAAACCGGCGCGCTGGCCGCGCGTCAGCACCTGATCCCAGGCGCTGGGCGCAAAGCCGACGCCGAAGGCCCGCAGCGTCTCCTCGTCGAGGCCGCGGCCCAGCAGGTAGTCGCGGGCCTTGGCCGCCTTCGGCGAGTCCCAGAGGAAGGTCGAGTAGAAGGCCGCCGTCCGCTCGAGCAGCTCGAACAGGCGCCCGCGGCGGCGGCGCGCCGCCTCGGCGCGCGGATCCTCCGCCTCGCGCTCGATCTCGACGCCGTAGCGCTCCGCCAGCGACTCGAGCGCGTCGGGGAAGTCGAGCCCCTCCATCTCCTGCACGAAGCGGATCACGTCCCCCCCAACCCCACAGCCGAAGCAGTGGTAGACCTTCGCCGCCGGATCGACCGAGAACGACGGCGAGCGCTCGTCATGGAAGGGACACAGCCCGGTGAACCCCTTGCCGGAGCGGCGCAGATCGGTATGGGCCGAGACGATCTCGACGATGTCGGAGGCGTCGCGAACCCGCTCGATCGTCTCGGTCGTGAACTTGGCCATCGGAACTACGGTACCCGCGTCAGAGCCGTGACTCCTCGGGCAGCGAGAGGTCCTTGAAGCGAGCGATGGCGAAGCGGTCGGTCATTCCCGCCAGGTAGTCGACCACCCGCTGGAGCTCGTCGGCGTCGCGGTCGTAGACCGGGACCTCCTCCGGGCTGGCGAGGTAGTGCTGGAAGAGGGCGCGCAGCGCCCGGCCCACCCGCTCCTGTTCGCCGCGCGCCTCCGGCCCCAGGTAAACGCGGTCGAACATGAACTTGCGCAGCCGCAGCATCGCGCGGCCGATCTCCTCGCCCTGCACGACCTCGCCGGCCTCGGCCGAGCGCTCGACCATGTCCGTGACCAGGGTGTCGATCCGCTTGGCGCCCGTCGGTCCGAGCAGCTCGATCTCCTCGGCCGGCAGATCCGGCTCGGAGATGATCTCCGCCCGCAGCGCGTCGTCGATGTCGTGGTTGATGTAGGCGACCCGGTCGACGATTCGCACGACCATCCCCTCGAGCGTCTGCGGCCGGCTCCGCCCCGTGTGGTTGAGGATTCCGTCGCGCACGGGCTCGGTCAGGTTGAGCCCCTGGCCGTCGCGCTCCAGGCGCTCGACCACCCGCAGCGAGTGCACGTTGTGGCGAAAGCGGCGGCCGCGCTCGCGAAGCTCCTCGTCGAGCGCCTCCTCGCCGATGTGGCCGAAGGGCGGGTGGCCCAGATCGTGGCCCAGCCCGATCGCCTCGGCGAGGTCCTCGTTCAGCCCCAGCGCCCTGGCCACGGTGCGCGAGATGCCGCAGGCCTCGAGCGTGTGGGTGAGCCGCGTGCGGTAGTGGTCGCCCTCGGGGGCGATGAAAACCTGGGTCTTGTGCTTGAGCCGCCTGAACGCCTTGGAGTGGACGATCCGGTCGCGGTCGCGCTGGAACGGCGTGCGCAGCGGGCTGTCGGGCTCGGGCTCGGCGCGGCGAGCCGGATAGGAGTGCGTGGCAGGCGCCCACAGATGCTCGGCCTCCCAGTCGCGCACCCGCTGCTCAAGCGGAATCGCGGCCGGCGGAGCCGCCGCCTCGCGATCCTCGCCGCTAACCGCCTTCATCGCTGACCGGCGGCTGGCGGACCGCCTGCGCCGCCGCCACCCTCGCGATCGGCACCCGATAGGGGGAGCAGCTGACGTAGTCCAGGCCGACGCGATTGAAGAACTCGATGCTGGCGGGGTCGCCGCCATGCTCGCCGCACACACCCAGCTTGATCTCCGGGTTCGCCCTCCTTCCCCCCTCCACCCCAATCCGGACCAGCTCCCCCACACCCGGCTCGTCGATCGTCTCGAAGGGGCTCTGGTCCAGAATGCCCCGCTCGATGTAGGCGCCGATGAACTTGCCCTCGACGTCGTCGCGCGAGAGCCCGATCGCCGTCTGGGTGAGGTCGTTGGTGCCGAAGCTGAAGAAGTCGGCGGCTTCGGCGATCCGATCGGCGACCAGACAGGCGCGCGGGAGCTCGAGCATGGTCCCCACGCTGTTCGGGACCTCGTGGCCGACCTCGCGTTGCGCCGCCTCGACGGCCCGCTCCACCAGGCCGCGCACCTCGCGCAGCTCGGTCTCGTAGGCGACCAGCGGCAACATGATCTCCACGATCGGCGGGTCGCCGCCGTCGCGGCCGACGGTCGCCGCCGCCTCGATGATCGCTCGCACCTGCATCTCGTATATGGGCGGATAGAGGATCGCCAGCCTGACGCCGCGGGTTCCCAGCATCGGGTTGGTCTCCCGCAGCTCGCCCACCAGCGCCAGGTCGTTGCGAGCGCCCTCCAGCTCCCGGGGAGAGGCGCCCCGCTCCTCGAAGGCCTTGAGCTGCGCCGTGAAGTAATCGACGGGGAGAAACTCGTGAAGCGGCGGATCGAGCAGCCTGATCGTCACCGGCTGGCCGGTCATCGCGCGGAAGATGCCCTCGAAGTCGCCGCGCTGAAGCTCCTTGAGCGCGGCGAGCGCCGACCGGAAGCGCTCCTCGACCGCGGTCTCCGGCTGCTCGTCCCGGGGCGACAGCTCCTCCGCGACGGTCAGCGCGCGCCGCCACTCCTCCGCCGCCACGAACATCTCCTTGACCAGACGGTCCCGGTCCGCGCCGAAGAACATGTGCTCGGTGCGGCAGAGGCCGATCCCCTCGGCGCCGAAGGCGCGGGCGCGGGCGGCGTCCTCGGGGTTGTCGGCGTTGGCGCGAACCCTGAGGGAACGGATGTCGTCGGCCCAGGCGAGCACGGTGCTGAACTCATCGGAGATCTCGGGCGTGACCAGCGGCACGTCATCGAGGGTGATCGCCCCCGTGGAGCCGTCGATCGCGATCAGGTCGCCGGCTCTGAGCTTGGTCCCATCGACCGCGACCAGGCCCTCGGCGAGGTCGATGTCGAGATCGGAGGCGCCGACGATGCAGGGCCTGCCCATCCCTCGGGCGACCAGCGCCGCGTGCGAGGCCTTGCCGCCCTCGGAGGTGAGGATTCCCCGCGCCGCCGCGAAGCCGGCGACGTCCTCGGCCTCGGTGAAGGGTCGAACCAGGATCACTTCCTCGCCGCTCCCCCCCTGCTCTACGGCATCGGCCGCTGTGAAGACGATCTTGCCCTTGGCCGCCCCGGGTGACGCCGCCACCCCGCGTGCCAGCACCTCGTACTCGCGGCCGGCGTCGAAGGTCGGGTGAAGCAGCGCATCGAGCTTGTCGGCCTCGATCGTCGCCAGCGCCGCGGGCCGGTCGAGCAGCCCCTCGGCCACGGAGTCCACCGCGAAGCGAACCGCCGCCTGCGCGGGCCGCTTCGCGTTGCGGGTCTGAAGCAGGTAGAGACGGCCCTCCTCGACCGTGAACTCGACGTCCTGCATGTCGCCGTAGTGGCGCTCGAGCGTCCGCAGGACCTCCAGCAGCTGATCGTGCGCCTCGGGCGCCAGCCGGGCGATCTCGTCGAGACCCAAGGTGTTGCGCACTCCGGAGACGACGTCCTCTCCCTGGGCGTTGGGCAGGTAGTCGCCCGAGGGCTTCGCCGCCCCGGTGATCTCATCGCGGGTGAAGGCGACCCCGGAACCTGATCCCTCGCCCTTGTTGCCGAACACCATCTGCTGGACGTTGACCGCGGTCCCCCAGCGATCCGGGATCCGGTTGAGCCGGCGGTACTCGACCGCGCGGGCGTTGCCCCAGGAGTCGAACACCGCCCGAACCGCATCGGCGAGCTGGCGGCGAGGCTCCCCGGGCAGCTCCTCGCCAGTCTGCTCGCGATAGATCTCCTTGAAGCGCCCGGTCAGCGCGCGCAGGTCATCGGGGCCCAGCTCCGTGTCGAGCTCGACGCCGCGCTCTCGCTTGGCCTCCGCGATCGCGTCCTCGTAGCGCTCCCCTGGGATGCCGTGGACGACGTTCCCGAACATCTGGGTGAAGCGCCGGTAGGAGTCCCAGGCGAAGCGCTCATTGCCGGTTCGCGCGGCCAGCCCCTCGACCGAGCGGTCGCTGAGGCCGAGGTTGAGCACCGAGTCCAGCATCCCCGGCATCGAGACCCGCGCGCCGGATCGCACCGAGATCAGCAGCGGATCCTCGGGATCGCCGAGCCCCCGCCCGGCGTGGCGCTCGAGCGCGGCGACGGCCTCGTCGATCTGGGCGTCCAGTCCCTCGGGCCATTCGCCGCCTGACTCCATGAAGGCGACGCAGGCCTCGGTGGTGATCGTGAAGCCCGCCGGGACCCGCTCGGCCCCCAGGACGCGGGTCATCTCGGCGATGTTCGCGCCCTTGCCGCCGAGCAGGTCGCTCATCTCGCGCGATCCCTCGGCGAAGTCGTAGACGTACTGGGTGGCGGTAGTCGTGCTCGTCGGGACGCTCCCTCGCGGCACGGGATGCCGCAGGTGCCGATTCTACGGGCGGATATAGGGTTCCCGCCATGGCGGAGACCGCGCTCATCACCGGGGCCTCGGCCGGAATCGGGTTCGAGTTCGCCCGCGCCCTGTCGGCTCGCGGCTACGACCTGGTCCTGGTCGCCCGCCGCAAGGAGCGGCTTCGCACGCTGGCCGAGGAGCTGCCCACCACCGCCCACGTGATCGCCAGCGACCTCGGCAGCGAGGCCTCTTCTGTGGCTGGGAAGGTCGCCGAGCTCGGCGTCAACGTCGATCTCCTGGTCAACAACGCCGGCTTCGGCACGCGGGGCCGCTTCCTCGAGGTCGACCCCGAGCGCAACGCCGAGCTGGTCCGGGTCAACTGCGAGGCCGTCGTCATCCTCACCCACGCTTTCCTGCCGGGCATGGTCGACCGCCGCCGTGGCGGCGTGATCACCGTCGCCTCCACCGCCGGCATGCAGCCCTTGCCCTACGAGGCCGTCTACAGCGCCAGCAAGGCTTTCGCGATCAACTTCAGCGACGCGCTTCACGCCGAGCTGCGCGGCACGGGCGTGCGGATGCTGGTGGTCAACCCCGGGCCGGTCGAGACCGAGTGGCAGCAGGTGGCGGGCTACGACGAGAGCACAAGGACCATGCCCGGCAAGATCGGCCCCCAGCAGGTGGTCTCCGAGGCGCTCGACGCCTACGACCACGACCGGCGCTCCATCGTCACCGGCCGCATGTTCCGCTGGGTGATGCGCGGCAGCCGCGGCCCGCGCGCGGTGAAGCTGCGCGTAGCCGAGCGGATCTACCGGCCCAGCGACCAGCGACGCTAGGCCGCCTGGCGGACACCCTCCGCGGTCGCCGGCACCCCCGGGCCGGCGCGCGGCAGGGGCCTGAGCCGGACGTGGGCGTGATGCTCGAGTGTCTCGACGATCGCGCGGTCGGCCTGGCCGAGCGCTGAATCGCCCGCCTCGGGCGCCGCGGCGAGGGAGCTGCCGAGGGCCGAGACCATGAAGGCGTGGGCGTCGGCGGAGAACGGGAAGGCGCTCCCCTCGCAGCCGGCGCAGACGACGCCGCCGGCGTCGCCTGAGAACGAGGTCAGGTGCTCGACCTCGCCGCAGCGCGCGCAGCTCGCCAGCTCCGGGGCGAAGCCCGCCGCAAGCGCCAGCTTCAGGCGAAAGGCCAGCGCCCCAGCCGCCCCCGCGTCTCCCACGTCGAGCAGCGCCAGGTAGTTGCAGAGCAGGTTGTAGGCGGCGCCGTTCGGCTCGGCTGCATCCAGCAGCCGCAGCACGGAGTCGCAGGCGCGGGCCGCCGCCCCCAGGGCCGGGCCGTCGGCCCGCAGCCGCGGATAGCCGTCCACGGTGGAGGCGCCGGTGACCGTCGCCAGCTCACCTCGCCCCTCGTGCAGGATCAGATCGAGCCTGAAGAAGGGCTCGAGCCGCCCACCAAAGCGAGACTTCGGCCGTCGCGACCCCTTGGCGATCGCGCCGACCCGGCCACGCGCCGCCGTGTAGAGATGGACGACGCGGTCGGCCTCGCCGTAGCGGATCGAGCGCAGCACGATGGCCTCGGTCTTGAAGGACCCGGGCATCGCCCAAAGATGACGAACGCCGCCGACGTATCCCCGTCCTCGCGAGGAGTAGGCTGGGTCGAGCGGGGCAGCGAGCACGTGGAGCATCTCGGCGGCGGACTCCGGTTCGGAGCGGTGATGCGCCTCTTCCCGAAGCGTGGGATCGGGGTGGTCGCGATGGCCAACGTCTCATCGGCCCGCTTCAAGCACGAGGCGCTGCTCGCCCCGCTGCAGAGCCCGGCGAGTTAGCCGGCCGCCCGAACGCCGTCCCGGATCGCGGCGGCGGTGACGGTGGCCGCGGCCGCGCCGACTTGGAAGGAGGCGAAGGGGTCGGGGGTGCCCTCCCCGGAGGACAGGCAGAAGGCGACGTCTCCGTCTACCGGCGTGAATACCGGGTCGATGGTGCGGGCAATGCCGCCGGTCGCCGCTCGGGCGACCATGTTGCAGCCGCGCTTGTCGAGGGCCGCGTCGGTGCAGACGCAGACCAGGGTCGAGTTCTCGAGCTCACCCGACTCCTCGGCGGCCCGAATCGCGGGCGCCTCCTTCATGGCGGCGACGGCCTCGGCGCTGCGCACCGGCTCGCCGTCATCGCCGGTCGGGCCCGCAAGCACCGAGCCGTCCTCCGCGAGCACCTCCCCGGAGGCGTTGACGACGGCGACAGCCGCCACGGTCGCGCCGGTCCCGGTGACAAGCGCCGCGTAGCCGACGCCGCCGCGGGCGCAGCGCTCGCGCCCGAGCACCTTGCCCACCGTGGCCCCGGTGCCGGCGCCGACGGCGCCCCGTTGCGGAACGCCGGCAACCGCGGACGCGGCTGCCTCGTGGCCCTGCTCGGGGCCCGGCCGAACGCTGGGATCGCCCGAGGCGATGTCGTAGATCACCGCCGCAGCGACCAGCGGCACCCGGCCCGCTGCGGTGGGATAGCCACGGCCCTGCTCCTCCAGCCAGCGCACCACGCCGTCCGCCGCGGCGAGCCCGAAGGCGCTGCCGCCTGTGAGGAGCACGGCGCTCGCCTCCGAGGCGCCGGCCAGCGGTCGCAGCACGTCGGTCTCCCTGCTCCCCGGCCCGCCGCCGGCGACAGCCACGCCACCGACGCTGCCGGGCGGAGGGATGACTACTGTGCAGCCGGTCAGAGCCTTCGGATCGGACCAGTGGCCGACGGTGAAGCCGGCGGGGAGCGGCGCCGCCTCACTCACCTCGACGCCTCCGGCCGCTTTGTGGAGGTTGAGCGGGAGACGCCCCGCTTGCGCCGCCCGGCGCGGCGGCGCGGCCGGCGGCGCAGGCGCCGCTGGCAGCCGGGGCAGTAGTAGGTCGAGCGACCCGAGACGACGATGCGCTCGATCGTCTCACCGCACCTCGGGCAGGGCTCGCCCTCGCGGGTGTGGACGAGGAACTCCTCCTGCATCGAGCCCCGCTCACCGCGGGCGTCGCGGTAGTCGTCGACGCTGGCCCCTCCGTGCTCGAGGCCGGCCTCGAGCGCGGCGACGATCCCCTCGACCAGGCGGGCGCAGTGCTCGAGCTTCATCGAGCCGGCGGGCGAGAGCGGGTGCAACTCGGCGCGGTGCAGGGCCTCGTCGGCGTAGATGTTGCCGATCCCGGCGACCGCCGACTGGGTGAGAAGAAACGACTTCAGCGGCGCGGTGCGCCCCTGAGCCAGGCGGCAGAGCCGCTCCGGCGTCAGCTCCGCCGAGAGCGGCTCGACGCCGAGCCGCTCAGCGAAATAGTCCTCGAGCTGGTCGCCCTGCTCGAGCACGATCGCCTGCCCGAAGCGGCGCACGTCGGTGAACAGCAGCTCGGAGCCGTCGTCCAGCTCGAACCGAGCGCGCAGGTGCGCGGGCTCGGGCGTGGACTCGTACAGCCGCGGGCCGCCCATCCGGTCCACCTCCATCAGGTCGGCGACGGCGTCGCGCCCGGCCTCGGCCAGGAGCAGGTTGCCCGTCATGCGCAGGTGGATCGCCAGAGCCCGCTCTCCCTCCAGGCGGATCAGCAGGTACTTGCCGCGGCGCTCCACGGCTTGGACCCGACGGCCGCTGACCTCGCGCTCGAGCGTTCGCGGCGGCACCGGCTGCGTCAGCCGCTCGTCGAGGACGCGGGCGCGCTCGATCGTGCGGCCGACCAGCCGCGGCTCGAGCTGGCGCCGGATCGTCTCCACCTCAGGCAGCTCAGGCAACGGGCGGGTCACCCCCGAGGCGAAGGCTGTCGATCACCGGGCCGAAGACCTCGCCGGTTGGTGCGTACGAAGAACCTGCGGTCCGCCAGCGCGTCGACCACGTACTCGCCGGCGCCCTTGTAGACGTGGACGCTGCGCACGGCGATCCGCCGGCCGCCCCGCTCGTCCAGGCCGCGGATCTCGAGAGCGGGGGCGCCGTCGACCTCGAGCGAGGAGGTGCGGGTGACCTTGAGGCTCGGATCCCGCTTCTTGAGCGAGGCCAGCAGCCGCCCCAGCGCCGCCTTGCGCGTGGCGTTGTCGATCACCACGCTCACCGCGGGATAGGCCCAGACGGTCAGCGACGCGTCACCGCTGGCGGTCGTCGCCACGCCGGGCGGGCGCAGCACGTTCAGGTCCCACGTGTGGGGATAGGCGAGGGAGACATCGCCCTTCGCCAGCTTGGTCTTGAAGAACATCCCGGGCTTCGCCGGTGCCTGCTCGAGCGAGGGCGGCTGGCCCCGCTCGGCCCCGCAGGCGCTGAGCGTCAAGGCGACGATCAGCGCCGTCGCCAGCATCGGGAGCCGCGGCGGGATCGCGACAGCCGGCGCCGCGCGCGCGTCGGTCGACATTCCCGGCAGGCTAGCCGGAGGGGGCTGCTGACTTCTCGGTCGCCCGCGGGTGGGCGCGGAAGTAGACCTCCTTCAGGTCCTCGCCCGAGAGGTGCGTATAGAGCTGGGTGGTGGAGATGTCGGCGTGGCCGAGCATCTCCTGCACCGAGCGCAGATCGCAGCCGCCGGCGAGGAGATGGGTGGCGAAGGAGTGACGCAGCGTGTGCGGGCTCATGCGGCCGTCCAGGCCCGCCGACTGCGCGTGGCGGCGCACGATCTTGTAGAGCCCCTGCCGCGTCAGCTGCCCGCCCCGGAAGTTGAGGAAGAGTCGGCTCTCACCGTGATCCCGCAGCAGCTTTGGGCGCCCTCCCCGAAGGTAGGCCCTGACGGCCGTCACGGCCTTGCCGCCCATCGGCACCAGACGCTCCTTGGAGCCCTTGCCCCTCGTCCGCAGCAGCCCGTGCTCGAGGTCGAGGTCGCCGACATCGAGCCCGGTCGTCTCGGAGGCGCGCAGGCCGGACCCGTACATGAGCTCGAGCAGCGCCCGGTCTCGAAGCGCCGCCGGCTCGCCGCCGTGCGGCTGCGCCAGCAGCCGCTTGACCTCGCCGTAGCTGAGCACATTCGGGAGCTTTCGTCCCCGCAGCGGGGTCGCGAGCCTGGCCGCCGGATCGTCGTCGACAAGCTCCTCACGGCGCAGGTGGCGATAGAAGGAGCGCAGGCAGGCGGCCTTGCGGTGCACGGTCGCCGTCGAGCAGGCGGGGCGCTCGCCCTCTCCCTCGGCGAGCCCGGCCAGGAAGTCGGAGAGGTCTGCGGAGGTCGCGTCGGCGGCCTCGGTGTCCCGCTCGGCCAGGAAGACGCCGAACTGGAGCAAGTCCCCCCGGTAGGCGGAGAGGGTGTTGCGCGAGAGCCCGCGCTCGAACTCCAGGTAGGCGAGGAAGTCCAGCACCAGCGCCTCGAAGCGCGGCGAGCTGCGCGGGGCGTCGTCGGTTCGCTCGGGTGCGAGGGTGGCCACCGCGGACTATTTCCGCGGCGAGGCGTCCTTCCCTGCCCATCCTGGGTGACGGGGCGCCCTAGAGCAACTCCCGGAGCATCATCAGCCCGACCAGGGACTTGGCGTCCACGCACTGCTCGATCGCGTCGTCGAGCCGATCCAGGGGCCACACGACGATCTCGATCGGCTCGTGCTCGGCCTCCAGCCTGGGGACGTCGTAGAGCTCGGTCGCGAGAAAGAGATGGATCTCCTCGCTGGCGAACCCGGGGCTGGTGTAGAAGCGCTTCAGCGGGCGCCAGTCTCCGGCGGACTTGCCGACCTCCTCGGCCAGCTCGCGCTGGGCGCACTCGAGCGGGGTCTCGCCCTCCTCGTCGAGCTTCCCCGCCGGAATCTCCAGCAGGTCCGGCACCCCAACGGCCTCCCGCGGCTGGCGAATCATGTAGAGGACGCGGCCGTCGTGAGCGAGTATCGCGACGGCGCCGGGGTGGACGACCACCTGGCGGACGACGCTGCGCCCGTCGGGATATTCGAAGCGGTCCATCCGCACCGAGGCGATCGGACCGCTGTAGACGAGCTTGCCGCCGGTGCGCTCGATCGACCCTCCTTCCCGGTCCCGGGGCTCGCGGTCAGGGGTCACGCCTCCGACTCCGGTACCGCGGCGGCCGCTCGCTCGGGCGCCTCGCCGACCTCCTCGACAATCGCCTCGCATGCCGCGAGCAACTCCAGCAGCGCGGACGCCGCGATCGACTCCTCCGGGGTGTGGTTTCCCTCACTCCCGTTGGCGATCAGCACGCAATCGAACCCCGCGGAGAGCAGGGCGTTGGCGTCGCTGCCCGCCCCGGTCGTGACCTGGGCCGGCTCGCGGCCGACCCGCCGCAGCGCCCGCTCGGCGAGGGCGAGCGGTGCGGACGACGGGTCGATTCGGTAGCCGCGAAAGACCTCGCTGACCTCGAGATCGACGTCGCAGCCGTGCTCGCTGGCGGCCCAGGTGCAGGCGTCGGCCATCTCCCCGACCACCGCGCCGGCGCGCTCGCCATCGACGCAGCGCGCCTCACCCTCGATCCGGCAGCGGCCCGGCACGACGTTGGAAGCCGTCCCCCCCTCGATGACGCCGACGTTGGCGGTGGTCTCCTCATCGAGGCGCCCCAGCTTCATGCCCGCGACCGCTGCTGCCGCGGCGGCGATCGCGCTGTTGCCGTTCTCGGGCTCCATCCCGGCATGCGCCTCCTGGCCGCGAAAGGTGGCCTCCAGGCGCTTGTAGGTGGGCGCCGCGGTGACCACGGCGCCCATCGGGCCCGCGTTGTCGAGCACGAAGCCGAATGGGGAACGCAGCGCCGAGACGTCCAGCTCCTTGGCCCCGCGCAGACCGGTCTCCTCGGCGACGGTGAAGACGAGCTCCAGGCCGACGGGCGCAGAGGATTCGGCCCGCCGCGCCGCCAGCTCGAGCAGAACGGCCACGCCGGCCTTGTCGTCAGCGCCGAGGATGGTCTCACCGCAACTGCGAAAGAGGCCGCCCTCGTGCAGCACTTCGATCGGCGCCTCATGGGGCACGGTGTCCAGATGGGCGTTGAACATCACCCAGCGGTCATTCCGTCCCGGGAGGCGGGCGATCAGGTTTCCTGCGCCCGCACCCGCGGCAGCGGCCGACCCGTCCTCACTCACCTCCAGCCCCAGACCCCGCAGCTCGGCCAGCACCGCGTCGGCGACGGCGCGCTCCTCGCCGGTCGGGCTCGGGGTCTCGCACAGCCGCACGAAGCGGTCGAGCAGCCGCTGGTCGCTCATGGCGCCAAGGCTATGCGCTCGGCGAAGGCGGCGCTCAGGTCTTGACTCGGCGGGGCTTGGGCGCCGGCTCGTCCTCGGCCTGGGGAGCGCGCTCGGCGGCCCGCGCGGCCGCGGCGCCGACGAAGTCTCGGAAGAGCGGCTCCGGCCGGGTGGGACGGGAGTTGAACTCGGGGTGGAACTGGGAGGCGAGGAAGAACGGATGCTCCGGGAGCTCGATCACCTCGACCAGCCGCTCGTCGGGCGAGGTGCCGCTGGTGACCAGGCCCTCGTCCTCGAGCCGGCGCCTCAGCATGTTGTTGACCTCATAGCGGTGGCGGTGGCGCTTGTAGATCACCGGCTCGCCGAAGATCTCCCGCGCCCGGGTGCCGTCGTGAAGCTTGACCGGGTCGGCGCCCAGGCGCATGGTCCCGCCGAGATCGGAGACCTCCTTCTGCTCGGGCAGCAGGTCGACGACCGGGTAGGGGGTCTCGGGATCGAACTCGGCCGAGTTGGCGCCGTCCATGCCGCAGACATGGCGGGCGAACTCCACCACGGCGATCTGCATGCCGAGGCAGATGCCCAGGTAGGGAATGCCGTTCACGCGCGCGATCCTCGCCGCCTCGATCTTGCCCTCGATCCCGCGCTCGCCGAAGCCGCCGGGGATGAGGATTCCGTCAACGCCCTCCAGCGCCTCCTCGTCGATCTCCTCGGATGAGACCAGCTGCGTCTTCACCTCGACGCCGTGCTGCCAGCCCCCGTGGGTGAGCGCCTCGATCACCGACTTGTAGGCGTCGGTCAGCTCGACGTACTTGCCCACCAGCGCGATCCGGACCTCCTTGCCCCTGGCTTCGTCGGCGCGGCGGACCAGCTCCTCCCAGTCGCTCAGCTCCGGCGGCGGCGCCTCGATCCCGAAGTGGTCGAGGATGAGGTCGTCCATGCCCTCGGCCCGGAAGACCAGCGGCACCTTGTAGGTGTTGTCGACGTCGCGGGCCGAGACCACGGCGTCCTCGGGGAGGCTGGCGAAGAGCGCGATCTTGCGGGAGATCTCGCGGTCGAGGCCCTGCTCGGAGCGGCAGACCAGCGCGTGGGGCTGGATCCCGATCCGGCGGAGCTCGTTGACCGAGTGCTGGGTCGGCTTCGTCTTCATCTCGCCCGCGTGGCCGATGTAGGGGACCAGGGTCAGGTGGATGAACATGCAGCGCTTCGGCCCCAGGTCCGTGTAGAGCTGGCGGATCGCCTCCAGGAAGGGCAGCGACTCGATGTCCCCCACCGTGCCGCCGATCTCGGCGATGACGAAGTCGACGGCCTGGGACTCGGCGACGATCAGGATCCGGTTCTTGATCTCGTCGGTGATGTGCGGGATCACCTGGACGGTGGCCCCGAGGTAGTCGCCGCGGCGCTCGCGCCGGATCACCGAGTTGTAGACGGCGCCCGCGGTGACGTTGGAGGCGCGCGAGGTGTTCTCGTCCGTGAAGCGCTCGTAGTGGCCGAGGTCGAGGTCGGTCTCCGCGCCGTCCTCGGTGACGAAGACCTCGCCGTGCTGGAAGGGGCTCATCGTCCCCGGGTCCACGTTGATGTAGGGATCGAACTTCTGCAGCTGGACGCGGAACCCGCGGCTGACCAGAAGGCGGCCGATCGAGGCCGAGGCGATCCCCTTGCCCAGTGAGGACACCACTCCCCCGGTTACGAAGAGGAAGCGCGTGTCGTCTGGTTTCACCGTCATTCGACCCTGCCACCCGAGTCTAGTTGCTCCGGTGGCGGAAGCCCGGGCAAAGACCGCCGCTCTATGCGGCCTTCAGCAGCTCCCGGGCGTGCTCGTTGGCCGTTGCGTCGTCTCGATCCCCGCCCAGCATGCGGACGATCTCCGCCACCAGCTCCTCGCCGTCGACGCGCTCGACCGTGGCGACGGCCTGACCGCCGCCGATGCGCTTCTCGATCCTGAAGTGAGCCTCGGCCACGGAGGCGACCTGCGGTAGGTGGGTGATGCAGAGGACCTGCCGCTCGGCGCCGAGGGAGCGCAGCCGCTCGCCGACGGCTCGCGCGGTGTTGCCCCCGACTCCGGCGTCGATCTCGTCGAAGACATAGGTGGCCGTTCCTCCGGCCGACCCCTGGCCGGCGAGGGCCAGCATGATCCGCGACAGCTCGCCGCCCGAAGCCGCGTCGCGGAGGGGCGAGGTGGGCATGCCGGGATTCGTGGCGATCCAGAACTCCACGGTCTCGGCGCCCGTCGCGCCGAACTGGTCGGGGTGGGGTTCCAGCCTCACCTCGAGGGTGGCGCCGCTCATCGCCAGCGACTCCAGCTCCTCGGTCATCTTGGACTCCAGTTCGCGGGCCCCACCGGCGCGGGCCTCGCTCAGCTTCCCGGCGAGGTCCTCGCGCCGCCGCCGCGCCTCGGCCAGCTCGCGCTCGAGCTCTCCGCCGCGCTCCTCGGCGCCCTCGATGCGCTCGATCTGGAGGCGGCAGTGCTCGGCGTGGGCGAGCACCGCGTCGATCTCGCCGCCGTGCTTGCGCTTGAGGCGGTCGAGCGCGTCGAGGCGCTCCTCGACCTGCTCCAGGCGGCCCGGCTCGGCCTCGATCGCCTCGCCGTACGAGCGCAGGTCCGCGCCGAGCTCGCTCAGCTCGACGGCGAGGCCGCGAGCCCGCCCGGCGAGCTCGTCGAGCCGCGCGTCGACCCCCTCGGCCGCGGCCAGCGGGGCGTCGGCGCTCGCCAGAGCCCGCGCGGCGCCACCTTCGTCACCGCCGCCGGCGTCGTCGGCGCCCGCGACAGCAGCCAGCGCGCTGGACGCCGCCGAGCGCAGGCCCTCGGCGTGGCGCAGCCGCTCGCGCTCCTGCGCCAGCGAGGCCTCCTCGCCGGGGTCCGGAGCCGCCGCTTCGATCTCCTCGAGCTCGTAGCGCAGCAGGTCGAGGTCGCGCTCGCGCGCGCCCTCGCGGTCGCGGATCTCAGCCAGCTCGCGGTCGAGACGGACGACCTCGGCGTGCAGCCGCCGGTAGGCCTCACGGCGCTCGAGATGCTCGGCCCCGGCGAAGCCGTCGAGCGTCTCCAGCTGCGCCGAGCCGAGGGTCAGGCGCCGGTGTTCGTGCTGGCCGTAGAAGGCGAGCAGGTGGGAGCCGAGCAGCTTCAGGTCGGCCGCCGAGCCGGCGCGGCCCTGGACGAAGGCGCTCGTCCGCCCTGCCGCGGAGACGCGCCGCCCGAGCACGATCTCGGTGACGCCGTCCGGCAGGCGCTCGGCGACCTCGGCCAGCTCGGGCTGGGACAGCAGCCCCGGCGGCAGCTCGAAGACCCCCTCGACGTAGGCCTCGGGGGCGCCCGGCCGCACGATCTGGGGCCGCGCCTTGCCTCCCATGAGAAGGTCGAGCGAGTGCGCCAGGACCGTCTTGCCGGCGCCGGTCTCCCCCGTGAGCGCGTTCAGCCCGGGCCCCAGCCGAAGCTCGGCGCGCTCGATCAGGAGCAGGTTCTCGATCCGAAGCTCGAGCAACATCGGCCACCCGTTCTAGCGATGGGCGCCGACGGATTCGCCCCTAGCTCGCGGCCGGCTCCGCAGCCACCTCGTCCTCCGCCGGAGCGCCCTGGGGAACCAGGTCGCGCTCTCGCGTGAGCAGCAGGCCGAGCGCCGCGCCGACCAGGGCGAGGATCCCGCCGATCAGGAGTAGCTCGTTGAGCGCGCCGACGAAAGCCGCGCTCGCCGCCGCGCTCGCTGGCGCACCCTGCTCGTCGACCGCCCGGGTGCCGCTCGACGCGACGGCCTCGGCCAAGCCGTCCGGCGAGCCCGGCAGCAGCTCGTGGAGCTTGGACGCGATCTCCGACTGGAAGATCGCACCGAGGGCGGCGATCCCCGTCGCGATGCCGACCTGCCTGAAGGTGTTGTTGATGCCGGAGCCCATCCCGGCCTTGACCGCGGGTACCACGCCGACGGCGACGGAGGCGATCGCCGGGTTGGTCATCCCGATCCCGGCGCCGGCGACGATGAAGCCGGCGAGCAGCGCCGTCCACCCCGAGCCCTCGGCGGTGACCGTCGAGGGTTGCAGGCCGCGCATCAACAGCAGGCCAACCCCGACCAGCGTCAGCCCCGCGCCGAAGAAGGCTCGGGCCGGTATCCGGGTGAGGAGCTGGCCCGCGACCGGAGCGACGAAGAACGCGACCAGCGTGATCGGCAGGAAGCGCACACCCGCCTCGAACGGCGTGAACCCGAGCACGTCCTGCACGTAGATCGTCAGGTAGAGGAACATCGCGAACATCGAGGCCGAGAGGCAGAAGGCGACGATCGAGACGCCGACGAACGCGCTCTTTCGGAACAGCCCCAGGTCGAGCATCGGATGGCTGGAGCGCGCCTCGATCGCCACGAAAGTCGCCATCAGCACCGCCGCCCCGGCCAGGGACCCCGTGATCTGGAAGCTGGACCAGCCCTCGGCGTTGCCCCGGACCAGGCCGAAGACGAGCAGAAAGAGGGAGGCGGAGAAGGCGGCCACGCCCGGCCAATCGACCGGCTCGGCATCTGAAGCGCGGGACTCCGCCAGCTTGCTCAGAGTGAGGGCGATGGCGGCGACCCCGATCGGCACGTTGACGAAGAAGATCCACTCCCAGCCGAGGCGCGTCGGTGAGCGCGCCCCCGACCAGCGGACCGATCGCGACCGCGCCGCCGATCGTCGCCCCCCAGATGCCGAACGCCGTGGCCCGCTCGGGCCCGCGGAACTCCTGCGCGATCAGCGCCAGTGTGGTCGCGAACATGGCGGCTCCGCCGATCCCCTGAACCGCGCGCATGAGGTTGAGGAAGGTCGGGCTGCCGGCGAGGCCGCAGAGCAGCGAGGCGCCGGTGAAGACGGCGAAGCCCCAGACGAAGATCCGGCGGCGGCCGAGCCGGTCTCCGAGCGAGCCGGCGGTCAACAGCAGAGCCGCAAGCATCAGCGAGTAGGCGTCGACGACCCACTGCAGGTCGCTGAAGCTGGCGTCGAGATCGCGCTGGATCTCGGGCAGGGCTACGTTGACGATGGTGATGTCGAGCAGCAACATGAAGGTCGCCACGCAGGTCGCCAACAGCGTCCACCACTTCCGCTCCATGCACCCTCCTGTCCGCTCAACGAAGTCGCGGTCAGGATATGTGGGCTAGCGCGCCAGGCGCCCGAACTTCTCCCTGATCCGCTGGTAGAAGTTCCTGCCGGGGAGCTGGGCGAGCGAGCCGACGGCGTCGCGGAAGCGGACTTCGACCTCTCCGCCGGGGCTGAGCTCGCTGGCATGCTGCCCGTCGATCTCGATCTCCACCGGCTCGCGCCCCCGCGCGTTGGCGACGTGCAGGACGTCATCGGGGGCGACGACCAGGGCTCTCGCGGTGATCGTGTGAGGCGCGATGAAGCTGACGACGTAGCCCTCCACGCCCCATGCCAGGATCGGACCTGAGTTGGCGAGGTTGTAGCCGGTCGAGCCCGCGGGGGTCGCCGCCACCAGGCCGTCGCAGCGCACGTGGCCGATCTCCTCCCTCGCGACGCTGTAGGAGAGCTCGGCGACCCTCCCGTGCTGCGGCCGGATGAAGGCGACGTCGTTGAATGCCAGCGGATGGTCGCCGCCTGGGCTCAGCTCCAGCCCCGGCATCGACATCACCTCGAAGTCGCCGGTGAGGGCTCGCTCGAGGCCATGGTCGAGCTCCTCGCGCTCGGCCGCGGCGAGGAACCCGATCGTGCCGAAGTTGACGCCGAAGACGGGGACGCCTGTCCGCGCGTAGCGGCGGAGCGCGTAGAGGATGCTCCCATCGCCCCCCAGGACCAGGCAGAGGTCCGGTTTGGAGGGCAGCTCCTCGACGCGCTCGATGCCGGCCGCGGCGTCGCCGTGCTTCGCGAATTCGTCCTCGGTCGCGACCAGCGTGCAGCCGGCGCGCTCGGCCGCCTTGGCGGCCGCGGCGACGGGCGCCGAGGAGTTGTCGGGGTGGGTGTGGGTGACGAGCACCGCGGTCTCTATCGAGTGCGCCGTCATGCTTCCGCCTCCTCCACGGCGGCGTCGAGATCGGCGACCCCGGCGCCGGAGCGATCGCACCAGATGAAGGTCTCGCGGTTGCCCTTGGGCCCGGGCAGCCCCGATGGCGCGAGCCCTCGCACCGAGAGGCCGGCTTCGGCCGCCGCCAGCGCCACCGAGCGCAACGCGTCGCGGCGGTCGCTCGCCTCCCTGACGACGCCGCCGCGCGCGACCCGCTCGGGGCTCAGCTCGAACTGGGGCTTGACCAACGCCACAAGGTCGAAGCTGCGGGCTGCACAGGCGGAGATCGCCGGCAGCAGCTTGCGCAGGGAGATGAAGGAGACGTCGACGGTGACCAGCTGCGGCCGCCAGGGCAGGTCGTCGGGGTCCAGGTTGCGGGCGTTGACGCGCTCCATCACCGTCACCCGGGGGTCGCCGCGCAGGCCCCAGTCGAGCTGGCCATGGCCAACGTCGAGAGCGATCACCCGCTCGGCGCCGCGCTTCAACAGGCAATCGGTGAACCCGCCTGTCGAAGCGCCGACGTCGAGGCAGCTCCGCCCCGACACCTCGATGCCCAGCTGATCGAGCGCGTTCTCCAGCTTGAGCCCGCCGCGGGAGACGAAGCGGCGGCCCTCCTCCAGCACGAGGTCCGCGTCATGGGGCAGAAGCTGGCCCGGCTTGGAGACGTGCGCGCCGTCGCGCCCGAGGCGCACCAGGCCGGCGCGGACCGCGGTGGCCGCCGCGGAGCGCGACGGCGCGAGCCCGCGCTCGGCGAGCAGCGTGTCGGCGCGGCGGCGGCTCACGCCGCCAACCGTAGCCGCTGGGCGCACCGAGGCGCGGGAAAAGCACTGTGATCGCGGTCACAGACGGATCGCACATACGTTCGTACCCTGGCTCTCGTGACTCTCTTCAGGGCAATCCCACTTCAGCTTCACGGAGCACTCGAGGTGCTGGGCGCGCCGCTGCTGATCTTCGCGCCCTTCGCGCTCGGATTCAGCCCGCTGGCCGGCGCCGTCAGCATCCTGCTGGGAGTGCTCCTCCTCGGGCTCGCGCTCTCGCTCTATGGCGATGGCGAGCGCGGCTCGATGCCGATCGTGGCGCACCGGGGCTTCGACTACGTGCTCTCCGCGACCACCATCGTGGCCGGCATCGTGGTCGGCCTGGCCACGGGCGACGCGACGGCAACAGTCTTCATGGTCGGGTTCGGCTTCGCGCATATGGCGCTGACCGCCTCAACGCGGTTCAGTCGCCCGCTTGGCGCGTAGCCCCGGCCGCCTCCCATAAGACGCACCACATATCTCTCCTCCCTGTAGTACCCCAGAAACGGCCCGCTTCGGCGGGTCGTTTCTTTTCGCCGATTTGCAGGGACTTTCCGCTGAGAGAGGCTCCGGGGCGCTCCAAGTACCACGTCCGCTGCTACGTCGCGCAAACGGGCGCAGGAGCCCGAGAGCTACCCGCCGCTGCCCTCCAAGTAGTTCGGCTAGTCCGTCAACCCGGCGCTTCGAGGGCTTCGGCGCGCCTGGCGGGCGCCGTCGTACCGGAGTCAGCCCGGCACTCGGTAATCCAACACCTCGTCCAACCCGGCGGCCTCAAAGGCGCGAGCAACCGCACCCTCGCTCGAGGCGATGTAGCTGACCCGAGCGGCGTCTGCGCGGGAACGGGATTTGAACAGCAGCAAGGTTCTGACTGCGGTTGAGTCGATGAATGTCAAGCCCTGGAGGTCCACCACGATCCGCTCGTGCTCAGACGCTTCGGCATGGCGCAATACCGCCTCCAGTTTGCCGACCGTCGCCCGGTCCAGCTTTCCCTGGGGGTAGACCGCTACGGAGCCGCCTTCTCGTCCTGTCGTGACTGAAAGGTCCAGAGCAGGCGTTCCCTTCCCTGTTGATTGCCATTGAGGCCAGGCGCGTAGGGCGAAGGTCATCGCTCCTTCCTAGCGACCGAGAGCGGTTCAGAGGTACGGGGCCGGTTCCTGCTGAGAACCTGTGGCGCCGTGACCTCAAGGGCGCGAGAGAGGCCGCGCTCGGGCTACTCCCGCAGCCCGGCGGCTTCGAGTGCGTCATCCCTGTTGCTGAAGGTCTGTTCTCGCACGACCAGCCCGTTCTTGAACGTGTGGATGAAGGCGATCTGGTCATCCAGGGCAATCCCGCTCACGGGCCCGGCTCCGCCGACTTGAACGACCGTGATCACCTTGTCTCCAGCGTCGATCATTTCTACGGGGTCGACCGTGTAGCCGGACTGATTCGTCTGGTTCTCCTCGTAGAGCGAGCGTATGGCCTCCTTGCCGTGGTGGGTTCCCAGGAGGAGCGTTTCGAACACCGCCTCTGGGTCATATATCTCCACCAGGGAGTCGATGTCGCCACGGTTGTGCGCAGCGAATCCCGCCCTTACCCTCTCGACGTTCTCCTGGGACATCGCCCACGAAGTATCCCGCGTGGGGCCCAGCGAAGCTCTTGGCTAGCTCGCGGCGCCACTCGTGGGAGCCCTGGCTCCTCGGAGACTCCCCCTTTTGCATGGGACGCGGAAGTGCCGCGCAACGCTCCCGCGTTTCGCGCATTGCGATACTGCGGTGCCTACCGCGCGCGGAACGAGTCCCGCCCGTGCCGGCACCGCTCAACTCGCGTCGCGAGCACCAAGGAGGACCCAATGAGCTTTGCCTACAAGCTGCTCTACGGGGTCGGTTTCACCCCCTGGGAGCAGATGGCAAAATCGCCTCCGATCACCGAGCAGATCTCCGCGATGTTCGACCGCGAGGAGGCAGGACGCCAGCCGCCCTACGGCAAGGTGCTCGACCTCGGCTGCGGCAGCGGAATCTGGGCGGTCAAGCTGGCGGCCCGCGGCTGGCAGGTCACCGGTGTGGACTTCGTCCCGAAGGCCCTGCGCCGGGCGCGCGAGCGGGCGCGGGAGGCCGGTGTCGAGGTGGAGCTGATCGAGGGCGACGTGACGGCGCTCGGCACCGTCGGCTCTGGATTCCAGCTACTCCTGGACTTCGGCTGCTTCCACGACGAGCTGAGCGATGCGCAGCGCGAGGAGGAGGGCCACGAAGCGAGCGCGGTCGCTGCCCCGGGCGCCAGCATGCTCCTGATGGCATGGGAGCCCGGGAGGAGAGGGCCGCTCCCGCGCGGCGCGAGCCGCGAGGACATTGAGGCCGCGTTCTCCGGGTGGAAGGTGGTCGATGAGCAGACCATGGACGTCCGCGGAGCACCCGGATATGTGAAAAGAGCCGTCCCGCGCTTCTACCGGCTGCAGCACGGGTGACGGCCCGACTCCCGCTCTAGGCTTTACGCACGTCCGTCAGCTCAATAAGCGCTGCCTGGCGCTGCGGGGCCCCGGCCTACTTGACGATGGCTTCGTCGTGCATTCCGTGGGCGCGATGATCACATTCCAAGAAGTTCACGGCATCGACCCCCAGCCCCCCTAGATTGGCTGATCCGCGCTCCTGCTTTGCATGGAAGGAGGAGCGAGACTTCGCGCTCTGCGCTGCGCATCGCCGCGTTCGTCGACCAGATTCCCGGCTCGACTTCACCCTTGGGAGCGCCGGCCAGGAGCTCCAGCCGCCGCAGCTTCTTGCGGGTGAGCGACGGCTGACCGTAGGCGTAGTCCTCCTCCCTGCTCAGCATGCACCAGAACAGGCAGGCGAGCTTTCGCGAGGCGGCGACGATCGCGACCTGGTGGCCGCGGCGGGCCCGGATCCGCTCGTAGAAGGCCCGGATCGGGCCCGGGTTTCGAACCGCGCTCCACGATGCCTCGACCAGGGCATGGCGCGCCGAGGCCGAGCCCTGCTTTGAGATCCGCCCCCGGCTCGCTGCGCTCGTCCCCGACTGGCGGACCTTCGGATCGAGCCCCAGGTAGCCGACCAGCTTCTGGCGGGTCGCGAACCGGCCGACGTCACCGATCGCAGCCATGAAGGTCGCCGCGGTGATCACGTTCACCCCCGGCACCGTCATCAGCCGGCGGATCTCGCCTGAGCCGAGCGCCTCGGCGGCGATCACCCGCTCTATCTCCGCGATCTCTGACTCGCAGAAGTCGAGCTGGCGAAGGCAGCCGTCGACGGTCTCTCGCTCCTCGGCGGGAAGCTCGGCCTCGGCCAGCCAGCGGCGGCCCTTGACCCCGAAGAGATCTGAGATCGGCGGCTTCGAGATCAGCCTTCGCATCAGCGCCGCGTGGATCTCGTTCTTGGCCTTGGTCTTCACTCGGACCAGCTCGGAGCGGCGCCCCAGCCGCCGGCGCATCGCCCGGGTCGGCTCGATCGGGCACCCAGACCGAGTCGAGGGTGCCCGCGGCCAGCAGCTTCGCCAGCGCCCGGGCATCGAGGCGGTCGGTCTTCGCCCGCGCCCCGCGGATCCCGGTGTCGGTGGGTGAGGCGACCACCACCCGGGCGACGTGGGGGCGGATCATCCGCGCCACCTCCCAGGCGTTGCCCGAGACCTCGAGTGCTACCTGGTCGTCTCGGCCCAGGCTCTGGGCGAAGAGCTCCAGCTCCTCGGTGGCCATCCCGATCCGGCCCGGCAGAGCGGATCTCACCCGCCTCGGCGATCGCGACCTCGCAGAAGTCGCGGTGGATATCGAGGCCGATCGATCTCATCATTCGTGCCTCCTCGTTGTTGGATTCGAGGGAGAGCAGACGGACAACGACATCGACGGATTCGTGCTCTGGGCACAACCGGGCCGGTCGCAGGGGCGGCCAGTGAAAAGCCGGGCTCGAAGCCCATCGCGCAGTAAACGGCCTGTCCAGCCTGCGTTCTCCATGAAGGCCCCTGTTCCAGTCGCCCGACCGTAGGTCGGGAGGCGGACGTCAGCCTTCGGGGCAGTTTCATGCCCCGAGAAGAGCAGCGCCAGCTCACGCTCCTCCTTTCCATGCATAGCGACCGCTTCTCGTCCAAAGCGGGAGCGCTCTCCCGCAGCCCGGCGGCTTCGAGGGCTTCGTCACGGTTGGCGAATGTCTGGAACCTCGTGATCCGCCCCTCACTGAAGTGGGCGAGCCATCCGGCTCTGGCGTCAATGGCAACGCCGCTGTCACGTCCCTCGCCTCGAATGTGGCCCGTGGCGAGGATCTCTTCGCCACCGTCCCGAATCTCCTCCACCTCCCACCGGAGGTTCTCCCAGCTCTGATCGACGGCGGTGCAGTATTGCGTGCCAGCGTCGGGGCCGCGATAGATCGTTCCCTCCAACGCCGCTCGAACCGGGACGACTTCCGCATCGCTGGCGAGGCAGCGGTCGAACGCCTTGCCATCCCCACGGTTAAACGCCTCCACCACCCCCCGCATCATCTCCACGTTCTGCTGCGACATCGCCTACTCCGATAGGCCGGCGGCTTCAAGGGCTTCCTCTTGGTTCCTGAAAACCTGGACTCGCACGACGAGCCCGCTGAGGAACGTCCAGACGTGCGCGTAGTGATCGTCGAACGGAATCCCGCTGCGTGCAGCGATTCCCCGCTCGTGCAGGGCGACCACGACTCGGTCGCCCGCCTCCCAAAACCGCTCGGCTTGGAGGTCGTAGCCCTCGACCAGCGCAGACCAACGCCTCGTCCACTGTTCGAAGCCTGGCAGCCCGCGCAGCACCCCCTGCTCCGGAAAGTCCGGAGAGGCGACGATCTCGACCTGCGGATGCACTCGTCTCGCGAGATCCGGCGGGCCAGTCTTCCCTCCCCAGATCTCCGTGATCAACCTCCGCACGATCTCGACGTTCTCTTGCGACATCGCCCGCGCAGTATCTCGCGGTGGGGCCGAGCGCGGTCACTTGATTGGGGTTAACCGGCTGCCCGCCGGCGCCGCCCGGCGTGCTCTCGCGCCAGGAGATCGAGGAGGTCGGCGAGGCCCTCCGGGTCCTCGACCATAGGGAAGTGGCCGCCCGGGATCTCGATCGGCTCGACGCCGAGCAGCTCGCGCGCCATGAACCGCTCCCAGTCGGGCTCGAAGAACTCGTCCTCACTCGCGTATACGAGCGACGTGGCTACGTCAGGATGGCCCGGCAACGGGAACTCGCCCGCCGGCGGGGCCGCCGGACGAAGGCGTTCCGCCAGCTCCTCGGCCGTGTCTCGGGTGAGCCGGGGGTACATCGCCTCGATTGCCGCCTCGCGCTCCCAGACATTCGCCCCGTCGGGGCGGCGCGCCGGAAACGGAAAGCCGGGCCTGAAGACCTCGGGCGCGTCGGGCGGGGGGGGAAACGGGGTCAGCCTCGGACATAGATAGACCAGTAGCGGATCGTCAAGCCGCGCCGCGACCAGCGCCCCGTATCCCGACGACGCCGAGTGGACGACGATCACCACCGGTCCGTCGACGCCCTCGAGCGCGCGCAGCGCCGGCTCGGCGCGCTCCTTCCAACCCGTCTTGGGATCGTCGATCGGCAGGTCGGGCGCGACCGCCTCGTGGCCGCGGGCCCGCAGCGGACCGACCAATCGCTCCCAGGATGAGCCGTCGTGCCAGTAGCCGTGGATCAGACAGAACGTCGCCATCCCCGGTATCTAACAGGCCGGGTCAGCAGGCGAGAGGTATGTTGAGCTACTCCGACAGCCCGGCGGCTTTGAGACCTTCGGCTCGCTCCGTGTGGTCATCCATGCGAACGAGCTTGCCGTTGCGCACGGTGACCGCGACGAAAGCGCGCTGAACGGCAGGGGCGCCGCTACCCCTGCCGCGTGCCACCACGCGCACGATCGCCAAGACTCGGTCCTCGCTGCCGTCGGTCAGCTCCTCGACCTCGACCCGCCAGTCGCCCACGGTCTCGATCCAATCCGCCGCGGCCCGCAGGAGCTCGTCGCGACCCCGGAAGGTCTCCGGGCTGAACAGCCAGTCCCATTCGATCTCGGGGTCGAGGCGATCGAACACCTCCTCGAGCTCTGGCGTTTCCTCGATCGGCAGCCCCGGATCAGCCCAGTAGGACTCGAGCCACCTGTTGAGAGCCTCGTAAAAGGCCCGGACCACCTCGACGTTCTCCTGCGACATCGCCCCCGCAGTATCTCGCGGTGGCGCCTACTCGTTCGTCTCGATCGCCTGCAGCCCCGATCTGCTTCAAGCAGCTCCAGCTCGCCGCTCGAAACGGGCGACCGGCCGCCATCGGTCCCTGCCGGGGCCGAGTTGAGGGCGCGCGACAGCAGCGCTCCCAACCGCTTCATCAGTTTCGGCCCGATCGCCCGCTTCGGCTGGTCGCTCTCTTGGCTTAGAGATGCGGTTTGCCCTGATACCAGGGGTGCCCGCTAGGCGCGGCCGACGGCCAGCAGCACCAGGTTCGAGAGCCTCACTGCTCCGTCATCGGCAGCCGCCTGCCGGCTGGCCTCGGTTATCGCGGCCCAGGTCTCGTCCTGCACCTCCTGTGGGTGCGGGTCGATGATCGCCGTGATCGGCGGGGCGATCTCCCTGATGAACGTGGTGAATTCCTCGGGGGACTGCCACTCGAAGCTGACGTTGGCCTCCTCGACCTCCACATCGGAGAACCCGCCCGCCTCCAGCAAGCCGGCCAGCGCTTCCGCGGTGGGGCGCGAGAGAGGGCCGGGCGTTCCCGGCGGGGGCGGCGGCACCTGGAGGCGCTCCATCGCGGTCCTCATGGGAATCGCCAAGAACGGCACGCGATCGGGCGGTCCCCAGGAGCTGATCGCCATTCGCGCGCCGGGCTCGAGGAACCCGCGGACGCGCGCCGCGGCCGCCTCGCCGTCAGGCTCGAAGATGATCCCCCAGCGCGAGAGCGCGGCGTCGAAGCTGTTCTCCGGGAACTCCAGGGACGCCGCATCCGACTCGACGAAGTCGATGGTTGCGAGCCCGGCGGCGGCGGCGCGCTCGCGGCCAAACGCGATCATCTCGGCCGAGATGTCGGTGGCTGTCACGCTGCCCTCGGGCCCAGCCGCCCTGGCCGCGGTCAGGGAAGGCTCGCCGTAGCCTGCGGCCACGTCCAGCACCCGGCTTCCCGGCTCGACGCCGGCCAGCTCGACCAGGCGCTCGCTGATGGCGCTGGCGGCCCCATCGATCAACTCGGACCACCTGCGCCAGCCCGTCGCCGCGCTGTCCCACTGCTGCCGCTGAGTGCCTCGGAACTCGACAGAATCAAGCGCCTTCGACTCCATGGTGATCTCCTCGCGTTCGACCGCTCCGGGGATGCCAAGACTACGGGACCCTCCTCGACCCGGCCCAGTCTCTGCACGAGGCAAGCGATCGCGTCGAGCTCCGCTGCCTGCCAGCACTCAGCGTCGAGCGAATCCCGGCTCAGGGCGGCAACGGCACCGAGCCCGGACCGACGAGGCGACGGAAGCGGCGCGCCGAGGCGGGGGCCAATTCGTCGGCGGAAACCCATTCGTGGCTGCTCCTGTCAGCGACCGCGCAGTAGCGAGGCTTGCCCGAGCAGATGACGTAGAGGTTCTTGCCGACATTCCGCGGGACCCGATCGGAGATGTTCGTTCCCCCACAGCCGGCAAGCACGACCAAAGCGAATGAGGCAGTGAGCAGTGCCTTACGCACCACCCCAAAGGGTAGAGACCGCGGTTCCTCGGCTCCGCTCTAGGGCGCGTGCGGCTTGGCCGAGTGGCGCAGCGATCGGTGCGGCAGCTTCACCTGCGGGCGGCCGCCGATGAAGAACAGCGCGATCGCGAAGCCGCCGAGCGCCAGCAGGGCGTCCACCCGCAGGGCCGTCTGGAAGCCTTCGATGAACGAGTCCTCGAATCCCGAGACGCCCTTGCCCGCCTCGGTGAAGATGGTCGTGGTCAGGCCGAGGCCGATCGAGCCGCCCGCGATCTGGAACATGTAGATGATCCCCCCGGCCAGGCTCGCGCGCTTGGGCCCGGCTGCGGTCACGCCGATCGTGGTGGCGGTGGGATAGAAGAGGCCGATACCGAGGCCAGTCAGCGCCAGCCCCGGGATCACGGCGTCGTATCCCGAGCCCGAATCGATCAGGGAGACAAGGAACATGCCCAGGGCGATGCAGCCCGAGCCCACCGAGACCAGGAGCTTGCCGCCCACCCGGTCATACAGCGGCCCAGCGATGAAGGAGACCAGCGCGAACACGGCCATCATCGGCAGCATCCCCAGCCCGGTCTCGATCGGGTTCCACTCGCGCACCTTGAGCAGGTACTGGGGCACATAGAGCAGCATCGCGAAGAAGGTCACCGACATCAGCAGCACCGCGGCGCAGGTGAGGGCGAACTCGCGGTTTCGCATCACGTCGCGCGGCACCAGCGCGTGCAGGCCGGCGCCCCGCTCGATCAGGGCAAAGACGACCATCGTCGCCGCCGAGAGCCCGAACAGCCCGATGATCCTCGGGTCGCCCCAGCCCCAATCGGTTACCTGGTCGAAGGCGAGCAGCAGCGAGACGAGCCCGACCGTGAGGGCCACCGAGCCCGCGTAGTCGATGCGGGTGTCCTCGACCTGCTCGCGCGGCTGGTGGACCTCGAGGTAGGTGACGATCACGGCGAAGGCGGTGATCGGCAGGTTGAAGAAGAAGATCCAGCGCCAGCTCAGCAGCTCGGTGAAGGCGCCGCCCAGCAGGGGCCCGATGGCGTTGCCGAAGCCGGCTGCGCCGAGGATCAGTCCACCGGCCAACCCCGCTCGGTTGGCGGGCAGCGCCGCGTACGTCATGCCGAGGATCGCCGGCCACATCAGCGCCCCGCCGATGCCCATCAGCACGCGGCTGGCGATCAGCCAGGCCTCGGTCTGGGCGACCCCGCCGGCGAGCGACATCGAGGCGAAGATCGCCGAGCCGACGAAGAAGGCGCGGCGGCGACCGAACAGGTCGGCGAGGCGGCCGCCGGTGACGATCAGGACCCCGAAGGTGAGGGCGTAGGCATTGACCACCCACTGCGCGGTGGTGATGCTGGTGTCGAAGTCCTTCTCGATCTGGGGAATGGCGACGTTGATTGCCGAGAAGTCGTTGGCGAGCACCAGCACCGCCAGGCTCATCGCCACCAGCGCCATCACGGTGCCGCGGTCGACCTTGTCCCCTCCCGTCGAAGTCGGCTCGGCGACCATCGGCACGGCACCGTAGCGAGAGCACCGGTCTTTACCAAGCCATTGCCTTCGGCTTGCGCATCCCTGGCCCAGCCGATGACACCCTCGCCGCGCGCAACCGGAAATCGGTCAAGGAGGGAGAAATGAGCACACTGACCAAGATGGCGCTGGCTGCATTCGCCGGCCTGCTGATCGGCGGCGGGGCCTTCGTCGGCGCTCAGACGACCAAGCAGGACTCGAAGACGGTCACCGACACCGTCGCGGCGGAGAACCCCGCCGGCGGCGACGTGAAGGGGCCCTGCGACGAGGCCGAGCACGCGAACCAGCCGCGCTGCGACGGGCCACAGGTACCAGAGGACAATGACGCCGACGAGCCCAACGGCGACAACAACCAGCTCGGCGACGACGAGGGCGACGACCACGGCGGCGCCCTCGACAACTCGGGGCCGGGCAACGCCCACCACGGAGACGATGACGGAGACCGGGTCGACAACTCGGGACCCGGCTCGCTCAACTCCGGCCCGGGCAACGCCCACGATGACGACGAGGGCGACGAGGGCGACGACGACAACTCGGGTTCGGGCTCGTCGGACTCCGGGTCGGGTCACCAGGAATCGGATCACTCCGGCGGAGACGACGACTGAGGGTCACCAGACCCCTCCCTGGGGGAGCGACGGGGCGGCTGCGGCCGCCCCGTCGCCTCTAGCATCAGGCTGATGGCGGGCGAGCGCCGCACGGTCCTGCTGGTCGAAGACGAGGACGCGATCACCGAGCCGCTCTCGGAGGCCTTGGCGCGCGAGGGCTTTCGCACGGAGGTGACCGCGAGCGTCGCCGGCGCCCTGCGGGCGGCGCGCTCGCTGGAGCCGGACCTGGTCCTGCTCGACATCGGCCTGCCCGACGGGTCCGGGCTCGACGTCTGCCGCGAGCTGCGGAGCTCCTCGCAGGTGCCGATCATCATGCTCACCGCTCGCGGCTCCGAGGCAGATCGCGTCGCGGGGCTCGAGCTGGGGGCCGACGACTACGTGGTCAAGCCGTTCTCCGCGCGGGAGGTGATCGCCCGCGTCCGGGCAGTGCTCAGGCGCGCTCCCGACCAGGCGAGCGGCGCCGAGAAGCTCGTCGTCGACCGGCTGGAGCTCGACCCCGCGCGCCACTCGGCCGAGCTGGAGGGCACCGCGCTCGAGCTGACCCGCAAGGAGTTCGAGCTCTTGCGAACGCTGATGGAGAGCGCCGGCTCTGTGCTCACCCGGGAGGAGCTGATCGACCGGGTCTGGGACATGAACTGGTTCGGCTCGACCAAGACCCTCGACGTTCACGTCAGCGGCTTGCGACGGAAGCTGGGCGACGATCCAAGGCGCCCGCGCTACATCCACACGGTGCGAGGCGTCGGCTTCCGCTTCTCCGGCCCAGACGAGAAGTGAGCCTGCGCGCTCGACTGCTGGCGGCCTTCGCCTATGCGCTGGTCGTGGTCATCGTCGCGCTCCTGGTGCCGCTCGGGATCAACCTCGACAAGCGGCTCAACGCCGAGATCGAGAACGAGGCCTCCGGCCAGGCGCAGGTGGTCGCGACGGCAGCGGCCGGGGCGCTCGGCAACCCCCGCAAGCTCGCCCGCCTCGCCGACAACTCGGCGCGGGACCTCGACGCCCGAGTGCTGCTCGTCAAGAGGAACGGACGGGTGCTCGCCGACTCGGCCACCGATCGGACCCTGGGCCGCGACTACCGCAGCGAGAACCGCCCGGAGCTCTCCACAGCGCTGGCCGGCGCTCCCGCGCAGGGGCAGCGCCGTTCAGACACCCTGGACCAGAACCTGCTCTTCAGCGCCGTGCCGATCACCGACGCCGGACGCGTTCGCGGAGCGGTGCGGGTGACCCAAGACGTCGAGGTGGTGGACGCGGCGGTGCGCGACGACGTCATCGCCCTGATCGGGATCGGGCTACTGGCGCTCGCGATCGGCCTCGGCGTCGCCTGGATCCTGGCCGGCTCGATCGCACGGCCGCTGCTCTCCCTGGCCGGCGTGGCCCGGCGTATGGCGGGCGGCAACCTGGACGTCCGCGCCGAGCCGACTGGCTCGCGCGAGCAGGTCGAGGTGTCGCGAGCATTCAACGAGATGGCCGAGCGCCTCGGCGCCGTCCTCGACTCCCAGCGGGAGTTCGTCGCCAACGCCTCGCACCAGCTCCGCACGCCGCTGACCGGCCTGCAGCTTCGGCTGGAGGCGGCGGCGGCCAAGACCCGGGCCGCGGGCACCGCCCGCGACCTGGAGGCGGCCGAGCGCGAGACGGAGCGGCTGTCCACGCTGGTGGCCGACCTGCTCACCCTCGCCGCCAGCGAGGAGGCGACCGGCACCCGCGAGGAGGCGGGGCTCAGCCGCGCCGCCGCTGAGGCGCTCGAGCGCTGGCGGGATGCCGCCTCGGAGACCGGGCACGAGATCGAGCTGACGGGCGACGGGGAGGTTCGCGTGCGCGCCTCAGGCGGCGATCTCGCGCTGATCCTCGACAACCTGATCGAGAACGCGATCAAGTACTCCAGCCCCGGCTCGCCGGTTCGGGTCGGCTGGCGGCTGGCGCACGACGATGCCACCCTCGCGGTCACCAGCCTGGGCTCTGAGCTCTCCGACGCAGAGTTGGAGCAGGCCTTCAAGCGCTTCTACCGGGGCTCCCGCGCCAAGCGCGGCGAGGGAACGGGGCTCGGCCTGGCGATCGTCGCCGCGCTCGCCGGGCGCTGGGGCGGCGCGGCCCGGCTTCGGAACGCGCCAGGAGGCGTCGTCGCCGAGGTCGTGCTCGTGCCCGCGACGGCCCCGCCCGCCTAGCCGAGGCTTTGCCAACTCCTAACCCTGGGCCCCTAGCCTCCACGTCGTGAATTGGGGAAACGCACTGCGGACGGCCCTCTTCGGGCTAACCGGGATATTCGCCGCCGCGGGAATAGCGATCGGCGCCAACTCGATCGCGGGCGATTCGATCGGCCTCCCGGCCGAGCCCATCAGCGTCGCCGACAAGCCGCCCGTCGGGGACTTGGCCCCCGGAGGGAATCGCAATCCGCGCGATCGCTCGCACGGCTCCCGGGTTGGGACCTCCGACGAGAGCGGGAGCGGCGGCTCCGGCTCATCGGAGGGAAGCGCCTCCGGCGGAAGCGGGGACGGCGGCTCCGGCAACAGCTCGCCAAACTCGAGCACGGGCTCCGGCTCGCGGTCGGGCTCGGGCTCGGATGACGGCGGCTCCAAGCCCGAGGGCGGCGGCAACTCCGGTTCGGGCTCCGAGGACTCGGGCTCGGGCTCCAGCCACTCCGGCTCGGGTGAGTCGGGCTCGGGCGACGGCGGCGGCGGCGAGGACCACTCCGGTTCCGGCGGCGGCGACGACTGAGCTCCACCCCGCCGCCCACCGCGCGATCCTCTAGGGTCAGCGCATGGCAAGCACCGCCGCGCTCTGCCGCGAGATCGAGCGCAGTATGGGAGACCGCCCCTTCGCGATCGAGTTCTGGGACGGCGGGCGGGTCCCCGCCACTCATGAGGACAGCCCGACGCTGAGCTTCCGCTCGCCGCGGGCGCTGGCGCAGGTCCTGCGCTCTCCCGGCGAGCTCGGCCTGGGGCGCGCCTACGTTCTCGGCGACATCGACGTCGACGACCTCGACTCGGTGATCGGCCTGCTCGGGCGCTGGTCACCGGGCGAGCTCGGGCTGGCCGCCAAGGCGCGGCTGGGCGTGGCGGCGCTCCGCGCCGCCGGGCTGCACCGCCCGCCCCCTCCCCCGGCCGCCGAGCTTCACCCCAGCCGCGAGCGCCACACCGCCAGGCGCGACGCCGAGGCGGTGCGCCACCACTACGACGTCTCAAACGAGTTCTTCGCCCTCTTCCTCGACCGCTCGATGACCTACAGCTGCGCGCTGTTCGAGGAGGGCGCCGACACCCTCGAGGACGCCCAGGAGTCGAAGCTGGAGGTGATCTGCCGCAAGCTCGAGCTGCAACCGGGAATGCGGGTGCTCGACATCGGCTCCGGCTGGGGCAGCTTCGGAATTCACGCCGCCAGGGAATACGGCGTCTCGGTGCTCGGCATCACCCTCTCGCCTCCCCAGGCCGCGCGCGCCAACGAACGCGCCGCGGAGGCCGGCGTCAGCGACCTCGTCCGCTTCGAGGTGCGCGACTACCGCGACCTCGGAGCTGCCAATCGCTTCGACGCGGTGGTCAGCATAGGCATGGTCGAGCACGTCGGCGAGAACCGGATCGACGAGTACGCACGTCACCTGGAGCGGGTCCTCGCCCCCGAGGGCAAGATCCTCAACCACGGCATCTGCCGCGTACCCGCCGAGGACGATGGCGTCCACATCGGCGGCGACTTCTCCAACCGCTATGTATTTCCCGACGGCGAGATTCTCAACCTCTCGCGCACGCTCGCCGCGGTCGAGCGCGCGGGACTCGAGACCCTGCACGTCGAGGGCCTGATCACCGATTACGCGGAAACCCTGCGCCATTGGGCCCTGCGTCTCGATCAAAACCTCGAAGAGGCCGAGCGACTTGCGGGATCGGAGCGGCTGCGGGTCTGGCGGCTGTATCTGCGCGCCGCGCGCAACGGCTTCGAGACGGGCGCCACGGCCGTCTACCAGGTGCTGTGCTCCAGACCCGTGGTCCAGACGCCGACATCCACGCCGACCGGCGAGCGCCACGTCGCGGCCCGCCGTCGGGCCCCGGCCGCGAGCGCCGTGCCCTGACCGCCGACGGTGATCCAAACGCCCCCCCACGCCGAAGAGACCGAGTGATGGCGCTGACGCCGTCCAGACGACCCTTGCTGTTCGCCGGCGGAGTGCTGCTGATAATCGTCACCTTCCTCGGCCTCGACCACTTCGCCTCCCTCGGCCAGCAGTTCGCGATCGGAGCCGCCACCTGGGCGGCGCTGCTCGCCGCCTGTATGCCGCTCGATCCCAGTGAGCGCGCCCGGGTGGCGATCGTGGTCGTGGTCGCGACCTGCGCCGAGATCCTCGGCTCGATCATCCTCGGCGTCTACACCTACCGGCTGGAGAACCTGCCGGCCTTCGTCCCCCCCGGCCACGGCCTCGTCTACCTCGCCGGGCTGCGGATCGCCCAGTCGAGCCTCGGTGCGCGACCACCGGCGGGCCTTCCTCGGCGCCGTGATCGCGCTGATCGCCGCCTGGGGCATCGCCGGACTGGCGCTGCTCGGGCGCACCGACGTCCTCGGAGCGATCGCCGGGACGCTTCTGATCGTGGTGCTGCTCCGCGCGCGCACCCCGACGATCTACGCCGGGGTCTTCCTCGTCGTCGCCTTCCTCGAGCTCTACGGCACCGGCGTGGGCGCCTGGCAGTGGGCGCAGACGGTCCCGGGCACGCACGTACCGGCCGGCAACCCGCCGAGCGGCATCGCCGGGATCTACGTGCTCTTCGACGTCGCCGCGCTCAGCTTCGCCCCGCGCCTGCTCGAGGCCGTCGCCGCCCTTCGCGGGCTGGCGCCCAGGCTCGCGCGGGCCTAGCACGCAACAAGCCGCGAGTAGAGTTGTGCCATGGGCTCGGCGGCCGCCGGCCTGGTCGTCGTCGAGGAGGTCGAGGTGCCGTTCTCATGGGTGTACGCCGACCTCGAGGAGGCGATCGGGGCGCAGTTCTCCGCCGGCCCGGTCGAGGCCGCCGTCCGCCATTCCGGACGCGAGGCGGTGGAGGGCGCCCTGCGCGGCTTCTCGAGGAGCGAGTGCAGGCGGAAGGGTCGGTGCGGATGGAGGTCGTCTTTCGCTATGCGCTCGCCGAGCGAGCCGCCGGCTGAGCCGCCGGGCGAGGCGGGCCGAGGGCATCCAAGCCGCGGGACCGGCGGGCCGATGAGCGGCGGGGGCGCGGCTAGCTGAAGCGGCGCCCGGGCCCGGACCCGGCTGAGACCGACGCCGGCTCGCGAATCGCGCCCAGCACGCGCTCGGCGACGCCCTCGCCGGTGAAGCCGACCTCCTCGCGGAGCAGCGCCGGCTTGCCGTGGGTGACGTAGCGATCGGGCAGGCCGATCCGCATGACCCGGGCGCGGTGACCCTCGTCATCGGCGAAGGCGTCCTCCACCAGCTCCAGCACGCCAGAGCCGAAGCCGCCGGCAAGGACGTTCTCCTCGATCGTGACCAGGAGGTCGTGCTCGGCGGCGAGCTTGCGGATCAGACTCTCGTCGAGCGGCTTGGCGAAGCGCGCGTCGGCGACAGTCGGTTCGAGGCCCCGCTCGCGGAGGATCTCCGCGGCGCGCAGGCCGACCTGGACGCCGTAGCCGTAGCCGAGCAGCGCGACCCGTTCGCCGGGGAGCAGCAGCTCCCCCTTGCCCAGCTCAATCGGCTCGGGCCGATCTGGCATCGGCACGCCCTCAGCGGCGCCGCGGGGATAGCGAAAGGCGATCGGGCCATCGTGCTCGAGCGCGGTGCGCAGCATGTGGACCAGCATCGCCTCGTCGCGTGGGGCCATCACCACCACGTTGGGGACGGCGCGGAAGTAGGAGACGTCGAAGGCGCCGTGGTGGGTGGGGCCGTCGTCGCCGACCAGCCCCGCCCGGTCCATGGCGAAGACGACGTTCAGCTTCTGCAGGCCGACGTCGTGGATGATCTGGTCGTAGGCGCGCTGGAGGAATGTGGAGTAGATCGCGCAGACCGGCCTCGCACCCTGGATCGCGAGCCCCGACGCGAACAGGACGGCCTCCTGCTCGGCGATGCCGACGTCGTGGTACTGCTCGGGGCGCTCCTTGGCCAGCTTGTTGAGCCCGGTCCCACCGGCCATCGCCGCCGTGATGCCGACCACCCGCGGGTCTCGCTCGGCCTCCGCGACCAGCGCGTCGGCGAACACCGCCGTGTACTGGGGCGGGGCCACCGGGGGCGGCTGCTCGAGCTTCTCCGGCGCGATCGAGGCCGGGGCGTCGGACTCCTGCACCGCAACAGGCTTCGGCTCCTTCTTGGGAGCGGGCTTACCGTTGACGATCGAGTTGGGCTTCGCCGCGTGCCACTTCTCCATCCCCTCGAGGCCGCCCTCCTCGGCGGGCTCGAAGCCCTTGCCCTTGACCGTGTGGATGTGGACGACCACCGGCCGCTCGGCGGCAAGCGCCTCGCTGAGGGCGCCGCGAAGGGCCGCCACGTCGTGGCCGTCGATCACCCCGACGTAGGCGAGGTCGAGCTCCTCGAACAGCAGGCCGGGCGCCCAGTAGGCCTTGATAGCCGCCTTCACCTCCGGCCCCAGCCGCTCGATGCGGCGCCCAAGCCCAAGCGGCAGGCGTGAGAGCCGCTCCTCGGCGTCCTCGCGGGCGTGGTAGAAGCGTGGATTGAGGCGGATCCGGTTGAACCGGCGGGAGATGGCGCCGACGTTGGGCGAGATCGACATGCCGTTGTCGTTGAGGACGATCACCATCGGCGTCTGCAGGCCGCCCGCCAGGTGCAGCGCCTCGTAGGCAACGCCGCCTGTGAGCGCCCCGTCGCCGATCACGGCGACGACCTTCCCGTCCTCGCCGACGCCCTTTCGCATCGCCTCCTTCAGCCCCACCGCGTAGCCGACCGAGGTCGAGGCGTGGCCGGCGCCCATGATGTCGTGCTCGGACTCGAACACCGAGCAGAACGGCGCCAGGCCCCCGTACTTGCGGATGGTGTGCAGCCGGTCGCGGCGGCCGGTGAGCACCTTGTGCGGGTAGGCCTGGTGGCCGACGTCCCAGAGGATCTTGTCGCGCGGGCTCTCGAGCAGGCTGTGCAGGGCTACGGCCAGCTCGCAGGCGCCGAGGTTGGCGCCGAAGTGGCCGCCGATCTCACCGATCGTGTCGATGATCAGCTCGCGAATCTCCTGGGCGACCTGCTGGAGCTGCTCGTCGGACAGGCCCGAGAGGTCCTCGGGGCCGTCGATCGAGGGAAGCAGGGGTTTCGGGTCGTCTCGCTTCTTGGGTGTCATGTGTGCCGGGTGTGGATGAAGTCGGTTATTCGGGCCAGGTCGTCGGTCTGCGCGTCCGCCTCTGCGAGTGCCTCGCGCGCGGAGCGGTGCGACTCGGCCGCCAGCTCGCGGGCCCGCTCGAGCCCGAAGGCGCTGACATAGGTGAGTTTGCCATGTCTTTCGTCGCTTCCGCTTGGCTTGCCGAGCTCCTGCGAGCTGCCCGTCACGTCGAGAATGTCGTCGACGATCTGGAAGAGCACGCCGAGCTCCTCGGCAAATCGGCGGTATGGGATTTTCGCAGGTTCCGGCATTCCTCCAAGCACGAGTACGACGCCGACGCTCGACGCGATCAATCGCCCGGTCTTGAGGGCGTCCATCTCCCGCAGCTGCTCGAGGCCGAGCTTCCCCCCGCCCTCGCGCCGGGTGGTCTCGCTGAACTCGGTCACGTCGACGTACTGGCCGCCCACCATGCCGGCGACCCCGGTGGCCGACATCAGCTCGCGGAGCGCCGCCAGGACCCGGTCGGACTCGCCTTCCTGCTCCGAGCAGAAGAGCCGAACGGCCTCGGCGAAGAGGCCGTCGCCCGCGAGGATGGCGACGTCCTCACCGAACTTGACGTGGGAGGTCGGCATGCCGCGGCGGAGCTCGTCGTCGTCCATCGCGGGCAGGTCGTCGTGGATGAGCGAGTAGGTGTGGATCAGCTCGATCGAGGCTGCCGCCGGCAGCACCCGCTCGGGCTCCATGCCGATGGCGCGCGCCGTGGCCAGCGCCAGCACGGGGCGAATCCGCTTGCCACCGGCCAGCAGTGAGTAGCGCATCGCCTCCTCCAACCCCTCGGTGCTGGGCGCTCCGGCGAAGCGCAGGTCCTGCAGGTAGGCCTCGACCAGCGAGCGCAGGTCCTCCGGGTATCCGCTCTCGCCCGCCGCCGTGACTCCCTCGGCGGCGGCGGGCCTCTCAGCCGTCACGGGTCTCCGCCGCGGCGCGCAGCGCACGCTCGACCTCGCGCCCCGCCCTGGCGGCGAGCTCGGAGGCCTCGCGGACGAGCTCGGCCGTTCGCTCCTCGTCGGGGTCGGCGTCGAGCTCGTTGGCGAGTTGCTCGAGCCGGTCGGTGATCTGCTCCAGCGACTGGGTGTCGCTGCGCTCGTCGTTCATCGAGGCCAAGGTAGCGCCACGCCGCCCGCACGGGCGCCTCGCTCCGGGTCGCGGGAGCCGCCGTTCACGAGGCACCGAGCAGAGCGGGCACCGCGGCGATCGAATCGACGGTCGCGGTCGGCTGCACGCCCGACTCGCGCACGAAGTCCTGGCGGTACTTGCCCGTTCGCACCAGGATCCCGGCGAGGCCGTGAGCGATGGCGCCGCCGACGTCTGTCTCGACGTCGTCCCCCACCATCGCGGCGTCGCCGGGCTCGAGCCCCAGATCGGCGAGGACGATCTGGAAGAAGGCTGCCGACGGCTTGCCGACCACCAGCGCCTCCCGGCCCGACCCGTATTCGACCGCCGCCACGAACGGCCCGGCGTCCAGCGAGAGCCCGTCGGGCGTCATCCAGAATCGGTTCTTCTGCAGCGCGATCAGCTCCGCCCCATCCATCACCAGCCGGAAGGCGAGGTTGAGCACGTCGAAGCCGAACGCCTCGCCGAGGTCACCCA
Organism: uncultured Solirubrobacterales bacterium; assembly: GCA_963746615.1. GTDB lineage: Bacteria > Actinomycetota > Thermoleophilia > Solirubrobacterales > 70-9 > SHVA01. The sequence continues at coordinate 43,012 of CAVVBU010000005.1, read as the reverse complement.
TGATCACGGCGTCCGCGGCGTCCGCGGCCTCGGTCAGACCCTCGAAGTCCTCCTTGACGTCCTCGTTCATGACCAGCGCCACCCGGCGGTGACCCGCCTCGTCGCAGTGCCGCCGCGCCAGCGCTGCCGGCGTCACCAGCTCGTCCTTCCCCACGTCGAAACCCAGCCGCCCGAGCCGCTCGAGAGTCTGCCGCTTGGAGCGCGCCGTCGTGTTGGTGACGAAGCGCAGCCCGAGCTGGCGCTCCCGCAGCTCCCCGACCGCACCCACCGCGCCGGGGATCGGCTCGTCCTCCACGTAGAGCACGCCGTCGAGGTCGACGAGCAGGCCGCGGAGCCCGGCGAGCGCGCCGTCGCTCAAGCCGGCTCCCCCACCGCCGCGCCGAGGATCCCGTTGACGAAGCCGGGGGCGTCGACGCCGCAGTACTGCTTGGCGAGCTCGACCGCCTCGTCGATCGCCACCTCCGAGGGGACGTCCTCGCGGTGAAGCGCCTCGTAGAGGGCGACGCGCATGATGTTCCGCTCCAGCGGCGCGATCCGCTCCAGGCTCCAGCCCCGCGCGTGGCGGGAGATCAGCTCGTCGAGCTGGCCGCGATTGGCTTCGACCCCCTCCGCCAGCTCGCGGGTGAAGGGCTTGGCGCCGGCAAGCAGCTCGTTAAGCGGCCGGCCGGTCACCTGATGCTGGTAACCGGCGAAGACAGCGTCCCTTCTCTGGTCGGAACGTCTCATGCTTGGTCCGGTGAAGTCACGGCTCCGAGCGTAACGAGGGCTGATTCGCGACATCCTCCCCGCCACGTTGATCCCGTGGCAAGGAAGTACCGAGACGTGAAGCGGGCGCTGCGTCGAGCTGGATGGAGCAGAATGCGAACCAGAGGATCGCACGAGATCTGGGGGAATCCGGACGGACGTCGCGTCAGCGTCCCGGGTGGCGGCAAGGACAATCGCGAAGTGCCGGTTGGCACGCTGGCTAGGATTCGGCGTGAAACGGGTCTGGAGGGCCTGAAGTGACTACATACGGCGTCATCTACGAAAAAGCAAGAGACGGGAGCTGGAGCGCGAGCGCCGCCGATCTCCCGGTGTTCGCCGTGGGCGATACGCGGGAGGAAGCACAACGAGAGATCCGCGACGCGATCGCGCTGTATCTCGATGAGCTCGCGCGATCCGGTGCCCCCGTGCCCGCGAATCGGAGTGTCGTCGGGACTGTGACCCTTTAGCCGGCCACAGCGCGCAACGGGCGATGTGGCGCCCTAGGCGCGGGAGACGTACTCGCCGCTGCGGGTGTCGACGCGGACCTTCTCGCCCTCGTCGATGAACAGTGGCACCTGGACGACGACGCCGGTCTCCAGGGTGGCGGGCTTGTATCCACCGCCGGAGGCGGTGTCGCCCTTGAGGCCCGGATCGGTCTTGGTCACCACCAACTCGACGGCGCTCGGCACCTGGACGCCGGCCGGGCGCTCGTCGACCAGCAGCAGGTCGACGTCCGAGTTCGGCGGCACCCACTTGAGGGCCTCCTCGGCGACCGACCTCGGGATCTCGACCTGCTCGAAGCTCGAGTTGTCCATGAGCACCACGTTTTCGCCCGACTCGTAGAGGTACTGCATCTTCTTGGTCTCGGTGCGGACCGGCCGGAACTTCTCTCCGGCCTTGAAGGTCTTGTCGATCACGGCGCCGTCCTCGACCCGCTTCAGCTTCGAGCGCACGAAGGCGCCGCCCTTGCCGGGCTTGACGTGCTGAAACTCGACGATCCGAAATGTCGTCCCGTCCACGTCGATGTGGGTGCCGTTCTTGAACTGGTTGGTCTGAAATCAAGGCGACCGAGGGTAGCGGGGCTCGCGTGCAACGATTCGCCGCCATATGCCACGGCGGCCCTTCCCGCGAACCACCGGCTCAGCGCTGGGAGATGCCGTCGCAAGGTGGCCATTCGCAAGGTGGCCACCCCCCCATACACACGGTTGGCCACCTTGCGGGACCCCGCATGGATACGTGGGTTTGGGGTTCCCCCTGGTCGCAAGATGGCCACGTGGCCACGCCCCCAGGGGCTGGCCACCTTGTCGAGGTTGACGAGGCCGAGGCCCGCCGACTTCTCGCCGACAAGCCGAGACGGACGGCAAGGCGGCATGACCACGCGGTTCCGGTCGCTGGTCGCGCGGGCGCCGAACCACTCGAGGCGGATGCCCGCCTATGGCGTCCGGCCGCCTCCGCGGGATGGACGCACCACGTCGCGGAGTATCGAGCTCTCATCAGAGGCCTCGAGGCCGCCCGCTCTCCCGGGATTGGACACTTACGCGTGTGCCTCGATTCCGCTCTGCTAGTCAACCAGCTGAACGGCAGATCGAAAGTCAAGGCGGAGCACCTCAAGCCCTTGCATGACCAAGCGGTTTCTTTGATCCAACAGTTCGCTGACATCAAGATCACGTGGGTGCCCCGAGAGGCGAACGCCGAAGCGGACGCACTTGCGAGCACCCCACTTGGGCCGCTGAGGCCGTCAAGCCGAGCCTTCAACTCCGACGATCTTCCGCTCGAATGCCCGCCACCCCGACCGCTCCTCTGCGCGGGTGGCCTCGCATGCCTGCCTCGAGTTCGCGCTCGCGGCGACGACGATGGGCCGGTGACCGCGCGGGCACAAACCTAACCTGGCCACAATGCGCCGAGAGCTGCCACCTTCGTGCCTGACCATATGCCCCCACTTGACCTCCTAAACTGGTTGGTCGAAATCAAGCGCCTGAAGGCTAGCCGGGCTTCCGACGCGCCGTGACTAGACTCGCGGTCCCGAGCAGTGGGAGGAGCCAGACATGCTGTCGAACGCGCGCGTCGCCCCGACTCTAGCCGTGACCGACATGAAGCGCGCCCGTCGCTTCTACGAGGGCAGTCTGGGTCTGGAGGTGGAGGCCGAGGTGGCGGAAACCATCCGCTACAGCTGTGGCGCCGGAACCGGCCTCGCATTATTCGAACGGCCGATGAAGCCCATCGACCGCACGGTGGCTGCCTTCGAGGTCGACGACATCGAGAGCGAGGCTGCTGAGCTCAGAAGCAAGGGAGTCGAGGTGGAGGGCATCATCACCCTGCCCAGCGGCGTCCAGCGGGCGTTCTTCAAGGATCCCGACGGCAACATCATCGGAATGAGGCAGCTCTAAGGCCTCCGGAGGCCGGCGCCTGCCGTGCAAGGATGGGCCGCCATGGCCACTGCGGCCCCTTCCCGGAACCACCGGCTCAGCGCGACCCTGCGCGAGGGGGAGCGGGTGACGCCGCTGGAGCTCTTCTTCGACCTGGTCTTCGTCCTGGCGATCACGCAGTGCACCAGGCTGATGTCCGACCATCCGACCTGGGAGGGGCTGCTCCAGGGGATGCTCGTGCTCGGCGTGCTCTGGTGGAGCTGGGTCGGCTACGCCTGGCTGACGAGCGTGGTCGACCCCGAGGAGGACGCGGTGCGAATCGTGATCTTCGCTGCGATGGCTGCGCTGCTGATCGTCTCTCTGTCGTCCCGCAGGCCTTCGGCGACCTCGCGCTCGAGTTCGCCGTGGCGTACGGCGTGGTCCGGGCCGCGCACATCGCGCTCTTCATTCTCGCCAGCCGGGACGAGGCGGCGCTTCGCAGGTCGGTGACCGGCCTCGCCGTCAGCACGGCGATAGGTGTCGGGATCCTCGCCGGGGCGTCGTTCCTCGACGGCGTCGGCCAGGCCGCGATGTGGGGCCTCGCGTTGTTGCTCGACATGGGCGGGCCCTATCTCTTCGGCGCCGAGGGCTGGAAGCTGATGCCGGGCCACTTCGCCGAGCGCCACGGGCTGATCATCATCATCGCCCTCGGTGAGTCGATCGTGGCGATCGGCGTCGGCGCCGAGGCCGGTCTGACCGTGGGGCATCGCCGCCGCCGCGGTGCTCGGGGTCACGCTGGCCGCGGCGCTGTGGTGGATCTACTTCGACGTCGTCGCGCTGGTCGCGGCGCGGCGGCTGGCGGCTGCCACGGAGGGGCGCGAGCGCAACGAGATGGCCCGCGACTCCTACTCCTACCTGCACTTCCCGATGGTCGCCGGGATCGTGCTCGTCGCGATGGCGATGAAGAAGACCCTCGCCCACGTCGACGATCCGCTCGACGACGGTGCCGGCCTTCGCGCTGCTCGGCGGCGTCGCCTTCTACCTGCTCGGCCACGTCGCCTTCCGATATCCGCCACGTGCACACGATCAACCGCCAGCGGCTGATCCTGGCCGTGGTGCTGTTCGCGATGCTGCCCGCTGGCGGTTCGAGCTGCCGGCTCTCGCGATCCTCGCCGTGGTCGACGGCGCTGCTCTGCGCGATGATCGTCTACGAGACGATCAGCTACGGCGAGGGGCGCGCCCGCCTTCGCCGCGAGGCCGCCGCCTAGGGCCGCCCGGCCGGAATCCACCGGCGCCGGCGGTAGCTTTCCGCGACGGCCATGGACGGTGTCGACGCAACCTCCCTGCTGGTCATCGTCGGCGCCGCCGCGCTCGCCGGGCTGTTCGTGGCGATGGTCGTCGCCGCGGCTGGTGATCCCGGTGGTCGTGGTCGAGCTCCTGCTCGGGATCGTGATCGGCCCGCAGGTGGCCGACATCGCCCAGCTCGACGCCACGACCGAGCTGCTTCAGCGACCTCGGGCTGGGGATGCTCTTCTTCTTCGCCGGCTACGAGATCGACCTCGAGCGGATCCGCGGCGCGCCGCTGAAGCTGGCGGGCATCGGCTGGGCGCTGTCGCTGGCGCTGGCCTACGGCATCGGCGGGGCGCTGGCCGCCGCGGGCGTCGTCCTCTCCTTCCTCTACACGGGCTCGGCGATGGCGACGACCGCGATCGGCACCCTGATCCCGATCCTCCGCGACGCCGGCGAGCTGCAGACGCGCTTCGGCACCTACCTGCTCGGCGCCGGCGCCGCCGGCGAGTTCGGGCCGATCCTGCTGGTGACGCTGGTGCTCTCGACGACGCACCCGCTGCACGAGGCGGCGATCCTGGTCGCTGTTCATCGCCCTCGCGGTCGTCACCGGCGTGGTCGCCGTCCGCTCCAGCGCTCCGAGGCTGGTCGCTGATGGAGCGCAGCATGGAGACGAGCAGCCAGCCGCGCGATTCGCCTCGCCGTCGTCCTCGTCTTCGGCCTGGTCGCGCTGGCCAGCGAGCTCGGGCTCGACCTGCTCCTCGGCGGCTTCGTCGCCGGGCTGATCACCCGCCAGGCGCTGCGCGGCCGCGAGGTCGCGCTGCTGGAGTCGAAGCTGACGGCGGTCGGCTACGGCCTGCTGATCCCGTTCTACTTCGTCGCCAGCGGCATGGCCTTCGACCTCGACTCGCTGATCTCGAGCACCACGGCGATGCTGAAGCTGGTCATGTTCGTGGGGCTCTTCCTGGTCGTGCGCGGCATCCCGGCGCTGCTTCTCTACCGCGGCGTGATGGCGCCCGCGACCGCGCCGCGCTGGCCTTCTACTCGGCGACCGAGCTGCCCCTGGTGGTCGCGATCACGACGATCGCGGTGCAGGAGGGCCACATGAGGTCGTCCACCGTCGGCCGGGCTGGTCGGCGCGGCGATCATCTCGGCGCTGGCCTTCCCGCTCGTCGCGCTGAAGATCCGCAGCACCGCCGACAAGTCGGCGGACCCCGAGGTGCCGGGAAGCCCCGCCGCCGCCTCGGCGTAAGCCCGGCCGTCAGTCGACGACCGTGAGCTCCTTGGGCAGGGCGCTCAGGTTCCGGTGGCCGTCGGCGGTGACGACCACCAGGTCCTCGATTCGAACGCCGAAGCGCCCCGGCACGATAGACGCCGGGCTCGACCGTGACCACGTCGTTCTCGGCGAGGACCTCCTCGGACCTCGGGCTCAGGCGAGGGGCCTCGTGCACCTCCATGCCGACGCCGTGGCCGGTGCCATGGCCGAAGCGCTCGCCGTGGCCGGCCTCGTCGATCAGCTTGCGGGGCACGGCGTCCACCTCGCGCCCGCCGACGCCGGCGCGAACCGCATCGAGCGCCGCCGCCTGCGCGGCCCGGACGAGCTCGTAGACCTCGCGCTCGTCCGCGCCCGGCTCGCCAACGGCGTAGGTGCGGGTGCAATCCGAGCAATAGCCCTCCAGCTCGGCGCCCATGTCGAAGACGACCAGCTCGCCGGCGCCGATCTTCCGCTCCCCGGGCTCGGCGTGCGGCAGCGCCCCGTTCTCCGCAGTCGCGACGATCGGCGGGAAGGAGGGCTCGGCGCCCAGCTCGCGGATCCGCGCCACCGCCGAGCGGGCCACGTCGAGCTCGCTGCGGCCCGCCAGTCCGCGCTCCAGCGACCAGCGATAGACCTCGTCGGCCAGCTTCGCCGCCGCCTCGATCCGCTCCAGCTCGCCGGCGTCCTTGCTCCGGCGAAGCATCTCGACCAGGTCGCCCGCCGCCGCCAGCTCGATCCCTTCGCCGGCCGCCTCCTCCAGCTTTCGCAGCGAGCGCGCGCTCATGTGACCGTCCTCGTAGCCGATCCGGCCCCTCATCGCCTTGACGATCTCGGGGAGCAGGTCCTGCTCCGCGCGAGGCCGCTCCCAGCCGCCGCCCACCTCCCGCTTGGCGCGCTCGACGTAGCGGAAGTCGGTGAAGAAGGCCCGCACCTCGGGGCCAACCAGGCAGGCGCCGTTGGTGCCGCCGAATCCGGTCAGGTAACGGACGTTGACCAGGTTGGTGACGAACAGCATCTCCAGCTCGCGCTCGGCGACGAGCGCGGCGAGCCTCCCGGCGCGCCCGCCGGCGTCGGTCGGCGCTGTCATCGCGCGCCGGGCGCGCTCACCCGCGGGTCCCGAGCCGCTCGGCGATCATCTCGAGCGCCTCTCGATAGCCCTCGGCGCCCTTGCCGGAGACGACACCGATCACCAGGCCGTCGAAGACGCTGTGGCGACGCCACTCCTCACGGTGCTGGACGTCGGAGAGGTGGACCTCCACCGCGGGCACGCCGGCCAGCTCCAGGGCGTCGCGGATCGCCCACGAGTAGTGCGTCCAGGAGCCCGGGTTGAGGATCGCCGCGTCCGCGATCTCCGGCAGGCGATGAAGCTGCTCCACGTACTCACCCTCGTGGTTGGTCTGGAAGAAGCTCGGCTCGAGCCCGAGCTCGCGGGCCCACCTCTTCACCTGCACCTCGAGCTCGTTGAGGCTGAGGTCCCCGTAGTGCTCCGGGTCGCGATGGCTGAGCATGTCGAGGTTGACGCCGTGCAGGACCTCGACGCGGTTGTGACTCGCCGGCATCAGTACAACTCCTCCACGGCGGCCCTGACCCTATCCGGGTCCACCCGCTGGCCCCAGCGCGGCTCGCCGGGGCGCTCGAGCAGCACGAGGCCGAGTCCCTCGGCCGTGCGCTTCTTGTCGCGGCCCGTCGCCCTGATCACGTCGTCCAGGGAGACCGAGCCGTCGAGGACGACGGGCAGGCCATGGGCCTCGAGACGCTCGCGCACCTGCGAGCGCAGCTCCTCGGCGTCGGATAGACGCAGCGTCGCCAGCAGCCCGAGACCGACGGCCTCGCCGTGGCGGTAGCGCTCGTAGCCGGTGGCGGCCTCGATCGCGTGGCCGACGGTGTGGCCGAGGTTGAGCACGGCCCGCCGTCCAGAGTCGCGCTCGTCGGAGGCGACGACCTCGATCTTCGTCCGGGCGCAGGCGAAGACGATCTCGGTCAACTCGGCTGCGTCGCCGGCGCGAACGAGCGCAAGCATGTCGAGGGCCCTGACCCGCTCCCAGAGCTCGCCCCCGGCGAGCAGGGCGGTCTTGAGCACCTCGACCTGGCCGGCGGCGAGCTCCTCCGGGGGAAGGGTCGAGAGCACCGAGGGGTCGGCGAGGACGGCCAGGGGCTGATGGAAGGCTCCGACGTAGTTCTTGGCCGCGGGGAGATCCACTCCGGTCTTGCCGCCGTATGCGGAGTCCACCTGCGCGACCAGCGTCGTCGGCGCCTGGACGACGGCGACGCCGCGCTGGTAGGTCGCTGCGCAGAAGCCGGCGAGGTCGCCGACGACGCCGCCGCCGAAGGCGACCAGGAGGTCGTCGCGCCGAACGCCGGCGTCGGCCAGCTCCCTCAACACCCTCTCCGCCTCCGCGAGGGTCTTCGAGCCCTCCGAGCCCTCGACCTCGATCACCGACTCGGCGCGGGGCAGCAGCTTGGCGTGGTGGGAGAGCGCGTCGCGGTCGGCGACCGCAAAGGCGCGGTCGGGCACGGCGCCGGCGGCCGCCTCGCGAGCGAGATCGAGCAACGCCGTCGCGCCCTGCCCGACGATCGCGGGGTACTCGGCCGACGCCGCCTCGGCCCAGGCCATCCGCGTGCGCGGGGCGGTTCGCATTGCTGCCAGCCACGGCGCCGCTACCGCCCCGGCCTCGCTCCCGCCCCGGGGAAGGATGGCGCGGGCGACCGACTCGTACAGCGGCGCCCGCTCCTCGAAGCGGCGGTGGAACTCCTCGCGCTCGACCGCCAGCGGGCGGTCGCTGTGGCTGGCGCGCTCCCAGGCGAGGCCCTCGTCCACCCGGCACCAGGCGCAGACGTGATCGGCGAGCGCTTCGCGAACCGATCGGCTCTCCACCGCTCCGCCCCCGAGGGCGATGACTCGGCCGCGCCCGAGCAGTTCCAGAACCACCTCCTGCTCACGACGGCGGAACTCCTCCTCGCCGCGGCTCTCGAAAAAGGCTGCGATCGGCTCACCCAGCCGCTCGGCCACCGCTTCGTCGGCATCGACGGCATCCATGCCCAGCCGCTCTGCGGCCGCCTTCGCGGCGTCGGTCTTGCCCGCGGCCATGAAGCCGACGAAGACGATGGCCGGCGGCGCAGCCTTCGAAGCTACCTCCGCCATCCAATCCGCTCCTCGTAGGCGGCGAGCGCGGCGAGGACGTCGTCGATGTGGTCGCCGCCGAACTTGTCGCGATAGGCGCCCGCCAGCACCAGCGCCACCATCGCCTCGGCCACGACCGCGGCCGCCGGGACGACGGTGGAGTCGGTTCGCTCGCGCATCGCCTCAGCGGGCTCCTTGGTCTCGGTGTCGACCGAGCGCAGCGGCTTGGTCAGCGTCGAGATCGGCTTGATCGCCGCCTGCACCACCAGCGGCTCGCCGTTGGTCATGCCGCCCTCGAGCCCTCCAGCGCGGTTGGTCTTGCGGTGCCAGCCGCGCTCCTCGGAGAAGAAGATCTCGTCGTGCGCCTCAGAGCCGGGGCGTGCGGCGACCTCCCAGCCCTCGCCGAGCGAGACCCCCTTGACCGACTGGATCGAGCAGACCGCCTGCGCCAGGCGCCCGTCCAGCTTCTCGCGCCAGGAGGCGTAGGAGCCCAGGCCCGGCACCAGGCCGAAGGCTCGCACCTCGAACCTGCCGCCCAACGACTCGTTCTCCTTCCGCAGGCGATCGATCTCGGCGACCATCGCCTCGGTGGCCTCGGGATCAAGGCAGCGCACCGGCGAGTCGTCGACGCCCGCGAAGTCCGACGCGGTCAGGTCATCCCGCTCGGGCGCGCTGACCGAGGCGACCTGAGTGACGTGGCTGTGGACGCTGACGCCGACCGCGCCGAGGAACCCCTTGGCGAGGGAGCCCGCGGCGACCCGGGCGGCCGTCTCCCGAGCGCTGGCGCGCTCGAGCACGTTGCGCACGTCGGTGTATCCGAACTTGAGCAGCCCCGCCAGGTCGGCGTGCCCGGGCCGCGGCAGGTGGGATTCCTCGACCTCGGCTTCGACCGGCCACGGGTTCATCCGCTCCTTCCAGTTGGCGTAGTCGCGGTTGGCCACGAGGACGGCAATCGGGCTGCCGAGCGTTCGCCCATGGCGAACCCCCGAGCGGATCTCGACCGCGTCGCTCTCGATCTTCATCCGCCCGCCACGGCCATGGCCGAGCTGGCGCCGCACCATCTCGCGGTCCATCGCCTCGCGGTCCAGCTCGAGGCCCGCGGGCAGGCCCTCGACGATCGCGACCAGCCCCGGGCCGTGCGACTCTCCGGCTGTGGTGAAGTCAAGCGTCACGCGCCCAGCGTAGAGCGCAACCCCGCGCCACCCCGGGCTCGTCCTTGCGGCACTCGCGGGCTCTCAGGGGGTCCGGTCTCACCTCTCCAGGCGGGCTGCCTCCCGCGCGAGCCCGGAACGTGTTCAGGGCGGCGGAGCAAGCGCCATTGCGATCGCCCCGCCGAGCGCCAAGAAGGGCGCGAAGGGAATCGCCATGCGCCGCGCGCGGCGGCCGTGGCGAGCCCAGAGCACGATGCCTGCGGCCGAGCCGGCCACGAGGCCGATCAGCATCGCGGCGACGATGGCCTCTCGCAGGTAGAGACCCAGGACGGCGGCCAACTTGACGTCACCGAGGCCCATCCCCTCGGGTCGGATCAAGGCTGCCGCCAGCAGGAAGCCGCCGGCGCCGAGGCCGGCCGCCAGGCGAAGTGGAAGGCTCGCCGGATCGCCGAGCGCCGCGACCGCCAGCGCGAAGACAGCCGCCGCGGCGAGGATCTCGTCCGGGATCAGCCGCCGGCGCAGATCGGTGGCGGTGACCGCGCAGAGGACCAAGCCCAACGCGATCATCAGCACCATATGTTTGTGAGTTCACGCGTGCGCCTCCCTCTCCCCCAAACCGCTCGCTGATGGCCGCCCGCCGCCTGCTGATCGTGATGCTGGTGCTGCTCGGCATATCGACCCTGGCCGCCGCCCTGGTGCCCCGTAACGCGCGGCTTGGACAGACCTCGAGCACCGAGACGGCGACCACGAAGCAGAAGGAGCCCAATCCCCAGGCGCGGACGCCGAATGGGCGCGCCCTGAGCGTGGCCATCGAGGTCGGCGGGCCCAAGGTGCCCGTTGTGCCGATCCGCGTCGGCGACCAGCTCTCGCTGGTGGTCAGCTCCAGGCGCGCCGACCTGCTGGAGATTCCGGGCTTCGGCCTGGCCAAGGCCGTGGCGCCCGACGCCCCGGCGCGCTTCGACCTGCTCGCCGACAGGCGTGGCGACTACCGGATCCTCCAGGCGGACGAGGACCGCCTCGCCGCGCGAATCCGGGTCGCGCCGGCCAGGCCGAGGAGGGCGAAGAAGGAATCGACGAAGCAGGCGAGCGGGCCGTTGAGTTAGGCGTCCAGCTCTCGCGGCGTCAGCTCGATGCTGAGGGCGCGGTCCTCGCGCATCACCTGCACCTCGACCGCGCTGCCGATCCGCTCCGCGACCATCAGCCTCTGAAGATCGCCGACGTCGGTCATCGGCTCGCCGTCGACTGCGACGATCAGATCCTCCGCGCGGAGCCCGGCCCGGGCGGCGGGGCTGCCCTCGACGACCTCCACGACCTCGATGCCCTGCTCGCGACCGACGCTCGCGGCGACGCGTGGCGGCAGCGGGCGAGCGCCGCCGACGATGCCGATGTAGGCGCGGCGGACTCGGCCCTCGCGCATCAGGGAGGCGACGATCCCGCGGGTGGCCTCGTTGATCGGCACGGCGAGCCCCAGGCCGACACCGGCGACGGCGGTGTTGACGCCGATCACCCGGCCAAGGCCGTCGGCAAGCGCCCCGCCGGAGTTGCCGGGGTTGAGCGCCGCGTCGGTCTGGATCACGTTCTCGACGAGCCGGCCTGCCGAGCCCGAGCTGGTCGGCAGCGAGCGGCCCAGCGCCGAGACCACTCCCGCCGTGACGCTGCCGGCCAGGCCCATCGGGCTGCCGATGGCGACAACCAGCTGCCCCACCCGAAGCTCATCGGAGTCGCCGAGAACCGCCGGGGTCAGATCCCGGCCCTCGGAGCGGACCACCGCCAGGTCCGAGAGGGGGTCGGATCCGACCACCTCGGTCTTGAACTCGCTGCCGTCCGAGAAGGTCGCCCGCACCCCGTCGTTGCCCTCAGCGACGACGTGGGCGGAGGTGAGCATGAAGCCGTCCGGCGTGATCACGACGGCGCTGCCGCCTCCCTCGCGGCGGCCGCGCCGCGTGCGGCGCGGCGACGGCCAGGTGGGCCACCGACGGCCCGAGCCGCTCGGCGACCCCGCTCACCGTACGGGAATAGGCGTCGAACGCCTCCTCATCGGGCAGGCGCGGCCCAGGTGCCGCGCTCGCATCGGCTCCCGCGCCGTCGCCGATCAGGCTCAGTCGTGCCACTAACGCAAAGTTAGCAACGAGCTCAAGCGGGCCGGCCGAGCGTGGCGTCAGGCTGGCGAGCCGCAGCGCGCATCACCTCGACCGGCGCCTCGAGGCCGGTCCAGATCCGCAGGGACACGGCGCCCTGGCGCGCAAGCACCTCGAGACCGTCGACCGCGTTCGCTCCGGCCGCCCGGGCCGCGTGGACGAGCTCGGTCTCTCGTTCGCCGTAAAGCAGATCGACGACGAGCATGTCCCCGCGAAGGTCATGCGGCGCCAGGCCCAGTCCAACCAGCTGGCTTTCCTTTCGATCGAGGCCCACCGCGGTCGCGTTGACCAGCAGCAGGTGCTCGCCGGCGATCTCCGGCCAGATGCTGCCAACCGCCGCGACGCCGAACTCGCGCGCCAGCTCCTCGGCTCGATCGTGGGTCCGGTTCCAGATCCGCACGTGCGCGTCGTTCCGGACCAGGGCCCAAACCGCGGCCCTGGCCGCACCGCCGGCGCCGAGCACGAGGGCGCGCCGTCCCCGCGGCGACTCCGGGAGCGCCGCGAGCAGCCCGGGCGCGTCCGTGTTCTCGGCGATGATCGTGCCGTCGACGAACGTGAGTGTGTTGGCCGCGCCGATCTGGCTCGCCGCGAGCGACGCTTCGTCGGCGATCGCCAGCGCCGCCTCCTTGTGCGGAATAGTCACGTTGACCCCGACGAAGCCGTCTGAGGCCAGTCCGCGAACGCGCGAGGCGAACTCCTCCGCCGCCACGTCGATCGCCTCGTAGCTCCAGTCGTCGAGGCCGAGCTCGACGAGGGCGGCTCGCTGCATCGCGGGCGAACGCGAATGGGCCACGGGGTGGCCGATGACCGCGAGCCGACTCATCCGATCAGCAACTCGCCGGCGACTCGCCGCCGGCGGCACTACGGGCCTGGTTGTACTGCTGAACCAGCTTGTTGAACTCGGCCTCGCTGGCGGTGAAGGAATGCCCACAGGTGCCCGGCTTGACCACGTAGAAGGTGTAGTTGACGCTGGCCGGATGGGCCGCCGCCCTGATCGAGGCGAGGCCCGGGTTGCCGATCGGGGTCGGCGGCAGGCCGACGTTGAGGCGGGTGTTGTACGGGGTGTCCTTGCCGAAGGCCTGCGGCTGGGATCGGCTTCGTGTAGTTGTTGTACTCGTAGCGCGTGGTCGCGTCGATCCCCAGCGGCTCGCCGCGGTGCAGGCGGTTCCAGATCACCGCGGCGACCAGCGGGCGTTCCTTGTCGAGCGTCACCTCGCGGTCAATCATCGACGCGATCTTAAGCACGTCATAAACGTTCAGGTTCCCCTGCTTCTTCGCGTACTTGAGGTTGACCTGGGAGATGTTCGCCTTGAACGCCTGGAGCTGCTCGGAGACCAGGTCGTCGGCGGTCTCGCCCGGCGTGAGGTCGTAGGTGGCCGGGAAGAGGAAGCCCTCGAGGCCGGCGCCCTTCGGCGCCCCGTAGGCGGCGGGGTCGAATCCCTTGGCGCTCTTGCTCGCCGTCATGTAGTCGCCCTCGATCCCCGCCTGCTCGACCAGCGGCGCGAACTGGCGGCGCGAGTAGCCCTCGGGCAGGACCAGCCGCCCTGCCTCGCTGGTCTTCCCCGTGAGCCGGTCGATGGCGGCGCCGTAGCTCATGCCGCTCGCCATCGCGATCGGGCCGGTGATGATCTTGTCGGTCTTGCCCGACAGCTTCAGGCGAATCTGGAACAGCGTGCTGTTCGAGACCACGCCCTTCTGGTCGAGCAGGTCGGCGACCTCGCTCGCCGAGGCGCCTCGCGGGATGTTGACCGCGACCCGGCCATCCCCCTGCCCGTCGCCCGCGAAGGGCTGGAACAGGGCGACCAGGAACCAGAGCAGCAGGACGACGACGATCCCCAGCACGATGGCGAGGATGCGGCGCCTGCCGAACGACGCGCCGCCCCCGCTGCGGCCGCTTGGCTTCGCGGGAGCGGCGGGCGGCGGTGCCTGGGCGCGCGGTTTCGAAGCTCTCTGCTGCGGCGCGGCGGACCGCTGAGCGGTCGGCTGAGGCGCCGCCGGCTTCTGAGGCGGGGCCGGCCGTTGGGCGCTGGGCTCCGGCGGGGCCGGCTGCTGGGCCGCGGGCTCGGGCGGGGCCGGCTGCTGGGGCTCGGGCGGGGCCGGTTGCTGGGCGGTCGGCTCTTGCCGGCGCGACCGCGAACGCTTGCTCTCCCCGTCCGCGCGGGCCTTGCGGCGGCCGCGCAGGCCACCCAGGAGGCCACCGCCACCTCCATCGCCCGCGGTGCCGGTGTCGCGCTTAGGCTTGCGCCTACCCCGGCTCTTGCGGCGGCCCTGCTCGCGCTGGCGGCGGCGGCGCTCGCGCTCGAGCGACTCGGGATCGTCGCGGCCGAACTCGTCGGTGTCGGGGGTGAGGGGGCTCTGTTCCGCGGGAGGGGTCAGGTTCCCCTCCTGGTCGACGAACCAGTCTTCGCGCTCGCCACTCATCAGCGGCGCCTCCTCTGCTTCGCGTCCGGGGGCGCCTGGCGGCGCCTCCTCTGCTTCGCGTCCGGGGGCGCCTGGCGGCCACTCGCGGCCAGGTACGACTCGAGCATGTGGGCGGCGGCGAGGGAGTCCTCGTCGGCGCGCGCGCCCGAGCGGGCGGTGCGCTCGGCCATGCGGGTTGTCAATCGCTCGTCGTGGGTCTCCACCGGCACCTGCAGGCGCTCGGCCAGCTCAGTCGCGAATTCCCTGGTGACCGCCGCCTGCTGTCCCTCGGTCCCGTCCATCGAGACTGGTAGCCCTATCACGACCCGCTCGGCGGAGTGGCGCGCCACCAGCTCGGCGACCCGGTCGACGTCGGGCTCCACTGCACCCAGCGGAGTCACGATCGTCCCTGTCGGATCCGAGATGGCGCAGCCGCAGCTCGCGGCCCCAAAGTCCAGTCCAAGCACGCGCACAGGCTAAAGGTAGGAGCGGAGGCGGGGCCGCGGCGCCACACGCCCGGTCAGGCGCGGGCGGGCACCCTGGCCGCTCCCCCCTTCTCGGGAAGGACGTCCCCAGCGCTCGCGGGGCTCTCGGCGGTGATGGTCGCCTTGGAGAGCATGCCGCGCTTCAGGTTGAGTGGGTGGTGGCAGGCCGCCGCCTGCCCGGAGCCGTAGGAGACCAGGGGCGGCTCGACCTCGCTGCAGATCTCGGTCGCCCACGGGCAGCGGGTGTGGAAACGGCAGGCCGGCGGCGGGTCGACCGGGCTCGGCACGTCGCCCTCGAGCACCAGCGGCTCGCGCTCGCGGTTCGCCTCGGGATCGGGAATCGGGACCGCCGAGAGCAGCGCCGTGCGTGTAGGGGTGGATCGGCCGCTCGTAGAGGACCTCGGCAGGAGCGGTCTCGACGACCTTTCCGAGGTACATGACGGCGATCCGATCGGAGACGTGGCGGACCACCCCGAGGTCGTGGGCGACGAAGACGTACGAGAGCCCGAACTCGTCCTGCAGGTCCTCGAACAGGTTGATGATCTGCGCCTGGATCGAGACGTCCAGAGCGCCGAGACGGGCTCGTCGGCGATGATCAGCTTCGGCTGCAGCGCGAGCGCACGGGCAATCCCGATCCGCTGGCGCTGACCGCCGGAGAACTCGTGCGGAAAGCGGTTGTAGTGCTCGCCGGAGAGGCCGACGCGCTCGAGCAGCTCCTGCACGCGCCGCTTCAGCTCGCCGCCGGAGGCGAGGCCGTGGAGCTTCAGCGGGTCACCGACGATCTGTCCGACCCGCTTGCGCGGGTTGAGCGAGGCGAAGGGGTCCTGGAAGATCATCTGCATCTGGCGCCGCAGCGGCCGCAGCTGCTTGCGCGAGCGGCCGACCAGCTCCTCTCCCTCGAACCGAACCGATCCCGAGGTGGGCCGGATCAGCTGCAGGATCGCCCGGCAGAGCGTCGACTTGCCGCAACCCGATTCGCCCACCAGGCCGAGCGTCTCGCCCTCGTGCAGGGTGAGGCTGACGTCGTCCACCGCCTGCACCCGTCCGACCTCGCGGTCGATCAGCACACCCGACTTGATCGGGAAGTGCTTGACCAGGTGGCTCGACCTCGAGCAGCGGCTCGCCGGTCATGCCGCCGGCATCTCCAGCCCGATCCTGTCCCCCTCGACCACGCCGCAGCGTCTTCTTCTTGGAGGAGTCGAGCCAGCAGCGATCGGCGTGTCCGCCCTTGGCGCCCACCGGCGCCTCGAGCGCAGGCGGCTCCGTGCAGCGCTCGAAGGCGTGCGGACAGCGAGGCCGGAAGCGACAGCCCTCGGGCGGCGCCAGCAACGAGGGCGGCTGGCCGGCGATCTGCGGCAGGCGGGTGGGCCGATCCCGGTCGAGCCGGGTGAGCGAGCCCAGCAGGCCCCAGGTGTAGGGGTGCCGGGGGTCGTAGAAGATCTGATCCAGGGTTCCCTGCTCGACGATCTGACCGGCGTACATGACCAGCACCCGGTCGGCCACCTCGGCCACGACCCCGAGGTCGTGGGTGATCAGGACGACCGCCAGGTCGCGGTCGCGGTTGAGCCCCTCGATCAGCCTCAGGATCTGCGCCTGGATCGTGACGTCGAGCGCAGTGGTGGGCTCGTCGGCGATCAGCATCTGCGGCTCGAGCGAGAGCGCCATCGCGATCATCGCCCGCTGGCGCATCCCGCCCGAGAACTCGTGCGGGTAGTCGTCGCACGCGGTGCTCGGCGTGTGGGATGCCGACGTCGCGGAGCAGCTCGATCGCGCGGTCGCGTGGCCTCGCCGTCCGAGACGTCGCGGTGGGCCTGGATCTGCTCGGCGATCTGGTCGCCGACCTTGTAGACGGGGTTGAGCGAGGTCATCGGGTCCTGGAAGATCATCGCGATCTCCTCGCCGCGGATCGCCTGGAGCTCCTCGTCGCTGGCGTTGACCAGGTCGCGGCCCCGGTAAGCGCACCGAGCCGTCGATCTTCGCGTTCGTCGACCGGGTCAGGCCCATCACCGTCTGGGCGGTGACGCTCTTGCCGCACCCCGACTCGCCGACGATCGCCGAGGATCTCGCCGGGTCGCAGCTCGAACGAGACGCCGTCGACCGCGCCCACCACCCCGTCCTCGGTGCGGAAGCCGACCCGCAGGTCCTCGACCGAGAGCAGCTGCTCGGCCCGATCGCGGTCGGAAGGGCTCACGCGGCCGCGGTCCCGAGCCGGATCCGGGGGTCGAGGTAGGCGTAGAGGATGTCGACCAGGGTGTTGAAGACGACGATGAAGAAGGCGCCGAACATGCGTCACCGCCATCAGCGGTGGCAGGTCGAGGCTGGCGATCGACTGGCCGGCGTACAGACCGACGCCGGGCAGGTTGAAGACGGTCTCGGTCAGGATCGCGCCGCCGCCGACCACGGCGCCGAAGTCGAGGCCGAACAGGGTGATCATCGGGATCAGCGAGTTGCGCAGAACGTGGCGGATTCGCACCTGGCGCTCCGGCAGGCCCTTCGCCCGGGCTGTCCGCACGTAGTCCTCGTCCATCACGTCGAGCATGTTCGAGCGCAGCAGGCGGCTGTAGAAGCCGATGAACAGGATCGCCAGGGTGATCCAGGGCAGGAACAGGTGGTTCGCCCACTGCAGCGGGTCGTCGGTGAACTTGACGTAGCCCGTGTTCGGGAACAGGCCGGCTTTGTTGGCGACGTAATAGAGGAGCAGCTCGCCCAGCCAGAACACCGGCATCGAGATCCCGATCAGCGCCAGGATCGTCAACGAGCGGTCGGTGAAGCCCCCGGCCCGGACCGCGCTCAGATACCCGAAGACGATAGCGAACGCCATCCAGATCACCGCCGCTCCGATCGACAGCGACATCGTCACCGGGATCCCGTCCCTGATCTGATCGATCACGTTGCGCTGGCTCTGATAGCTGACCAGGTCGCCGGTGAAGGTCTGCTTCATCATGCGTCAAGTACTGCTCGGGCAGCGGGTCGTTGAAGCCCCAGTCCTCGTTGATCTGTCTTGATCAGCGCGGCGTCCGCGTTCTTGCCGCCGATCCGCTGGGCGGGGTCGCAGTTCGGGATCACGTTGAAGATCACGAAGACCATCACCGAGATCGCGAACATGACGGCGACCATCCCGACGAGACGCCTGATGACGAAGGCGCCCATCGACATTAGTGCTCCAAACGGATCTTGGACTTCGGATCGAGCGCGTCGCGCAGGCCGTCGCCGAACACGTTCAGCGAGAGCACGGTGAGCACGATCATCAGCCCGGGGACGATGGTCAGGTGCGGGGCGGTGACTAGATCGATCGGTTCCCTCGTCGATCATCGTCCCCCAGGATGCGTTCGGCGGCCGCACCCCCGCACCGAGGAACGAGAGCGCGGACTCGAGCAGCATGTTGTTGGCGATGTTGAGGGTGAAGAAGACGATGATCGTCGACAGCAGGTTGGGCAACAGCTCGCTGAACATGATCCGCCACGGACCCTTCCCCTGGGCGACCGCGGCCTCGACGAACTCCTTCTCGCGCATCGCCAGCACCTCGCCGCGGATCGGCCGCGCCATGTAGGGGACGTAGACGCAGCCGATGATGATGATCGGGATCCAGAGCGAATCGGCCGGAACCTGCAGCGGGCCGATCTTCAGGCCGCCGACCGCGAGCGCCGTCCCCAGCGCGATTCCCAGCAGCAGCACCGGGAAGGCCCAGATCAGGTCCATGCCCCGGGAGAGGACCGAGTCCGTCCAGCCGCGGTAGTAGCCAGCGGCCAGCCCCGCCGCAACCGCCAGGAAGGTGGTGATGAAGGCCGCCATCACCGCGATGTAGATCGAGGTCCGCCCTCCGTACATCAGGCGCACCATCACGTCGCGCCCGTTGTCGTCGGCGCCGAGCAGGAACTTGGCATGCAGGCCCGGGCCGAGCGGTATCCCATTCGGGGCGACGACGTAGGTGTCCTCGCCGTTGATCTTGATCTGCTCGGTGAGGTGGTTCGTGTCGGGCCCGGTGTCGGCCACGTGGTTGGCCCACAGCGGCGCCGCCAGGCAGAAGAGGACGATCGCGATGAACAGCGCTCCGAAGGCGAGCGCGACCCGGTTGCGGCGAAGCCGATGGTAGGCGAGGTACCAGGGGCTGCGGCCCTCGATTTCCTCGGCGTCCTCGCCGACCGGCATCGGGGGCTCGCCCGAGGGCGCCGCCTCCGCCGGCGGCATCGTCGGTGTCCAGGGCTCAGTCGCCATCTGCTGCCTCAATGATGTGGGAGGGGCCGGCCGGCCCCTCCCACATCATCGCGCACAGCGTCCAGCTCTTTTCGGCTAACCCGTGAGCTGGAAGCTGGAGTAGTCGAGGTTGAACACGAGGCTGAACACGGTTCCGTCGAAGTTGATCCTGTCGGATGTGAACTTCGCGAGCTTCTCGTTCCCGTAGGGGGCCCAAACCGCCTGCTCCATGTACTTCTTGTCGAGCGCGGCGTACTGGTCCTCGACATCCGGGAGCTGCTGCTGGCCGAGATCGGTGATCTGCTTGTTCAGCTCGGGGATGTCCGCCTGAGAGTAGTTGTTGTTGTTGGTCGACAGGATCGATTCGCCCGCGAGCAACGGCTGGAAGAAGTCGTTGGGGTGCGGGTAATCCTGGAACCAGTCCGAGAACCCGGTGTCGAGGTTGGGCGTGTTCAGGTTCCCGATCGTGGTGAAGTAGACGTCTCCGCCGATCACCTTGAGGTCGGCGTTGAAGCCGATCGACTTGAGCACGTCCTGGTAGTACTGGCCTATGCGGATCCGGTCGGGCTCGTCGTCGGTCCAGACGGTGATGTCCTTATCCGACGGGTTCGCCTGGGCCAGCAGCTGCTTCGCCTTGTCCAGGTTCGGGCCCGGATACAACGTGTACTCCTGGTAGCCGGGCATCCCCGGCGGCAGGATCTGCTGCCCCGGATGCAGGCGCCCGCCGAAGATGCGGACCAGCGCCTCCGGATCGATCGCGTAGTTGACCGCCTGGCGGACGCGCAGGTCGTTGAACGGCGCGGTGGTGGTGTTCATCCAGAAGTAATAGGTGTTGATCGAGTCCTCGAGCTGGAACCGATCCGAGTACTGCGACTCGATCTGGGGGAGCAGGTCCGCCGGCGGCGGATCGACCATGAAGTCGCTGGTGTTCTGCTCGATCGCGGTCGCCTGCGCCGACTGGTTCTTGTTCTGGGTGACGGTGACCTTGTCGACGTGCGCGTCCGGAATCGGGGCGCCGGCGTCGAGCACCGTCTTGAACTGCGGGTTGCGCTCGAGCACGTAGCTTCGAGGCGCGTCCACGCTGGTGATCGTGAACGGACCGCTCGACGGCGGCGGGTTGTTGGTCAGCCCGGCCGGGTCGTCGGCGTTCGGGGTGTTCGAGGGGATCGGCGCTGCGAACATCAGTCCCAGCTCGTTGGGGAAGGTGCCGCTCGGCTGGGTCAGCTCGATCGTGATCTCGCCCGTCTGGTCGTTCGTCTGGATTCCGGAGATGGTGTTCGCCTTGCCCGCCGCGAACTCCGACGCTCCGGCGATCTTGTCGTAGAAGACCGAGCCTCCCGAGTTGACCGTGAACAGCCTCTCGATCGCGAACTTGAAGTCCGACGCCTTGATCGGCTGGCCGTTTGAGTACTTCATGCCCTGACGAAGGGTGAGCTTGTAGGTCTTGCCATCCGCGGAGATGTCCGGGAGGCTCTCCGCGAGCGCGGGCTGAAGCTGGGCGCTGCCATCGCCGTTCTCGTGCTTATAGGTGAGCAGGGGCAGGTAGGTGTTCCAGAGGCCCTCCCAGCCCTCGACCGTGTAGGACAGCTGGGGGTCGAGGTAGTCGGGGAACGAGGTCACGGTCCCGTTGATCGAGCCGCCCTCCTGGCCGCCGCCACCACCGCCGCCGCCTCCGCCGCAGGCGATCAGCCCGACGGCCGCCACGGTAGAGAACGCGCCAAGTCCAAGGACCTTGAGAAGCTTGCTCACGTCTTTCCTCTCTTCTCCCGGCTTCCGCCCGGGTCAGTTTCACCCTCTGAACCGCCTGCTGCAGCGCGCATTCAATACCATTTTTGGGTATGGCGTCAACCCGGCGATCTCGGGCGCGCGCCGCCGGCACAAGGGGAGGGAGCTATGTGCCCAGTTGGCGCGCGATCGCGGCTCGCGCCGCGTCCAGGGACTCGTCGAGCCTCGAGGCGTCCTTGCCGCCGGCGCGAGCCATGTCGTCGCGCCCGCCGCCGCCTCCACCGACGATTGCGGCGGCCTCGCGCGCGATCGAGTCGGCCGATAGGCCTCGCTGCACGGATTCCTCGCCCAGGCAGGCCACCAGCGCAACCCCATCGCCCGAGGCCGAGCCGAGGACGACCGCGGCTGCGGAGCCGATCGACGACCTGACGCCGCTGGCGAGCGAGGGCAGCTCCTTGGGGTCGACGTCGTCCACGCGCTCGGCGACCACCTGCAGCCCACCGGCGTCCTCGGCCTTTGCGGCCAGCTCCCCGGCGAGCTCCTTCACCCCGGCGGCGCCGGCGCGCTTGGCCTCGTGCTCGAGCTCGGCGAGGCGCTCGCCGGCCCGCCTGGCGCCCGCGAGGGGATCGTCGGGCGTGCCGAGCAGGGCGCCGGCCTCGTCCAGCTCCCGCGCCCGCTCGCGATAGAAGTCGATCGCCGCCGGCCCCGTCAGAGCCTCGACCCTGCGCACGTTGGCGGAGCTGGAGCCCTCGGAGACGACGGCGAAGATCCCCACCTCGGCCGTGTTGGCCACGTGGGTGCCGCCGCAGAGCTCGCGGGAGACGCCCGCCACCTCGACGACCCGGACCCAGTCTCCGTACTTCTCGCCGAAGAGAGCCATCGCTCCCAGCTTCTCGGCCTCCTCGCGCGACATCTGCAGCGCCCTCACCGGGCGGCTGCCCTTGATCCAGCCGTTGACGCGATCCTCGATCTCGGCCAGCTCCTCCCGGCTGAGGGCGGCGCCGTGGGTGAAGTCGAAGCGGAGCTTGTCCGGCCGAACGGCGGATCCGGCCTGCCTGACGTGGGTGCCCAGCCTCTCGCGGAGCGCGGCGTGCAGCAGGTGGGTGGCGGTGTGGTTGCGCATGGTCGCGTGCCGCGCCTCCCAGTCGACCTCGGCCTCGACCTTGGTGCCCTCTGCCAGGTCTGCCAACGACCCGTCATACCCCGGACCCGATGGTGAGGAATTGGAGGGCGAAGCGGGCTCCGGCCGAACGATGGACAGGGCCTGGTCCTCTCCGACGCGGTAGACGTCGGCGACGCGGCCCTCGCCGCCCTCCCAGCGAACAACGCCCGAGTCGGCCACCTGGCCTCCACCCTCGGCGTAGAAGGGGCTCTCCTCGAGCTTCGCCAGCAGCCGCTCACCGTCGCCGCCGTCGGGCTGCGCGGCGATCACGCTGGTGTCCGCCCGCAGCTTCTCGTAGCCGACGAAGCGCGAGGGCGGCGCCGCGGAGGCGAAGCCCAGCACCGCGCCGTGATGATCCTCGGAGCCGTGGGCGCTCGCCGCCCCCATCCGGGCGCGCTGGCGCTGCTCCTCCATCAGCTCCTCGAACCCCTGGTCATCGACCGAGAGGCCCCGCTCGGCGAGCAGCTCCTTGGTCAGGTCGTAGGGGAAGCCGTAGGTGTCATGGAGCTTGAAGGCGTCCTCGGCGTCCACCCAGGATGTCCGCTCGGCCTCGGCGCGCTCGACCAGCTCGGCGAGCATCTGGGTGCCGCGGTCGAGGGTGCGGCCGAAGCTCTCCTCCTCGTCGCGGACCCAGCGCAGCACTGTGTCGCGCTCGGCCGCCAGCTCGGGATGGACCGGCGCCGCCAGCTCCAGGGCGCGTTCGGCGAAGCGCTCCATGTAGGGGGCCTCGAGCCCGATGGCCCGGCCCTGCTGGATCGCCCGGCGCATGATTCGCCGCAGGACGTAGCCGCGGTCCTCGTTGGAGGGAACCACGCCATCGGCGATCAGCGCCGCCGTCCCACGCGAGTGGTCGGCGAGGATCCGCATCGCCCTGGTGGTCGCCCCACCGTCGCCGTAGGAGCGGCCGGAGAGCTCCTCGGCAAGATCGACCAGCGGCCGCAGCACGTCGGTGTCGAAGACCGAGTCGACCCCCTGGAGGATCGCGGCCATCCGCTCGACCCCCATGCCGGTGTCGATGTTCTTCATCGGCAGCTCGGTCAGCGACCCGTCCTCGGCCAGGTCGTAGGTCATGAAGACGTGGTTCCAGAACTCGAGGAAGCGGTCGGTATCGTCACCGGGCCGGTCCTCGGGCGCGCCGAATCCCTCGCCGCGATCGAGGTAGAGCTCCGAGCACGGACCGCAGGGACCCGTCGGCCCCGCCTGCCAGAAGTTCTCCGAGCGCGGCAGCGGCACGATCCGCTCCTCCGGCACCCCAACCGACTTCCAGATCTCGATCGCCTCTTCGTCCGGCCCCAGGCCCAACTCCTCGTCGCCCTCGAACACCGTCACCCAGATCCCCTCCGGCTCGAGCCCGAAGCCGTCGGTCGAAAGCTCCCAGCCCCAGCTGATCGACTGCTCCTTGAAGTAGTCGCCGAAGCTCCAGTTGCCGAGCATCTCGAAGAAGGTCAGGTGCCGCTTGGTGTTGCCGACCTGCTCGATGTCGGTGGTGCGAAAACAGCGCTGCGCGTCGACCACGCGAGGCGCCGGCGGCTCCTCCTGGCCCAGGAAGCACGGCTTGAAGGGCTGCATCCCGGCCGTCGTCAGCAGCACCGAGGGATCGTGGCTGGCCGGCACGAGCGACGCCGAGGGCACGATCCGGTGCCCACGCTCCTCGAAGAAGGAGAGGTAGGTCCGGCGGATCTCGTCAGCCTTCACAAGCTCCAGTCTAGGAATCGAGCCCGAAGGAGACCGAAGTCAGGCAATAGTCCCGTGGCCGACGATGGCGTCGCCGGAAAGGAGAACCGCCGCCTGGCCGGGGGCGACCGCGTAGGCGCGCTCGGCCAGCTCGAGCTCGAGCGAGGCGTGGCGCCCGGCGCCGGGGGAGCCGGCCACCCGCGCGGGCAGCGCCGCGGCGTGGTAGCGGAGCCGGACCGAGTCCACCCGCCCAGCGTCGCGATGAAGGACGGCGTCGCGGACCGGCACCCGGGTCCGCGCCAGCTCCTCCCGCTCACCGACGGTGACGACGTTGTCCGCCGGGTCGGTGGAGAGCACGTAGAGCGGCTCTCGGGAGGCCACGCCGAGACCGCGGCGCTGGCCGACGGTGAAATGCTGGTAGCCGCGGTGCCGGCCCAGGCGGCGGCCGCGCGCGTCTCGGATCTCGCCGTCGGCGTCGCGCAGGCCGCCGTGGCGGCGCAGGAACTCGCGCTTGCCCTGCCCGGCGAGGAAGCAGAGGTCCTGGCTCTCGCGGCGGTCGGCCACCTCGAGTCCGGCGTCGGCCGCGATCTCGCGCACCTCGGGCTTGGTCAGCTCCGCCAGCGGGAAGCGCAGCCCGGCAAGCGAGTCCGTCGGCAGCGCGGCGAGCATGTAGGTCTGGTCCTTGGCCGGGTCGGCCGGAGCGACCAGCAGGAGCCCGGCACCGTCGTCGGCGGTGCGCGCGTAGTGTCCGGTCGCCAGCGCCTCGGCGCCGAGTCGGTCGGCGAGCGCGATCATCGCGCCGATCCGCAGCTCGCCGTTGCAGCGGATGCACGGGTTGGGCGTGCGTCCTGCCGCGTAGCCCGCCAGGAAGGAGCCGACCACGGCCTCCCTGAAGGGCCGCTCGAGATCGAGGGTGAGGTGCGGGATCCCCATCCCATGGGCCAGCCGCCTGGCGCGAAGCACCGCCTCCGGCGAGCAGCAGCTCTTCTCGCCGTCGGTTCGCTGGTCGGCCCAGAGCTTCAGCGTCACCGCCGCCACCTCGAGCCCCTGCTCGCGCAGCAGGAGGGCTGCAACGGCGGAGTCGACCCCACCGCTGAGCGCGACCAGGACGCGGCCAGGGCGCGTGTCGGCCAGCCGGGCCCCCGTGGAGGCCAGCTCCGAAAGCGCGCGATGCAGCGCGTCGGCCGCCAGCTCGGCGGCGTGGCGATGGGTCGGGGCGAGCCCGCCCAGCGCATCGGCGACGTCTTCAGCCCCGATCCGGGCCGCTGTCAGCACGGTGTTGCCGTCGACCATCTCGGCCGCGGCAGCGGCGGCTGCCGCGGCGGCGGCGCAACCCTCGGCGTCCCAGGAGACCTCAGCGACCGCGCCGTCCCTGACGGCGAGCGAGATGCGGACGAGATCGCCGCACGGGGCGCCGCCCGCGGCGCCGCTGAAGGCGGCCCGCGGCTCCGGCCCGCGGCGCGAGCGGTCGCTCACGTACTGCTCGATCAGCTCACGATCCATCGCCGCTGAAGGGTAGGCGGCCCGCCGTCGAAGGGCGCTTGGCGTGAACGGAAGAGGTTGGGCTCCAGCCCGCCGTCTGCAGCTCCGGCTTCGTAACCCGTCATAGACAGGTGGGCGTCTACCGAATGGCCCAAAGGGAACACCCGGAAATCGACTCCCAAGCCAAATGTGTTGGGTCAACCTTTGGAACTGCTCGCGAACGGGCTCGGGCCCGCCCCAAAGCTAGCAGCGCCAAGGGCCCGCCCGCCGCCGCGGGGATGAACGGTTCGCCGGCGAAGCCGGCAGCTATTTTTCGCGCAGCTGCTCGAGCCTCTTCCTCGGCTCGTCGCCGAGGCTCGCCTGCTCGACGAAGCTGAGCCCGACGCCGAGAGCGCCGCCGAGCAGCAGCACGATCGGCCAGACCCCGAAGCTGTTCGGTTCCGGCGGATTGCCATCGAGGTCGAAGCCGGCGATCAAGAGCCATAGGAAGAGGCCGACCGCCCCCACGTACACCGGCCCCCGGACCCCGATCAGGGAGCCGAGGCCGACCAGGCCGAGCGAGATCACCAGCAGCAGGACGTCCCAGAACAGGCTGGTCTCGACCGGGTTGAACGCCACCGTGATGAACGGGCTCAGGGCCCCCGGCAGGGAGCTGATGCCGAGGCTGCAGCCGATCACCGCCGAGATGCCGGCCCCGGTGAGGAGCTCCGAGGCCTTCCAGAGCCCGCCGTCGCCGGCCCGGCTCGCCTCGGCGCCCGCGTCGGTGCGCCACAGGTAGAGCCCGGCGGCCAGCAGCAGGATCGCCAGGATCCCCAGCAGGCCGCGATAGACGCCGAAATGCTCAGCGAGGCCGCCCGAGAGGATCTTGTCCCACAGCGCCGACCAGGCGACGATCAGCGCGATCGAGCCGGCGAGCAGGTGAAAGCGGATCCCGGCGCTGAGCGCCGCGTAGCCCGCCAGCGCCGCGGTCGCGCCGAAGACCCAGGCGACGTTGAGCGCCGCCCCCGAGTCGCCGTCGATCAGCTCGATGAACTGGAACAGGGCCAGCGGCACGAAGATCAGGCCCAGGACGCTGTAGACCGCCTGCCACGTCCTCAACCCCCCGGTCTCGCGCACAGTGAATACACCGCCCCCGTAGAGGCACACCGCCGGCGCCGCAAGCAGCAGGAAGAGCGGGAAGTCAGCCCACGCGTGCTCGCCGCCTCCCTTGCGGAGGAAGATCATCAAGGCGGCGAGTCCCAGCAGCAGCCCCCCCTGCTTGCGCAGGGCATCGCGCGTGTCGTCAGGCTTGAGCAACTCGCCCATCTCTCTCCTTCGGTTCGGTTGCGGGTCAGCTTCGGTTCGGTTTGGGGTCAGGAACCTGCCCCGAGTGAGTCCTTGAGTGAGGTGATCCGGTCGTAGGCGCCCTCGAGCACCGAGCTGTCGATCGCCCCGCTCTGGTTGGCCTTCAGGATCGTGTTGAACGCCTGCTTGGAGTTCTGCACGCTGCCGGCGTAGAGCAGCATGTCGCAGCCGGCCTTGAGCGCCTGCAGCCCGGCGCGGTCCGAGGTCGTCGTCGACGTGATCGACTCCGCCCCCAGCTCGTCGGTGATGATCACGCCGCCGAAGCCGAGCTTGTCGCGGAGCTCTCCGGTGACGATGCTCGAAGAGAGCGCCGCCGGGTCCTTCGAGCCCAGCGCCGGATAGACCGCGGTGGAGACCATGACCAGCGGCACGCCCGCCTCGATCGCCGTTTGGAAGGGCTGGATTCCCCGCTGCAGCTCCTGCGCCGAGGCGTCGATGGTGACCGCGGCGAAGTCGGTGTTCTGGCTCGCCAGCCCGAGGCCGGGGAAGTGCTTGGCCGTGGCCTCGACGCCGCCAGTGGCGAGGCCCTCGGCGAAGGCGCTGCCCACCTCGCCGACGGTGTTCGGGTTCGAGCCGAAGGTCCGGGCGCGAATGGTCCGCGGGCGCGTCGGGCTCTGAGAGGTCCAGCACCGGCGCCAGGTCGACGTTGACGCCCGCGCCGACGAGGAAGCGCCCGGTGTCCTCCCCCTGCGAGCGCGCCGCGTCGGCGCCCTGCACGCCCAGGTTGGCCGGAGTCTCGGTCGGCGGACCGTCGGGTAGCCGCTTGACGATGCCCCCCTCCTGGTCGACCATGACCAGCAGTGGCGGATTGTCGCCGGCGGCAGCGGCCTGCTGCACCTTCGCCGCGTCCGCGTTGAGGGCCTTGGCGTTGCGCTCCAGCGCGATCACGCCGCCGATCTGCCCGCGCTTGGCGCGCCGCAGCAGGTCCCGGTCGGGGCCGTCCTTGCCCATCTTGGCGACGATCGACTGCCCCACCAGGCGCTTGGGACCGACCCCCGGTCCCCCCTCTCCGCCGCCGCCGCGGAAGAAGAGCAGGTAGGCGCCTCCGATGACGATCAGCGCCAGCACGATCACGGCGACGTCCTGGCGGCGGCGGACCCTGGCGGGCAGGTCGCGATGGCGGGGGCGCCGGGGCTCGGGGGGCGGGCGGCTGGCCGGCCGCATCCAATCGTCCTCCGGCGGGATCTGCTCCTGCTCGCCGGTCGGGAGGCTGTCCCATTCAGCGGTGGAGTAGCTCTGCCGCTGCTGGCGCCTGCGCTCCCGCTCGGCATCCCGCGCCTTGCGCGCGGCGCGGTCGGCTCGACGAACCCGCAGTCGCGGTGACATCAGCCGGCCTCCCCCTTGCGGGCGCCCTTGACCGAGATGCCGAGCTCGCGCAGCTGCCGCTCATCCACCGGCGCGGGGGCCCCGGTGAGCGGGTCGCCGCCTGAGGCTGTCTTGGGAAACGCGATCACGTCGCGAATCGAGCTCGAACCGTGCAGCAAAGCGACTATGCGGTCAAGACCGTAAGCGATGCCGCCGTGCGGCGGCGCCCCGTAGCGCAGCGCCTCGAGCAGAAAACCGAACCGCTGCTCGGCCTCCGAGGCCTCTATGCCGATCGCCGTGAACACCTTGCTCTGCAGCTCCGGGTCGCTGATGCGAATCGAGCCACCCCCAATCTCCCATCCGTTCCAGACGACGTCGTAGGCCTTGGCCCGCGCGGCGCCCGGGTCGGCGGGGTCGAAGTCGCCGTCCGGCGAGGTGAACGGGTGGTTGTGGGGATCCCAGCGCTCCTCGTCGGCAGCCCACTTGAGCAGCGGCCAGCCGACGATCCAGGTCAGCGCGTGCTGTCCCGCATCGATCAGCCCGAGCCGCTCCCCCAGGCGCCTGCGGATCTCTCCGAGCACGGCGGCCGAGGTCTTCGGCGCGTCGGCGACGATCAGGAGCACGTCTCCCTCCCCCGCGCCAAGGGCGCCGTTGACCTCGGCGATCTCGCTGGCCGAGAGGAACTTCGCGACCGGCGAGCGCCAGCCATCCGGCTCCACCACGGCCCAGACGAGCCCCTTCGCCCCCAGCTCGACCGCCTCGTCGACGAGGCCATCGAGCACGGCCCGCGACATCTCGCGGCGCCCGGCGTTGAGGGCGCGCACGGTGGCTCCGTGCTCGATCGCGCCGCGAAACGCCTTGAACTCGGTCCCGGCGAAGGCGCCGGTGACGTCGCTCAGCTCCAAGCCGAAGCGGAGGTCCGGCTGGTCGCTGCCATAGCGCGAGATCGCCTCGTCGTAGCTGAGCCGCGGCATGGGCACCGGCACCTCCACCCCGCACGCGCCCAGGACAAAGGCCAGCATCCGCTCGTTGAGGTCAATCACGTCGTCCACGCCCACGAACGACATCTCGATGTCGAGCTGGGTGAAGTCGGGTTGCCGGTCGGCCCGCAGGTCCTCGTCGCGAAAGCAGCGCGCGATCTGGAAGTAGCGCTCGAAACCGCCGATCATCAGCAGCTGCTTGAACAGCTGCGGCGATTGCGGCAGGGCGAAGAAGGAGCCGCGCTGCAAGCGGCTGGGTACGAGGAAGTCCCGCGCCCCCTCCGGCGTGGAGAGGGTCAGCACCGGGGTCTCGATCTCGAGGAATCCCTCGCCGGTGAGGAAGCTCCGCATCGACTGGGCGACACGGTGGCGCAGCTCGATCGCCTCCCGCATCGCCTCGCGGCGCAAGTCGAGGTAGCGGTAGCGCAGGCGCGCCTCCTCGCTGACCTCGCCGGAGAAGGACTCGATCTCGAAGGGCGGGGTCTCGGCGTCCGAGAGCAGCTCCGCCTCCGCCACCCGCACCTCGACCTCGCCGGTCGGCAACTCGGGGTTGACCGTCTCGGGGTCGCGCCTGACGACCTCGCCGGCGACGCTCAGCACGTCCTCGGCCCGCAGCTTGTGACCCATGCCGAACGCCTCGCCGGCCTCGTCGGGATCGAAGACGAGCTGCACCAGCCCGGTGCGGTCGCGCAGGTCGACGAAGATCAGCCCGCCATGGTCGCGTCGACGGTGGACCCAGCCCGCCACCCGGACCTCCGTATCGACCCGATCGGGCAGGACCTGGCCGCACCAGGTGTCGCGGTATTCGTTGGCGCGAAGCGCCGGGAAGTCCTCGCTCATATGGCGAGGCAGTCTCTCAGGGTTGGGCCCGCTTCAGCAGCTCTTCAAGAGGTCGAAGTCCGGGCGCCTCAGTCGGTGGCGAGCTCCTCCGCCAGCTTCGCGGGATCGACCTCGCGCTGATCGCCTGAGTCCATGTCCCGCAGGAGCGCCGGCGAGCCCGCCTCGAGGATCAGCGCGTGCCGGGCGCCGGAGCGGTCGGCCTGCTTCATCTGGCCCTTCTGCGCCCTGCCGGCGAGGTCGAGGTCCGCGGCGAGGCCCGCGCGGCGCAGCTCGGTGACCAGGGCCAGCGCGCGCTCGCGGGAGCCATCGTCGGCGACGACGAAGACGGCGCCGCGGGGCTCGGGCTCGGCCTCCCCCAACGCCAGCGCAATCCGCTCGATCCCCGCCGCCCAGCCGGCAGCCGGGGTGGGCGGGCCGCCGAGCTGCTCGATCAGCGCGTCGTAGCGGCCGCCGCCGCCGAGGCCGGACTGCGCGCCAAGCCTGTCACAGGCGAACTCGAACACGGTTCGCGTGTAGTAGTCGAGCCCACGGACGAGCGTTCCATCGAGCTCGTAGGCGACCCCGTTCTGGTCGAGCAGCGCGCGGACGCGCTCGAAGTGCTCGGCGTCCTCCGGGTCGAGGCGGTCGAGCATGGTCGGCGCCTCCTCCATGACCTTGCGTGTGCCCTCGTCATCCGCGTCGAACGCCCGCAGCGGGTTGGCGTCGATCCGCTCGCGGACCTCCTTGGAGAGGTCGGCCTCGTTGCTTCGCAGGTGATCGCGCAACTCCTCGAGATAGCTGGCCCGCGAGCTCTGCGACCCGAGGCTGCCGAGCCGCAGCCGCACGCCCTCGACCCCGAGCTCGGCGAGCAGGTCGTGCAGCAGCACGACCAACTCGGCGTCGACCATGGGATCGTCGGAGCCGATCGCCTCGGCGCCGACCTGGAAGAACTCGCGGTAGCGCCCCGCCTGGGGACGCTCGTGGCGGAAGTAGGGCCCCAGGTAGGAGAGCTTCACCGGCTGCGCCAGCTTGTGCATCCCGTGCTCCAGGTAGGCGCGGCAGATCGGCGCCGTGCCCTCGGGGCGCAGCGTCAGGCTGCGGTCCCCCTGGTCGGTGAAGGTGAACATCTGCTTCTGGACGATTTCGGTGGACTGGCCGACGCCCCGGGCGAAGAGGTCGGTGTCCTCGAAGGCGGGGGTCTCGATTCGCCCGTAGCCGGCGGCGGCGAGCATGCCCAGGGCGCCCTCCTCTATCCGGCCGCGGAGCGGCTGCTGCTCGGGAAGGACGTCGAAGGTCCCGCGCGGAGCCTTGAACTTCTCGCTCATGCGCGCAGCCTAGATGCGGGGGCGGCTAGCGCGCGAGCTCAGCCAGGAACGGGTTCGACTGCCGCTCCGCCCCGAGGGTGGTGACTCCCATGTGGCCCGGGTAGACCGTGGTCTCGGGCGGATGGCCCTCCAGCAGCTTCCTGATGCTCTCCATCAGGGTGGGCGCATCGCCTCCGGGGAGGTCGGTGCGGCCCACCGATCCCTGGAAGAGCACGTCGCCGGAGAAGAGCGCCCGCTCGTCGGGGATCGAGTAGGTGACGTGGCCGGGGCTGTGGCCCGGGGTGAAGACCACGTCGATCGCGAGGCCCGCGAGGTCGAGCGTCTCCCCTCCCGCGACGGTGTGATCGGCCTCGTAGCTCTCGAAGGGGCCGAACTCGGGCCAGGGGACGAAGGCGTTGATGTCGGCCAGGACCGGGGTCTCGATCTCCGGGCACCAGACCGGCGCCCCCGTCGCCGCCGCAACCGGCGCCACCGCGCCGATGTGGTCGAAGTGGGTGTGGGTCACCAGAATCCCCTCCACCGTCAGCCCCAGCTCATCGACCGCGTTGAGGATCTTCGGCGCCTCGTCGCCCGGATCGACGATCAGGGCACGGTCGGAGCCATCGGCGCGCAGCAGGAAGCAGTTCTCGGCCACCGGCCCGACGGTGAACATGCGGACGTCCATCGGGGTCAGGGTAGCCGTCGTGCGGCGAGCTAGTCGTCGGCTCGGCGCTGGGCCTTCTCGATCTTCTCGCGCTCGATCTGGCCCATCTTGCGGCGGTAGAGGAGGCGGTCCATGAAGTAGCCCATGGGCACGTAGAAGACCAGCATGAACGCGGCCAGCGCCCCCGCCGCGGCGGGAGGCCGCTTGAAGACCACCGCGATCAGCAGGAAGAAGATGGCGGCGGCCACCACCCCCTTGAAGATGGCGCTGCGCCAGGTCGGCGGCACCGTCCGGGGATCCTGCTTCGTCTTCGTCTTAGGCTTTCCGCGGCGCGACTTGGAGCGGGCGCGGGCCTCAGCCCGGTTCTGCGGGCGCCCGCGCGGGCGGTCGTCGAGGCGCCCGCCCTGGGTGCCGCGATGCTTGCGCTTCCTGCGCTTCTTCGTCTGCGCCATTGCGAGAAATCTAGCCCTCGGCGGCCGCGAGCCGCCGCTCGATCAGGTGCAGGTCGGGGTCGAAGCCGCCGATCGGCACCTCGCCGCCGTATCCACTGAGCGCCACCTCCGGCGCCAGGCCGACGAGCTCGGCCGCCAGCGGAGTGGCACCGCGGAGCGCCGCCAGCCGGGTCACCTCCTCGACGATGCGGGCCAGCGACACCGCTTCGGGGTCGTGGACGTTGACCGAGACCTGCGAGCGGCCGCCCCCGAGGGGCAGCCCGATCGCGCGCACCCCGGGCAAACCTCCTCCCGATTCGCGAAGCTCCGCCGCCACCGCCCGCGCGACCTCCGGGTTGGGAGTGTCGAGCTCGACGTTGAAGGCGACCAGCGGGCGCCTCGCGGTGACCAGGGTCGCCCCCGCGGTCGGGTGCGGCTGGTCTGGGCCGAGGTCCGGCTTGAGCTCGCCGGACTGCATCCTGCGGGCGAGCTCGGCGGACCCGCCGCGGCGAAAGAACGCTCGCTCGCACCGCTCCTCGTCGGCGGCAAGCTCCCCATAGAGAAGATCGGCACCCCGAGCTCGGCGATCCCCTGCGCCGCACTCAGGGCAAGCTCGCGCGCGGGCTGGCGCTGCGAGTCGCGTACCCAGACCGCGGGGCAGACGTCGAGCGCGCCGATTCGCGGATGGACGCCCTGATGCCCGCGCAGGTCGATCAGCTCGATCGCGTGCTCCGCCCCCGCCACCAGCGCCTTGGCCAGCCGATCGGCGCTGCCCGCCAGGGTGAAGACGCTGCGGTTGTGGTCCTCGTCGAAGTGGACGTTGAGGACTGCCGAGTCGGCGCCGAGCGTGGCGCCGAGCGCATCGATCACCCGCTCGTTTCGCCCCTCCGAGAAGTTGGGGACGGCGAGCAGAACCGGGTCGGCTTCAGACGAGGAGGTCACCCTCGCGGACGATCGTCTCGCCGTCGAGCACGACGGTCGGCTTCATCACGATGCAGTCCAGGTGGATCGGCACCTGCACGGTCCCGCCGATCCCGGCCGAGGCGCCGAAGGCGACGTGACAGGAACCGAGGATCTTCTCGTCCTCGAGGAAGTTGCCGCTGACCATGGCCTTCTCGTTGGTGCCGACGCCCAGCTCGGCCACGTTGGTGGCCTCGTCTCCGTGCGCGGTCAGGAGGCCCATCAGCTGCATGCCCTGGCCGCCCTGGGCGGCGGTCAGGTGCCCTCCTTCGACCACGAGCTCGACCGGCTCGGAGACCTCGCCCACGCCGGCGAGCATGCCATCGATCACGAGAGCGCCCCAGGAGGTTCCTTCGAGCGGCGCGATGTACCCCTCGCCGCAGGGCAGGTTGCCGAAGGCGCCGGGCTCGGCCAGCTCACCGGAGTCGGAGATCCCCTGGCGGCCCTCGAGCCCGATGTGGAGGTCGCTGCCGTTGGCGCAGGTGATGTGCGCCTCCGAGGCGCCGCTCATCTTCTCCGCGATCGCGCGGCCGCGAACGCGCAGCCGCTCCATGTCGGCGCTCATCACGCGAGCCAGCATCTCCTCGGTGACGCCCGGGAGGCTCGCGCAGCGAGCGCCGCCCTCGCTCGCGCGGCGCCGGGCCTTTGTGTGCGAGAGAGACTGCTCGGTCGCCAGCATCAGAACGTCGACCGCGGCCATCGCCTCGGCGACCGGAGGCGGCGGCTCGGTGCCGTGCGAAGCTCGCTCGGCCATCGTCGCCAGCACCGCGTCGGCGCCAGCGTCCTCGGCCTCCTCACGAAGCCTCGCCCCCACACCCTCGGTGACTGGATTGCTGACGACCAGCACATCGTCGCCGGCCCTCACGCCGAGGCAATCGCGCACGACGGCGCGCACCGCTTTCGCCAGTTCGTCCATCGGCTCGCACCCTACGCGTTGTTAGGCCAGGCCCCTGGTTGCGCGACCTCCCGAAAACCAGGGTTGCAACGATGAGGTGAGTGCCTGAGCCCGGCGCCGCCGCCGCTACGATTCGGGCGCCCGCCGGAGTAGCTCAGTGGTTAGAGCAGCGGAATCATAATCCGCGTGTCGGGGGTTCGAGTCCCTCCTCCGGCATGAAGTGCCTGCAAACGGACAACTTTTGATAACGGCAACACGCGGATTCCCTTTCCGCGGCAGAATCCGCGTGTTGAGATCGGGGAAATTTGAGCCTGATGAGGGCTCCGCCAAAACGCGGATTCTCTGACGCACCGATGCACGGTCGCTGTCAAAGCTCCGGCGCTGTGATCACCCCAGCGCTCCTCCTTCCACGCGTGAAAGCTGAAGTCTCGACCGCTGGCAAGCGTGTCACCGGCGGGGGACCCTTCTTCATAGAGACGAGAAGCTGCGACTGCATGGAAAGGGCACCTCTCGGCCGACTCCCGGTTACGGGCCCTGCGTTTGGCTGGGAGCCGTTGAGGCGTCCGGAAACTCCCGTGCCGTCTGCCGGCGCAGGATCTCGACGCCAACCACGGCCAGCGCGGCGAGAAGCAGGATCACGAGAACCTGCCCGACGTTGTTGATCGTCGGAAGGAACGCCAGCCAAACCAGGAAGACAAAGGCGACAACCGCATAGACGACCACCGGGCGGTCGCGCAGGTAAGGCGCCAGGAAGCGTCGCACGGCGACCTCGTCGTCCCTGGCGTAGGGCCCTACGAGGGCCCCCCCACCGATGAACCCCCAGCCCGATCACCAATACGAACCGCGCCCGCTCGCGCAGCCCCGCGGAAATGATGTCCCAGACGGCGCTGATGGCGGGCTTGACTGTGTCAGAGCTCGCCGTCGAGCTCTCGATCGCGCTGCCGAGCAGGTGCCTCGCCAGCAGGGTGAGCAGCGTGGCAGCACGGTGCCCCGCCCGGCTGCCATCAGCGCCTCCCGGCGCCATCCCTTCGCCAGGGAGAGGGCGGCCATGTACAGCACGAGCGCCAGCAGCGGCAGCACGAAGCCGAGGTTGCGCAGCGTGCTGACGAGGTCCTGGAGCCCGCTCAGTTGGCTGGACGTCATCACGACGACCTCGCCGGGGTGCTGAACCGCCTGAGCATTGAGCAGGTTGGTGATGCGCGTCTGCAGCGAAGCGAGCGTTGGGTCGAGCTTGATGATGTTCGCCTGGCTCGGATCCTGGAGCACTGCGGCGACTTGCCGCTGCAGTCCGGTCAGCCGCTTGTCCAGCTCGGCCAGCTGGCCCTGGAGGTCGGACAACCGGCTCTGGAGCTGGGCGGGGACCTTCGGCAGGAGTCCGTTGATCTTCTGCTCGAGGCTCGCGACGGTCGCCTGGAGCTGGGCGGCATCCGTTGGAGGGTCTGGAGATCCTGTTGCGTCTCCGGGCTCAGCGTGCCCGCCTGCGCCTGGGAGAGGGCCGTTCGCGTGGTCTCGATCTGGGTCTGGGCCGTGGTCAAGCGCTGCTTGAGCTCCGTCGATTGCTGCTGAATGAGGCCCTGGATCTGGGAGATCGTCGAGGGATCTACTCCCAGGCGAGTGGCAAGGTCGGCGACGAAGCTCCCGTATTCGAGGGTGACGACGCCGCCTTGGGTCGAGACGAACTGGCCCTCGTCCTCGATCAGGCTGACGAATCGCTGCTGCGCCCCATTGATCGCGGTGGCAACGAGGTCCTGGACTCGAGGCGAGGCGAGCGCCGTCTCCGCCACGTTCGTAGCGAGCTGTCTCGTTGCCGCCGTGACCGGAGCGGCGAGCGGCTGGGCGGCGGGAGGCAGCTTCTGCTCGATCTGGGCTTGGACGTCGACGTTGGCATAGAGCTGATCGACCGCGAAGATGCTGAGCTGCTCCTGGACGTCCTGGTTCTGGAGGATCTCCTCGGTGCTATCGGCGAACTGGTCGGTGTCGAGGACCTCGGTCTGAACCCAGTTCGCGATCATCGAGACGAGCAGCACCACCGACGCGAGCACGACGAGGGACCACACGAGGGCGCGGTGACGATGCTTCGGCTCTCGCGGAGCGCGATCCTCCGAGCGCTGGCTCCCCGCACTTATTTCCGCGGTCATCTGCTCAGTGACTTTCCGGGGTCATGTGCTCACGAACCTGACGGTCGCGGGAGCCCGGTGACAAGACGGCCCGGGCTCCCGCGCTGGTCGAGGTCAGGCTCTTGGGGGCGGTCCGACCTCCGACGGCTCCTCGGGGCCGTAGATGATCAACCCGTAGACGATCCAGACGCACAGAACGAAGATGCTCAGCTCCCAGAACGGGTGATGGTCTCCCATGGAGAACAGGGCCCCGATCGCACCGAGGGTGCCGGCGATGATCCCGATCAGCCCGGCCATCGAAGTCGTTGCCGGCCATCAGCGAGAACCCTCCGGTCAGCTGGATCACGCCGAGGTCGTCAGCACCCACCCCATGGTGTGCAGGTTCGTGAAGACGAACCTGGTGTCATTGACATAGAAGTTCGCATCGGCAACGGCGCCGATGCCGTAGATGATGTTCAGGGTCCCCACCAGCAGCAGCAAGATGGCGACGAAGACGACGCGGCCTGCACCTCTCATCTAGGGATTTCCTCATTTTCGCCGGCCGCCGCCGTCGGCGGCCGTATCCGAGGGGAGCGCGTTCAAACTTCGCGCACCCGGCCGAAAAGCTGTCAGCCACCCCTCGCTCACGCCCCGAGCATCGCACGCACCGACGCATCAACCCCGGAATCGGGCGCAAAATCACCTGGGTGATTCCGTTTCCTCCAAGGGGCGCGGAAATCCCGCGGTCACTCAGGTGAATTCAGCGGCCGGGCCCAAGCTCGGGGGCGGAGGCACGACCGTCATCCTGATAAGGGGAAGCCGAACGGAAAGGATGGTGCTCGACATGGAGGCCAGAGAACTGGGCCAGCGGTACGCACGAACTTCAGGGCGCGCTCCAGCGCGTCTCTGACCTCCTTGTCGCACGCCAGGCGGATATCCCGACTGGAGCGGTTGTCCACGACCGTCGCTTAGCTGGGACCGAGCAGCTTCGCCTTCTCGCGCTCGAACTCCTCGTCTGAGAGCACGCCCTGCTCGTGAAGCTCGCCGAGCTGCTTGAGCTGCTCCATCACTTCGGGGGTCAGTCCGCCTGCCGCGGCGGGCTCGGCGGCCTGGCCCGGCCCGCCTGGCCCACCTGCTCTGAGGCTGCCGGCTCCTCTTCCTGCTGGGCCTGCTTGGCGTCGTGGTGCTTCTTGGCGGCCACGGCGGCCCCGCCGATCGCGGCGGCGCGTCGTCTGCGCTGACGTCTGTCTCGTCCTGGTGGCATCGTCACATCCTCCTTTGCGTGGGTTTGCGGTTGTTCTCGTGAACCGCTTGGACTTGCCCGAGTCCGCAACATTGGTCCGTTAGCTGCCCGCCTCCATCTCGGACTCCTCGAGGACCGCGGTGGCGAATCCCAGGGCCCGTGCGATGGCGCTGCCGGCCGAGGCCACCCGGGCGGACCCGATCACCGGAGCGATGGCGATCAGCACGCCCTGCACCTGCTCGGCGCTCACGCCGAGCTCGGAAGCCGCTCCGAGGTTCAGGAGGTAGGAGGCCGGCGGCGCGCCGACCGACGCCAGCGCGGCAATCCGCACGAGCATGTAGGTCTCGGCGTCGAGACCGGAGGCCTCGGGCGTCCCTTCGTTCATCTTCACCAGCGTGTCGAGAACCGGTGCGTTCACCTCGTCTGACATGGCGTGACTCCTTTCGTCTCCATTCGGAGGTCTCGATCGTTTTGCCCGTCGAGTCCGCAGCCTGGCGCACCGATCTGCGGGCCGCGTCACCCGGTTGGGGGTTGAGGAGCTGGCTTTTTCGTCTGGGACCCCTCGGCCAAGGCGGATCCCGGCGGCAGTCCTCATTGCTGGCGCGCCTCGAACTCGCGGAAGAACGGACGGATGCCAGCGATCAACGAGATCGGGTTGCGTCGCTGCTTGACGCTCAAGATGACGAGGACGAACGGCGTGGTAAGCACGTAGATCAACACCGCCGTCAGCTCGCGCAGCACCCCGCCCTCCGGCACCGGTTCCCCGCGCAAGCGTGAAAGGGCTGCATCCACGGCGTTGCTGGTCCGGTTCATCCAGGTCATCGTTCGGGCGACCAGTTCGATGTCCGCCTGCTCCTGAGAACTGAACCGCCCCCGGAAGTTGGCCTCGATGACGTCCGGCACCTCGGCAAGGCGAAAGTGACTCCGAGCGGCGGCTTGTGCCCAGGCGACCGCGGCCCAGGTCCGCGCGTCGAGCGCCTTCTCGGGCTGCTTGTGCTCGATCGCTGCAAGCTCGGACAGCGAAAGACCTTCGCCCTTTGCCCACTCTCGATGGGCGAAGCTGCACTGTCGGCTCGTGTTCGCCGCCGCCACCGCGACCATGAGCTCCTCGCGAAAGGCGGGATCGAGGCGGTGCTCGAACCAGATCGCCCGGAGGTCCGATGCCCGCCGAGCCAAGGCGGCGGTTGACCTGGCGAACTCTCGCCATTCGAGGATCGGCTTGTGCCAGCCCTGGGCGTCGGCCATCGCCTCGAGCTCGGCCACGCCGACGGGGGCTTCGTCGCCAGCCCCAGCGTGCTGGCCCTGTTCCGCCTTCACCGAAGGGCGTTCCTTCGGCTCGGTCCCCTGGTCGACCGTCGCAGACTGCTGCTTATCGTTGCTCTCGACTTCCACGGATTAGCTCCTTTTTTCGCTGGGTACAAGGGTCTCGCTCCCGACAGGCCTCGCCCTAGCACCGCAGCACTGATTTGGCCTCGTGGAGAACCACCTTCGGAGTCACGCCGCCAACGCGGCTCAGCCCGTTCCGCCAGCGGCAGCAAAGGGACCGAGAAGCGCTGAGCGCCGGTCGTTTGCGACAGCCACCTCGAGCGGGTCACCGTCTGTGGTCGCCAGAGTCGCGATCGCGGGTTCGTCTCCCAGCCGGTGGAGCTTGTCGCGCTCCTTGGCATCCGCCGAACGGATCGTGGCCTCCCTCACCTCGAGCAGGTCCTCATTCCAGGCCGCGGGCGAGCCCCGCCAGGCGAACACATCCGCGACCCAGATTGCGTGGCCGCGTGCTCCACAGCGTTTCTTTCCGGGCTGGCGCACCCGAACCGGGATGTCGCCGTAGCGCTTACGAAGCTTTCGATTGCGCAGCACCACGCTCAAGATCCCGAGCGCACAAAGCCACAGCGGGACTCCTATCAGCGCAAGGATCGCCCAGACCATTGCGTCACCTCCAGTGTGTTGATGAGACTCACGGTTTCTTTGTCGCGGGTAGGGGTCACCGTCGCTGTCTCCGCTACGCGGCCTGGCCGGCCGGCCCCCGGGCTCGCGTGACCTCGGCTGGGGCGCTCTCCATCTGCGGGGGTGTCGCGCGCGGGTGCTGTTCGTACCAGCGGGCGTAGCGGTCGGCGAGCGGGGCGGCGGTCAAACCGTGCGCCAGCACCGACAGCCCCACCGTCGGATCAGATCGCGATCACGATCAGGTGGACGTGGGGCAGGTTCGACTCCTCGACGACGATCACCGCGAAGACGATCGACGCCAGCCCGCGTGGACCGAACCAGCCGAGGAAGCCGAGCGTCGGAAGCCGAGCGTGCGAGCCGAGCATCGCGATGACGACCGGGACCATTCGCACGAGCGTCAGGCTGAGGACGGCATACAGGGCCAGCTGCCAGGTGAGCTCGCCGAGCGCGGGCCCGAGCAGGATGGCGCCGAAGAGCACGAAGGTGACCCCGTTGAGGACGGCGCCCACCTCCTCGCTGAGCCGGTTGAGCTCTTCCGGGTCGCGGCGCAACGCCAGGCGAAAGACGATGCCCACCCACGAAAGCCGCGATGAAACCGGACCCGTCGAGCGCGCTGGCGATGCCGTAGGCGAGGGCGGCGCCGGCGAGCGGGATCACCGGTCTCCAGGATGACGAAATCATGTCGCGCCGCCCCGCCTCCCTGACGATGGCGGCGATCAGCAGCCCTGCGACGACCCCACCCAAGACGCCGTAGCCGATCTCCTCGAGCAAGAGCGTCCCGGGGCTGCGGCCGCCCGATATCTCGGAATGGACGTCGGCGGCCGCCACGGCCGCGAACAGCAGAGGCACGCAGATGCCGTCGTTGAGCCCACTCTCGACGTTGAGTCCCTGGCGGATCCTCTGTGGCACGCGCGGCTCGGTGACGACGGCCTGGCCCAGCGCAGCGTCCGTCGGCGCCAGGACGATCCCGAGGATCACGGCCTCTTCGACGCTCAGCTCCCCGAAGAGCGCGGCCGCGGCCACTGCGCCCAGGATGATCGTCAGCGGCAGCCCGATT
This sequence comes from uncultured Solirubrobacterales bacterium, assembly GCA_963746615.1. Classification (GTDB taxonomy): domain Bacteria; phylum Actinomycetota; class Thermoleophilia; order Solirubrobacterales; family 70-9; genus SHVA01. The sequence continues at coordinate 2,807 of CAVVBU010000005.1, read as the reverse complement.
CCGAGCAGCCGCACCGGGACGTCGGCGGCACGCCGCAATTGACCCCAGGTCGATCCGCGAGGCGTCGCAGAAGAGCACCAATGCGAGCGTCGCCTCCGCCAGGACGCGCACCGTCGAGCCCGTGCTGAGAGGTCGACCGCGTCGAGCGTTTTCGGCCCGACCACCAACCCGAAGGCCACGAACAGGATCGCCGGAGTGATCGGCGTGCCCTGCAGCCGCCGCGAGACGGCGGCGACGCCGAGCAGTGCCAGGCCCACGGTGGCGAGCGCCCACTCCATTCAAGACCTCTTCGTCGATTCGGGACGACGCAGTGATGCGTCGTCAGTCGTGGGGGTTGCCCGGGTGGAGGTCCCCGGCCTCGCGCTCCGGGAGCGCCATCGTCTCGGGATCGAGGTCATAGGTCCACGGAAGGCCGGAGACCTTCCAGCCGTTCTTGACCCGCATCCCGTGGAGGACGCTGTCGGCGTCCTCGACCGTGCTGCCCTCCATCCCGTCCAGGATGTTGTAGGCCTTCGTGAACCCCGCTCCCGCCATCGCATTGACCGCCATCGCACCGCGGCCGCCGGAGCGGCACGAGACCAGGATCGTGTCGTCAGGCGAGTACCTCTCCTTGACCAGGTCGACGAAGTCGGGGTTCAGCGACCATAGAGAACCCCTTCTTCTCGTCGTCCCAGACGTAGGACAGGAACGCCAACGGGATATGTTCGCCGCCATTGGAGGGTGGCCGGTGAAGACCCACTCCTCGGGTGTGCGGACGTCGAGGATCTTGACGCCCTCGGGGTCCGCCTGCCACATGTCGTAGGCCTCCTTTGCGGTGACATAGAGCCCCAGGCTCGTCTGCCGCTCCTTCACGATCGGACGCCCATTGTGTGTCGCTTTATCGTCGTGTGTCGCTGTACTCATGTCTCCTCCTCGCCCGCGCTGTTCGCGGTTCAGGGCACGTAGTTCGCGCTGTCGTCGAGTCCGGTGCACTGGTAGGAGCACCCCAGAGCTCGTCGCGGAGAATCGACGCCACGCCGCCGGCGCGGCTCGTGTCCAGCACCAAGTCCTCGGTGAGCACCTTGGTCTCGAAGGTCCACCCTTCGGGCAGCTCTTTGTACTTGGCGCCCAGCTGATCGAGGTTGTCGATCGTCAGTGTCGGGTCGACGTCGTTCGTGTACTCCTGGTTCACCCACCAGACGCCGCCCTGCGGTGTGCGCAGGAGGTACACGGGCTTGCCCGCCTGGTAGGTCCAGATCGTGTCGCGGGCGATCTCTGCGCCGACGTAGGTCTCACCGAACTCGGCGCGCGCCTGCTCCGCGGTCATCTTGCCGACCCACGCCATCTTCACGCCCTGGAAGTCGACGACTTCCCCCCCCGGTGTAGTCGACGCGTCCATCGTCCAGAACCGCCCGCCGTTGACCATGCACTGGACCCCGAGCTCGTTCGACAGCCGCTCGGCATCGATCGTGCCGGCCGTGTCCGGGGTGACCTCCGTGAGCCCGGTCGCGGTGTAGATGTGCGATTCCTGGTTCGGTGGCTCACCGACGAAGGCCGCGAGACCGCAGAACGGCATGCCGCGGGTGTTGTCGACGTGATGCCGACCATCTGCGACTGGACCTATCTTCAGCTGCTCTAGGGCTGCTTTCATAACCGTCAACTCGCTTTCTTTTCTTGCATGTGCAGTCGGGGGAAACGGAGGTGATTGAAGGCGTCCGGGAGGCGGGCCTGCCAATCCGGACAAGCCCCGCCCCAACACAGCGGCCGAACCTGACAACCGCGGTCGGTCGACGGCTCCGACCGCCTACTCCTTTGCCTGCTTGGCCGTAAGCTCCTCGATGACCGCGGCCTGCGCTGCCAGGGCGCCAGCACCGCTGAACTGGATGATCTCGGCCCCTTCCTCTGAGATGAAGTTGTGCGGAGCCGGCCAGTAGCACACGTCGCCGGTCTTGCAGACGTCAGTGGTCCCGTCCTTGTAGATGACCTTCAGCGTGCCGCTGATGATGTAGGCGTGGTGTGGAACCCCGCACAAATCGTCCGGCATTCCTTTCAGCAACTGTGTGAAGTCAGTGCCCGGGGCGAAGACGTGATAAGCGCACTGCATGTCGCCCCAGACCTTCTGCCAGATCTTGAGGCCCGGGGTGTTCTGGGTGACGAAGTCGTCAACCGGTTCCATCTTCGTCAATTGGCTTCTCATGGGCCAGTCCTTTCTTGCGCCTCACCGGACCGGCGGTGATGCCGATTTCTTCAAAGCCAGACCCGGTCGTCTGGACAAACCTGGTTTCGGTGTTGGCGCTATTCAGAACGGTCCTCGACCGCCTTCGTCTCGAGCAGGACGAGCCCGAGGTCAGAGACGCGCTTGAGCGCGCCCTGAAGTTCGGCCTGGTCGCGCAGCGTGCCGGTCAGCGTCGTGGTGCCGCCACCGCGTGTGAGCGTCATCCCGGGAAAGGCCGACGCAATGTGGTCGCCGAGCTCTCCTTCGACGGTAAGCCGGTACGTCTTCGCAGACACGCGCCGAGCATGGCACGCACCGACGCATCAACCCCGGAATCGCGCGCAAATCACCTGGGTGATTCCGTTTCCTCCAAGGGGCGCGGGAATCCCGCGTTCACTCAGGTGAATTCAGCGGCCGGGGCCGAGGTCGGGGGCGGAGGCACTACCGTCGTCCTGATAAGGGGAAGCCGAACGGAAAGGATGGTGCTCGACATGGAGGCCAGAGAACTGGTCCAGCGGATCAATCGGGCGACGCGCCCCTGGTTGTCGACGTGCGCACGAAATTCGAGTTCAAGCGGGGTCACATTCCCGGCGCCGTCAATGCGCCACTCGGG
>CAVVBU010000004.1:0-53045 GCA_963746615.1 uncultured Solirubrobacterales bacterium | reverse complement strand
CGGCTCGCTGCCGGAGCTGGGGGCCTGCCCGCCGCCTGCTCTACATCGCCGGCTCGCCCCTGATTCCCGTCGTCAGGCTGACCAGGCTGGGGCCCGTGGTGCGCCGCGTGCGGCCGCCGGATCCGATCAGGGTCACGGCGGCCCTCGTCCTGGGCCTGGCCGCCAATGCGATCGGGGAGCTGTTCGGATTCGCGCTCGGGTCCGGCCGCTCGGTGGAGCGCACCGCCCGGATGGAGCTCTACCGCTTCGAGCACGTTCGCCGCCCCGAGCGCACCCCGGCGGGGGCCTGAGGTGGCGGGCGAGCCCCGCTTCTCGATCATCGTCCCGACGTTCGACCGCCCCGGCGACCTGAGGCGCTGCCTCGCCTCCCTGGCGGCCCTCGACTACCCCCAAGAGGAGCGCGAGACGATCGTCGTCGATGACGGCGGCTCGCAGCCGCTCGACCCCGAGGATGAGGGACTGGGTGAGCCGGCGGGCGTACGCGTGCACAGCCAGCCGAACGCGGGACCCGCGGCGGCCCGAAACGCCGGCGCCGCCCTGGCGCGCGGAGAGATCCTCGTCTTCGTGGACGACGACCTCGTCGTCGAGCCCGGGTGGCTGGCGGCGCTCGAGGCCTCGGCGCGATCCTCCACCGGGGCCGCGATCGGCGGGCGGACCGAGAACGGCCTCCCTGACAACCCGTGCGCGGAGGCGAGCGCGCGAATCGTCCGGCTCACCTACGAGCACTACAACGGCGCCGGGCCGGCCCGGTTCTTCGCCTCCAACAACCTCGCCGTCCCGGCCGCGGGCTTCCGCAAGCTTGGGGGCTTCGACCCCGCCTTCCGCGTGTCCGAGGACCGGGACTTCTGCGACCGCTGGCTGCGGGCCGGGCGCGAGCTCACCTTCAGCCCGGCGGCCGTCGCCCGCCACCGCAAAGACCTGACCCTCGGCGGCTTCCTCCGCCAGCACTGCTCCTACGGGCGCGGCGCCTTCGGTTATCACCGCGCGCGAGCGAGGAGGGGCGGCGGTGACGGGGGCTTCGAGGGGCGCTACTACCGCCGGGTGGGCACCGAGATCGGGCGCATGCTGGCGCGGGGATCCTGGGACCAGGCCGCCCTGCTGGTGCTCTGGCAGCTCGCCAATCTCGTCGGCTTCGTCGCGGCCGCGGTGGCCGTCCCGTTAGGCTGGCCGCGAGCTTGAGCCCTCACCTGGACGACCATCTCGGCACGGCGGTGATCGGCGGCGGCCCGGCGGGGTTGACGGCGGCCCACGTGCTCGCGCTCAAGGGGCGGCCCGGCAGCGTGATCGAAGCCGAGGGGACGGTCGGCGGCATCGCCAAGACCGTCGAGTTCAAGGGCTACCGGTTCGACCTGGGCGGGCATCGCTTCTACACCAAGCTGAAGCAGATCCAGCGGCTCTGGGAGGAGATGCTGGGGGATGAGCTGCTGCTGCGCTCGCGCCTGTCGCGGATCTACTACCGCGGCCGCTTCTTCAACTATCCGCTCAGGGCCCAGGACGTGTTTCGCGGGCTGGGCCTGGTCGAGTCCGCGCGCTGCGCCCTCTCCTACCTCTACTGGCACCGGCGCCTGCGCCATTCGAGGCCGCAGAGCTTCGAGGAGTGGGTGCGGAGCCAGTTCGGACAGCGCATCTACGACGACTTCTTCCGCTCCTATACCGAGAAGGTCTGGGGCATCCCGGGCTCGGAGATCCGCTCCGAGTGGGCGGCGCAGCGGATCCAGGACTTCAGCCTCTGGAATGCCCTGCTCGGCATCCTCGGGATCCGCCGCGGACAGCAGACCACGGTGATCGAGGAGTTCCTCTACCCCCGGCTGGGCCCGGGGCAGATGTGGGAGGCGTTCCGCGAGCGGATCGAGGAGCGTGGCATCCCCGTGCATCTGAAGCGCCGCTGCGTCGCGATCCGGCACCGCAGCGGCCGCGTCACCGGCATCAGCGTCGACAGCGACGGCTCCCTCAGCGAGCACGAGGTCGACGGAGTGGTCTCCACGCTGGCGCTGAACGACCTGATCGGCGCGCTCGACCCCCCGGCGCCCCCGCCCGTGCGCGACGCGGCGCGGCGGCTGCGCTATCGCAACCTCTGCCTGGTCGCGCTGATGACCGAGGAGGAGATCCCCTTCTCCGACAACTGGATCTACCTTCACGATCCCGACACCCTTGCCGGGCGGGTGCAGAACTTCGGCGCCTGGAGCCCCGACATGGTCAGGCCGGGGACCACCTGCTTGGGGGTGGAGTACTTCTGCTTCCGCGAGGACGAGATCTGGCGCATGTCCGACTCCGACGCGGTCGAGTTCGCCAGGGAGGAGATGGCCCGGATCGGCCTGCTCGACCCCGCCAAGGTCGTGGACGGGGTCAAGGTCCGCGTCCCGCGCGCCTACCCGATGTACGACAGCGGCTACCGCGAGGCGGTGGCGGAGATCCGCGGCTACCTGGAGAGCTTCTCCAACCTGGAGACCTGCGGGCGCAACGGGCTGCACCGCTACAACAACCAGGACCACTCGATGTGGACGGCGATCCTCGCCACCCTCAACCTGACCGAAGGCACCGCGCACGACATCTGGTCCGTGAACACGCGCGGCGAGTACCTGGAGGAGGACGGGGAGACTGGCGCGGAGATCGAGGGCATCGACCTCCTCACCTAGATGAGCGATCCCGGGCGCCGGGGTGTCCTCTGGGCGCTGGCTCTGATCACGCTCGCCGGCGCGGTGCTGCGCTTCGCCACGCTCGACTCGCAGAGCTTCTGGTTCGACGAGGTGCTGACCGTAGACGCCGTCCTCGATCCGAGCCTGCTCGGGACCATCCGCGGGATCGGGGACACCGAGTCGAACCCTCCCCTCTACTACGTCGTCGCCTGGTTCTGGACGCAGGCCTTCGGCGAGGGCGAGGTCGGGCTGCGCTCGCTCTCGGCGCTGGCGGGGACGCTGACCATTCCGGTCGGCTACGCCGCGGCGGCGGCGCTCGTCTCGCGCCGCGCCGGGCTGATCGCCGCCGTGCTGATCGCCTTCAACCCGATGCTCGTCTACTTCTCCCAGGAGGGGCGCTCCTACGCCCTGCTGGCCCTGCTGGCGGCCGCGTCATTCCTCTTCTTCGCCCGCGCCCTGCGGGGGGGCGGCGGCCGCGACCTCGCCGCCTGGGCCGTCTTCTCGGCGGCCGCGATGGCGACCCACTACTTCGCCGCCCTGCTCGTCGCCGCCGAGGCGGCCTGGCTCATCGCCCGCGGGCCCGACAGGCGCGGGGCCCTGATCGCGACGGCGCCGCTGGCGGCGGTCGCCGCCGCCCTCGCCCCCCTGGCGCTCTACCAGGAGCGCGAGACCTACAGCGGCTGGATCTCCGAGTCGCCCCTCGGCGACCGGCTTCGCTGGTCGGTCGAGCAGCTCGTGCTCGGGCCGTACTTCCACGTCGGCATCTGGCTGCTGCCGGCCGCCCTCGGGGTCTTCGCCCTGGCGCTCGTGCTCTGCGCCAGGGACGGGCCGCGCTCGCGTCCCGCGCTGTGGGCGGCCGCGATCGCCGGCGCGACGATCGCTGCGTCGCTGCTGCTCGCCGCCGCCGGCAGGGACTTCTTCGTCGCCCGCAACCTGATCGCCGTCGTCGTGCCGCTGATCTGCGTTCTCGCGATCGCGATCGCGACGCTGCGACGCGCCTGGGCGCCGGCCCTGGCTGCCCTCGCCGCGCTGTCCCTGTACGCCAGCGTCGACCTGCAGACCGACGACTTCCGCCAGCGCGCGGACCACCGCGGCGCCGCCGAGGTGCTGGCCCGCTGGCGGCCCGACCTCGTCGTCGCGGCGCCGCTGGTCGAGCTCCCGCTCGACCACTACCTCGGGGCCCAGGACGCCGGGCGCACCGTCAAGGCCCGCAGCGTCGTCTGGCTGACGGAGTACGGGCGCCCGGCCAAGCCGCCACTACCGCCGTCCTTCAGGCGGGTCGGGCACTGGCGTCACGGCGCCCTGGCGATGGTCGAGTACACCTCCCCCATGCCCAGGCCGCTGCCGCTCCGCCTGTTGATCCCCAACCTGGGGGACGACGGAGACGTGCTCGAGGTCGGGCCCAAGGTGCAGGGGGACTTCTCTTGAGGGGGGCGGCGAGCCGGCTGGCCGCCCGGCCGCGTGCCCTCGCCGCGGCGGCGGTGGCCGCCGTGGCGGGCATCTGCGCCGGAGTCCTGCTGGTGGCGCCGGCGATCGATCCGCTCACCTCGCTCGCCTGGGGCTCGGTGCTCGCCGACGGAACCCGTCCCGATCTCCAGGGCCCGGCCCTGCCCCTGCCGCACCCGCTCTCGATCCTCGTCAGCGCTCTGCTGTCGGTGCCCGGTCCGGATGCCGCCTATGCCGGGCTGCGGGCGCTCGCCGGGCTGCTCTTCGTCGCGCTGGCCTACTCGGTCTTCCGCCTCACCCGCGCCCTGACGGGCTCCAACGCCGGCGCCGCCGGCCTCGCGGCCGCCGCCCTCGCCGCCCTGCTGCTCGCGACCCGGCCCCCGATCGAGTTCATCGGGCTGCGGGCGATGCTCGACGTGCCCTTCGCGCTGCTCGTCGTCGGGGCCCTGGCCCTGGTGGTAGAGCGCCCGGCGCGCTCGCCCTGGCTGCCGCTGTCGCTGCTGGCGCTGGCGGGGCTGCTGCGGCCCGAGGCCTGGGCGCTGGCGCTGCTCTACGCGGGCTGGCTCGCGTTCGGAGGCGCAAGGGGGCGGGCGCTCGCCGCTGTGTTCGCCGTCGCGCTTGCGGCGCCGGCGCTGTGGCTGGCCTTCGACCTGGCGATCAGCGGCGACCCGCTGAACACCGCTAAGGAGGCCACCTCGGTCGGCACGGAGGAGGAGCACAGCGGCTTCACCGTCACCAACCCCGGCACGCCCCACAAGACCGAGCCCGGCTTCTTCGACGAGGACGGCGAGCTGGACCGCGCCGCCCTCCACGTCCGCTCCCTGCTCGGCGTCACGCTCTCGATCGCCGCGCTGGCCGCGCTGGCATGGGCGCTGCTTCCGGACAGGCGCGGGCCGCCCGAGCTGCTCCTCGGCCGGCGGATCGCCGCCGTCACGGCGCTCGCCATCGCGGCCACCCTCGAGATCGAGAAGCTCGCCGGGGCGCCGGTGATCGAGCGCTACTCGCTGGGGCTGGTCGCGATCCTGCTCGCGCTGGTGTTCGCCCTCGCGGCTGGCCTGCCGCACCGCTGGCTTCCCGCGGCGGCGATTGCGGTGATCGTGATCGCCGTGGTCGCCGAGCAGCCGCGCCAGTTCAAGGTCCTCTACAAGCAGGCGAAGAGCTCCACCAAGCTCCAGGACCAGCAGCTCGACGCCGCCTGGCTCTCCGATCAACCGGTGGCCCGCGGCGCGATCCGCCGCTGCCCGCGGGTGATGGTGGGCGGTGTGGGGCGGGAGGTGTCGCTGATGGGGCGCGCGATCGTCGCCATGCACCTCGGCCGGGACCCGGTGGAGGTCGAGCTGCGACGGGTGCCGCGCGGGCCCCGCTCATCCGATTTCCGGCACCTGCTCCGCTCCGGCCCGCCCCCCAGGCTGGAGCGCGGCTACTGGACCTTCAGGAGCAAATGCCTCACATCTCGGAGAGGGTCTTCGCCTTCTGGCGCTTGAACTCGTCCTCGGTGAGCAATGCCGGTGGCGCAGCTGCGGGGGGTCCCCTGCCGTGACAGGACCCGCCGCCCGCCACCCCTAGGTCTTGCAGGTAGCCAGCCCGCGCCGCTCGAGGTACCGCTGGTGGTACTCCTCGGCAGGCCAGAAGTCTCCAGCCGGCACGATCTCGGTCGCGATCGGCTTGCTGAACCCTTCCTGCGCCTTCTCGCGCGAGGCGATCGCCCTCGTCTCCTGGTCGGGGGTGTGGAAGAAGATCGCCGAGCGGTACTGGTGGCCGACGTCGGGCCCCTGGCGGTTGACCTGGGTCGGGTCGTGCAGGCCCCAGAAGACCTCGAGCAGCTCCTCGAAGGAGACCTCGTCGGGATCGAAGGTCACCTGGCAGACCTCGGCGTGGCCCGTTCGGCCCGTGCAGACCTGCTCGTAGCTCGGGTTGTCCAGGTCGCCGCCCATGTAGCCCACCACCGCGTCCTTGACCCCGTCGGTGTTGCGAAACTCGACCTCGACCTGCCAGAAGCAGCCGGCTGCAAAGGTCGCGTGCTCGTAGATCTCAGCCATTGTTGGCCTCCTAAGCGGGATTGGTGGGCACCACCAATGGTAGGCGCCGCCCTAAAGCGCAGCTAGCCCCCGGGCCAGGGCTGCCGCGACCACCCGGTGAGGGCGCGCCGCAGCCGGCTCCAGGGGCCGTCGCGAAGGGCTTCCCGCACCAGCGCTCGATCATGCTCGTAGGTGAGCAGCTCCTCGGCCTCGTCACCGTTAACCCAGCGCAGCTCGTCGACCTCGGGGCCCGGCGCGAACTCACCTCCGACCGGCTCCATCAGCCAGTAGCGCACCAGCTTCGAGCGCCCCTTGCGATCGCGGTAGCTGATCCGCGACAGCTCGCGCCCCACCTTGGCCTGGAAGCCCGTCTCCTCCTCCACCTCGCGCAGCGCCGCCTCCTGCCAGCCCTCCCCCGGTTCCAGCTTGCCCTTGGGCAGCGACCAGTCCAGGTACTTGGGCCGGTGGATGACAGCCAGCGTCCTGCGGCCCGCGTCGTCGCGCCGCACGACCACGCCCCCCGCGGCGACGACCTCAGGCTGCTCATCGTTCGAATCGGTTCGCACTGCCGGGCAGCCTAGTGGCGCACGCCCTTCCATCCGGCGGCGTCGACAGGATGCGGCGCCCATGTTCGTCGCCCACATCGTCTGCTCCGATCCCGACTGCTGGGAGGAGCGCGAGATCTCGGTCTCCTCGCTCGAGGAGCTGGACGGCCTTGTCTGCGAGTGCGGTCACGGCTTCGTCCTGCTCTCGGTCTCCGAGCGCACCGAGCGGCCGGGGCAGGTGATCCCGATTCGAATCGGGATCGGCGCCCGGACGCCGGACCGCCGAGCCGCCTAGGCCGTACAGAAGTCCCGCAACGCCTGCTTGGCGCCGCCGACGATCGGATCCCCGTGCGCGAAGAGCAGGGTGTCGAAGTCGAGGTCGAGCAGCCGCGCGTACGACTCCCGCAGCCCCCGCTTGATCGCCTTGGGGTCGTCGCCGATGTAGCGATCCGGCACGAACCCGAGCTCGCCGCCGTAGTGGATGACGCCGTCGGCCACCGAGAGCGCGCCGGGCCCGCGATGGTGGAGGGCCGACTCGTCGGGGCAGATCACCCCGACCTCGAGCGCGTCGATGCCCGGTGCGACCTCGCTGCCGAAGGGGAAGCCCTCGACTCGGGGCCCCTGCTCGAACTCGTGCAGGCCCGGCTCGGGGCAGAGGATGCGTGAGCCGAACTCCTCCGCGAAGCGGTCGCCGTGGCGAAGATGGTGGCGGTTGGTCAGCAGCACCCGGTCCGGAGGTTGCTCGCGGAACGGGTCCAGGCCCTGGTCGGGGAGCAGCGGGTCGATGACGACGCCGGCGGCCGGCTCCCAGTAACAGCTCACCTCGATGCCCAGATTGGGATGAACAGCGGTCCAGTGCCAGATCCCGGCGGTGATCTCCTTCATCTCAGCCATACCGTATTCGCATGGTCGCCTCGCTAGATCCACTCCAGCAGGGGCCCGAACACGATCAGCGCCGCGGCGACGATCGCCGCCATCGCGCCGACCACGCGCAGGCGAGCGCGGTCGTCGGGCAGGTCGTAGACGTAGGCGGTGATCAGGAAGAACCAGAGGTAGCCGAAGACGATGATCGGCAACACGAAGGGGACGTTCCACCACCAGTATTCCCAGTGGAAGACGTCCGCGGCGTGCAGGAGCACCTCGACCAGGACGGCGAAGCAGGAGAGCACCAGCGCGATCGCCAGCCGGTTGGGCATGCCGAGGATGCGGGTATCGCGGTCGGGCGGCAGCGTCTTCACGTAGATCACGCCCGAGATCGCGAACATCATCGAGATCTCGATCGTCAGCCCGATCAGGATCAGGTAGGCGGTGTCACCGGTCACCGTCCACAGCGCGGCGCGATCGCTGAAGTGGAGGACCAGCGCGTTGATGATCTCGTTGACCCAGTCGGCGAGCCAGAAGGCGAGCCCGGCGAGGACGATGTCCCAGCGACGCCGCTCCACCTCGACCGCGTAGACGTAGAGGACCAGGACCAGCAGGGTGACGACGTACCACTTGAAATAGCGGTCGTCGCGAAGCAGCTTCTGCGCCTCGAGGGTGAAGTCGGTGACCGCGGCGAGGCTCGGCACGCGGCCACCCTAGCGGCGCCGCCGACCCCCGCGCGCCGAACCCGTCGGGCATACGATCGCGCCGTGACCAGCGGCCGCCTCCCCGTCCTCAGGATCCTGCGCGAGGTCCCCTCCGTCTACAGGCGCCACTGGAAGCTGCTGATCCCGCTCGCCCTTCTCGTCCTGCTGCCCCAGGCGATCGCCGACGCCGGCTTCGACGAGGTGGATTCGGAAAACCTCACCGGCGGCCAGGCGGCGGTGGCGCTCGGCGGAATCGCAGCCACCACGCTGATCAACCTGCTCGGCGAGGCGGTCTACGCGGGGGCGATCACCGTCGCCGTCCTCGCCTGGCGCACCGGCGCGCCGCTGCCCGGGGTGCGCGGCTTCCTGCGCGAGCTGCCGCTGGGACGCCTCGTGGTCGTCGACCTGCTGTACGCCTTCGGCACGGCGCTGGGCATCATCCTGCTGATCGTCCCCGGCCTGGTCTTCATGACCTTCTTCTTCATCTCACCGGTGGTGATCGAGGTCGAGCGCAGCCCGGTGATTCAGTCGATGCGGCGCAGCGCCCGGCTCGTGCGCGGCAACTTCTGGCGGGCGCTGGCGCTGGTCCTGCTGGTCGTCGTCGGGGTCTCGCTCGCGACCGAGCTGCTCGGGCTCGCCTTTCACAGCTTCGTCAGCGAGAGCGCCGTCAACCTCGTCGCCGACGCCCTGCTCCAGCCGATCGAGGGCCTGGTCACCGTTCTCGCCGGCCTCTACCTGCTGAAGGCGCATGGATCCCCGCACCTGGACGCGATCGAGCGGGATGGCTTGAGGGCGATGGCGCCCGCGCCCGCGAAATAGACCAATCGAAGCACGGGGAGTACGGGTAAACCTCCGGGTATGGCGAAGCGACGAAGCCCGGCAAAGCGCCGTCTCTCCGAGTACGACCGCAAGCGTGACTTCGCCCGCACGCCCGAGCCGAGCGGCCGGAAGTCGCGCCGACCCAAGCTCCGGCATCCCCGCTTCGTGATCCAGAAGCACGCCGCGACCTCGCTCCACTACGACCTGCGCCTGGAGATCGGCGGCGCGCTCGCCTCCTGGGCGGTGCCCAAGGGCCCCTCGCTCGACCCGCGCGAGAAGCGGCTGGCGATGCGCACCGAGGACCACCCGCTCGACTACCTCGACTTCGAGGGCGTCATCCCCAAGGGGGAGTACGGGGGCGGGGCGATGATCGTCTGGGACCGCGGCGTCTTCGAGAACATCAGCGAGACCCGCAGGAAGGAGCCCCTGACCTTGGAGGAGGGCCTGGAGAAGGGCGACCTCAAGTTCTTCCTGCTCGGCGAGAAGGTCCGCGGCCCCTACGCGCTCTTCCGGATCTCCAAGCCCGACGAGAAAGAGTCGTGGCTGCTGGTGAAGAAGAAGGGCGAGGGCGCCGACGCCCGCCGGCGCCCCACCTCGACCCAGCCGGAGTCGGTCCTCAGCGGCCTCACCGTCGAACAGCTGGCGCTAGGCTGAGAGCCGGCTACCAGCTGAGGACGCTCATGAGCACCACGACGGAGATCAAGACGCTTCGCAACTACATCGGCGGCGCCTGGGTGGAGGCCGCGGCGGACTCCACCCTGGAGGACCGCGACCCGGCCACCGGGGAGCTGGCGGCGTACGTGCCGCTGTCCGGGCGCGCGGACGTCGACCAGGCCGTGCGCAAGGCGCGCGAGGTCCAGCCCGCCTGGCGCGCCGTGTCACCCCAGGACCGGGCGCGCGCGGTGCTCGACCTTCGCGACGCGCTGCTGGGCCGCCGCGACGAGCTGGCGGCGCTGGTAACCGCCGACATGGGCAAGACGCTGGCCGACGCCTCCGGCGAGGTCGGCCGCGGGATCGAGTCGGTCGAGTCGGCCGCCGCCGTGCCCCACCTGCTCAAGGGCGACACCCTCGAGGGGGTCGCGCGCGGGCTCGACGTCGAGATGGTCCGCCAGCCCGTCGGCGTGGTCGCCGGGATCACCCCCTTCAACTTCCCCGCGATGATCCCCCTCTGGTTCCTGCCCTACGCGATCGCCTGCGGCAACAGCTTCATCCTCAAGCCCTCCGAGCGCGACCCCCGCCCCTCCGAGCTGATGATGGAGCTGGTGGACGGGGTCGACTCGATCCCCGACGGCGTGGTCAACCTCGTCCACGGCGCCCGCGACGCGGTCGAGGCGATCCTCGAGCACGAGGGCATCGACGCGATCAGCTTCGTCGGCCAGGCCACCACCGCCCGCCTGATCGCCACCCGCTCGGCCGAGACCGGCAAGCGGGCGCAGGCGCTGGGCGGCGCCAAGAACTCGCTGGTGGTGATGCCGGACGCCGACCTCGACAAGTCGCTGCCGGCGATCATGGGCTCGGCCTTCGGCGCCGCAGGCCAGCGCTGCCTGGCCGGCTCCGTCCTGGTGGCGGTCGGCGACCAGAAGCGCCAGGACGAGGTGCGCGACGCGCTGGCGGCGGCCGCGGCCGACCTGGTCACCGGCCCCGGCGCGGGACCCGACACCGACGTCTGCCCGATGGTCGCTCCGGAGGCGCGCGAGCGCGCCGAGGCGGCGATCGCCCAGTCGGAGGCCGAGGGCGCCACCGTCACCCTGGACGGCCGCCTCGGCGGCGGCGAGTCGGGCGCCTTCCTCGGCCCCACCATCGTGGAGACCTCCGATCCCGAGGCGGAGATCGCCCGCGAGGAGATCTTCGGCCCCGTGCTCGCCTTCGTCCGTGAGCCCGACCTCCAGGCGGCGCTCGACTTCGTCAACGGCTCGCGCTACGGCAACGCCGGCGCCATCTTCACCAGCTCCGGCAAGGCCGCGCGCGACTACCGCTACGGCGTCGAGGCGGGAATGATCGGCGTCAACATCGGCGTCCCCGCCCCGGTCGCCTGGTTTCCCTTCTCGGGCTGGAAGGACTCGATCGACGGCGACCTGCACGCCAACGGCACCGACGCCGTCGACTTCTACACGCGCAAGAAGGTCGTCACTTCGCGCTGGTAGCCGCTAGCGCCCCTCGGGGTAGTCCGGCTCGATGATTCCCAAAGCGGCACCCTGCGGATCGGTGAGCACGGCCAGCTTCCCGACCGGGATCTCGGTGACGGGAAGCATCACCTGGCCGCCGGCGCCGGTGGTCTTCTCGACCGCGGCATCGGCGTTCTCGACCGCGACGTAGATCAGCCAGTTGGAGGGCACCTCCGGGAGGGAAGTCGTCGCCCATCTCCATCGCCCCGCCCAGGCCTTCCTCCCACTTCTGGCCGTCGACCTGCCACATGAAGTAGGGCGCGTCCTCCCTGGCGCCCTCGCCCTTCTCGAGGGTCCAGCCGAAGACGTCTCCGTAGAACTTCTTGGCGCCCTCGACGTCGCGGGTGCTGAGCTGGTTCCAGGTCCAGGTGCCGACCTCGTTGACGAGCTGGGCCCCGTGGTGCTGCTTCGGCTGCATGATCGAGAAGACGGCGCCCCCGCTGTCCTGGCAGACGGCCATGCGACCCGAGTCGGCGGGCAGGTCCACGGGGCCGAACAAGACGGTGCCGCCCGCGTTCTTCACCTTGGCGACGGTTTCGTCCGCATCGGCGACGCAGACATAGCTGCTCCAGGCGGGTGGCTGGCCCTCGCTCATGATCGGGCCGTAGCCGGCCGTCTGCTTGCCGTTGAGGGTGAAGAAGCCGTAGCCACCGGTCTCTTCGACCGGCCCCGCCGACTCGGCCTTCCAGCCGAGCAGCTCGCCGTAGTACCTCGCCGACGCCTCGGTGTCGGGTGACGACAGGTCGACCCAGCAGAACTCGCCCGGGTTGTACTCGCTGCGCTCGCTCATGCTTCTCCGTTTCTCTTCGGCTTTGCGATCCTCGCGAACCTACACCCGCGGCTAGTCCGAGGGCCGGGTGGCGAAGGCCGCCCGCACCCTCGGATTGCGGGCGCCGGTGCCTTCCAGGATCACTTCGGCGATCAGCTCCGGGTCATCCCAGGTCGGCAGGTGGCCGCAGCCCGGGAGGACGAGCTGGCGCACCGACGGGGGAAAGGCTCTGATCGGCGTCCGGCGAACGCTGGTGTCGAACTCGGCCCAGGCAAGGGTCAGCGGCACCTTGACGTCCGAGATGTCGCCGATCGTGCCGCCGCGCATCTGGCGGTTGGCGTCCTCGTAGCCGGTCGAGCCGGCGTAGGCCCTGACCAGGCCCACGGCCTCGGCGCGCGTCACGCGCTCGGGGTGGCGGATCTGACCCGAGAGGACGAGCCGCCTGCCCCTCTCGCTGCGCAGGATCAGGGGCGCCAGCGGCGACAGCAGGCGCGCGCTCGCGTGGGCGATGTTGCGCCTCGGCCCCAGCGGCTCGCGCCAGAATCCCGCCGAACAGAGCCCCGTCACCGACCGCGCCCGGCCGAGCCGGGCGCACTCGATCGCGACCCAGCCGCCGAGCGAGTTCCCAGCCAGGTGGGGATCGGACCGCAGCCCCAGCGTCTCGTAGAAGGAGAGGGTCAGCCGCGCCAGGTTGCGGGCCGTGAGCGGAAGCCCGGCCGGTGGCCGGGGCGAGCCGCCGAAGCCGGGCATGTCGATCGCGATCACCTCGTGCTCGGTCGCGAGCAGGTCGAGCACCGGCGACCACAGCTCCTTGCAGCCGCCGAGGGAGTGGATCAGCAGCAGGGGCTCGCCCGAGCCGTGGCGGGTGTGGGCTAGAGCCTCCACGAGAGCACCTGGGCGGCGGGCGCTGCCGCGGACCTCAGTCGAGGTCGAGCTCGTACTCGATCCAGGAGGTCGGCTCGGCGCCCATCCGATCGTAGACCGACTGCGCGCGGCGGTTGTCGGGCGCGGTCACCCACTCCAGCACCGGCATCCTTCGCTCGCGGCAGAGCTCGGCGCAGGTGTCGATCAGCGCCTCGGCCAGGCCGCTGCCGCGCGCCTCCGGCGCCACGAAGAGGTCCTCGAGCACCCCGATCCGGGCGCCCCTGGTGCTCGCCCACTTCCAGCAGACGGCGGCGAAGCCGATCGCCTCGCCGTCGCCGCCCTCACCCTCGTCGCGGGCGATGAAGAGGGCGCCCTGCTCCGGCTCGATGCTGAGGGTGCGGGCCATCTCGAGCAGGCCGGCGTCCGGGGGAGAGACCTCGTAGAAGTCGCAGTAGGCCCGCATCAGCGGCAGCAGCTCCCCGGCCTCCTCGGGCGTTGCCGGGCGAATCTCGATCCCCGGCCGCAACGCCTTGGGGGAAGCATGCTCTTTCGCCTCGTCGCTCATCAGCGGCCGATCTGGATGCCTATCAGCTCCGGAATCGCGGCGAGACCGCGGCTCAGCGGGTGCGGCGACAGGCCCTCTGCCTCGGCGGCCTCCTTTCGGACCACGCCCTCGCGCACGGCGTTACCGCCCAGCCAGCCGGCCAGCCCCGTCGGCACGCGCGAGAGGCCCGGGTCGACCAGAGCCAGGCGGCTGTACTCGTCGCGGCGGTCGAGCGCCAGCGCGGCGAGGGTCCGGCCGACCATCTGCGAGGGCCCGACGCCGTTGCCGGTGTAGCCGAAGGCGGCCCAGGCGCTGCCGCCCGGGAGCGAGGCGACGGTGGGCAGATGGCTCGGCCCGACGTCGATCGGCCCGCCCCAGGCGTGGGTGATGCGCCGGCCCTCGAGCCCCGGGAAGTAGCGGCGCAGGTGGCCGATCACCTCGCCCACGACCTCGGCGTCCAGCTCGGTGCGGCCGCCGAGCCTCGCCCCGCAGGCGATCTTCCCCCCGCCCCAGCCGAACAGGATCCGCCCGTCCGGGGTGGTGCGCATGTAGTGGACCAGGTGGCGGCTGTCGCTGATGCACTCGCCGCCGGTCCAGCCGATCTCCTCGAGCAGGTCGGGGACGGGCTCGGTCAGCGCGATGTGGCTGGAGCTGATCGTCAGACGCCCGCGCAGGGGCGAGCCGCGGGCGCCGAGGCCAGGCCCGAGCGCGAGCACGCAGGAGCCGGCCCGGACCCTGCCCGCTTCGGTCTCCGCCAGGCAGCCCCAGGGCGCCACCTCGAGGCGGACCAGCCTGGAGCGCTCGTGCACAGTGACGCCGGCATCGGCCACCCGGTCGCGCAGCCCCCGCGCCAGCCGCGCCGGCTGCACGCTCGCGTTGGCCGGATAGAGCGCCCCGCCGCGGAACATCGGCGACTCGCAATGCTCGGCCACCTCCGCCGCGCTCAGCGGCTGCACCGCCTCAGACCAGCCCAGCTCCCGGCAGGCGGTCACGGCCTGATCCCACTCGCCGTCGTCGGCCTCGGCGGAGGAGACCTGCAGGTAGCCGCCGTTGTGGTACCAGGCGTCCACCCCCTGCTCCTCGCAGAAGCG
Source organism: uncultured Solirubrobacterales bacterium (assembly GCA_963746615.1). GTDB lineage: Bacteria > Actinomycetota > Thermoleophilia > Solirubrobacterales > 70-9 > SHVA01. The sequence continues at coordinate 38,580 of CAVVBU010000004.1, read as the reverse complement.
GCCCACCTCGGCGACGGACTCCTCCGCGGCCCGGGCGACCGCGATCGCCGCCTCGCCGCCGAAGCGGTCGCGCATCGAGGCCAGGCTGAACCACAGCGCGTTGACGAAGCCGCCGTTTCGCCCGCTGGGCCCGCGGCCGCAGAGGTCGGACTCGAGCAGCACCACGCGGGCCTCGGGCTCGAGGCGGCTCAGGTGCCAGGCGGTCCACAGCCCCGTGTAGCCGCCGCCGACCACGAGCACGTCGCAGTCGAGCGCGCCCTCCAGCGGCGGGAGCGGCTCGACCGCTCCCGCTTCCTCCAGCCAGTAGCCGTGTGCGTCGTGTCTGATCACTGCGTAGGGATTCCCGCCCGGGATGCGAATAGATGAGGTTGGCATGCCCGACCTGAGCTCTGCCTCGCGGCCGATCGTCCGCACCGTACTGATCGTGATCGTCGCGGTGCTGACCCTGTACATCCTGTACCTGCTGCGAAGGCCGATCAGCTGGCTGATCATCGCCGCCTTCATCGCGGTGGCGGCCGCCGGGCCGGTCAACTTCTTCAGCCGCTACATGAAGAGGGGGCTGGCGATCGCGCTCGTCTACCTCTCGATCGTCCTGATCCCGATCGGCCTGGGAGCGCTGCTGATCCCGCCGGTCGTCAACCAGGTCGGCGACCTCGCCGACAACGCCCCCTCCTACGTCCAGGACGTCAAGGACTACGTCGAGAAGAACCGCAGGCTGCGCGACCTCAACAACAAGTACGACATCACCAACAAGCTCGAGGACGAGGCCAACAAGCTCCCCAGCAAGGCCGGCGACGCCGCCAAGGTGCTCGGCGACATCGGCGTCGGCGCCGTCAACCGCGTCTTCGCCGCGGTGACGATCTTCATCCTCAGCATCTTCATGGTCGTCGCGGGACCGCGATGGGCCCACAACTTCGTGCAGATGCAGCGCCCCGAGCATGCCGAGCGGATCGAGCGCACCCTGCGCCGCATCGCGAACGCGGTCGGCAACTACGTCGGGGGCGCGCTGATCCAGGCGACGATCGCCGGGACCACGCGCCTTCATCGTCTTGAAGATCCTCGGCGTCCCCTTCGCCGGGCCGCTGGCCGTGCTCGTCTTCCTCTTCGACCTGATCCCGGTGATCGGCGCCACCATCGCCGCGCTTCTGGTCGCGATCGTCGCCGCCTTCGTCAACTTCCCCGTGGCGCTGATCGTCTGGGTGATCTACGCGATCGTCTACCAGCAGGTCGAGAACTACCTGATCCAGCCGCAGATCCAGAAGCGCGCGACCGAGATCGAGCCCTTCATCATCCTGGTGGCGGTGCTGTTCGGCAGCACCCTGTTCGGCGTCATCGGCGCCCTGCTCGCCATCCCCACCGCCGCCTCGATCCAGATCACGATCCACGAGTGGGCCCAGTACCGCGCCTCGGTTCGCGCCGAGGAGGAGAAGCCGAAGCGCCGATCCAAGCGCGGCGGCGGCTCCAAGCCCGCCGCCAAGCGCAAGCCGCGAGCGAAGCCGAAGCCCGCCGCGGCCTGAGGAGAGTCATGGACGAGCGCAGCGAGAAGGTCAGCGGCCTGTTCAACGAGGCCGGCGAGACGCATCACATCTTCGCGGCGCGGCTGGTCGAGCGTTTCGGCTAGCGCCTAGGCCTTCTCGGCCTCGAGCGCGCGTCGCAGGATGTCGCGAAGCGACTCCTGATCCTCGGTTGAGAGGGAGGCGATCGGCGGAGGCGGCTCCGCCATCCGCTTGGTGATCTCGAGCCGAACCCTCTCGCCCTCGTCGGTGAGCACGAGCAGCTTGACCCGGCGGTCGCCCTCGGCCGGCTCGCGCCGGACCAAGTCGCGCTCCTCCAGGCGATCGACGATCCCGGTCACGTTCGAGTTGTCGCAGAAGAGGGCCTGCGCCAGCTCGCCCATCGGCTTGGGGCCGGCGCCGAGCATGCGCAGAGCGATCGCCTGTTGCGGCGCCAGGTCGAACTCCTGGCCGATCGCGAAGAAGCGCTGCTTGTTGGTGACCATCAGGAAGTGCATCAGGCTCCACGCCTCGCTGCCGGGATCGGTCCTGCCCACCTCGGTGGCGAGCCAGGAGTCGGGGCCGTGCGGGGCGACTTCGGCGGGTTTCGTTTCCGGCTTGGCGGGCATCTGGTCCCGGATGTTACTCGGTTCGCTCAACAATTGCCATACTCAAATATCTATGTATACTGCCGTCCAATCAGGCAACCGTCAACCGTCTTGAGCATAAGGAAGGGATCGGATCAGATGGCCGAGAGCCCCAAGGGAACCGCGACGGCGAGTTCGAGTGACGACACCGGGATCGAGGCCACCGGCCTGGTCCGGGAGTTCAAGGGCGGAATCCTCGCGGTCGACGGCATCGACCTCGAGGTGCGGCCGGGCGAGATCTACGGCTTCCTCGGGCCCAACGGCGCCGGCAAGTCGACCACCGTCCACATGCTCACGACCCTCCTCCCCCTCACCGCGGGCACGGCTCGGGTCGCTGGGCACGACGTCGCCACCGAGGGGGCGCTCGTCCGCGACGCGATCGGCGCCGCGCTGCAGGAGGCTGCCCTCGACCCCCAGCTGACCGCCCGCGAGCACATGCGGCTCCAGGGCGCGCTGCACGGAATGTCGAAGGCAGGAGCGCACCCGCCGCGGCGACGAGCTGATCGAGCGAGTCGGCCTCGCCGACGCCGCCGAGCGCAAGGTGCGCGGCTACTCCGGCGGCATGAAGCGCCGCCTCGACCTCGCGCTGGCGCTGCTGCACGGTCCGCGGGTCCTCTTCCTCGACGAGCCCACCACCGGCCTCGACATCCAGAGCCGCACGGCGCTCTGGGACGAGGTGGCGCATCTCTCCCGCGACGACGGCGTCACCGTCTTCCTCACCACCCAGTACCTCGAGGAGGCCGACCACCTCGCCGACCGGGTAGGGATCATCGATCGCGGCAAGATCGTCGCCGAGGGGACGCCGCAGGCTCTCAAAGCCGAGGTTGGTCGCCCGACCGTCGAGGTCGTCCCGGCGGAGAGCGACGACCGCTCCCGCGCCGCCGAGGTGCTGCGCCGCTTCGGCGAGCTTGTGCCCGGCTCTCCCAACGGCACCTCGGTGCGCCTCAGCGACGGCGTCGAGGAGCTGACCGAGGTCGTGCGGGCGCTTGACGCCGGCGGCATCCGGATCGCCAACCTCGAGCTGCACGCCCCCAGCCTCAACGACGTCTTCCTCGCCAAGACCGGCCGCTCCCTGGAGGGCGCCGCGCAGGAGGCAGAGGAGCAGGAGACCGGCGAGCAGCCGGTGCTCGCGGGGTCCCCGGCGTGAGCGCCGTCGCGCACCAGGCGGCCGGACCGCCCCTGCGCACCCAGATCAAGGAGCTGGCGCGGCGCTCGGTGGTTCGCACCATGCGCCAGCCGGCGATGATCGTCCCGGCGACGCTCTTCCCGCTGATCCTGCTGGCGATCAACTCCGCCGGGCTCCAGTCGGCGACCAACCTGCCGGGCTTTCCCACCGACTCCTACCTCACCTTCGCACTCGCCTTCGCCTTCCTCCAGGCCGGCGTCTTCGCCGTGATCGGCACCGGGCAGAACCTGGCCGAGGACAAGGAGAGCGGCTTCTTCAACCGGATGCAGCTGACCCCGGTTCGCGCGCCGGCGCTGCTCGCCGGCCAGCTCGCGGGCACCCTCGCCCTCGGGCTGTTCCAGGCCGCGACCTACATCACCGTCGGGCTGGTCGCCGGCGGGCACATCGCCGCTGGCATCCCCGGCGCGCTGGTGCTGATCGCGCTGGCGACCGTCATCACGCTTGCCTTCGGATCGATTGGCCTCTACGTCGGCATGCGGGCGAGCTCGCCCGAGTCGGTGCAGAGCCTCTTCCCCCTGATCTTCGTCTTCCTCTTCATGAGCTCGATGAGCCTGCCCCGCGACCTGATCCAGACCGACTGGTTCCGCACCGTGGCCACCTACAACCCGGTCAGCTACATGATCGAGGGGCTGCGCAGCCTGCTGATCACCGGCTGGGACCTGGAGGCGCTGGCGCTCGGCTTCGGCTGCGCGACCGCGATCCTGGTCATCGGCCTCACGGCTGCCTCCTTCGCCCTGAAGGAGAGGATGGTGAGGACGTGATCTCGCGCTACCTCTCGGTCGCCCGGGGCATCGCCTGGCGCCTGCTCGGCAACCTCGTCCGCAACCCGGCCCTGTTCCTGCCGCCGATGCTGATGCCGATCTTCTTCTTCATCGCCTTCGCCGGCGGGCTCTCGGCGGTCAGCGCCGTGCCCGGCTTCGACTACTCGCCCGGCTACACCGCCTTCGTATTCGTCTTCGTGCTGCTGCAGACGGCCGCCTTCGGCGGCATCTTCACCGGCTTCTCGATCGCGCGCCGACTTCCAGTTCGGCTTCGGGCGGCGGCTGCTGCTGGCCACCCCGCACCGCACCGCTCTGCTCCTCGGCTACGGCATCGTCGGCCTCACGCGGGCGTTGATCACCTTCGCCGTGGTGACCGCGATCGGCCTCGCCGTGGGCATGAACATCTACGGCAGCGGCATTGACCTGGTCGGCCTCTACGGCCTGGCGATGATCGTCAACGTCGCGGGCCTGCTGTTCGCGGCCGGGATCGCGCTGCGCTTCCGCAGCCTGCAGGCGACTCCGCTGATGCAGGTGCCCGTCTTCCTCTTCCTCTTCCTGGCGCCCGTCTACGTTCCGCGCGAGCTGCTCGGCGGCTGGGTGCACGCCGTCTCGGGCTTCGACCCGGCGACCCACGTGATGGAGGCGGGCCGCCAGCTGCTCGCCGGCCAGCCGGCCGATTTCCTCGCCGCTCTCGCGATCGCCCTGGGCCTGGCGGCCGCCCTCTTCGTCTTCGCCATCCGCGGCCTGCGCAAGGCCGAGGCGGCGGGCTAGCCTTCGCGGGCCGCGATCCGCGCCCCGGCGCGCCGGCGGGCCCCATCGGTGAGCAGGCGACCGAGGAAGCCGCGCCGATCGGCGACGAAGCGGTAACCCCACTCGGCCGTGCCGGGGGCGCGCTCGGCGAGAGCGGCCAGGGGTCGCCCTCCGGGCAACGCTCGCAACAGCGGCGCCAAGGCCGTGCCGCCCGAGCGGACGCGGCCGTCCTCGACCAGGTGCCAGGAGGCCATCCGCTCGGGCGCCTCCATGCCGGCGAGCAGCCGCTCGGCCTCCGGCTCCTGCAGGGCCACGGGGCGCAGCGCCCCGCGGCGGTCCCAGGCGAGCACCTTGGCCAACGACCAGCGGCAGAAGCCGCAGTTGGCGTCGTAGAGGATCGCGGGCTTCGACATAGACTTCCGCTGCCAAACGGTACGGAGGGAAGAGCGGAATGACGGACGCCAATCCCGATCTCGCAGCGGTGAAGGAGCGCCAGCAGCAGGTCTGGTCCGAGGGCGACTTCGCGATGATCGCCGGCACCAACGCGATCGTCGGCGAGAACCTGGCGGAAGCGATCGACCTGATGGCGGGCGAGCGCATCCTCGACGTCGCCTGCGGCAGCGGCTCGACCACGATCGCGATGGCGCGGCGGTTCACCGACGTGGTCGGCGTCGACTACGTGCCCGAACTGCTCGAGCGGGCGCGCGAGCGCGCCGCCGCCGAGCGGCTCGAGATCGAGTTCCTTGAGGGGGACGCCGAGCAGCTGCCCTTCGAGGACGAGAGCTTCGACGTGGTCGTCTCCACCTTCGGCTCGATGTTCGCCCCCGATCACCAGCGGGCGGCAGACGAGCTGCTGCGCGTCTGCCGGCCCGGCGGTCGGATCGGGATGGCCAACTGGACGCCCGCTGGCGCCGTCGGGCAGATGTTCATGACGGTAGCCGGGCGGGTGCCGCCACCTCCCGGCGTGATGCCGCCGCCGCTGTGGGGGACCGAGGAGCACCTGCGCGGACTCTTCGGCGAGCGCGTCTTTGAGCTGCGCGCCGAGTCGCGCCACTTCAACTTTCGCTACCGCTCCCCCGAGCACTGGTTCGAGTTCTTCCGCACCTACTTCGGCCCGATCAAGACGGCGATGGACAACCTCCCGCCCGAGGAGGCGGAGGGCCTCGAAGAGGCCCTGCTGGAGCTGATGCGGAGCAACAACCGGGCCGGCGACCGGGGAATGGTCGTGCCGGCCGAGTACCTCGAGGTCGTCGCCGTCAAGGCGGGCTGAGCGGTGGGCGACCTCTGGACCGAGATCATCGACGCGATCCACGCGATCAGCGGCGTCCATCCCGGCTACCGCGCCGTGCACGCCAAGGGCATCGTCTGCAAAGGCAGCTTCACCGCCACCCCCGAGGCGGCGAGGCTCTCGCGCGCCGCCCACCTGCAGGGCGAGCCGGTCGAGACCACGGTCCGCTTCTCCAACGCGCAGCGGCAACCCGGAGACCTCGGATGCCAACCCGATCGCGGGCCGGGGCATGGCGGTCAAGTTCCACCTCCCCGACGGCGAGGCGACCGACATCGTCTCGGTGCCCCTGGTCGTGTTCATGGTCAGGACTCCCGAGGACTTCCTCGCCTTCACCCAGGTCCGGACACCCGATCCCGAGACCGGACAGCCGGACGCCGAGAAACTCGGCGCCTTCCTCGCCGAGCACCCCGAGACCGGCGCGGCGCTGCAGGCCGGGCTTCCGAACCTGGCGCCGACGACGAGCTACGCGACCTCGCTCTTCAACGGGCTGCACGCCTTCGGCCTGGTCGACGCTGACGGGAACACGCACTGGGGCCGCTACGGCTGGAGGCCTGAGGCGGGCGTCGAGTACCTGACCGAGGAGGAGATGGCCGAGGCGTCGCGCGACTACCTGCGGGAGGAGATCCGCGAGCGGCTCGCCGCAGGGCCGGCCCGCTTCACCCTCGAGTTCACCCTCGCCGCCGAGGGCGACCCGCTCGACGACCCCACCGCCTTCTGGGAGGGAGACCGCGAGGTCGTCACGCTGGGCACCCTCGAGGTCAGCGAGGTGATCGAGGAGCCGCCCGACCTGGTCAATGACCCGATGAGGCTGACCGACGGGATCGAGCCCTCCGACGACAAGATCCTGGCGGCGCGGCCCAAGGCCTACGCGGTCTCGATCGATCGCCGCACGGCCTCGGCGGCCGGCTGAGCGAGGCGCAGCCGTGGGCGAGTACGCGCTCGCCGCCGCCGTCATCTTCGGCGTCAACCTGCTGCCGGCGTTCGGGCCGCCGACCTGGGCCGTGCTCGTCTTCTTCCGGCTCAGCTTCGGCCTCGCCGCAGTGCCGCTGGTTGTGATCGGCGCCGTCTCGGCGGCGCTGGGGCGCTTCGTCCTCGCCAGCGGCACCCGCCACTTCCGCGGCGCCTGTCGGAGGAGCGCATCCGCAACCTCGACGCCGCCCAGGAGGTCCTCGCCGGCAACCGCGGCCGCGCCGCCGCCGGGCTCGGCCTGTTCGCGATCTCCCCGCTCCCCTCGGCGCAGCTGCTTCGTCGCCGCCGGGCTGATGACCGTGCCGCTGGTGCCGCTGACCGTCGCCTTCTTCGCCGGCCGCGTCGTCTCCTATTCGATCTACGTCGGCGTCGCCTCGCTCGCCGCCGGCAGCCTCGGCGACGTCTTCGTCGACTCGCTCACCTCGCCGCTTGGGATCGCGCTGCAGCTGCTGATGCTCGGCGCCCTGGTGCTGCTCGTGCGCATCGACTGGGTGCGGATCCTGGATCGCATGCGCGGATAGCCTGGGAGCGATGGCCGGCATCGACCCCGCCCTCGCCGACGAGCAGTACTGCTACCTGACGACCAAGGGCCGGATGAGCGGCGAGCCCGCGAGATCGAGATCTGGTTCGGCCTCGCCGCGCCCGGTGCCGCGCCCGGCGGCTGGACGCTCTACATGCTCTCCGAGGGGCGCGACCGGTCCAACTGGGTTCGCAACCTGGTCCGTGACTCACGCGTGATGGTCCGCATCGGCGACAGCTCCTTCGATGGGCACGCCCGCGTGGTCGAGGACGCCGAGGAGGACGCGGCGGCGCGGAGCCTGTTGCTCGACAAGTACTCGGCCGGCTACTCCGGAGACCTCACCGACTGGGGCGGACCGCGCTGCCGGTCGCGGTCGACCTGAGCATCGACTGACCCGGACGGGGGAGCCGAGGACTCCGCCGCCCCGGGCGACGCCTAATCGTCGAAGCCGAGCAGGAAGGCGGGGTGCTGGGGCGCGATCTCGAGCAGCTGCTCATCCGTCGCGTCCTTCTCCACGCCCAGGAACCCCTTGGCCTCCCAGGCCCAGCGGTCGAGGTAGACGCGCAGCAGCGGCAGCTTCTCGGCGTCGGCGACCTCCTCGGCCCGAAAGCGGCGCGCCTTCTTGCCGACGCGCAGTTCGCCCTCTCCGGCCGCCCGCAGGTTGCGAGCCCATTGGGTTGTGCCGCGAGGAGCGAGCAGGTAGGTGCGGCCATCGATCTCGAACGGGTTCACCGGGTTGGTCCGGATCTCGCCGCTCTTGCGACCGCGCACGGCCAGCGTCTGGGCGCCCGCCGGCGCCAGCCCGAGGCGGTTGATCGCCATCAGCAGGCGGCCGAAGAAGTTGGTGATTGCGCCCGGCTTCTCGTAGGTCTGCTCTGATGCCACCCAGCGAGCCTACGCCCCTCTCCCGCGCGGCGAGCTGCGCGACCGGAGCGGAGCCGATCGGCTAGCTTCGCCGCATGAGCGACAGCCGCATCCGCTGGCCCGAGGAGCACCGCCCCGAGGTCTCCGCCTTCCTCGCGGTCAACGAGCTAGAGATCGACGCCGAGCCGGAGGCGGTCTGGGCCTGGCTGGTGCGGCCCGACCTCTGGTCGCGCTACTACCCGAACGCCCGCCTGGTCCGCCACATCCGGGCCCCTGGCCGGCGATCGAGCCGGGCAGCCGCTGGCGCTGGCTCACCTTCGGCGCGCTGATCACCTCCGAGGTGGTCGAGTACGAGCCCCACGAGCGCCTCGCCTGGTCGGCGCAGGGGCTGGGCAGCAAGGGCCACCACGCCTGGATCCTCGATCGCCGGGAGGGCGGCACCTCGATCCACACCGAGGAGACCCAGCGCGGCTGGGGCATCAACCTCGCCAAGCCGCTGCTGCGCCCGATGATGGTGCGCATGCACCAGCGCTGGCTCGAGGGCCTGGCCAAGGTCGCCGCCGAGGGCCCGCCCCCGCCTCCCTAGACGCCGGGTGGCCCCCGCGATCGAAGAACTGCGCAAGCGCCTCGCCGAGATCGATGACCTCGGCCGCGCCGCCGCGCTGCTCGCCTGGGACGAGCGGACGATGATGCCGCCGGCGGCCGGCCCCACCCGCTCCCAGCAGCAGGGGTCGATGGCGGCGGTTCGCCACCGCATGTTCGTCGACGACGAGATCGGCGAGCTGATCGAGGCGGCCCGCGCCGAGGTCGGGGAGGCGGCGGGCGCCGAGGTGGGCGAGACGCCGGGCGGCACGGCCGAGGAGACCGACGACCAGGCCCTCGTCCGGATCGTCGCCCGCGACTGGCGCAAGGCCCGGCTGGTGCCCGAGGAGCTGCGCGCCGAGATCACCGTCGCCTCCTCGGTCGCCGAGCAGGCCTGGGTCGAGGCCCGCGCCAACTCCGACTTCGGCGCGCTGCTGCCGCACCTGGAGCGAAACGTCGAGCTGCGCGGCCGCTACGCCGGCTGCTACGAGGGCTTCGAGGACTTCTCCTCCACCTACGACGCCCTGCTCGACGAGTTCGAGCCCGGGATGCGACCGGCGGAGATGCAGCGGCTGCTGGCCGACCTGCGCGACGGGCCTGGTGCCGCTGGTCGCCGAGGTCGCCGCGCAGCGGCGTCACCGTCGACGACTCCTGCCTGCGCGGTCCCTTCGAGTCGCGCCGCAGCGCGGCCTGGTCCCGAGCTGGTCGCCGAGCTGCCGCTGCCCGAGGGCGCCTGGCGGCTCGACCCCACCGTCCACCCCTTCGCGATCTCGATCTCGGCGGCGCGACGTGCGGCTGACCACGCGCTACGACGCCGACTGGCTCGCCAGCGCCATCTTCGGCACCCTGCACGAGGCCGGCCACGGCATGTACGAGGCCGGCGTCGACGAGGCGCTCGCGCGGACGCCGCTCGTGCCAGCCCCGCTCGCTCGGCGTGCACGAGTCGCAGAGCCGGATGTGGGAGAACTGGGTCGGCCGCGGGCGCCCCTACCTCGGGCGCCTGCTGCCCCGCCTGCGCGAGCACCTTCCCCGCGCCTTCGACGAGGTCGACCTCGAGAAGCTCTACCGCGCGGTCAACCGGGTCGAGCGCTCGCTGATCCGGGTCGAGGCCGACGAGCTCACCTACAACCTCCACATCCTGATCCGCTTCGAGCTGGAGCTGGAGATCTTCGAGGGCGATCTGGAGCTCGCCGACCTGCCCGAGGCGTGGAACGCGCGCTACCGCGACTACCTCGGCGCTCGAGGTCCCCGACGACGCCCGCGGCGTGCTCCAGGACGTGCACTGGCCGGGCGGCGCCTTCGGCTACTTCCCCACCTACAGCCTCGGCAACGTGATCGCCGGCCAGCTCTGGGAGGCGGCGAGCCGCGACCTCGGCGACCTGCCGGGCCGGATCGGCGCGGGGGACCTCGAGGCGCTGGGCGAGTGGCTCCGCGAGCACGTCCACCGCCACGGGCGAAAGCTCTCCCCCGCCCAGATCCTCCAGCGCGCCGGCTGCGGCGAGCTCTCGGTCGAGCCGCTGCTCGGCCACCTGCGCTCCCGGGCCGAAGAGATCTACGCTGTCGCCTGATGCGGGTGAACCGCACCGTCGGCGGCCACGGCCGCAGGAGCGTCTCCACGCTCGCAATCGCGCTGCTTCTCATCCTCGCGGCCCTGACCCCCGGCGCCTTGACCGGCTGCGGCGGCGACAGCTCGCCGGGTGAGGAGACGATCGGCACGTCCGCGGTGAGCGGCTCGGCCGGCGACGAGATCAAGGGAAGCTGGGAGGGCGAGCTGCGCCAGAGGGGCCTGAAGCCGTTCCGGGTCCGGGCGACGATCGCCTCGCTCGAGAAGCCGGACGACAACACGGTCCACTACACCGGCATCGACTGCGGCGGGCACTGGAGCTACATCAGCCGCGACGGCCACACCTACCGCTTCCACGAGGTGATCGACAGCGGCGAGGGCGGCAAGTGCAAGGGCACCGGCACCGTCACCCTGACGCCGACCGCGATGGACACCCTCGAGTACACCTTCGTCGGCGGCGGCATCGAGAGCCGCGGCGTCCTCACCCGCACTTCATGACCTGACGCTTCCGCGAGGCGCCCGCCGGCCTCGGGGTCGAAGCCTTGCTTGACAGGTGACCAAATGGTCACCTATTATCCCGGCCATGGACGCGGTGTTCAAGGCCCTCGCCGACCCGACGCGCCGGAGCCTGCTCGACGAGCTGTTCGAGCAGGACGGGCAGACGCTCAGCGCGCTCGAGCGGCGGCTGCCGATGACGCGCTTCGGCGTCATGAAGCACCTGCAGGGTGCTCGAGGAGGCGGGTCTCGTGACCACCAAGCAGCGCGGGCCGCGAGAAGCTCCACTTCCTGAACCCCGTCCCGATCCGGCTCGTCCACGACCGCTGGGTGAGCAAATACGCCGAGCCCTGGGCCGCGACGCTCAGCGGGCTCAAGAAAGAACTCGAGGAGGAGAACGATGGACGAGGTGAACCGCACCGGTCGTGGACCGGCCCACGGCACGGAAGCCGACGGCGGTGTTCGAGATCTACATCAAGACCACGCCGGAGCGCCTCTGGGAGGCGATCACGGACCCCGAGATGAGGGCGAAGTACAGCTTCGGAGTCGAGACCGGCTCGGACTGGACGCCGGGCTCGAGCTACGAGTCCTCGGTTCCCGGGGTGATCGACATCGCCTCGGGCGAGAACCTCGAGGTCGATCCCCCGCGCCGGCTCGTGCAGAGCTTCAACGCCCTCTGGAGCGACGAGGTGAAGGCCGAGGGGACCTCGCGGGTCACCTGGGAGATCGAGCCGGTCGGCGATTCATGCCGGCTGACCGTGACCCACGACCAGCTCCCCGACGGACGCCAACCCGGAGCTCTACGGCGGCTGGCCGATGATCCTCTCCGGCCTGAAGACGCTGCTGGAGACCGGAGAGTTGCTGACCACGCCCGGCTCGCTGCGGTACGCGGGAGCCGCGAACGGCTAGCCGGCTCGCGTCCTCGCCCACGGCTGCGAGGGGCCCCGCACTCCAGTGGGGCCCTTCGCAAAGCCGTCGGCTCAACAGCGTCCCCAGCGGCGAGACGTCCCTCGAAGCGACGATATCGATGGTCCGGTTCGCGCGAGGTTGAGATCCCGTGGAGGATGCACGAGACGAGGATCGTTGCGATCGGCCCGCGAGGGCTGGTTCCGGTTCGAGTCCGCCGCCCTCCACCTCAAGCTCGGTCGCTTGCGCTCTGCCTTGTCGCGCAGCGCAGGGACAGCTTGGGCTCAGCGCGTACCGGTCGTGGTCGGGGTCGGGCCATCCACCTCGTCTAGCATCGAAGTCATGGGCGTGAGGAGTTTTGATCATGTACGTGTCGTTGTCGACGACCTCGAGGCCGCAACCACGTTCTTCCTCGACCTGGGGCTCGACCGCGAGGGAGCGGGTTCGGTCGAGGGCGAGTGGGTGGAGAAGGTCGTCGGGCTCGATGACGTGCAAGTGGAGTTCGTCATGGTGAAGACACCGGACGGCAGCGGCAAGCTCGAACTCATCAGTTCCACAGACCGGCAGACGAGGAGCATGCACACCCTGCGCTGGCGAATCGGCTGGGCATCCGCCATGTCGCCTTGGTCGTCGACGACCTCGACACGATCGTCAAGGGACTGCGGGACAAGGGCATGGACACGATCGGAGAGGTCGAGAACTACGAGGACACCTTCCTGCTCTGTTACGTCCGCGGTCCTGAAGGGATCATCGTCGAGCTCGCCGAGCGGATCGGCTCCCAGGGACCGTCGACGGAACCCTAGTCGGTGAGCAAGGAGTGGATCGCCCGGGCGAATGCCGGGTTCGACAGTTGTCCCGCTAGCTCCATTGCTCGCTCGCTTCCGCTTTGCATGGAGGCGAGCAGCGCGGAGCGGACCAGTTTCACGTTTCACCCCTGCGCGCTCCCGGTTCCACGCGAAGGGAGTCACCACACAGTTCGTGATCCGAGCTGCCCCTCCGCATGGAAAGCAGCACCGCCTGAAGCCGCCCACCGACGCCGTTGACACCCTGCTCGATGGGTAGGGTCGCCCGCAGCGTGAGGGGAGCAGGGACCCCACATCCGGCGGAGGCGACGAACGACGAAAGGACTTCTCGATGGCTACGTACGTGATCACCCAGAAGTGGACGATGTCGACCACTGGCTGAGCTCGCCGAAGCGTGAAGAGGTGTTCGGGCCCATTGGCGTCACTGTTCGGACCTTCTCGGACCCAGACGGATCCAACAAGACCGCGCTCATCGCTGAGATCCCCGACATGGAGGCGTTCCAGGAGCTCATGAAGAGCGACGCCGCGGCGGATGCCATGAAGCACGACGGCGTCCAGCCGGAGACCGTTCTCGTTCTGAGCGAGGGCCAATAGCGCAATAGCGGCGTAGCCGCTTTGGACGACGAGGAGCAGTCAACCGGCCCTGGGGCGCCGCTGCCTCAACGCGCGAGAAGCAGCAGCGCGAGCTCAGCTGCCCCTCCCCATGCAAAGCAGCGGCCCGGGGTTGCAGTGTGGAGACCGGTAGGCGACGATAAGGCTCAGGCGAGCAAACCTCTGAGAGCCCCCAAGAACCGCGGGTTCGAGAATCGTCCGGCTAGGTCCGCGCTTAGACTTGAGGGACTCGGTCGTGCGCGGGACGCATGTCCCGCTTCAATCTCGAACGGCCCGCTTCGGCGGGCCGTTCGCTTTCTCAGCGCTCGATCGTCTTGGGCAGCAGGAACGGGTAGGGGCGGCGGCGGATCCGGCGGCGCCAGAAGCGATCGGCGCGCCTGATCCGCAGCAGCAGCTCCCACAGCCGCGCGTCGCGGCGGTAGTAGCTGCGGACCTGCTCGAGGGTGATCGGCTCGTCCAGGACGCCGATTCATCTCGGCGAGGAAGGGCGGGATCCAGTCCTCGAGGCGCTCCTTGATCAGGTTGCCCGCGAGGTCGAAGAAGACCCCGCGCAGGTTGCGGTAGCCGTCGAGTATCCCCGGCGCCACGAAGCGCTTCAGCGGCGCTCGCAGGATCGCCGGGTAGGCCTTCGCGAGCAGGTCGAGGTCGAGCAGCGAGCGGCCGTCCTCCGACCAAAGCATCGGCGTCGTCACGTCGATGTAGCGAAGCCGCCCCTCCTCCCAGGCCCAGTTGGCCAGCTGGGCGTCGAGGCCGACCCGCGGCCCCACCGCCGCCCGCGCGGTGGCGACGATCGCACCGACGAGCGGGTGTCCCTCCGCCGGGTCGGCCCGGGCGAGCACCGCGGGGCCGAGCGTCTCGGCGGGCAGCACCGGCTGCAGCACGTAGGCGACAACGCCGCCGCCCTCGCCATCGAGCGCCCGCAGCTCGCTCGGCAGCGGGCCCGCGCCGGCGGCCTCCAGGGCCTCCAGGTAGTCGGCGAGCGCCTCGGCGAAGGAGTGGAAGCGATCGCGGTCCGGAAAGGGCGGCAGCCGCTTGCAGGCCAGCGCAGGGTCCTCGCGCGGCCAGCCGAGCACCAGCGAGATCTCGCCGTAGCCCAGCACCGCCAGGCCCGAGTCGTCCCCGGAGTCGAGCGCCCTGACGACCTCCTCGTCGAGCCGGCGCAGATCCGCGTCCGGGATGTGGGCAGCGTCGCCGGCCTTGGGGTGGCCGGCCTGGGCGGCCTTCACGCCAGGGCGCCGCGCACGGCGGCGACGATCTCGTCGGCCTCCTCGTCGGTGAGCGTGAGCGTCGGCTTGAACTGGGTGACCGAGTGATCGTGCTCGGCGAAGACGGCGAAGACGCCGGCGTCGATCAGCGACTTGGCGGCCGCAACCCCGCCCTCCTCGCCCTCGAAGCGCAGGCCCATGGTCATGCCGCGGCGACGAAGCTCGAAGCCGAGGCCCGAGAAGCCCGCCTCGAAGCGCTCCCCCAGCTCCCCCACCCTCTCCAGGAAGGCCGGCTCGGTGACCTCGTCCATGACCGCGCTGGCAGCGACGCAGCCGAGCTCGGCGCCGCCGAAGGTGGAGACGTAGCCGAACGGGTTCTCGTCGAAGAACTCGGCGACCTCCTCGCTGATCAGGGCGGCGCTGACCGGATAGACGCCGCCGCCGAGCCCCTTGCCCGTGATCAGGATGTCCGGCTCGACCTCCTCCTGCTGCCAGTACCAGACGGTCCCGGTGCGGCCGAGCCCGGTCTGCACCTCGTCCAGCACCAGCAGCGCGCCGCTGGACCGGGCGAGCTCGCCGACCGCGCGCAGATAGCCGGGCTCCGGCGGCGGAAAGCCGAGCGTCGCCGGGATCGACTCCAGGATCACCGCGGCGACGCCCCTTTCGACCTCGGCCGCGATCGCATCGAGGTCGTTGAAGGGAATGTGGACGAACCCCGGCAGCGGCTCCCCGAACGGCTTCGCCCAGCGGGGATCGCTGGCGGCGTGGCCGAGGCCGGCGAGCCCGTGGTAGGAGCCGAGCGTCGAGACGATCGTCTCGCGGCCGGTGTGCCCGCGCGCCAGGCGCAGCGCCAGGTCCACCGCCTCGCTGCCGGAGGGCGTGAACACCGCGAAGGGCAGGCTCCCGCCGGTGCTGTCGGCGAGCTGGGTGGCGAGCCGAGCCCGCCAGCCCGAGATCAGGTGATGGTTGCCGACGTCGAGATGGTCGAGCGCCTCACGCAGGGCGGCGACGACCGGAGGATGGCGATGCCCGAGGTTGAAGACGCCGCCGTTGGAGTGGCAGTTCCAGTACCAGCGGCCGCTGTAGGCGTCCTGGAAGCGGGGGCCCTCGCGCTCGCCGACGACGATGTCGACGCCGATCGCCGCCAGCGCCCTGGCCTTGCCGCGGTTGACGTGCTCGGCGAAGGCGGCGGCGGCCTCCTCCCGGGTCGGATACGGCTGGGTGCCCGTGAGCGTGCCTGGCGCTTCCATTCGCTTCCTCCTCGCTTCGCCCTCGCCGGGAAGCTAGCGCCCCCGCGGCGCGGCCGGCGGCCGGTCCAGGCGCCGGCGGAACTCGCCGGCGCCGACGACCTCCGCCCCCAGCTCGCCGACCCGCTCGGCCAGGCCCCTGTCGCTGGTGACCACGGTGAGGGTCTCGGGACGCGGGTCGGCGGCGACCCGCTCGACGATCGCGTCGTCGCCGGCGCCGCGCCCGCCCCGGGCGAAGGCGACCTCGACCGCTCCCTCCTCGGGCCAGTCGGCGGGGCGGCGGCCGTCGAGCACCAACCGAACCTCATCGCCGCCGGCCAGCGCGAAGCGCTCGAGCTCGGCGGCCAGCCGGCGCCAGGCGCCCTCGCGGTCGCGCCACCAGCCGTCCGGCCGCGATCCGATCAGATTCATGCCGTCCACCAGCCAGCGCCGCATGAGCCAAGTATGCGCGGCGGTCGGCCCAGGACTACGATCGCGCCTGGCTATACTGAATACGGTATGGAAGCCACATCGGAACGAGACAGGCTCGGCGCTCTCTTGCGCCGGGAGCGCCGTCGTCGCGGCGTCAGCCAGAGCGCGCTGGCACGCCGCACCGGGGTGCCGCAACCGGCGATCAGCCGGATCGAGAACACAGAGGAGGTGCCCTCGCTGGAGCGCACCCAGAGGCTCTTGAGCGGGCTCGGGCTGCGCCTCGAGCTGGGGCTCGCGCCGCTGGCGGAGCACCGAGGCGACCCCAACCACCGCGAGGCGATCCGGCGGATGAGCCCGGGCGAGCGCGTCGAGCAGGCCGCGGCCTGGAGCGGCTTCGCCGGCAGGCTGCGTGGGAAGGCGGCCGCGAGCTAGGTGGTTCGTCGCGGGCTGGCGGATCGCAAGGACGCCGAGCCCGAGCGCGTGATCGAGGCCATGCTCGATCACGGTGTCGAGTTCGTCGTGATCGGGGGCGTCGCCGCGATCGCCCACGGCGTCAGCCGGATCACCCGCGACATCGACCTCCTGATCGAGCCCGGCCGGGGCAACTGCCGGCGGGCGATCGAGGCCCTGGTGGACCTCGGAGCCGAGGAGTACCGGCCGCAGAGCAAGAGATGGGTCGCGGTCTCCGCCGATGCGGACCCGAAATGGCTGCTCGCCAAGCCGCGCTTACTCGACAGCCGGGCCGGCGGCATCGACATCTGCAACGCGATGAAGAAGGTCCCGGACTGGAAGACGGCCAGGGCGAGGGCGATCGAGATCGAGGCGTTCGAGCGTTCCTTTCTCGTGCTCGACAAGGACACTTTGATCCAGAGCAAGCTGGCCGCCGGCCGCGAGCAGGACCGCGCCGACGTCGCCGAGTTGAACCTGCTCTGAAGGTGAACCGGCTCTGACGCAGGGCGGCTAGTAGCCTGCCCCCGTGGCTCGGCTCGGGCGCTACAGGGAGCTGCTTGCGTTGGCGCTGGTAGTCCTGGCCTCGGTGTCGCTGTACGGCGGGGTCATCGCGCTCTACACGCACAACGAGATCGGCAACGGCCGGCACTTCTCCGACCGGGCCGTCAACTCGCTCGACGACAGCGCGGTGCGCGAGGCGGCGGGCAGCCGGGTCGCCGACACCGTCGTCAAGCAGATCAACCCCGACCTGATCTCGGTGCGGGCGCTGATCCAGGCGGCGGCGACCGGCCTGGTCGGCACCGAGCCCTTCAAGGCCGCCCTGCGCAGAGGGCTCGAGACCGCCCACGACACCGTTCTCTCGGAGGGCAAGGACTCGACCGTGGCCACGGCGGCCAACATCGGCGTCCTCGCCTCGGAGGCGCTGAAGAGCTTCAACCCGCAGCTCGCGAAGAAGCTCCCGGCGGGCTTCGACTCCAACCTCGTCAAGATCGGGCGCGGCGGCGCCGTCACCGACTTCGCCCAGGTCGCCGACGGCATCGCGGGATTGGCCTACGTGCTGACGGTGCTGGCCCTGCTGCTCTACGCGGCCGCGATCGTGGTCGCCGAGAACCGGCGCCGGGCCTCCACCCGCGCCGCCGTCGGGGTGGCGATCGCCGGCGTGCTGATCGCGGCCACCTACCTCGCCGGCGGAGCGCTCTTGGCCGGCAAGGTCGACGCGGGCACCGACCGCGACGCTGTGAAGGCGCTCTGGTCGGCGCTCTACGGCGACATGGCGGGCTGGGGGCTCGGTCTGTGCGCGCTGGGCGTGATCGTCGGCGCCGCCTCCTCCTCGCTGCTGCGGACGCCCGACGTCGCGCCGCCGCTCGAGCGCCTCCGGGAGTGGGTGACGAGGGAGCCCGAAAGGCGCGGCTGGCGGATCGTCCGCGGCGCCGTCATCCTGATCATCGGCCTGGCCGCGATCGGCTCGCCCGTCGCCACGCTGAAGCTGATCATGGTGATCGCCGGCCTCATCGTCGCCTACTACGGCACGTCGGAGATCCTCGACGCCCTCTTTCCGCCGGTCCCCGAGGTCTCGGCGCGGGCCAAGGCGAAGCTGAAGCAGGCGAGGCAGACGAGGCTGAAGCGCGGCGCGGCGCTCGCGGGCGCCGCCGCCATCGGCATCGTCGCCGTCGTCCTCGTCTCCAACGCCGCCACCGATCGGGTGGAAGCCGGGCCGGTGACCGAGTGCAACGGCTCGAGCGAGCTCTGCGACCGGCCCTTCGACCAGGTGGCGCTGGCGGCCACCCACAACTCGATGTCGGGCGCCCCCTACCCCCGCTTCCTCTCCCCCGAGCAGGAGACCACGATCCCGACCCAGCTCGACGACGGCATCCGGGCGCTGTCTGGTGGACGCCTACTACGGCTATCCCGGCGAAATCGTCTACACCGACGAGAAGCGCAGCCACTCGACCGCCCAGACCCTGGCCGAGCAGCAGTTCGGCAAGCGCTTCATCGCAGCCGCGGATCGCCTGCGCCACCAGATCGCCAGGCCCGCCCCCGACGCCCAGTCGAAGATCTACTTCTGCCACGGCTTCTGCGAGCTGGGCGCGATCGACGCCGAGTCGGCGCTTCGCGACGTCGACGCCTTCCTCGAGCAGAACCCCGATCAGGTGGTCGCGATCGTGATCGAGGACTACGTCGATCCCGCCGACATGTCGGATGTGATCAAGCAGGCCGGCCTCGCCAACCACGTCTACACCGGCCCCACCGGCCCCGGCCAGTGGCCGACCCTGCGCGAGATGATCGAGTCCGACCAGCGCCTGGTGGTGATGGCCGAGCACAAGCACAAGGGCGGCGCCCCCTGGTACCACCCCGCCTACGGCCACGGTCTGGTCAAGGAGACGCCCTACGACTTCAAGAAGCCCGAGCAGATGACCTGTGCCCCCAATCGCGGCGCCGAGGGCGACCCACTGTTCCTGATCAACAACTGGATCAGCACCGACCCGGCGCCGAAGCCGAGCAACGCCGCCGTGGTCAACGCCCACGACTTCCTGCTTAACCGGGCGCACCAGTGCGAGCGGCAGCGCGGCGCCTTCCCCAGCCTGATCGCGGTCAACTTCTACCAGCAGGGTGACCTGATCAACGTGGTCAAGCAGCTCAACGAGGAGGGCCCGATCGGCGCCGCCAAGAGCGGCGGCTGAGGCGGGGTCGGGCAAGGGGAATGAGGCAGTGAGCGCATGAAGGAGGCCAAGCCGCCGCACCGCATCGCCGTCCGCGTCCTGATCGCCCTCGGCACCTTCCTCACCGTGCTGGCGATCGTCGCCGTCTGGACCGAGCGCCAGGCCCTCGACACGAACGAGTGGGTCGACACCTCCGGCAAGCTGCTCGAGGACGACGCGATCAAGGAATCGCTCAGCGCCTACCTCACCGACCAGCTCTTCGCCGCGGTCGACGTCCAGGCCAAGCTCGACAAGCGACTGCCGCCCGACCTGAAGCCGCTCGCCGGCCCGGTGGCGGGCGGGCTGCGCCAGTTCGCCGGCACCGCCTCCCGCGACGCGCTCGACAACCCCAGGGTGCAGAGCGCCTGGCGCAAGGCCAACCGCACCGCGCACGAGCTTCTGCTCAACATCGTCGAGGAGAAGGGCCGCTTCGCCAACGGCGCCGACGCCACGGTCAACCTCGAGCTGCGCCCGATCGTCGCCCAGCTCGGCGAGCAGATCGGGATCGGCAGCGGCGTCGCCGACAAGCTGCCCGAGAAGACCGCCACCCTGAAGATCCTCGACACCCGGCAGCTGGAGACGGCGCGCACCATCGTCCGCTGGATCCACGGCCTGGCGATCATCCTCTCCCTCGCCGCCCTCGCCTGCTTCGCGCTGGCCATCTTCCTCTCGAAGGGGCGCCGCCAGGTGACCGTGCTCTGGTGCGGGGTCGGCCTGATCGTCGCCGGGATCGCGGTGCTCGCCCTGCGCCACATGGGCGGCAACTACGTGGTCAACAACCTGGTCACCGATGACAGCGCCACCACCGCCGCCCACCACGCCTGGTCGATCGGCACCTCGCTGATGACCGGCATCGCGCGCACGGTGATCGTCTACGGCTTCCTCTTCATCATCGCCTCCTGGCTCGCCTCGCCGACCTCCAGCGCCCAGGCCACCCGGCGGGTCCTCGCCCCCAGCCTGCGCGACCGTCCCGGGCTCGTCTTCGGGCTGCTGGTCGCGGCCGCGTTGATCTACCTGGCGCTGGCGCCGACCTCGGGGCTGCGGTCGCTCTTGACCATCACCTTCCTGGCGGCGCTCGCCGCCGTCGGCCTGCAGGCGCTCCGCCGCGAGACCGCCGAGGAGTTCCCCGACGCCCGCGCCGGCGACACCACCGCCCGGCTCAAGGGCTTCGCCGGCAGGGTGCGCAGCGGGGTCAGCGACCGGGTCGGCGGCCGCGCGCCGCGAACCGGCCGCACCGCCCCCAAGCTGACCGCCAAGGAGGCGAGCGAGGAGCGCCGCATGGAGCAGCTCGAGCGCCTCGGCGAGCTGCGCGAGCGCGGCGTCCTCACCAAGAAGGAGTTCGACGAGGAGAAGAAGCGGGTCCTGGCCGGGAAGTAGCCGGCGGGCGAGCCCGGGCGGGCCGCCCAGCCCCGCCTACTTGGGCGGATCGAGCTTGGCGGCGGCCTCGGCGTCGATCTTGAGCAGCACGCCGCGCTCGAAGATCTCCTCGACCAGCTCGCCGGGGACGAAGCGCCGTCGCCACCGAGTGCCGCGCCGTGGCGGATGACGATGCCGTCGAAGATGTCGTCGGGTATGTCGGCCCGGATCTCGGTCACCGTGCCGAGCTCCTCGCCGTCGCAGGAATAGACGGCCGCGCCCTTCTCGAGCACCTCGTAGGAGATCGGCTCGCCGAGATCGGCCACGGCGCAAGCCTACCCGGGCCGCCCCTCCCGCCGACGCGGGCCGCGCAGCAGGGTGACCCGGCTCGCCATGGCCCACTCGGGATCGCAACTAGTCTGCGCCGCGATGGCGAGCCGCAACAACGCAAAGCCGATCGAGGTCGAGGGCCTGGTCAAGCGCTACCGCGGCTTCCAGGCGCTCCACGGCATCGATCTCGAGGTCGAGCGCGGCGAGGTCTTCGGCTTCATCGGCCCCAACGGCGCCGGCAAGACGACCCTGATCCGGACCATGCTCGACCTGATCCGCCCCAGCGAGGGCCGGGTGCGGATCTTCGGCCTCGACTCGCGCGCCGACGCCCGGGGCGTGCACGAGCGCACCGGCTACGTCCCGGGCGAGCTGGCGCTGTGGGAGCGGCTGACCGGTCGCCAGGCGCTCGCCTACCTCTCGGCGCTCCGCGGCGGCGCCGGCGACGAGCGGATCGAGCCGCTCGCCGAGCGGCTGCGGCTCGACCTCGACCGCCCCATCCGTGACCTCTCCAAGGGAAACAAGGAGAAGATCGGCCTGATCCAGGGGCTGATGCACGAGCCCGACCTGATCGTGCTCGACGAGCCGACCAGCGGCCTCGACCCCCTGATCCAGCACGAGGTGTTCGCGATCGTCGACGAGATCGGCGAGCGCGGCGGCACCGTCTTCTTCAGCTCGCACCACCTGAGCGAGGTCGAGCGGATCGCCGCGCGGGTCGGCGTCATCCGCGAGGGCCGCATGGTCACCGTCGACACCGTCGAGCGGCTCGAAGGGCCGCGCCAGCCGCCGCGTCGAGGTCATCTTCAGCGAGCCGGTCGCCGCCGACGCCCTCGCCGGGGTGGCGGGCATCGACGAGGTCCGGCTGTCGGACGCCCGCGCCCACCTGGTCGTGCACGGCGCGATGGGTGAGCTGCTGAAGCGGCTTGCGGAGCTGCCGGTGCAGACGCTCTCCACCCCCGAGCCCGACCTCGAGGAGATCTTCCTCGGCCTCTACGAGGGCGACGACGCGGGCGAGGGACCCTCGGGGGAGGACGACGATGCTGCGTAGCGTCACCACCAAGTCGCTCTTCGACCAGCGCCGCGCCGTGCTCGGCTGGATCGCCGGGCTGGTCGCGCTCGACCTGATCGTCTTCCTCTACTACCCGGCCGTCCGCGACAACCCCGCGCTGACCAGCTTCTACAAGAACCTGCCGCCGGCCCTGCAGGCGCTGAGCGGCGGCGTCGGCGCCGACTTCGCCTCGCCGGCCGGCTACCTCAGCACCCAGCTGTTCGCCAACATGGTGCCGCTGATCTTCATCATCTACGGCGTCATCCTCGGCGCCGCGGCCGTCGGGCGCGAGGAGGACAGCGGCACCGCCGAGCTGCTACTCGCCGTGCCGGTGAGCCGCTCGCGAATCGTGGCCGAAAAGGCAGCCTCGATCGCGGTGCTGCTGACGGCGCTCGGCGTTGGGCTCTTCGCCTCCCTGTTGCTCGGCAAGGAGATTGTTGGCATGGAGATCGGCATCACCGGCCTGCTCGCCTCCTCGGTCGCCACGGTCCTGATCGGCACCACCTTCGCCGCGCTGGCGCTGGCCTTCAGCTGCGGGCTCGGCCGCCGCGCCCACGCGGGCGCCCTCACCGGGACGATCGCCTTCGCCGGCTTCCTGCTCTACTCGCTGGCGCCGCTGGTGCCGAGCCTGCACGGCTGGCAGAAGCTCTCGGCCTTCTACTGGTATCTCGCCTCCGACCCGGTCCGCGACCGGCTTTCACCTCGACGACCTGGCGGTGCTCGCCGCGGCCACCGCCCTCCTCGCCGCCGCCGGCGTCTGGCTCTTCGACCGCCGCGACGTTTCCACCTGATTCGCCCGCCGCTGCAATGTCGGGCGAGGATTCTCCGAGCTGTTCATCTTTCGACCATGCCGCCGGAGGCCGCAGTGAAGTGCCGAGCGTTGGCTCCCATTTGGGCTACCTAGTCGATTTGGTAAATGTGAACCGCGTCGCCGTCTGCGAAGGAATCGGTGAACGACCCGTTGCTGATCGGCAACGTGCGGCTCTCCCCGATCACTGTCGCGGTCGTGCCGCTCGGAACTGTGAACGTGGCGGTTCCGCTTCCACCCCTAGAACCCGCGAAAAGGTAGACCTTGCCGTCGGAGAGCTTGCCTAGCACGCGCACGTTCGAAGAGGCGGCGATCCCGCTGGTGATGGTGGGGGCGTTGAGGACGGGGGCGAGCTGCTTGATCTGGGCATCCGTGTCTTGACCACGGCCCGAACTGCCGCGTAGCACGCTTCTCGGAGGGCGTGCTGGCTGAGACATGGCCCGCCGAAGGAGTGGTTGAAGTAGATGATCCCTCGAGCGCCAGCGATGATCGAGTGCCAGACAGCCGCGCGGACCTGTTCCGGTGTGATGGCACCAGCACCGTTGGCGATCGTGTCGTTGAACGGCCAGCCAACCTCCACAAATCCGTAGATCGGCTGGCGCTGGCCGTCCAGCGCGTCAAGCTGCCGCATCCGGTCGATCTGGTAGCCGTAGTTCGCGGCACGCTTGATCTGGGGGGCAGTCAGCATCGATCCCGCAGTCTCGGGGAACCACGGTGGGGCCGGGATGCTCGGGATCAGCCAGGGGTCAGTGAACCAGTAGTGGTCGGATGAGACGACGTCCTGATACTGGTTGACGAACTGCCCTGCGTCCGCATCGCTCTCCCACACCAACACGCCCTTGCCGTAGTTCGAGTAGCGCAAGCGTCCATCAGCCGGGAGGCTGTTGAGGACGTTCTGCTGTTGCGTGTAGCCCGCTCCTGGCCCCGCCATCATGTCGGCCTCGTCGCTGAGCTCCCAGCCGACCACGGCGGGGTTCGATGCGGCGGGCGCAAAGCTCGTCCAGTCGCGGTCGAGAATCGCGTACATCCCGTTGGCCGGAGAGCTGCGAGAGCCATGGCTCGGTGACGGAGTTCTTCACCAGGGCGACGTAGAGATTCAGCCCCGCATCCTTGTCCAGATCGAGATTCGCCTGGGACGTAATGCTCTCGTCCCAGACCCCGATCGGGAAGAAGGACGGGTCGGTCGGAAGCGGGTCGGAGAACTGGGCGTAGTAGCTCGTCCCACCGTCAACCGGCTGGGTCGTTAGACCAGGCGGGGGAGGAGGCGGTGGAGGTGGGGGTGGTGGAGGTGGATCAGGAATCTCGCGAGTCATCGCACGCTCCGTCCTTGCACTGCGGGTAGGGCGCGTGTTGGCTCATCATGAACCTGATTTCGCCCATGGCGCCGTTGTAGCCATCGATCGCGATGCGGTACGTGGTGCCAGCTTGAGCGGAGAAGTCGACGACGCTTCCGAGGCAACCCGCACCGTCGTCGTTGCTCGCAATCTCCGTCAAGTTGCTCACGCTGTCGCCGGTGTAGACGCCCAACAGAGTGTCGAGGCTGGTGAAGCAGGAATCAATATGGACGGGGTTGCTGGCCGGGGCGGTCCAGCTGTACCAAATGGAGGCCCCGCCTTCATTTCCTGCGTGATTAGGTTCAAGCGGTTCCTTTGTGGCATCGATGTTGTCGTCGGCCCTCGAGACGTGGTCGCCGCTCAAGACCAGGGCGTCAAAGAAGTCGTCGTTGGCCGGCGCCGCCCAGGCCGCAGGCGCAGCTGCCAATAGAGAGACCGCCACGACGAAGGTCGCCGCAGCGCAGCGAAACGCCGTCACTCCCCCCCGTGCACGATCGAGCATCGCTGACATTCCCTAACTCCCTGTTGAGGACCGAAGGACCGAGTCAGACGGGGGCCAAACCAGTCGACCTCGAGCTTCTTAGACGCCGCCTAACTCATCCGAAGAACCCGACCCTACATCGCCGGACCCCCGCGCTGCAGCCCCAGTTTTTGGTAGCGACCTTGTTGCCACGGCGGTGCCTCGGGCTCGGCGCGTTCGCCCAGGGTGGCCCGCTGCTGCAATCCGGTGCCTATCTCGTTGGGGACGGCTCTTCGACCGCGGCGATGTCTCAACCTGATCCCGACCTTTAACAAGTAATTCGCGCAAGTTGGGTAAATTCTCTCTGGGGTATCGGCGCCGAGAGGCGCGGGGCCGATGCACCGCAAGCGGATCTACAGCGGATATGCGAGCGCCGGAAATCGCCGCATGTACGTCCGCGTCCCCGATGAGCTCACCAAGCGTGAGACCAACGGCTCGCCGACGGTCCTCGTCCACGGCCTCGCCCGCTCCAGCCGCTCGCTGCGCCCCCTGATCCGAGCCCTCGGCGACCGCGACGTCTACGCGCCGGACCTGCCGGGCTTCGGCATGAGCGACGAGCCCCACATCCTCGCCCTGGAGGAGCTCTCGGACCAGCTTCGCCACTGGATGCTCGCCAACGGCCTGCACTCGGTGGCGCTGATCGCCTGCTCCTCGGGCTGCCAGGTGGCGATCGACATCGCCGCCCGCTACCCGACCCTGGTCGACCGCCTGGTCCTGATCGGCCCCACGCTGGCGCCGGAGAACCACCGGCGCGCGACGCTGACCTGGCGCTGGCTGCGCGCCTCGGCCAGAAGCTCGCCCACCCGCGTCCCCGGATTCTTCCGCGACCTGATCGACGCCGGCCCGGGCCGAACCGTGAAGTCGGTGCGCTCGGCGCTGGCTGCTCCCCTCGACCAGGAGCTGGGGCTGATCGAGGCGCCGACCCTGATCCTCCGCGGCTCGCACGACCCCTTCGTCTCCGAGGAGTCGGCCGACCGGCTGGCCGAGGCGATCCCGCACGCGCGCGTCGCCGTCGTCCCCCACGCCGGCCACGGCGCCTTCGCCGCCGCCGGCAAGCTGGCGCCGCTGCTGCGCGATTTCCTGATGGCGCCGGCGGGCTCGCTGGCCGACGCCGAGGCCGAGACGACCTCGTTCGCGGCGGTCGAGGCCAACGGCGCCTCCGCCAACGGCAACGTCAACGGCGACGCGGGGCGCCGCGCCCGAGCCCGAGCCCGCGCCCGCGCCAAGCAGCGCGCCGCCGCCGATGGGGCCCGCCTCACCGACATCCCCGCCAAGAAAGGCGGGGCGGCGGCGCGGAAGAGCTAGTTGTTGGCGGCGCCCAGCTTCTGACGCGCCTTGCGCACCGCGGCGATCGAGGTGCCGCAGGCCTTGGCGATCTCGCCGTCGGGGCGGTCGGCCTCGCGGTCGATCTCGAACTCGACCCGCGCCGCCGCCTTCAGCTTCGGCATCTCGGCCGCGGGTGTTCCCTTCGGAGCCGAGTCGAGCACGGCCTCGGCGGCCAGGTCGCGACGGCAGGCGAGGCAGTGGACCTTGCCGCGCTGCTTGATCCAGCCCGTGGGGAGACCCTTGTTCTTCGAGCCCGCCGCCCAGCCGGCCGTGACCTCGCAGCGCTCGCAGGTGAAGGTCTCACCCGAAACTGCCACCAGGGCATCGCTCCGCTCCGCTACCGCGTTCACTCCGCTACTCATTCGCTTCCTTTCTTACCCTCCGCAATGATGACTTCGCAGGAGGGAAGAGGGAAACCCGCCCGGCGATTACGTTGCCCCATCAGGGTAGCGGGAACACCGGTCAGCCTGGGGGCAGAACCGTGCTTAATGCGCACTCACGCCCGATTTCATGGCTCTGCTGCTAGGGTCGCGGGCGTGATTAGGGGATCCTCATAGCCGCCGGGCCGGCGATCAAGCCGAATCCAGCGGCCGCCAACGGCGCCGCCAGGGGCCCTTCCGGGGCCGCCGACGACCCCAAGGTCGTCACAGACGCCACTAGCCCCGCCCCGGGCCCCGACGACATCCAGCTCGACCACCAACGAGACCCGCGACCGGATCATCACCGGGATCGTCACGGTCGTGCCCTTCATCGGCCTCGGCATCGCCGTCTGGCAGGCGTGGCCGAGCGCTGCTCACTGGCAGCGACCTGATCGTCTTCGCGATCCTCTACATCGCTGACCGCGCTCGGGGATCACGATCGGCTTCCACCGCCTCTTCACCCACCGCAGCTTCAAGACCACGCCGGCGCGTGCGCGCGATCTTCGCGATCCTCGGCTCGGTCGGCGATCGAGGGCCCGGTCATCTCCTGGGTCGCCGACCACCGCAAGCACCACGCCTTCTCCGACCAGCCGGGCGACCCGCACAGCCCGCACGTCGACCACGGCGTCGGCTGGACGCGGCGCCCTGCGCGGCCTGCTCCACGCCCACGTCGGCTGGCTCTTCATCCACACCCAGCGCGGCAACCAAGCGAGCGCTACGCCCCCGACCTGATCGCGGACCCCGTGGTCAGCCGCGTCGACCGCACCTTCGTGCTCTGGGCGCGTCGGCGGCCTGTTCGCCGCCTTCTGGCTCGGCTTCCTGATCGGCGGCACCTGGACCGCCGCGCTCACCGGCCTGCTCTGGGGCGGCGTCGTGCGGATGCTGGTCGCTGCACCACGTCACCTACAGCATCAACTCGCTCTGCCACTTCTTCGGCCGCCGCGGTTCGACACCGACGACGAGTCGCGCAACCTCGCCTGGCTCGCGCTCCCTTCGCTTCGGCGAGGCCTGGCACAACAACCACCACGCCTTCCCGACCTCGGCGCGCCACGGCCTCGGCCGCTGCCAGGTCGACGTCTCCGCCTCGGTCATCACGCGGGCTCGAGAAGCTCGGCCTCGCCTGGGACGTCGTCCGCATCTCGCCCGAGAAGCAGGCGGTCAAGGCCGCCGGATAGGCCCCGCGCGGGATTCGTCACGTTCAGCGTTTGTCCCGCGCAGGGTCCAGGGCTAGGCTTGTCCGACCATGGAGCGCACGGCCTGGACCGACGAGCGGCTGGATGACCTCGCCCAGCGAATGGACGCGGGCTTCGACCGCTTGGATCGCGACATCAGGGACCTGCGTGTCGAGCTGCGCGACGAGATCGGAGCGCTCCGCCTGGTCCTGTTGCGGGTGGGCGGCGGCATCATGGTCGGCCTCGTTGGCGTGATCGCCGCGGTGGTCGCGAGCGCCTGAGCTCCTCGGGCTGCGAGGCAAACGCTCCAGGGGCGCCCGTAGGTCCAAGCGCCGGCTCAGCACTGGAGTCGCTTACAGCGGGTCGCGCTCGATTCCGCGCCGGTGGAAGAAGGCGCCGAAGCTGCCGGCGAGCATGGCGACGACGGATATCGCGTATGCCTGGAGCAGAACGTCGAGCACCCGCGCTGGTGTCGAGATCGGGTTCGGCAGTTGGGATGAGACGGTCAGAAGTTGCGTGCTCGTCCAGAAGATCGAGTCACCGAACGTCGTGATCCCGGTGCCGTCCGCATGTCGCTCGAAGGCGAAGATGAGGACGCTCGCGACCGCGTCCAGGAGGACGGTCGCGACGACGATGAAGGCAAGCCGTGAGCGCAGGTGCTCATGCGCGGGGCTGGTCCCGCGCGCAACCCTGACTACCTCGCGGCCCCCCTGTCGAACGGGTTGTGGCACGAGGAAAGTATCCCGGACGGTCCTGGCGAGCCACTCGCAGGCCGTCGCGTCCTTGCGATCCATCCTGACCGCCGGGGTCTCGTGACCCCACAGCTCGTTTTTCAATCCGCGCAGTCGCTGCAAGTCCGACGGTAGCCAGCGGTATACGCGACGTGCCACCAGTCGGCCATCCCTCGGTCGCGCAGTAGTCGCCATCGGTCGGCGTACCGGCGGCGGCCGACAGCGCGCGGCACTCCGCCCTTCGCAGAGACAGGTGGATTCCAGTCCGACGGACGCCCCTCCAGCAAGCGGGTCTTGGTCATGCCGCCCCGCACCACCGCAGCAGCCGCATCGTGGAGTACCCCGAGGCAGCGAATCGCGCAGCGGCCTGCTCCACGCCGTAGGTCGCTCCACGCAAGCTCGCTGGTCGATCTCCTTGGGCAGCAGGTCGCCCCGTCGGACCACACTGATGCTCGCCTCCCAGGCTCCAACCGGGTTCAGCGAAGCGTCTAGCCTTCGCCGAGCGAGTCGACGACCTCAACAGGCTCGCAAGTCAGCGTCGCTGATCCCCGATCCGCACAGCTCGCACAGCCAGTTGCGCTCGCCGAGCTCCTGCCGACTCGGGCGGGTCGGGCGCTCGACGGCAGCACACTCGCAGTAGCGGTAGGCCGGTGCCGCAAGGAGCCCGGGAAGGGACACGTGGTACGCCTCGTGCCCTCGGCCCGAAACCGATCGACTCGCCGGCCGTCGAGTGCCCAGCCGTCTCTGCGTCCATCCCTCGGAAGTGGGCCAGCTCGCCGACCCCGCACACCTTCCCCGCGGCACTTCCGCCGTGCTCAAGGACGCCTGTCCGGGTCAAGAATCCGCTTGAAGATCGGCGACTTGCCGCAGCCATAGACCCGTTTCCTCCTGATCATTAACTTCAACCTCCATCGCTTCCGGCGGTAGCACCGCGCCTCGACCCGGAGGTCTTGGCCGGTTGCTGCGGCGTCACAGGGCCGGATCCCTCAGCCGCTCTTGATGGACATCTCGATGCTACTTGCCGGTCGGCTCCGCCTCAACGGCGTTGTCTCTTCGCCCGCCGATCGGCGCGGCGCCGGCGCTTGTGGGCGTTGCGGCGCTCGCGCGAGGCCTCCGAGAGGCCGCCGCGGGCGAGGCAGGTCTCGGCGACCAGCTCGCCCACCGGGCCGGAGGCGGCCAGCGGCAGGACGAAGTCCTCGCCGACGATCAGGTAGGCGTCGGCCTCCTGGGCCGCGGTGCGGGCGACCCACTCGGGCGGCGAGTCGGCGATCGCGCCGAAGGCGATCAGCTGCTCGAGCTCCTCGCGGGCTTCGACCAGGTCGAGCGCCGGCCGGAAGCGCTCGTGGAAACGGCCGACGCTGTGGTTGGTGAGGACGACTTGCTCCTTCTCTCTGCATGCGGACAGAGTCGAGATCAGGCCCGGCTTCCTGACGCCTCGCCGCCGGCGAGCTGGCCGCGGCCGAGCTCCGGGTAGATCTCGAAGTCGCCGAGGTCTCGCCGGCACGGCCCCGGGGCGACCCGATAGACGCTCTGGAGCGAGCGGCCGCGGGGGACTGGCCGATCAGGAAGCGGCCCCAGCCCGTGGAGCGACCTCGCTGGTCAGTGGCCACGAGAATCACGCCGAGGTGCACCAGCGCCGCCGAGCTGGTCACATCGGCGGTGATCAGGCAGCGGCCGCGGTCGAAGGATGCGTCGGCGATCCGGACGCTGGGGCCGTCGCTCGGTCGCGATCGTCGCCGTGAAGCCCTCGCTGATCGAGCCGTCGCGCCGCCTCGACAGCCTCCCCTTCGGCTCGTCGATGATCACGCCGAGCCCGCCGCGGCGCCAGGTTCGGCTGTCCATCGACATGGCCGAAAGCGGTCTCCACCGGTCGCGCATGGAGCGCCGCCTTCGTGCGGCTCTCGTTCCGGACCACGCGCGATGTAGAGCTGGTGTCCGCCCCGGCGCTCGACCCACTCGCGAACCGCGCTCAGGCCGGGGTCGGGCTTGCCGACGCGAACGGGCGTCTTGGGGTCCTCGTAGTCGATGATCGCCAGCACGATCACCACCGCGATCGCGGCGCCGGCCAGGTAGAAGGCGCCGGCGAAGACCACGGCCGCTGCCGTCACCGCGAAGTCCCTGATCCGCTCCCAACGCGTGGGCGTCTGCTCGCGGCCCGACGGTGACACGACCTCTCCCGCGGAGATCTCACCGTCGCTCGGGCTCTCGGCGGGGCGTTCGGCCAGCAGGCGCCCCACCGTCTGCCGCGATAGCCCGAAGCCGCGCTCGCGGCAGAAGTCGAAGACCTCCTGCGGCTGCTCGAACCAGAAGACCTCGGCCCGGTAGCGGGAAGCCACCCGGGCGACCACCATCCCGTAGTCGCTTCCCTTGACGGCCTCGGAGGCGACAAGCACCACCGGCCGCGCGTACTCGGCGCGAAAGCCGTCCTCGCGCAGCTCGACGCGGCCCCAGGCCTCGATCACGCCGACGAGCTGCAGCGACTCCCCCAACCCATTCCCGTCCACTCCGGGTGCGCTCTTGACGACCGGGAGGGCGATCTCGGGGTCCGGATGGAGCCCGTAGAGCCCGCAGCCGCAGTCGTGACCGGGCGGCTGATGCGAATCGGCATCCGAGTGCCAGGAATCGTCGGCGTGGCAGGCAGCCTCGGTCGGCTCGCCGCCGGGAGTCCAGGGGACGCCGAAGTAGCCGGCGAGCAGGAAGTCGCCCTCGGGGCTCTCCAGGCTCCACTGCCGAAGGCCGTGGAGCTCCCCGGCGAGGAACGGCGACTCGCCGTCGCGCTCGGCGGCCGCCCGCCGCCCTGTTCCGCTCACGCGGGGACCTTCTCGGGCTCGCGCTCCGGCTTGCGTCGGGGCTCAGCCGGCTCGCGCTCGGGGGCCGGCTCGCGCTCTCGCTCCGGCGCGGGCTCGGCCGGCTGCGGTGAGGGCGCCGGCTCGGGCCGGCGGATCGGCTCCACCGTGATCGTCCGTGAGGGGCCGGGAAGCGTCATCGCACCGCTTCCGTCGCCATCGCCGCCCCGTGGCTGACACCGTCGCCGTCAGCTTTCGCCCCTCGCCGCTGACTTCATCCTGCCGATGGAGGAGCAGCGAACACACCCGATCCCCCTCTTCATCAACCACATCGCCGGCCTCGACTGGCTGGTGGCGCTCGAGTACGGCACCGTCGACGACGGCCAGCCGAAGGCGAACTGGCGAGGGGTGAGCGAGCAGCTCGGCTACCTCTGCTCGTGGCCGGGCGGGCCGGAGATCGGCTTCAAGGTGTGCGGCTTCTCGAGCTTCGATCCCGAGGACCCCCAGCTCGCCGAGATCTGGTCCGGCCCGCGCTTCCACGCTCCAACCCTCGGCCTTCGCCACGCCAGCACCGGGGAGATCGCTCTGGCCGTTCGTGCCTTCGTCCGCGGCCAGGACACGATCAACCGCTACCTCTTCAACCGCGCCGTCGACAGCCACGGCGAGCGCGCCGCCTTCTACTGGCGCGCCTGCCTGCAGGCCGGCGACATGATGGCCCACTTCGGACTCGGCTACACCCTGGTCGAGCTCGGCCGCCACCGCGAGGCCTACCGCCACCTGCGCGCCTACGTCGAGATCGTCCCCGACAACGCCTGGAACTGGTGTTGGCTGGGCAAGGCCTGCGAGGGCATGGGCGAGCTCAGCGAGGCCCGCTCGGCCTACCGGCGCGCGATCGAGCTGGAGGAGGCCGGCGGGGATGAGACCGACGCGCGCGAGTCGCTGAAGCGACTCGATCCAGGCTGACGGCACCAACAGCCGCCGACCACCGCAAATTGCGGCGTGACAGCCCGCGGGCCTGGCGCTAACTTTGATCCGCGCCGTCAGCCGCCAGAGGAAAACCGCGACCCTGGCACGAAAGGACCCGTTGGCGAAGTTCAAGGAACGACCCGAGCACGAGCTGAACGGGCTCAGCGATGAGAAGCTCATCGAATACATCAAGGCGGCGCGCGAGGCAGGTGCCCAGGACGCTCTCATCACAGGGCTCGGGGTCCTCGCCTTCCGCTACTGGGACAACGTCCAGCGCCGAGTCCGGATGAAGATCCCCACCGACGACGTCGACGACGTGACCTCCGAGATCATCACCAACGCCATCGCCTCGAACTTCTCAGGTGGCTCCGTGGGAGAGTTCAAGCAGTTCCTCAACCGGATCACGGAGCGCCGGATCGCCGACTTCTACCGGCGCCGCGAGAGTCGTCCCGAGACCGACCCCCTGCCCGAGGAGCACGAGGAGGACGACGAGGTCTACGGCGGCTTCGTCATCTCTCCCGACGGCGACCACGCTGGCGAGATCCAGGTTCGGCTTGTCTTCGGCGAGCGCATCGACTGAGCTCAGCGGCGAACACCGCCTGGTGGTCCTGCTCGACGATCGAGGGCTACCCGGCCAGGGAGTGCGCCGCCCTCGTCAACCAGGAGTTCCCCGACGCCGGCATGACCGAGGACAACGCACATCAGATCTACTCCCGCTTCCGCAAGCGACTCAAGGACGATCTGGAATGAACGAGAACGGGCCCGACAAGGTCCAAGAGGCGCTGAGCGAGTTCGTCGCCGCGGACAAACAGGGCGAGAGCCCCGACCCCCTCGCCTACCTGGAACGGCTCGAGGGCAGCGAGCGCGCCGAGCTCGAGGTCTTGCTCGACGCCTACCTCGCCCGGCGCCCCGGGCCGCGACTTCGACCCCAACTCCTTCGCCGGCTCCCCGGCCGAGAAGGCGGCCAAGGACCTGGCCGACTCGCTGAACGGGAGCTCGGGGCTGTGGCCGGCGCTTCTACCCCGTCTGCGGGACCGAGCCAAGCTCAGGCGCAAGGACCTGGTGAAGCGATTGGCCGACGCACTGGGCGCCGCCGGCAAGGAGAAGAAGGTCGAGCGCTACTACCACGAGATGGAGCAGGGAATGCTGCCCGCGAAGGGTGTGTCGAACCGGGTGCTCGACGCGATCGGCTCGATCGTCGGCGCGAGCGGCGAGGCCCTGCGCAGGGCCGGCGCCGCTTTCCCACCCGGCCCGCCCCCGACGGAGGGGGCCGCCTTGGCGCGAACCGCGACGCCCGACGAGGAGTACGACTCAGAATCGAGCGGCGCACCCGCCCCGGCCTCGCCAGCCGAGCGCACCGAGATGGACGAGGTCGACAAGCTCTTCACCGGTGGCTGAGTCGACCGCCCCGGAGCCCGCCGGCGAGGCTGACCGTCGACGTCGAAGCGATCGAGCGCCGCGCCACCGAGCTTCTGGTCGACCTGCCGCGCCACGTCTGGAACGGCGCGGACCTGCCGATCCCAGTTGAGGACATCGCCGACACCTGCTTCGGCCTGCTCGGTCCGGGACGAGGAGGACATGACCTCCGCCCCGGGCGCGCCCGAACTGCGCGAGGGCCAGGTCCTCTCCGGCCTCCTGCTCCCCGCCCGCTCGGAGATCTGGGTCAACGCCGAGGAGGCCCGCCAGTGGCCGGCCCGCCGCCGCTTCACCATCAGCCACGAGCTCGGCCACTTCCTGCTCCATTCCCGAGAGAAGGCGGTGATGTGCCGGCACGCGAGCGTCGATCCCGACGACGGCGAGCCCGCCGAGGCCGCCGAGCGGCCTGCCACCTCGAGCGGAATCGTCGACCACCGCAAGGGCGGGCCGGTACCCCTACCGGAGGCCGAAGCCAACGCCTTCGCCGCCGCGCTGCTGATGCCCGCCCCCTTGATCGAGAAGTTCTACGAGAGCACTGGCAGGGACTTCGAGAAGCTGTGCGGTCTCTTCGACTGCTCCGGCTCCGCGATGGGCAAGCGCCTGCACGCGGTCATCCGCTGATGGTGGCGCGCTCGAATGCGGGGAACCCCGAGCTTGATTGGTTGTAGCGCCGCGGCGGCGCTGCCGGCCCTCCTCCTGCTCGTCCTGCCGGGGCCTGCCCCGGCGAGCGGTTCGCCTCGCACCGTCCGCGCCGCACGCGCCGCCGCGCCGACCGCGACTGCAGCGACTTCCCCAACCAGGCGGCGGCTCAGAAGTTCTTCCTCGATCACGGCGGCCCCGGCTCGGACCCGGACAACCTCGACGCCGACGGCGACGGCATCGCCTGCGAGAGCCTGCCCTGCCCCTGCAAGACCAACGGGGGTGGAGGAGGCGGTGGCTCGAACAACGACTCGGTCCTCCAGCGCAAGGGCAAGGTGGTGGAGGTCGTGGACGGCGACACCCTCGACGTCCGCGTCAGGCGCGGGGTGGTGAAGAGGGTCCGCCTGCTCGGCATCGACACGCCGGAGGTCTATGGCGTGACCGAGTGCGGTGGGCCGCAGGCCTCGCGGGCGATGCGAAAGCTCGCCGCCGGCCGGCGGGTGAAGCTCGTCGGCGACGCCAACCAGCCCCGCCGCGACCGCCACGGGCGCCTGCTCGCCTACGTCAACCGCGGCGCCAGGTCGCTCCAGCTGACCATGCTCGCCCGGGGCTCGGCCCACGTCGACGTCGTTGGCAGGCCCTTCACCCGGCTCGCCCGCTTCCAGCGCGCCCAGCACAAGGCCCGCGTCCGCGACCGCGGCGTCTGGGGTCTCTGCGGCGGCGCGCTTCTAGCGCCGAGCCGCGCGAGCGAGGTCCGCTCAGCCGCCGAGCAGCTCGGTCAGCCGCTCGTCGGCGTCGGTCTCGTAACTGCCCTCCTGCTCGAGCTCGACGGCGCGGCCGGTAGGCGCCGGCCGCCTCGCGGGTCTCCCCCAGCTCCTGGCAGGCGCGGCCGAGCCAGCACCATGCCCAGCCGTTGTGCGGGGTGAGCTCGGTGTAGATGCGGAGGTGGTCGTAGGCCTCGCGGAAGCGCTTGAGGTGGAAAAGGGTGTAGCCGAGGCCGAAGCGCGCCTTCATGTCGCCGGCCTCGAGTGCCATGCGCCAGTAGCCCTCCGCCAGCGCGGGATCGTCGTCCTCGTCGGCCGCGTTGACAGCCATGTAGAAGAAGAACGAGTCCGTGGTCGGCTCGTGCTCGGCGTAGCGGCTCTGCACCACCAAGACGATCTCGCCGACGCAGGCGTCGGTGAGCCCCAGGACGCGGCACGGTGAACCGGGGGCTGTCCCAGATCTGCCCGGCGTCGAGATCCTCGGGGTCGAACCCGTGAGGCCCGTCGATCATGAAGCCGATCACCGGGCCGTCCTTTTCGCCCTCGCGAAGCAGGAAGATGATCCGCTCCTCCTCCTCCAGGCCGAGCATCTGCTCGTCCGGCTGTCCGTCCCAGACCGAGCCGAACTCGATCACGGTGAGGCGGTCCAAAGCGGGGTCGAGGGTGAGGTGGGCCAAGATCGGGGCCAGCGCTGCACTCGGCCCGAGCTCCTCCTTAGGAGCGGCATCGTGATGACTCATCTCTCTCCTTGGTCTCTCTTGCGCTGCACGAGCTCTCTTGCGCTGCACGAGTTAGGTCGTCGCAGAGGACCCGGACTGACGCGGCCGCGGGGCAGGGCGCCGCGCCTCCGAACTCTCCTTCGCAGCCGGCTGGTTGGTGGTGTCAGGTTCCCGCCACGGGCAGCGACTCAGACCCCGAACCCGAACAAGGAGATCCAAGTGCCCTCGACCCCAACCGCACCCCTCACCATCAGCCGCCATCTCGCCGAGCCGCTCCGTGTCGGCGAGCCCGACGTCGCCGGCCCGTTGGCCGTGTTCCCGCTGTTCGGGCCCAAGCCCCGTCAGGCCTACTCGCCCTTCGGGCAGGCGCGGGACCAGGGAGCCAAGATCACCGAGCTCGAGCAGGGCGCATCGGTCCGCGAGCTGGTGGTCGAGAACCCGGCGCCCACCCCTGTCCTGCTCTACGAGGGCGAGGAGGTCTTGGGTGCCCAGCAGAACCGGACCTTCGACATCGCCGTGCTGGTCGGGCCCGGCGTCAGAGAGAGTCGCCTGATGGCGACTCTCTCTGTGTGGCAGACGAGGAGTTCGAGTTCGACGACCAGAGCCTCGACGAGTTCCTGGACGAGCTCTACGAGCAGCTTCAGGGCCAGCGCCCGCCGACCCTGAGAGTCAACTGCGCCCGCAAGCCGCGCATTGACCCCGAGCAGGTCCTGGTCGACTGGGCGCGCCACACCGGCTACTCCGCCGTCTGGCTCCCCGACGGCCTGGTCCGGATCCCGCCCGCCGAGCAGGCGATCGGCGGCGGAGCCAGCGTCATCTGCCCGAGCTGCGGCGCCCGCTGGCAGGACTCCCGCCCCGGCTTCTGGGAGCAGGTGCGCGGGCACGGCTACTTCCCCGATCGCTGCTCCCTCTGCGGCGGCCCGCTGCCGGAGTGGTTGGTGCTGGAGCTCGGCTCTTGACCGACCCCGACGCTCCGGGCCTCGTCCTCTGCCACGGCTGCCGCCAGATGTCGGGGCCGCCGGGGGCGCTCTGTCCGGGCTGCGGCTCGCGACTGCGGGACCCGAGCGCCAGGGAGCCGGCCCTTGCCGCCGGCGCCATCGGCCTGGCGCTGGTGGGGATCGCGATCGCCCTCCAGAACGCGGCCGAGGGCGTGGCGAGCGTCGTCGGCGTCATCGGCTTCCTCGCCCTCATCGGCGCCGCTGTCCTGGGCGCCCAGGCCGCCGGCCGCGTCGGGCCCCAGCGACAGGCATCCTGCTGCGGCTGCAGCTGCGCGGTGGCCCTGCTGGTGGTCCCCACCTCCGCGCTCCTCCTCTTCAGCCAGGGAGGCCCGGCTCTGGCGGCGCTCGCCCTGCCGGCCTGGCTGCCTCTCTCCTGGGGCCTCGAGGGACTCCGCCGCTACGCAAGCAGCTCGACCCGCACCGTCCCTCCGCGGGCCGCGCGGGCGAGCCGACCGTCGAGGGTCACCAGCTCGAGCTCCAGCAGCTCGGCCAGCGCCACGTAGAGAGCGTCATTTGGCGACGCACTGCATCTAGTCATGGAGCGGGTCTCACTGCCTAACGCCGCGGACCTCGATCGGGTCGTCAGCACCGTGTGCGCTGAGGCGGGTCTGCCCGACCACGAGGACGAGGTCCGCCAACTCGCCCGGCGCTGCCTCGACAGCCCCACCGTTAAGCGAGCCCTCGGACTCGGCACCTACCACCGCGAAGTCCCCTTTGCCGTGCCCACCGATGACGGCTACTCCCTAGGACGCATCGACCTCGTCTTTGCCGACGAACATATCTCCGGGTCGTCGATTTCAAGACTGACGTCGTCAAGCCCTCACGAGTCACGGCGCATACCGCCGAGCACCACATCGGCCAGGCCGAGGTGTACGCCAAATCACTCGCAATAGCTAGCGGTCGACCGGTGCGGGACGTCACCTTCGTGTTCTGCCGCACCAGTGCAGAGGTTCAGATTGCGGAGCCCGCTAGTTTGCTCGAGGTCAGACAGCCAAGTCAAGCGTCATTCTAGGCGCCGGGGTCGTTGGCCTTTTGTCACGCGGCCTTGTTGCCCGGCGTCGTGACAGCCAAGCCGAATTACGTTGTACTCCGCCGAGGATGCCGATTCCCGATAGGCCTCGGCTATTACCGCAAGCAGCTCCTCGGTGATCTCACGGGTCGTGTTTCCGTCGATTCGGACTCCGAACTTGGACTCCACAATCTCGATGTACTGCGGCACGTTCCGCTCGAACACGCTCCGCCAAAACGAGAGGCTGGAGCCGCCGTCGTTCCAGATCGTTACCAAACCCGCCTGGTCATTCCAGACATAGGGAAGGAGGGTCATTCTCCCCGTCGTTCCGCGAAAGCTGTGAAGCCGGACGAGCCCATCGCGCTCGAGGCCCCGGGCCCACTCGACAAGACGCTCTAATAGCTGGGCATCGGGGGACGCCGGGTCAATATTCCGCTCGAACGCGTCGGCCCCGGGGGGTCAGAACCCCGTCGGCGGCTTCCCTTTCCCTCTGTCGTCAGATCCGTGCCGCTCCGGATCAACCCGCTGCGGGACAATTACCTTCGAAGCCCCCACCTCGTAGGCGGCCACAGCAATGAGGTCGATCGTAAGGTCGCCCGTCACTCGTTCCAGATACCCGACAAGCTTCACCAATTCCGCGGGCGCCTCGTCGAGTACGAGGACGACGCGAAGGAGCCGGTGAGGAGGCTTTCATCGAGTCCTTCAGCAAACGCTTTGGACTCGAACGCCCCCTCCTGATCTCCCGCCGCTACCGCTTGCGATGGTGAAGGGCAGGATCAGTAGATGCGCA
>CAVVBU010000003.1:0-67871 GCA_963746615.1 uncultured Solirubrobacterales bacterium | reverse complement strand
GGAAGGCCAGAAGGTCGAGTTCGACGTGGCCAAGGGGCCAAAGGGCCTGCAAGCGTCGAACGTCCGCCCAATATGACCCGCAGGCGGAAATTTCCGCCGCGGTAATCTGCCGCGGCACCTAAATCGTGAGCGCACTCGACGCGACCCGCGGCGTGCGCGATCATGTGTCCGATGAACAGGGCAAAACCCGACTCAGAACGAACGGACGCTCCGACGCTCGTCGATTTCGGCTGCGTGCTCAGGTTGGTGAGCGACTGGGTCAGCGAGGAATCGACGGAGACCGCCGGTCGGCCGCGAACGTGCTTCACGCACTGGACCTGGCCTTGCGCCTGGAACGGCTTGGTCCGGTCTACACGGCTCCGGGCCACGCTCCGCGCACGCTGCTCGCTCATCTGGAGCATGCGGCGACGGAGGTGCTCCGGTCGCAAGCCGTGAAGGATGCGGCCACGGTCTCGAGCAGCTCGCTCTCGGAGACCGACCGGGCGAGGGCGACCACGGCATCGGGATCGCGCTCGCCGAGGCGGCCCATGCCGCTGTCGTGCTTGACGTGGACGCGCGCCGGGCGACCCAGCTCCCCGACCAGGCGCGAGACCAGCTCGGCGAAGCCCGGGCGCCAGACGGCTATCGCGCTGTCGGCGATCAGGGCGCGGCGCAGCTCGCCTTCGGTCAAGGCTCCCATCACCAGGATCGGCGTCTCCGGGAAGTACATGCGCAGCTCCTCGGCTTCGGGCGCGGCGGCGACGGCGAGCCAGGTGGCGCCGCCCCGAAGCGCCGCCGCCGCGCAGACCGCCGCCCCGTGGCCGTAGCCGTCGGCCTTGACCACGGCGCAGAGCTCGGCGTCGCCGGTCAGCCTGGACGCGAGCGTGCCGGAGTTCCGCTCGACGGCGTCAAGGTCGATCCGGGCCAGCGCGCGCTCGGTGGCTTCGCCGCTCAAGTCGCGAGCCCGGCCGGGATCGACTCGATCACGTCACCGGCGACGACCGATTCGGTCCCGACCCGCTCGGCCGCAGCGCGGCCGGCGCGGGCGTGGGCGACCACAGCCGCGCCGGCGGCCATGAAGGGATCGAGCCCACGCGCGATCATCGCCGCGATCATCCCCGAGAGAACGTCGCCGGTGCCCGCCGTCGCCAGGCCGGGGCTCTCGATCCGGTTCACCGCGACCCGCTCGCCGTCGGTGACGATGGTGTCGTCGCCCTTGAGCACCACGATCGTCCCGCTGCTCCCCGCTGCTCGGTGGGCGGACTCAATCCGGTGGGCGGAGACGCTTTCGGCCTCGTCGTCCAGCAGCCGGGCGAGCTCGCCCGCATGGGGCGTCAGCACCGTGGGCGCCCTGCGCGCGGTGAGGGCCTCCAAGCGACCGGCGTGGGCGTTGAGGCCGTCGGCGTCGATCACCAGGGGCGCCTCGATCCGCTCGGCGAGCTCTCTCGCCAGCCTCTGGGTGCCCTGATCGCGTCCCATCCCGGGTCCCAGCACGACCGCGGCGGCGCGCTCGCAGGCGGCGAGGATCTGCTCTGAGGCGGCCGGCCGCAGCTTGCCCTCGCGACTGGCGCAGCCGACCGACATCACCTCGGTCAGCTTGACCTCGAAGATCGACTCGAGGTCGGCAGGGACGGCGACGGTGGCGTAGCCCGCGCCTGCGCGGATCGCGGCGAGCGACGACATGCAGACCGCGCCGGTGAGGCCCCGGGAGGCACCGATCACCACCACCTGCCCGGAGGTGAACTTGTTCGAGGCGGCTCCCCGGCGCGGGACTCTGGCGAGCACGGACGGGTCGATCAGACCGGCCCCGGCGACCACGGGCGCCCCGTCGGGGATGCCGATCTCGGCGACCCTGAGCTCCCCGGTGCTCCACTTGCCGGGGGCGACGAAGTGGCCGAGCTTGTGGGCGTGGAAGGTGACGGTGAGGTCGGCGTCGACGGCGCTGCCATCGATCTCCCCGGTGGAGGCGTTCACGCCCGAGGCGATGTCGACGGCGACGGTCGGCGAGGGGCAGTCGTTGATCGCCTCGATCGCGGTGGCGGCCGGGTCGCGGGGCTCGCCGGCGAAGCCGGTGCCGAAGATCGCGTCGATCACCGTCGCCGAGCCCGCGAGCGCGCGATCGATCTCCTCCGCCTGAACCTGGCGGGCGGACGGCACGCGCTTCAGGTTGGCGGCGGCGTCGGGTGCGAGCTCGCTCCCGGGAGCCAGCAGCAGGGCCTCGGTCTCGAAGCCGAGCTCTGCGAGACGCCGCGCCGCGACCAGCCCGTCACCGCCGTTGTTGCCCTTGCCGCAGACGATCCTGACGGGGCCGGATCCCGCCAGCTCGGCCGCCGCCTCGGCGACCGCCCCGCCGGCGGTCTCCATCAGAGCGAGCGACGGTACGCCGCGCTCCTCGATCGCCCAGCGATCGACCGCGCGCATCTGCTCCGCGTCGAGGACGGGCTCGAGCCACTCCTCCATGGCTTCGCAGCCTAGCTGCGCGGCCAAGGGTTGCCAGGGCGCTCGCTCTAGCCCGGCATCCCCGGAAGCGAAGCTGGGAAGATGCCGGTTGGTGAGGCAATCGCCACCGCAGCCGCCGTCTCCCGCGAGTGCGTCAGCGAGATCGCGAGCTCGACGCCCCGCTCATGCGCACGCGCGGCGGCGGCGCCGTGGAGCCGCACGCGCGGCGGCTCGGATCCCTCGATCTCGATCGAGCCGAGGCCGAAGCTGCCGTCGATCTCGAGCGCCTTGGCGACCGCCTCCTTGGCGGCGAAGCGAGCCGCGAGGTGGCGGCCGGGGCGGCCCTTGCCGCGGGAGTACGCCAGCTCGCCCTCGCTGAACAGCCGGTCGGCGAGGCGCGGATGGCGCTCTAGCGCCCGCTCCACGCGGCCGATCTCGATCAGGTCGATGCCCACCTGCGTCCGCGTCATGACGGAAGCGAGGCTACTGGACTCCGACGAGCAGGCGGAAGACGGCGCGGCCGCCCTCGGTCCCCGAGGCGGCGACGATGTACGCGAGGGCGTCGAGGTAGGGCTTGGCCTGCTCGTAGTTGGGGTCGCCCTTGGCCCCGAAGTTCTTGGCCACCTGGAGGACGGTGGGCCCGTCGAGGAAGAAGGTCGCCTGCGAGTCGCCGAGGTCGGCCGTCGCCTTCTGCAGCGCGCTCGAGTCAGCCAGCGTCTGGCTCTGGCCGACGGCCGCCGCCGCGGCCTGCTGCCCGTAGGCGATCACGACCTTGTCGTCCTTCTGGAAGACCTGAAGCGGCTTCGGAGTACCCGGCTCGGTGATCTCGAACCCGGGTTCGCCCCCGGCCAGCGGGCGCACCTGCGAGCCGCCCGAGACGTTGCGCGCCGCCGCCCTGCCCAGGACAGCGAGCCCACGCTGCGAGGCGGCCGGGTCCTTGGACTCGATCACCAGCGCGCCGCCGATGTCGGGCTTGCTGGTGCCACTGACGAACAGCGCCGACTTGCCCAGCCAGGAGAGAACGTCGCGGTCGAGGTCGATGCCCGACCGGCTGCGGAGCTGGCCGATCAGCGTGTCGCGGCTGAAGCCGGTGATCTCGTCGGACTGGTCGAGGATGCTGTTGACGACCTTGCCCAGGTCGCCGAAGTCGAAGGCGAGCCAGGCGTTCGACGGCAGCGATGCGAGCAGATCGCCGGCACCCGCGTCGCTGAGGACCGACTCGCCGGCGCTGAAGGCGACCTCGAGCGAATCCGAGCTCGGCGTCACCCAGCCGGCGACCGGGCCGTTGCCGACGAGGGTGTCGAAGAACTTGTTGCTGACGTCGGACGGCA
This sequence comes from uncultured Solirubrobacterales bacterium, assembly GCA_963746615.1. GTDB lineage: Bacteria > Actinomycetota > Thermoleophilia > Solirubrobacterales > 70-9 > SHVA01. Next base: position 64,122 of record CAVVBU010000003.1, on the reverse strand, counting down.
CGCTCTCGCTCCGGGAGACCGCCTGGGCGAGCTGGTCCATGTTCAGGTAGGCCGAGGCGATCGCGTCGTCGGGGACCTCGTTCTCGGCCTGGGAGTAGTCGCCCGAGTCGGCGAGCGAGTCGCCCTTCGAGGCCTCGATCGCCGCCTGGTACGCCTTCTCATCGCCGAAGACCACGAAGTCGTCGATCTGCCCGAACGCCTGGCCGTTCTCGTCGAGCTGGTAGTCGGTGCCGTCGTGCGAGGCGTCCCTGACGTTGGTCGACTCGGAGCGGATCAGGTTGACGCCGGCCTGGGGGTCGTCGGAGCTGACCGCCACGGCCGCGGGGGTGTTGTCGAAGAAGCCGACCGTGAACACCGCGGCGGTGTCGCCGAGCCAGGGCTCGACGTCCTCGGCGTAGGTTCGGTTCTCGCCCTGGGCGGCGAAGCCGTCGTCGACCAGCTGGGCGATCTTGGCGCCGGGGTCGTTGTCGTTGAGGACCTTGGAGAGGAACCCGTTGACGGCGTCCTTCTGCGAGCCCTGGGGCCGGATCGTCGCCTGGAAGTAGAGGGAGGCGTCCTGAGGAGCGATCGTGGCAGGGCCGCTCGGGCCGTCGCTTCCGCCGCAACCGGCGAGGGACGCCGCGACCAGGCCCACCGCCGCGCACAAGGTTGTCAGGCGCCTCAGCACGAGCGCGGCAGGTTAGCGACCACCAGCCGCCGGTCACTCCACGGTTACGGTCTTGGCCAGATTTCGGGGCTGGTCGACGTTGAGGCCGTTGAGCCTGGCGATGTAGTAGGCGAGAAGCTGGAGCGGCAGGATCGCGAGGATCGGCTGCAGGACCCAGTCCGTCTCGGGCACGTAGAGCGTCTCGTCGGCGATCTCCCCCACCCGCTCGTTGCCCTCGGTGGCGACGGCGATCACGCTGGCGCCGCGGGCGCGAACCTCCTCGACGTTCGAGAGCACCTTCTCCAGCACCGGGCTGTCGTTGGCGACGGCGACCACGGGCGTCGACTCGTCGAGCAGGGCGATCGGGCCGTGCTTCATCTCGCCGGCGGCGTAGGCGTCGGCGGGGATGTAGGAGATCTCCTTCAGCTTCAGGGCGCCCTCGAGGCAGACCGGCAGGCCGATGTTCCGGCCCAGGTAGAGGAAGAAGCGGCTGTCCTTGTAGCGCTGCGCCACCTCCTGGACCGGCTTCTCGACCGCCTCGATCGTCTCCTCGATCCTGGAGGGGAGGTGCTTGAGCTCGGCGACGAGGTCGACGATCAGGCCGGGATCGAGGGTCCCGCGCAGCTCCGCAATGCGAAGTCCGAGCAGGTACATGACGGCGACCTGGCTGACGAAGGTCTTGGTGGCGGCCACGCCGATCTCGAGTCCCGCGCGGGTGAAGAGGACGGCGTCGGCATCGCGCGTGGCCTGGCTTCCCATGATGTTGGTCACCGCGAGCACCTTGGCCCCCTGCTCGCGGGCGAGGCGCATCGCGGCCAGCGTGTCGGCGGTCTCGCCCGACTGGGTGATGCCGATCACCAGGTCGTCGGAGGAGACCACCGGATTGCGGTAGCGGTACTCGGAGGCGATGTCCATCTCCACCGGCAGGCGCGCCCACTGCTCGATCGCGTAGCGGCCGACCAGGCCGGCGTGGTACGAGGTGCCGCAAGCGACGATCACAAGCCGCTTCGCCTCGCGCAGGAAGTCGTCGTCGATCTCAACCTCGGAGAGGTCGACGCCCTCGATCTCGGGCAGGCGGTCGGTGATCGTCTCGGCGACCGCGTCGGCCTGCTCGTGAATCTCCTTCAGCATGAAGGTCTCGTAGCCGCCCTTCTCGGCGGCGTCCTCGTCCCAGGTGACCTCCTCGACCTCGCGCTCGATCGGGTTGCCGTCGACGTCGGTGATCGTCACCGCGCCGGGGCGGATCGTCACCACCTCGTCGTTCTCGATCAGCTGAGCCATGCGCGTCTGCGCCAGGAAAGCGGGGATCGCCGAGGCGACGAAGGTCTCGTCCGCCCCGCGGCCGACGATCAGCGGGCACTCGCGCCGGGCCGCGACGAGCACGTCCATGTGGTCGGAGTGCAACGCGACGAAGGCGTAGTGGCCGCGCAGCTCGGCGAACGCCTTGCGGACGGCCTCGGTCAGGTCGCCCTCGTACTGGCGCTCGATCAGGTGGGAGACGATCTCGGCGTCGGTTTCCGAGCTGAACTTGTGCCCCTCGGACTCGAGCTCCGCGCGAAGCTCGGCGTGGTTCTCGACTATGCCGTTGAGGACGATGTGGATCTTGTCGGTGCAGTCGCCGTGCGGGTGGGCGTTTTCCTCGGTGACGCGGCCGTGGGTGGCCCAGCGCGTGTGCGCGACCCCGATGGTCGCGGGCGGCGCCGCCACCGCCACACCGCCCTCCCCCGCGCCCTTGTCCGAGGCAGCGACGGCGTCGCGGAGGTTGGCGAGGTTGCCGACCGCGCGCACGCTCGAGATCTCACCGTCCGAGACCACCGAGACGCCGGCCGAGTCATAGCCGCGGTACTCGAGCTTCTCGAGACCGGCGATCAGCAGATCCCGGCACGGCCGGTTACCTACGTATCCGACGATGCCGCACATGGGAAGGCGACACAGGGTAGAGGCCGAGCGGCGGAACGGCCAGGGACGCCGGACGCCGGGATGATCAGCCCAGGTCGAGGGCTGGGGACGCCAGGCGGGGCTTGGACGCCTACGCGGCTGGAGACCTCGAGAGGCCGCCGGCCTCAGCTGAGCTCGCGCCGGGCGGCCTCGACCAACCGGCCGAGCACCGCATCGCATTCAGCCTCGTCGGGGGCCTCGACCATCACCCGGAGGAGCGGCTCGGTGCCCGAGGGGCGCACGAGGACGCGGCCGCGCCCCTCCAGTGCCGCGTTCTCCGCTTTCACCGCGGCCCAGAGGTCCACGGCGCCCTCGATCGCCCCGCGGTCCGCGACCTCGACGTTCTCCAGCCGCTGGGGCAGGCGCTCGAACGGCTGGACTGTTTCGAGCCGCTCATCGCCGAGGGCCCTCAGGGCCAGGAGGGCCGCGGCGATCCCGTCGCCGCTGGGCGTGTAATCCGTCCAGATGATGTGGCCGGACTGCTCGCCGCCCAGCGACCACTCGCGCCGCAGCAGCTCCTCGAGCACGTACCGGTCCCCCACGTCGGTCTCGGCGACCTCGATCCCGGCCTCCTTCATCGCCCGATGGAAGCCGTAGTTGGTCATCACTGTGACGGCGACTCCCCCGCCGAGCTCACCCGCCTCCTTGACGCGCCTCGCGATCAGGGCGATCAGCTCGTCGCCGTCGCGGATCTGACCGCGGCCGTCGACCGCCAGCACGCGGTCGCCGTCGCCGTCGAAGGCGAAGCCGACGTCGGCTCCCCCCGAGGCGAGCAGCTCGGCGAGGGCGCCGGGCGCGGTCGAGCCGCAATCCCGGTTGATGTTGCGGCCGTCGGGCTCGGATCGCGCAGCTGCGACCACCTCGGCCCCGAGCCGCTCGAAGATCGCCGGGCCGGCGCGATAGGTGGCGCCGTTGGCGCAATCGAGCGCGACTCGCATCCCGGAGAGGTCGAGCGGGAAGGTGTCGCGCAGCTCGCGCAGATAGTCGTCGAGGGCGCCCTCGAGCGAGCGCACCCGCCCCGGCCGGGTTCGAGCCCTCCGGTTCCTCCCGCTCCAGCCTGGCCTCGATCGATGCCTCTGCCTCGTCGCTCAGTCTTGGTGCCGGCCGCCGAGATGAACTTGATCCCGTTGTCGCTGAACGGGTTGTGCGAGGCCGAGACAACCGCCGCCAGGTCGAAGCTGTAGCGGCGCGCCAGCACGGAGGCAGCCGGCGTCGGCAACACGCCGGCGAGCATCGCGTCCCCGCCCCCCGAGGCGATCCCTGCGGCGAGAGCCTTCTCCAGCATCGGGCCCGACTCGCGCGTGTCGCGCACGATCAGCACCTGCGGGCGCTCGGATCCGGATTCGAGCGCCGCGGCTCGGCCCAGCCGCAGGGCCAGATCGGCGGTGAGGAACTCTCCCGCCACCCCCCGGACCCCATCGGTCCCGAAGAGCTCGCGTTCGGCCAAGGCTCGGGCGCCGCTAGCGCTTGGAGAACTGCGGCCGCTTGCGGGCCTTCTTCAGCCCCGCCTTGCGCCGCTCCTTGACCCGGGCGTCGCGCGTCAGCATCCCGCGCCGCTTCAGCTCCGGGCGCAGCTCCGGGTCGACCTCGCAGAGGGCGCGAGCGATGCCGTGGCGCACCGCCGCAGCCTGGCCGGAGATGCCGCCGCCGTGGACCCTGATGCGAACGTCGACGGTGCCCTCGTAGCCGGTCTGCGCCAGGGGCTGCTTGGCCAGCGACTGCAGGTAGGCGCGCGGGAAGTACTGCTCGAGCGGACGGCTGTTGACCTCGATCTTGCCCCCTCCCGAGGTCAGCAGGACACGGGCCACCGAGGACTTGCGCTTGCCGGTGGCGAGAAAGCGGGAGTCGCCGGAGAGCTTGGCGGGCTCGGCAGCGACAGGCTCGTCTGCGGCACGGGCCTCGGCCTCGCGCCGGCGGCGCTCCTCCTCCTCGGCTTCCATCCGCGCCCGCTCCTCGGCGTCCAGCTCAGGCTCCGGCTCGAGCGCGATCGGCTCCAGCTCGGCGCCGGGCGGAAGGTCGCCCTTCTTGCCCTCGCCCTCGGCCTTATCGCCCTCGCCCTCGGCGGCCGGCTCGGGGGCCTCGGGAGTCTCCTCGACGGCGGGGGCCTCCTCGGCGGGGGCGGCCTCAGCGGGCGGCTCCTCGGCCGGAGGCTCCCCGGCGGTGGGCTCCCGGGCCGGCTGGTCCGCGGCCTCCTCCGGTGTCTCCTCGGCGGCCGGCGTCCCCTCGGCGGGGGCCGGTGTCTCCTCGGCGCCCGGGGTCTCCGCGGCGGCTCTCGTCCTGCCGCTGCTCGTCGTCGATCATCGGGTCGTCAACTCGAGGGCCTCGGGCTTCTGGGCGGCGTGCGGGTGGTCGGGCCCCGCGTACACCTTGAGCTTGCGCAGCTGCTGGCGGCCGAGCCGGTTGCGGGGAAGCATGCCCTTGACCGCGCGCCGGATGACCTCCTCGGGACGGCGCTCGAGCATGTCGCCGAGGGTTCGGGCGCGAATCCCGCCGGGGTAGCCGCTGTGGCGCCAGTACACCTTCTTCTCGCGCTTGTCCCCCGTGACCGCGATCTTGTCAGCGTTGACCACGACGACGAAGTCGCCGGTGTCGACGTGGTGCGTATACGTGGGCTTGCGCTTGCCGCGCAGCAGATCGGCGATCTGGGTCGCCAGCCGGCCGAGGGTCTGTGCCCTCCGCATCGACCACGTACCAGTCGCGCTCACGCGTCGCGGGTGTCGCCTGAAAGGTCTTCATTGCACGAAAAGCCGCGCCCGAAGCGCGGCCGGAGCATGATAGCCGCGCGGAAACCCGCGCGCGACCGGCGCCCGCGCCCGGGCGGCGCCCGAGGGCTTGTGTGTTGATCCGTTCACACTGCCGTTATACTGCCGCCTCAACGCATGGCCTAATCCCTGCCGTTCCTAACGGCGGGGAGCGGGGGAACCACTGGGGAGGGAGGCAATCCCTCCCCGGGGGCGAATCGGACACACGGATGGATCCGTAGCGCCGCTCTTTCGGCGCGAGCCCGCCAGCTAACTCCGCAGGCCACAGAAAGAGTGAAGTCCGTGGGTTCCGACAAACGTGTCAGGCGCGCCGCCACCCGGCGGGTCACTCTGCTGCTCGCTTCGGCAGTGGCGGCGACGGCTCTGAGCGCGGGCGCGGCGCTCGCCCAGGGCGGCGGCGGCGCGGCGGCGCCGGGCGACCCCCAGATCGACGACGTCGAGTGCCTGACGCTGTGCGTCAAGCAGCGGATCGCCACCGACGGCTCGCGGATCAAGATCACCGGCGCCGAGCTCGGCAACACCACCGTGGTCTCCCTGTTGAACGCGGACGGCACGCGTTCCAAGCAGAACACCAAGAAGGGCGTCGTCGTCAAGAGCAACGGCCAGGCCGTCTGGGCAAACGTGCAGCCGGGCGTGGTCAGCGGCCCGATCCGGATCGTCGACAGCTTCGCGCAGGTTCGCGACTCGAAATTCGACCTCAAGATCGGCACCGCGGAGCAGCTCGAAAAGGCGCAGGCCGGGTTCACGCTTCCCGATTCGCGGCGCCCACGACTACGGCGATGCCATGGCCCGCTTCGGCGCCGCCCGTTCCGGACACACCCACCAGGGCCAGGACGTCCTCGCCGCCTGCGGCACCAAGCTGGTCGCCGCCCACGGCGGCAAGGTCCAGTACCGCGGCTACCAGTCGGCGGCAGGCAACTACCTCGTCATAGACGCGCAAGAAGTCGGAACGACTACGCCTACATGCACCTGAAGGGCCGGCCAGCGATCGCGCCAGGCCAGACCGTCAGCACCGGCCAGCGTGTGGGCAAGGTCGGCGAGACCGGTGACGCCACCGGCTGCCACCTCCACTTCGAGCTCTGGACCGAGCCGGGCTGGTACTAGGGCGGCACACCCGATCGATCCGCTGAGCCCACCGACCGGTACTGGGACAGTTCTCCTAGGCTCGCGAGGCGCGCGCTACGGCCTCGCCATCAGACGGGGTCGCTGGCGGCCGCCGACGCCTCCTGCGGCCGCACGACGCCCCGCTCCAGCCTGCGATCGGCGGTCCCTATTCCCACTCGATCGTCGCCGGCGGCTTCGAGGAGATGTCGAGGGCGACGCGGTTGACGCCGCGGACCTCGTTGATGATCCGGTTGGAGGCGCGCTCGAGCAGGTCGTAGGGCAGCCGGGCCCAGTCGGCGGTCATGGCGTCGTCGGAGGTGACCGCGCGGATCACGACCGGGTAGGCGTAGGAGCGCTCGTCACCCTGGACCCCGACCGAGCGCACCACCGGCAGCACGCAGAACGACTGCCACAACTCGCGGTAGAGGCCGGCCGCGCGGATCTCCTCCTGCAGGATCGCGTCGGCCTCGCGCAGGATGTCGAGCCGCTCCCGGGTGACCTCGCCGCCGACGACGCGGATCGCCAGCCCGGGGCCGGGGAAGGGCTGGCGCCAGACGAAGCGCTCGGGCAGGCCGAGCTCGGCGGCCACGGTTCGCACCTCGTCCTTGAACAGCATCCGCAGCGGCTCGACCAGCTCGAGGTCGAGGTCCTCGGGCAGGCCGCCGACGTTGTGGTGCGACTTGATCGTCGCCGCCGCCCTGCCGTCGCCGCCGGACTCGATCACGTCGGAGTAGAGCGTCCCCTGCACCAGGTAGCGGGCACCCTCGATCCTGGCGGCCTCCTCCTCGAAGACCCGGATGAACTCCTCGCCGATGATCTTCCGCTTCTCCTCGGGCTCGACGACCCCCTGCGAGCCGCTCCAGGAACCGGTCGGAGGCGTCGACGTGAACGAGGGGCACCTGCAGCTGATCGCGGAAGGCAGTCACCACCTGCTCGGCCTCGTCCTTTCGCATCATCCCGTGGTCGACGAAGACGCAGGTGAGTCGCTCGCCGATCGCGCGGTGGACCAGCAGCGCCGCGGTCGCCGAGTCGACGCCGCCGGAGAGCCCGCAGATGGCGCGGCCGTCTGCGACCTGGGCCCGGATCGACTCCGACCTGCTCGCGGATCACCGACTCGGGCGACCAGCGCTCCTGGCAGCCGCGCGACCTCGCGCAGGAAGCGGGTGAGGATCTCGGTGCCGTAGGGAGTGTGCACGACCTCGGGGTGGAACTGGATCCCGTAGAGCCCGCGCCCGGTGTCCTCGGTTGCGGCCACCGGTGATTCGGGGCTGGAGCCGAGCGCCGTGAACCCAGGCGGGGGCTCGAAGACGGTGTCGCGATGGCTCATCCAGCACTGCTGCTCCTCGGGCAGCCCCTCCAGCAACCGGCCGTGCTCGCGGACGGTCAGCGAGGTGCGGCCGAACTCGCCGGCGGGGGCCTGCTCGACCCTGCCGCCCAGCTCGTGGACCATCAGCTGCATCCCGTAGCAGATGCCGAGCACGGGGATCCCGAGCTCGAGCAGCTCGCGGCGAAGCGGCGGCGCGCCCTCCGCGTAGACCGAGGCCGGGCCGCCGGAGAGCACCAGCGCGCGCGGCTTGCGCCGCTTGATCGTCTCGATGGGAGTGTCGTGGGGGAGCAGCTCGCTGAAGACGCCGCACTCGCGGATGCGCCTGGCGATCAGCTGCGAGTACTGGCCGCCGAAGTCCAGAACCAGGACCTCCTCCGTTGCCGCTCGGCGCGCGGGCTGCCCCCGTCTGGCAGCGATGTCCTCGGCGAGGGTCCCCGCCCGGCAGCGCTCGCGCTCGGGCACGTGGACCCGCTCGGGCGGTGCTCTTCTGGGACGTGGACCCGCTCGGCCGGCTTGGCCGAGTCAGTCATCCGAGACGGCGACCGCCCTGGAGACCGCGGCGCGGCCGTTGGACCCCATCCCGACCGACTGCTCTCGCTGGAGCGTCTTGCCCTCCGACAGGAGCGCCGGAGCGATCATCACCTCGGCGCGGTGGAAGTCCGGGATGTCCTCGTAGCCGCAGGTGGCCATCGAGGTGCGAAGGGCGCCCATCAGGTTGAAGGTCCCGTCGTTCTCGTGGGCGGGGCCGAGCACGATCTCCTCCAGCGTGCCGTCCTGCTCGGTCGCGACCCGCGCGCCCCTGCGGCAGCTCGGGGTGGAAGGTCGCCATCCCCCAGTGGTAGCCGCGCCCCGGCGCCTCCTTGGCGCGGGCCAGCGGCGAGCCGATCATGACCGCGTCGGCGCCACAGGCGATCGCCTTGGAAACGTCCCCGCCGGTCCGCATGCCGCCGTCAGCGATCACGTTGCAGTAGTGGCCCGTCTCCATCATGTGCTGGCCGCGCGCGGCCGCGACGTCGGCGATCGCCGTCGCCTGGGGGACGCCGATCCCGAGCACTCCCCGCGTCGTGCAGGCGGCGCCCGGGCCGACACCGACCAGGACGCCGACGGCGCCGGTCCGCATCAGGTGCAGGCCGGTGTTGTAGGAGGCGCAGCCGCCGACCACGCAGGGCACCGGCAGGGCCGGGATGAACTCCTTCAGGTTGAGAGGCGGCTTGGCCTCATCGGAGGAGACGTGCTCGCCGGAGATCACCGTGCCCTGGACGACGAGGATGTCGAGCCCCGCCTCCAGCGCGATCTCGTGATACCGCTCGACCCGCTGCGGGGTGAGCGAGCCACAGGCGACCGCGCCGGTGGCCTTGATCTCCTCGATGCGCCGGCCGATCAGCTCCTCCTTGACCGGCTCGGCGTAGATCTCCTGCATGCGCTTGGTGGCTGCTTGCTTGGGGAGGGAGGCGATCTCCTCGAGCAGGGTGTCGGCGTCCTCGTAGCGGGTCCAGATGCCCTCCAGGTTGAGCACCGCCAGCCCGCCGAGCTTGCCGATGATCCCGGCCGTCTCGGGGCTGACCACGCCGTCCATCGCCGAGGCGAGCAGCGGCAGCTCGAAGCGATAGGGCCCCAGGTTCCAGGTGATGTCGATGTCGTCGGGATCGCGGGTGCGGCGAGAGGGCACGATGGCGATGTCGTCGAACCCGTAGGCCCTGCGCCCCTTCTTCCCGCGGCCGATCTCGACTTCCATCAGTCCACCCTACGATCGTTCGCGGACGAAAAAACCCCGGCAGGCCGGGGCGAAACTGCGGTATTTCCGAGGCTGTGAGGCGTCTTTCGCAACGCCCAGCCGATGATAACAGCGGTCGACTCCGCGACCCGGGCGCGGCTCAGCCGACCGGGGCGGGAAGCTGATGCTCCGAGATCTGGACGGAGGGGAGCAGGCGCTCGACTTCGTCGGGGTCGATCGTGCCGGCGCCGAAGTGCTGGGTGGACTCGGCGCCGCAGGCAACCGCGAAGCGCAGGCACTCGCGCGGCTCGGCCTCGTCGTAGCGCGAGGCGACGTAGCCGGCGAGGAAGGCGTCGCCGGAGCCGACCGTCGCCACCGGCTCGAGCTCGGGCGCGGTCACCTCGTAGGTGCGCCGCTGGGAGCCGTCGATGGTCGAGGCCACGCAGCCCTCGGCCCTGGTGATCACGGCCTCATTGGCGCCGAGCTCGACCAGGCTGGCCAGGCCCGAGAGCAGGTCGTCGCGGTCGTTGAACTCGTGGCCAACCGCACCCTCGGCCTCGCTCACGTTGGGCGCCACGGCGGCGGGGCCGGCCCGAAGGGCTGCCTCCAGCGGCTCGCCCTCGGTGTCGAGCACCGCCTCCACGCCAAGCGCCTTCAGCTCGGTCACCATGCGCGCGCAGAAGGCAGCGGGCACGGAGGGGGGCAGGCTGCCGGCGATCACGCAGCTGCGCGCTCCGCGCCCGAGGTAGACCAGCTTCTCGAGGAAGCGGTCCAGCTCCTCGGGCGTGACCTCGGGGCCGCGCTCGTTGATCTCGGTCTGCTCCCCGGAGGTGGGGTCGATCACGGCCAGGTTGGTGCGGGACTCGCCGCCGATCCAGGTGAAGTCGGTGAGGATCGACTCCTCGGCCAGGTGCTCCATCAGCCGGGCGCCGGTCGGGCCGCCGGCGAGGCCGGTGGCGATCACAGGCCGCCCCAGCAGCTTCAGGGCGCGCGCGACGTTGACGCCCTTGCCCCCGGCGACGGTGGTCGCCTCCACGGCCCGGTGTCGGTTCCCCTGCCGGAAGCTCGGCACGGCGACGGTGCGGTCGATGGCGGCGTTGAGGGTGACCGTGAGGATCATCAGCCCTCGTCCCCGCGCCTGCCGGCTCTCTCTCGGCGTCTGCGCATTCTCTCCTCCTGCATCATCCGCCTGTCCTCGGGTGTCCGGATCTTTGCCGCTTCACGGGCCGCCCGATGGTCCCCGAGCGCCCGCCGCCCGCGCCTTGCGAGCAACACGACTACAACTATCACGATCAGGGCCAGGGGGAGGAGCACGTACGGTTTCTTGATCGTGTAGGTCGCCTTCTGCAGAAAGGTCTTCTCCGGCTCGGCCGTGGCGGCGATCAGCGGCACCTTGGCAGCCGGCCGCCCATCGACGGTGACCACCACGCGGCCGAGCGGCTCGCCCTTCTTGATCGGCCCACTGACATCGCCGGGCGCGTCGATCGCGCTCTTCACCCTCTGCCCCTTTCGCCCCGCCACCTCGAACGATTTGGCGGCGACCAGGGCGAGGTGGTCGTCGCTGTAGGCGACGCTGGGGGAGGCGAACTCCTCGCCGCGCTCCCCCTTCGCCTTGGGCTTGTACAGCGAGGCGCCGTAGCGCATCAGCTTCAGGGTGTCGGTGTCCCTCGTGGGCTCGTTCGGCGCGCCGAGCACGGCCGAGATCAGCTTGGCGCCGTCGAGGGTCGCCGAGCCCACCAGCACATAGTCCGCGCCCAGGGTGTGGCCGGTCTTGACCCCGGTGATCCAGGGCTCGCGCTCCAGCAGGGTGTTGCGCGTCTCGATCCTGCGCTGCTGGTCGCCGCTCTTCAGCAGCGCCGAGGGCGTGTCGGCGATCTTCGCGAAGAGTGGCTCCTCCAGCAGCTCGGAGGAGAGGCGGCTGAGGTCGCGCGCCGTGGAGTAGTTGTTGGGGTCGTCGAGGCCGACGGGGTTGGCGTAGTGGGTGTTGTCGAGGCCCAGCGTCTTCGCCTCGCGGTTCATCTCGGCGACGAAGCGTTGCTGCGACCCGGCCACCCCGGTCGCCAGGGTCGCCGCGGCGTCGTTGGCGCTGGGCAGGATCAGCGCGTAGAGGAGGTCCTTGGTCGTCATCTTCTCCCCCGCCGTCAGCCCCAGGATGGACTCGGCCCTGAGCGCATCGTAGGCGGGCGCCGTCAGCACCTTGTTCGGCCGCAGCTCCTTCAGCGCCAGCTCGGCGGTCATCAGCTTGGTGGTGCTGGCGATCGGCAGCGGCCGGTCCGGCGCCTTGGAGGCGAGCACTTGGCCGTCTCTTGCGTCGATCAAGATCCAAGACCGGGCGTCGATCAGCGGGCCGACGACCTTCGCTCCGCCCCCCTTTGCCGGCTTCTTCTTCGCGGTCTTCTGCTTCGCCGGCTTCTGCTTCGCCGGCTTCTGCTCCCTTCTGCTTCGCCGTCTTCTGCTTGGCCGGCTTGCCGCCGGTCTGGGTGGGCTGCTGGTCCTGGCCACCGGCCGGCGCGCCGACGGCGCCGGCCGCCGTCACGAGGACAGCGACGGTTACCGCCAGGGAGGGGCAGATCCTCGCCCCGATCGCCCTTTCCGAGCCCCGCGTCACTGCGGCAGTCTGATCCGCTGGCCGGCGCTGAGGATCTGGGGGTCCAGGTCCGGGTTGATCTCGAGCATGTCGTTCACGTCGATCCCAAGCTTGGCCGAGATCCCCACCAGGGTGTCGCCGGGCTTGACGACGTAGACGCCGCGCTGCAACGCCCGCTCGACCTCCGGCGACGACTTGTCAGGGCCCGCGCCCTTTCCACCGGCGTGCTTGGAGTTCTCGTTGCTGACCACCACCCAGGCGACGACCGTGAACGCCGCCAGCAGGGCGAGCACGGCAATGAAGCGACCGATCTGGTTGCGCTGGCGGTGGGGCATCGCGAGCGGGGGCGATAGTAGCGGCGCCACCGAGGGCGCACGCGGGGGCGGGGGGCGGTCGCCAGCAGGGTTGCGTTCAGCCCGACAACCGCCGGAGGGAGTCCCGCAGCGCCTCGGCGGCGGCGCGGGGATCCTCCGCTCCGGCGATGCTCCTCGCAGCGGCGACCAGGATGGAGGCCGGGCGCCCAGGTACGACGGCCGAGCCGAGGTCCTCGGGGCGACCGCCCTGGGCGCCGACGCCCGGAATCAGGAAGATCGAGTCCGGCATCAGCTCGCGCATACGACCCAGGTGCTCGGCGCGGGTGGCGCCGACGACCGCGCCGACCCCGCTCAGGCCCGACTCGCCGGCGAGCCGCGGAGCCGCACCGGCGACCATCGCCGCCAGGCGCTCGTGCAGGGGATGGCCCGCGACCACGGCATCCTGCAAGTCGGCGGCGCCGGGGTTCGAGGTGCGGACCAGCAGGAAGATGCCGGCGCTCGCGCCCTCCGCCGCCTCCAGCAGGGGCTCGATCGCGTCCCCGCCGAGCAGCGGATTCGCGGTGAAGGCGTCCGCCCCCAGGCCGGCCGCCTCGCCCCAGGGCGTCGCCGTGTTCCCGACGAGCGCCTGGCCGTAGGCGGAGGCGGTCACCGGGACGTCTCCCCGCTTGCCGTCGGCGACCACCAGCAGGCCCGCCTCGCGCGCGGCGGCGGCGACTTCGAACAGCGCTGCGTAGCCGGGTGGACCCAGGCGCTCGAAGCAGGCGAGCTGCGGCTTCACCGCCACGCAGGCGGGGCCCGCCGCCTCGATCAGCTCGACGCAGTGGGCGACGACCGCGCTCGCTGCTCGCTCAGCCGCAGAGCCGCCGCTCGCCGCCTCGCCCACGCCCGGACGCAGCGCGGCGGGGTCTGGGTCGAGCCCCAGGCAAACCTGGCTGTCGCGCTGCTCTACGAGCGCCGTCAGCCGGTCGGCGAATGCAGCAGCGCTCAGGCTGCCAAGCCGCCTACGCGCCCGGCGCCGGCGCGCCGCCCGACGCCTTCACCTTCCCCTTGAGGCCGGAGCCCGCCGAGAAGCGGGGTACACGGCCGCCCGGGATGAAGATGCGCTCGCCGGTGCGCGGATTGACGCCCTGGCGCGGGCCTCGCTCCGCGACGCTGAACTTGCCGAAGCCGGTGAAGTTGACGTCTTCGCCCTGCTGAAGCGAGTTGGTGATCGCCTCCAGCACGGCGTCGACGGCCTGGCCGGCCTGCTTCTTGTTGCCGATGCGGGAATCGCGTGCGAGAACCTCGAGGAACTGAGCCTTGGTCACGTAAATGCCTCCTCGGATCGAGTGCGCGGCAGCGTAACACCGGCCCCGGGCGCCACTCGTGCGTACTCGTGCTCTTTGGCACAAATACTGCCGGGGCACGGATCGTGCGTGCGCCCACCAGCCGCTCGGCTCTAGGTCCCGCCCACGGCGAGCTCGTCGACCAGCAGCGGCGGCGTGTTCACCGAGCCACCGAAGGGGATCCACCGGGTCGTTGCGCCGCAGGAGCGGATCGAGCCGAGCAGCTCGAGCAGGTCGCCCGCGATGGTGAACTCGCGGATCGGCTCGGCCGGCTCGCCGCCCCGGATGACGCGGCCGCTGGCGCCAACCGAGAACTGGCCCGTGACCGGGTTGACGCCCGAGTGCAGCCCGGCGACGTCGGTGACCAGCACGCCGTCGGCCGCCTCGCGCACCAGGTCATCGAGGTCGCCCGCGCCCGGCTCCACCACCAGGTTGGAGGTGCCGACCGAGGGCGCCGACCGGTACGAGGAGCGCGAGGCGCTGCCCGTGGATGGCACGCCGTCCCTGCGGCCGGTGTAGGCGTCGTGCAGGAAGGCGAGCAGGCGGCCGCCTTCGATCAGCGCGGTGCGGCGGCGGGGCATCCCCTCGCCGTCGAAGGGCGCGGAGGCGAGGCCCGCGGGGTCGAGCCCGTCGTCCGCCAGCACCAGAGCCTGCGAGGCCAGCTCCTCACCGAGGCGGCCGACGAAGGGCGAGCGTCCTCTCTGCACAGCGTCGGCGCAGAGCGCGCCGCCGATGAAGCCGATGAAGCTGGCCGTGACGGTGTCGGCGAGCACGGCGGGACAGCTTCGCGACGCCGGCTTCCTCGAGCCGAGCATCGAGACCGCCTCCTGCCCGGCCTCGCGGCCGATCGCCTCGGGATCGAGCGAGGCGGGGGATCGCCCGACGCCGAAGCCGAGCCCCGTCTGGCGGTCGTCACCGCCGCCGGCCATCGCCTGCGTGTAGGCGTAGCAGGAGGAGGCTTCGTAGCCGACGGGCCCGTCGCGCAGCGCGCTCGCCAGCGCGACGCGGCCGTCCATGTCGACGTAGACGGCCTGCTCGACTCCGGTCACCCGATCGTCGTGCTGGACGGCGGCGCGCTCGACCGACTTGGCGAGCTCGACCAGCCGCTCGGCGCTCCAGGACCCCATCTCTGGGTCGCGCAGCCCCTCCACGGCGACGGGCGCACCATCCGGATCGGGCGGGCCGGCGTGCTCGTCCTCGTCGGCGATGCCCGCCAGCTTGGCGGCGACCCCGCCCAGCTCGGCCAGGCCCGCCTCGCTCAGGTCTGTGCCGTAGGCGTAGCCCGCGCGCCTGCCGATCCAGGCGCGCACGCCGACGCCGTGTCCCGTCGCCTGGATGAGGCTCTCGACCGCGCCGCCGTGCACGCGCACCTCGCGCTCGCGGGTGCTCTCCGCCCAGACCTCGGCGTCCGAGGCTCCCGCCGCGACCGTCGCCTCGACGGCGCGCCGCGCCGCCGCGGCCAGATCGGGAGGCCTACCCTCGCTCACGCCACCGCCGTCCCGCCCACCGTCATCCCCTTGATCCGCACGTGGCCCTGACCGGTCCCCACCGGGACCCGCTGGCCCGCCTTGCCGCAGAAGCCCGTCTTCATCTCGAAGTCCGATCCGACCGCGTCGATCCGGGTCAGGGCCTGCAGGCAATTGCCGATCAGGGTGGCGCCCCGGCAGGGCCTGGTGACCTTGCCCCCCTCTATCAGGTAGCCCTCTGAGACGCCGAAGACGAAGTCGCCGGTGGCGGGCTCGACCTGGCCGCCACCGAAGGAGACCGCGTAGAAGCCCCGATCGACCTCGGCGATGATCCCCTCCGGATCGGCGTCCCCCGGCTCGATGTAGGTGTTGGTCATGCGGGGGATCGGCAGGTGGCGAAAGCTCTCGCGCCGCCCGTTGCCGGTGGACTCGGCGCCGTCCTTGGCCGCGCGCACCCGGTCGTAGAGGAAGGAGGAGAGGCGCCCCTGCTCGATCAGCGGCGTGCGGCGGCAGGGGGTGCCCTCGTCGTCGATGGCGCCCGAGCCCCACTCCCCGGGCATCGAGCCGTCGTCGTAGGCGGTCAACAGCGGCTCGGCGACCTTCTCGCCGAGCCGCCCTGCGTAGACGCTGGCGTCCTTCTGCACCGCGTCGGACTCCAGGCCGTGGCCTGTCATCTCGTGGAAGAGGACGCCGCCGAAGCCGCCGCCGACGACGACCGTCGTTTCGCCCGCGGGGGCGTCGGTGGCGTCGAGCAGCGCCAGCGCCTTGCCGGCGGCCTGTTCGGCGATCCGGCCGGGGTCGCCGTCGAGGAGCTCCCAGCCGCGGCTCTCGCCGAGGGTCTCGAATCCGGTCTCCACGACCCCATCGCGCCGGGCGACGACCTGGACGCCGAGTCGCACACGGGTGCGGTCGTCGCGGGCCTCGAGGCCGTCCGAGTTGAAGACCGCCACGCGACGGCGGCCCTCCGCGTATGAGGCCGAGACCTGATCGACGGCGTCGCCGGCGTCGCGGGCGCGCTGATCGAGCTCGCGCAGCAGATCGGCTTTGCGCCCCGGCTCGACCGAGGCGGGGTCGACCTCGACCAGGGAGGGTTGGGGATCGTCGGCGGCCCGCAGCGGCCGCGGCTCGGCGGCCTCGGCTGCGAGCGCGGCCGAGGCCGCGTCGGCGGCCCTGAGCAGATCATCCTCGGCGAGCCCGTCGACGTGGGCGAAGTAGCTGACCTCTGCGGAGACGATCCGAACACCGGCGCCCAGCTCCTCGCCGCACTGGGGGCGCTCCACCCGCGACTCGTCCACCTGCAGGGAGAAGCCGGCTCGCTGCTCGCAGAAGATCTCGGCGAGCTCGCCGCCGCGCGCCAGAGCCCGCGCCAGCACCCGGCCCGCGAGCTCGCGATCGAGCAGCTCCTCGCTCACCGCTTCTGCCGTTGGCGGAGCGGCCCGGCCACCTCGATCAGCGCGGCGGCGGTGCGAAACAGCTCCCGCCCCTGCTCGGTGCCGGCGTCGTAGGCGAGGCTGCGGCCCCCCTCGTGATAGACGCGCACGAATGGCTTTCGCAGGTGGCGGCGCCGGCGCAGGTAGGCACCGGCCTCATCGGCGTAGCCGGAGACCCGGTCCATGAGCACGCGATGCGGCTTCGGGGGCACGCTCAGGCCCGAGCGGCGGCCGCATCGCGCAAGGCCACCCTCATGTCGAACAGGGTCAGGGAGGAGAGCACGAAGCGCTCGGTGACGGCGACCGCGACCAGCTCGCCCTCGCGCACCGCGAAGCACTCGCCGTCGCCGGTGGCGACGTGAACCTGTGAGGCGGCCCCGCCCCCGGCGGAGTCGGCGGCGGCAATGAAGCGCCGCGACGCCTCGGCCCAGTCCCCGCCCTCCCCCGTCGACGCCAGGATCGCGCCGCTCGAGTCGAGAACGGCGCAGCCGCGCAACTCCGGCGAGACCTCCTGCAGATATGCGATCGCGCGCTCGGCGGCTCCGGCCTCTGGTCGTCGATCGGACACGCCGGGCAAAATAGCGGCCGTGACCCTCGAGCAAGGATCCTGGCTGACCGTGGTGGTCATCTGCGTGATCGCGGTTGTGCTGCTCGCGGTCGCCGGCTATGCCGGCTACGCGATAGTCATCGGCGCCGTCGGGCTCGCCGCCGCGGTCAACCTGACCTGAGGTGCGGCGGCAGGGTATGGGGGTCGCGCACAGAGGCCTCGGGCTCGACGTGGATTAGGACCTCGGATGAGGGGATCTCCGCCTCGATCGCGTCCCGCAGCGCGTGCGCGAGCGAGTGGGCGCGCTCCAGGGTCGTCCCCGACTTGAACTGGACGTGCATGTCGATGTAGCGGCGGCGGCCCGCGTTTCGGGCGCGGAGGTTGTGGTAGCCGACCATCTCCTCGGGCCGCGAGCTAGCGATCGCCGCCTCGATCCGGTCCATCTCGTCGGGCGGCGGCGCCTCGTCCACCAGCACCCCGGCGGAGCGGCGCATGATCCGCACGCCCGCGAAGACGATGACGACCGCAACGCCGATCGCAACCACCGAGTCGATCGCCGCCGCGCCGGTGATCTGGACGAGCACCAGTCCGACGAGCACGCCGACCGAGGTGAGGGCGTCCGTGCCGAGGTGGGCGGCGTCGCCCGCGAGCGCGGGCGATTCGAGCCGCCGGGACTGCCGGCGCAGGAACCAGGCGACGCCTGCGTTGGTCACAGCCGAGAGGGCGATCACCGCGATGCCGACCCCGAGCGCCTCGACCTCGGCGCCGTGGACGAGCCGGCGGACCGACTCGTAGACGATCACCCCGGCGCCGACGAGGATCAGCATGCCCTCGATCGTGGCGGCGACGCTCTCCAGCTTCTCGTGGCCGTAGGGGTGCTCTTCATCCGCCGGCGCGTCGGCCCGCCGAACGGCGACGAAGGCGATCACAGAGGCGATCAGATCGATCGAGGAATGAAGCGCCTCGCTCAGGATCGCGATCGAGCCGGTAACCGCCGCCGCCGCCAGCTTCAACCCGATCAGCAGCGAGTTGGAGGCGATCGAGACGCCGGCCGAGCGCGACCTTGTCATCTCGAATCGCCGCGGCGGATCCGTCATCCCGAGCCTCCAGCCCCAAGGTGCGCGGCGAGGGCACGGGCGGCGCGGCCGCGATGGCTGATCGCGTGCTTCTCCTGCGGCGCGAGCTCCGCCATCGTGCGCTGGTCCTCCGGTCCGGTGTCGTCGGGGATGAAGGCGGGGTCATAGCCGAAGCCCCCCTCTCCACGGGGCTCGGCCGCGAGCGTGCCCTCGCAGCGCCCCTCGAAGAGATGCTCGACGCCGGCGGCGTCCACCAGCGCCAGGGCGCAGACGTAGGCGACCCGCCGGTCCTCCATCCTGCCCAGGTCCTCGAGCAGCTTGGCGAGGTTCTCCTCGTCGGACGCGCCCTCGCCGGCGTACCGCGCCGAGCGCACCCCGGGGGCGCCACCGAGCGCCGGCGCCTCGATCCCCGAGTCGTCGGCGATCGCGGGCACGCCCGCCGCGCGGGCGGCACGAGCCTTGGCGACCGCGTTCTCGGCGAAGGTCTCCCCCGTCTCCGCCGGCAGCCGGACCCGCGCCGGCAGCGCCTCCAGATGGACGCCCGGCAGCGCCTCGCGCAGCTCGCGCAGCTTGTGCTCGTTGCGGGTCGCGACGACGAGCATCGCGGCCGGCTATCCCGGAAGCTCGCCCGCTGCCTGCGCCTGCTGCTCTCGCAGGCGAGCGATCGCCGCCTCCGCCAAGGCGAGCAGCTCGTCGAGCGAGGCGCGGGAGAGGGGCGTCCGCTCCGCGGTGGCCTGCACCTCGACCAGCCCCTCGTCGCCGGTCATCACCACGTTGGCGTCGACTTCCGCCGAGACGTCCTCCGCGTAGTCCAGGTCGCAGAGTGCGCGGCCATCGACGACGCCGACGCTGACCGCGGCCACCGACTGGTTCAGGGGAAGCGTCTCGATCGTGCCGCTTTGGACCAGGCCCTCCAGCGCGAGGTGCAGGGCGACGTAGCCGCCGGTGATCGCGGCGCAGCGGGTGCCACCGTCTGCCTGCAGCACGTCGCAGTCGACGTAGACGGAGCGCTCCCCGAGCGCCTCGAAGTCGACCACCCCGCGCAGCGAGCGCCCGATCAGGCGCTGGATCTCGACCCCGCGCCCGTCCTGCTTGCCCCGGCTGACGTCGCGCTGCTTGCGCTCGCCGGTCGAGGCGGGCAGCATCGCGTACTCGGCCGTGACCCAGCCGCGACCGCGACCCTCCATCCAGCGAGGCACCGAGTCGTTGACCGACGCGGTGCAGATCACCCTCGTCTCACCCTGGGAGATCAGCGCTGAGCCGTCCGCGGTGCGCACGAAGCCGGGATCGATCGTCACCGGCCGAAGGTCCGCGGGCGCGCGGTCGTGGCTGCGACTGGCGGGCATCGGCGCCAGTCTCTCAGACGGGACCCGGACGCCCGCCTGCCCCGCGTCGAATCGGAAACGGATCGCGGCGAACGTCCGGGCGCCCTGCGCCAGCCGGGGACGCCGGCGGTCTTCACCAATCGTGACCGCTGGTTTGCGGTCCCATCAATCGCGACCGCAAGCGCCCGCCCCACACAAGTCGCGGCGCACAAGGCGCCGCTCCGAGATGGAGCGGGCTGGCGGTCGCTACTTGAAGGTGACCTTGTTGACCGCCGAGCGAATCTTGTCGACGATCGTCTCGGCCAGCTCCAAGCCCTGCGCGCCCTGAAAGCCCTTCATCGCCGCCACCATGCCCACCATCAGCAGGGCGACGAGCAGGATCAGGCCGACGTACTCGACGGTGCCCTGCGCGCGCCGGCGGCAGGCCCCGGACAGCCTGCGGCCGGCCAGGTGCCAGGTGACGTGGGCGCGAGCCAAAAGCTCCTCCATGCCTTCCTCCTCGACGAGGTTTGCGTGTCCGGGGCATCGTCGGACGACGCGATCCACCGAACCAGGCACGGGCGTTCCGGATCCGAGCCGAGCCTGCGCCGGAACCGTGTCCCCGCCGATACCCTGCCGCCGTGCGGGTGCTGGTCGTCACCAACCTCTACCCGAGCGCCGAGCATCCCCGTCTCGGGCGCTTCGTCCACGACCAGGTGGAGGCGGCGCGAGGGCTCGGAGGCGAGATCGAGCTGTTCACCTTCGGGCTGGGCGCGAGCAGCTACCTGCGCGCCGCGCGACGGCTCCGCCGCAGGCTCGCGGGCGAGAGCTTCGACCTCGTCCACGCGCACTACGGGCTCAGCGGCTGGGTCGCAGCCCTGGCGGGCGCGGAGCCGCTCCTGGTCACCTTCCACGGAAGGGACGTGCGTCACCGGATCGTCGGGCCGCTTTCGCGGCGCCTGATCAGGCGCATCGACGTCGCCGCGGGGGCCTCGCGCTCGCTCTTCGGGAGCGAGGGCGGCAGGCCGGGCCTGCCACTCACCCCGGGCGCGGCCGTGCTGCCCTGCGGGGTCGACCTCGAGCGCTTCCACAGCCTGCCCCGGGCGGAGGCCCGCCGCGCCCTGGGCCTCGACGAGTCGAAGCGCTACCTGCTCTTCCCGGCCGACCCGGCTCGCGCGGTCAAGCGGCACGACCGCGCAGCCGAGGTGGCGAGACTGGCGGGCGCCGAGCTGCTCGTCGGCGGGGAGATCGACCCGGACCGCATGCCGGAATGGGTCAACGCCGCCGACGCGGTCCTGGTCACCTCCGAGAGCGAGGGGTTCGGGCTGGCCATGCTCGAGGCGCTCGCCTGCGACGTTCCGGTGCTGAGCACACCGGTCGGGATCGCTCCCCTGGTTGCGAATGGCCTCGATGGCTGCCTGGTTGTTCCGTTCGACGCGGCGCGCTGGGCCGACTTCGTCGGCGCGCTCGAGCCGGGCGGCGCAGCGTTCCGGGGCCGCGCCGCGGCCGAGCCCTTCTCGGCGAGGCGAATGGCGGAGCGGCTGCTGACCGCGTACGCGGACGTGGCCGATCCCACCTGAGCCCCGAGCGGCGCGATCCGCCTGCCGCTTCGAGGTTCCGTAAAGTGCGCTTCCGATGCCGGAGCGCCAGTCGAAGCAGGGCGCCGGTCTCAGCGTGCGTGAGCGTGGAGCGATCCGCAAGCGGCTCGAGGCGCTGAGCCAACGGAGCCAGGACGGCACGCGCGACCTCGGAGTCCGCATCCTCGACATGCACCATTCCGGCGGGATCGAGCCCGACCGGGTGCGGGCGATGGCGGCCAAGCTCGACCGGATCGAGAGCCAGGCCGCTGAGCTCGACGCGGCGCTGCGCGGCGAGGTGCCTCCGCCGCCGCCGCCCAAGCGCCGGCAGCGGCGAGCCGCCCCCAGCTCGCCGGCCGGCGAGCAAGCCCCCCGGGTGCGACCGGTGCTGGGCGTTGAGGACAGTGCGGTGCCGACCGCGCCGGAGCCGGCCCCGATCCGAGGCGAGGCGCCCCGGGAGGCGCTCGACGCTGGGCGGGAGGAGCGCGTGGAGGAGATCGAGGACCGGGCGACCGCAGATATGGGCGAGGTCGTTGTCGTGGAGGCGCCCCCCGAGCCCGAGCCCTCCGAGCTCGAGGCCGACGAGCGCCAGCGCGACACCCTGGAGGCGGCCAGGCGAGCGGCGGAGGAGCGCGCCACCGCGGAGATGATGGCCTTGGAGGATGACCTTGAGCGCGAGCGAGAGCGCACCTCCGACGCGCTGGGCGAGGTGCAGCGCCGGCTCGAGGAGGCGGAGGCCAAGGTGGCCGAGACAGGGACGATCACCGATGCGCGCGAGGACGCGGCGGGCTGGCTGCGTGAGCAGCGCGAGGCGCTTCGCCAGGACGCCGAGGAGGACGTTCGCGGCGAGCTCGGCGAGCGCGAGGCGGCTCTGCGGCGCGAGCGCGACGAGGCGAGCGTGGCCCTGCGGGACGCCCTCAGCCGGGTCGAGTCGGCCGAAGCGGCCGCCGCCGAGTCCGAGCGAGGTCGGATCGAGTCCGAGCGCAGCATTCGCGCCGAGGCCGAGAACAGGCTGCGCGAGCACACCGCCCACCTCGAGGAACAGATTCAGGCGCTCCAGGCCGAGGCCGAGGAGCGGGTCGGCGAGGCGGTCGAGGAGGCTCGCCGGGGCGCCGCCGACCAGGCCCGGAGCGAGCTGGACGAGGGTGCCAGGCGGCGAATCGAGCAGGGCCGGCGCGAGCTCGAGCGGCGCGAGCGGGAGATCCGCGACGCCGCCCGGGCCGAGGCCGAGGAGCGCGTCCGCGCCGAGTTCGAGCAGCAGCTCGCCTCGCGGATCGCCGGGATTCGAGCAGAGGCCGAGCGGCGGGCCCGCGAGAGCGCCGAAGTGGCGCAGACCGCCGCGGAGGAGCGCTTCCGATCCGAGCTCCGGCTGAGCGAGGAGGCCCTTCAACGCGAGCGGGAGGCGGCGCTGGCTTCGGCGCAGGCCGCCGAGCAGCGACTTGAGCAGATCACGCGCCAGATCGAGGCGGCTGGCGAGCGGGTCGAGGGCGCCGAGGCCGGGCTCGCCCGGGAATCGGAGCGCCTGCGCGCCCAGGAGGAGGAGCTCCGCGGCGAGGCCGAGCAGCGGCTGAACGCGGCCGTCGAGGAAGCCCGCCGCCAGACCGAGGAGGAGCTCAAGGGCGAGGTCGCGGCGATGAAGGCAGAGCTGGAGAAGGACCGCGAGACGCGGATCGAGGCCCTCGCCGATGCGGACCGGCGACTGCGCGACGCCGAGGCGCGTGCGAGCAGCGCGGAGAACACGCGCCTGGACGCCGATATCGACGCCCGCGACGCCGCCGCGAGCTGGATCCGGGGTCAGGCCAGGTCGATGCGCCGGGAGGCTGAGCGCGCCGCGCGCGAGCGGGTAGAGACGGCTCGGCTCCAGACAGCGGAGAAGCTCTCAGCCGAGGCGGAGAAGGACCTGCGACAGCAGGCGGAGAGGCTCGAGCACGAGGCCGCCGAGCGCGCCCGCAAGGAGGCGCAGAACGCGCGTCGCGAGGCTCGCAAGGAGGCCGACGCGAAGCTGGCCGAGCGAGAGGAGGAGCTGACGGCGGAGCTCGAGGAGGCAGCGCGGGCGCTGCGCTCGGTCGAGTCGCAGCTGAAGGAGACCGAGAAGCGCGCCGCGAGCGCCGAGCGGCGCCTCGGCGAGGTTGGCGCGGAGAAACACCGCCGCGAAGACGAGAGCCGCGAGTCCCGTTACCGGGAGATCGAGGACCGGATCGGCGCCATCGGCGAGCAGGCAAGCAGCGCCCAGGCCCGAGCTGCGGCGATCAAGTTGGAGGCCTTTCAGCCCGAGCGCCCCACCGACGAAGCGGAGACCGAGGAACGCGAGGCGATCACCAGGGAGGCGGACGGGGTCGTCCCTCCGTGGAAGGACCAGGAGCCCAAGCCCGGGCTGCGAGCTCGCCTCGCGGCGCGTGCCGAGCTCCGGCGCGCGAAGAAGTCCGAGCCCCCCGCCACCCAGGAGGCAGAGCGCGACGAGCGTGCCAGGGGACGCGCGGACAAGCGCGAGGAGAGAGCCAAGCGGGCGAAGGCGAGGAAGGACGAGCGCGAGAAGCGGGCCGAGGCGAAGAAGGAGGAGCGCGCACGGCGGGCGAAGGCGAAGGCAGAGGAGCGCGAGAAGCGGGCCGAGGCGAAGCGGAAGGAGCGCGAGAAGCGCGCAAAGGCCTCAGCAGCCCCATCGCCCGGGGGAACCTCAAAGGCCAAGAAGCAGGCCGCCGCCAGGAAGGCGCCATCGGCCGAGAAGGCGCCGCCGGCCGAGAAGGCGCCGCCGGCCAAGGAGGGCTCCCTGCTCGACGTCAACAAGGCCACCTTCGAGCAGCTTCGCGACGTCGGGTTGTCGGTGACGCAGGCAACCCGCGTGATCGCCTACCGGGAGCGGCAGAACGGGTTCGGCGCCCTCGACGACCTCGACTCCGTGCCGGGCTTCCCCAAGCCGTTCCTCTCGGACCTGAAGAAGAGGCTCGCGGTCTGATGCACTTCGCCTGATGGCGCTGCTGAGGAGGCGATCGGGCCCTTCGGGGCGAGAGCGCAGCCGGATGCGGCACCACGTCGACCAGCTGATCTCCGACCGGGAGGAGATGCTGCGCGAGCTGGGCGGCGTCGCTCTCGACATGCATCGGCGCGACGACGTCGATTCCGGCCTGCTCGAGGGACGGGCCGAGGAGATCGTCGAGATCGAGGAAGAGATCGAGCTGCTCCAAGTCGGGCTGGAGAAGGGGATCGGCGTGGAGGAGCTGCGGCGGATGGCGACCGCGCGCCGCGAGACCCGAGCCGAGCCGGAGGACTAGTTGGCCGGGCCGATCTGCCCGGCATGCGGAGCCCCCGTCCCGTCCGACGCGCGCTACTGCATTCGCTGCGGCGCGCGACAGCTGCCGCTCCGGCCGCCCGCCTCCTGGCGCCGTCCCCTGCTGGCGGCGGTCCTGGTGCTCGTCCTCTGCGCGATCGGCTTCGCCCTCACCTACTCGCGCCTCTCCTCAGACGCGGACGAGGGGGCGCGGTCGGTCTCCTCGGTGGCCCCGGCCCCGGCGGCCGCCGGCCCGCCGCCTCAGCCCAGCACCGGCCAGTAGCGCGCGAGGCGTTCGCGGTCGGCGGCGGCCGGCCCGGCGGGCGCCGTCCGCGGCGGATCCGAGCGCGAGAGCGCCTCGATCGTCGCCACCACGGAGCCCGCCAGCGCGGCGAGCGCGTAACCGCCCTCGAGGCAGATCAGCAGCGGCGCCTCCAGCTCCGCGGCGAGATCGCGCATGCTTGCGGTCATCTCCGCGTAGGAGCTCTCGTCCAGCATGCATTGCGCCAAGGGGTCGTCGCGGTGGGCGTCGTAGCCGGCGCTGATGCAGACCAGCCGGGGCCGCCACTCCCTGGCGACAGGGACGACCACCCTCTGGACCAGGGAGAGGAACTGGTCGGGGCCCGCGCCTGGCGCCACGGGGAGGTTGATCGTGTAGCCCTCGCCCGGACCGTGGCCGACCTCGTCGGCGCTGCCCGTGCCGGGGTAGAGCGGGCTCTGGTGGATGCTGGCGTAGAGCACCGCGTCGGAGCTGGAGAAGATGGCCTCGGTGCCGTTGCCGTGGTGCACGTCCCAGTCCAGCACCAGCACCCGCTCCGCGCCGTGCTCCGTAAGCGCCTGGGCGGCGGCGACGGCGACGTTGTTGAAAAGGCAGAAGCCCATCGCGCGAGCGGCCTCCGCGTGGTGTCCCGGCGGGCGCAGCCCGCAGAAGGCAGGCCCGGCCCCATCCGCCATCAGCCGGTCGACGGCGTGGGCGGCCCCCCCGGCCGCGTGCAGGGCCGCCTCCCAGGAGCCCGCGCTGGCGACCGTGTCGAGGTCGATGTGGCCGCCGCCGGACTCGGCGAGGCGCTCGATCGCGTCGATGTGGCCGGAGTCGTGAACGCGAAGCAGCTGCTCGCGGGTCGCGGCCGGCGCCTCCACCCTCTCGACGCCGAGCCAGTCTCGCTCCGACAGCGCCTCCTCGATCGCGACCAGCCGCCGGGCGCTCTCCGGATGGGCGCCGGTCTCGTGCTCGAAGCCGGAGGGATGCCTGAGGTAGAGCGTCACCGACGGATACCGTAATCGCATCCACCGGCCGCGTCCTCAGCTTCGCTTCCGGGAGCACCGGGCTAGGGTGCGTCCGCCTTGGCAAACCTGAGCCACGAATACGACGTCGCGGTCGTCGGCGGCGGCGCCGCGGGGCTTCACGTGGCGCTGACGGCGGCCGAGCTGGACGCGCGGGTGGCGCTGGTCTCCAGAAAGCCGCTGCGCGAGAGCTCGAGCTTCTGGGCACAGGGCGGCCTGGCGGCGGCGCTCGACCCCGAGGACTCGCCCGAGCAGCACGCCGCCGACACGCTCGCGGCCGGCCGGGAGTGCTGCCGCGCCTCGGCGGTCGAGGTGCTCGTGGCCGAGGCCCCAGCCGCCGTCGCCGAGCTCGAGCGCCGCGGCGTCCGCTTCGACCGCGAGCAGGACGGCAAGCTGGCCCTCGGCCTGGAGGGGGGCCACTCGCGGCGGCGCATCGTCCACGCGGGTGGCGCCAGCACGGGCCGCAGGATCACCGAGCGGCTGACGGAGCTGGCCGCCGCCGAGGCGAGGATCGAGGTGATCGAGGGAGTCTCGGCGGTGGCCCTGTGGAGCGACGGCGAGCGCTGCCACGGCGTCGTCACCGACGCCGAGCCGGTCCGAGCCGCAGCGACGGTTCTGGCCACCGGAGGCGCGGCGGCGCTCTGGCGCCGCACCACCAACCCCTGGGGAGCGATCGGCGCCGGCGCGGTGATCGCCCACGCCGCCGGCGCGGACCTCGCTGACCTCGAGCTCTGCCAGTTCCACCCCACGGCGGTGGCGGCGCCGGGCGGGGACGCCGACGGCATGCTGATCACCGAGGCGGTGCGGGGCGAGGGTGGCCTGCTGCGCGACACGGACGGCGAGCGCTTCACCGACGAGCTCGCCCCGCGCGACGCCGTCACGCTCGCGATCCTCGACCGCATGGAGGCGACCGGCGCCGACCACGTGCTGCTCGACATGCGAACCGTTCCTCCCGAGCGCTTCCCCAATGTCTACGAGGCGCTGCGGGCCGCCGGCTACGAGCCGACCGAGAAGCCCGTCCCGGTCGCCCCCGCCTCCCACTATGTGATGGGGGGCGTCGCGACAGATCTCGACGGGCGCTCGTCGCTGGCGGGTCTGTTCGCCGCCGGCGAATGCTCGTGCACCGGCCTGCATGGCGCCAACCGACTCGCCTCCAACAGCCTCAGCGAATGCTTCGTCTTCGGCTCGAGGGCCGCCCGCGCCGCGGTCTCCGAGCCCGACACCGGCCCGCTCGGAGAACCGCCCTCGTCGCGCTTTGTGCCGCCGACCGAGGCGACCCGGGACGCGGTCTGGCGCCTGGCCGGGCCTCGCCGTCGCGCGGAGGAGCTCGAGCGCCTGCTCGACGATCCCTACCCGCTGGCACGGCTGGTCGCGGCCTTCGCCCTGGAGCGCCGCGAGTCCCGCGGCTCCCACCAGCGGCTCGAGTTCCCCGCCCAGGACCCGTCCCTCGCGCGCATGCACCTGCGATGTGCCCCCGATGGCGCCTTGAGCTGGGAAGAGTGGCTGTAGCCGGCTCCGCGCTGACACGTGAGCTGAGCGGCCGCCGCCGATAAGGTCGCGCGCATGCTGCTTGGCGTCGACGTTGGCGGAACGTTCACCGACGCCGCCCTGCTCGACGGCGACCTGCTCTGGACCGCGAAGGTGCCCAGCACGCCGGACGACCAATCCCGGGGCGTCGGCGCCGCCCTCGACGCGGTGCTCGCGCGGGCGGGCGCCGAGCCGGGGCGGGTGGAGGCGTTCACCCATGGGATGACGGTCGGCACCAACGCCCTGCTCGAGCGCCGCGGCGCCCGCACGGCGTTGATCGCCACCGAGGGCTTTGCCGACCTGCTCGACGTCGCCCGCCAGAACCGGCCGCAGCTCTACCACCCCTGCGCGGGGCGGCCGCCCGCGCTGGTCGAGCCGGAGCTTCGCTTCCAGGCCGCCGAGCGGGTGTCGCCAAGCGGCACGATCCGGTCGCTGACGGACGACGAGGTGGAGCGGGTCGTCGCCGCGGTCGACGACTCGCCCGCCGAGTCGGTCGCGATCTGCCTGCTTTTCTCCTTCCTCGATCCGGAGCATGAGCGACGCCTGGCCGCAGCCTTGCGGAAGGCGCGCCCGGAGCGGCACGTCTCCGTCTCGCACGAGGTGCTGCCCCAGTTCCGCGAGTACGAGCGCTGCTCGACCACGGTCATCGACGCCTACCTCTCCCCCCTCCTGGACCGCTACCTCTCGCGGCTCGCCGAGTCCTGCCGCGAGCGCGGCCTCCCCGCGCCGCAGGTCATGCGCTCGTCGGGCGGCACCGCCCCCGCCGAGGAGGCGGCGCGCTCGGGAGCCTGGAGCGTGCTCTCGGGCCCGGCCGGCGGTGCGGTCGGAGCGAGCGTGCTGGCGAGGGTCGCCGGCGATGGCAATGCCCTCGGCCTCGACATGGGCGGGACCTCCTGCGATGTCTGCGTCGTCGACGGCGGTGGGGTCCGGCGGACCGACGCGCTCGAGATCGGGGGACGACCGATCCAGCTGCCGATGGTGGACGTGCACACAGTCGGCGCCGGCGGCGGCTCGATCGCCTGGCGCGACCTGGGCGGCGCGCTTCGCGTCGGGCCCCGCTCGGCGGGGGCCGAGCCTGGGCCGGCCTGCTACCCCCGCGGCGGAGCGGAGCCGACCGTCACTGACGCCAACCTGCTGCTTGGCTACCTGGCGCCCGACTCGACGCTCGCGGGGGGCGTCGAGCTTGACGTCGAGGCCGCCCGCCGGGCGGTCGCCGGCCTGGGCGAGACCATCGGCCTCGACCCGATCGACACGGCCGAGGGGATCGTTCGCGTCGCCAACCAGGAGATGGTGCGGGCGCTCCGGGTGGTCACGGTCGAGCGCGGCGTCGACCCGCGCCGCTACGCGCTGCTCCCCTTCGGGGGGGCCGGCCCGATGCACGCCGCCGGGATCGCGGCGGAGCTGGAGATCTCCCGGCTCCTCTGCCCCCGCGCCAGCGGCGTGCTCTCGGCCCTCGGCCTGATCGCCGCGGGCCGGCGCCGGGACACGGCCCGCACCGTCCTGCTCAGCGGGCCGGAGCTGACCGCGGAGCGGGTCGCCGCTGAGGTGCGCGCGCTCGCGGCCACAGCCGCCGAGGGTCTCGACGGCGCCCAGCATCGAGGCGACCTACGAGATGCGCTACCGCGGCCAGTCGTTCGAGCTGGCGGTGGCCGGGACCGACGGAGCCGGATCCGGCCGAGCTGGCCGAGGCGTTCGCCGCGGAGCACGAGGCGCACTACGGCTACCGCGAGCCGGAGGCCGAGGTCGAGCTCGTCCACGTGCGCGTCGCCGCGGTGCTGGCCGGGCCGCAGCCGAGGCCGAGGGCCGCCGGCGAGGGGGCGTTGCGGGAGTCGCGGCGCCAGGCCCGGTTCGGGGGCGGGTGGCTGGAGGCGCGGGTGCTGCGAGGCGAGCCGCCCGGCGGGGCTCGAGGCGCATGGGCCGTGCGTGTTCGAGCTCCCCGAGGCGACGCTGGTGCTGCCGCCCGGATGGGCGGCCGAGGTCGACGCGACGGGGACCATCGCCGCCTCCCGCGACGGGGCGGGAGCATGAGCCCGCGCCTGGACGCCGTCTCCCTGCAGGTCCTCGCCGGGGCCCTGCGCTCCGCCTGCGAGGAGATGGGAGCGGCGCTGATCCGCTCGGCGCACTCCTCCAACATCAAGGAGCGACGCGACTGCTCGACCGCGCTCTTCGACGCCCGCGGCGAGCTGGTGATGCAGGCCGAGCACATCCCGGTCCACCTCGGCTCGATGCCCGACGCCGTTGCGGCGGTGGTGGACGAGGAGCACGCCCCCGGCGACCTCTGGATCCTCAACGACCCCTACCGCGGCGGCACCCACCTGCCGGACATCACGCTCATCTCCCCGGTTTTCAGCGCCGGCTCCTCAGCTTCGCTTCCGGGGCAGGCTCGGTCTCGCGGGCGGGACGGGCTGACCTTGCTGGGATTCGCGGCGAGCCGGGCGCATCACGCGGACATCGGCGGGCCGACGCCCGGCGGGATGCCCGCGGACTCCACCCTGCTGAGCCAGGAGGGCGTGGTGATCCCGCCCACCCGAGCCGACGACGAGAAGCTCACCGAGCTCGCCGGCGAGATGCGCAACCCGCCCCAGCGGCTGGCCGACTTGAGAGCGCAGCGGGCTGCGAACCTGATCGGCGCCCGGCGGCTCGGTGAGCTGGCCGAGCGCGATGGCGCCGAGCGGCTGACGGCGGGGATGGCGGAGATCCTCGACTACGCCGAGCGCCGCACCCGGGCCGCGCTGGCGGAGGCCCCCGACGGTGAACGCAGGCCACCGACTGCTCGAGGGCCGCGACGGCGACCTCGTCCTGCGCGTCTCGCCACATCGCGGTGACGCGGCTGCTGCTCGACTTCGAGGGCACCCCTCCGCAGATCGAGGGCAACCTCAACTGCCCGCTGTCAGTCACACACTCCGCCTGCTTCTACGCGGTGCGGGTCGTCTGCGATCCCGACGCGCCGCCCTCCGCCGGCTGCTGGCGGCCGGTCGAGGTGCGCGCGCCCCGAGGGCTCGTCTGCTCAACGCGCGCCCGCCAGCCGGAGTGGCGGCCGGCAACGTGGAGACCTCCAGCCGGGTCGCGGACCTCGTGATCGAGGCGCTGGGGGCGTTCGCGCCGGTGCCCGCCCAGGGCCAGGGGACGATGAACAACCTCACCCTCTCGGGCGAGGGCTTCACCTACTACGAGACCATCGGCGGCGGCCAGGGCGCGTGCCCGGGCGCGAACGGCCCCAGCGCCGTGCACGTGGCGATGTCCAACACGCTCAACACCCCGGTCGAGGCCCTGGAGACCGAGTTTCCCCTGCGCGTGCGCGAGGTATCCGTGCGGCGCGGCAGCCACGGCGCGGGGCGCCATCACGGCGGCGAAGGGGTCGTGCGTGAGATCGAGGCGCTGGCGCCGATGCGCTACTCGCTGATCGCCGAGCGCCGCCGCCACTTCCCCCGTGGGCGCGAGGGCGGCGATCCGGGCCTGCCCGGGCGCGATTCGCTCAACGGCGAGCCGATTCCCGCCAAGTCGTCGGGCGAGCTCGTCTGGGGCGACCGCCTCCGGATCGAGACGCCCGGCGGCGCCGGTCTCGGCCGGCGCGCTCGTCCAGAGGGCACGTGACTGGCTGATCGGCCAGCGCCCCAAACCCCATGACCAAGCCGTTTAAAGTGCTTACACCTAAGTAACGAATGATTGTGGCAATCGATCACAAGGGTTGAGATTCCAGAGCTTGTTCACTAGAATGGCCGCTCCACGCGGGGCCCGAGACACCTCAACCGCCCCCGTACAGTCGACGAGCAGAACCTGACCTGACCACAGCTATGCCAGTCGCTTTCAAGGAGTGGGCCGTGACAGTGCGAGCGCTCGCCGAGGGTGAGCAGCTCGTCACGCTGCGCAAGGGCGGGATTCGCGAGGAGAATAAGCATTTTGAGGTAGAGCACGAGCGATTCTTCCTCTACCCGACCTTCGACCACCAGCGAAACGACCTCGTCCGCGAGTCGCATCATCCCGAGCTTCGCCGCGCCCTCGAGGAGGGCGTCTGGCCGGACGAAGAGCCCCCGCCGCGGTCCCTGATCCAGGACGGCGGCATTCCGCAGCCCGACCGGGTGCGGATCCGCTCCTGGGCGGAGGTCGCCGACCACTTCACCACCGACGACCGCCGGGTCGTCGAGGAGCTCTCCCCCTTCCACATCTGGACCCCCGACTACGCGGAGAAGCGCCTGGCGTGGAAGCGCCGCCACCCCCTGCACGTGCTGCTGCTGCGGGTGTATCGGATCCCGCGCCCGGTAACCGTGCGCGTGCGCGACGAGTACCACGGCTGCCGTTCCTGGGTCGAGATCGATCGCGACCTGCCCTTCGAGGGCACGCCGGTGATGGCGGACGAGGAGTTCGACCGGGCCGCCGAGGCGATCCGCGAGCTCTGCTCGGCCGAGCCCGTCCCCGCCTGATCCGCGCGAGCCTCGACGTCGAGACGGACCCCGCCCGGGCGCGGCGCTAGCCTGATCTGCGGTGACCGAGCGACCGCGCACACAGCTCTAGTGGCCTGGGTCCAGACGGACTCGCTCAGCTTCACCGCCCGCCACGACGAGGCCGACACGGGCCTGCGCCCAGCGCTCCTCGACCGACTCGAGGACCTGCGGCTGCGCCTCGAGGAGCGCTTCGACGCACGTGCCGGGCGGAATCACGGTCGATCGTCCACGACAACCCCGCCTGGCTCGCCGCGGCCCACCCGCTGCTCCCCGCCGTGCGCTGGTCCGCGGCGCCGGCGGGCGCCGCTATCTGGCGGGCTGGCCGATGGCGACGGAGCTCCACGTACTCAACGACGAGTGGATCGACCGGCGCGCGGCGGGCGAGGACTCGATGCGAGCGCTGCGGGGCACCGCCGAGCGGCTCTACGCGCAGCTCGTCCTCGCCGCCAACAACGACCGTCTGCCGCCGATGTGGACGCCGCGGCGCTTCCTCACCTACCTGGGCTGGGCGTGGCTGATCGAGGGAGGCGGCGCAGTACTTCGCCGGCCAGGTGCCGCTCTTCCGCGCCGCCGTCATCACCCGGCTTCGCGAGGGCGCCCGACCGAGCTTTCCCGCCGTCGATGCGCGATGCGGTCCTGCTCGGCGGCACCGTCTTCGACCTCCTTCACCGCACCCGCGGCCCCGAGGCCTGCGAGGCGATGGTGTCCAGGCTGCGTCAGGCCGGCGCGCGGGGCAACATCGAGCTCGCCTTCGACGCCCGCCTGCGCAACGTCGAGCGCGCCTGGCGCGAGCAGCTCGAGGAGCTGCTCTACGGGCGGGCGGCCGAGGAGACCCCCGGCCGGCTCCTATCCGGTCGCCGACAGCCTGATAGACGAGCCAGACGAGCAGCCCCCCGATCGCGACGGCGACGATCAACCCCAGCGCCAGCCGCGCCGGCGAGCCGATCCCCGGAAGCGACCCCGGCTCGGCCTCCGTCGTCAGCAGGTCGGAATCCCGCAGCAGCTCGCGTGCCTTCTCGTAGCCGGATTCCGGGACCAGCACGTCCCGCGGCCCCGCTGAGAGAAAGTCGGGAACGTCGAAGCCGCGGGTCCGGCGGATCAGGGACGGGATCCCCTGCTCGAGCAGGATGTTCTGGATCAGCTCCGCCTCGGCCTGGTTGCGGCCGCCGGTGACGCGATGGAGCTCGCCCCGGGCGTACTGCGGTCTGACCTTCCGCGCCCGCAGCTGCGCCTCGCTCTCGGGCTGCTCCTCGCGGGCGCCTGCGTAGACCAACGGCATCCCGCAGCTGCGGCAGAAGCGCTCCCCCTCGGCATGGGAGAGCCCGCAGCGGGGGCAAGTCAGCTCGTCACTCAATCTCCAGCTCGGCTTCGGTGACCTCGCCGTCCCGAATCCAGAACCCGCGCAGCGGGGTCTCACCCTCCGCCAGGGAGACGATCAGATACACGGCATCGGGATAGGCCGCGAGGTTGATGTCCGTCTGGGAGGGATAGGCGGGGCTGCGGGTGTGCGAGTGGTAGATCCCCGCCAGGTCCTCGCCGCGCTCCTCCATCTCGCTCATGATCCGGAACTGGTCCTGGGGATCGAGGTTGTAGCGCAGCGGGCTGCCCTCGGCGTTGGTCGCGCGGTAGACGGTGGTCGCCGTTCCATCGCGGCCGCCGATCATGCCGCAGCACTCGTTCGGAGCATCCACGCGCGCGTGCTCGAGCAGCTCGTCGTAGATCGCCTGGGGGATCTTCACGGGCGGGGCACCTTAGATCATCGACCCACGCGCGAGCCCGGGCTCAGTAGTAGACGGTGCCGTCCGGGCGCGGCGGCTCGCGCAGGTCTCCGGCGGCTGCGCCGAGCAGGTCAGGGTCCTCGCGGCCGAGCTCCCAGAGCAGGTCGTCGAGCGCGGGCGGTGGGATCGCGGCGCGCACGGAGACCTGCCGGAAGGCCACCCGCGTCGCGGCACGCACCTGATCGACATCTCCCGCCGCGACCAGGCCGGAGCGCAGCGCCAGCCTCATCAGCACGTTGTCCGCGCAGACCTCCCAGGACTCGGGGTCGGCGACCTCGAGCCAGCCGCGGCGCTCCCAGACCTTGCAGACGAGAAAGCTCTTCTTCTGCAGCGGGTCCGCGTAGGCATCGAACTCGGACAACCGCGCCAACAGCCCACCGTCGCCCCCGAGCCGGCCGGCAGCGGCGGCGATCAGCGCGCCGGCCTCGCCGCCATAGCGGTCGAGCAGGCCGGCGGCGAGATCGCGCCAGAGTGCGGCGCGCACGGCGCACCCTGCGGGCGCGTCGCCCTCGATCCGGAACAGCTCGGCCACGCCCGCCTCGTCGATCGAGCGCAGCGCGCCGGCGCCGAGAAGCGCCCGGCCTGCGCCGCTCGGCGCGCAGCCCCAGCGCCCACAGCAGGGCGCTTCCCTCGTATGGGCCTTCCCCGCCGACAAGGTGGCTCCGGCGGTAGCCCGTTCGGTGGTCGATCGCCGTACAGGAACAGCGCCGCGTCGGGGCTCGGCACCTCGGCGAAGCTCGGCGGCTCGTAGGTCCGGGCGATCTCGCGGACGCGCGCGGCGACCCGCTCGACCGCCTCTCCAGGCGGGGACGCTCCGGGCGCTACCACCAGACGGTGGTGTCGACCCCTTCCAGCTCCTCGATCGGCTTCGTGTAGATCCCCGACGAGAGGTACTTCCAGCCGTCGTCGGGAACGAGGAAGACTACGTTGCCCTCGTCCAGCTCGCCGCCGATGCGGTTGGCGACGTAGGCGATCGCCCCCGAGGAGACGCCGGCGAAGAGCCCCTCCTCGTGCAGCAGCTTCTGCGTCCAGACGATCGCGTCGCGGTTGGAGACCATGATCTTGCGGTCGAGCACTGCCAGGTCGATGATCGGCGGGATGAAGCCGTCGTCGAGCGATCGCAGTCCCTGCACCAGCTCGCCCTGCATCGGCTCGGCGGCGACGATCTTGGTCTCGGGGTCGTGTTCCTTCAGGCGGCGACCGTTGCCCATCAGCGTGCCGCCGGTACCGAGGCCGCCGACGAAGGCCGCGACCTCGTCGAGCTCGTCGAGGATCTCCGGCGCTGTGCCGTCGTAGTGGGCCCGCGGGTTCGCCTCGTTGCCGTACTGGTACGGCATGTAGTAGGAGGAATCGGTCTCGGCCATCTCCAGCGCCAGCTCGACCGCCCCGTTGGACCCCTTGGCGCCCTCCGAGTAGACGATCTCGGCGCCGTACATCTGCAGAAGCTGCGTGCGCTCGTGGGTGACGTTGTCGGGCATCACCGCCTTGAACGGATAGCCGCTCCGGCGGCAGATCATCGCCAGCGAGATCCCGGTGTTGCCCGAGGTCGGCTCCATGATCGTCTGCCCGGGCTCGATCGCCCCTCGCTCCTCGGCGTCGTCCATCATCGCCTTGGCGATCCGGTCCTTGACCGAGCCCGTCGGGTTGCGGCCCTCGAGCTTGGCCCAGATGCGGACGCCGGGCTTGGGGGACATGCGCGGCAGCTCGACCAGCGGCGTGTTGCCGATCGCCTCGACCAGGCTGGTGAATCTGCCGCCGCAGGGACGATTCAGGAGTGGATCCAACATCAGCGCTCGCCTCACATCGTACTTCAATAAGTGTAGTAACCCCTCGCGCCAGCCCCCCGGCTCGGATATGTTGCGCGCCAAGGCGTCCAACCAGGCAACGAGGAGAGGAATCCCAGATGAGACTTCGCC
Source organism: uncultured Solirubrobacterales bacterium (assembly GCA_963746615.1). Classification (GTDB taxonomy): domain Bacteria; phylum Actinomycetota; class Thermoleophilia; order Solirubrobacterales; family 70-9; genus SHVA01. The sequence continues at coordinate 28,793 of CAVVBU010000003.1, read as the reverse complement.
TGCCGGCCGTAGCGGCCGCACTCGCTCTCGTCCTCACCGGCGGCGTGATCGCCGGCTGCGGGAGCAGCAACGACAACGGGAACAACGCGAGCGGGCCGATCGTGGTCGGTTCGGACATCCCGTATCCGCCGTTCGAGCAGGGCAGAGCCCCCAACTACACGGGATACGACATCGACATCGTCAACGAGATCGCGAAGCGCATCGATCGCCAGGTCGAGTACCAGGACACGTCCTTCGACACGATCTTCCGCGACCTCGCCCAGGGCAAGTTCGACATGGTCGCGTCGGCGACGACGATCACCCCCGAGCGCCAGAAGACGGTCGACTTCTCCCAGGGCTACTACGAGACCGATCAGTCGCTCACTGTGAAGCAGGGAAGCGACATCCAGACCGTCGACGACCTCGGCGGCAAGATCGTCGGGGCCCAGAAGGGCACGACTGGCGCCGACTACTCCGAGAGCAACACCGACGCGGCCTCGGTGCGGACCTACGGTGAGATCGACGACGCGTTCAACGCCCTCGTCGCGGGCCAGGTGGACGCGGTGATCAACGATTTCTCGTCCTCCCAGGACGCCGTCAACAGCAAGGGCGGGATCGAGATCGTCCAGAAGATCGTCACCAGGGAGGTCTACGGGCTCGCCTTCCAGCAGGGCGACACCGAACTGGAGGACTCCGTCAACGGCGCGCTGACCGACATGAAGAACGACGGAACCTTCACCAAGATCTACCAGAAGTGGTTCAAGGAGAATCCGCCCGCGACCGTCCTCAACGCGGACTGACTCGACCAGGAGCAGTGCTCAGGAAAGGGGGCGCCGCGGCGCCCCTTTTTCTTGCCAAGGTAGCCTCCGCGACCGCACGGACGGTCGGATGGAGAGCGAGCGGAGGTACGCATGGACGTCTTCTTTCACCAGTACTTCGACACCCAGATCATCAGCGACAACTTCATCTTCGTGCTCAAGGGCTTCGGGCAGACCCTCGAGCTGTCGATCGTGAGCGGCGTCCTGGCGCTGATGTGGGGGCTGATCCTCGCCCTGCTGCGCCAGTTGCCGGGGAGGACGGCAGCGCCCATCCGCGCGGTGACGATCGGCTACATCGACGTCTTTCGCGGCATTCCGCTGCTGCTGGTCCTCCTGCTGATCTCCGGGCAGCCTCCCCTTCGTCTTCCCTCAGAGCGGGCCGCTCGGCTTCATCGGCATCCCGGAGTGGTTCGGGAAATCGGATCCGTTCTGGTACGGGGTGATGGCGATCACGATCACCTACGGCGCCTACATGGCCGAGGTCTACCGCGCCGGCATCGAATCGGTCCCCAACGGGCAGATGGAGGCCGCGCGCTCGCTGGGCATGAGCCACCGCCAGTCGATGCGCCATGTCATCGTCCCGCAGGCTGTCCGCACCGTGATCCCGCCGCTGCTCAACGACTTCATCGCGCTGATGAAGGACACATCGCTGGTCGGCGTGATCGCGCTGATCGAGGTCGTGGAGGCGGGTCGCACCGTGCAGGCCGAGACCTTCAACAGCTCGGCTCTGACGCTCGGGGCGATCCTGTTCGTGATCGTCACGGTGCCCCTCGCGCGCGTGGTGGACAGGCTGATCGCCTCTCAGCAGGCGCGCTACCAGCGAGGCCTCGCGACTTGAGCGAAGACGTCTGTCCTGCGGCTGGAGGGCGTTCACAAGCGCTTCGGCGACCTGCACGTGCTGCGCGGCATCGACATGGAGGTGGGGCGTGGCGCACGTCGTCTGCGTCATCGGGCCGAGCGGCTCGGGCAAGAGCACCCTGCTGCGCTGCATCAACCTGCTCGAGCCGCCGGACGAGGGCCAGATCCTGCTGGAAGGCAAGGTGATCCACGCGGAGGACGGCGCCGAGGCGCTCGACTACGTGCGGCGCCGGGTGGGGATCGTCTTCCAGCAGTTCAACCTCTTCCCGCACAAGTCGGCGCTGGAGAACGTCGCCCTGGCGCCGGCCGACGGTGCTCGGCCGCTCGAGCAAGGAAGCGCGCGAGAAGGCGGCGGCGCTGCTCGAGCGGGTCGACCTGGCGGACAAGCTCGACGAGTACCCCGAGCGGCTCTCCGGCGGCCAGCAGCAGCGCGTCGCCATCGCCCGTGCCCTGGCGATGGACCCGCACGTGATGCTGTTCGACGAGGTGACCAGCGCGCTCGACCCCGAGCTGGTCAAGGAGGTGCTCGACGTGATGCGCGAGCTGGCCGACGAGGGGATGACGATGATCGTCGTCACCCACGAGATGGGCTTCGCCCGCGAGGTCTGCGACCACATGGTGTTCATGGACGAGGGCGTGATCGTCGAGCAGGGCCCGCCGGCGCAGATGCTCGACAAGCCCCGTGAGGACCGCACCAAGCGCTTCCTCGGCCTGGTGCTCGAGCACTAGGATGGCCGCGGACCCCCGAGGCTCGGCCATGGACGCGACCCTCTACGTCATTCCCGGATCGCACGCCGCGCGCGGCGGGATGCTGATGCTCGAGCAGAAGGGCATCCCCGACCGCATCGTCACCCTGAAGCCCGGCCTGCACGCCATGGGCGTTCGCGCCCGGGGCTTCCCGGGCCGCACCGTGCCGGGCTTGCGCATCGACGGCCACCGCGTCCAGACCAACCGCAAGATCGCCCGCTACCTCGACGAGCAGCAGCCGGAGCCTCCCCGCCGCCGGCCGACCCCGAGCGGCGCGCGCCGCCGTCGAGGAGGCCGAGCGCTGGGGGGACGAGGTGCTGCAACCGATGGCGCGGCGGATCGCCTTCGCCTCCGCGATCCGCGACCCGGGCGAGCTTTACGAACGCGGCGCCACCGGCGGCTCGGCCACCTGCTCTCGAAGAGCGAGAACGGTCGCCGGCGCATCGCGGGGTTTGCCGGCAAGCACGCCTTCGGCGTCAGCGAGGAGCAGGACCGCGCGGACCGCGCCGCTCTGCCGGCGGCCCTCGACAACGTCGACGCATGGATCGGCTCCGGCGTGCTCGGCGGCGATCCCCCCAACGCGGCCGATTGCCTCATCGCCCCGTGCATCGCCCTGCTCATGTACATCCTGGATCTGCGCGAAGAGATCGAGCGGCGGCCGTGCGGCGAGCTGGCCGAGCGGATCCTGCCCGAGCCCGCCCCGGTCAGCGCCTGATCTGGCGGTGCTTCGGGGGCGCCTAGGCCCCGCCGGCCATCGCCGGCAGGATCACCACGGTGTCGCCGTCGCCGACCGAGGTGTCGAGCCCATCGAGCACCCGCACGTCCTCGTCGTTGAGGTAGACGTTGACGTAGCGGTTGAGCTCGCCCTCGGGCGAGAAGAGCTGGTCGCGCGTCCCGGGGTGGGCCTCGGCGAGGGAGCGCAGCACCTCGCCCACGGTCGCGCCCGCGGCATCGACCTCGGCCTGGTCGTCCGTGTTGGTCCTGAGCACGGGTGGGATCTTCACCGTCGGCATCGAGGCCGACATGCTAGTGAGGCGCCTAGCCCGCCGTGTTGCTGATCGATCGCACCCGCAGCGCCGTGATCTTCGTGTTGGAGAGACCCTGATTCGTGCCGGTCCCATTTGCGTTGCAGTAGAGGTGCACCGTGAACTGCGCGTTCGACGTGTGCAGCACTGACATCACGATCGTGGTGTCACCGGCGCCAGCAGCGTTCAGGTAGTGGGTGGCCTGGTCGAAGTCGCCGCCCGCACCCGTCCGGCAGATGACGACGCCGCCCCCGTCGCCGTTGCCGGCCTCGGCCTTGGCGAGGATCAGATAACTCCCCGCCGGGACGCTTCTCGTCAGCACGTCGTTTGTCCCCACGACCGGTTCGCCGGTCGTGTTGTCCACCGCCAGGAACGCGTCGTGGAAACGCGCGTAGACCTGCCCCCCGGTCGCTGGATCCAGATCACTTGGCTTGACCGCTCCGTTGGCGATGTTGTTCGACTTGACGCTGTTCTTGGGTAGCTTGAAGGCGGCGTAGGCGCCACCCGTCAGAGCGAGCACCAAGGCGATCACCGATGTGACGTTGGCGAAGCTCAGCCGCGGCTTCAGTCGGCGGATCATGTCCCATTACCTCCCTATTCCGGTTGCCGCCACCTCTCCGTGGCGACGCATCAGGTGGGCCGCCCGACCCTAGCCGGGCAGGACTGCCGCCTCAATCAGCCATCGGTCGACGGCGCGGAGCGAGGCGATCGGCTCGGGCTGCGCCTCAGCGGGCGCAGAAGAGCTCGTAGTCGGGGAACTTGCCCATCTCGGACTCGGGGATCTCGGGCGCGTTCGGGCCGCAGATCGGGCAGTCGGGGTCGCGGCGGACCTTGAGCTCGGTGAAGCGCGTGCCGAGCGAGTCGTAGAGCAGCAGGCGGCCGATCAGCGGCTCGCCGATGCCGGCGGCCAGCTTGATCACCTCGTTGGCCTGCAGCAGGCCCATCACGCCCGCCATCACGCCGAGCACGCCGGCGGCGCCGCAGCTCGGCGCCAGCTCGGGCGGCGGCGGCGTCGGGTAGAGGCAGCGGTAGCACGGCCCCTCGAAGGGGACGAAGGTCGAGATCTGGCCGTCGAAGGCGAGGATCGAGGCCGAGACGACCGGCTTGCGCAGGCGCACCGAGGCGTCGTTGAGCAGGTAGCGCGTGGGGAAGTTGTCGACCCCGTCGACGAGGATGTCGTAGTCGAGATCATCGAGGATGTTGGAGGAGTCGAGCCGCGTCGCGGTGCTCGACCACCTCGACGTCGGGGTTGAGGCGCCTCGATCGACTTCTTCGCCGACTCCGTCTTCGGCTGGCCGACGCGCTGGGTGTTGTGGATCACCTGGCGCTGCAGGTTCGACTCATCGACGAGGTCGTCGTCGACGATGCCGAGCGTGCCGATCCCCGCCGCGGCGAGGTAGAGGGCGGTCGGGCGAGCCGAGGCCGCCGGCGCCGATCAGCAGCACCTTCGAGTTGAGCAGCTTGAGCTGGCCCTCGATCCCGACCTCGGGCAGCACGGTCTGGCGCGAGTAGCGCATCCGCTGCTCGGCGCTCATCCCCGCGGGAGCGATCACGGGCAGGCCCTCGGCCTCCCAGGCCTTGATGCCTCCGGCGACGGAGGCCGCGTTGTCGTAGCCGAGCTCGCGCAGCTCGTCGGCGGCGCGCGCCGAGCGGTTGCCCGAGGCGCAGTAGAGGATCACGCGCTGAGAGGTGTCCGGCACCAGCTCGGGGACCCGCTCGGCGACCTGGGCCGGCGGCACCAGCTCGGCGCCGTCGATGTGGGCCTCCTGGTACTCGATCGGGTCGCGCGTGTCGATCAGCGCGACCCCGTCGCCAGGCCAGCTCCTCGCTGGCCGCGCGCGGCTCGACCTCCTCGATCCGCTGCTTGACCTGCTCGATCGTCTCGGTCGTGGCCATCAGTCCTGTTCCTCCTGCTCGGAATCGTCGCCGCTGTCCTCGTCCGGGGCGACAGTGCCCTCGATCGGGAAGCCCAGATCGCTCCACAGGGTGATGCCGCCGATCAGCGAGCGCGCGCCCTCGACCCCGTGCTCGTTGACCAGAGCGTCCGCCGCGCGAGCGGAGCGGTTGCCCGTGTTGCAGTAGAGCAGCGCCGCCCTGCCGCCGGCAACCTCGGCGATCCTCTCGGCGAAGTCGTCGGCGTGGGCGTCGACGCCGTTCTCGCCGGCGGGCACGTTGACCGCGCCCTCCAGATGGCCCTGCTCGAACTTGTCGGGGTCGCGCGTATCGATCAACGCGACCTCGCCGGCGTCCAGCTGCTGCTTGGCGTCGGGGGGCAGCACCTCCTCGATCCGCTCCTTGACCAGCTCGAGTGGCGGCGGCACGCACTTGCGGGGCATCTCGGTCACTGCGCTCATTGTCCCGAATCCTGATCGGAGTTCAATACTTCAGAAAGTATAGCGCCGCCGCCAACTCACGCGAGCGGACCGCGGATCCGCCAACGGCCAACGCCCAACCCGTCAGGCGCGGCGGCCGCGACCGGGATGCCCTTCGCGGCCGCCGGGCTTATGCCCGCGCGCACACGGCCGCTCACAGGGCATCCCCGCCGCGGCCGTAGCTAGGCGATAACAGGTCGCATCTGACGCAGCCTGCGCACCCGCTCCTCGATCGGTGGGTGCGTCGAGAAGAGGCTGGCGATGCCGCCTCCGTGGAAGGGCTTGACGATGTACAGGGGCTCGGCCGCTTGATTCACCTGCATAGGGATGGCCTTGGCGCCCTCCTCCAGCCGCAAGAGGGCGCTGGCGAGGGATTCGGGGTTGCCGCAGATGTCGGCGCCCGTCGCGTCGGCCGAGAACTCGCGCTGCCTCGAGATCGCCATCTGGATGATCGCCGCCGCGATCGGCGCCAGCAGCACCAGGGCGAGCGAGGCGACCAGGCCGAGCGGAGAATCGTCGTCGCCGCCGAACCACATCAGCATGTAGGCGAGGTAGGTGATCGCACCGCCGATCGTCGCCGCCACCGACTGGATCAGGATGTCGCGATTCCGGACGTGACCGAGCTCGTGCGCGAGCACGCCCCGCAGCTCGTCCTCGGAGAGGAGCTGGAGGATGCCCTGGGTGACCGCCACGGCCGAGTGCTGGGGGTTGCGGCCGGTGGCGAAGGCGTTGGGCTGCTCCTGGGGGATCACGTAGAGCTGCGGCATCGGCAAGCCCGCCCTCGTGGTCAGGTCGCGGACCATCTGGTACAGCTTCGGCGCCTCCTGCTCGGAGACCGGCTTCGCCCGCGCCATCTTCAGCGCGATCCTGTCGCTGAACCAGTAGGCGCTGAAGTTCAGCAGGGCGCCGATGCCGAGGAAGATCAGGGCCATCTGCGGGCCGCCGATGAGGGCGCCGATGACGACGAAGAGCCCGGTGAGGCCGGCGAGGAGGACCGTGGTCCGCAGCGCCGCGCCGAAGTTGGAACGCCTGGTGGTGGTCATTCGAGTCTCGTCTCCTTCTTGAAGGTTGTGCCGAGTATACGAACTGGCCTAAGCCACGGATGAATGATGGTCCCGCATCGAGATCGTCTTAGTCTGTTACTATCTTATCTCGGGACCATGACCACGACCAAGCGCCGCAGCGAGAGGCAGCAGTGGAACCCCGACCTCGGCGTCCTCGCCGCCCGGCTTCAGCTGTCGATGGATGAGGAGCTATTCGAGCGCCTCGGCGAGGGCGGCGACGGCGGCCTCGGCCCCCGCCACGGCGTCGTCTTCGCCTACCTCGACGAGGACGGCATTCGCGCCACCGAGCTCGCCCGCCTCTCCGGCCGCCCCAAGCAGATCGTCGGCCGCCTGATCGACGAGCTGGAGGGGCTCGGATACGTCGAGCGCCGCCCGGATCCGGGCGACCGGCGGGCGAAGCTGATCGTCCCAACCGAGCGCGGGCTGCAGCGGATACGTCGGGCGGACGAGATCGTCGCCGAGATCGAGCGCCGCCACGCGAGTGAGGTCGGCGCCAGGCCCTACGCCGAGTTCCGCAACGTGATGCGCGCGATCGTCGCGCACTCGGTGCGCCCGGCGGGGGGCTCTTCGGGGCGAAACGGCTAGACCGGCTTCGTCGTCATCGCCCAGATGGCAACCAGGTAGGCGAGCAGCAGCACGCCCACCAGCACCGTCACGGCCACGACGCCGCCCGGCGTCCCGGCCGCTTCGCGGCGCCGCGCCCTGCGCAGGCCGACGCCGGCCGTGATCGTGGCGGCGACGATCAGGAGCAGCCCCGCCTCCGAGGTGATGTGGCCGATGTCGATCCAGGACAGGGAGACGTTGTCGCCGAACTCCTTGCTCTCCAGCCAGAGCGCGCCGACGTACATGACCAGCCAGGACGGCAAGGCTCCCCGAAGCAGGGCATGGTAGGCGAGACCCGCCTTCTCCAGCGATCCGTCGCGCCGGGCCCCCGCCAGCGCGACCGCGGCCAGCGCCAGGGCGCCGACGAGCGCCATCGCGCCGAGCAGATGCACGAAGAGGGGGAGCTCCCACTCGCTGGGCCGGATCGTCGCCAGAGCGCTCATGTCCCGGGCTTCACCACCATGTCGGCGAGCAGCAGCACGACGAGCAGGGCGTAGAGCCAGCTCCAGGTGGCCACCCGCGCGCCCGCGGCGGCGGCCGCGCCGCCCGAGGGCACGACGGCGGCCCGCAGCTCCAGGCGAGCCCGGCGGCCGGCCTCGTAGGAGAGCGCCCAGAGCACGATCGCCCCGAGGATCCATCCATCCCAGAGCTCATAGCCGGCGACGTAGAGGGCCAGCCAGACGCCGAAGATCAGCGTCCCGGCGCCGCCGGCGTTGAAGGTGACGTCGAACAGCCTGAAGGCGCTCGAATCGAGCTCGGCGCCGAAGGCGAAGGCGAGCTGGACGACCACGCTCGCCCCCAGCGCGAAGGCCGCGAGGACGTGCAGGAAGAGGAGCGTGTCGTGCACGGGGCGGCACCCTATGGACCGAAACGGACGAGCGCAATGGCGCTTATCCGACCAGTTAGGTAGGATTTGGGCATGCTCTTTTCAACCCGAGCCGAGTACGGCGTTCGCCTCATGGTCGAGCTCGGCCGCCAGGGCGACGCGGGGCCCGTGGCCCTCAGCGCCGTGGCCGAGAACGAGAACCTGCCTCTCTCCTACCTCGAGCACCTTGTGGCCAAGCTGCGCAAGGCGGAGCTGGTCGAGAGCCAGCGCGGCGCCCACGGCGGCTACCGGCTGGCGCGGCCCGCCGCCCAGATCGACATGCTCGAGGTGGTGCAGGCACTCGAGGGGGCGATCGCCCCGATGGAGTGCTTCCACCCCGCGCCCGAGGGCAAGGTCTCCTGCTCGCACGAGGCCGACGGCGACCGTGCCTGCGCGACGAAGCTGCTGTGGACCAGGGTCCAGGGCGGAGTGACCAAGGCCCTCAGCGGGACCACCCTAGCCGACCTGGTCGAGTTCGCGGACGAGCGCGATGCCAAGCCCGCAGTCGCCGGCGCTGCCTAGGCGAACCGGACGACAAACGACAAGGAAGAGATGGCTGAACTCGAGATTCGCAACCTGCACGTCCGCGTCGACGACAAGGAGATCCTCCGCGGCCTTGACCTCGACGTCGAGAAGGGGCGCATCCACGCCCTGATGGGGCCCAACGGCTCCGGCAAGTCCACGCTCGCCAACGCGATCATGGGCCACCCCGCCCTCGAGGTGACCGAGGGGACGATCACCTTCAAGGGCGCCGACATCACCGAGGCCAACCCGGACGAGCGCTCCCGGATGGGGCTGTTCATGGCCTTCCAGTACCCGGTCGCGATCCCCGGCGTGACCGTCGCCAAGTACCTGCGGATGGCGGTCAACGCCCACCGCGAATCCGAGGGGACCGAGCCGATCAAGCTGAAGGACTTCCGCAAGCAGACCGAGGAGGCCATGGAGCTGGTCAACATCCCCAAGGACTTCTCCTCGCGCTACGTCAACGACGGCTTCTCGGGCGGCGAGAAGAAGCGGATGGAGATCCTCCAGCTCGCCATGCTGCGCCCGGAGATGGCGGTCCTCGACGAGACCGACTCGGGCCTCGACATCGACGCGCTGCGGGTCGTGGCCGAGGGGGTCAACCGCTACGCCGGCCCCGACATGGGCGTCCTGATCATCACCCACTACCAGCGCATCCTGCACCTGGTCCAGCCCGACGCAGTTCACGTCATGTTCGACGGGCGGATCGTCAAGGAGGGTGGCCCCGAGCTGGTCGAGCAGCTCGAGGAGAAGGGCTACGGCTGGATTCGCGAGGAGATCGAGGCGGCCGCCTAGCGGCCCTCCAGCCATGGAGCCGGCGACGAGCCCTGCGCGAACGCCGCCAGCGCCGAGCCCGGCCCTGGACACGGACCGGGTCAGGGCGGCCTTCCCGGCGCTCGAGCGGGAGGTCCACGGCCAGCCGCTCGCCTACCTGGACAGCGGCGCCAGCGCCCAGCGGGTCTTGGCCTCGATCCAGGCGGTGGACCGCTACGAGCGCCGCCACCACTCGAACGTCCACCGCGGCGCCCACACCCTCTCAGCCGAGGCGACCGCCGCCTACGAGGGCGCCCGCGCGACCGTCGCCGACCACATCGGGGCGGCCGACCGGCGCGAGGTGGTCTTCGTCCGCAACGCCACCGAGGCGATCAACCTCGTCGCCCGAGCTTGGGGGGACGCCAACCTCTCGACCGGCGACCGCATCCTGCTCACCGAGATGGAGCACCACTCCAACATCGTCCCCTGGCAGCAGCTCGCCGAGCGCGTGGGCGCCGAGATCGACTGGGCGCCGGTCACCGACGAGGGGTTGCTGGATCTCGAGCGGCTCGCCGAGCTGATCGAGCGGGGACCGAAGCTGGTCGCCGTCGCCCACGTCTCCAACGTGCTCGGCACCGAGAACCCCCTGCCCGAGATCGTCCGCATGGCGCACCGGGCGGGCGCGCTGGTGCTCGCCGACGGCGCCCAGGCGGCGCCGAAGCTGCCGCTCGACGTCGCTGCGCTCGGAGTCGACTTCTACGCCCTCACCGGCCACAAGGCCTACGGGCCGACCGGAATCGGCGCCCTGTGGACGAGGTGGGAGCTGCTCGCCGAGATGCCCCCGTTCCTGGGCGGCGGCTCGATGATCCGCAAGGTCACCAAGGAGGGCACCACCTACGCCGACCCGCCCGCCCGCTTCGAGGCCGGGACGCCGGCGATCGCGCAGGCGATCGGGATGGCGGCGGCGTTCCGCTGGCTCGACGGTGTCGGCATGGAGGCGGTCCTCGCCCACGAGCGCGAGATCACCGACTACGCCCTGCGCCGGCTCACCGAGGTGCCGGGCCTGCGGGTGTTCGGCCCGCCCGCCGGGCCCGACCGGGTCGGGCCGGTCTCCTTCGAGCTCGAGGGGGTCCACGCCCATGACGTCGCCGAGATCCTCGACCGCCACGGGATCGCGGTCCGAGCCGGGCACCACTGCGCGCAGCCGCTGATGGACCGCCTCGGCGTACCCGCCACCGCCCGCGCCAGCTTCGGCGTCTACACGACGCCCGAGGAGATCGACCGCCTCGTCGACGGCCTGCTCGACGCGCGACGGGTCTTCAAGCTCTAGTCGGCGACCGCGTTCTTGGACCGGCTCGGCTTGCAGGTGATCCCGAGCGATGCACTGCCGTAGAGCGGCGAGCGCGCGTAGTAGACCCCTGACGATACGTTGGGATAGGGGACCTTCCAGGCGCCCTTCATCCCCGTCCTGTTCTTGCCCAGGAACTTGTCCTTGCCCGGTCGTTCGACGAACAGCTTCACGGGCCGGTCGGCGATGCAGAAATCGTTCGCAGACTTGACCTTGCCGTGGAAGGCGGGCGGTCCCTTGCCGATCGAGGTGGTCGTCTTGTAGCTGGTGGCCGCCCCCGAGCCGGCGGCCAGGGCACCGGCCGCGGCGAGGACGACGGCGAGGATCACTGGGACACGGCTGGACATCCTGCCTCCTTCCGAAGTTGGCCACGGACTCTACCCTCGCGGGCGGCTTCGCTAGCCTCGAATCGATGGACGAGCTCTACCGCGACCAGATCCTCGAGCACTACAAGCGCCCGCACAACTTCGGGCGGCTGGAGTCGTTCGACCGCGAGTACGAGGACAACAACCCCCTCTGCGGCGACGAGCAGCACGTCTGGGTCAAGCTCGACTCCGATGGCCGCGTCGAGGACGTCGGCTTCGAGGGCAGGGGCTGCGCGATCTCGACCGCGGCCACCTCACTGCTCACCGACGAGATTCGCGGCATGAGCGTCGAGGAGCTGCTCAAGCTCCCCAAGGAGTACGTGCTGGACCTGCTCGGCATCGACATCTCGGCGACGCGGATGAAGTGCGCGCTGCTCGGGCTCAAGATCCTGAAGAGCGCCAGCCTCGGCCAGTCGGCCCAGTGGGAGGACGAGGGCGAGCAGGGCGACCCGGCCGAGGCCGAGGTCCTCTAGCGCCTCGCTACAGGGTCGGCACCGTCGGCGAGCTGGCGCGGCGGCAGTGGATGCCGCTGCCGCTCTTGCGCGCGGCCCTGGCGTACACGGCGCTCGCGCCCTGGAGCTGGGTGCTCAGCTTCCACTTGCCGTGATCGTTGCTGAATTCGAAGTCGATCGGGTGGCTCCCGTCCGGGTACACGCCGACCAGCCAGACCTTGCGATGGCGCTCGCAGAAGGCCTTGTTGCTGATCACGCGGCCGTGGAAGCTGGGGCCCAGCTTCGCGGCCTTGATGGTCACGGCGCTGTTCGTGCCGCCGGCGCTAGCCGGGGCCGCGACCGCGGCCGCAATCCCGAGCGACGCGATGACGACTGCGCTCCGCTTGATCGCGTTCATCTTGCACCTCTTCCTCGCCGCGCGCGCCTTCGACGCGCTTCACGCCAGCCAGGATAGACCCGCGCCCGGGTTTCTAAGTGAATCCTCAGGCTGGCTTCAGGCCAGCTTAGGGCTGGGCGATGACGATCGGGGCATGCAAGTGCCGGCAGACTCTGGGCGCGGCGCTCGATCGGCGCTGATTCGCCGTCGAATGCGCCAGCGCCGCCTGCGCAACAGGGTCGTGGCGCTGTCGCTCGCCCTCTTCGGCATCGCCTGGACGATCGTGTTCGCGCAGATGGCGGTCGGCCACGATCCGGTTCTGGGCAGCGACGTCAGCGGCGTCGCGCGGCGACAGGCGAAGCCAGACGAGAGCCGGCAGGCGAGCGGTTCGAGCTCCACCCAGCTTGCCATCGACCCCGCGACCGGTCAGCTCGTGCTCGTCCCCCAAGGCGAGTCGGACGCGTCCGCCGCTCCGGCAACGGCCAGCCCGCCGCCCGTGGTCACCCAGACCTCCTAGCCGGAGGGAGACCGTGGACCAGCACCTGTTGTGGATCACCAGCCGGGCAGCCGGCATCTGCGCGCTGGTGCTGGCGAGCGTCAGCGTCGGTCTGGGAATCGCTCTGAGCAGAAGGCGCAACAGTCCCTCTACAAGCAGCGACTTTCGCATCGTGCACGAGGCCCTCTCGCTCGCGACCCTGGCGATGATCGGACTTCACGGCGTGGCGCTGCTCGGCGACCACTTCCTCCGCCCCGGCGTCGCCGGGATCGTCATCCCCTTCGCGTCGCCGTACCGGCCGTTCTGGACCGGGGTCGGGGTCATCGGCGGCTACGGGCTCGCCGCCCTCGGGCTCTCCTACTACGCCCGCTCGCGAATAGGGGTGGCGCGCTGGCGGCGGCTGCACGCGCTGACCGGCGTCTTCTGGGCTCTCGGCGTGGCCCATTCCTTCGGCTCGGGCAGCGACAGATGGCAGCTCTGGTTCCTGCTGGTGGCGGGCGCCGCCGTGTTGCCCGGCGCAGTGCTCCTGCTCGGGCGCACGGGGCGCAGGCTCGGCGGCTGGCTCGGCCTGCCCCGTGACCAGTCTCCGGTTCGCGACTCGCCTCGCCCAACCTGATCTCACTGACTCCGCGCAGGGTTGGCCGGCGCAGCGGGCGAACGATCCGAGCGCACGAGAGCCTCGCGGCGCCGCGATGCCCGCTAAAATCCGACCCTCGGACTAGGAATAGCGTGACCGAAAGCACAACCACCAACATCGACGTGTGCCCCGCGGCCGAGCTGCCAAGCGGCGAGATGACGCTGGTCGAGGGTCCCGACGGGGCCAAGATCGGCGTCTTCAACTGCGACGGGACGCTCTACGCGATCGAGGATCGCTGTTCCCACGACGACGGGCCGCTTGCCGAGGGTCCCTTCGACGCCGAGACCTGCATGGTCGAGTGCCCGCGCCACGGGTCGCTGTTCGACCTGACGACCGGGCGGCCCAAGACCCTGCCGGCCTATCAGCCCGTGCAGACCTTCCCGGTCACGATCGAGGAGAACATCGTGAAGCTGGAGATCTCATGAACAAGCCACCCGAGGACGCAACGGCAACATTGCCCGCCAAGGAGCTGACCGACGAGGAGCGCTCGCTCGGCGGCATCAACGCCGACTACAAGGAGAAGTTCGGCTTCCACGACTCCGAGGAGGGCTACGCCTACAAGGCGCCCAAGGGCCTCTCCCGCGAGGTCGTCGAGTCGATCTCCGAGTACAAGGACGAGCCCGCGTGGATGCGCGAGTTCCGCCTCAAGGCGTTCGAGCACTTCGAGTCGCGCCCGACCCCGCAGTGGGGCGGCAACCTCAACCAGATCGACTGGAACGACATCCACTACTTCGTCCGCGCCTCCGAGAAGAACAGCCGCGACTGGAGCGAGGTCCCCGAGGACATCAAGAACACCTTCGACCGCCTCGGCATCCCCGAGGCCGAGCGCAAGTTCCTCTCCGGCGTCGGCGCCCAGTACGAGTCCGAGGTCGTCTACCACCAGGTCAACGAGAAGCTCGAGGCCCAGGGCGTGATCTTCACCGACATGGACACCGCGCTGCGCGAGCACGAGGACCTGGTGCGCGAGTACTGGGCGACGATCATCCCGCCCAACGACAACAAGCTGGCGGCGCTCAACTCGGCGGTCTGGTCGGGCGGCTCCTTCGTCTACGTCCCCGCCGGCGTCAAGGTCGAGATGCCGCTCCAGGCCTACTTCCGGATCAACACCGAGAACATGGGCCAGTTCGAGCGCACCCTGATCATCGCCGAGGAGGGCTCCGACGTCCACTACATCGAGGGCTGCACGGCGCCGACCTACTCGTCGGACTCGCTGCACTCGGCAGTGGTCGAGATCGTCGCCAAGAAGAGCGCCCGGGTCCGCTACACGACCGTCCAGAACTGGTCCCAGAACGTCTTCAACCTGGTCACCAAGCGCGCGGTCGCCCACGAGGACGCGACCATGGAGTGGGTCGACTGCAACCTGGGCTCGAAGCTGACCATGAAGTACCCGTCGATCTACCTGCTCGGCGAGCGGGCCCACGGCGAGATCCTCTCGATCGCCTTCGCCGGCGAGGGCCAGCACCAGGACGCCGGCGGCAAGATCATCCACGCTGCGCCGAAGACGACATCCTCGATCTTCTCCAAGTCGATCTCCAAGGACGCGGGCCGCACCAGCTACCGCGGCCTGCTCGAGATCGCCAAGGGCGCCAACGAGTCCCGCTCCAAGGTCGTCTGCGACGCGCTGCTGCTCGACGAGCACTCGCGCTCGGACACCTATCCGACGATCCGGATCGGCGAGGACGACGTCGACGTCGGCCACGAGGCCACCGTCTCCAAGATCGGAGACGAGCAGATCTTCTACCTCCAGTCACACGGGCTGGACGAGGAGGAGGCCTCGAAGATGATCGTCAACGGGTTCATCGAGCCGATCACCAAGGAGCTCCCGATGGAGTACGCGGTGGAGATGAACCGGCTGATCGAGCTGCAGATGGAAGGCTCCATCGGCTAGTGGCAAGCGCCGCCCCGCCGCTGCCGACACAGAAGACACCGGGCTGGGAGTTCACGGACCTCTCCGACCTGGACGTCGGCGCCTACCCGCAGGCGGGCGCGGGCGACGCGTCCGCGCGCGGTCGCGCCGACACGGTCCTCAATCCGCCCGAGGGGGCGCCCGCTGTCGTCCAGGTGGACGGCGCGCCGGTTTCCCGGCCCGAGGACGCCGGCGCCTCGGCTGACGGCGAGCGGCCCAGCGAGCCCCTGGTGACGACGCTCGCCGACGCTCTCGAGCGCTACCCCGGCCTGGTCCGCGAGCGCCTCGGCTCGCTGGTCGACTCCGGCGATCCCTTCGTCGCCCGCAACGACGCCTCCTGGCAGGGAGGCGCCTTCGTCTACGTCCCGGCCGGCAAGCGCCTGGAGTCGCCCGCCCAGCTCGCGGCGATCCAGGACGCGGACGGGGTCGCGCTCTCCTACCGCTCGCTGATCGTGCTCGAGGAGGGCGCCGAAGCCGAGGTCTGGGAGCAGTGGCTGACCACCGATCGCGCCGGTGGCGACGTCCTCTTCAACACGGTGACCGAGCTCTGGGTGGGCCAGGGCGCCAACCTGCGCTACCTCTCCGCCCAGGGCCTCGGCGAGCGCAGCTGGGTCTTCGCCACCCAGCGGGCCGAGGTCGAGCGCGACGCGAGCCTCGACTGGGTCGCCCTCGGCTTCGGCTCGGCGCGGGGAAAGGTGCGGATGGAGACGCGCCTGTCCGGCAAGGGCTCGAGCGCCAAGGTCACCGGCGCCTACGCCGGCGCGGGCTCGCAGCACCTCGACTTCGACACCACCCAGGAGCACGCCGCCCCCTCCACCACCTCCGACCTAGCCTTCCGCGGCGTGCTCGAGCAGGAAGCGACGGCGGTCTGGCGCGGCATGATCCGGGTCGACCCCGGTGCCCAGCAGACCGACGCCTTCCAGGAGAGCCGCAACCTGATCCTCTCCAGGTCCGCCCACGCGGACGCGATCCCGGGGCTGGAGATCGAGGCCGACGACGTCCGCTGCACCCACGCTGCAGCGGTGGCCCAGATCGACGCCGAGCAGCTGCACTACCTGCGTTCCCACGGCCTCTCCGAAGCCGAGGCGCGCAGCCTGATCATCGAGGGGTTCCTCGAGGCCCTGGTCGAGCGCGTCGCCGAGGGCCCGGTGCGAAGCGCCGTCTCCGTCGCGCTCGAGCGGCGCCTCGGCGAGATCCTCGGCCTGCGAGCCGCCGCGGCGAGCTGACCAGCGACGCGGCAACATCAGGTCGCGGCCACGAGCAGCCGCACACGATCAGTCGCGGCTGCAAGCAGCCGCTCCAAAGGAGGGCGGCCTGGTGGCCGCTCAGCGGTCCTCGCGGCGCTGCTCGACGAAGGAGCGGATGCTGGCCGCGACGACGATGATCACCGGCACCAGGTAGAGGGCCCAGAGGGCCCAGTGTCCAGCGTGAGCCAGTAGAACCACATCATTCATCTGCAGCGGAGTATTGCGAACGCGAACCGCACCCAGATCACCTCGCCCGCGGCGGCGGGCCACCTTCGACGCTCGAGGAGGTCGTGGTCATGCGTTCGACTGCGAGAGCAGGTAGAGCCCTAGGCAGGTGAAGCTGACCATCACCGCCAGCATCCAGTACTGCGAGCGGGCGGCGAGCTTGGGGTCGCGATAGATGGCGAGGGCCTTGTCGTGGGCCAGGGTCAGCCCGGTGATGTGCCCGATCACGAGCGCGCCCACCTGGACGTACCAGACCGCGTTGGCGCTGATCACCGTGTAGTCGATGCCTCCGCCGGCGGTCCCGAACAGATCGGACCCGTCACCGAGCGGGTCGGAGAGCAGATAGGTGACCTGGGCCTGCTCCTGGTAGACGAGCAGGCTGAAGTAGTGCGCGGTCAGGTAGGCGAGCGCGATCGGGATCAGGCTGTGGGCGAAGCCCCGAGCCAGCTCGCGGATCGGCGGAGAGCCCGTCACCGTATGCATGCCACGGATGCCGAGCATGTAGATGGCCATCACGCCGGCCACCGCGACGAGCAGCCAGATCGTCTGCGTCACCTGGAGCGCGAAGGTGGGGCCGAGGCCGAGGTCCCGGAGGCGCTCCAGGGTGCTGTTGAGCGCCGAGGCGAGCGCGCCCTCCTGGGCGCCGTCGAAGGTCGTCGTCCCGATCGACGCGAGCACGAGCGCGGCCGAACCGGCCAGGGCCCCCCAACCCGGGGCGCCCGTCAGCAGCTTGCGCAGACCGAGCCGCCCGTCTCGCACCTCGAAGGCAGCCAGCCGCGAGAACATCCCGAAGTAGGCCGAGAAGGCTTCCCCCCGCTCGATCCAGCGCTCGACGCCGAACAGGGCCATGGCGATGAAGGTGATCGCCGAATAGACAAGGGTGGCGACGGCGAGAGTGTGCGGCGAGGAGCCGACTCCAAGCGCGCTCGCGCCGAAGGCGAGCTCGAGCCAGACGAAGCCGACCAGCCCGGCCACGGCTGGCCAGTGACCCCATCGCTCCGGGTACTCCAGGGGCGCGGGCGGGGACTGGCCGGCGATCAGCCGAAAGCCGCCGGCCATTGCCCGGCCGATTGCCCGCCACGGGTTGAAGGCTCGGAAGACGTTGCCGAAGAGCACGCTGAGCACGACCATCCCCAGCCAGAAGGTGACGAAGACGAAGACGAAGCCGAAGTTGTGAAGGACGTCCTCGGTCCCGCGGAGGCCGGTGTACACGGTGACGCCGAGCAGTCCGACCCCGATCAGGCCCGCGAGCACTTCGGTCACCGGGTTGACGATCGCCGCGGAGACTCCCCGCGAGACCGCGTGCCAGGTGTCGCGCTGGAAGCGCGGCTTGAGCCAAGCGGCGGTCAGCACCACGAAGGAGACGATCAGCGCCACCGAGGCCCCCCAGGCGAAGAGCCAGGCGGGGATCGGCAGGTCCTTTCGGCCCACCAGGGCGTGGGCGGAAGCCGCATCGGGCAAGAGGAGCGCCGCGATGAGAGCGACGAGAAGGACAGGTGCCGCAATCGCAGCACCTGCCCCGCCCTCGCTCCGCCGGCGTCTGGGACCTGGCATGTCGCTAGCCCGGTTCGACCGTGAGGTCGGCGATCTGGAACTCGTCATTGGCGGTGTGCACCTCGATCTCGAAGCCGCCCTCGATGTCGGCGGGGAACGAGAGGCTGACGGGCTTGGTGCCCTCGACCTTCTTCTCGATCTCGTAGCCGTGCACGTGGACCTCCACATCGCCGGCCTCGGGGAACACCTTGAGGCTGACTGTGTCTCCCTTGGTCACATTGATGTCAGCGATGCCACCCTCCGGAGCGCCGTCCTTGACATGGACCACGGTCGGCGCGGGCGCACTCCCCGCCGTCCCGGCGTTGGTGGTCGAGCCACCTCCATCGTTGGAGCTGTCGCTGCCGCTGAGGACGATGAACAGGACCACGACGGCGGCCACGAACGCAGCCAGCACGCCCAGCCTTGCAGCGTTGGATTGCATGCGAAAAAGACCTCCTTGCTCGCGAGCCCGGCTCGGCGACCGTCTGCGGCGGCCGCCGGGCTCTGGATCAACTAGATCGCGGCAGCGAGCGGTGGGGGTCGCCGGGCGAGTCCGAAGGAGAGCGGCTCGAGGGCCGCTGATACACGGCGCGAGCGCCTCGGGCGGCCGAGCACCCGCGGCGCCGTATCGCGGGTCGCGATCGGGCCTGGGGAGCGGGCCAGCCGGCGCTCGATCGCGTCCAGGCCGAACGAGGCCGCCCAGGCGAGAGCGCCGAAGAAGAGCGAGAGGGGAAGCGCCACCGCACCGCCGTGGGCGAAGATCGCCGCCAGGCCACCGGGGTGGCCCGAGGCGAGCAACCCCTCCAGCGTCTCCTGGAGGCAGTAGGCGAGCAGGAGCGCCAGCGCGTAGGAGAGGACCGCAATGGCCACGCCGCGCCACCGCAGTCCGGGCGCGCCGGGAACGGGTGAGCGCGCAGAGACCAGCATCGAGGCGATCCCCAACAGCGCCAGCGCGAGCAGCGCCGCCGGCGCCTGGGTCAGGTAGCCGTGGCCCTGCTGCGCCAGCGCGGCGCCGGCCTCTGAGCCGTAGCCGATCAGGTAGCGAAGCTGGTGCACCGCCAGGGCGCCGACGGCCAGCACCGCCAGCGAGCGCAGGGCGATCGTGATCCGCGGTGAGCCGATCATCGCGGGCACTCTACCGACGCGCTGATGCCGCCATTTACGGCGTGCCCTTCTGCTGCGTCGTCGCCTGCTGACCGTGGTTCTTCAGCGAGGGAGCGTCGATGGTGCTGTTGCTGCCGAAGAAGACGAAGCCGATGACGATCAGGATCCCCAGGACCAGGCCGAGGAAGATCCCCAGCGCGCGGTCGCCCCAGCTCACGCCGGTGCCGGGCTAGACGCCGTCGAGCAGGCGCCAGTTGGCGGCGAAGGCCGACTCGGCGGCGCTCACCACGGCGTCCTCGTCCTCGGGGCGGATCGCCTCCTCGATCAGGCGCCGGGCCTCCGAGGCGTGCAGGACGTCCGTCGTCTCGTGCACCTGGAAGTACTCGGTCGCCGGGCGCTCCTCGATGCCGTAGTGCTCGCCGAGGCCCTCGCGCTTGACGCGCGCGATCTCGGGCTGGCCGCTCTCGATCGCGTAGAGGCGGGCCAGCGCTCCCAGGTAGCCGTCCTGGGCGGTCCAGGAGCGGACGCATTCGGCGGTCTCCGCCGTGGGCTCGGCGCCGATCTCGCCGCCGACGGCATCGACGAAGCCATCCCAGAGGCCGATGTGGGATTCCTCCTCCTCGGCGTGCAGTCGCAGCTCGTCGCGGTGCTCGGGGGGGGCGGCGTCCGCCGCCTCTGCGCTGAGCCGGGCGATCGCCTCGGTCGCGTGCCGGTACTGGCCCGCATAACGCGCCAGCTCATCGAGCTCGAGCTCCCCCGCGGACCAGCGCTCGTAGAAGGGGTGCTTGAGGACGTTGTGGCGATCGCGGCTCTCCTCGATCCTCTCCCACACGGTCTTGCTCACCTGAAGTCTCCTTTGTCGCTATTGACCCAGCTCGGGCCTCGCTGCGCATTCTGCCATTCTCGCCGCCAATTGCGACCTGAGCGAGCAGACATCGCCGCACCGCCGCTGCCTCCGGGCCTGGTCTGGATCGGTGGCGAGGAGCCCATTATGGAGCGCCTGGTCGCCTCCTCGCCCGTCCTGGTCCACTTCTTCGACTTCGCCCAGCTCAACAGCATGCGGGCCCTGCCCTACGTCCTCGCCTGGCGTGAGCGCTACTCGGCCCGGGGTCTGCGCGTGCTCGGCGCCCATTCGCCTCGCTTCCCCTTCACCCGCTCGCCCGATGCCGTCCGGGACGCGGTCGAGCGCCTGGGCATCGAGCATCCCGTCGCCGTCGACTCCGAGCACCTGATGTGGAAGGACTACGGTTGTCGCGGCTGGCCCTCGCTGTTCCTCTGGGGCGCCGGCGGCTCGCTGCGCTGGTACCAGCTCGGCGAGGGCGAGTACGCGGCCACCGAGCAGGCGGTACGCGAGGCGGTCGACGACGCGAACGAGGGAAGCGACCCGGTCGAGCCACTGCAGGCGCTCGAGCCGCTGCGGCCGAGCGACGTACCCGGCGCGAGGGTGATGCCGCCGACGGAGGAAATCTTTCCCGGCGGCTCGCCCGAGCGTCCCTGGCGCCCCACAACGACCGCCCGCTCGATCGAGATCGAGTACGAGGCCGGCGGTGCGCACGCGGCAGTCGACGGCCGCGGCGAGCTGCGAGTCGTGATCGACGGTGGCGATTCGCGCACGGTCGAGATCGCGCATCCCGGTCTTTTCGAGCTCGCGGAGCACCCGGGGCACGAGGCCCACAGCCTCGAGCTCGGCGCCTCCGCCGAGATCGCCGTCTACGCCGTCAGCTTCGCCGCCGGCGTTCCCTAGGCGGTCGCGCCGCTCAGCCGACGACGGGGAGCTGGCTGCCCGAGCCCGCCCTGGCGGAGAGATCGCGCCGGATCTCGCTCGGAAGCATGAAGCGCACGTCCTCCTTGACGGTCTCCAGCTCGGAGACGTCGTCGGCGCCGCGCTCGCGGAAGTAGGCCACCAGCCGCTCGACCAGCTCCTCGGGCGCGCTCGCGCCCGAGGTGACCCCCACCGTCTTCACGCCGTCCAGCCACTCCTCCTGCACCTGGAGGTGGTTGTCGATCAGGTAGGAGTCGGCGCCGTGCTCGCGAGCCACCTCGACCAGGCGGTTCGAGTTGGACGAGTTGGTGGAGCCGATCACCAGCACCAGCTCGCACTCGCGGGCCAGCTCCTTGACGGCCATTTGGCGGTTGGTGGTCGCGTAACAGATGTCGTCGGTCTTGGGCCCGACCACGTTCGGGAACCTCCGCTTCAGGCGGGCGATGATCGAGCTGGTCTCGTCCACCGAGAGGGTCGTCTGGGTGATGTAGGCGATCCGATCCGGATCGTCGATCTCCAGCTCGTCCACATCCTCCTCCGTCTGGACCAGGACCACGCGGTCGGGCGCCTCCCCGGTGGTGCCCTCCACCTCCTCGTGGCCCTCGTGGCCGATGAGGACGATGGTGTAGCCGTCGGCGGCGAACTTTCGGGCCTCCACGTGCACCTTGGTCACCAGCGGGCAGGTGGCGTCGATCGTCCGCAGCTTGCGCGCCGCCGCGTTGGCATGGACGCTGGGCGCCACACCGTGGGCGGAGAAGACCACGATTGCGCCCTCGGGCACCTCGGTCTCCTCCTCGACGAAGATCGCTCCCCGCTTCTCGAGCTCCTTGACCACGTGCTTGTTGTGGACGATCTCCTTGCGCACGAAGATGGGGGCCCCGTGCAGATCGAGCGCGTGCTCGACGGCCTGCACGGCGCGGTCGACCCCCGCGCAGTAGCCGCGCGGCGCCGCCAGCAGGACCCGCGAGGGACCCGCCTCCATCTCGGGCGAGGAGGACGACACGTCTGCCAAAAAGGGTACTCGGTGCCCGTTCGGGGTTGCGACCATACGCGTGCGTCGCGGTAGGGTTGGCCCTGCGATGACCCAGCACCACATGGAGCGGCTTACCTCGATCGACGCCTCGTTTCTGACCAACGAGAGCTCCTCGAGCCACATGCACGTAGGCGCGGTGCTCATCTTCGAGGGACCGCCGCCCGATTACGTCGACTTCCTCGAGCACGTGCGAAGCCGCCTGCACCTGGTGCCCCGCTTCCGCCAGAAGCTCGCCTTTCCACCGTTGGAGACCGGGCGGCCCTTCTGGATCGACGATCCGACCTTCAACCTCGAGTACCACGTGCGCCACTCGGCGCTGCCCGCCCCGGGCTCCGAGGAGCAGCTTCGCAACATCACCGGCAGGCTCTTCTCCCAGCAGCTCGATCGCTCCAAGCCGCTCTGGGAGCTGTGGCTGATCCAGGGTCTGGAGCGAAACCGCTTCGCGCTCATACACAAGACCCACCACGCGCTCGTCGACGGCGTCGCCGGCGTCGACATCGCCACCGTGCTCTTCGACGTGAAGCCCGTTCCCGAGCGGATCGAGCCCGATCGGGAGTGGATACCGAGTCCCGCCCCGACCGAGGCGCGCCTCGCCGCCGAGGGGATTCGCGAGCTCGCCGAGACGCCGGGGAAGATCGCGCGCCGGGCCGCCCGGATGGCTCTGAACCCGGAGTCCTCCGTGAAGCAGGTCGGCGAGGCGGTCGAGGCGATCGCCGAGGTAGCCTGGGCGTTCGCCGACCCCGCGCCGACGGTTCCGCTCAACGTCGAGATCGGCTCGCACCGGCGCTTCATCTGGAGCCGCGCCCAGCTCGAGGACTTCAAGCGGATCAAGGACGCGCTCGGGGGGACCGTCAACGACGTCGTCCTGGCCGTGGTCAGCGGAGCGCTGCGGCGCTGGCTGCGCGGCAGCCGCGGGATCCGTACCGAGGGGCTCGAGCTGCGCGCCCTGGTGCCGGTCTCCATCCGCACCGAGGACGACCACGGCCAGCTTGGCAACCGCATCGCCGCCATGCGCGGCCCGCTCCCGGTCTACGTCGAGGACCCGGTCAAGCGGCTGCAGATCGCACGGGCGTCGATGGACGGCGTCAAGGAGTCCAAGCAGGCGCTGGGCGCCGAGGTGATCTCCCGCTTCAACGACTTCGCTCCACCCACCCTGCTGGCGCAGGCCTCGCGGATCAACTTCTCCACCCGCCTCTTCAACCTGATCGTCACCAACGTGCCGGGGCCCCAGATCCCGCTCTACGTGCTGGGCCGCGAGCTCCAAGACGTCTTTCCCGTCGCTTTCCTGCCCGAGAACCACGCCCTGGCGATCGCGATCATGAGCTACAACGGCGGCATGAACTTCGGCCTGCTCGCCGACTACGACGCGATGGAGGACGTAGAGGTGATCGCGGACGGGATCGCGGACTCGATCACCGAGCTGCTCGAGGCCGCCGCGGCGGTCAGGGCCGGCAGCGCCGAGGCCGACCTCGCCGCGGGCGCCGAGCACCCCGGCTAGGACGCCGCGTTCCGGACACCTCGGCCCCCTCGGCTAGAGCTTGACCTTGGCGTCCGCCCGCGCGGGGACGGCCTCGACGTTGCCGGATTGGTCAACCGCGACCGAGTAGAAGCGGTAGCTGCCCGGCGCGGCGGGGCGGAACCTGAGCGTGCCCTGCAGGGTCGCGCGAAGCAGCCGGTAGGGGGCCTTGTTTCGGGAGACGTAGATGCTGACGGTCTTCAGGCCGGAGGTCGGCATCCCCGCGCGTTCGACGTCGAGCCGCTTGATCTTCAGCGTCGCCGAGCCCGCGCCGCTCTTCGACACTCCGCTGGGCTTGTCAAGACGCGCGCGTACCTTGGAGCTCGGGTTGGTGATGTCCTTGCCCAGCGCGCCGGCCACGGCCGCGTAGGCGTCGATCAGGCCCCAGCCGACCTGGCTGCTGAAGGTGCCGCGGTTGCCGGCCGTCTGCTTGATCAGCTTGACGACCTTGCCTGCCGACATCGACGGCCTCACCGAGCGGATCAGAGCGATCAGGCCGGCCACCTGGGGCGTGGCCATGCTGGTCCCCTCGAGGTAGGCGAAGCGCGGGTCGCCACCAACCAAGGTGCGGACGCCCAAGGCGTCGAGGTTCGGCGCGTCGGCGAGCTCGGGGAAGGTGGAGAGGACCCCCTCCATGCCGCCGCTGCCGTCTCCGAAGGCGGAGCCGTAGGCGGCGACGGAGACGCCGTTTCCGAAGCCGGCGAAGTCGGCCCTCGCGCCTCCGTGCTCGGCGGCGGTCACGACCAGGCCCTTGCCCTCGTCGACGTTGGACGCGGTCCCGACCTTCTGCACGTACTCAGCCGGGTAGCCCTGGTTGGTGACGACGTGGTTGTCCGCGGCCGCCACCGGAATCGAGTCGTGCGACCAGGCGTAGTCGATCGCCTCGCGCAACGCCGTCGAGGGCGCGGGACCGCCGAGGCTGAGGTTGATCGCATCGGTCCCGCGATCGGTCGCGTCGATGATCGAGTCGGCGATCGAGCTGTTGAAGAAGTCGGTCTTGATCACCAACAGGTCGCAATCGAAACCGGCGGAGGCGGTGCCGAAGCCGTTGTCGGAGTCGCCGCAGGCGAGGCCGGCGACGTGGGTGCCGTGGCCGAGGTCGTCCTCAACGTGGGGGTCGTCGTCGTAGGTCCCGTCGCGGTCGAGCGTCTCCGCCCCGGCGAGCTCGGGATGGTCGACATCGGCGCCCGAGTCGATGACCGCCACCTTGGCCCCCGAGCCACGGGAGAGGCTCCAGGCCGAGAGGAAGCCCTCGCGCACCAGATTCCACTGGCCGAAGTCGTTGCCCGGCGCGTTCGGATCGCTGAACAGCAGGCCCGGGTCGTTGGGCGTGTAGCGGGGCGTGAGCTGCTGATCGCGCTCCACCGCAACGACACGCGGGTCGCCGGCGAGCGACTTGCGCACCTCCCCCACGCTCGTGTTGGGGACGGCGAAGACGCCGATCTCGGGTATCTCGCGCTTGGAGCGCAGTCCTGCATCGTCGGCGACGTCGTCGATTCGCCGTCGCTCCGCGGCGAGCAGGGACTGGCGGTGGTCCTCAGCGGCGCCAGTGGCGTCGGCCGCCGGCAGCGCCGGAGCGTGGACGACGACCAGGACCCGGCCCGTCGCGGCTGGCTCGGTGGGCACCCCGGCGGCGCCGCTGGAGCGATCGGCGCCCGCGGCGGCAGCAAGCAGCGCGACGAGGGCCGCGAGGCCCGCGTTTCCGGGTCTGCTGGTCATTCTCTGCACATAATCGGCCGCAGTCGCAGCATCCTGAAATTCAAGTATGCCTGCGCGATCTGAAACAACTGTACGGACCAAAGGTCGCGCCCGCAAAGTGGCCCCTCAATAGCCTCATTCGCCATGTCCGCTGGCGTCCAACTTGGCCCGCTCCTGGCCCTGGCGACGGCGCTACGCCGCCGCCGCTGGCCGCCGAGCCGCGCCTGCCCTGAGGCCCGGCCACTCCCTCTGCTGCGCCTTTTCGCCCGGTTCGGGTAGGTTCGTGGGATCGAGCGCTCGTACCCCACCCCAGGGCGCCGCTCACGCGGTTCCCGACCGGCGACCTCGCTGCTCGCGGCGCTGACGCTGGCCGCGATGCTGCTACCGGCGACGGGCGCCAATGCCGTCACGGTCGACGCGCCGCTCGACGGCGACCCCGAGGACACCTCCGTCGACATCTACGGCGACAACGGTCGCGACCAGGTCGTCGTCAGGCTGATCGGCGCCGACACGCTCGCGGTCAGGGACGAGCGGGGCGGGGTCGAGGCCAAGGGCGACTGCCAGCAGGCCGGCCCCGCCGAGGCGCGCTGCGAGCTCTACGGCACCGCCGGGTTTTTCGCCAACCTCCGCGGCGGCAAGGACTTCCTCCGCCCCGACGACAGCCTTGTCTCCTACCACTACGACTTCTCGTGTTTCGTCCTGATGGGAGCCGGCAACGACCTGTTCCGGGGCGTGCCGGCCGGCTTCCTGCCCGTGGACGTCGAGGGGGGACCGGGGCGCGACTCCCTGTTCGGGGGCGGCAGCGGCTACGTCTCCCTGGAGGGCGGCCAGGGGCCTGACCACCTGGTGGGCGGGCGCGGCGCCGACATCCTCTACGGCGGCCCCGGCGGAGACCTCCTGCTCGGGCGGAGGGGCGGCGACGAGCACTTCGGCGGCCCGGGCTTCGACACCGCCAGGGGAGGCCGCGGCGACGACTCCTTCAGGAGCGTCGAGCGAATCCTCGGCCGCTAGGCCCAAGCCTTGGCCATCCCGTCGAGGGCATGGTCCATCCGCCGAGATGCCAGCACCAAGCAGCAGGCTCTCGAGGCTGCGAGCAGGGCCTCGGCTACCGCCGTGGACAAGGACCGGTAGTCCAGCGGCTCTGCGGAACCGCTCCCGTTTCGCGCGAGGAGCGAGAGCCAGCGTCGGAGGGGCGTGGATCGGGATTGGCGGCCCCTACCGCTTGCATCGGGCTGCGTAGTATCGACTCGCGTGGCCGATCCCCTTAATGAGAGGGATGAGTTGACCGAAGCGCTGGCGATCGCGGCCGGCGAGGCACGGCGGTATCTGGCGGATCTCGAGTCGCACCCTGTCCTCGACCGGGGCGCGGAGCAGGCGATTCGCCGCTGGTCCGATCCGATGCCGGAAGAGGGGGATGGCACGCTCACTGCCGTTAACGAGCTGGCGGCGCGTGGACAGCAAGCAGCGACTCGCTCCAGCGGGCCGCGCTTCTTTCACTTCGTGATGGGCGGGGGCACTCCGGCGGCGCTGGGAGCCGATTGGCTGACCTCGGCCTTCGACCAGGTCGCCTTCGGATGGGCATCGTCACCGATGGCTTCCCGCCTCGAACAGGTGGCCGTCGATTGGCTGCGCCAACTCTTCGAGTTGCCCGAGGAGTTCGGCGGCGTTCTGACAAGCGGGGCGACAATGGGCAATTTCGTCGCTCTCGCCGCCGCCCGCAACTGGTGGGCCGAGCAGCACGGCGTGGACGTAGAGCAGGCCGGCCTGTCCGGGCTGCCGGCGGCCCCGATCCTCACGAGCAACTACATCCATCCAAGCGCGCTACAGGCGATCGGGATGCTCGGCATGGGTCAGGGCAACGTCCAACGCTTTGCCCGCGACGCGGCCGGCCGCCTCGACGCGGTGGCACTCGAGGCGCGGCTGCGCGAGCTGAATGCCCCAGCGATCCTGATCGCCAACGCCGGCGAGGTCAATGCCGGCGACTTCGACCCGATCGAGCAGATGGCTGACCTCGCTTCGGAGCATCGCGCCTGGCTGCATGTCGACGGAGCCTTCGGCCTTTTCGCCCGGCTGACCCCGGTCGCTCGCCACCTTGCCGCGGGAGTCGAGCGGGCGAACTCAGTGATTGCCGACGGCCACAAGTGGCTGAACGTTCCCTACGACTGCGGCTTTGCCTTCGTTCGAGACGCGGGACGCCTTTCACGCACCTTCAACGTCGGCGCCCCCTACCTCCCCTCTCCCGACGACCCGCACCCCAATCCCGGCTTCCTGAGCCCCGAGAACTCCCGGCGGGCACGAGCGCTGACCGTCTCGGCGACGCTTCGCGCCTACGGGCGAACCGGTTACCGCGAGATGGTCGAGCGTCACCTCGCCCTGGCCGGGGACCTGGCGGATCGCGTGGACCAGGCACCACAGCTCGAGCGCCTCGCCGAAACGCAGCTGAACATCGTCTGCTTCCGCGCTCGGCCCGAAGGCATCCCCGAGGAGGAGCTCGACACGCTCAACCGCGAGCTCGGAGACAGGCTCCTTCGCGATGGGCGCGTGTTCGCGGGCACCACCACCTATGAGGGCAACGTGGCCTTCCGCCCCGCAATCGTCAACTGGCGCACCGAGCAACGCGACATCGACCTGCTCGTCGATGCGCTGCTGGAGTTGCTGGAAGTCCAGCTGGGTCATTGAGCCGCCCGCGTGGCGGCCGCCCGCTCGCCGCCGAGCCGCGCCTGCCCTGAAAACATCGCTATTTGCGGACGAACCCCGGGACAGACTTTGCCGCCCCAGTGACGAGCGTCCGCCCGCCAGCGCCGTTGAGGACATAGCCCAGATCAAGGAGGATCTAAGAATGCGGCGAATTGCGCTCATACCCATACTCGGCGCGGCGGTCCTGGGCATCTTCGGAACCGGCATCGCGAGCGCGCACGTCGCGTCCTGCGTGGAGTCCGTGAACCCGCACGGGCAGAACGTTCCGCCGGCGGGCAGCACCACGCTCCCCGGTCCGAACGGAGGCCAGAACGAGGACGGCTTCTATCTGATCGGATCCAACCTCGGCACGCCGGTAACGGTCGTCACCGGTGGGGTGACCTTCGGTCCCTTCCCCTCAGGGACCGTGGTCAAGTACACCCAGGCGCCGGGAGCGTCGCCGAGCGAAAAGAAGATCGGGTCTGAGAACGGTCAGGCCGGTGCGGTGCTCGTGCACATCACCGGTCCGGACGAGCTCGTCGTCGTCTCCATCGACGGAAGCACGACGACCTGCTTCGTCCCGCCACCGCCAAAGTAAGCGGAGTTCTGAGCCGGGGAGCGAACCGCCCCGGGAATCCGACAGAACGGGGGCCCGAATCGGGGTCCCCGTTCGAGCCCTGCTGCCCTGGGCGGTTGGGTAGGTTCGTCCAATCAGGCGCTCGCGCCGCATCCCAGTGCACCGCTTAGGAGGACTGGTGACCTCGCTGCCCGTGGCCCCCAGAACGAGCCCAGAACCGCATGGATATGCGGTTT
>CAVVBU010000002.1:0-80491 GCA_963746615.1 uncultured Solirubrobacterales bacterium | reverse complement strand
TCGAAGTCGGCGTTGAAAGCGTGGCAGACCAGGGGGCGGTATCTCGGGATCGCCTCGCCCTCGACCAGCACCGGCTCGAAGGCCTGATCGAGCCGTGCAGCGTCGGCGCGCGGTTGAGCAGCACGGGGTGCTCGTGGATGACCTCCTCGAGCACGTCCCAGACCTCGGGGATCATCGAGTCCACCATCTTCTTGGCGGCCTTGATGTTCTGGACCTGCTCGCCGACCAGCCGGGCCATGAACGGCTTGAACAGCTCCAGGGCCATCAGCTTCGCAGGCCACACTGGTGGATCTTCAGGTTCGGGCCGGAGACGATCACCGACCGCCCCGAGTAGTCGACGCGCTTGCCGAGCAGGTTCTGGCGGAAGCGGCCCGGCTTGCCTCGAGCAGGTCGCTCAGCGACTTCAGCTGGGTGGTTGCCCGGCCCGGTCACCGGACGGCCGCGGCGGCCGTTGTCGAAGAGGGCGTCCACGGCCTCCTGCAGCATCCGCTTCTCGTCGTCGACGATGATCTCGGGCGCGCCCAGGTCGAGCAGTCGCTTCAGCCGGTTGTTGCGGTTGATCACCCGCCGGTAGAGGTCGTTGAGGTCGAGGTGGTGCAAGCGGCCGCCGTCGAGCTGGACCATCGGGCGCAGCTCCGGCGGATCACCGGCACCACGTCGAGCACCATCCAATCGGGCTTGTTGGAGGACTTGAGGAAGGCATCGACGACCTTCAACCGCTTCACGGCTCGGGCCTGCTTCTGGCCCTTGCAGGTGTTGATGGTCTCCAGCAGCTCCGCCTCGGCCTCGAGGTCGACGGCGTCCTCGAACAGCTCGACCGAACTCGGCGCCCATGCCACCCTTGAAGTACTCGCCCCAGCCGTAGCTGGAGCCGAAGCGGTCCTTGAGCTCGCGGAACATGGTCTCGTCGTTGATCACGTCCTTCGGCTTCAGCTCCTGGAAGATCTTCCAGACCTCCTGCAGGCGCTCGGCGGCCTCCTCGAGGTACGCCTCGGTGTCGGAGATCTCGCCGTCGAAGGTCTTGCGCAGCTCCTTGACCAGCTTCTCGCGGTCCTCCTCCTTGAGCTTCTTCGGGTTGGGTGCCGTGTCCGCCCAGAGCTCGTCGTCCTCGGTGAACTTGGTGGTGGAGCCGTCCTCGAGGCGATGAACGCGGCGCTCCAGGGACTCGTTCAGCTCCTGGGTGCGCTGCTCGCGCTCGCGTCGTAGGCGGCGACCTGCTTGTTGACCTCCTTCTCCAGCTTGGTCAGGCCGCGCGCGCCCTCGTCGACCCAGGTGATCACCGAGGCTGCGAAGAGAGGACCTTCTCCAGCTCGGGCGCCATGTCGATCAGGTAGCCGATCCGGGAGGGGACACCCTTGAAGAACCAGATGTGGGACACCGAGGCGGCCAGGTCGATGTGGCCCATGCGCTCGCGCCGAACCTTGGAGCGGGTGACCTCGACGCCGCAGCGCTCGCAGACGATGCCCTTGTAGCGGACCCGCTTGTACTTGCCGCAGTAGCACTCCCAGTCCTTGGTGGGACCGAAGATGCGCTCGCAGAAGAGCCCGTCCTTCTCGGGCTTCAGCGTCCGGTAGTTGATCGTCTCCGGCTTGGTGACCTCGCCCGAGCTCCAGCCGCGAATCTTCTTGCTGGAGGCGAGGCCGATCTCGATCGCGTCGAAGTTGTTGATGTCGATCACTGTGTTTCCTGGGTCCTCTCTGCTTGCGCTGTGTCGGTACTGGTGTTTGCTGGTCCTTGCGCCCGCTACTTCTCTGCGGCGGCCTCGTCCTTGGCCTTCTCGGCGTCACCATCACTCTCGGGCACCTTCTCGTCGGCGGCCCCTGAGCCGTTCTCGCCGTCCTCGCCGCCGGCGCGCACGCCGGAGAGCTCGATGCCGAGCTCCTCGGCCGCCCGCAGCAGGTCGTCGTCCTCGTCGCCCATGTCGACGCCCTCGCCCTCCTCGGAGACCACGTTGGCGTCCAGCGCCAGGCTCTGGATCTCCTTGAGCAGCACCTTGAACGACTCCGGGATCGAGGGCTCGGGGATGTTCTCGCCCTTGACGATCGCCTCGTAGGCCTTGACCCGGCCGACGGTGTCGTCGGACTTGACGGTGAGCATCTCCTGCAGCGTGTAGGCGGCGCCGTAGGCCTCCAGAGCCCACACCTCCATCTCACCGAAGCGCTGGCCGCCGAATTGCGCCTTGCCGCCCAGCGGCTGCTGAGTGACCAGGGAATAGGGGCCGGTCGAGCGCGCGTGGATCTTGTCGTCCACGAGGTGCAGCAGCTTGAGGATGTACATGTAGCCGACGGTCACCCTGCCCTCGTAGGGCTCGCCGCTGCGACCGTTGAACAGCTTCACCTTGCCGGCGGCGCGGTTGCCGCGGCGTTCGCGCTTGTCGATGCCGAGGTCGATGCCCCGATCCTCGTTCTCGTCCTGCCACGCGACCAGCGCGTCGTCGACGTCCTCGACAGTTGCCCCGTCGAAGACGGGGGTGGCGACGTTGACCCGCCCGCCGTCGCGCTGGGCCTCCTTGAAGGCCGGGGTGCCGTCGTCGTACCAGCCGTTGGCGGCGACCCAGCCGATGTGCGTCTCGAGGATCTGGCCGATGTTCATCCGGCTCGGCACCCCGAGGGGGTTGAGGATGACGTCGATCGGCGTGCCGTCCTCCATGAACGGCATGTCCGCCTCGGGGACGATCTTGGCGATCTACGCCCTTGTTGCCGTGCCGGCCGGCGAGCTTGTCGCCTTCGGCGATCTTGCGCTTGGTGGCGACGTAGACCCGGACCAGGTCGTTGACGCCCGGGGGCAGGTCGTCGCCGCTGTCGCGGCTGAAGGTGAGCACGTCGATGACCACGCCGCCCTCGCCGTGGGGCACCTTCAGCGACGTATCCCTGACCTCACGCGCCTTCTCCTTGAAGATGGCGCGGATCAACTTCTCTTCGGCGGTGAGCTCGGTCTCGCCCTTCGGCGTCACCTTGCCGACCAGCAGGTCGCCGGAGACCACCTCCGCGCCGATCCGGACGATGCCGCGCTCGTCGAGGTTGCGCAGGCTCTCCTCGGAGCGGTTGGGGATGTTCGCGCGTGATCTCCTCGTCGCCGAGCTTGGTGGTGCGGGCGTCGATCTCGTACTCCTCGATGTGGATCGAGGTGAGCTCGTCGTCCTTGACCAGGCGCTCGGAGATGAGTGATCGGTCCTCGAAGTTGTAGCCGCGCCCAGGACATGAAGGCGACCAGGCAGTTCTTGCCCAGCGCGATCTCACCGCCGGCGGTCGAGGAGCCGTCGGCGAGCACATCGCCCTCCTTGACCTTGTCGCCGACCGAGACGATCGGCCGCTGGTGGATCAGGGTGCCCTGATTGGAGCGCTCGTACTTGCGCAGCGCGTACTCGTCCTTCTTGGAGCCGTGGCTGACAGAGATCCGAGCCGAGTCCACGGAGGTGACCTCGCCGTCCGCGGTCGCCAGGGTGACATCGCCGGTGTCGATCGCGGCGCGGCGCTCCATCCCGGTTCCGATCAGCGGCGGCTCGGGCTTCAGCAGCGGCACCGCCTGACGCTGCATGTTGGAGCCCATCAGGGCGCGGTTGGCGTCGTCGTGCTCGAGGAACGGGATCAGCGCCGTCGCCACCGACCAGATCTGGGTCGGGGAGACGTCCATCAGGGTGACGTCCTTGGGCGCCACCGAGGCCGCCTCGTCGTCGCGGCGGCGGCTGAGCACGCTGGGCCCCTCAGCTTGCCCGAGTCGGGGTCGACGTCGGCGTTCGCCTGCGCGATCGTCTCGTCCTCCTCCTGGGTCGCGTCGAGGTGGACGATCTCGCTTGGTGACCACGCCGTCCTTGACCACCCGGTACGGGGTGGTGACGAAGCCGTGCTCGGAGACCTGCGCGTACGAGGAGAGGCTAGCCGATCAGGCCGATGTTCGGACCCTCCGGCGTCTCGATCGGGCACATGCGCGCCGTAGTGGGTGGCGTGCACGTCGCGGACCTCGATCGGCGCGCGCTCGCGCGTCAGCCCGCCTGCGCCCAGCGCGGACAGACGCCGCCGGTGGGTGAGCCCCGCCAGCGAGTTGGTCTGGTCCATGAACTGCGAAGAGCTGCGAGGAGCCGAAGAACTCCTTCAACGCCGCGACCACGGGCCGGATGTTGATGATGGTCTGCGGGGTGATCGCGTCGGCGTCCTCGGTGGTGAGGCGCTCGCGGACCACCCGCTCCATCCGGTAGAGCCCGATCCGGAAGGCCTCCTGGATCAGCTCGCCGACGGTGCGCAGGCGGCGGTTGCCGAAGTGCTCGTACTCGTCGAGGTGATCGGCGATCGGCTCGCGCGGATAGGTCGCCGCCTCGGCCGCGTAGTCCTTGATCGGGTTCTCCTCGTCGATCTCCTCGGGCACGCCGAGCAGCTTCGGGATCGTGACCAGCTCCTTGACCAGGGCGATGATGTCGTCGTGGGTGCAGGACCCGGTTGTCGAGGTCGATGTCCAGATCGAGGCGCGCGTTCAGCTTGTAGCGGCCGACCCTGGTCAGGTCGTAGCGCTTGGTGTCGAAGAAGAGTTGCTCGAGCAGCGTCTTCGCGGCGTCCACCGAGGGCGGCTCACCGGGCCGCTGCTTCTTGAACAGCTCGATCAGCGCGCCCTCGTCGTCTCGGTCGCGTCGGTGTCGGCGGCGATCGTCTGACGGATGTAGACCGAGTTGTCGAACATCTCGAGCAGCTTCTCGTCCTCGACGTAGCCCATCGCGCGCAGCAGCACGGTGACCGGCAGCTTGCGCTTGCGGTCGATGCGGACGTAGACGCGGCCCTTCTTGTCGATCTCGAGCTCCAGCCACGAGCCGCGAGCCGGCATCAGGTTCGCGATGAAGACCTGCTTCTCCGCGGTCCTTCGGCTCCATCACGTAGGCGCCGGGCGAGCGCACCAGCTGCGTGACGACGACGCGCTCGGTGCCGTTGATGATGAACGTGCCGCGATCGGTCATCCACGGGAAATCACCCATGAAGACCGTCTGCTCGCGGATCTCACCCGTCTCTCGGTTCTGGAACGCGACCTTGACGTTGAGCGGCCGCGAGTAGGTCATGTCCTTCTCGCGGCACTCGTCGACCGTGTGGGGCGGATCGTCGAAGCTCGAACTCCCCGAAACACGATCGCGAGGTTGCCCGTGTAATCCTCGGTCGGGGAGACGTCGTCGATCGTGGAGCGCAAGCAGCCCGTTCTTCGGATCGACCAGCTCCTTGAAGGAGTGGCGCTGAATATCGATCAGATGTGGGACTTCAAGGGGGTTGTCTAGGCGGGAAAAGCTCCTACGGGTGGCGGTAGCAGCGTTGGATCGGGCCAACTGGGCGACTCCTCAAATATTCAGAAACAGTGCGAGACCGCGCAGAATGCGGGCAGCAGGGCTCACCGGCGCGCGACCCTGCAGATTACCACACGGCCTGCACCTTAATCAAGGCTTGCTAACAAGCCTGGGCGAGGCAATACACCGAAAAGCTAGCGGCACCCCCCGGCGGACTCTCGGCATGGGCTCAGCAGTTGCCGAAGTTGAAGCCGCGTCCGCCGCGACAGCGGTCGCGGCCGGGGCCGCCCACCATCCAGTCGCTACCGCCTCCGCCGACGAGGCCGTCGGCCGCCGGGCCGCCCCGAAGCTCGTCAGGGCCGTCCCCGCCGTCCAGCCGGTCGCGCCCCCCGTTTGCCTTGATCAGGTCGCGCCCCGCTGCGCCCCAGGCGCGATCGGCGCCGGCGTCGAGCCGCATCGCGTCGTCACCGCCGCCTCCGTAGACGCGTTCGCTCCCCGGGCCTCCGACGATGACGTCGCCGTCGGACCCCCCGCAGATCAGATCATCGCCCGCTCCGCTTCGGATCAGGTCGCTGCCGGCGCCAGAGACGATCACGTCGGCCCCCCCGGTCCCCGATCAGGACGTTCGGGGCGGCATCGCCGAGGATGGTCGCCGTCTGGCCCGCGCAGCGCGGGCATCCGATCCCGGCCCTCCCCCGCCCGCGGCGGGCGCCGCGAGCGCGAGCGCCGTCGCGGCTGCGAGGAATCCGGTGGCGCCGATGACGCGCGTCGTGGACATGGCGCTACCACCATCGGCTCGGGCCCCGGCTGCTCGAGCCGAGGCCCGAAGTTCGCGGCCCGCGAAGCTACTTCAGCTCCGCGGAGCCGCCCGCCTCTTCCATCTCGGCCTTGAGCTTGTCAGCCTCCTCGCGCTCGACGCCCTCCTTGACGGGGCTGGGCGCCTCGTCAACCAGCGCCTTGGCCTCCTTGAGGCCGAGGCCGGTGGCCGCGCGAACGACCTTGATCACGCCGATCTTCTTCTCGCCGGAGCCCGTCAGCACGACGTCGACCGTGGCTCGACTCCTCCTCGCTCGCCCGCGCCGTCACCGTCCGGACCGCGCGGCGGGTGCCGCAGCGGCGACCGCGGTCGCGGAGACGCCGAACTCCTCCTCGAGAGCCTTGATCCGTTCGCGCGAACTCCAGAACCGAGATGCCCTTGAGCTCCTCGATCCAGTCCTCGGTGGTCACCTTGGTGGCGCCATTTACTCGTCCTCCTTGTTCTCTTCGGAATTCTCTGAAGTCTTTTCGTCCGGCTCGCCGTCCTCCGGCCGGGGGCGTCGCCGGCGGGCTCCTCGGCGGCTCCTCGGCACGCTGGCGGGCGCGTCCTCGGCGGGTTTCTCCTCGTCCGCGGGCGCCTCGGCCTCCTCGGCGGGCGCCTCGTCCGCGGGCTTTCGTCCGCGGGCGCTTCGTCAGCGGGCTTCTCCTCGGCCGGGGCGTCCTCGGCCGCGTCCTCGGACGGGGCTTCCGCGGCCGCAGGCTCTTCCGCCGCGGGCTGCTCGCGGCGGGCGGGGCCTCGCCGGTGACCAGGCCCTGATCGGCGATCTGCTGCAGCTGGACTCGCCAGGCCCTGGATCA
This sequence comes from uncultured Solirubrobacterales bacterium, assembly GCA_963746615.1. Taxonomy (GTDB): domain Bacteria; phylum Actinomycetota; class Thermoleophilia; order Solirubrobacterales; family 70-9; genus SHVA01. Next base: position 73,620 of record CAVVBU010000002.1, on the reverse strand, counting down.
TCGAGCCGAGGCCGCGGACCAGGCCGGTGCAGCGGGCTGGCGACGATGCCGGCGAACTGGGCGTTGAGCGGCGTCGCGGCCGGGCAGTCTGGCGATCGCCTTGAAAGACTCGGCGTCGAGCGGCTCGCCGTCCATGATCCCGCCCTTGTAGGCGAGCAGCTCCCAGTCGCAGCCGAGCTTGGCGATCGTCTTGGCGGCCAGCGCGACGTCGCCGTCGACCAGGGCGAGCGCGGTCGGCCCGATCAGGTACGTCCTTGATCGAATCGGTCCCGGCCTCGTCCGCGGCGACGCAGGGTGAGCCGGTTCTTGACCACCCGGAAGCGGCGTCCGCTTCGCGCAGCCGGCGCGCAGCTCGGCCGCCTGGGGCACGCGATGCCCCGATAGTCGATCGCGAAGATCGCGTCGGCGTCCTTGAGCTCGCCCGGTCAGCTTCGCGACGACTGCTGTCTTCTGTTCCTTGTTCATCTCAGATGTCTGGTGGAGCGCGGCGGCAAAGAAAGAGCCCGCGCAGGCGGGCTCAAAGGCATTGCTTTCGAGCTCCCACCTGCACCGGTCTTCCGGGCCGCGGCCCAGCCGGTGGTCTCTGGCAGGAGCGCCATGGTAGCGGGGCCGGCCGCTAAGCGGCCATCAGCCGCGCTCCATCGGGAAGCGGCCCGATAGCGCCGCGCCTGGCGGCGCGGCACTCGTGGCCGCGCACTCGATAGCGAAGCCGTGCTAGCGCGTGTCCCGCAGGGCCAGGATCCCGCCTATCACGCCCAGGTAGGCGCGCCCGTCCGGCGCCAGGCCGATGCCCGCGTAGTTGTTGTTGTAGCTCAGGCCCGACCCGGCGTACTGCTGCCAGGCGGTCTTGCCGTTGCCGAAGCGCACTGCGGTCCAGTAGTAGCCCTGCGATCCGCTCGGATCGGGATCGCGGGTGTAGGTGTAGAGCAGCCCGGTCTTGTCCGAGAGCTTCGGCACCACGGTCGGGGCACGCACCTCGTTGTTGGTCCAGACCTTCTTGCAGGCGGTGCCCTTCTTGTTGACGTCGACGCGGGCGATGCCCGGCTCGGTCACGGCGCCGGAGTTCGGCCCGAAAGGGTCCTGGTAGCCGTAGTTGTTCTCCACCAGCAGGGCGCGGCCGGCCGTGTTCAGCGAGTTCTCGGTCGCGCTCGCGCCCTTCTTGAAGACGGGCACCTCGCAGACCACACGGTGCTCGCCGCGATCGAGCGTGGCGGCCCGGTTGTAGACGACCACGTTCATCGGGTCGGCGTTGTCGGTGATCGCCACGTAGCCGCCCTTCATGATCGTCGGGGTCGTTCCCGAGCCGGCGTCGACCTGGGAGGGCTTGACGATGCCGGAGTTCTTGTAGGTGCTCTTCCAGACGACCTTGGGGAAGCCGTTCTTCGACTTGAAGCGGTACATGCTCTTGTCGGACACGATGTAAACGGCGCCCTTGTCGACCGCGAAGGAGTTCTCGATCTCCTCGTTGGTGGTCTTCACCCGCACCTCTCCGGTCGTGCGGTCGAGGACGCCGATCTTGCCGTTCTTCTTGGAGACGAACCAGATCCGGCCCGAGAAGTCCGGCAGCGCGGAGGTGATCCGCTCGACGCTCTCGTCGAGGACCCCGGTCAGGTCGTAGTCCTTCTGCTTGACCAGACTCTGGCCGTCGGCCGACTCGCCGAGCACGAAGATGTGGTCGGTCTTGGTCGGCACCCAGATCCGGTCCTTGTCGTCCAGGAAGAAGTAGCCGCCGCCGGTGAAGTTCTGGTACTCCGGCGTATTCGGTGGCGTCGGGGCGTTGGGCAGGTCAAAGCTCGCGATCGTCGCCAGGCTGCTGGGGTCGATGATCCGCGCCTGCGGCGGGGCGATCGTCGACGGGCAGACGCTGACGATCCGGCCGCGCGTGTCGAAGGTGATGGAGCCGCAGAGCGAAGGAGACTTCAGCTCGGAGACGGCGCTCGGGGAGCGGCCCAGCGGGCCCGCGCCCAGGTAGGCGTCCGTCATCCAGGTGTCGTTGTGGACGTTGCTCGCCGGGTTCTCGGCCATGAAGGGGTTCTGCCTCGCCTTGGTCACGTTGCCCAGCGGCTTGGCCTTGGCCGGCGCCCCCCGGAAGGACGGCAGCGAGGGAAGCGGGGGCGTCGATGGGATCGGGGCCGCGGCCGCAGAGCCGGCGATTATCGCCGTTGCCAGGGCGGCGCTCGCCAGGGCACCGAGTGCGGTTATCTGGCTCGAGCTCAGGCGGTCGCCGGCTCCTCGGCGGATTCCGCCTCGGCCTCCCCGGATGGCTCGCTAGACGCGTCGTCGCCCACCTCCGGCTGCCCCTCGACCTCGCCGCCCGACTCGGCTCGTCCGGCGAGGATGTCGGCGCTGCGAAAGACGTTCGGGTCGACGCGCACGCCGGGGCCCATGGTCGTGGTCAGGGCGACCGAGATGATGTAGCGCCCCTTGGCCGAGGCGGGCTTGGCGCGGATGATCTCCTCGATCACGGCGGCGTAGTTCTCGAGCAGGGCGCGCTCCTCGAAGCTGGTCTTGCCGATCACCAGGTGGACGATCGCCTGGCGGTCGGTGCGGTACTCGACCTTGCCCGCCTTTGCCTCGCCGACCGCCTTGGAGACGTCGTCGGTGACCGTCCCCACCTTGGGGTTGGGCATCTTGCCCTGCGGCCCGAGGATGCGGCCGAGCTTTCCGACCTGGGGCATCAGCGCGGGAGTGGCGATGGCGACGTCGAAGTCGGTCCAGCCGCCCTCCACCTTCTCGGCGAGCTCGGCGGCGCCGACGAAGTCCGCGCCGGCCTCCTCGGCTGCCCGGGCGGCATCGCCCTCGGCGAAGACGGCGACCGTCACGTTCTTGCCCAGGCCCTGAGGCATGGCGATCGTGCCTCGCAGCTGCTCCTCCGCGTGGCGCACGTTGACCCCGAGCCGCACGTGCAGCTCGACCGTCTCGTCGAAGGAGGCGCTGGCGGTCTCCTTGACAAGGTGGACCGCCTGGGCCGGCTCGTAGGCGCGGTTGCGATCGATCTTCTCGTACTGCTGGCGGTAGCGCTTGCCGCGGGCCATCAGGCCTCCAGCCCCTCGACGGTGACCCCCATCGAGCGGGCGGTCCCGGCGATGATCCTGGTTGCGGCGTCGAGGTCGTTCGCGTTCAGGTCGGGCATCTTGCGCTCGGCGATCTGCCGCGCCTGGTCCACCGTGATCGAGCCGACCTTCTCGCTGTGCGGCTCGCCCGAGCCCTTGTCGATCCCCGCCGCCTCCTTGATCAGGACCGCCGCGGGCGGGGTCTTGGTGATGAACTCGAACGAGCGGTCCTCGTAGACCGTGATCTCGACGGGAATGATCGTGCCGGCGTCCTGCTGGGTCTGGGCGTTGAACGCCTTGCAGAACTCCATGATGTTGACGCCGTGCTGGCCCAGCGCCGGGCCCACCGGCGGCGCGGGATTGGCCGCGCCGGCCGGGATCTGAAGCTTGATCAGGGTGAGGACCTTCTTCGCCACGGAATCTCCTAGATCTTCTTGACCTGGTCGTAGTTGACCTCGACCGGGGTCTCACGGCCGAAGATCGAGACCAGCACCTTGAGCTTGGCGGCGTCCTCGTTGATCTCGGCGATCTCGCCGGAGAAGTCGGCGAGCGGGCCGGAGATCACCTTGACCGACTCGCCGATCGAGAACTGGGCGCGGGTGCGCGGGCGCTCCGCCGTCTCGCGGTGGAGCAGGCGGTCGATCTCGCCGCTGGACAGCGGCACCGGCTTGTTGCGCGAGCCGACGAAGCCGGTGACCCCCGGGGTGTTCTTGACCAGACCCCAGGACTCGTCGGTCATCTCCATGTTGACCAAGACGTAGCCGGGCATGGTGCGTCGCTCCTTGGGCTCCTTCTGGCCGTCCTTGTTGATCTCGGTCACCTGCTCGGTCGGCACCACGACCTGGCGCACGTTGCGCTCCTGGTTCATGGTGTGAACCCGGTGCTCGAGGTTGTGCTTGACCTTGTTCTCGTGCCCGGAATAGGTGTTGATGACGTACCAACGAAACATGGAAGTCCTTGTCGGCTAGATGATCTGCTTGATGAGCCAGTTGAAGACGGCGTCGAGCGCACCCAGATAGGCGGCCATGATGGCGACGAAGATCAGCGTCACGGCCGACGCCTGCACCAGGGTGTCACGGTCCGGCCACTGGACCTTCTTCAGCTCCGCCCAGCAGGAGGCGATGAAGCCGATGACCGGGCCGCGCTTGCGCTCCGCCGGCTCGCCGGCGGGCTGGCCCTTCTGCAGCTGCTTGGCGCGCGCCTTTCGTCGTTGCTCCTTCTCGCGCTCGCGCCGCGCCCGGCGCTCGTCCCGGCTCTCGCGGGGCGGCGCCTCTACCTCGGGCTGGCCCACGTCGGCGCGCGAGGGCGCCGGGGCCTCTGGTGCCGACTCAACAGGCTCGGGGCGAATTGGCTCCGGCCCAACGGGCTCCGGGCGGACCGGCTCGGGCAGGACGCCGGGAACCGGCGAGCCGGCATCGGGCCCCGCGGTCCCACCGCCGTCGGGAGCCGGGGCCTGGTCGCGTTCGATCGTGTGCTCGCCGTAGTCCTCGGGGGAAGCGCCGGTCTCGATGATCGCCTCGGCCTCCGCCACCTCGCCGGAGACCGGAGCCTGGGTGTCGTGCTGCGCGCGCGACTCCTCGCGACCCTCCTGCGGCCCGCGCTGGCGCTGCTGGGCCTCACGCCGACGGCGCTCAGCCTTGCGCTGCGCCCGGCTCTTCGCCACTAGCGGGTCTCCTTATGAGGGGTGTGGCGACCGCACCAGCGGCAGTACTTGCGCAGCTCGACCCGGTCGGGCGTGTTTCGCCGCGACTTGTTGGTTTCGTAGTTCCGCCGCTTGCACTCCTCGCACGCGAGGGTGACGGCGATGCGAACGTCTCCGCGAGCCATTTCTCCTCTACTGCCGGCCGGGCACGCTGATTACAGAAAAAAGACCCCGCCACGAACCGCGAGGTGAGCCCAAGAATAGCGATCAACCCCTTTGCTGACACTCGCGGTTGGTACGTTCGTGCCGGGGTGGAACTGAGCGGAGAGCGTCGACACGGCAGCGCGACGAGGCGGTCGGCGGGCTAGGAGCCGGTCTTGGACCTCCTTCTCTGCTGGCTGATCGGTCCTGCGGCGTCGCTGCTTGTCGCGCTGGGGCTTTCCTTCGGAGTGGAGTTGACTTCCGGCGCCAGGGTTCCCTGGTGCGTCCGACCGGCACTCGGGCTCGCGGTGATGATCCTCATCGCGCAGCTGGGGGTCAGCACCGACGCGACGGCCGAGCTGGCCATCCCCGCGGCCGTCGGGCTCGGCGTCTTCGGGCTGGTGATGGGCTGGAGCGCCGGGCTCACAAAGGGCCCGTTCCCTGGTTGGGAGATCGCGGCGGCGTTGGGCGTCTACTGCGTCTTCGCGGCGCCGGTGGTGCTCTCGGGCGAGCCCACCTGGGCCGGCTACATCAAGCTCGACGACACCGGCTCCTGGATGGGATTCGCCGATCACGCCTTCGAGTTCGGCCGGCGAACCAACGGCTTCGCCCCCTCCACCTGGGAGGCGTTGATCCAGATCAACATCAGCACGGGCTATCCGATGGGCGCCTTCGTCCCGATGGCCCTGATCGGCAAGCTCACCGGCCAGGACGTCGCCTGGACGGTCCAGCCCTCGATGGCGCTGATGGCGGCGATGCTGACGCTGCTGCTCGCCGAGTTGGTGCGGCCACTGATCCGGCCAGCCCCCGCGCGGGCGGCGGTGGCGTTCCTCGCGGGCCAGTCGGCCACGCTGCTCGGCTACGCGCTGTGGGGGGGCGTGAAGGAGATCACGGCCGCGACCCTGCTCGCGCTGGCGCCGTTGCTCGCCTGGCACGCGATCCGGCGGCAACCGGAAGCGAGATGGCCCTGGATCCTCCCGGGGCTGGTGGCGGCCGCCTTCGTCGCCGTGCTCGGCCCCGGCGGCGCCGTATGGCTGCTGCCGACGATGCTGCCGCTGTTGCTGGAGGCCCGCCGGCGCATCGGCGGGGCAGCGGCGCTGGCGCTCGCCTGGAAGGCCTTGGCGGTCGCCGTGGTCGCAACCCTTCCCCAGCTGATCACCCCGAACGGCCTCTTCGACCCTTTCCAGTCCTTCCTGTTCAAGGAGTCGGAGCTCGGCAACCTCTCCGGACCGCTCAGCCTGCTGCACCTGATGGGCATTTGGCCGGCCGTGGACTTCCGCCTCGATCCCAAGTACGAGCTCGGGGTGACCATCGTGATCGCGGTGCTGGCGGGCCTGGCGTTCTTCGCCGCCTATACGGCGATTCGCCAGCGCGAGTTGACCCTGCCCTCCTACTTCCTGGGCGGGGCGCTTGCCTTTGCGGTCGTCTACGCGGTCGGATCTCCCTGGGTCGACGGCAAGGGAATGGCGATCCTCTCTCCGGCGGTGCTGGTGGCGGGGCTAACGGGCGTGGCCATCCTGATCGAACGGACTCGCTTCAACATCGAGGGCTGGCTGGTGGGCTCGTTCGCCGTCGCCCTGATCCTATGGTCGTCGTTCCTCGCCTATCAGGGCGTCTGGCTCGCCCCCCGGGCGGAGCACCGCGAGCTCGAGCAGATCGGCGAACGCTTCGCAGGTCGGGGGCCGGCGCTGGTCACCGAGGGCTCGACCTACGGCCCGCGGCACTTCCTGCGCCGGCTCGACGCCGAGAACGCCAAGGACCTGAGGCGGCGCCCGGTCAACCTGGTGGACGGCTCGCTCCCGGACGGCGTGCCCTACCTCGACACCGACGCGATCGCGACCGACTCCTTGGCCCCCTACCGCCTGCTGGTCTTCCGGCGCTCGCCGGTGGCCAGCCGCCCGCCGGGCGACTTCCGGCTCGCCTACGCCGGCAAGTACTACGAGGTCTGGGCACGCACGGCACCAATCGTCGCCGGCAGGTCCCTGGCCGAGCACCTGCCGCTGGGAGAGCCGCTCGAGAGCAGCGCCGTGCCCAATTGCGCGGAGGTCGAGGCGCTCGCTAATCGCGCCGGGCCCGGGGCGACCCTCGTCGCCGCGCGGCCAGGGGACTACGCGGTGGTCGATCTCGGCAACGCCTCCCTGCCCGCATCGTGGGCGTCCGGCGACCCGGGGAAGTTCACCCCCCGCGACTCCGGCACTCTCGAGGCGGAGGCACCGGTCGCCACCGCGGGGGACTACAGGGTCTGGATCGGAGGCGACATCTACGGTGAGGTGGAGGTCAGCGCCGGCGGGCAGACGGCGCCGGGGGTGCGGCAGGCCCTCAACATCAACCGCTACCAGCCGTTCGGCCCTTTCAGCCTGGGAGCCGGCGACCAGCGGATCACGATCGACTATCAGGGACCAGGACTGGCTCCGGGCAGCGGGGCGGATCCGACCCCGGTCGGGCCGATCCTGCTGGAGCGCGTCCAACCCGATGACCGCGGCACCGTGACGGTTCCGGCCTCCCAGTACCGGCGCCTGTGCGGCGAGAGCTGGGATTGGATCGAGGCCTACGCCTGATCGCTGCTGGGCCGGCGTCAACGCTGCGCGGCGATGCCGCGGCGTTTCTCACTTGATCGGCTGGACCGTTCCCGAGGTAGCGACCTCGAGGGCCGACTTGGGGTTGGGGTCGTAGACCTCGATCTCGTAGTTCGTGTTCGGGTAGGCGATGTAAACGCTCTGGGGGTTCTTGCTGTTGGTAACCACCAGCCCGCCATCCGGGGTCTGGTCGGTGCGTGCGCCGGGCTTCTGGGCGATGGCCTGCAGCGCGGCGTAGGCGTTGGTGACCGGATACGTCCCGATCGTCAGCGATGCAACGTCCCGGGACCCGATCGGCACGTTCGGATCGAGGTAGCGAACGAATATGTTGCCGTCCTCCGTGATCGTCAGCTCGTACTGCTGGCCGGGCTTCTGCCCGGCCCAATAGACCGGGAAGTCCGCTGCGTCGGCGACGCTGCGGAGGTCATTCAGGCTGGCGGCTTCCGCCCCGCCGGTCGGCTCGGCTGCCGAGTTGTCGTCGTTGTTCCTGAGCAGGAGGAACGCGATGATGGCCGCGGCAAGGACGATCCCGATGGCCGCCGCCACGTACGGGTGACGAAATCTGCTGCTTGCGTCGTTCATCGGCTTGCCCCTCGCCTCAGTCTTACCCCCAGATCGCGCCATATGCGCGAATCACAGGAGTACTCGTAACACAGCCAGAGAGGCTGGTCAACGCGCGGCTGAGGTCTTGCAGAGCGCCCCGCCCGCCGATCGCGACCGGCTGGCTTTCGTCCAAGCGGCTGCTCGCGGCGAGGCTCATCGGCCCACCGCGGCGCGCGCGCAGGGCGCATCGGTTCAAGCGGAGTCGCAGTCCTTCCACGAACCTCGACCTCTACCTGCGCCGCGCTGCCCCACCTGGCTCGGCTGACTCCGACTGCCGCGCCGCGCGGCGTGGCTCGAGCGAGAGCTGCACGGTGGCCGGGCCGGCAGCCGGCTGGTGGTACGCGGGCGTGAAGCTGCGTCGGGGCAAGCCCGGGCAGCGGTTTCGGATCGCCGCCGCCTACGGCTGAGATCGGCCGGCCGCTTCGGGAGGCGGGTCTCAGGGGCCGCATATGGCGAACGCGGTCACGCGGATGTTGTCCTTGGTTGCCTTGGCGCGCCATCCGGTGGTCGGACTGCCGTGCGTGGCCAGGGCGCCCCCGTTGAGCGGCGCCGAGAACTTGAGCCCGCCGTCCTTGTCAGGCATGCCGTCGCCGGCGAGCGCGACCGGCTTGTTCGGCGGGCAGACGGCGTCTGCGACGCCCTTGCCGGAGGCGACGACCACCACGGTCTGCGAGCTGGCGGACGCGCCAGGCAGCCCGACGCCGGTCGGCCCCGTGGCGCCGGTGGCGCCGGTCGGGCCGGTCGGGCCGGGGGTGCCGGTCGCTCCCGTGGCCCCGGTCGGACCGGTCGCGCCCTTGACTCCGGCGGCGCCGGTGGGCCCGGTCGGACCGGCGGCTCCAGCGGGTCCGGTCGGTCCGGTGGCGCCGGTGCCCGTGGCGCCCGTCGCGCCCGTGTTCCCCGTGGCCCCGGTCGCCCCCCTGGCCCCGGTGACCCCGGTCGGGCCGGCCGGACCGGTCGGGCCAGTGGCGCCGGTCGCGCCCGTGGCGCCCGTCGTGCCGGCTGCGCCGGTGTTCCCGGTGGCTCCGGTGGCTCCGGTGGCTCCGGTGCCGCCGGTGGTGCCGGTGGTGCCGGTGGCGCCGGTCCCGCCGGTTGGCCCCGGCGGCTCCGGTCGGACCTGAAAGCCCGGTCGGACCGGTTGCGCCCGCGGCGCCGAGCGCGCCGATCGCGCCGGCGTTGCCGGTGGCGCCGGTCGCCCCGGTGGTGCCGGTCGCTCCGGTGGCGCCCGTCGCTCCGTTACCGCCGGTAGCGCCGCTGGCTCCGGTGGCCCCGGTACCGCCGGCTGCGCCTGTCGCTCCGGTACCGCCGGTGGCCCCGTTGGCCCCGGTCGGGCCCGAGGGGCCGGTCGGGCCGGCGGCGCCGGTCGCGCCCGTGGCCCCGGTCGCTCCGGTGGCGCCGGTCGCCCCGGTCTCGCCGGTGGCGCCGGTGGCCCCGGTGTCGCCGGTGGCGCCGGTCGCTCCGGTGTCGCCGGTGGCGCCGGTGGCTCCGGTGGCTCCCGCTTCGCCCGTTGCTCCGGTGGCGCCGTTGGCGCCGGCGGCTCCGGTGGCGCCGGTATCACCGGTCGCCCCGTTCGCCCCGGTCGGGCCCGAGGGTCCGATCGGGCCGGCGGCGCCGGTCGCGCCCGTTGCCCCGGTCGCTCCGGTGTCGCCCGTCGCTCCGGCGTTGCCGGTGGCTCCGGTGTCCCCGGTGGCTCCCGTGGCCCCTGTGGCGCCGGTGTCGCCGGTGGCGCCGGTGGCTCCGGTGGCGCCGGCGGCGCCGGTCGCTCCAGTCGCTCCAGTGGCTCCCGCTTCGCCCGTTGCTCCGGTGGCGCCGGTGGCGCCGGTGGCTCCGGTCGCTCCCGTTGCGCCGGTCGCGCCGGTCGCTCCCGTGGCCCCGGTCGGGCCGGTGGCGCCGGTCGCCCCGGTCTCGCCGGTGGCGCCGGTGGCCCCGGTGTCGCCGGTGGCGCCGGTCGCTCCGGTGTCGCCGGTGGCGCCGGTGGCTCCGGTGGCTCCCGCGTCGCCCGTTGCTCCGGTGGCGCCGGTTGGCGCCGGCGGCGTCCGGTGGCGCCGGTATCACCGGTCGCCCCGTTCGCCCCGGTCGGGCCCGAGGGTCCGATCGGGCCGGCGGCGCCGGTCGCGCCCGTTGCCCCGGTCGCTCCGGTGTCGCCCGTCGCTCCGGCGTTGCCGGTGGCTCCGGTGTCCCCGGTGGCTCCCGTGGCCCCTGTGGCCCCGGTGTCGCCGGTGGCGCCGGTGGCTCCGGTGGCGCCGGCGGCGCCGGTCGCTCCAGTCGCTCCAGTGGCTCCCGCTTCGCCCGTTGCTCCGGTGGCGCCGTTGGCGCCGGTGGCTCCGGTCGCTCCCGTTTCGCCGGTCGCGCCAGTCGCTCCCGTGGCCCCGGTCGGGCCCGAGGGAGCCGTTCGGGCCGGTCGCCCCGGTCTCGCCGGTGGCGCCGGTGGCCCCGGTGTCGCCGGTGGCGCCGGTCGCTCCGGTGTCGCCGGTGGCGCCGGTGGCTCCGGTGGCTCCCGCGTCGCCCGTTGGCTCCGGTGGCGCCGGTGGCGCCGGCGGCTCCGGTGGCGCCGGTATCACCGGTCGCCCCGTTCGCCCCGGTCGGGCCCGAGGGTCCGATCGGGCCGGCGGCGCCGGTCGCGCCCGTTGCCCCGGTCGCTCCGGTGTCGCCCGTCGCTCCGGCGTTGCCGGTGGCTCCGGTGTCCCCGGTGGCTCCCGTGGCCCCTGTGGCCCCGGTGTCGCCTGTGGCGCCGGTGGCTCCGTTGGCGCCGGCGGCGCCGGTCGCTCCAGTCGCTCCAGTGGCTCCCGCTTCGCCCGTTGCTCCGGTGGCGCCGTTGGCGCCGGCGGCTCCGGTCGCTCCCGTTTCGCCGGTCGCGCCAGTCGCTCCCGTGGCCCCGGTCGGGCCCGAGGGACCGTTCGGGCCGGTCGCCCCGGTCTCGCCGGTGGCGCCGGTGGCCCCGGTGTCGCCGGTGGCGCCGGTCGCTCCGGTGTCGCCGGTGGCGCCGGTGGCTCCGGTGGCTCCCGCTTCGCCCGTTGCTCCGGTGGCGCCGGTTGGCGCCGGCGGCTCCGGTGGCGCCGGTATCACCGGTCGCCCCGTTCGCCCCGGTCGGGCCCGAGGGTCCGATCGGGCCGGCGGCGCCGGTCGCGCCCGTTGCCCCGGTCGCTCCGGTGTCGCCCGTCGCTCCGGCGTTGCCGGTGGCTCCGGTGTCCCCGGTGGCTCCCGTGGCCCCTGTGGCCCCGGTGTCGCCTGTGGCGCCGGTGGCTCCGGTGTCGCCGGCGGCGCCGGTCGCTCCAGTCGCTCCAGTGGCTCCCGCTTCGCCCGTTGCTCCGGTGGCGCCGTTGGCGCCGGCGGCTCCGGTCGCTCCCGTTTCGCCGGTCGCGCCAGTCGCTCCCGTGGCCCCGGTCGGGCCGGTGGCTCCGGTCGCTCCGGTGTCCCCGGTGGCGCCGGTGGCGCCGGTTGCCCCCGTGGTCCCGGTGGCACCCGAGGGTCCAGTCGGTCCTGTCGCCCCGGTCGCACCCGTCGCGCCCGTCGCGCCCGTCGCCCCGGTCGGCCCGGTCGCACCCGTCGCTCCGGTCGGACCGGTCGCTCCGGTGGGGCCGACGGCACGCTCCGTGCCGTTGAAGGTGACCTCGCTGAGAGTGGGGGTCTGGTTCGCGTCGGTGGTGTTGAGCACCGCGCGGTACTGCGCGTAGCGGGAGCTGCCCGGGATGTCGCCGCCGCTGGAGGCGATCGGGGTGAAGGCGCTCCAGTTGCCATCGGGGGTCGGCGTGTTGCCGATGCGGACGCTCATCGCGATCCCGGTGCCCGACGGCAGCGCCGAGCTCCAGCTGAGCGGGCCCCAGTTGATGACCTGGGCCGGCGTCGAAGACGCGCGAGTCGAAGGTCCCCGACGCCGGGTACGGAGTCATGTGCAGCCAGTCGACGGAGAGATCCGGAGCGCCGCTGTTGAGGTCGCTGACGGCCACGTTCAGGTTGGCGCCGATGGTCGCGGCATGCGGTCTGCACCAAGGCGCCGTCGATGTAGTAGCGAACCTCGGTCGCGTCCCACTCGATCCGGTAGAGATGCGAGGAGCCGACGTACTGGTTCGCCGGAGCCGATCGGGCTGTCCTGGATGCTGCCCGGGTTGGTGCTCGCATAGAGCTGGCTGGTGCTGTTGCGGGTGCTGAACATCGCCCAGATAGGTGTTGAAGTCGTCGGTGAAGCCGACGTGCTGGAACGGTGGCGGCGCCGAAGGTCGCCCTGAACTCGAGCGAGCGGCCGGGCGCGTAGGTGGCGTCGGTGCTCGCGAAGGCGCCGTCGGCGTGGAGGGCTGCCGCCCGAGACGGTGGCGGTGCCGCCGGCGTCCACGGGGGCCCGTTGCTGCTCGACCAGCCCAGCCGGCAGGCCCGGGTCGCCCGAGAACTCCTCGCCCACGGTCGGCTTCAGGGTGACCTCGCCGTTGGCGGTCTCGGAAACGTAGGTGTCGGCGCCGGGGGTGCCGGCGCCGAACTCGGCGGCCGTGTCGTCGACGAAGCCGAAGCTGAGCGGCGCCGCCGTGAAGGTCCAGGTGTCGTCGGCGCCGAGCGGGTTGCCGGCCGTGTCCGCGACCGTCCCCGCCACGGTCACCACGTAGACGCCGTTGGAGTCGAGGTCGGCGTTCGGATTGATGGTCGCCGTGTTCCCCGAGTAGCTGACGCTCGCGCGGCACGTCACTGCCCGCGCCCTGCTTGCGCAGGCGCACGGTGGAGCCAGTGATCGTCGCCGGATTCATCGCCTCGCTGAACTGGACGTCGACGTTGGTGCTCCGCGGGACGTCGGTGGCGTTCGGGGCCGGACTGCGGTCGATGATCGTCGGCGCCGTGACGTCGGGACCGGCGAGGTAGCCGATCGACACCTCGCTCAGGGTGGGCGTCTTGGTGTCGCTGCTCGTGGTCAGCTCGGCGCGGTACTGGACGTAGCGCGAGCTGCCGGGGATGTCGCCGCCGCTGGATCCGATCGAGGTGAAGCTGCTCCAGGTGCCGTCGGGGGTCGGCGTGTTGCCGGTGCGGACGCTCATCGCGATCCCGGTGCCCGACGGCGTCGCCGAGTTCCAGTTGAGCGCGCCCCAGTCGGCGGTCTGACCGGCGCCGGCGTCGAAGATCCGGGAGTCGAAGGTGCCCGCGGCCGGGTAGGGGCTCATCCGCATCCAGTCCACGCTGACCTCGGAGCCGCCGGCGGTGAGGTCGCTCGCGATCGGGCGCATCTGGGTCGCGCCGAAGGTGGCCGCGTGGGTCGGCGACCAGGGTCCCGTCCACGTAGTAGCGGACCTCGTTCGTGTCCCACTCGATCCGGTAGAGGTGCGGCGAGCCGAACAGGGTGCCCGAGAGTGGTGTCGTGGGTCTCTGACCCGCCGTTATTGGTGCGGGCGTTGAAGCTGCCGTCGGCCTTGCGGCTGAAGATCGCCCAGTTGGGCGAGTTGTTGAGGTCGACGCCGAAGCCGACGTGCTCGTTGTTCTCGCCGCCGAAGTTGGCCACGAACTCGAGCGAGCGGCCCGAGGCGTAGGTGGCGATGGTCCTGGCGTAGGCGGCGTCCAGGTGGAGGCTGCCGCCCGAGACGGTGCCGCCGGTGCCGGGCGTGCAGCTCCGGTCCGGGGCGCTCCACGGACAGCTCTTCCAATCCGCCGGGACCGAGCTGCCGGAGAACTCCGCGCCCGACGGTCGGCTTCAGGGTGACCTCGCCGTTGACGGTCTCGGAGACGTAGGTGTCGGCGCCGGGGGTGCCGGCGCCGAACTCGGCGGTCGTGTCGTCGACGAAGGTCAGCGGCACGGTGGTGAAGCTCCAGGTGTCGTCGGCGCCCAGCGGGTTGCCGTTGGCGTCCTCGACCGTGCCGTCCACCGTGACGTTGTAGACGGCTCCCGGATCCAGGTCGGCGTTCGGGTTGATGGTCGCCGTGTTCCCCGAGTAGCTCACGCTTGCCGGCACGTCGCTGCCCGCCCCCTGCTTTCGCAGGCGGACGGTGGAGCCGGTGATCGTCGCCGGGTTCATCGCCTCGCTGAACTGAACGTCGACGTTCGTGTTCCGGGCGACGTTGCTCGCGTTCGGCGCCGGCGTCCTCTGGGTGATCGTCGGCGGCGTCACGTCGGGGCCCAGGTTGTAGGCGATCGAGACGTCGCTCAGCGTCGGCGTCAGGTTCGGGTCAGGATCCATCTCCGCCCGGTACTGGACATAGCGCGAGTTGCCCGCGATGTCGCCTCCGCTGGAGGCGACCGGGGTGAAGGCGGTCCAGTTGCCGTCGGGGGTCGGCGTGGGGCCGGTGCGGACGCTCATCGCCAGGCTGGTCCCCGCCGGGACCGTCGAGCTCCAGGTGAGCGCGCCCCAGTCGGCCGCCTGGCCGGCGTCGAAGACGCGGGACTCGAAGGTGCCCGTGGCCGGGTAGGGGCTCAATCGCACCCAGTCGACCGCGAGCTGCGGGGCCACCGCTGTCGAAGTCGCTCACAGCGAGGTTCAGGCTGGAGCCGAACGGCAGTGATGGTGCGTGTGTCGCACCAGGGTTCCGTCCACGAAGTAGCGGACCTCGGTCGTGTCCCACTCGATCCGGTAGCAGGTGCGAGGAGCCGATCCAAGCGCCCGAGCCGGGGATGACGAAGTCATCGAGTCCGTTGGCGGCGTTGGTGCTCGCATAGACCTGGTTGGCGGTCACCGCGCGTGCTGAACATCGCCCAGGAGCTGTTGAAGTTGTCGGTGAGGGCGAGGTGCTGGAAGGGAGCGGCGCCGAAGGTCGCCTTGAACTCGACCGCGCGGCCGGACCCGTAGGTGGCGCTGGTGCTTGGCCATGCCGCCGTCCACGTGCAGGCTGCCGCCGGAGACGGTGGCGGGACCCGGAGCGTCGCTGCAGGCGGGCCAGGTGCAGCCCGTCCACCCTGCCGGCAGCCCCGGCCCGCCCGAGAACTCCTGGCCCTCGGTCGGCTTCAGGATCACCTCGCCGTTGCCGGTCTCGGAGACGTAGGTGTTGGAGCCGGTGGTGCCGGCGCTGAAGTCGGAGACGGTGGTGTCGGTGAAGCTCGCCGAGGGCGTGGTGAAGCTCGCAGGCGGTTGGCCTGGGTCTGGGGGCTCGGTGGACGAGTTGGAGGCGGCGTCCGCCGACGTCACTCGGTAGTAGTAGGTCGTGTTCGGGTTGAGCCCGGTGAGCTGGACGTTGTGAGAGGTGACCAACCCCGAAACTGTCTGGCTCTGGTTGAGGTTGTTCGGGTTGGTCCCGTAGTCCACCCGCGAGTCGGACGCCTCGTTGGTGTCCCAGGTGATCGTTCGCCGTGCCGTTGCCCTGCGCCGAGTGGTCGAGGTTCGAGATCGACCGGCGCCGTGTCGTCGACGGCGTAGGTCGCCTCATAGGCTCCCGGCCGCCGCGTCGAAGAACGCGTACTCGACGCCCTTGATGGTCCTGGTGGTGGTGGCGATCGGGCGTGTTGTTCCGCTTGACGGTGGTCAGAGCGCCGACTGAAGAGGTGGTCGGCACCATCGCGCGCAGGCCGTTGGCGCCGGCGCCGACGCTGATCTTGAAGTTGAGCTTGTTCGCGTTCCAGGCAGACGGAGCCGAACGAGGAGCCGTTGCGGCCGTCGAGCCACTGCAGCATCTGGCGGGCGGAGACGACCGGCACGTCCCGCGCCTGCGCCGAGGCGACGATCGCGTCCGAGCCCGCGTGCGAGGCGTTGTCGGTGTGCATGTTGGCCGTGAAGACGCCGTAGTAGCCCTGCGGGCCGAGGGCGTTGTCGAGCAGCGTGTCGATGGTGAACGGGTAGGTCTGGCCGGACTCGTCGGTCATCTGCGTCGTCGCCTGGTAGACGTCGATCATCGTGCCGTCGAGGTCGGCGAAGCGCATGCGGCATGCCGGAGCCGGTGAACATGCCCGGGCGGTTCTGGACCCAGTCGGGCGGCCAGTAGTAGTAGTTGGTGTCGAGGCGGATGCCGTTCTCCAGCTCGACCTTCGGCTGCGTCGCCCAGTCGCTCCAGGCGATGCAGTGGGTGCGGTTGGTGGAGGGCGCGGCGAGGCTCGGGTAGTTGGCGGCCAAGGTCGCGAGCTGGCTCGTGTAGAAGCGACTCGAGCTGAGCCTGGTCGGCCCAGTCCGCGCAGTTCGGTGTTGACGTGCAGGGCGATCTCGAAGCCCGGCGTCCTCGAAGGCGGCCGCCTGGCGTCGGTCAGCATCGGCGTGTTCGGGTAGATGTAGGAGGTGCCGCGCACGCACTCCCAGTTGGCGACCGAGCAGCCGGCGGGCTGAGCGCCTGGTAGCTGGTCGAAGCGGCCCGCGGTGCCGCCGTTGCCGTGGTCGTCGCCGGTCATCACGACGACGGCCTTCTCGCCGCGCGGGAGGTACCAGAAGCGCGGCAGCGGCTTCCGGTCCAGGTTCATCTGCCGCGATCAGGTTGGCGAGCAGCCGCTGCTGCTCGTCGGCCTGCGGGATCGGCGACCTTGTTGAGGTCGACCCAGTCCGGCTGGGGATCGCCGGGCTTGGCCCCGAAGAACAGGTCGTCGGAGCGGATCGGGCCCGCCTGCGCCGTCGCGCTCCTGGCCCGACCAGGCCGGGTTGCCCTGCCGCGTGTAGACGACCGAGCGCGCCAGGTCGTAGGTGAAGGCCGCGGCCTGGCCGCCGTTGCGCGCCGACGCTGCGCAGCGTCACGGCCGGGATTGGCGGTGGCCGTGGTGGCGTCGGAGTAGAGCGTGGCGACGCGTCTCGGCGCCGTTCAGCGTGTAGCGGTCGGCGGTGCCGTGGAACTGGATCGTCTGGCCGACGATGCCGGCGCCCGGGCCCGTCGCCGTGTCGACCTGGAGGTAGCCGTTGGCGAGCGTGCTGGCGGTGTCGGTCAGGCCGAGCAGGCCGGCGAGCTGCGGGTCGGGGCGCATGGCGATCAGGTTGCCGCCGGCCGTTGACCCAGTCGGTGAGCATCGTCACCTGCGCGGCGCTCGAGGCCGGTCTCGCCGAGGATCGACGACGTCGTAGTTGCTCAGCAGCGCCGGGGTGACGGTCGAGAGGTCGGTGACCGTGAACTCGTTGAGGCCCTCGGCGCGCAGGATCTCGGCGTAGTAGCGGCTGAAGGGGTTCGCCGCGTTCGTGATCACCAGGATCGGCCCGCCCGGGCCCTCGTCGGGCGGGGGCGGCGGCGGCGCCGCGGTGGTGAACGACCAGGTGGAGTCGGCGGCCAGCGCGTTGCCGGCCACGTCCGTGACGCCGCCGGCGCCGCCCTTGACCGTCGCCGTGTAGGTGGTCGAGTGCTGCAGCGGGCTGGTCGGGGTCGAGCGTCACCCGCCGCTGCGCGGAGCTGTAGCTGACGGTGGCGGGGACCAGCGCGTTGCGCCGGGTCGCGGAGCTCGACGTGGCGCCGCCGATCGTGCCGGCGTCCATCGCCTCGCTGAAGGTCGCGGTGACGTCGGTGCCGGTGGCGACGCCGCTGGCGCCGTCCGGCGGGGTGCAGCGCAGCTGACCGTCGGCGGCGTGGTGTCCGGCCCGACGTCGTCGTCGAAGACGACGTCGACCCAGTAGTTGCTCGCCTGGAAGGTGTCGGTCGGGAACGCCCCCCGAGGCGCCGTACTTGTAGACGCCGTTGGGCCCGTCGACGCCGTCGGCGAGCGCGTGCAGCGGGCGCGCTGTCGACGCCCGACCGGCGAAGTAGCTGTCTGCTGAAGGCGTAGTTGCCGTTGGGCGCGTGGTAGGAGGCGACGTAGGTGGTGTTCGCGGCTGATCGCCACCGGGCTGGCGAAGCTCGACCTGCTGCCAGCCGGAGCGCGGTCTCGCCGGTGAAGGTGGCCTCGGCGAGCTGGGTTGCCGCCCGCCGTCCACAGGTGCCCGACGTGGGTGCCGGTGTTGCCGGGCGCCTTGTAGAAGCGGAGCCCGGTGATGAAGCCGGCCTGCGTCGGAGCGGAACTTGACGCCGACCTCGACCGCGCTGGTGTCCCCGTCGCACCGGCGCGGTGAAGGAGTCGCTCCCAGATCGAGCAGGGACAGCGTCCGCGGCGATCGACGTTCACCGTCACGCCGGCGCCGGGAGTCTCGAGGTTGCCGCTGTCGTCGACGGCGCGCGCTCTTGATCGTGGCGCTGCCGGTCGCCGCCGGGCGTCCAGGAGTAGGTCCAGTTGTCGCGCCCCTGCGCCGGGTGCCAGGTGGTGCCGCCGTCGACCGAGACCTCGACGCGCCCACCTGGCCACCGGCGCTCGCCACGGCGTCGGTGGCGGTGCCGCTGATCGTGATCGGCTGGCCGCTCTCGACGGTGGCGCCGGCGATCGGCGCGTGTGATCGTGGAGGTGGGCGCGATCGGTGTCGGTCGACGGCGGTCGCGGCACGAGCCCGGCCTGGAGCGTCTGCGGCTGGACGCCCATGTCGGCGAAGCAGGTTCACCGTCGCCTGCTGCATGCGCGGGTCGGCGGTGGAGCTGCCGCGGTCGTGGTTGCCGTCGAGGCCCCAGGACCACTGGATCGTGCCGGCGCCGAAGACGAGGGCGCGACCCGCCTGGTGTCGCGGTAGAGGGTCAGGTGGTGGGTCGCCGTGCCCGGCGCGTAGGTGCGAGCCGTTGTCCTGGAGCAGCATCGACGCCCGTCTGCGGGTGGTCGAGGAGATGCAGACCAGCCCGGCGGGCGCGAACGCTGTTGTCGAGCGTCCTCGTCCCACTCGTAGCCGAGCGTGTCGCCGGTCAGCGTCGCGGTCTGCTCGGGGCGCAGCGAGGCGATGCTGGTGTTGCGCCAGAAGCGCATCTTGCCGTCGGCCGCCGGCACCTCGATCGCGGAGCGTACCCGCAGTTGACCGTGAAGATCGTGCCCGTCAGCGCGTTCTCGGGCTTCGGCGCCCTCGGGGTTGAACGCGCGCACGTCGCGCCAGGTGCCGGTCCAGACTCGGCGGTCCGGGTCGATCTTGGCGTCGGCGTGCGTCTCCTTGTAGGAGACCAGGGTGCGGTGGTCGGTGCCGGAGCCGTCGATGCTGGTCTCCCAGCGGGTCTTCCAGAAGATCTCGTTGCCGCTGAAGAAGGCGAGGTTGACGCCGGCGGTCGCGTGCGGCCTCGACGTTGGCGCGCTGGCCGCCCGACCAGTACTCGTCGTGGCCGACCGAGAGGAAGACCTTGTGCTCGAGGATCTCGCGCGCCGAAGCGGTCGGTGTCGACGCCGGTGAAGTAGCTGACGTCGTAGCCGTTGCGCTCGAGCCAGCGGACCATCGGGTACTCGGCGTTGAAGAGCGAGTCCTCCGGGGCGGTACCGCGGGTGGTGAACGGGCGGTTGTAGCTGACCTTGTAGGCGCGGCCCGGATCGGTGCCGGGACCGCCGACGTAGAGGCTGTTGCCGCCGTACTGGTTGTAGGCCTGCCAGGTCGTGTCCGAGGTCTGGAAGAGCAGGTCCGAGTTGCCGTCGTCGTCGCGGACGATGAAGACGATGTGGCTTGCCCCGCGCGGTGCGTCCTCGCGCACCAGCTTCGCGAAGTAGATGCCGGAGACGGCGTCGGAGGGCACCGCCCAGGAGGCGGACTCGGCCCAGTTGCCGCAGTCGATCAGGCCGGTGGCGGCGTCGGTGCAGGCAGGCGGGCTGGGTCTGCGGCAGGTCGCCGTGGGCTGGACCGTGGCGACCTGGCGGGCGCCGTCGCCGCCGTAGTAGCCCATCCGGTAGATGTCGAGGCGGTAGTCGGTCGCGGCGGTGTCGACCTTGAAGTGGACCGTCTGGCCCTGGTCGACGCTGATGTCGGTGGCGAAGCCCTGGATGTCGGGTCGCCGGCGCCGCTGACGTCCCACTCGCTCGCCGGGTTGCCGGGCTGGCGGTTCTCGCAGGTGACCTCGTTGTCGCCGGGCTGGCAGGGAACCGCAGCGGCCGTGGTCGCGCTGATCGCGCTGATCGAGAGGGCGGCGACCGAGAACAGCCCCAGCAGCAGCGAGCGCGGGGCGACGCCGGCCAGGACGGAATGGCGGGTCCGCTCTACCCGCCTGAGGAAACGCCCGGAACTTCCTGATGCGCGCACAACCTCAGGGCCCGCAGGTCGCGTACGCGGTCACGATGATGTTCTTCTCGGTCGCCTTGGCGCGCCAACCGGTGGCCTGGCTGCCGTTCGTGGCCAGGTCGGCTCCGCTCAGCGGCGCCGAGAACTTGAGCCCGCCCTCCTTGTCGGCCTTGCCGTCTCCACCGACCGCGATCGGCCTGCTGGGCGGGCAGACCGCATTGGCGACGTTCTTGGCCGAGACGACCACGAGGACGGTGTTCGAGCTGGCGGGAGCGCCGGGCGTTCCAACGCCCGTGGGCCCGGTCGCGCCTGTCGCGCCCGTGGGCCCGGTGGCCCCGAAGCCGGTTGGACCGGTCGCGCCGGTGACGCCCCTGGCCCCGGTCGCTCCGGTGGCGCCGGTGGGTCCGGTCGGGCCTCTGGGTCCCGCGGGTCCCGTCGGGCCGGTCGCGCCCACGCCTCGGCGCCGGTCGCGCCGGTGGCTCCGGTCGCTCCGGTTGCCCCGGTGGGCCCGGCCGGCCCGGTCGGACGCTCCCCCGGCCCGGTGGCGCCGGTCGCGCCGGTGGCCCGGTCGCCCGGTGGCGCCGTGGCTCCGGTGTGGCCGGTGGCTCCGGTGGCTCCGGTGGCCGTGCGCCGGTGGCCGGTGGCCCGGTTGCTCCGGTCGCTCCGGTGCCCGGTGGCCCGGTGTCCGGTGCCCCGGTCGCTCCGGTGCCCGGTCGCGCCGGTCGGCCCGGCGGGCCGGTGGGGCCGGTGCTCCGGTGCCCGGTGGCTCCGGGGCCGTCGCTCCGGTGGCGCCGGTGTCGCCGGTCGCTCCGGTGGCGCCGTGGCCCGGTGTCCCGCGCCGGTGGCCCGGTGTCCCGACACCGTGGCGCCGGTGGCGGTCGTCCGGTGGCCCGGGTCGCCGGCCCGGCGCCGGTGCTCGTGCCGGTGGCGCCGGTGGTCCGGTCGGCCGGCGGGCCCGGTCGGGCCGCTCGCTCCGGGCGCCCGTCGCTCCGGTGGCGCCGGTGGCGCCGGTGTCGCCGTGGCGCCGTGGCCCCGGTGGCGCCGGTGCGCCGGTCGCCCGGCTCCGTGTCCGGGTCGCCGGTGGCCGGGCCGGTGCTCCGGTCGCCGGTGGCGCCGGTGTCGCCGGTGGCCCCGGTCGCCCGGTTGCCCGGTCGCCCGGTCGGCCCGGCGGGCCGGTGGCCGGTGCTCCGGTGGCGCCGGTGGCTCCGGTGGCGCCGTCGCTCCGGTGGCGCCGGTGTCGCCGGTGGCTCCGGTGGCGCCGGTGGCGCCGGTGTCCCGATCGCCGGTGGCGCCGGTCGCTCCCGTAGCACCGGTGGCGCCGGTGGCGCCGGTCGCGCCGGTGGCGCCGGTGTCGCCGGTGGCCCCGGTGGCGCCGGTGGCTCCAGTTGCTCCGGTGGCGCCGGTGGCGCCGGTCGGGCCGGCGGGCCCGGTCGGGCCGGTCGCGCCGGTGGCGCCCGTCGCGCCGGTGGCGCCGGTGGCGCCGGTGTCGCCGGTGGCGCCGGTGGCCCCGGTGGCGCCGGTGGCGCCGGTCGCGCCGGTGGCGCCAGTTGCGCCGGTGTCGCCGGTGGCGCCGGTGGCGCCGGTCGCGCCGGTGGCGCCGGTGGCGCCGGTGGCGCCGGTGGCCCCGGTCGCGCCGGTTGCCCCGGTCGCTCCGGTCGGCCCGGTCGGGCGCCGGTGGCGCCGGTCGCTCCGGTGGCGCCGGTGGCGCCGGTGGCGCCGGTCGCTCCGGTGGCGCCGGTGTCGCCGGTCGCTCCGGTGGCGCCGGTGGCGCCGGTGTCGCCGGTGGCGCCGGTGGCGCCGGTCGCTCCCGTCGCGCCGGTGGCGCCGGTGGCGCCGGTCGCGCCGGTGGCGCCGGTGGCGCCGGTGGCGCCGGTCGCGCCGGTGGCGCCAGTTGCGCCGGTGGCGCCGGTCGGCTCCGGTCGGCGCCGGTCGGGCCCGGTCGGGCCGGTCGCGCCGGTGGCGCCCGTCGCTCCGGTGGCGCCGGTGGCGCCGGTGGCGCCGGTGGCGCCCGTGGCGCCGGTGGCGCCGGTCGGTCGCCGGTCGCGCCGGTGGCGCCAGTTGCGCCGGTGGCGCCGGTGGCGCCGGTGGCGCCGGTCGCGCCGGTGTCGCCGGTGGCGCCGGTCGGTCGCCGGTGGCCCCGGTCGCGCCGGTGGCCCCGGTCGCGCCGGTCGGCGCCGGTGGCGCCCGTGGCGCCGGTCGCGCCGGTGGCGCCGGTGGCGCCGGTCGCGCCCGGTCGCTCCGGTGGCGCCGGTCGTCGCCGGTGGCGCCGGTGGCGCCCGTGGCGCCGGTCGCGCCGGTGGCGCCGGTGGCGCCCGTGGTCGCTCGCCGTAGCGCCGGTGGCGCCGGTGGCGCCCGGTCGCTCCGGTGGCGCCGGTGGCGCCGGTGGCTCCGGTGGCGCCGGTGGCGCCGGTTGCGCCGGTGGCGCCGGTGGCTCCGGTCGGCGCCGGTGGCGCCCGGTCGCGCCGGTCGCGCCGGTGGCGCCCGTCGCGCCGGTGGCGCCGGTGGCGCCGGTGGCGCCGGTGGCGCCCGTGGCGCCGGTGGCGCCGGTGGCGCCGGTCGCGCCGGTGGCGCCGGTCGCTCCGGTGGCGCCGGTGGCGCCGGTGGCTCCGGTCGCGCCGGTCGTCGCCGGTGGCGCCGGTGGCGCCGGTGGCCCCGGTCGCGCCGGTTGCGCCGGTCGCGCCGGTCGGCCCGGCGGGCCCGGTGGCGCCGGTCGCTCCGGTGGCGCCGGTGGCGCCGGTGGCGCCCGTCGCGCCGGTGGCGCCGGTGTCGCCGGTCGCGCCGGTGGCGCCGGTGGCTCCGGTGTCGCCGGTGGCGCCGGTGGCGCCGGTCGCTCCCGTATCGCCGGTGGCGCCGGTGGCCCCGGTCGCTCCGGTGGCGCCGGTGGCGCCGGTGGCTCCGGTGGCGCCGGTGGCTCCCGTTGCTCCGGTGGCGCCGGTGGCTCCGGTGGCTCCGGTGGCGCCCGTGGCGCCGGTCGGACCGGTAGCGCCCGTGGCTCCGGTCGGGCCCGTCGGGCCGGTCGGGCCGGTGGGGCCGGTCGCGCCCGTCGGGCCGGTGGGTCCGGTCGGGCCGGTGGGTCCGATCGGGCCGACCGCGCCGGAGCCCTCGATCGTGTGCGGGGCGCTCGTCTGCGGGGTGCTCCCCGCCTGGTTCTGCGCCGTCACGCGGCAGGTGTAGTCGCCGCCCTCGGTGGGGGTGAAGGTAGCCGAGGTGGCGCCGCCGACGTCGCCGCTGCCCACCTTCACCCACTGATAGGAGAAGGTGCGCGGCGCCCTGTACAGGAACGATGCGAGCAGGTCTGGTGCCCAGCTCCCCTGGCTGCAGCTGAGCTCAGCGCCGACGACGTCCGCCACCTGACACGGTCGGGGCCCCGGTGCCGGACGGCGCGCGCAGCAGCGCGGCGAGGAGCGGGCTGCTCTCGCCGCCGAACAGGGTTGCCCGGGTGCCCGGGACGTCCGCCAGGTTCGCGACCCGGATCGAGCCGCCGAAGTTGTCCCAGTAGATCTTGCCGGCCACGGGGTCGATCGCCACCCCGCCCGGGGAGCCCTCTCCGGTGGCCAGGTCCACGGCGCTGCCCGGGACATCCGTCAGGCTCGCGGCCCGGACCACGCCCGAGCCGAGGTTGGTCCAGTAGATCTTGTTGGCGGCGGTGTCGACGGCCACTCCGAGCGGGTTGGACTGGCCGGTGATCAGGGCCGAGGGGCTGCCCGAGCCGTCCAGGTTGCCCGCCATGACCTCGCCGGAAAATTGATTGGTCCAGTAGATCTTGCCGGCGCCGGGGTCGATCGCCACCCCGCTCGGGCCGTTCCCGGCGGGGAACAGGTCCGCGGCACCCGTCCCGTTCAGGTTCCCGACCCGGATCTTGTCGTTGTCGAAGTTGGCCCAGTAGATCTTGCCGGCCGCCGGGTCGACCGCCACCCCGCAGAGGGCGCCTTCGCTCGGGAACAGGCTCGAGGCGGCGCCCGACCCGTCCAGGTTGGCGACCCTGATCCCGCCGGTGCCGAAATTGGACCAGTAGATCTTGCCGGCCGCCGAGTCGATCGCCACGCCGCACGGGGAGCTCTCACTGCCGAACAGGGTCGAGGCGGTGCCCCCGTCCAGGCTCCCGACCCGGATCGTGCCGCCGGACTCGGCGCTCCAGTAGATGCTGTCCGCGGCGCTCGCGGTGGCGGGCACGACCATCGTCGCCAGCGCCGCCAGCAGCGCCACGCGAAGGCGCAGACCTGGCCCTCGAGCCTGGATGGCTCTCAGGCGCACATACTCACCTGCGGCTCACCGCCGCAGGAACAACCACCCAAATTCCCGCTTTCTTGGACCATTTGCTTCCGCAAACTCCCAAAGGATTTGCCAACCGGCCTTCCACCCTAGTTCGTTTACGAACCGTGTGTCAAGGGGAATAATTACGGATCATTCGTCCACTCGGGCGATCCACCCTCAAGTCGCGGGTCCAGCCGGCCGATGATCGCGCGCCGGATTTGCCCGAGTGGAACGGACCTCGAGCGAAGCCAAACGGAGTCGTTCCTAGGTCAAGCTGAGGTCGAGGTTCAGACCCTCTCGCTCGCGCAGGCGACCGCCAGGTAGTTGGGGGCAAGGTCCGGCGGCCTGCCGGCAAACAGCCGCTGATGCGCGCGGTCGAGCCGCCAAGAGAAGGCGTTGAGCGCGCCGACCGCGGGCCAAGCCAGCCGCGGTTCGCCCAGCTTCTGGGCCGCCGAGGTGAGCTGCTGGGAGATCAGGGAGGCGATCGCCGACGCCGTGCCGCCGTTCGGGTAGACGTCGACCGACTCCCACTCCCCGGCGTCGGCAAACAGGCGCTCCAGGCCCGCGTGGGTCCAGCGCCAGTAGTCGTCGGGGTTGGGGTGGTAGCGGATCACCCCGTGAGTGGAGACGAAGGCGACGCCCCCGGGGCGCAGGACACGGTGGAGCTCGGCCACGACCGCCGCGGGATCGCTGGCGTGCTCGAGCAGCTGGGTGCAGACGGCGCAATCGAAGCGCGCGTCCTCGAAGGGCAGCGACTCGGCTCCGGCGACCACGTCCACTCCGGGCCCGGGCCGGCTGTCCACTCCGACGTACTCGCCGGCCCAGCGGCGAAAGAGCGGCTCGTAGGGCCTCTCGCCGCAGCCGACGTCGACGAACGAGAGGCCCGAGCGCCAGCCGAGCCGGCGGCCGGCCTCCGCCTTGAGCTGTACCGCGAGCGCCCTCAGCGGGATGTAGCTGGGGCTGATCGGCGAGGGCTCGAGGCGCTCGTTCACGGGCGCGCGGCGTCGTGCCCGGCTAGAGCCCGAGCGTCTTGGCGATGATGTTGCGCTGGATCTCCGAGGTGCCGCCGTAGATGGTGGAGACCAGGGCGGCGCGGACGTAGCGCTCCATGTCGTACTCCGACGAGTAGCCGTAGCCACCCATCATCTGCATGCCCTCCAGCGCGATCCGCTTGCAGCTCTCGGTCACATAGAGCTTCACCATCGAGGCCTCGCGCGGCAGCATCCGGTCGGGGTCCTCGTCGGTGAGGGTGGCCACCCAGTAGGTCATCAGCTTCGCCGCCTCCAGCTCGGTCGCCATGTCCGCGAGCCGGTGCTGGAGGCCCTGGAAGGAGCCGATCGGGCGGCCGAACTGCTTTCGCTCCTTGACGTAGGAGAGCGCGTCCTCGAAGGCGCGCTCGGCGACGCCCAGCATGGTCGCCGCGAGGATCAGGCGTTCGACGTTGAGGCCGGCCATCAGCTGCATCCAGCCGCGGTCCACCTCGCCGAGGACGGCGTCCGCGGGCGCCTCGCAGTCGGTGAAGTAGAGGTGGTTCGTCTCCCGGCCTCCCATGGTGTCGATCGGCTTCATCTCCATGCCGGCGGCGTCGCGGGGGACGAAGATCATGCTCAGGCCCTCGTGCTTGTTCTCGCCCTTGGTGGTGCGGGCGACGACCAGGACGTGATCGGAGAGATGGGCGTTGGAGCAGAAGACCTTCTGTCCGTTGATGACGAAGCCGCCGTTGGAGCGCTTGGCCTCGGTGGACAGCGAGCCGACGTCGGAGCCGGCCTCGGGCTCGGTCATCGCGATCGCCTCGACCGAGCCGCGCGCGATGCCGCCCAGGATCTCCTTCTTCTGCTCGGGGGTGCCGAAGCGGCCGGTGGCGCCGGCGACGATCAGGGTGGTGGCGTAGCCGCCGATCGGGGCGAGGCCGCGCGAGGTCTCCTCCATGAACAGGCAGGCGTCCAGCATGGTCCCGCCCGAGCCGCCGTACTCCTCGGGGATGGTCAGGCCGAGCCAGCCGAGCTTCGCCATCCGCTCGTAAAGCTCCTGGTTGTGAAGCGCGGTGTGGCCCTTGGTCAGCTGGTCGCGCTTCTCCGGCGTGCCGCATTCGCGCTCACAGAAGTCGCGGATGGCGGCGGCGAAGTCGCGCTGCTCGTCGGTGAAATCGAAGTCCACGGAGGCGGGAGGGTAGTCGGTTGACGGCTGCGCCATCAGGTCGCAGCCACGAGCGCTCGCCCCGCATTAGTCGCGGCTGCAAGCAGCCGCTCCAGGGCGAGCGAGCTGGTGGCTGCTAGGTCTGCGTCGGCGAACGATCGCCCGGGCCGACCCGGAACTTGGCGAGGCTGGCCGGCGCGGAGCCCTTCACCAGCGCGTTGACCGACTTGAACTCGCAGAGGAGCTCGTCGGGCCTCGCCTCGATCACCATGTAGCCGCGCTTGCTGAAGTCGTGCATGATGATGTGCGGGTCCTGGGCTGCGAGGGCGTCGAAGACAGAGACCGGGTAGCCCGTCTCCTCGGGAAGGCCGAGGGAGGTGGCCGATCCGCCGACGAACTCGGGGGCGACGGGATCGCCGAGGCTGTTGCCAGAGGTGCTCGCCGTGCCGGCGAAGAAGGTGTGGATGTCGCCGGTGAGGATGACCATGTTCTCGACGTTGTGGTCGAGCAGGTAGTTCATGATCTCGTCGCGCTCGGCGCCGTAGCCGTCCCACTGATCCTGGTTGACCCCGCCCGCGCCGAGGGCGATCTCCAGGCTCATCAGCATCACCTCGCTGCCCCACAGCTTCCAGGTCTGCGGCGAGTTGACCATGCGGTCCTTGAACCACGCCTTCTGCGTCGCGCCGAGCATCGTGCGCCCGGCGGTGTTCGAGTCGGCGCAGGGGACCAGGATCTGGTCGTTGCAGGGCTGCTGGTCTCGGTACTGGCGCTCGTCGGTGAGGATCAGGTCGACCAGCGAGCCGAGCCGGTAGTACTCGTAGATCCGCGAGCGGTCGCCCAGGTAGCGGTAGCGGGGCATGTACTCGAAGAACGCCTGGTAGCCGTTCAGACGGCGGGTGGCGAAGGGGACGCGCTGCGGCGCGCCTGGGTTGGTCTCGCCCGGCGCGGCGTTGGAGCTCTGCTGGTCGCCGGCGTAGTTGTCCTCGACCTCGTGGTCGTCCCAGATCGAGAGGAAGGGGTGCGCCTGGTGCATCGCCCTGAGGTTCTTGTCCCCCTTGTAGAGCTGGTACTTCTGGCGGTACTCGTTGAGGAACTGGACGTCGCCATCGTGGTTGGCGCCGGTGGTGTCGTCTCTGACGGTGTTGTTCGTCTGCCCGGACTCGTAGATGTAGTCGCCGAGGCCGAGCACCATGTCCACGTCCTCCTTGGCGATGCCGGCCTGGGCGTTGTAGAAGCCCGACTGATAGCGCTGGCAGGAGTAGACGGCGATCCTCACCGGCTGCTGCGAGTCGCGCGGCAGCCCGGTGCGGAAGCGCCCGACCGGCGACGACTTGTCGGCGGTGTGGAAGCGGTAGAAGTACTCGGTCTGCGGCTTCAGGCCCCTGATGTGGGCCTTGCCGGTGTGATCGGTCTCCTTCAGCACCTTGACGTTGCGCTGGTCGACCACCTTGGTGAAGCCCTTGTCCTTGGCGACCTCGAGCTTGAGGTGGGCGTTGCCGCCGATCTCGCCCAGCCGGGTCCACAGCGTGATCGCGTTCGGGAAGGGGAAGCCGGAGGCGACGCCCTGCGGGAAGTTGCCCGCCTTCGCCAGGGGAATCCGCTGCCGGCGAGCGAGCGCGGCATAGTTGAGCGGGCCGGCAAGGGCGAGGCCGGCGCCCGCGGTGGCGCCGGCGGCGATCAGCTCGCGACGGCGCACCCGCTTGCTCGAGGTCAGCATCCCCTCGAGGCTCGGTCGGCCGGATCCCTCCTCGTGGCGGCCATGACGGGCGCACTCTTTCAGCGGCTGGCCAGCCAGTCAAGGACGCGCGGGAAGTCCCAGAGTTCCCGGGTGGCGGCGCCGGAGCGCGCCGACACCACCGAGTCAGTTGCCGGTGGTCGGCACCTGCACGTCGGGGACGTGCTTGTTCTGGATCTCGTCGCGGACGCTGTTGATCAGCCCCTTGAGGCTGTCCGAGGTGGTGTCGAGGAAGGCGGTGACGATGAAGAAGAGGATCAGGGCGAGCACCGAGAGCACGGTGCCGATGATCCCGGTGACCTGGCCGAACACGGCCCAGCCCCGGTGGCGGTCGCTCTCGCCCTTGTCGACCTTGCGCTTGCCGATGGAGCCGAGGACGACGGCGCCGATCCCCGCGGCGAGGGAGACGAAGAAGGCGCCTCCGGCGCTGAGGATGACCAGGAAGATCGAGAGGGGGCCGAGGAAGGCGGCGAACAGCGCCGGCAGGTTGCCGTCCTCCATCGGGTCGGGCTGGCGGGCGACCGGGCTCGGGGCGGCGCGCGGCAGCTGCTCGCGGGGCGGCGGGGGCGCGGTCGGGCGCGCGTGCTGCGCGGTCGAAACGTCCGCCTGCCGGATCGGCTGGGTTTCGTCAGCCCCCATCAGCTGGGTGGCCGAGTCGGTGCCCTGGACCTCGAACACGGTGTCGCCGACCTGGACCAGGTCCCCGTCCGAGATGTGCGCCGCTCCTGAGATTCGGCGGCCGTTTACGAAGGTCCCGTTGGAGGAGCCGAGGTCCTCGACCGTGATGCCCGCGCCGCCGGCCGAGAAGCGGGCGTGAAGGCGGGAGACGCTGGCGTCGTCGATGCTCAGCTCGGCATCCTCGTCGCGGCCGACGGTGAGCTCGCCGTCGACCTCGTGCTCGGACCCCTCTTCGCTCCCCTCCCTGATGACGAGCCAGAGATCGGCCATCAAGCCCGGAGCCGGACTTGAACCGGCGACCCCTTCCTTACCATGGAAGTGCTCTACCAACTGAGCTATCCGGGCGCGGGAATCACTGTAGCGAGACGGATGCCGAGCGCGGGCCTCAGCTCGGAGCGTGCCGAGCGGCAGTCAGTTCGGGCGCCGCACCGGCGGGGCGCTCAGCCCAACGCGCCCGCGAGTGCGGCGGCGAGCTGGTCCACGTCCTCGGTGGTGGTGTCCCAGGAGCACATCAGCCGGATGATGCCCGCCTGCTCATCCCAGACGTGGAAGGGCGGCTCCCCCGGGAGCTCCGAGCGCAGGCGCGCGATCGCCTCGGCGGGGAGGCGGGCGAAGACGCCGTTGGCCTCGACGGGGTGGGCGAGCTCGGCGCCGTCGGCGGCCTCGACCGCCTCGCCGAGGCGCTTCGCCATCTGCGTTGGCCTGGGAGGCGGAGCGGCGCCAGAGGTCGGCGCTGAGCAGCGCCTCGAACTGGGCCGCGACGAAGCGCATCTTGGAGGCGAGCTGGAGCGACTGCTTGCGCAGGTAGAGGAAGTCCTCGGCGAGCGCGGGGCGCAGGAAGACGACGGCTTCGCCGAAGAGCAGGCCGTTCTTGGTGCCGCCGAAGGAGAGGGCGTCGACGCCGCAGTCGGTGACCAGCTCGCGCATCTCGACCCCGACCGAGACGGCGGCGTTGGCGAGCCGGGCGCCGTCGACGTGGAGGAGCATCTCGCGCTCGTGGGCGAGCTCCGCCAGCGCGAGCGTCTGCTCGGGCGTATAGACGGTTCCCATCTCGGTGGCCTGGGAGATCGAGACGATCCGCGCCTGCGAGGCGTGCTCGTCGCCGATGTGGGAGATGCGGGTGGCGGCGGTCTCCGGGGTCAGCTTGCCGTCGGGGCAGCCGACCTCGAGCAGCTTGACCCCGGCGATCCGCTCGGGCGCCCCGCACTCGTCGACGTTGAGGTGGGCCGTGGCGGGGCAGATGACCGCGTCGAAGGGGCGGGCGATGGCGCGCAGTGCGGTGTTGTTGGCGCCGGTGCCGTTGAAGACGAAGAAGGCGCGCGCGTCGGGGCCGAAGAGATCGCGAAACAGCGACTCCGCGCGGGCGGTCCACTCGTCGGCGCCGTACGCCGGGGCGTGCCCCTGGTTGGCCGCGGCCACCGCCTCCAGCACCTCGGGGTGGGCGCCGGAATGGTTGTCGCTGGCGAAGTCGTGCCCGCTCACGGATGCAGCGCCAGCCGCTGCCCGTTCATCTTCTCGGCCGCGTCGGAGCAGATGAAGGCAAGCCCCTCGGCGATCTGCTCGACGGAGGTGAAGCTGCGGTACTCCTTGTCGGGGTTCTCCTCCCGCATCTTCGGGGTGATGATGGCGTTGACCACGAGGATGTTGGCGGTGGCCTTCGTCTCCGAGAAGGAGTCGGCGAGGGCCAGCGTCCAGGCCTCCGCCGCCGACTTGGTGGCCGCGTAGGCGGCGTTTGTGCCCGTGGGGCTCTGGGCGGCCGAGGAGGAGACGAGGACGAAGCGGCCGTGCTCGCCGGCGGTGAGCGCGGCGTGGAAGGCACGCGTCGTGTGCTGGACCGTGTGGACGAGGAGGTCGTGGAGAAACTCGTAGTCGGAGAGGTCGAAGCTCTCGATCGGGTCGCCCCCCTTGTATCCGCCGACAAGGTGCAGCAGGCCGTCGACGCGGCCGAAGCGGTCGGTGAGCGCCTTCGCCCAGCCCTGCGCACCGTCGGGGTCGAGCAGGTCGATCGCGCGGGAGTCGACCCGTTCCTCGGGCAACCCGAGCTCGGAGGCCAGCGCGTCGAGCGGCTCCTGCGCGCGGTCGGTGAGCCCGAGGCTGGCGCCGGCGTCGGCGAAGCGCTGGGCGACGGTAGGGCCGAGCCCGCCTGCGGCGCCGGCGATCGCGATCACCCGTCCTTCGAGGTCGCTCATGTCTGCAGGGCTCTCCTTCGGCTCGCTTACGCCGCGGACGCTACCGGCGATTGTGCCGCCGCGATGGGTCGCGCCAACACCGGCTCGAGCTTCGGCTTCAGCTGCGTGTAGAAGAGGCTGAGGGGGAACTCGTCGTCGCGGACCAGGTCGACCAGCTCCTTTGGCTCCTCCACCTCGGGCAGGTCGCGGGTCGCCCTCGCCCAGCGAGAGCCCTCGGCCGGGGCGACGTACTCGGCGACCAGATCGTGGGCGGCGATCCACTGGCCCAGCTTGGAGCGATCGATGCCCGAGCGGTAGAGGTCCTGGACGAGCTGGCGGAGGGCGGCGACACCGTCGGCGAGCCAGTCCCACTCGATCGTGAGACGGTTGTCGGTCCAGTGCAGGTAGCGCTCGTGGTGCAGGAAGGCGAAGAGCAGCTGGCCGCCGAGGCCGTCGTAGTTGCGCACGCGCGACCCGGTGATCGGGAAGCGGAAGATCCGGTCGAAGAGGATCGCGTACTGGACGTGGCGGGCGAAGGCGAAGCCGTCGCGCTCGAGCTTGACGGCCTCCCCGAAAGCGGTCAGGTCGCAGCGAAGCTCCTCCAGCGAGTACATCCAGTAGGGGCTGCGCTGGCGGATCATGAAGGGGTCGAAGGGGAGGTCGCCGCGCATGTGGGTTCGGTCGTGGACCAGGTCCCAAAGCATGTAGGCGTCGACGGA
The DNA here is from genome assembly GCA_963746615.1 of uncultured Solirubrobacterales bacterium. GTDB lineage: Bacteria > Actinomycetota > Thermoleophilia > Solirubrobacterales > 70-9 > SHVA01. The sequence continues at coordinate 41,952 of CAVVBU010000002.1, read as the reverse complement.
GAGCTGAGGTGAGGCGAGCAGGCAGGCGGCGTCCGGCGGCAGGTTGAGCCGCAGCAATTCCGCGGCGCGTCCGGCGACGCGGCGCAGGCGCTCGGCCTCGCGGTCGCAGAAGATGGCGCCGAAGTGACTCGGGGGGCGCTCGGTGGTGGCGAAGGTCTCGGGGAAGAGCGTCGCGCACTCGCTCTCGTAGCCGGCGGTGTAGTCGACGAAGGTGACGGGGACGAACTTGGCGTTGTCATAGCCGCCGCGCTCGAGCTCGTCGAGCCAGGCCGGCCAGGGCACGCGCACGATCAGAGCCTCGAAGCATGTGTCCCGCGAGGCGTTCTGCTTGTACATGGGGAAGACCGCCAGGTGCTCGATGCCGTCTCGGCGCTCGCGCTCGGGGCGGAAGGCCTCCAGCGACTGGATGAAGTCGGGCTTGCCGAAGCCGTCGCCGGCCCAGGCGTCCAGGTCGCCGCGCAGCGCGGCGAGGTAGTCGGCCTGGTGGGGGAAATGCGGCTCCAGCGCCGTGACCGCGGCGATCATCCGGGCGACCAGCTCCGCGCCCGCGGCCGGGTCGTGCTCGGAGGCGTCGATCGAGCCGTCGGGGGACTGCATCAGGCGCAGCTCCTCGACGGCGCCCTTGAGCTGGGCCCAGCTCCCGCTCGGCGGCGGCCGAGGAGCGGGTGGCGTTGAAGCGCCCGCGGGCGAAGGAGGCCTGGGCTGACCAGTAGACGAGGTTGAGCCAGAGCGCCTCGTGGTCGAGGTCGCCGATGCAGTCGTCGCCGAAGAGGTCGGAGTCGGCGAGCACGGCGACGCGGCCCTCGCCGTGCTCGACGATGGCCGCGAGAGGGGCGCCGGCCGGCGAGGCGGTGGCGGAGGTGCGGGCGATCACGCGGCCACCGTTCGCCACCGCGACGGTGCCGGCCCGGTAGAAGCAGGCCTCGCCGACGCGGGCGAGGGGGTCGGCCGCCGAGCCGTTGCCGTGGTCCTCGCCCGCGTCGAGGTCGGCGAGCACCCAGGAGGGAGCCTCGCGGTGGTGCTCGTAGTCCTGGACGATGGCGTTCTCGACGGTGAGGCCGAAGCGGGCCAGCAGCTCGTTGACGTTGTTGCCGTACTTGTCCTGTTCCTCCTCGCCGAGGACGATCAGGCCGCCGCCCGCGTTGACGAACCGCTCGATCGCGTCGATCTCTTCGGTGCTCAGGCGCGGCTCGCCGCAGCCGGTGACGCGCTCCCACTTGGGGTCGGAGGGATGCGCGATGACGAGCACGTCGGCCTCGGCCAGGCGCTCGGGGGTGAGGGGACCGTCGAGGTTGGCGGCGACCTCGAAGTCGCGGGCGGCGAGGGCGGCTGCGGCGCGCGCCAGCGAAGAGTCCTCGGGATGCTCGGGCTGCATCTCGCGCGGCGGCCTCGGGGCGGATGGTCCACGCCTCGGAGTGGGCCTCGTCGAAGAGGACTGTGGCGAGTCTTGGGTGCTCGGGCATGCGCGTAATCGAACGTTACGCGGCGCCTCGGTCAGCGTCAATCCCGCTTTCGGCTCGTGATCGCGCAATAATTCTCGGTGTGGATGGCGTTGACCGCAAGATTCTTGCGCTGCTGATGGAGGACGGGCGCCGCACCTACGACGACATCGGCCAGCGGGTGGGGCTCTCGGCGCCGTCGGTGAAGAGGCGGGTGGACCGGCTGCGCCAGCGGGGTGCTCTGGAGGGATTCACGGCGGTGGTCGACCACGGGGCGCTTGGGTGGAATACCGAGGCCCTGGTCGAGGTCTTCTGCGCCGCGGGGACCACGCTCGACACCGTGGCGGAGCGGCTGCACCAGCACCCGGAGGTGGTGGAGGCGTGGAGCGTCACCGGCGAGGCCGACGCGATCGCCCGCGTGCGCACCGAGGACAACCGCGACCTCGAGCGGCTGATCATGGACCTGCAGCGCGACGGCCTCGTCGCCCGCACCCGCTCCCAGGTCGTCCTCTCCCGCCTGGTCGGCACCCCCCGCGCTGAGGGGTAGCCGCCTCCACGCTTTCGTCGCACTCTCGGCACGCAGTTGTCGCAGACGCGCACCCCACGTCCACATCACGCACGTACGTTCTCCTGATGAAGGAACGACGCTTGAAGCCGCGCGAGCAAGGAGACATCGGCGAACTCTCCGCGATGGACTGGCTCGCAAGCCAGGGCGCCCACGTCTATGTCCCAGTCGGCCACAGCCCGGATGTCGACCTGATCGCAGACATCGGAGGGCGCCTTCTTCGAGTGGAGGTGAAAACCTCGAGCTATCGGAACGAGAATGGCCGTTGGGAGATCGGGATCGCGACCCGGGGCGGGAACCAGAGCTGGTCGGGACTTGTCAAGCATTTCGAGCCCGATCGCTGCGACTACCTGTTCGTCCTGGTCGGCGATGGACGCCGCTGGCTTATCCCCACCGAGGAACTCGAGTGCAAGACTGGTCTCTCTCTTGGAGGTCCCAAGTACTCGGAGTTTGAGGTGGAGCGCGGGCGGCCGTTGCCCACGGAGGACGCTAAGACGCGACTAGAATCGGGATCGTCGGGGGAGTACCGAAGCGGTCAACCGGGGCACCCTGTAAAGGTGCTGGCTCTGCCTTCGCAGGTTCGAATCCTGCCTCCCCCATCAAGTTCAACCGGCGCGAGTCAGTCCGCAGGAACGGGTAGAAGAAAGCTCGCGGTGGGTCGGACCAGAGTCTCCTCCAATCACCAGGTAACGATTCCGCGGCAGCCCTTTGACGCAGCCGGCATCGCAGTGGCGGACAACTTCCGAGTCGAAGCGAATGGGCCCGGCCGGATCACACTGATACGCGTCGACGAATTCGCCCGAGATCGGTACGGCCTCAAGCCGCAGCCCTGACGAAGTGACTGGGCAAGGACCGCCCGACGCCGCTCCGGTGATAACGGCGGGCCCGCTACCTCAAACCCGCCCGGCGAGTCCCCGCGCCAGCCAGGCGCAGCCAGCTAAGGCGTGCGGCGGCGCAGGGTCGCCGCGCCGGCGGCGAGCGCCAGGACGGTCACCCCCATCACCACCGCGAGGTCGAGCGCCAGCCGCGCGCTGAACCCGTCGCCGGCGGCCACCTTCGCCAGCGCGTCGTAGGCGTAGGTGAAGGGCAGCACGTCCGAGATCGTCTGCAGCCAGCCCGCCATCTGGTCGCGCGGCACGAGGAGCCCGCAGAGGAAGATCTGGGGGGTGATGACGGCCGGCATGAACTGCACCGCCTGGAACTCGGTCCGGGCGAAGGCGCTCAGGAACAGCCCCAGCGACGTCCCCAGCAGGGCATTGGCGACCGCCAGCGCGCCCACCGCCACCGCCGAGCCCTCGGTGTCCAGGCCGAGCACCAGATAGGCGAAGGCGCAGGTGACCGCTGCCTGGGCAGCGGCCAGCAGCGCGAAGGCGCCCCCGTAGCCGGCGAGCAGGTCGAGCTTGGTCATCGGCATGGTCATCAGCCGCTCGAGCGTGCCCGTCGTCCGCTCGCGCAGCATCGTGATCGAGGTGATCAGGAACATGATGATCAGCGGGAAGAGCCCGAGCATGGGCGGCCCCACCCGCTCGAAGGTCCCGACCTGACCCTCGAACGCGTACTTGACGATCGTCATCAGCCCGCACGGCACAAGAGCCACCAAGGCGATCGTCCGCGGATCGCGGCGAAGCTGCGTGAGGACCCTGACGGCGACGGCGCCGGCTATTCGCAAGCTCACAGCTCCCCCTCGCGTACCGCACCGGCCGACCTCATGACCCGCCCTCGATCAGCTGCAGGAAGGCGTCGCCCAGGTCGCTTCGCCCGGTGCGCGCGAGGATCTCCCTCGGCGTGGCCACGGTGAGCAACTCGCCCTCGCGCATCAGCGCCAGGCGATCGCAGTTCTCCGCCTCGTCCATGACGTGGCTGGAGACCAGCAGCGCCTTGCCCTCGCCGGCCAGCGAGTGAAAGGTCTGCCAGAGGTCGCGGCGCAGCACCGGATCCAGGCCCACCGTGGGCTCGTCGAGCACGAGCACGTCGGGGTCGCCGAGCAGGGCGGTCGCCAGCGAGGCGCGCGCCCGCTCGCCTCCTGACATGTCGCGAATCACTCGCTCGGCGAACTCCCCCAGGCCCACCGTCTCGATCGCCCCCTCGACGCGCTCATGCGGCGCATCGAGGATGCGGGCGAAGAAGTGGAGGTTCTCGGCCACGCTCAGGTCCGAGTAGACCGACGGCGCCTGGGTGACATAGGCGACCCGCGGCCGCAGCGACGGCGTGCCCGCCGCCTCTCCCAGCACCGTCACCTCGCCCCCCTCGACGATCTGCACGCCGACGATGGCCCGCATCAGGGTCGTCTTGCCGCAGCCGCTCGGTCCCAGCAGCCCGGTCACCTCTCCCGCCTCCACCGCGAGGGAAAGACCGGGCAGGACCAGGTTCGACCCGCGCCTGACGCGCAGACTGGAAACCTCGATCGCGCTCACGCGTGAGCCAGTTCGCTCACGCCGAGACCGTAGACGCTCAGCTGGCCTCGCGCAGCTTCTGGGCCTCGGGCAAAGCCTTGAGCTTCTGCAGCGTGTTGTTCTCGATCTGGCGGATCCGCTCGCGGGTGACGCCAAAGGTCCGCCCGACCTCCTCCAGCGTCAGCGGCTGGTGGCCGTTGAGTCCGTAGCGAAGCTCGATCACCTCGCGCTCGCGCGTCGGCAACGCGTCCAGCGCCCGCTGCACGTTCTCCCGCTGCAGGCTCTCGGACGCCGTCTCGAACGGGGACTCGAGGGTGTCATCGGCGACGAAGTCGCCCAGCTCGGAGTCCTCCTCGTCGCCGATCGGTTTCTCCAACGAGACCGGCGTCTGGCTGACCCGGAGGACGTCGCGAACCTCGCGTGTGGTGCAGTTCAGCTCCTCGGCGATCTCGCTCGGCTCCGGCTCGCGCCCGAGCCGCTGGACCAAGTGCCTCTCCACGTGCACGACCCGGTTCAGCTTCTCCACCATGTGGACGGGGATGCGGATCGTCCTTGCCTTGTCGGCGAGGGCCCGTGTCACCGCCTGGCGAATCCACCAGGTGGCGTAGGTGGAGAACTTGTATCCGCGGCGATAGTCGAACTTCTCGACGGCGCGAATCAGCCCCAGCGAGCCCTCCTGGATCAGGTCGAGGAAGCTCAGCCCCCGCCCCAGGTAGGACTTCGCGATGGAGACGACCAGCCGCAGGTTCGCTTCCACCATGTGGCGCTTGGCCAGCATGTCCCCGCGCTCGATCCTCTTCGCCAAGTCCACCTCCTGCTCGGCCGTGAGCAGCTCGACCCGGCCGATCGAGCGCAGGTAGAGGCGCAGCGAGTCGAGGCTCGGCTCCACGGTGAGGTCGAGCTCGGCCTTCTTCGCCTGCTCGCCGGCCGGACCGTCCGAGGACTCTTTGGCCTCCTTGTAGGCGGTGACTCCGTTGGCCGCGATCACGTCCACCCCGTGCTCGACGAGATGGCTGTGCAGGTCGTCGACCTGCTCCTTGGTCACCTCGACCTCCTCCAGCGTCGAGGCGATCTCCTCGAAGGTGAGGTACCCGCGCTCGGTCCCCTCCGCGATCAGAGCGCGCAGCTCGTCGCTCTCCGCAAACGGCGTCTCGCCGGATGGGACAGCCTGGCGGATCGTCGCCAAGTCTCTTCTCCTCCTCCCAAATCCCGCTTCTGGAAACCGGACCTCCGGCCTCGGAGCGACCGGAGTATGGCATGGCGGCCCGCGAAGAGGGGCTCGGTTTCCGGACATTTGTGCGGTCGCTAACAGAGTCCTACTTCCGCTGATACGGCCCTCCTGCATACTTGAGCCGATGAGTGAGACGACGTCCCTGACCACGCCCGCCGGACACGATGCGCAGGCCTCCACACCCGCGACCAGGGTGAGCCTGTCGCGAGTCGGCGTCACCGGCATCGAGAAGATCATCCGCGTCGACGGCGGCGAACCCGACGGCCAGTCCGCGGCGGCCGCCAACGGCGGCGCGCTCTACTACGCCGACCTCGAGTGCCTGGTCGACCTCAACCCCCAGCAGGCGGGCGTGCACATGTCGCGCTTCGAGGAGGTCGTCAACGAGGCGATCGACACCGTCGTCCTCGGCGAGTCGCTGCGCGCCGAGGCGCTGGCCTCCCACATCGCCGAGCAGGTCCGCGAGCGCCAGGGCGGCACCCGCGCCGAGGTCCGCATCGCCGCCCGCTACCCGGAGACCGTCCCGGCTCCCGTCTCGGGCATCCCCACCCAGGAGATCTACACGCTGTTCGGGACCGCGGTGGCGTCCGAGAGGGGAACACGGACCCTCACCGGGGTCGAGGCCCAGGGGATGACGGCGTGCCCCTGCGCCCAGGGCCTGGTCGAGGACGGTGCCCGCGAGCGGCTCGGCGAGCAGGGCTTCGATGTCGGCGAGATCGAGCGCATCCTCGAGTCCGTGCCGCTCGCCACCCACAACCAGCGCGGCATCGGTCGCCTCTACGTCGGCTGCCCCGAGGGCTGGGGAATCAGCGCCGACGCCCGAGACCTGCTGCGAATCGTCGAGCAGTCGATGTCGAGCGAGATCTACGAGCTGATGAAGCGCTCCGACGAGCGCGCCGTGGTCGAGAAGGCGCATGCCAACCCCCGCTTCGTCGAGGACTGCGTGCGGGAGATGATCCGCCGCGTCAGCGAGACCTATCCCGATCTCTCCAACAGTGGCTTCGTCCACGCGCGCCAGGAGAACCTGGAGACGATCCACCGCCACAGCGTGGTGGCGGAGCGCTACGGGCTGCTCGCCGAGATCCGGGAGGAGCTGGAGCGGGGCACCCACTCGCCGCGCCACACGACCATGCGGGAGTGGCTCGAGGCGCCCGGGGACTGATCAGCTGGCGGCTGTGCCCTTGCCGCGCTGCGAGCTCTTCTCGGCCAGCAGCCTGCGGAAGCCGAAGAAGTAGTCGACGCCGCTGATCACCGTGACCGCCACCGCGACGTAGACGAGGATGTTGACGCCGAGCGGCGCGGGGTCGACCACGATCAGGGCGATCACCGCTGCGATCTGGAGCACGGTCTTGAGCTTGCCCAGCCAGCTCGCCTGGATCACCACCCCCTGCTCGGCGGCGACGCCGCGCAGCGCCGTCACCGCGAACTCGCGGGCGATGATCACCATCGCCACCCACGCCTCGAGCCGGTTGAGCGAGACGAGCGTCACCAGCGCCGCGGTCACCAGCAGCTTGTCGGCCAGCGGGTCGATCAGCTTGCCGAAGGTGGTGATGTCGTCGCGCGAGCGCGCGAAGTAGCCGTCAAGCCCGTCGGTGAGCGCCGCCAGCGCGAACACGCCGGCTGCGATCGCGTCCCCGTTGGGCGTCTCGTCGAGCAGCGCGACGACCACCACCGGAACCAGCAGGATCCGCAGCAGCGTCAGCGTGTTCGGAAGGTTGAGCGGGAACACCGTGCCCTGAGTATTACCCCAGGTCGCGGCCGACCCCGGCAATCTCCCGGGCGCGGTCGAAGACCGCGTCCATCATCTCCTCGGTCAGCCGGCCGGTGAAGGTGTTCTGCTGGCTCGGGTGGTAGCAGCCGAGGAGCGCGTAGGCCCCGACCTCCCCCTCGGCGCCGTGAGCGAAGCGGGGGCGCGGGCGAGGCAGCTCCACGCCCGAGCGTGCGAGGGCCAGCATCGCCCCCTGCCAGGCGTAGGAGCCGAGGGCGACCAGGACCCGCGCGCGGCGGAGCAGAGCCAGCTCGCGGACCAGGTAGGGCAGGCAGTTGTCGCGCTCGGCCGACGTAGGCCGGTTGGCCGGCGGCGCGCAACGGTTGATCGCGGTGACGTATGCGTCGCGCAGCCGCAGGCCGTCACCGAGACCGACTGAGGCAGGCTGGTTCGCGAGCCCGGCTCGGTGAAGCGCGGCGAAAAGCCAGTCGCCCGAGCGGTCGCCGGTGAAGAAGCGGCCCGTGCGATTGCCGCCGTGCGCCGCCGGGGCGAGGCCGACGACGACGATCGAGGCCCGGGGGTCACCGAAGCCGGGCAGCGGGCGCGCCCAGTAGCGCTCGCCGCGATGGCGCCGGGGCGGATCGGCGGCGACCCGCTCGCGCCACTCGACCAGCCGAGGACAGAGGCGGCAGGCCTCCACCTCGGCGGCCAGTCCCGCAAGGGAGTCAGCCGCGCGGCTGCTCAGTACCCGTAGCCGCCGCCGTTGTCCTTGGCGGTGGGGGTCGTCGGGGTGGTCGGTGCCGTGGGAGTAGTCGTCGTGTTGGTCGGCGCTACGACCGTGTCGGTCTTCACGGCGGTCTCCACCTCGGTCGACTGCTCGTCCACGGTCTGGGTGACCGTAGGGTTGTTGTCGGACCCACAGGCGGAAACGCCGACGGCGGCTGTCGCGCCCAGCGCGCCGGCCGCGATCATGACCAGAAGCCTGCGCCTCATCACCTCTCCTTCTTCTCTGCGGGCGACCGACGGCGGCCTCCCGATCCGGGACAGGTTGCCAGACGGATCAGCGAGCGGTGGCGCGGGCGGCCAGCTGGATCCCGAAGGAGATCATCCGGCGCAAGATGATGATCACGGCGGCGAGGCCGAGAGCGGCGAATGTCTGGTCGCCGGCCAGCCGGACCAGCCCGCCGGCGAGGAAGAACTCGACGCCGACGCTCAGGTAGTTGGCCAGCAGCAGCCCGGCCCAGCGCCCCGCCCGCAGCGACAGCAGCGCGCCGGCGACGATGATCAACGAGCCGATCGCCACGCAGGCGCCGGCGAGGGTGGAGACGAGCTCGGCCGGCAGGTGGGCGACCGCGAGGGTCACCCGTGGGCCGCCTCGTCGCGGCCGCCGGGCATCGACTCGGGGGACATCAGCATCCCCTCCTTCTCCATCTCGGCCGCCTTCTCGATCTCCTTCGCCAGGAAGTAGTTGAGGAAAGTCCTGATCGCCGCGATCGCTCCCAGCTTGCCGATGTCCTCGAAGCTCGGCGCCACCGCCGTGGTCAGGATGTCGGCGGCGAGCTGGAACTCGAGGCCGAGCGCCAGGAAGCGTCCGAGCAGCAGGCGAACGTGCTCGTAGGGGACTGGCCGGATGCGCAGCTCGGAGAGCAGGTAGACGACCGACGAGACCGCCACCCCAACGATGATGATCGCGGCCCCGATCGCCTCGACCGCGGGGATGATCGCCTCGACGGTGTTGCGGACCGCCTCCTCGAACCCGCTGATCGCCAAGGGCGGAGCCACGGAACACTAGATACAGGCGCGCGGCCGCGTTTGTGCCAGACGCGTTGCGCTGGCACTAGGATCGGCTGCCGTGGAAGCGCGCAGCAGCGCCGAGAGCCGCTCGACGCTGGTCAAGTGGATGGGCATCGGGGACGCCAACGTGGCCGGGCTCGTCCACGGCGGAGAGGTCATGCGCCTCTGCGACGAGGCCGCCGGCATCGCCGCCAGCCGCCACTGCGGGCGCCGGGTCGTGACGGCCGGCATGGACCGGATGACCTTCGTCGAACCGATCCACGTCGGCGAGCTGCTGACGCTCTCGGCCACGGTCAACGCCGTCTGGCGCACCTCGATGGAGGTCGGCGTCCGAGTCGACGCCGAGAACGTGATCACGGGCGACAGGCGGAACACCGGCACCGCCTACCTGACCATGGTGGCCCTCGACGACGAGGGCGGGCCGACGCCCGTCCCCCCGCTCGAGGTCTCCGGAGAGACCGAGAAGCGCCGCCAGCGTGAGGCCGAGCTGCGCCGCACCAACCGGCTCATCGAGCGCGAGCAGATCCTCTCCGGTCGCGGCTACGACGGCCCGGGCTGAGCCCCCGCTTATCCTTTTCCGCCCGTGCTCGCCGAAACGTACGCATCGGCGGCTCTGATCTGCATCGCCTCACTGGTACTGGGCCGAGCCGTGCTCGTGCTCGCCAGGCGGGAGGGAAGCAGGTTGGAGCCCGTGGTCGGCCTCGCCGCCGTGCTGGTGATCTCCTCGGCGGCGGTTCGCCTGCCCGGTGACGCCACCGCCGCGCTGGTGGTGCTGGGTATCGTCATCGTCGCCGCGCTCTTCGTCATCCGCCGCGATCCCTTCGGCGAGCTCGATCTCAAGGTGGCTCTGCCGGTGGCCGCGGTGGTGCTGCTGGGCGCCTCGCTCCCCTTCCTCGCCAGCGACCGGATCGGCATCCTCGGCGTCGGCGTCAACAACGATCTGGCGGCGCACCTGCTCTGGATTGACTGGCTGCAGGACACAGCGCAGCAGTCACCTGTCGGCCTGATCGACGACCGGCCCGGCTACCCCATCGGTCCCCACGGCCTGGCCGCGGCGCTCTCGATCCTGTTCGGCGGCGACGCCGCCGTGCCCGCGCTGCTCGGCCTGATCATCGCCGTCCCCGTGCTCACGGGCCTGGCCTCCCTGGCCCTGCTTGACGAGCTGCCGCCCGCGCGGAGCGTGATCGGCGCGGCGCTCACGTCGCTCGCCTACCTCGCCGCCTCCTCACTGGCGCTGGGGGGGTTCAAGGAGATGATCCTCGGCCTGCTGCTGCTCGGGGCGGTGCTGGCGATGCGTGACCTCGGTCGAAGACCGGACTGGCGGGGGGCGGTCGTGATCGGCCTGCTCGCCGCCGGAGTGGTCGCGACCTACGGTGCGCCGGGCCTCTACTGGCTCGGCTTCACCCTGGCGCTGTGGGCGCTGCTCGAGACGGTCGGGCGCTGGAGGCGCGCCGGGCGCCAGGCCGCGGGCGCGGCGCTGAGGCGGGGCCTGCGGCTGTTCGGGGTGATCGTCGGCGCCACCGTCGTCTTCGCGGCGGCCGAGATTCCCCGGGCGATCGAGTTCGTCACCTCCCAGGAGCTGGCCGTTGTCAACGGCTCGGACGCCAAGCTGCGCGTCGCGGTCTCGCCGCTGGAGGCGCTCGGGGTGTGGCCGAGCGGGGACTTCCTCCAGGGCCTCGGCGGAGTCGGCGCCTGGCCACTGTTCGCCGCCCTCGGCCTGGTCGGCCTCGCCTTCGGCATCTGGAGGGCGGCGCGGACGCGGGAGCTGGTCCTGCTCGCCGGGCTGGCGAGCGTCGGGCTGGTCTATCTGGGCACCCTCAACAAGGGCGGCCTCTACATCGAGTCCAAGGCGCTGGTGGTGGGCGCCCCGCTGCTGATGCTCGTCCTCGTCCGCGGCCTGCTCGACCCGCGAGGGGAGTCAGAGGCGCGTGGGCTCTCACTTGCGCGGGCCGCGCTGGCGACGGCTTTCGTCGCCATCGCCGCCTACTCGTCCTTCCTCGCCCTGCGCGACGCCATCGTCGCCCCCTCCGAGCACGCCGACGAGCTGGCCCAGCTGCGCAAGGTGATCGGCGACGAGGCGACGATCTCCCTCACCTCCGACCGCTTCACCGACTTCTACCTTCGCAACACCAGGGTCCGCAGCCCGGCTCGCAACGCCGAGGCCAGGATGCAGGCTCGATCCGGAAAGGACTTTCGCCTGCCCGTGGACTTCGACTCGGTCGACCCCGCCGGCTTCGACTACTTCAAGTACGCGCTCACCACCGGCGCCGCCTACCAGAGCCACCCCCCTCCCAACATGCGGGCGGTCGCGCGCACACCGTCCTACGTGCTCTACCGGCGCGAAGGCAACACGCCCGAGCTCACGCACGGCTTCGGCGAGGAGGCCAGACCCGGCAAGGAGCTCAACTGCAAGGCCCCGTGGTTGAACCTGAGGCTGAAGCGGGAGGTCGTCACCAACGAGGTGGTCTGGACGCCCAGGCCGGTGCCCGGCAAGCGCCTCTCCTGGGAGCCGGACATGGACCTGGCGCCCGGCGAGGAGGCGACCCAGACGATGTCGCTGCCGCGCGGCGAATGGAACCTCTCGATGCAGTACCTCAGCCCGCTGGTGCCGATCAGCGTCGAGGCGCCCGGCCTGGACGTCGAGCTGCCGGCGGCGATGGAGGGGGCGATCCCCTTCCGCCCCGGACAGGGCCCCTTCTGGCCCGTCGGCACGCTGCACAGCACAGGCGGCGACGTGAAGATCACGGTCCGGGCCGGAGAGGTGAATGCCGTGCAGCGCCTGCTGGGGGTGGACGCCGAGGCCTCTATCGGAAACGTCGCGGCCAGCGCCGTCGACGGCGTCCACACCAGGAAGTACCTGGGGCCGTGCGGCGTGTACGTGGACCACTACTCCGTGCTCAAGCCCGCCGCGAAGCTGCGGGTGATCAAGCGGCTGCGCCACGAGATCGCGGTGAAGAAGCACCACGCCCGCGCCAGAGCCCGCGCCCGCAAGGCCGGGACCGGCTAGGCCCAGCGGGGGCGCCGCCGAAGATTCGGGCGCCTAACCTTTCCGCGGATGGCGGAATCCAGCCCCGAAGCCCAGGAGACGCTCGTCTTCATCCCCGCCTGGAACGAGGAGGCGACCGTCGCCGACGTGGTCGCCCAAGTGAGTGAGCGCGTGCCCGGCGCCGACGTGCTCGTGGTGGATGACGGCTCCACGGACGAGACCGCCGAGCGCGCCCGCCGCGCCGGCGCCATGGTCGCCTCGCTGCCTTTCAACCAGGGGCTGGGCGCGGCGCTGCAGACCGGCTACCTGTTCGCGGACCGCGAGGGCTACGAGTACTGCGCCCACCTCGACGCCGACGGCCAGCACCCACCCGCTGAGGCCGCCCGCCTGCTCGAGGCGGTCTGGGGGGACAGCTGCGACCTGGCGATCGGCTCGCGCTACCAGGCCGACGACGAGCAGGATCGCTACCGGCCGGGATTCGCCCGGGGGCTGGGCACTCGCTTCTTCCGCTTCTCGCTCAGCCTCGCGACCAGGCAGCGCTTCACCGACACGACCAGCGGCCTGCGCGCGGCCAACCGCCGCGCGATCGAGCTCTTCTCCGATCGCTACTCGCCCGACTTCGCCGAGCTCGAGTCCCTGCAGCGGGCGGTGCGCCAGGGCCTGCGCGTCCGCGAGCTGCCGGTGACGATGCTTCCTCGCGAGCAGGGCTCCTCATTCCTCACCCCGCTGAAGTCGGCCTTCTTCATCTTCAAGGGCCTGATCGTGCTCCTGGTCGGCCGCTTCCGCCCGCGCCAGCCCGAGGGGGCCGACCGGTGAGCGCGGCGGCGCTCTTCGCCCAAGAGCCGGTTGTGCGGCTGACGACCCAGGCGCGGGTCCTCGCCTTGGTGCTCGCGCTCGGCTTCCTGCTGGTCGTGCTCGAGTTCATCCGCACCCACCGCCTGCAGGAGCGCCACAGCGTGATCTGGTTCCTGCTCGCCCTCGGCATGCTGATCGGCGCCGCCTTCCCCCAGAGCCTCGAGCTGCTGGCGAAGACGTTCGGCGTGCGCGACACCAACGTCGCCCTCTTCTCCCTGATCCTGTTGGTCCTACTCGCGCTCTGCTTCTACTTCACCGTGCTGCTCTCGCGCCAGTCCGAGCACATCACCCGGCTCGCCCAGGAGGCGGCGATCGCCCGCTCCGAGCGCGACGAGGCGCTCGCCCAGGTCGCGTCGAACGGTGGGGAGGCCGGGGCGGCGCCCCGAACCGAGCCGCCCCAGGCGCCCTAGGGTCGGGCCGGCCGGATCGGGGCGCGGCCACTGACGCCCAGACATCCGTCGCGACAGCGAGCGGATCGGATCGTGGCGGCGCGCGGCTAGGGTACGTTCGCTCCGCAACCGCCGGTTCAACCTACCGCGAGGAGGGCGAGATGGGCAATCCGAGAGCCGAGGCGATGGACGCCCTGGGGGGCGACTACGAGGCCCGCGTGCTCGAGCCCTCGCCCCCGGCGGTGACCGAGCCACCCTTCACCGACGACCCGGTCGCGCCCGGCGAGGTCCCCGAGGGACGCAGGCTGGCTTCGCCGGTGCGCCACTGGGGCGACATCACCTGGCACGAGCTGACCCAGCTCGACCCGGACCTGGCGCCCTTCGCCTGCGAGCGCTGGCTCGGCGCCTGGAAGCGCCTCGAGCCCCTGCCCGACACCTTCGCCGAGACCCGCGCGGCCCTGCACAAGGTCGCCGAGGAGCGGCTCAACGAGGAGCGCCGGCCCGAGAACGAGATCGCGCTGCGCTACACCCAAGGCGGCTTCGGCACTCCCTTCTTCGAGCGGGAGGGCGTGGACTGCCAGGCGCGAGTCGAGCACGGCGAGCTGGTTCGCCAGAGCGGCCGGGAGGAGAAGCGCGAGCCCCTGGACGGCGTGGACAAGGCGGCCGCGACGGCGCTCGGCGACTTCTACGGCTTCGCCTGCTCAGCCCTGGAGGAGTTCCGGGCCGAGAACGCCGACCTCGAGTCATCCATGGTCCTGCTCTGGCCCGAGCACTTCGACATCGCCTTCGACCTCGGCTCCGAGGCGAAGGGCCAGCGAGCCGGCTACGGCGCCTTCCCCGGCGACGACGACCACGACGAGCCCTACCTGTACGTCGGGCCCTGGGACAAGGCGCGCATCTCGGCGGGGGGCCTCTGGAACGCCACGGCAGCAGGGTCCGGCTTCGAGGGCGCCGAGCTCAGCTACTCCGAGCTGATCGCCGCCGAGGACCAGCGCCAGGCGGCGTTGGACTTCATGGACGCGCGCCTGCGGGCGCTGCTCGAGGGCTAGGTCGCCGCGCCTCCTGGGGCGGGTGCGCGTGGAAGGTCAGGGTCCGGCAGGGTCCGGGTCGGTGAGCACGTCGATCGGTCCCTTTCCTCGGGGGAAGCCCTGAAGCGCGGTAGTGTCTGAGCGGGAATGACCGCCGAAGCGCCCGTTCTCATCGCCTACGACGGCTCGGATTCGGCGCGTCGTGGCGTCAGCGAGGCGGCCGAGCTGTTCGGGTCTCGACGGGCCGTGGTGATCACGGTGTGGGAGCCCGGCTTGGCCTACGCCGCCGCGATGCCGGCGTCCGGCGGGGAATTGGCGGCATCGCCCGTCATCGACGCTGAGGCAGCGCGCGAGGCCGACCACGCACTGCAGGCGCGGGCCGAGCGGATCGCGCGGGACGGAGCGGAGTTGGCGAGGTCGGCCGGATTGAACGCGGAGGCGCTCGCGGTGCCCGGCGAGGCTCGGGTGGCCGAGGCGATCGCCAAGCAGGCCAGTGAGATGGGCGCGGCGGCGATCGTGGTCGGGTCGCGCGGGCTGACCGGTTTGCGGGCGAGGATGGAGGGCAGCACCTCCAGCGCGGTGCTCAAGCACGCCCCCTGTCCGGTCCTGGTCGTTCACCACGACTGACTTCTTGAGCACAGGGGCGCTCGAGCGCAGGGCGACGCCCGCGGAAGCATGGCGTGAACCCGCCGTCGCCAACTACGTCCCGGTGACCGCCACCGTCCTGCTGCTGCTCAACTCGCTATGCAGGTGATCGGAAAGCCGGAGAGCGCAGGTGATGACCATGAACGTGGTGTTCGCCTGGCTCGAGGTGACGAACGTCGAGCCGCTCGCAATGAAGAGGTCATCGAAGCCGTGTACCGCGAGCTGGCCGTCGACCACACCGTCTTCGGGCCGCTCTGACATCCGTGTCGTGCCGGCCTGGTGATCGCCGCCGAGGAGCTGTCTCCTCACCGCGGCCTCGACGTCGTCGTGCACGAACTCGACGCGGCCGAGCCCCTGCGCGCGCAGCGCCTCGTCGAGGCACTCGTGGGCACGCCGAACGCTCGCGACGTCCTCGTCGCTGAAGTGAAGATGGGTCTCCAGACGCGGCATCCCAACCTCATCGACCTCGGCTGTCGGCGTCACGTAGCTCTCGTAGGAGGGCAGATGCTCGCCGTGATATTCCATCGGATACACGTTGGAGGCGGTTGGGACGAAGAACCCGGGGACCTTCCGACCACGCCGCACATAGCGCTCATAGCCGAAAGTGAGCGCGAAGCGCGCTGTCGGCAGCAGATTCCGGATGACGTTGCGGACGTGGCTCCAGATCGACGACGGTTCCGTCCCCTCGACGTGGGCACGACGGATGCGCTCGGCGACGAAGAAGTGGCCGAATGGCGAGATCAGCATCAGGTACACGAAGGAGAGGCTGCCGCTCCCGTGCGAGGCATCCGCGAGCTTCGGGTTGACCAGCCAGATCGCCACGTTCGACAGACGCCGCGCTTGCTGCAGCCCCGGGGAGAAGGTGAAGCGCCTGCGGACGTAAACCCCACCTGGGTCGCGCTCGTGCCCGTAGATCGTCGCCGAGGGCGGCGTCGTGAAGTGGACCTCCGCCACACGGACGACGACGTGCGCCATGTACCAGCGCCCGAGGTGGCCAGAGTGGTTCCCCAGCCCCTCCGGGTGAAGCCGATTGGACGCGAACAACAGCCTGGCGGTTTCGACTCCACCGCAGGCGATCACGTACTTCGAGGCTCGTACGGTGACAGCCTTGCCACCCAGCGCACGCGTCTCGAGGTGATCGACACCTCGACCCGAGTCCCGGCAGACGATCTCGGTGCAGGTCAGCCCCGTCACCAGCGTCAGGTCGTTCGACCGCTTGAGCCTCCCCCCATACTGTCGGCGGAAGTTCGTCGGCAGTGACCACCGCTCGAGGGAGGTCGCACGAACCCCGTCATCGACGAATCCAGGCACGATCGCGCGGTCGGCAAGCGTCGGGATCCGGCGGGCGTCGAATACTGCGTCGCCGCACACGCACCAGTCGCAGGCCCGCTGGAAGAACGGGGCGAGGTCCTCATAGCTCACCGGCCAGCGCGCCCCTGCGACAATTTCGCGCGGCTCGAAGTCCACGGGGTCGAAGGGAACGCAGCGGCCACCCCACAGGTTTGAAGCCCCCCCGATCTGGCGCCGCGTCGTGAGCTCCATGGGTGAGTGGTGGGGATCGTGGCCGACGGTGTCGCCAAGGTGCTGGGACGCCGCATCGAAGCGGGCACCGCCGCTCTCAATCAGGAGAACCCGATGGCCGGCGTCGGCCAGGGTGAGGGCGGTGACGATCCCGGCTGGGCCGGCACCGACCACCGCGACGTCAGCTGTGAGCTCGGCATTGTCGCTGAGCTGGCGTCCGTCGAGAACCGTCATGAGCGAGCCTCCGGCCTCAGATCGACTGGCTGAGATCGGTGGAGACCAACTGCTGGAACGCCGAGAGCGCTGCATCCCCATCAAACTCGGAGGCAGCCGCTGCGAAACCCACCCTTTCGCGCCTGGTCGTGCTGAACAACACCACGCCCTCGGCATTCGCGTGCAAGCCGTCCCGCAGGAGCAACGACGAGACCACCGCGGGATCGGAGCAATCGACGCCCACCGCATCCCCCCACTTGCGGCGCACCTGCTCAGACGCCCTGACGTGAGTCACGATGCGCTCCAAAGCTGAGGAGAGGATGCCGAACGTTATGCGTGGCTGCGTGGCGTCGAGCTCGCCTGCGTGGCGGTTCAAGATGTCGTCACGCACTTGGAGCACCGCGTCGTCGGGAAAGGAGGCCGCGAGCGCGCTCACCGGCTCTGGCTCCCCGGCGACTCCCCACGCGCGGATTCGCCCAGCCTGACGGGCGTCCTCAAGAAAGTCACGCAGCTCGTCCACGGCTACGTCGCCAGCGTCGGGGGGATCGTGCACGAAGAGAATGTCGACATAGTCGGTGCCCAGCTCGGTGAGGCTTCGCTCGAGGCTCTTTCGTGCGGTCACCACATCGTATCGGCGCGGCTGGTGAAACATGCTGTCCCGGCGTTTGACGGCCCGGCGCAGGGCCGGGTACCGGGCGATCAAGGCCCGCGCCGGGCCCTGCAGGCGGGTCATCCAGGAGGCCGGCCGAGCCTCTTTCCCGAACTTGGTCGCGATGGTCATGCGGTCGCGCTTGCCGCGGGCGAACCGACCCAGCTCGCCCTCCGCCGCCCCAAGCCCGTACATCGGCGCTACGTCGAAGTGGCGGATACCGGCGTCGAAGGCCGCCGCGAGCAGATCGTGTCGCTTCCCGCGAGACGTAACCCGCATCAGTCCCGCGCAGCCGAACCCAAGACGTGTGGTCGTGATCGGGCTCGGCGCAAGGCTTACGGTCTGCATCAGCGACTCGGATTGTGAGCGATCCCCGAAGATTTTCACGATCGTCACCCCGCCCCCCAGGGACGCGATGGGCTGGCCTACTGCCGGCAGCCCGGCGGCTTCGAGGGCCTGGGCTCTGTCGCGAAACATCCGCTGCCGAACGATCCTGCCCGCTTGGAGCGTCCAGACACTGAAGATTTCCTCGGAAACCTCGACTCCGCTGCCTCGACCGCGTCCATGGTGACAACCTCCAGCCAGCACCTCATCGCCGAAGTCGACCAACTCGCGAAGCTCGAAGCGATAGTCATCCCAGGTGCCGACCCAGCCCCTCACCGAACGGCGGACGCCCTCGGGTCCGCGCACAAGTTCCCCTCCCCCGGCGCGGGAGATATCCGGCGGACCGAACCACTCGACGTCTTCGTGGAAGGGCCCGAATGCGCCTTCAAAGTCGCCCCGTTGCCAGGCGTCATAGACGCCTCGCACGATCTCGACGTTCTCCTGCGACATCGCCCGCGCAGTATCTCGCGGTGGGGCCTGGCGAAGCTCTTGGCTAGCTCGCGGCGCGACTCGTGAGCTCCCCCGCTCAGTCAATGCATTGGCGAAGGGGCTCCTGTATTGCCGAATCCATTGCCCAGCCCGATCGGCGCTCGAGCTCCGGAACGGGAAACCCCCGCCGTAGCGGGGCTTACCGTAGAGCCGGCGCCCGGACTCGAACCGGGGACCCCTTCATTACGAATGAAGTGCTCTACCAACTGAGCTACGCCGGCGGACGAAGGAAGTTTAGGGCGGCCTCGGTGCGGTCCCTCCCTTCTGGACTCCCGATCACAGCCGGGTCGAGCCGAGGAACTCGCGGGCCGGGACGGCCCTCTGAAGCAGGCCCTCGCGGACGAGGTAGCTCGAGAGCGTCCGGACCGAGGTGGGGTCGATGGCGCCGAAGGGCCGACCCGGCGCGGTGAAGTAGGAGCGGTAGGCCAGAAGCTGCTCCAGCGCAAGATCCGGGTCCAGCTCCGGGTTGCGATCGACGAGGGCGCCGACCGCCGCCTCGGGATCGTCGAGCGCATCGCGGTAGCCCTCGGCGGTGGCGGCGATGAAGCCTCGAATCAGCTCCGGGTCGGAGTCGATCAGCGAGTCCGAGGCGAACACCACCAGACCCGGGTAGCGAGGACCCCCGTTGCGGTCGAGGGGGAAGGAGCGCGTCCGCTCGCCCTCGGACTCCACCTGGGTCGCGTCGGCGGGGACGAAGGCCGTGATCGCATCGGCGCGGCCGGAGAGGAGCGCCGGGATGGTGTCGAACCCCACCGTCACCCGGTCGACCAGGCCGGGGTCGCCGCCGGCGGCGCGCACCTCGGTGTCGAGCACGGCCTCGTCGGAGGGGACCCCGGTGACCGCCACCGTGCGGCCCTCGAGATCGCGGGGTGAGGAGATCCCCTCGCGCCGCAGCGTCACCAGCCCGCCCAGCGGCCGTTGCACCAGCGCCATCACGGCGCTCACCCGCCTGCCGCGCGAGACCTCTCCGGCGACGTCGATCGCGTCGGCGATGCCGAGGTCCGCCCGCCCCGAGGCGACCAGTTTCAGCGTGTCGGTGCTGGAGCCGGGCTCGATCACTCGCAGGTCGATCCCCCGGTCCGCGTAGTAGCCGCGCTCGAGCGCGTCGTAGATGCCGGCGTGAACGCCGTTGGGGACGAAGTCGAGCACCAGCGTGGTCGGCCTGCCACCACCATCGCCGTCCCCTCCGCCGCAACCTCCGGCGCCCATCGCCGCGGCGGCGAGGGCCAGCGCGGCGAGGGCCCTCACCGCGGCTACTCGGTGGCCGGCGAAGCGTCGGCGAACTTGTAGCCGACCCGTCGCACGGTCAGCACCAACTCGGGCGCCTGGGCGTCCACCTCGATCTTCTGCCTGAGGTTGGAGATGTGGACGTCGCAGGCTCGCACGTCCCCCTCGAACTCAGCCTGCCACAGCTCCTCCATGATCTGCTTGCGGGAGAAGACCTCGCCGGGGCTCTCCGCCAGCAGACGAAGCACCTGGAACTCGGAGCGGGTCAGGTTGACCGGTTCCCCCCGGACGGTGACCAGGTGCCGCGCCAGGTCGATCGACACCGGGCCCGCCTCGATCGTCGTCGCCTCCCCACCCGAGCTGCGGTCCAGCTCT
The DNA here is from genome assembly GCA_963746615.1 of uncultured Solirubrobacterales bacterium. Lineage (GTDB taxonomy): Bacteria > Actinomycetota > Thermoleophilia > Solirubrobacterales > 70-9 > SHVA01. Next base: position 22,064 of record CAVVBU010000002.1, on the reverse strand, counting down.
CGGCGCCGCAGCTGCGCGCGAATCCGCCCGAGCAGCTCGCGGACCGAGAATGGCTTGGTGACGTAGTCGTCGGCGCCCACCTCGAGTCCGACCACCTTGTCCACCTCGGCGTCTTTCGCGGTCAGCAGGATGATCGGCACGGCGCTGGAGGCGCGCACGTCGCGGCAGATATCGAGGCCGCTCTTGCCGGGCATCATGATGTCCAGCACCAGCAGGTCGAAGGGGTCGTCCGCGAGCTTCTCCTCGGCGGCCTCGCCGTCGCCCGCGAGGGTGACCCTGAAGCCCTCCTGCTCCAGGGCGTAGCCGACGGACTCCCGCACCGAGGGCTCATCGTCGACGACAAGGATCCGGTACCCGCTCATGCCACCGGTGTGGGGCTCGGTTTCGGCTCTCGCAGTCGGACCCAGAAGGTGCTGCCCTCCCCGGCCAGCGAACGGACGCCGATTTCGCCGCGCATCACGTCCACCATGCGCTTGGCGATCGAGAGCCCGAGGCCGAAGCCCTCACCCTCGAGCGCCCCGCTTCCGCGGTAGAAGCGCTCGAAGACGCGCTCCCGCTCCTCGGCGGGAATCCCTTTTCCGGTGTCCTCGACCTCGATCATCACGGCTCCGTGCTCGTCCTGGAAGGCGCGAAGCGTAACGACGCCGGGAGCAGGCGTGTTCTTGCAGGCGTTGGTCAAGAGCCCGACCATCACCTGGCGGACCAGCACGGGATCTCCGTCGGCGACCAGGTCCGGCGCGGTGTCGACGTCCAGCTCGACTCCCCGCGGAGGGTTGATCGCGTTGACGGCCTCCTCGGCGGCGACGGACACGTCGACGACCTCGGCGGGGCCGCGCTCGCCCACCGCCTCGACCCGGGCCAGGATCAGGAGGGATTCGGTCAGCCTCTTCATTCGCTCGACATCGTCCCCGAGCCGGGTGAGGAAGTGGTCGCGCGCCTCCGGATCCTCCTTGGCGCCCTCGCGCAGGACCTCGATCGCGCCGGAGATCCCGGCGAGCGGGTTGCGCAGCTCGTGGGCCGCGTTGGAGACGAACTCCCGCTCGGCCTGCTCTCGCTTGAGCTCGGCGGTGCGGTCGCGGACGACGAGCAGCACCGCGTGCTCGGCCGCCACGCGCCGGGCCTGCACCGCGTAGACCCGATCCTCGATGTTGAGCAGCCGGCGCTCCGCGGAGCCCTCCCCGGCGGCTTGGCGCAGGGCCGGGATCAGCGAGCTCGCCGGCTGACCCTCGCGAACCAGCGGCTGGGCGGCGGGGTTGTGGAAGCGGACCGAGCCCTCCTCACCGACGACCATGACGCCCTCGGTGAGCCCGTCGAGGATCGCCGAGAGCCGGTCGCGCTCGGTCGCCAGCAGGTCGAAGCTGCCCTTGAGCGCCTCGCGCATGACGTCGAGCGACCGGGTGAGATCGCCGATCTCGTCGGTGCCGCTCGCGGGCAGCGGGGCGTCGAAGCTTCCCGAGGCCATCACCTCAGCCGCGCGGGCGAGGCGCTTGACCCGGATCGCAATCAGGCTGGCGACGACGAAGCCGATCAGGATGCCGGCGCCGATCGAGATCGCGAGTGCCCGCAGCGAGTCGCCGCGGAGCTCGTCGATCGCGTCTCGCAGGGCGGGCGGAGGTGTCGAGCGCGAGACCACGGCACCCCCCACCCCCCTCATGTCGAAGATCGGCGCGGCGGCGAAGGTCACCTCGCCGGGCAGGTCGGTGCGGTAGCGCAACCCCGCCAGCGAGCGCTTGATCGCGGCCCGGCCCTGCGGCGTCGTGGTCAACTCGGAGGCGAGGACGCCGATCGGCATGCCTTTGGGGGTGACGGCGACGACCTCGAAGTTGTCGGTGCTCGCCTCGCTCAGCAGCCTCTCGGCCTCCCCCCGCGAGGCGCCGGAGAGCTCGTCGGCGAGGCTCGAGGTTCGGCCGATGGCGAGGTCGGCCGACTGGCTGCGGAGCGCCCGCCCCGACGAGTCGTTGACGAACAGGTAGACCGAGGAGGCGGTGATCAGACTCACCCCGGCGAAGGCGGCGCCGAGCCAGAGGCGCATACCGACGCGGCGGCGGGGCCTTTTCGGCGCCCTGGGAGATGCCATATCAACGTCTCTTAACACAAGTTCGCGCTTGAGACCAGGGATCTTTCGAATCGGCGGGCGCCCTCTGTCAGGCGGACCCCGGGGCTGTCAGGCGAGGGCCGCCCCCAGACGCAGCCAGAGAGCCTCGAGCGCGAGCTCCTCGGAGACGTTCAGGCGCAGGCGCCTTCGCGTGTCGAGGACGAGCTCGACGGCCTCGCGGGCGCGCTCGGGGCGCAGCGCCTCAGCGTCGGCGGCGAGCTGCCCGCAGCGATCGCTGTTGAGCAGGACCTCGTCGGCGCCGCTCGCCACCGCGGCGAGGTCGCGGTACCAGGCGCAGCACAGCGCCAGCCCCAGATCGAGCACCTCGGTGCGCGAGCGCCGCTCGGCGCGGCGAAGCTGCTCCTTGTCCTCGCGGTTGAGCCCGCCCTTGCCGCGCCGCGTGGCCGCGGCCTGCTCGCGCAGGCGCGCCTCCTCCTCGGCCGCCGCCTCCCGCCCCGCCGCATCGGCGCTCTCCAGCATCGGCCTCCAGGCGGACCCGCCGGCGCCGAGCTCGCCGGCGGCCGCGCGAGCGGCTTGCTCGGCGCGCGCCCTCAGCTCGCGCCCCTCGTCGGTGAGCAGCAGGCGCGCCAGCTCGAGGTCGCCGCCGCAGAGCCGCGCGACCGCCTCCGCCTCCGGGCCGCCGGCGGCGAGCCTCGCCAGCACCGCCTCCGGCGAGAGGGGGGCGAAGTGGACCGGCTGGCAGCGCGAGGTGATGGTCGGCAGCAGCAGCTCGGGCTCCGAGCAGATCAGGATCAGGTGGGCGAATGGCGCCGGCTCTTCGAGCGTGCGAAGCAGGGCGTTCTGGCTCTCGTCGCGGAGCGCCTCGGCCTCCTCGATCACGAAGACCCGGCGCTCGCCCTCGGCGGGCCGCAGGCTGGCGGCGCGGATCACCGACTCGCGCACGTCCTCCACCAGGTGCTGGGCGCCAGGCGGCCGCAGCCAGACCAGGTCGGGGTGCGGCGAGGGGTCGAGCAGGGCACGCCGGCGGGCATCGTCGGGGTCCGGCGCGCCGGCGGCGATCAGCTCTGCGGCGAAGGCGCGCGCCGCCGCCGACTTGCCGGCGCCGCGGGCGCCGCGAAACAGATAGGCGTGCGAGGGCTCGCCCGCGAGCGCGGCCGCGAGCGCGGCCCGTGCCCGGGGCTGGTCGCCGGTCGCCTCGGCCAGCGTCTCGGGTGCCGCGGCCGCGGGGGCCCGCGCTGCGGCCGCGTCGGCGCTCACGTCCGCACCCTCCGGAGCTCCGCGAGCACGGCCTTGTGCACCTCGCCCACCGAGCCCGAGGCGTCCACCGTCCGCACCCGCTCCGGATGGCGCCGCGCCACCTCCTCATAGCCCTCGGCGACGCGCCGCTGCAGCTCCGGCCCCTCCCCCTCGAAGCGATCGACGCTCTCGCGCCCGCTCACCCGCGAGGTGGCAAGCCCGGGGTCGATGTGCAGCAGGACCGTGCTGTCCGGCCAGAGCCCGTCGGTGGCCAGCTCGCACAGCTCCTCCACCCGCTCGGCGCCGAGCCCCCGAGCGACGCCCTGGTAGGCGACGCTGGAATCGCTGAATCGGTCGCAGACCACGTCGCGCCCGGCCTCCATCGCCGGCCGGATGCGCTCGGCGCAGAGCTGGGCGCGGGCGGCGCAGAAGAGCAGCAGCTCGGCCAGCGGATCGAGCTCCACCGCGGGATCCTTGAGCAGCTCCCGGACCCGCTCCCCCGCGTCGGTGCCGCCGGGCTCGCGGATCAAGACGGTCTCCTCGCCCAGGGACTGGGCGAGCAGCCGCGCCTGCGTCGTCTTGCCGGAGCCGTCGATCCCCTCGAGCGAGATGAACACCCTCGTCAGGCTAGCCCCGGACGGGATCCCGGCGGCCCGACCGTCACTTGGCGCGGGTCTTGGAGCCCGACTTGGGCTTGGCCTTCTTGGCCTTGGCGCCGTTCTTGGCACGCGCGCCCGAGCCGTTCTTGGCGCGCTTGACCTTGGTGGCGGAGGCCTGGCCCGCGATCTTCTCGGCCTCCTTGACCGCGTCAGCCGCCTTGTCGCCGTCCCCGGCCTTGCCGTTCCCGGCCTTGCCGTTCTCCGCCTTGCCGTCCTCGGCGGCCTCCTTGGCAGCCTTGGCGGCCTCGCGCTCGGCGCGGCGGCGCTTCATCTCGGCCATCGAGGGGCAGTCGTCGTTGAGGCAGAGCTTCCAGGGGCGCCCGCGCCAGGGGACGACCTGCAGGCGGGGCGTGCGCCCGCAGACCGAGCAGACCTCTTCGATCTTGTAGAGCCCGCGCACGCGCTGGGGAAGCGGCATGGTCACGTCGCAGGAGTCGGGCGAGTCGGGGTCGTCGCCGATCCAGCCCTGGCAGCCGACGAAGCGCTTGCCCGACTTCTTCGCCTTGATGATGCGCAGCATGTTGGGCGAGCCGTCCTCCTGCTTGCGTCCGGCCTCCTGGCAGACGATGCAGGGGCCCAGGATCCGGTCCTGGTCCATGCCGGCCCAGACCTCCTTGGCGAACTTGCGCCACTTGGCGTTCTCATCGTCGGTGCGGACGTCGTCGCCCATCTCGTCGAAGGCCGAGCGCAGCATGTCGCGGCTGTCGGCGAGCACGTCCTCCTTTGCCATCTCGCCGGAGGCGATCTGGTCCATCTCCGCCTCCATCTCGGCAGTCATCTCCGGCGTCGCCATCCGCGGCACGTACTGCTTGAAGGCCTTGTACATCGCGATCCCGGTCTCCGAGGGCTCCGGCGGGTTGGCGAACACGTAGCCGCGGTCATACAGCTTCTGGATGATGTCGGCGCGGGTCGCCTTGGTGCCCAGGCCGCGCTCCTCCATCAACTCGATCAGCTTGCCCTGGCTCAGGCGGGGCGGCGGCGGGGTCTCCTTGCCCTCCATCTCGACCCCCTCGAGCTGAAGAGCCTGTCCCTCTTCAAGCTTTGGTATCTCCGTGTCAGCAGAGCGCGCATAGGTGTAGATGGCGGCATATCCCGGATCGAGGACCACAGAGCCGCGCACGAAGTAAGTCTCGGGATCTCCGCCGTTGGCGGTGGCGGCGTCGATGTTGGCCCGGGTCGACTCGGTGATCATCGGCGGCGAGAAGGTCGCCAGGAAGCGCCGCGCGACCAGCTCGTAGACCTTTCGGTGGACCTCGCTGCGCGCCTCGAGCCGCTTGGGGTTGACCGCCTGGGTCGGGTAGATCGGCGGGTGGTCGGTCGTCTCCTTCTTGCCGCGGGTGGCCTCCAGATCACCCTTCTGAAGGAGGAACTCGGCCGCCTTGAACTCGGGGATGCCGACCAGGTCGCGGATCAGCTCCTTCGTGTTCAGCGACTTCGGGTAGACGGTGTTGTCGGTCCGCGGATAGGAGATGTAGCCGTCCATGTAGAGGTCCTCGGCGATCCGCATAGCCCGCGAGGGCGTGATCCCCAGCCGGCTGGAGGCGTCGGTGGTGAAGGCGGTTGTGTTGAGCGGAGTGGGTGGCTTGCGCGTGTTCTTGCGAGCACTGATCTCCCGGACCGTCCCGGGGCTCTTGGTGTTGGCGACCGCCGCCTCGGCCTCCTCCTGCTTCCAGAACTTGTCGGTCGTGTGCTCGGCCTCGAAGCTGCCGTCGGGGTGGGCGAAGGTCGCCGTCGACCTCCCAGAAGGGCTCGGGCACATGGGCGCGCCGCTCCAGCTCGCGCTCGACGATAAGGCCGAGGGTGGGGCTCTGCACCCGGCCAACCGAGAGGAAGTTGGAGCCGAAGCGGCGGGTCGCGGTGGAGACCGCGCGGGTGAGGGTCGCCCCCCAGATCAGGTCCATGTCCTGGCGCGCCTCCCCGGCCTCGGCGAGGGGATAGGAGAGCTGGTCGAGATCGTTGAAGGCGCCCTCGATCTCGTCCTTGGTCAGCGCCGAGTAGCGGGCGCGCTTGACGTGGCCGTGGTCGTCGTCCCTCAGTTCGGGGTTCGACTCCAGGACCTCGTGCAGGGCCTCCATCCCGATCAGCTCGCCCTCGCGGTCGTAGTCTGTCGCGATCACCAGGTCGTCGGCGTCCTTGGCGACCTTCTTCAGGGCCCGGACGACGTTCTTGTCGGTCGGCTCCTTGACCAGCTCGGCGTCGATCAGGTCACGCGGATTGGTCTCCTGCCAGTTGCTGTAGGACTCGGGGAAGGCGGGGTTGAGCACGTGGCCCTTGAGACCGATCGTCATCTGGGCGCCGTCGGCGCCCTCCCAGGTGTAGTAGGGAGTCTTGTAGGACGCGTCCTCCTTGGCGCTGCCGCCACTGAGGATGTCCGCGATCTTCTTGGCGCTGTTGTTCTTCTCGGTGACGATCAGCCGCATGGCTCGTCTCCACGGTAGCCGCCGGCGAAGATGGCCCCGACGGATTTCCGCATGTTCGGGGCCAATCGGTCGGCGAGGGTAGCAGGGCCCCGGGTGCCCCCTTGCGCTTGCCACGCATGTCACGCGGTGGCCACCAGCGCGCTCACGCGCATCCATGCCGACGCTTAAGCTGCGGCGCGCCGTGAGTAACCCCGCTGTGGGCCAGCCCTTTCCGAACAGTTCCCGCCGGAGGCAGGCGTGAAAGCGATGGTCACCGGCGGCGCGGGCTTCATCGGCTCGAACCTGGTCGACGCCCTCCTGGAGCGCGGCGACGAGGTGCTCGCGCTGGACGACCTTTCGAGCGGAAAGCGCGAGAACCTGGCGGGCGCGCTCGAGCGCGGCGCTTCCCTGGAGGAGCTCGACGTCGCCGACGGCGCGGCGATGATGGCCGCCGCCGAGCGCTTCTCGCCCGAAGCGGTGCTCCACCTGGCCGCTCAGATCGACGTGCGCAAGTCGGTTGCCGACCCGGGCTTCGACGCCCGCATCAACGTGGTCGGCACCGTCAACGCGCTCGAGGCCGCCAGGCGGTCGGGCGCCGGGCACTTCGTCCTCGCCTCCACCGGCGGGGCGATCTACGGCGAGGGCGCCGAGCGCCCGGACGAGCTTCCCTTCGCCGAGGCCGCGCCCTGCGAGCCCTTCTCCGCCTACGGCCAGTCGAAGCTGGCCGCGGAGGGATACCTCGGCTTCTACGCCCGCGTGCACGGGCTGGAGGCGGTCGCGCTGAGGCTGGGCAACGTCTACGGCCCCCGCCAGGATCCCGCCACCGAGGCGGGGGTGGTCGCGATCTTCTGCGGCCTGGCGCTGGACGGCGGCCGCCCGACGGTGTTCGGCGACGGCGAGCAGACCCGCGACTACATATATGTAGGGGACGTCGTGGCCGCGGCCCTGCGCGCGCTCGAGGCGGCGAACCCGGGCACCTTCAACGTCGGCACCGGCGTCGAGACCAGCGTGCTCGACCTGGCGGCCCGGCTCGGCGGCCTCGCCGGGCGGGACGACTTCGAGCCCGAGTTCGCCCCGGCGCGCGAGGGCGAGGTTCACCGAACCGCCCTGGACACCGGCCTCGCCGCCGAGGCGCTCGGCTGGCAGGCGGAGACCAGCCTCGACCGGGGGCTCGAGCTCAGCCTGGCTTGGACGCGGGATTAGCGCGAGGCTCGACGGGAGGGGTCCCGTAGGCCGTGGGCGACGACGAGGCGGGGACCTGAAGGATGAAGACAAGCTGCGAGAAGAAGCCACGCGACCTGGTCAGCTTGAGAGGGTTGGTCCGGACCACACCCCCCACCACCTTCTCGGTGTTTCCGCCGACCCTGCCCTGGAGCTCAAACTGGAGCAGTCGCGACCACACCCGAGCGTTGTCCGGCTGCACGCGGACCGCCTGCTCCAGGAATTGTTGGGCAGCCACCGAGTCGCCCCGCCGCAACGCCACGTCAGCCGAGGCGAACAGTGGGTCGACAGCGAAGGGGTCGAGCTTGTGGGCGAGCGCGGCGTTCGAGGCGGCGCGGTCGAGCGAGGCCTGGTCGTTACCGCTGACCAGCTCCGCGTCCAGGCGGCGGTCCTGCGCCAGCGAGGGCAGCGCGGCCGACGCGCAGACGGCAGCCGCCACCAGGGCGGTAGCGCCCGCCAGCAAAGCCCCGCCCGGTATCCGTGCCGACGCCTTCCGGCGAGACGCGGTGGCCGAGACGGGGCCATAGGGCGCCGCGGCGATGGCGAGGGCGATGAGCGCCGGCAGGGTCACCGCTGGGATCTCCCAATCCCAGTCATAGAGGCAGTGGACCGCCCAGGCGCAGCCGGCCGCCAGCAGCGCCAGGCGGGCGTCGCGCTCGCCGCCGCGGGCGCGCCTCACGCCGACGACCGCCGCCGCTATCAGCAGGCCGATCCCGCCCAGGCCGAGGCCGGCTCCGATCAGCCCCCCCTCCGCCAGGAACTGGAGGGGGGCGCTGTGCGCCGAGCGCACCTGGGTGAAGTGCTCGCGATACAGGGAGTGCAGGATCGGAAAGGAGCCCGCCCCCCACCCCACCAGCGGCTTATCGGAGAAGGCGCCCACGGCCTCGCGCCACCAGGTCCAGCGGTTGGAGCTGTTCGAGGAGACCAGCCGCTCGGGGTCGTTGGTCACCTCGTGGGGCTGCTTGAACACCCTCCACTCCTCCGAGGCGGTCCCGGTCAGCCCGCGTTCGGAGGTCGCGAGCAGGCCGACGCCGGCGAGGGCGCCGAGGACGGCGGCGAGGGCGAGGGCTCTCCAGACCACCCGGGAGCGCCGCGGGGTCCAGCGGGCGCGGCGCTCGATCCAGCCGGCGATCCACGCCACCCCCGCCAGCGCCAGCAGCGACCCGAGCAGGATCAGGCCAAGCAGCCGCCCGTCGTCGACGCGCTGCGCCGCCGCCACGCCGTCGTCAGCGAGGTCGGGGCGAGAGAAGGCGAAGGCGACCGGCGCCGCGGCGAACAGCGGAGTCAGCCCGCCGGCGGCAAGGCGGCGAAGCCTGCTGGGCCCGCCGATCACCATCGCCGCCAGCGCCACGCCGTAGGCGACCACGGCGCCGCGGGAGTAGGTGAGCGAAGCGGCGACGATCAGAAGCTCGAGCGCCAGCAGGCTGAGCACGCGCACGACGCCGCGGGCACGCGGCGAGGCTGCGACCCAGATGCAGGGTGGGGTGGCCATCACCAGCAGCAGCCCGAGCGCGTTCCAGTAGCCGAGCGGCGCCCGCAGCCGCGAGAAATCCGAGGCGTGATCGAGGTCGACCGGGCCCAGCGTCAGCTGCGGCGCGATCTTGCCGCCGAGCGCGTAAAGGGCGACGGCCAGCGCGATCACCGTGAAGCCGACCGCGAACGCCGCCGGGGCGCCCCGCACCGCCGGCGCGCAGAGCAGGGCGAGGGCTACGACGATCGCGTAGGCGATGGCGCGATTGCTCGCCAGCCAGCCCACGTCCGGAGCGAGCGACCAGCCAACCGAGAGGGCGCTCCAGAGGCCGAACAGGGCCAGCAGTCCCGCGCCGGCCCAAGCGAGCGGCGAGCGAGCGGCGCCGAGCGCGCCGGCTGCGGCTCCGATTCCGCCCAGCACAAGCGCCGCGGCGATGCCGGCCTGCAGGCGGCTCTCCTCCGGGACGGTGGTCGCGCCGCTGGCGAAGGCGGCGTAGGCGCAGCAGGCGAGCAGTAGGGCCAGCAGCCAGCCGCCGGCTCCGGGGGCGGCGAGGACGGCGGCCACCCCGCCTCTCGGGGCCGGGCCGGCGGCCGAGCCCCGACGCCCCTCCAGCGTCGATCCCTCCATCGCCGTCAGCCTAGTTCACACCGCAATTGGGGATACCGATTCGGGTTATCCTGCGGGGGATGCTTCGGCGCGGGACCCGATGCGGAATCGTGGCGGCCGCGGTCGCCCTGCTGGGGGCGCTGGCAATCGCCCCGGCGGCGACAGCGAGCGTCTATGGCGACTACGCGTCCGGCGGCTCGCTGCAGAGCTGCTCGTATTCGCCCGAGGAGCTCCGCAACGCCCTCGCCAACGTGCCGCCCGACATCCAGCAGTACGACCCCGGCTTCGTCGACGCGCTCAACGCCGCGCTCGCCAACTCAGCCTCGGGCGCCTGCGACGGCGGAGGCGGAGGCGGAGGGGCGGCGCAGGGCGGCACCGGCCAGCCCGGGGCCAAGAGCCACCTTGCCAAGGACGGCTCCCCGAAGCCCACCGACGCCTCTCCCGGCCCGGCCAAGCTGGCCTCCGCCGGGGGGCCGGCCGACCTCTCCGGTGACAGCGGCTTCCCCATCGCCCTGGCCGTGCTCGCGGGCCTCTTCGGCCTGATGCTGTTGGCGGCGACCGTCTTCGCCCTGACGCGCACGGACGCCGCCGGCGCCAACGGCACCCTGGCGCGGCCCGTCCGCGCGCTCGGAGCGGCGCGTCGCGCGGCCTCCGACTACTTCTGGGGCCTCAGGGACCGCTTCCGGCGGTAGGGCAGGGGCGCCCGAGGCGCGGCGAGCGGCCCCTCTAACCTTCAGCGCATGCCGGCCCAGGCCTACGCGGGCAAGGAGTGCGTGTGTCAGCTGCGGCGGGGGATCTGCGACCAGTCCTGCGTCCGCGACATGCTGGACACCCCGGTCTACATCGCCTGCCTGCGATTGGCGGGGCGCCGCTGCGTCGTCATCGGCGGCGGCCTCGTCGGCCTGGAGAAGGTCGAGGGACTGCTCGCCTGCGGCGGCGACGTCACCCTGATCGCGCCCGACGCGGTGACCGAGCTGCGCGACTACGCCGAGGAGAGCTCGATCTCCTGGCAGCGGCGCGCCTACGAGCCCGCCGATCTCGATGGCGCCTTCCTGGCGATCGCGGCGACCGACCAGAGCGAGGTCAACATCGGCGTCTACGAGGACGCCGAGGAGCGCGCGATGCTGGTCAACGTCGTCGACGTGCCGCCGCTGTGCAACTTCATCCTCCCGGCGATCGTCCGCACCGGGGCCCTCTCGATCGCGATCTCCACCCAGGGCGCCTCGCCGGCGCTGGCCAAGCGGATGAAGCGCGAGATCGCCGAGGGCTTCGGCGAGCCCTATGCGCGGCTGGCCGAGCTGCTCAACGAGCACCGCGGCTGGGCGAAGGCGACCCTCCCCACCTACCAGGACCGCAAGGCCTTCTTCGAGGAGATCGTCAACGGCGATCCCGACCCTGTCGAGCTGATCCGCTCCGGCCGCGAGGGCGAGCTGGACGAGCTGATCGCCGCCGCCCGCGAGCGGCACGCCTCCGCGCTGGCCTAGCCCCCCGGCCCGCCGCGCGCGACCTTCCGCTACTTGCCCTTCCGACCGAAGTCCATCGCCGCAGGCCTGTTCAGATCCAGCGCCACGGCGAGGATCAGGGTCGCCGCCCAGGCGTTGACGGGATCGATCTCGAGCGGCGCGTTGCCGCCGATCGTGTTGGCGATCAGCCAGATTACGAACCAGGCGATTGTCATGGGGATCCCTCCGGTGGTGCGGCTCGCCGCGAGCCGAATGTGACCCGATCGGTCCCCGCGAGGTGAGCCATCGAGCCCGCGGGGGCAGCCATCCTAGAAGGATCTTGACGCCGCGCGGCTAGGGCACTGTGCGCAGGTCGCGCCCGAGCAGCAGCTCCGCCGCCCGGCGGTGCATGCGAACCAAGCGCCTGTGCTGGCGGCGCTCTGCGCGCAGCGCCCTTCCGGCCCGCGTCTGCAAGAAGAAGCCCTCGACCGCGTCGCCGTAGCGGTTGAAGATGACCTCCTGCGCCCGGCGCGCGTCTGTGGCGATGATCAGCGCCTCGATCCGGTTGGCCTCCGGGTCGATGAAGCGGAAGAGGATGCGGATCCCCTTGCGCTCGAGCAGCTCGCGATCGGCCGTCATCGCCGCCACCGTCCGCTTCAGCTCGTTCAGCGAGAAGTCCGCGGAGAGCACCTTGACCAGCTGCCAGATCGCCAGGTTGCTGCGCAGCTCCTGGGCGTGGAACTCGCGGTCCTGCTTGAAGCGGACGGCGAGGCGCAGCCCGCGCGGACCGCCGAATGAGCTGGCGAAGAAGCCCGCGTAGCCGCCCGGAGCGCAGGCCTTGCCGTAGAGATCGAGCCTCTGCACCTGCAGCTCGGCGCGGAGGACGAACCTGAGCAGGTCGCGCTCCAGCAGCGTGATCGGGATGCCGAAGAAGCGAATCACGCCGGGGGCGCCGCGAGCCTTGGCCGCCGCCAGCAGGCGGACCAGCCGCGTGCTCGGGTTGAGCCCGAAGACGATCCGGAAGATCTTCGCCTGCAGGATGCGCTCGAACTCGTTGGGGCGGATCGGCGGCAGCTTGCCGCCCTTGGCATAGCCCTGGAGCTTGGGCGAGAACTCGCCCTCCAGCTGCTTGCGGTACTGGGCGACCGCGACCAGCCCCGCCTCGAGCTTCTCGGCCGAGAGCCTCGGCAGCGAGCAGGCCGGGATGGCCTCGGCCCGCGCAGGGCCTCCGGGGGACGGGCCGATCAGCGTAAGGGCGAGGGCGCCGGCCGCAACGGCGGCCGCCAGGGCTGTGAGGCGTACGCGCATGCGCAGGCAACCGTACCCGGCCCGGCCCAGTCCGCGCAATCCGCAGCGTTCGCCGCGCATCAGCGGCGCCTGCAGGTCAGACCGCGGCCCTCATGCCACGAGTCGATCAGTAGGTGCGCCCTCGGCTGGTCGAGGCCGACCACCACGAGCTCGACGATCTCGGCGCGAAAGACGTGGAAGGGCTGCTCCGGGGTGCCCTCGCCGGGCGCGTAGATCGCTGCGATCCGCTCGGGATCGGTGATCTCCTCGACCCGGCCCGCCAGCTTCGCATCGCCCTCCCACCGGGGGTCCTCGAGCGAGGCGCTGTGCAGCGCGAAGCGGGGGTCGCGCCGCAGGTCCAGCGCCTTCACCGAGCGCCACATGCTCCCCATCCACAACTCCCCTTCGGCGAACTCGATCTCGGTGCCGCTGATCCGAGGCGAGCCGTCGCGCCTCAGCGTCGCCAGCGTCTTGTGCTTGTCGGCGTCGAACAGCTCGCGCGCCCTCGCCGCCAACTCGGGCGCCTGCGCCTCGACCTCGCTCCAGCTGGCCATGCGCCCACCATAGGCCGCGCCGGGGCCGTCGCCTTCTCAGCCGCTGGCGTGGCGATAGCGGGCGAGCGCCTGCTCACGGGCCTCGCGGTGGTCGACGATCGGCTCGGGATAGTCGCGCCCGATCACGCAACCGGCCTGCCGCTGGACGTCGGGCGGCATCCTCCACGGCTCGCGCGCGTACTCGTCCGGCACCCGTCGCAGCTCGGGCACGAAGCGGCGCACGTAGACGTTCTCAGGGTCGTAGCGCTCCTGGTGGAGCGCCGGGTTGTAGATGCGGCGGAAGAGCGGCTGGGGGTCGGTGCCGACCGAGGCGATCCACTGCCAGTTGCCGTTGTTGTTGGCCTCGTCCCCGTCGATCAGTAGGCGCATGAAGTGACGCTCGCCCCAGCGCCAATCGATGCCCAGGTCCTTGGTCAGAAACGACCCGGCGACCAGGCGCGCCCGGTTGTGCATCCACCCCTCCAACCTGAGCTGGCGCATGCCCGCGTCCACCAGCGGAAAGCCGGTGCGACCCTCCGCCCACGCCGCGAACGCCCTGCGCGAGCGGCTCCACGCCATTCCGCGGTAGCGGCCGCTGGAACTCCGAGCGCGCGTTGCGCGGAAAGTGGAAGAGGACGTGATGGTGGAAATCGCGCCAGCAGAGCTGGCGGCGGAACGCCTCGGCGCCCCGCCCGCCGCGGCAGCCGCTCCTCGACCTGGCCGGCGAGAGGTCGAGCCGAAGTGCAGGTAGGGCGAAAGCCTCGACACCCGGTCCTCGCCGAGCGCATCGTGGCCATCGGCGTAGGCGCCGACGTCACGCTCGCAGGAACGCGTCGAGGCGCCGGCGCGCCGCCCGCTCCCCGCCCGGCGCCGGCTCGCCGACCTCCTGGGTCGAGGCCGAGGTCGGCGAGCTTCGGCAGGCGCCCCGCCCTCGGCTTCGGCGGCACCGGCACCCTGCGCGGCGCCTCGCAGCACCGGGCGCCGCTCGACCGCCAGCCAGTTCCGGTGGAAGGGCGAGAAGACGCTGTAGGGCCCGCCGGCCCTGGTCTCGATCGCGCGCACATCGACGGCGTTGAGCCCCGCGATGGGCGCAGACCTCCGAGGCCGGCCCCCCGGAACGCCTTCGCCGTCCGCTCCCCCCGCCTGCGGGCGAAGGGGCTGACGTCGTCAGCGAAGTGAACCTCCGCGCAGCCGGTCTCGACGGCGCCAGCTCTACCAGCTCGTGCTCGGGCCGGCTCCTCTCCGGATCCAGAGCCTGCCCCCGCGGGCCTCGAGCCCCGCCCTGAGCTCGCCCAGGCACTCGAGCAGGAACTGCGTGCGGGGGCCGGACGCGTGGCGGCCGCGCAGCAACCGGTCGTCGAAGCAGAAGACCGGGACCACGCGATCGTGGCGCTCGAGCGCCGCCCGCAGCGCAGGGTTGTCGCGCACCCGCAGGTCGCGGCGAAACCAGACCAGCGCGTCACGCCCAAGATCAGCTGCTCAGCCCTGCGGCAGCGCGTAGATCGCGACGACGGCGTACTGGATCGCCGCGGCGGCGATCACCAACAGGTGGAAGATCTCGTGGTAGCCGAAGACGTCGGGGCGGGGGTCCGGGCGCCGGCGGGCGTAGACGACCGCCCCCGCCGAGTAGAGCGCACCCCCGAGCGCGAGCAGCCCGACCCCGACGGGGCCGATCTCCTCCCACAGCTGCGGCAGGGCGACGATCGCGACCCAGCCGGTGGAGAGATAGACGATCGAGGTGAACCACTTGGGCGCGTCCCACCAGAGCAGGTTGAGCACCGCGCCCCCCGCGGCGGAGGCCCAGACCACGACCAGGACCACCGTCGCCAGCGTGCCGTGCATGACCAGCAGGGCGAAGGGCGTGTAGGTGCCGGCGATGAAGACGAAGATCATGGTGTGGTCGAGGCGTCTCATCCAGCGTCGCTGCTCGGGGCCCCAGGTGACCCGGTGGTAGAGGGCGCTGACGCCGAGCATCGCCGAGAGCGAGAAGGCGTAGATCGTCATCGCGATCGTCGCGGTCGTCCCCTCGGCGGCGAAGATCAGCGCTCCGCCGGCGGCGAGCGAGAAGAAGAAGGCCCACTGGTGGGAGACGCCGCGCAGCCGCGGCCGCGTGCTCAGCTTGTGGGCGGCGGCGGCCGCCGCCGTCGCGGCGGTCTGGCGGGCGACGGCCATCTGCTTGCCGGCCGCGCCGCGCGCCCCGCCGGCCGCCGAGCGGGCCGCGCCGAGCGCGCTCCCGGCGACTCCCGCGGCGCCGCGCGCCGCGCCGATAGCGCCACCCGCCGCACCCTGGGCCGCCTTCAGCGGGTCCGGGATGCCGGGCTGCTCGTCCGGCTCCTCCTGCCGGGGAGGCCGGCCGTCGATGGCCTCGTCCATGCCCAAGAAGATAGCCTCGAACGGCAATGGACCTGACCGGTCGCCTGGTGCTCGTCACCGGAGCCTCGAGCGGGATCGGCGCCGAGATCGCCCGCGAGATGGCCTCGCGGGGGGCCCGCTTGGCGCTGGTCGCCCGCGGGCGCGAGCGGCTCGAGTCGCTGGCGGCCGAGCTGCGCCAGTCGGGCGCCGAGGTGAACGTGCGGGCCGCCGACCTCGGCGACCACGGGCAGGTCGAGCAGCTCGCGGCGGAGGTGCTGGCCGAGTCCGGCGCCCCCGACGTGCTCGTCAACAACGCGGGCGCCGGGCGCTGGCGGGCCGTGGACGAGAACGAGCCGGGCGAGGCGCTGGCGCAGATCTCCCTCCCCTACCTGGCGGCCTTCGAGCTGACCCGGGCGCTGCTGCCGGCGATGATCTCCCGGGGCTCCGGCCGCGTGGCCAACATGACCTCGGCGGCGGCCCTGTTCGCCTTCCCCGGCGCCGCCGGGTACGGCACCGCGCGCTGGGCGATGCGCGCCTTCAACGACCACCTGCGCGAGGACCTGCGCGGCACCGGCGTCGGCGTCACGCTCGTCTGCCCGGCCGAGGTCGACTCCCCCTACTTCGACAACAACCCCGGCTCGCACGAGCGCGTGCCGAAGGCCGGTGTGCTCTTCGGCGTCCTCAGCCCGAGGCAGGTGGCGCGCCGGCTTGCCGACGGCGTCGAGCGGGAGCGCTCCCACGTCTGGGTCCCGCGCCGCCTCGGGGCGATGGCGGTGATCGCCCGCCACTTCCCCCGCAGCTCCCAGCTGCTGGTCAGCCGCACCGGCTGGCGGCGGCCGCCCGGGACTGACCCTCAGCCCCCGGACGGGCGACGCCTGCTCAACCCCCCTCAGCGGGTGAAGTCAGGGCCGGTAACGGTCAGGCACTTGTAGCCCGTGCCCTTGTACTTGCCCGACTTCTTGCGGGCGACCGGGAAGTACGTGCCCCCGAGCCCGTCGAGGTCGTTGATCGAGGCACGGCCGAAATTGTCGGTCTTGCCGAAGTTGATCATCTGGTCGCCGCTCATCGTGTGCTTCCAGATCTCGACCCGGCGGTTCTGCTTGCAGCCGGGGGCCTTCGACTTCACCTGGGGGTTGAAGAACCCGAAGGTGTAGCTGGCGATCTTCACCGACGAGGCGGAGACCTTGGCCGAGGCGACCCCCGTGCCGACGGTCCCAAGCGCCGCCACCGAGACTGCGATCACTGCGATCCAACGCTTCATGTATCTCCTTTCCTCCCCCTGCACGGTGTAGTCGGATTGCGAGGCCGATCCCTCAATGCCAACTTTTCGCGCACGGGCCGCCCCGCCCCCAATCCGGCGGCAGGTTTGGTCGCGACGCCCGAACGGCGGCGGGCGTAACTGTGGGCGCCGGCGCAGCGCCCTCTACGCACACCAGATGTAGGGTCGCAACTGGATCAAGGACACCACAACTAGTAGAATCCGGGTCATGGATTGCCCCAGTTGCGGAACGTCGTCGGAGGTGCTCGAGACCCGCCCCGCCGAAGATGGCCGCGCCGTCCGCCGCCGGCGGCGCTGCAAGAGCTGTGAGCGGCGCTTCACCACCTACGAGCACCGCGAGCCCGACCCGCTCTACGTGATCAAGCGCGACGGCGAGCGCCAGCGCTTCGACCGCGCCAAGCTCCGCGCCGGGCTTCTGCGCGCCGCCCACAAGCGCCCGGTCGACCCCGGCGACGTCGAGGTGGTCGTGGACGGGATCGAGTCCGAGATCCTCGCCGGCGGCGGCGAGCTCGACTCCCAGCGGGTCGGCGAGCTGTGCCTCGCCGGGCTGCGCGACCTCGACCTCGGCGCCTACCTCCAGTTCGCCGCCGTCTACCGCGAGCTCACCGACCTCGATTCGGTCCGCGCCGAGCTGGCGCGCCTCGGCGCCGCCGCCGCCGAGGAGGCCGAGGCATCCCTCCCCGACTCCAAAAATCCCCGCAAATTACGAGCTCCCGACTCGGCTGGTTCTGTCCGGCCCGCACGTAAGAGTTCGGGGTTACCCCCGAAAACCGGACCAAGAGGAGATAACTGATGGCCAGAGCTACGTCGAAGTCCCCAAGGACGAGCGAGCAGGGCCTGGCCATCGAACGCCGGTTCACCTCCGCCGGGGTCCACCCCTACGACGAGCTCGAGTGGGAGAAGCGAGACGCGGTCATCGGCGACCCCGACGACCCGGTCTTCGAGCAGCGCGGCGTCGAGTTCCCCACCAGCTGGTCCCAGAACGCGACCAACATCGTCGCCCAGAAGTACTTCCGCGGCCAGCCCGGATCGCCCGAGCGCGAGAGCTCCGTCCGCCAGATGGTCGACCGGGTCGCCGGGCGGATCGCCGAGGCCGGGCGCGAGTCCGGCTACTTCGCCAGCGACGATGACGCCGACGCCTTCGAGGCCGAGCTGACCCACATCCTGGTCAACCAGAAGGCCGCCTTCAACAGCCCCGTCTGGTTCAACGTCGGCTGGCGCCAGCCCGGCCAGGAGCAGGCCTCGGCCTGCTTCATCCTCTCGGTCGAGGACGAGATGGAGTCGATCCTCGACTGGAACACCCAGGAGGGGATCATCTTCAAGGGCGGCTCCGGCTCGGGGATCAACCTCTCCAAGATCCGCGGCTCGATGGAGCCCCTGTCCAAGGGCGGCACCGCCTCGGGCCCGGTCAGCTTCATGCGCGGCGCCGACTCCTGGGCCGGCGCGATCAAGTCCGGCGGCGGCACCCGCCGCGCCGCGAAGATGGTCGTGCTCGACGTCGACCACCCCGACATCGAGGACTTCATCTGGCTGCAAGGCGCTCGAGGAGGAGAAGGCCGAGGCGCTGAAGCAGGCCGGCTTCGACATGCGGCCTGGACTCCGACGCCTTCACCTCGGTCCAGTTCCAGAACGCCAACAACTCGGTCCGGGTCACCGACGAGTTCATGCAGGCGGTCGAGAACGACGAGGACTGGGACCTGGTCGCGCGCACGCGACGGCAGCACGATCAAGACCGGTCAAGGCCCGCGAGCTGATGCAGCAGATCGCCGACGCCGCCTGGCGCTGCGCCGATCCGGGCGTCCAGTACGACACCACATCAACCGCTGGCACACCAGCCCGGACTCCGGGCGGATCACCGCCTCGAACCCGTGTTCAGCGAATACATGCACATCGACGACTCCGCCTGCAACCTCGCCTCGCTCAACCTGATGAAGTTCCGCCGCAAGGACGGCAGCTTCGACGTCGACGACTACGTCCACGCCGTGGACATCGTCTTCCTGGCGCAGGAGATCCTGGTCGGCTTCTCCAGCTACCCGACCGAGCAGATCACCCGCAACGCCCGCGCCTTCCGGCAGCTCGGCCTCGGCTACACGAACCTCGGCGCACTACTGATGGCTGACGGGCTTCCCTACGACTCGGAACCAGGGTCGCGCCGTCGCCGCCGCGATCACGGCGCTAATGACGGGACGCGGCTACCGGATGTCAGCGCAGGTGGCGGCGGCGATGGGCCCGTACGACGGCTACGAGGAGAACCGCGAGCCCCACAACCAGGTGATGCGGATGCATCAGTCCGCCTCCTACGAGATCGAGGACGAGCTGGTCGAGGAGGGCGCTGCTGCACGCGGCCCGCGAGTCATGGGATCGAGGCGGTGGCGCTCGGCGAGCAGCACGGGTACCGCAACGCGCAGGCGACGGTGCTCGCCCCCACCGGCTGCCTCGTCGGCGACAGCCTGATCGCAACCAGTCGCGGGCTGGTACGGCTCAACCACCCTCGGCGACACGGATGGGGCCGAAAGTGGCAGGACCTCGACATCGAGGTCGCCCACGGACGAGGGCCCGAAGGCGCGCAAGCGATTTCTACGTCAACGGGTTCGAGCAGGTCGTTTCGATCGAGACCTGCATGGCGGCTACCGCATCCAGGGCACGCCTACGCATCGGATCAAAGTCGTCGACGCCGAGGGCGAGTGGGTCTGGCGGCGATCTCGCGGAGATCGAGAAAGGGCGACCGGGGTGCCCCTGGATGACGAAGGGGCTTGTTGGCGAGCCACAGAACGTGATGCTGCCGCCCCTTGGGCGAGTTCCATTGGAACGCTGACTTCCCGAACCAGGGTGCCAGCGCGCCGTCCACGGCTGACCTCGCCGAGCTGGTCGGATACTTCATGGGGGACGGGGGTCGCTCCACGCCAAGGGCCTTCGCTTCTGCGTGGACGCGAGAGGACCGCGATGTGGTCGACCGCCTCGTCCTATCTGGCCAGCCGACCTCTTTGGCCTCTCGGCGAGCGTCACCGAGAAGAAGGGGCCACACCCGAGGTCGCCCTACCACTCCGTGCCACTGACCCGTGTGGTGGGAGGCCTGCGGCTTCGCCAAGCTGCCGGCCCTTCGCCGAGCACAGCGGTAAGGGCTGGCACGCCCACGGTCCCCGACGCGATCCTCCGACACGAACGACCCGAAGGTCTACGCAACCTTCATCAGGAAGGTCTGTGGGAGGCGGACGGAGACGACCAACCACGGATACGCCTCCTGGAGCACGGCTGACGAAGAGCTTCAGCCACGACGTGGCAGAGCCTGATGCTGGCGCTCGGATTCGTCACCACCCGCAAGGTGGACGGGACCGAGTCCAACTGGGGCTCTCACGAGCGCTACGTGCTGCGAATCCTCAACGTCGCCGAAAGCGACGCGGTACCGCGATGAGATCGGCTTCATCTCCAAGCGCAAGTCCGAGTCCCTATCACACCGGAGGAGCACCGTCAGGCCTCCCGGCACGACCATATCCGGTCAGCCGTCAGCTGATCGACGAGCTGGCACCGGAGAACGACCGGCTCCGCCGCACGATGTTGCTGGCGCACAGCCGGCGCGGCGACGTTTCGCGACGCTCCGCCACCCCACCTTGCTCGAGCGAACGGAGAGCAAGGAGCTCGAGCACGCTGCTCGAGTTCTTCTACGACGACGTGGCTGAGGTAAGAGGTCCTCGACGACCAGCCGACATTCGACCTCTCAGTCCCGGACAACGTCACCTACGTGGCGAACGGGTTCGTCAGTCACAACACGATCAGCTTCCTGATGGACTGCGACACCACCGGGGATCGAGCCCGACTTCTCCCTGGTCAAGTTCAAGGAAGCCTGGTCGGCGGCGGGCAGATGAAGATCGTCAACCGCTCGGTCAACCTGGCACTGGAGACGCTCGGCTACTCCGAGTCCGAGGTCGCGCAGATCGACGCCTACATCAACGAGCACAACACGATCATCGGGGCGCCGGGGCTCAAGGACGAGCACCTGCCGGTCTTCGACGTCGCCGTCGGCGATCGCTCGATCTCTCACACCGGCCACATCGACATGATGGGGGCAGTGCAGCCGTTGATCTCGGGGGCGATCTCCAAGACGACTAACCTGCCCGAATCGGCGACGGTCGAGGACATCGCCGACGCCTACACCCACGGCTGGAAGCAGGGCCTGAAGGCACTGGCGATCTACCGCGACGGCTCCAAGACCGCGCAGGCGCTGCGCACCCACGCCGAGGAGGGGAAGGGCGCGGAGGCCGAGGCCGTCCCCGAATCGCGCGAGCCGGTGCGCCACAAGATGCCGCGGGAGCGCGAGTCGATCACCCACAAGTTCTCGATCGCCGGACACGAGGGCTACATCACCGCCGGCAAGTACCCCGACGGCTCGGTCGGCGAGATCTTCCTCACCGACATCGGCAAGGAGGGCTCGACCCTGCGCGGGATGATGAACGCCTTCGCCACCGCGATCTCGATCGGCCTCCAGTACGGCGTCCCTCTCGACGTCTTCGTCAAGAAGTTCAGCTACATGCGCTTCGATCCCGAGGGCATCACCCGCAACCCGGAGATCCCCTTCGCCAAGTCGATGCCCGACTACATCATGCGCTGGCTCGCCAGCCGCTTCATCGAGGACACCTGGACCCACGAGGACCTCGGCATCCTCACCGACGAGGTCCGCGCCCGCCGCGACGCGCAGCAGTCCCTCCCCATGGACGACACCAACGGAGGCAACGGCGGCGCCAATGGAGAGGCCAACGGCCACTCCAAGGGCGAGGCGAAGGCCGACCCGCCCGCGACCGCCGCCAATCCCAAGCCCGCCGCCGAAGCCCTCACCGACACCCCGCCCGTGATCCCGGCCCGCATGGAGGGCCGCGACCTCGGCCCCGCCTGCGACCAGTGCGGAGGCATGATGCAGCGGGACCGGCTCCTGCTACACCTGCACCACCTGCGGCAACAACACCGGCTGCGGTTAGCTTGTAGAGGGTGAGGATGAGGGCGTCTAGGCGATCGCCTGCCGAGCGATACGGCTAGCGAAGCTCGGCGAGAGTACGCTAGCCACGGTGGAAGTTGTCGAGTTCGAGATTCTTCAGGGTGGCGAAGGCCTAGAAATCCTCGAACGCTGCCTGGAGAAGAAGCAGGGCATGACCGTTACGGGTCACCCGTCTCGGTCAGTGGGCCACACCCTGACGGTTGAGGGGAACCGAGTTGCGGTGTTGGACCGCCTACCCCGCTGCAACGCGGATTGGACGGACTACCTGCGTCCCCGCGGTTAGGTCCCCCGGGTCATTCGTCCCGGCGGGCTGAGCTACCTGCCTTCCTATGCGGTCTGCGGCCCTAGCGGTCAGCGAACCTCAGGTACCCCGCCCAGTCCGGCTCGCAACGGTCGCCGCAGGCTCCCGCTTCTGGTCCGGGAGCGGAAGCGCTGCGCGCCCGCTTCAGTCGGCGCTCTGGGTGGCCGGAATGCTCGCCGGCTTTTGTGCCGCTCAGCGTGTGGCGCTGCCGGCGGATGGACTGACGCCGGCCGCG
>CAVVBU010000001.1:0-27486 GCA_963746615.1 uncultured Solirubrobacterales bacterium | reverse complement strand
CGCTCGGCTGGGAGCGCCTGGTGCGAGAGGGCGGCGCGGACGCGCTGGCGGCGGCGTCAGGCTGCGGCTGAACCTTTCAGACGACCCGGCGCTGGTGCCGCTGGAGACCCTTGCGGGCCGCAACCACGTCCGCTTCGCGTCGGGCGAGGAACCGCCGTGGCGCTGGCGCGTGGCCGGCCCCTAGGCCGGCCGGCGGCAGGCGGCATCCCTAGCCGGAGTGGGCGTCGGCCTCGGCGCCGGCGCGGCGGATCAGGCTGCGCCAGTCGGTGGTCCTGAAGACGAAGGCGAGGGCGAGAAAGCCGAGCAAAGCCGCCCAGGCGGCGATCGCGACCTGCTGGCCGACCGAGTAGGAGAGGACAACGGCGGCCGGCGACCCGCCCAGGGTGGCGACCAGCAGTGCCTGCTGGCCGCCGGCGCCGCCGGGGGTGAGGGGGAGCAGCGTCGACACCGACTGCACGCTCATCACCAGCAGGACGTTCGAGAAGGAGCCGCCGACGTGGAAGGCGTCGAGGAAGAACCAGAAGGCGGCGAACCGGGCGAGCCAGGCCGCGCCCTGCCAGGAGGCGACCTGGCGCAGGTAGCGCACGGGTCGGTGAGGATGACAACCCCCTGCTTGACGCGATCCCAAAAACGCTCGGCCCGGCGGGCTCCAACGGCGAAGGCGACGATCAAACCGATGCCGAGGACGGTGAGGAAGAGGATCAGCAGGTCGGGGTGCTCGGCCCAGAAGGAGAGGCTCGAAGGCGGGCAGGTCGGGAAGCTCGGGCGGCCCCGGGAGCAGCCCCTGGGTGATCGCGTAGAGCAGGACGAGCACCCCGGCGCTGGTGTCGAACACGGACTGGACCAGGAAGGAGGACGTGATCGCCGGATAGGACGAGCCGGGGATCGATCGTTTCGGCGAGAAAGATCTTGACCGCGTCGCCGACACGCGCCGGAATGAAGCTGTTGAACCCGGCTCCCGCCAGGTAGGAGGCGGTGATCTTCGCGTATGAGACCTCGGTGTCGGGATAGGCGGCGCGAAGCACGTTCTGCCAGGCCCGCGTGCGGGCGAGCAGCGCATCCCCAGGTAGCAGGCGAGGGCGGCTGCCAGTGCGGTCCAGCTGATCGAGGCCAGGTTGGAGAAGAAGAAGTCGGCGGCGCCGCGAAAGGCATCGAGGCTGTTTGCTGGGTCCAGCGCCGGCGGGAGGGGGTTCACGAGCGCACCCGATCGCCCCCCTGGACCCCGCGAAGCTCCCGGTTGAAGAGGGCCCCGACGAGAAAGGCGATGTTGCCGAGCCAGAGCCAGACCAGCAGGGAGATCAGCGCCCCCAGGGTGCCGTAGGTCGCGTCGTATGAGCCAAAGTGGGAGACGTAGGCCGTGAACACCAGCGAGGCGGCGAACCAGAGCACAGTTCCCAGCGCCGCTCCCGGCAGAAGCTCGCCGGGCGCCCGCGGGCCCCTGCGCGGCGCCAGGGCGTAGAGCAGCGCGAAGGCGCTGAGCAGGGCCAGGGCGCCGACCGGCCAGCGCAGGTAGCCGACGAAGGCGGTGACGTTGCCGCCGATGCCGGCGGCGTCGGCGATCGCGCCGAAAAGGGGGCCGGCGGCGACGACGGCAAGGAAGGCAACCAGGAAGAGCAGCATCACCGCCACTGTCAGCCCCAGCCGAACGGCCATCCCAGAGAAGAATGACCGCCCGCTCTCCACCTCGTTGATCGCCTCAAGGGAGCGGATCGCGGCCCCCATTGCCCCCGAGCCCGAATAGAGCGAGATGACGAGCCCGAGACCGAGCAGGGCGCCAGCGTCGCCGCGACTGCGGAGCGCGTCGCGCAGGGCGCTGTTGACCGTCTCGACAGCGGTCCCGGGGGCGGCGTCGCGCAGGGTGTCAACGATGCTCCGGTAGGTCTCGGGGTACTGGCCGAAGAGCGCCAGCAGCGCCACCCCGACCAGCAGCGCCGGGAACAGCGAGAGCAGACCGTAGTAGGTGAGCGCCGCGGCGTGATCGGTGATGGCGATCTCGGAGAAGCGCCTGCGCATCGAGTCGATCACGGCCAGCCACTGGCGGCGGTCGAGGTCCCGCAGCCGGATGCGCGAGGGCGCGCGCGAGCCGGCGCCCATCTCAGCCCTGATCGAGGAAGCCGACCATCCGCTCGGCGATGAACTCGCCCGCGTCCTCCTGCAGGAAGTGCGCGGCTCCCTCGACGCGAACCGGCTCACCCGCGGTCGGTATCAGCTCGCTGAAGCGCTCGCCCGCCTTGGGCCAGGGGAAGACGGGGTCCCCGTCCGAGAAGGCCAGCATCGCCGGCTTCTGCCAGCGCGAGAGCTCGTCGCCGACCTCCCTCATCTGCTTCGCCATGGGCTCATCGGCGGCGGTCGGCACCAGCAGCGGGAACTCGGCGGCCCCCGCCTTGGATTCGGCTGTCGGGAAGGGGGCGTCATAGGCGGCGACCACCTCGGCCGGCAACTCGGTCGACGTCCCCCCCGATGAATGAAGCCGACCGGCAGGTCGGGGTTCTTCTCGGCGAACTCGCGCCACGCCATGAAGCCCTTGGAGACGCGGCCGGTGAAGAGGCCGGTGTTGAGGATGACCAATGCGGAAACGCGATCGGCGTTCTCCACCGCCCAGCGCAGGCCGATCGGACCGCCCCAGTTCTGGACCACCGCGACAACGTCGTGCAGGTCGAGACTTTCGAGCAGCGCCGAGACCAACTCGACGTGGCGGTCGTAGCTGTACCAGCCGCGCGCGGTCGGCTTGTCGGAGCGCCCGAAGCCGGCCAGGTCGGGACAGACGACCCGATGCCCCGCGGCGGTCAGCGCGAGCACCATCTTGCGGTAGAGATAGGCCCACGAGGGCTCGCCGTGGAAGCAGACGATCGGGGGTCCGTCACCCTCTCCCGGCTCGTCGACGTAGTGCAGGCGGAGGCCGTCGGCGTCGGCGTAGTTGGGCTCGAAGTCATAGCCCGGAAGCCCTTCGAAGCGCTCGTCGGGGGTCCGATACACGTCCATGACGCCAGCCTAGTCACCCCGCCAGCGCCGCAGCGTGCCGCGTCGGCGCCGGGGCGCAAACGCCGACGCGGAGATGCCACACTGTCGCGCTCATGGCGACCACCCCCAGCCCGGCCGTCGCTGCGATCGAGGCCGCGCCCGACCCCTCCGACGAGGCGATGTGCGCCCGCGCCCGCGAGCGCTACGCGGTCGATCGCCGCAAGGGCGGCAAGGTCTCTCGCAAGCGACGCCGCCACGCGGCGCTGCCCAACCTGATCATCGTCGGCGGGCTCAAGTGCGGCACGACCAGCATCCACCACTACCTGGGGCTCCATCCTGAGATCCAGATGTCGAAGCCCAAGGAGCTCAACTTCTTCGTCGAGGAGCTCAACTGGGACCTGGGCATGGACTGGTACCGGGGCCGCTTCGACGGCCGCTTCGAAGTCCGCGGCGAGTCCTCCCCGCACTACACCAACCTGCCCCGCTTCAAGGGGGTCGCCGAGCGGATCCGGGAGCACGTCCCGAACGCGAAGCTGATCTACATGGTCCGCGACCCGATCTCCCGCATCCTCTCCCACTGGCGCCATGCCACCGGCGCCGGCTACGAGACGCGGCCGATGGACGCGGTCCTCACCCGCGACGATCAGGGCTACGTGACGCGCTCGCTGTACTGGATGCAGCTCCAGCCCTACATCGAGCACTTCGACCGCGACCGGATCGAGGTCATCGCCCAGGAGGAGTTGCACGCCGACCGGGAGGGCACCATGCGACGCGCCTTCAGCTTCGCCGGCGTCGACGACGGCTTCACCTCCGAGCAGTTCGGCCGCGAGTGGGAGAAGTCCACGGCGAAGGAGGGCGACCGCTACCAGTTCATGGAGAAGCTGATCAAGCTGCCCGGCTTCCGCTCCTTCGACCGGAACTTCGACCGCCTGCCGGAGAGGATGCGATGGATGGTGGAGAAGGTCGTCCACGACCCGGACAAGCCCTCGGCGCCCAAGCCCGAGCTGCCCGACCCGATCCGCGACCATCTGCTCGGCCTCTTCAGCGAGGACGTTGCCGCGCTGCAGAAGTTCGCCGGCCGCGAGTTCCTCGGCTGGAAGCAGTACAGCTAGCCGTCCCGGCGTAACCTCCCGCCATGCGAATTGCCGTGGCGGCTGATGAGCGGGTCGGGGTTGCCGATGCCGTGCTCCAGGAGCTGAAGCAGCGCGGGCACGAGCCAGTGCCGCACGGCGCGCTGTCCGACGACGAGCGCGACGATTGGGCCTGGGCGAGCGAGGCCGCGGCGCGGGACGTGGCCGAGGGCCGGGCCGAGCAGGCGGTCGTCTGCTGTTGGACTGGGACCGGCGCCTCGATCGCCGCCAACAAGGTGCCTGGGATTCGAGCGGCGCTCTGCCTCGATGCCCAGACCGCAGACGGCGCCCGGCGCTGGAACGACGCCAATGCCCTGGCGATCAGCCTGCGCGCCACCTCCGAGGCCGAGCTGGGCGAGATCCTCGACGCCTGGTTCGCCGGTGAGCCCAGCCGGGAGGAAGACGACCGTTCCAATGTCGCCCACCTGGGCGAGATCGAGTCGGGGTCGGCGGCCGCACAGCGTCCAGGGGCGGCATGAGCGGTCCCGCCGCTCCCCCCGGCGAGACCCACCCGGTTCGCCGCCTGCTTCCGGACCTGGCCGAGACCACGATCGCCGCCCAGATCGCCTCACTCGAGCTGACCGGTCTGGC
Source organism: uncultured Solirubrobacterales bacterium (assembly GCA_963746615.1). Lineage (GTDB taxonomy): Bacteria > Actinomycetota > Thermoleophilia > Solirubrobacterales > 70-9 > SHVA01. The sequence goes on along the minus strand of CAVVBU010000001.1, from coordinate 22,804 downwards.
GCTGGACGCCCGTCCCTACGTCGTGCTCAACTTCGCCACCACGCTCGATGGGCGGGCGGCGATCGACGGAAAGTCGGGAAAGATCGGCAGCTCGACCGATACCGAGGTGTTGCAGCGTCTCCGCACCCGCGTGGACGCCGTCATGATCGGCGCGGGCACACTGCGCACCGAGCGCTACGGCCGCATGGTTCCCGACCCTCATTACCGGGCCTGGCGCGAGCGCGTCGGCCTCGCGCACGACCCCTTGGCGGTGATCGTCTCCAACCGCTTCCAGCTTCCCTGGGACGCCCCCCTGTTCACCGACGGCGGCGGCCGCGTGGTCGTCTTCACCGCGTCCGAGGAAGAGCCGCCGGAGACGGCGACTCAGGTGAGCGTGGTTCGCCATGAGGGCGGCGTCGAGCTCGACCGGGCGCTGGAGTGGCTGCGCGAGGAGCGGGGCATCCGGGCCCTGCTCTGCGAGGGCGGCCCCACCCTGCACGGGCAGCTCCGCGAGAGAGGCCTGGCCGACGAGCTTTTCCTGACCATCGCACCCAAGCTCGCAGGCGGCGAGGCCCCCCGCATCCTCGAGGGCTCGCTGCCGGAGGTGAGCGAGCTCGAGCTCGCCTGGCTGCTCGAGCACGAGGGTGAGCTGTTCGCGCGCTACCGCCCGCGCTCGTGAGTGACCACGGCCACCAGAGACGCGCGCCGCTGGGCGCCGGGGCGCGGTCGCCGATGGCGTAGGCTGCGGGCCGGGCATGGACTTCAAGCCGACGCCCCAGGTTGACGAGCTGCGGGAGCGCGTGCGCGCCTTCATGGATGAGCACGTCTACCCCGTGGAGGCTGAGTCGATCGCCTCGATCGACCGGGAGGTCGGCCCCGGGGTCGCCTACCCACGAAACATCATCGAGATGCGCGAGCGGGCTCGGGCGGAGGGCCTGTGGAACCTGTTCATGCCCGACGAGCGCTACGGCGCCGGCCTCGGCAACTGGGAGTACGGGATGCTCTGCGAGGAGATGGGCCGCAGCCCGGTGGTGGCGCCGATGGCCTTCAACTGCGCGGCGCCCGACACGGGCAACATGGAGATCCTCGCCGAGCACGGCACGGACCGGCAGCGGGAGGCATTCCTCGAGCCCTTGCTGAATGAGCACATGCGCAGCTGCTTCTCCATGACCGAGCCCGAAGTCGCCGGCTCCGACCCGACCACGCTCCAGACCACGGGAGAGCTGGACGGCGACGAGTGGGTGATCAACGGCCACAAGTGGTTCACCTCGGGGGCCGTCGGCGCAAAGTTCGCGATCGTCATGTGCGTGACCGAGCCCGAGGCCCCGCAGTACGCGCGGGCGAGCATGATCATCGTTCCCGTCGACAACGCGGGCTTCGAGCTGGTCCGCTCGGTGCCCGTGATGGGCCACGCCGCCGGCCCCGGCCACTGCGAGGTGCGCTACACCGACTGTCGCGTCCCCGCCTCCAACCTGCTTGGTGAGCGCGGCGCTGGCTTCGTCATCGCCCAGGACCGCTTGGGCCCAGGTCGCATCCACCACTGCATGCGGGCGATCGGCACCGCCGAGCGCGCGATCGAGATGATGTGCGAGCGGGCCAACTCGCGCGAGGCCTTCGGCGAGCCGCTCGCCGAGAAGCAGTTCGTCCAGGACTTCATCGCCCGCTCGCGCATGGAGGTCGACCAGGCCCGGTTGCTGACCCTCTACGCCGCCTGGCAGATGGACACTGAGGGCAAGCGCCGGGCCCGCCAGGCGATTTCGATGATCAAGGTGGTCGCCGCCAACATGGTGATGGACGTCCTCGACCGCGCGATCCAGGTCCACGGCGCGCTTGGCATGTCCGACGACACCCCGTTGGCGGGCATGTGGCGCTTCAGCCGCATGCTCAAGGTCGCCGACGGCCCCGACGAGGTCCACAAGATGGTGATCGCCCGCCGCGAGCTCAACCGCGCGGCCAAGCGAGCCGAGGCCGGCGAGCGAGCCCCGGGCGAGGCGCAGCCCGCCAGGGCCGAGGCCCCGGCCTAGGCTCGGCGGCGCTAGCTGAGGCGGTCGACTGCCTCCGAAGCGGCCTCGGCCAGCCGCTCGATGGTGCTCAGCGACTCGCCGCGGGTTTCGTCGGCCTGATCGGCGTTCCCGTATTGCCCCGCCGTGAAGCGGGCGAAGACTCCCGCGAGAATGATCGCCAGCTTCCAGAAAGCGAGGGCGCGGTAGAAGTCGATCTCGGTCATGTCGCGCCCGGAGCGCTCTCGGTAGCGGTCGAGCACCGCCTCGCGCCCGATGAAGCCGGGGGCGATCGTCGCCGGGGCGAAGAGGGGCATCAGCTCATCGCCCGGCTCGGACCAGTAGACGAGAAGCATGCCGACGTCTGCGAGCGGATCGCCGAGGGTGCAGAGCTCCCAGTCCACCACCGCCGCCACCTCGCCGGAGTCCGAGAGAATCATGTTGTCGAGGCGGTAGTCGCCGTGGACGATGGTCGCCGGTCCCTGCTCGGGCACTCGGGCGACGAGCCGGTCGTGAACCTCGTCCACCAGTGGCAGCTCGCGGGTCTTCGACTTCTCCCACTGGCCCTGCCAGCGGTGGAGCTGGCGCTGAACGTATTCCTCCTTCTTGCCCAGCTCGCCGAGGCCGACCCCCTCAGGCTCGACCCCATGAATCGCGACCAGGGTGTCCACGACTCGCTCACCGATGGCCTTGCGATCGGACTCGCCAAACGGCTCCGCGTCCTCGGGCGAGCGCAGTACCGGCCCCCGGACCCATTCCATGACGTAGAACGGGGCGGCGTTGACATCATCGTCCTCGCACAGCCCGACCACCGGGGGCACCGGAACCGGGGTCTGCTGGAGCGCCGAGATCACCCGGTGCTCGCGGCCCATGTCGTGTGCCGAGCCGAGCCGCTTGCCCAGCGGGGGGCGGCGCAGGGCCCATCGCCCCCCGCCCGAGTCCGTGACCTCGAATGTGAGATTGGAGCGCCCGCCCGAGATCCGCACGAAATTCAGCGGAGGGACCGCCGCCGGCACGTTCGCCTCGAACCATGCCTCGACCCCTGCCTGGTCGATCCCCTCGGGCGCCCGTTCGCCCTCGGCGCTTTGGGTGACCTCAGCGCCGCTAGCCTCCTCGCTCATGTCCGGCAGAGTATTCGAGGCGGTCCTCTTTGACTTCGGCGGGGTGCTGACGACGTCCGTTTGGGACAGCTTCGCGCTCTTCTGCGAGGGAGAGGGGCTCGACCCGGACGCCGTCAAGAACCTGTTTCGCACCGACCCTGAGGCCCTCGCCGACCTGCGCGGGCTCGAGACGGGCTCGCTCGCCGAACCGGAATTCGAGGCGATCCTCGGGCGCAGGCTCGGCCTCCGGAACCCCGACGGGCTGATCGACAGCATGTTCGCCGAGATGCGCCCGCAGCCCGAGATGATCGACGCGGTGCGCGAGCTGCGCGCCTCGGGGCTGCGGACCGGCCTCGTCTCCAACTCCTGGAGCGTCGACCACTACGACCGCGATCTGCTCGCCGAGCTCTTCGACGACACGGTGATCTCGGCCGAGGTCGGCATGCACAAGCCGCAGCCCGAGATCTACCGCCTCGCCGCCACGCGAATCGGGGCTCCGGCGCGGGCCTGCGTCTTCATCGATGACCTGCGCGAGAACTGCGACGCCGCCGAGGCCGTCGGCATGACCGCGATCCGCCATCGCGAGCCGCCCGAGACGCTCGCGCGCCTCGAGCGGCTGCTCGGCGTGGAGCTGGTCAGCCCCGGGTCGCAATCGGGCTGACGCGGCTCAGCCCTTGAACTTCGCCGCCTCCTCGGAGCCGCCGGTGGCGTCGCCCTCGCTGTAGGAGTGGGCGCCGGTGCCGGCGAGCTTGCCGCCCTCGACGATCAGGTACTCGTCCCGGATCGGCTTCGCCCGCGAAGTGGCACTCGAGGATCTCCCGGGTGCCGGCCGCGTAGCGCGCCTGCGCCGAGAGGCTGGTGCCTGAGGTGTGCGGCGTCATCCCGTGCCACGGCATCGTCCGCCAGGGATGGTCCTTGGGCGCCGGCTGCGGGAACCAGACGTCGCCGGCGTAGCCGGCGAGCTGCCCCGACTCCAGCGCGCGCGCGATCGCGTCGCGGTCGCAGATCTTGCCGCGGGCGGTGTTGACGATGTAGGCGCCGCGCTTCATCTTGGCGATCATCTCGTCGTCGAAGAGGTGCTCGGTCTCGGGGTGGAGCGGCGCGTTGATCGTGACCACGTCGCAGACCTTGACCATGTCCTCGGCGGTCTCGTGGAAGGTGACCCCGAGCTCCTCCTCGACCTCCGTCGGGCAGCCGGTGGCGATCGGTGTAGTGCAGGCCGACGTCGAACGGCTTCAGCCGGCGCAGCACCGCCGAGCCGATCCGGCCGGCGGCGACGGTGCCGACCTGCATCCCCTCCAGGTCGTACTCGCGCGAGGCGCAGTCGGCGATGTTCCAGCCGCCGTCGACGACGATCTTGTAGGAGGGGATGTAGTTGCGGACCAAGCCGAGGATCATCATCACGACGTGCTCGGAGACGCTGATCGAGTTGCAGTAGGTGACCTCGGCGACGGTGATGTCGTTGTCCATCGCCGCCTGCAGGTCGACGTGGTCGGAGCCGATCCCGGCGGTGATCGCCAGCTTCAGGTCAGGCGCCTTGGCGATCCGCTCGGCGGTCAGGTAGGCGGGCCAGAACGGCTGTGAGATCACCACCTCGGCGTCGGGCAGAGTCTGCGTCGAACTCGGAGTCGTCGCCGTCCTTGTCGGAGGTGACGACCAGCTCGTGGCCGGCGTCCTCGAGGAACTTCCGCAGGCCGAGCTCGCCCGAGACGCAACCGAGCAGCTCGCCCGGGCTTGAAGTCGATCGCCTCGGGCGTCGGCGTGGTCTGCCCGTCGGGATAGCGCTCGATCTTGGGGATGTCGTCGCGCGGGTACTCCGGCGGGTAGCCGTCCACCGGGTCGTCGTAGAGCACGCAGAGGATCTTCGCCATCTATCTACCTCCATCAGGGTTCACTCAGAGTAAGCCTCAGGAGCGCGGCCGGGCACCCAGTCCGTCCCGGCCACTGGCACCTTGGACATCGCGGCGGCCTCGAAGGTGAGCGCGACCATGTCCTCGGGCTCCAGGTTGTGCAGGTGTGACTTGCCGCAGGCGCGCGCCAGGGTCTGCGCCTCGAGCACCATCGCCCGCAGGTAGTTCGCCAGCCGCCGGCCGCCCAGCTCCGGGTCGAAGCGGCCCGCCAGCTCGTCGTCCTGGGTCGAGATCCCCACCGGATCGCGGCCCTCGTGCCAGTCGTCGTAGAAGCCCGCGGAGGTGCCGATCCGCTCGTACTCGGTCTCGAACTCGGGGGCGTTGTCGCCGAGAGCGACCACGGCCGCGACCCCGATCGAGACCGCGTCGGCGCCGAGCGCCAGCGCCTTGGCGGCATCGGCACCCGAGCGGATGCCGCCGGAGACGATCAGCTGCACCTTCCGGTGCATGCCGAGCTCCTGCAGCGACCGCACCGCCTCGGGAATCGCAGCCAGGATCGGGATGCCGACGTGCTCGATGAACACCTCCTGGCTCGCCGCGGTCCCGCCCTCCATGCCGTCGAGCACGATCACGTCGGCCCCCGCCTTCACCGCCAAGGCGACGTCGAAGTAGGTCCGGGTGGCGCCGATCTTGACGTAGACGGGCTTGCGCCAGTCGGTGATCTCGCGCAGCTCCCCGATCTTGATCTCGAGGTCGTCCGGCCCTGTCCAGTCCGGATGACGGCAGGCGCTGCGCTGGTCGATCCCCTTGGGCAGATCGCGCATCTCGGCGACCCGGTCGGAGATCTTCTGTCCCAACAGCATGCCGCCGCCTCCCGGCTTGGCGCCCTGTCCGACGACGACCTCGACCGCGTCGGCGCGGCGCAGGTCGTCGGGGTTCATTCCGTAGCGCGAGGGCAGGATCTGGTAGACGAGCTTGTCGGAGTGGTCGCGCTCCTCGGGCAGCATGCCGCCGTCGCCGGTGGTGGTGCTGGTGCCGACGGCGCTGGCGCCCCTGCCCAGCGCCTCCTTGGCCGGGGCCGAGAGCGCGCCGAAGCTCATGCCGGCGATCGTGATCGGTATATCCAGATGAATCGGCTCGCTCGCAAAGCGAGTGCCGAGGGTGACGTCGGTGGCGCAGCGCTCGCGGTAGCCCTCGAGGGGATAGCGGGATACGCTGGCGCCGAGGAAGAGCAGGTCGTCGAAGTGGGGCACGCGCCGCTTGGCGCCGAACCCGCGGATGTCGTAGATCCCCTCCCGCGCCATCCGGTGGATCTCGTGGATCGCGTTGCGATCGAACAGCGCCGACTCCCGCAGCCCCGGGCCGCCAGCGCCCGGACTGGCCGGGCTGGAAGCCCTCCTGCTTGCTGAGCGCGTCGAACTCGGTCATCGGCGCTCGCCCTCGTCCGACGCCCTCATCAGTAGGCGCCCGCGTTGTCGATGTGGAAGTTGTAGAGCTGCCGGGCCGAGCCGTAGCGCCGGAACTCGCCGGCATCGGCATCGGCCTCGCCCCTGGCCAGCAGCTCCTCGAGCTCGGCGCGATGCTCGTCCCGCATTTCCTTCTCGATGCAGTCGGCCCCGAGGCTCGCCACCTCGCCGCGGACGTAGAGGCGGGTCTCGTAGATCGAGTCTCCGAGGTCCGGTCCGGCGTCGCCGCAGATGACCAGCGCCCCCTTCTGGGCCATGAAGGCTCCGACGTGGCCCACCGAGCCGTGCACGACGATGTCGACCCCCTTCATCGAGATGCCACAGCGGGCCGAGGCGCTGCCCTTGATCACCAGCAGCCCTCCGCGGCCGGAGGCTCCGGCCGACTGGCTGGCATCGCCCTCGACGATCACCGCGCCGGACATGATGTTCTCCGCCACGCCGGTGCCGCAGTTGCCGTGCACGTGCACCGTAGCCAGCTTGTTCATCCCCGCGCAGTAGTAGCCGACGTGCCCTTCGACCTCGACCTCGATCTCGGCATCGAGACCGGCCGCGATCGCGTGAGCGCCGTTGGGGTTGGCGATCCGCCAGCAGGAGGGATCCCCCTCCCCGAGATCGTGCAGGCGCTGGTTGAGCTCGCGCACGGTGGTCGCGGCGAGGTCGACCGTCTCGGCTGCTGTCTTGGTGCGGGTCACGCGACCATCGCCCGCCGCCAGACATACACGCGCCCCGGCTCGGGCTCCCACAGCTCGGCCTCCTCGGCCCCGGGGAGCGCAGCGATCGCCCGGTACTCCGAGGCCATCGCGACCCAATCGTCGCTTTCGGCCATCACCGCCGGCTTGCAGGCGATGGGGTCACGCAGCACCGCGAAGCCGTCGGCCGTGCCGACCGCGAAGGTGTAGAAGCCGTCGAGGTCGGTGAGGCAGCCCTGCAGGGCCTGCTCCAGGTCGGCGCCCTGCGACAGGCGCCAGGTCAGGTATCCGGCCGCCACCTCGGAGTCGTTGTCGGTCTGGAACTCGATCCCCTCGCGCCTGCAGGAAGGTCCGCAGCCGGTTGTGGTTCGAGAGCGAGCCGTTGTGGACGAGGCAGAGGTCGAGCCCGGTCGAGAAGGGGTGGGAGTGCTCGGTGGTGACCCGGCTCTCGGTCGCCATCCGGGTGTGCCCTAGGGCGTGCGTGGCCGAGACGTCGGCGAGGCCGAACCGCTTGATGAACTCGCGGGGGTCCCCGGCCTCCTTGTAGATCTCGATCCGCTCGCCGACGCTCATCACCCGCAGCTCGGGGTGCTGCGCGCGCAGCCAGGTCTGGACCTGCGGCCCTTCCGTCTCGACGATGAAGAGCGCGTGGGTCGCGCGGATCTCCGGATCGCCCACCGAGCCGAAGCTCTCGGCAAGCTCCCCGCTCAGCTCGTGCCACGGATAGTCGGTCTCGGGCGAGAACAGCGAGACCTTGCAGGCGCCGGCGGGAGCGGGATCGCGGTAGAGCGCGACCCCGGCGCTGTCCGGCCCGCGCTCGGCGAGCTGCTCGAGCATCGAGCTCAGATGCGCGCCGAGGGAGTCCTCAAGGGTGCTTGACTTGCTGAACAGCCCGGCGATGCCGCACATCGGTGAACCTCGCTCTCAGTAGAGCTGGAGATAGCGGTCGATCTCCCACTTCGTGATCTGCTCGTGCGCCTGCTGCCACTCCTGTCGCTTGCAGCGGACGAAGTAGTCGACGTAGTCCTCCTCGCCGACCGAGCCGAGCGCCTTGCGAAGCACATCGTCGGCCTCGAGCTCGCGCGTCGCGTCGAGCAGGTTGGCCGGAAGCGTCTCGATGCCCATCTTCTCGCGGTCGGCCTCGCTGGTCTCGTACATGTTGATGTTGGTCGGGTCGCCGGGGTCGAGCCCCCGCTCGATCCCGTCGAGGCCCGCCGCCAGGACCGCCGTCGCGGCCAGGTACGGGTTGCAGGAGCCGTCCACGGTCCTGTCCTCGATCCGCCCCTCCTCGGGGATCCGCAGCATCATCGTCCGGTTGTTCCAGCCATAGGTGACGTAGGCCGGCGCCCAGGTGGCGCCGCTCGTCGGCGCCCCGATCACCAGGCGCTTGTAGGACGACACGGTGGGTGCGGTCACCGCGATGTAGGCCTTGGCGTGCGCCTTGAGGCCGCCGACGAACTGGTAGGCGAGGTCGCTCAGGCCCAGGTCGCGCGGATCGTCGGCCTTGTCGCGCATGAACACGTTCGTCTCTCCGTCCCAGAGGCTCATGTGGAGGTGGGCTCCGTTGCCGGTCAGGTGCGCGAAGGGCTTCGGCATGAAGGTGGCGATCAGGCCCCGCTCCTGCGCCATCGCCTCGACCATGTAGCGGTAGAAGACGGCGCGGTCGCAGGTGGTGAGGGCGTCGGCGAAGTTCCAGTTCTGCTCGAACTGCCCGTTGGCGTCCTCGTGGTCGGTGGCGTACAGCCCCCAGCCCAGCGAGTTGACGTTTCGCACCACCTCGGAGACGAAGTCGAAGCTGCGGGTGAGAGCGCGAATGTCGTAGCAGGGCTGCTCGAGCGTGTCGAGCGGATCGGCGAGCTCGATCCCGCCGTCCTCCGTCTTGCGGAGCAGGAAGTACTCGAGCTCGCAGCCGATCTTGAACTCGTAGCCGGCCTCCTTGGCGCGCTCGAGCTGGTGGCGCAGGATCGTCCGCGGGCAGTACGGCCACTCCTCACCCTCGACGGTGGCGTCGCAGGCGAACCAGCCCACCTCCGGCTTCCAGGGGAGCTTGGTGAAGGAGCCGACGTCGGGCATCGCGATCAGGTCGGGGTTGTCCGGCGTCTGTCCGATGTCCCCGGCCGCGAAACCGGCGAACCCGGCCCCGTCGGTGAACAGCCCCTCGAGCTCAACGGCGGGGATCAGCTTGGCGTTGGGCTTCGCGTGCATGTCGACGAAATTGGCGAAGAGGAACTCGATCCCGTCGTCCTTGACCGCCTTGCGGACGTCGTTGGCGGTGGGGCGTGCGTCGGCGCTCATACCTGGATGTATCTCACATAGAAGCCGCGTGGACAATGGTCGGCCGCGCCAGCATTTCGCCCCCTCCTATGTGCGCTCAACACACATGGGGCTAGCCGGCCTCCACCCCAACCACGAAGTCGATCTCCGGGTCGAGGATCTGGTCGACCAGCTCGGCATCGGGGGTGATTCCCATCTCACGGCATCGGTTGCGGTAGTGCCGGACCTTCTGGTGCTGGTACTTCTGGACGTCGAGGCCCGGAACGGCCTTTTGGTACTCGACCAGGCCGACCACGTTGCCGCGGTAGGCGTCGAAGACCTCGTGCACGAGCGCCTCGTAGCCGGGGTTCTTCTCGATCAGGGTCCTGGTGGCCCGGGTGCCGAAGGTGATGTGCCGGCCCTCATCTCGCAGAATCAGCTTGAAGCCCTGCTTGAGGGCGGGAAAGGCACCCCAGAGGTCGGTCGTGTCGATGACGATCTCGTAAGACGGCATCGTCAGCACGCCCTCGACGAAGCCGTTGTAGGCGGCGGAGAAGCGCACGAAGGCGCGCTCGATCTCCTCCTCGTCCCCCTCCATCGAGGCCTGCAGCAACTCGCGGCCGTAGCGGGGCAGCGCCTCATGGAGCACGTCGCGAACCTCGAACCGCCCGCTGGGATCGACCGTGGCTCCCCGGACGAGGAAATGCCGCGCGACCTCCTCGGGCTCGAGGACGCCGGCGACCTCGTCGTGCCAACGCATGAAGAACTCCGCGTGCTTGGCCTCCTCCATCAGGAAGGTGGAGAGATAGGTGACCCAATCGAAGCGCCCCAGCGCATGGGAGGCCGCGATCATCGGGACCAGCTGGTCGGTGACCGCCTGCTCGCCGGCAAGGAAGCGGATGGTCACGCCGAGCAGGCCCTCGCGCTGCTCCTCGGTGATTCGCTCCCAGTCGGCGGCGTCCTGGGAGAAGTCGAGGTCGTCGACGTCCCAGACCCTGCGGATGGCGAACTTGTACTTTCGGTACACCGGCCCCTTCACCATCGCCCTGGTGAAGTGGAAGCGGCGAACCACGTCGGGGTCGAGCTCGCCGCCGGTCGCGCCAGCCATCAGCCCTCCGCCTCCTTCTTGTCTTCGACTTCGGTGGACATGTCGATGATCACGTCCTCGAGCTCAAAGCTGTCGTGCTCCTCCGCCATGTGCCGCCGCACCGCTTCGACCAGGGCCTCCTCGTCGGGCGCCACGATCTTCGCATCGCATCCCGCGTCCAGGCATTGGTATTGACGGGGCATCGGGCTCACCCCGTCCCCGCGGAATCGCGGCACAACTCGGTGCTGACGCGAGGCACGTCACCGGTACTCTTGCGCCTTTGTACCAATTTGTCTAGTGTTGCCCAGGGCACCGACCCGATCCCACCAGCGTCATGTCGTTTCTTCTCGACCTGTCCCAACTGCGGCGAGCGCGAGGTCACCGACTTCGCCTTCGGCGGCGAGGTCGTTCCTCGACCCCGACCGAAGCCCTCCGAGCGTGAGCTGAACACCTACAACTACTTCCGCCGCAACGTCGCCGGCGTGCAGCGCGAGTGGTGGTACCACCGCTCCGGCTGTCGCGCCTGGTTCCTCGCCGAGCGCGACACGACAACGAACGAGGTGCGCTGGGTCGGCCTGCCGGAGGGCCAGGACCGATGAGCAGCCGACCTCCCGCCGGCTCCGGGCGAGCGGATCGACCGCGACCGCGCCGCTCAGCTTCAGCTTCGACGGCAAGCCGGTGACGGCCTTCGAGGGCGACACGATCGGCTCGGCGCTGCACGCGAGCGGCCGGCGGGTGCTCTCGCGCAGCTTCAAGTACCACCGCCCGCGCGGGCTCCTCTGCTGCGCCGGCCAGTGCCCGAACTGCCTCGTCGAGGTGGACGGCTGGCCCGGCGTCCGCGCCTGCACCGAGCCGGTTCGCGCGGGCATGCGGGTCGAGCCCACATGAACGCCACGCCGTCGCTGCGCTTCGACCTGATGCGGGCGACCGACATCTTCGGCAAGCGGCTCACGCCGCCCGGCTTCTACTACAAGACCTTCATCAGGCCGCGCCGCCTGTGGCCGCTGTACGAGAAGGTCCTGCGCCACGCCGCCGGTCTCGGCGTGCTGCCGCGCCGGCAGGCGGATCGCGAGTGGCGCACCGAGTACCGACGCCGCCACGCCGACGTGCTGGTGTGGGCGGCGGCGTCGCCGGCATGTCCGCGGCGCTGCGGGCCGCGGAGCTGGGGGCGGACGTGGTCCTGGTCGACGACGGCCCCGAGCTCGGGGGCGCGCTGCTCGCGGGCGAGGACGCCGGCGGCGCGCGGGAGATGGGCGGCCGCGTCCGCGAGGCGGGGGTCGAGGTGCTGGCGCCGGCGGCCGCGCTCGGCTTCTTCGACGGGATCGTCCCGGTCTGGCAGGGCAGCACGCTGCACCAGGTCCGCGCCGACCGGCACGTGGCGGCGACCGGCTCGATCGAGCAGCCGCTGATGTTCGAGGGCAACGACCTGCCCGGCGTGATGCTGTGCTCGGGCGCGCGAGCGGCTCGCCACCCTCTACGGGGTGCGCGCCCGGCGAGACCGCCGTCGTCGCGACCACCGGCGACCGGGGCTCGAGTCCGCGCTGGCGCTGCGCGGGGCCGGCGTCGAGATCGCCGCCGTGGCCGACTCCCGCCCGAGGGGGCCGGCAGCGAGCTCGTCGCCGGGCTCGCCGAGCGCGGGGATCCCGCTGCTCTCCGGTACTGCGGTGGTCCGGGCGCTCGGGAGGCGGCGGGTCCGAGGCGCGGTCGTCGCCGAGCTCGACGAGGACGGTCGCGCGCGACCGGGACAACGAGCGCGGCATCGACTGCGACCTGGTCGCCGTCTCCGGGCGGAAGCGTCCCCGCCACCTCGCTGCTGCTGCAGGCCGGCGCCAAGGCCCGCTGGGACGACGTCGCCGGCGCCTACCTGCCGCGACGGATGCCGGCCGGCATCCACGCCGCCGGCGCGGTCGCCGGCCACGGTCGCGGAGCCGCGCGAAGGTCTCGGGTTCGCGTGGCCGGGGGCGAGGCCGCGCTCTCGCTCGAGCTCGGCGGCGAGCAGGACCGGCGCGCCTCGACGCCGAGCGCAGGCGCTCGGACGTGACGTCGGCGCCGGCCGACCAGTGGTCCCGCATGGTCGCCGTCGGGCGCCGCGGGCAGGCCACGGCAAGTGCTTCGCCTGCCTCTGCGAGGACGTGACCACCGACGACATCGGCTACGCGATCGACGAGGGGTTCGACTCGCTGGAGCTGCTGAAGCGCTACACGACCGTGACCATGGGGCCCTGCCAGGGCCGCATGTGCCAGCTCGCCTCGATCCGGCAGATGTCCGAGGAGACCGGCACCCCGGTCGGCGACGTCGGACTGACCACCGCCCGGCCGCCGTGGTCGACGGTGCCGATGGGCGTGCTCGCCGGCCGGCCCTTTGAGCCGGCCAAGCGCTCCGCCGTGCACGGACGCCATCGGGAGCTGGGAGGCAACGTGCTCTGGGCCGGCGACTGGCGTCGGCCCTACGACTACGGCGAGCCCGAGGGCGAGACGATGGCCGTCCACGACGGCGCCGGCCTGATCGACGTCTCCACGCTGGGCAAGCTGATCGTCCGCGGCCCGCAGGCCGACGAGCCTTCCTCAACCGCCTTTATCCGAACCGCTTCGACAACCTCAAGGCCGGGCGGATCCGCTACGGAGTGCTCGGCGACGACGCCGGCCGGATCACCGACGACGGCACCATCTGCCGGCTCGACGACGAGTCCTTCTACGTCACCACCACCTCCAGCGGCGCCGACGCCGTCGAGAGCTGGTTCGCCTGGTGGCTGGCGGAGTGGGAGCTGGACGTCCACCTCACCGACGTCAGCCAGGGCCTCTCGGCCTTCAACCTCGCGGGGCCCGCACTCGCGGGAGATCCTCTCCGGGCTCACCGACCTCGACTGCTCCAACGAGGAGTTCGCCTACCTCGACGGCAAGCGCGCCCACGTCGCCGGCGTGCCCTGCCTGCTGCTGCGGATCGGCTTCGTCGGCGAGCTCGGCTACGAGCTCCACTGCCCCGGGGCCGCTCGCCGAGCACCTCTGGGACGCGATCCTGGAGGCCGGCGAGCCGCACGAGATCAGGCCCTTCGGCCTCGAGCCCCAGCGCGTCCTGCGCCTGCAGAAGATGCACATCCTCGTCGGCCAGGACACCGACGCGGAGTCGAACCCGCTCGAGGCGGCGATGCCCTGGATCGTCAAGTTCGACAAGGAGGAGGACTTCATCGGTCGCTGGGCGCTGGAGTCGGTCGCCGAGCGCGGCGACGAGAACAAGCTGGTCGGGCTTCACCATCGACAACGGCGCCGTGCCCACCGAGGGCGCGGCCGTGGTCGCCGACGGGCAACCCGTCGGGCGGGTGACCTCGTCGCGCTTCTCGCCGAAGCTCGAGAGATCGATCGGCATGGCGTGGGTGCCCGCCGCCCTGGCCGAGGACGGCGACCTCGATCACGCTTGCCGACGAGGGGCAGCGGATCGAGGCTCAGGTGCAGACCGCGCCCTTCTACGACCCCGACCAGGAGCGGCTGCGCGGATGAGCTTCGAGTTCCTTGCGCCCGACGCCGCCCAACCGTTCAAGGGCGCCACCCCGGCGATGCGCAGCCCGATCGAGTGGGAGCACCGCGACGCCGGCGCCCAGCTGGGCGAGCGAGCCGGCTGGCATGTCGTCAGCGACTACGGCGCCCCGGCGCAAGGAGGCCGCCGCCTGCCGTGATTCCGTCGGGGTGGCCGACCTGTCCCACCTCGGCAAGCTCGAGCTGCAGGGCGGCACCGGACGACGGTCGCGTCGATCGTGTCCCAGCTCGCCGGCGGCGCCAGGCTCGAGCTCGGGCTGGCGTCGCTCGCCGACGAGCGTCTGGTGGTGTCCGATCACCGCCGGCCGCGTACTGGCCATCAGCCCGCCGGAGGCGACCGCGAGCTTTGCGGCGAGCTCGAGGCGGCCGCCGCCGCGGCCACGTTCGCGTCCGTCACCGAGCTGACCGCGGCGCTTGGCTCGAACGGCGTCGTCGGCCCGCTGGCTCGGGAGGCCTTTGCTCGGGCGACGGCGCTCGACATGCGGCCCGATCGATTCGCCGAACGGGCCTTTGCGCCGGTCTCGGTCGCCCGCACGCCGGGCATGGTCCTGCGCGAGGGCGGCAATCGCTTCCTGCATCTGTTCGGCGCCGGCTACGCCCATTACAACTGGACCGTCTTCGTCGACGCCGCCGAGCACCTGGGCGGGCGCGCGGTCGGGGTCGAGGCGCTGCGGGCGGCACGGCGGGGCGAGGCGGGCGCCCGTGCGTGACCTCTTCCGCAAGCGCCGCATGTGGCGGCGGCCCGGCGAGCTCTCGCGACAGCTACGACGTGGTCATCGTCGGCGCCGGCTCGCACGGCCTGGCGACCGCCTACTACCTCGCCCGCGACCACGGGATCGACGACGTCTGCGTGCTCGAGAAGGGCTACATCGGGTCCGGCGCTGCGGGCCGCAACACCACCATCCTGCGCTCCAACTACAAGACCCCGGAGGGCGCGCGCTTCTACGACGCCTCGGTCAAGCTCTACGAGCGCCTCTCGGCCGAGCTCGACTTCAACCTGCTCTTCTCGCAGCAGGGCCACCTGACGCTCGCCCACACCGACCGTGCGAT
This sequence comes from uncultured Solirubrobacterales bacterium, assembly GCA_963746615.1. GTDB lineage: Bacteria > Actinomycetota > Thermoleophilia > Solirubrobacterales > 70-9 > SHVA01. The sequence continues at coordinate 7,800 of CAVVBU010000001.1, read as the reverse complement.
GTTCGTGATGACCGAGCGGGCGGAGGTCAACCGCCTCGCGGGCATCGACTCGCGGGTGATCGGCCCCGAGGAGATCGGGAAGCTGGCGCCGGCGATGTCGCTGGCGCCCGACGCGGTCTACCCGGTGATGGGCGCGCTCTACCACCCGCCGGGGGGCATCATCCGGCACGACGCCGTCGTCTGGGGCCTGGCGCGGGGAGCCGACCGCGGCGGCGTCGAGATCCATCCCTACACGGAGGTGACCGGCGTCGAGCGCTCCAACGGACGGGCGACCGGCGTCACGCTCGCCGACGGGCGCAAGATCGGCGCCGGTCAGGTGCTCAACGCGACCGCCGGCTGGAGCTCGACGGTCGCCTCGATGGCCGGGGTCGAGCTGCCGATCACTACCCACATCCTGCAGGCGTTCGTGACCGAGGCGCTGAAGCCGCTGCTCGACATCGTCGTCGTCTCCTCGCAGATGCACGTCTACATCTCCCAGACCGACCGAGGCGAGTTCCTGATCGGCGCCGAGATCGAGCCCTGGACGACCTACCGCCAGCACGGGACCCTCAACTTCATCCAGGAATGCTCGCGCCACACGCTCGAGCTCTTCCCGCAGCTGGAGCGCGCCCGCATCCTTCGCAGCTGGGCGGGTCTCTGCGACATCAGCCCCGACTTCAGCCCGATCCTCGGCAAGACCGAGGTCGAGGGCTTTCTCCTCAGCGCCGGCTGGGGGACCTACGGCTTCAAGGCCGCGCCGATAGTCGGCAAGACAATGGCGGAGCTGATCGCCACCGGCAACACACCCGAGCTGATCGAGCCGTTCGCGCTCGAGCGCTTCTACCGCGACCGCCTCGTCTCCGAGCTCGGCGCCGCGGCCGTCTCACATTGAGCCAGACAGGAGGGAACGAAGCCAGATGAAGACGCAGCCTGGAGATCGCCCAGGAAGCCAAGCTCCAGCCGATCGACGAGATCGGCGAGCAGATCGGCCTCGAGCCGGAGGAGGTGGAGCCCTACGGCCGCAACAAGGCCAAGATCTCGCTTGGGGCGATCGACCGTCTCTCCGACCGGCCCGACGCGAAGCTCGTCTGCGTGGCCGGGATGACGCCCACCAAGGCCGGCGAGGGGAAGACCACGACCTCGGTGGGGCTGACCGAGGGGCTGGGCTACATCGGCAAGAAGCCCGTCCTCTGCCTCAGGGAGCCATCACTGGGCCCGGTGTTCGGGATCAAGGGCGGAGCCGCGGGCGGAGGGTTCGCCCAGGTGGTCCCGATGGAGGACCTTAACCTTCACTTCACCGGCGACATCCACGCGATCGGCGCCGCCAACAACCTGCTCGCGGCGATGCTCGACGCCTCGGTCCTGCACGGGAACCCCCACAAGATCGACGCCCTGCGGGTGACCTGGAAGCGCGCCGTCGACATGAACGACCGCGCCCTGCGACAGGTGGCTGCTCGGTCTCGGCGGGCCGGCCAACGGCTACCCGCGCGAGAGCGGCTTCGACATCACCGCCGCCTCGGAGGTGATGGCGATCCTGGCCGTCGCCCGCGACGTGCACGACCTGCGCAAGCGGCTGGGCATGATCACGGCCGCCTACTCCAGGGACGGCGAGCCGGTGACCGCCGAGGACCTGGGCGCAGCGGGGGCGATGACCGTGCTGCTCAAGGACGCGATCAAGCCCAACCTGATCCAGACCCTCGAGGGTCAGCCCTGCCTGATGCACGCGGGTCCGTTCGCGAACATCGCCCACGGCAACTCCTCGCTGATCGCGGACCTGCTCGGCCTCAAGCTCGGCGAGTACGTCGTCACCGAGTCCGGCTTCGGCTCGGACATGGGGATGGAGAAGTTCATCGACATCGTCTGCCGCGCCGGCGGGATCAAGCCCGGCGCCGTCGTCCTGGTCTCCACCGTGCGAGCCCTGAAGCACCACGGCGGCCTCGCCGCGGACTCCGAGGCGGACCGCAAGAAGGGGCTCGAGGCCGTCGAGAGCGGGATCGCGAACCTCCATCGCCACCTGGGGATCGTCGGCGAGTTCGGGGTGCCCGCCGTGGTCGCCGTCAACCGCCGGCCCGAGGACAGCGACGAGGAGGTCGAGCTGGTGACGAAGCTCGCCACCGAGGGAGGCGCGTTCGCCGCCGCCGTCAGCGACGGGTTCGCGCAGGGCGGCAAGGGCGTCGCCGACCTGGCCGAGGCCGTGGTGGCTGCGTGCGATCAGCCCAACGACTTCCGCTTCCTGTACGACAACGACGAGGAGATCAAGCCGAAGGTCGAGAGGATCGCCGAGCGCGTATACGGTGCGTCGGAGGTCGTCTACTACCTGGAAGCCGAGAAGAAGATCCAGCAGTTCACCGACCAGGGCCTCGCCGGCCTGCCGCTGTGCATGGCCAAGACGCCGCTGTCGCTCTCGGCTGATCCCGAGATGCTCGGCGCGCCCACCGGCTTCCAGCTTCCGGTGCGCGACGTCCGGGCCTACACCGGGGCGGGCTGGCTCGTGCCCCTGTGCGGGGCGATCCAGCAGATGCCCGGGCTCGGCAAGAGCCCGGCCGCCTTCAACGTCGACATCGATGCCGAGGGGCGCACCGTCGGGCTCTTCTTGAGGCCATGCCTGCGCTCGGCAGCCGACAGGTGCGGGAGGCGCTGGCGGCGCTCGCCTCGCGCGCGGAGCCGCCTGCGGCGGGTGTCGCCTCGGCTTTCGCCGGCGCCGCTGCGGCCGCCCTGGTCGAGCTCACCGCCGGGCTGGCCGCTGAGCGAACGGCGGCGGAGGGCGCGGGACCCCAGAGCGCGGCCCGCTTGCAGGACCTCGCCAAGCAGGCAGGCGAGCTGCGCGAGCGCCTGCTCCTCGCCGCCGACGAGGATGCCCACGCCTACGCCCAGGTGGCCAAATCCGGGGACGGAGCCAGCCGCGCGAAGGCGCTGGCGCGGGCCAGCGAGCCGCCGCTGACAATCGCCGAATGCGCGGCGGAGGTCGCCGAGGCGGCGGCGGAGACCGCGCGGGCGGGCGCCTGGGCCTTCAGGGCCGACGCGGTCGTCGCGGGCGAGCTGGCCGCAGCCGCAGCCCTCGGCGGCGCGGAGCTGGTCGCGACCAACCTCGCCGGGGGATCCGGGGATCCCCGCACCGCGCGCGCTCGGGCCGCGGCCGATCGCGCCCAGCGCGCCTGCCGCGAGGCGGCCGACCCACCCTCCGGCTGAACGCTGATCCGTGGTCGCCGCAGCCCTCGGCTTCGGTACCGCCCTCTGCTGGGGGCTTGCCGACTTCCTCGGAGGCCTTCGCACACGCCGGTTGACGCTCGCCGCCGTCCTGCTCGTCAGCCAGCTCACCGGCCTGGCTGCGATCGTGGTCGTCGTCTCGGTCGGGCGGCTCGAGGCGCCTGCGCTCGGAGAGATCGCCCCCGCGCTGGGCGCCGGCGCCTGCCAGCTGGCGGGCATCGCCGCCCTCTACCGCGCCCTGGCGATCGGCACGATGAGCGTGATCTCGCCGATCTCCGCGAGCGGGGCGGCGGTGCTCCCCGTGGTCGTCGGGGTGGCCACCGGCGAGCGCCCGGCGAGCCTCCAGCTCGCCGGGATGGCGGCGGCCTTCACCGGAGTGGTTCTGGCCACGCGCGCCCCGGCCTCGGCGGGCGCGGGCGCGTCCCCGCGGCAGGCCCTTTGGCTCGCGGCGGTGGCCGCGCTCGGGTTCGGCGGCTTCTACGTCGGCATGAACGCCGCGGTTGCAGAGGCTGAGCCCTTCTGGGCCCTGCTCGCGGCGCGCGCCAGCGCCGCCGCGGTGCTCCTCACCGTTCTGCTGTGCCTGCGACCCCGGGTCGGGGCCGCGCGCGCCGATCTGCCCTCGCTAGCGGCGATCGGCCTGCTCGATGTCGGCGCCAACGCCTGCTTCACCCTCGGCACCGATACCGGGTTGCTGAGCGTGGTCTCGGTGCTGGCCTCGCTCTACCCGGTCGCGACCGTGGTGCTGGCGCGCGCGCTCCTCGCTGAGCGACTCGTCGCCCTGCAGGCCGCCGGGGTCGCGGTCGCGCTGGCGGGCGTGGCCCTGATCGCAGCCGGCTGAAGGCTCGCTCCGACCGACCCTGTCTCGATACTGGGCGCGGGAAGGAGTTGAGACCGCTGGAAGTCGCGCTTGCAGTCGTCGGGATACTCGCGCTACTGGCATTGGTACTGCTCGCGTCGGCGATCCGCATCCTGCGTGAGTACCAGCGCGGGGTGATCTTCAGGCTCGGGCGGCTGATCGCGCAAAAGGGCCCCGGCTTCATCCTGTTGATCCCGATCGTCGACCGCATGGTCCGGGTGGACCTGCGGACGGTGACTCTGGATGTGCCGCCGCAGGAGGTGATCACCCGCGACAACGTCCCGACCCGCGTCAACGCCGTCGCCTACTTCCGGGTGATCGACCCCAACAAGGCGATCGTCGAGGTCGAGAACTTCCTGCTGGCGACATCTCAGATTTCGCAGACGGCGCTGCGCTCCGTGCTCGGCAAGGCCGAGCTCGACTCACTGCTGGCCGAGCGCGAGCGGCTCAACGAGAACCTGCAGAAGATCATCGACGACCAAACGGAGCCGTGGGGGGTGAAGGTGACCACGGTCGAGATCAAGGACGTCGAGATCCCCGACCAGATGCAGCGCGCCATGGCCCGCCAGGCGGAGGCCGAGCGCGAGCGGCGGGCGAAGATCATCGCCGCCGAGGGCGAGTTCCAGGCCGCGGAGAAGCTGAGCCAGGCCGCAGAGATCATCAGCAAGAACCCGACGACGCTGCAGCTGCGCTACCTACAGACGCTGCTTGAGATGGGCGTCAACCAGAACACGACGATCGTCTTCCCGGTGCCGATCGAGATCATGAAGGCCTTCGGCAGGATGACCCGACAGTAGGGGTCCCTCGCCGACGCTCAGGTCCAGGGGTACGGTCCCTTCGAGGCGGCGTGCAACTCGCCCCGCTCGAAGCGGGCGATGCGGAATGGCTCGAGCCGGGTCTCGCCGTCGATGATGTCGTCGGCAGCGAGGTGGCCGAGAGCGAGCATCTTGAAGCCGTGGCCAGCGTCGATGATCGCGTAGGCGTTGGGCAGCGCCCAGTCGCAGACCGGGTAGTTGTCGGGCGTGTGCATGACGATCCCGCCGGCGAGCGTCTGCTGCCAATCCGTAGCGCGGCCGCGGAAGCGACGGATCGCGGCCGCCAGGCCCGAGGTGAAGAACTCGCCGAAGGAGGGATTCGCGGCGTGCACCGGGTTGTCGGGTCCGTAGGGGTCGAGCTCGGGCTGGTCGAGAACCACCGGCAGGCCCCCGCCCGTGATCCCGGTGCCGGTGCGGCCCATGCGAAAGTAGATCCCCCAGGGCCCCTCAACCAGGGTGCGGCCGTCGCGGTCGGAAACGAGCGGCCCCGCCTGGTCGAGGTGGACGACGGGCGCCTCGTGGCCGGCCGTCCCCGCCAGGCCGACGGAGGGCAGCGCGAACTCCCCCTCCTGCGCCTTCAGGTAGGAGAAGAGCGGCCGGCGCTCGCTGCCGCCATTGACGGCGACCTCGACCTCGGGGGGCTGCCCGAGCAGCCGCCAAAGGCGGGCCGCCCATGGCCCCGGGGCCGCCACGAGCACCTCGCACGGCACGCTCCCGCGCGAGGTCAGCACCGCCTCGACGCCTTCGGGGCCGAGCTCGAAGCCGGTCACCTCCACCCCCTCATTGATCGTCGCACCCGCCGCGCGCGCCCGCGCGGCGAGGTGGCGAACGGTCTGCATGGCGTCCGCCCAGCCGCCGCGGCGCTCGTGCAGCAGGGCCGCGACCTCGGCCTCCCAGTCGGGCCAGGACCACAAGAGGTATTCGCGGCACTCGGCCGAGCCGGTCACCAGCTCCGAGCCGTAGCCCGCCCGGTCGTGATGTTCGGAGATCGCGACGAGGTCGTCGACCTGTGCCTCGGGCACGGCCGCGAGATAGCCCACCTGGCGAAATCCGTAGGCGTCGGGGTCATCCTCGAACATCTCGACGGAGAGGCGGATCAGCTCGGTGACGCCCGCGGAGCGGTAGTAGTTGCGCACTATCCCGCCCGCCACGCCCGAAGCCCCGCCGCCGACCCGCTCCTTCTCCAGGACGACGACGTCGGCGCCGCGCTCGGCGAGGCGGCGGGCAACCGACACGCCGTGCACTCCCCCGCCGACGACGACGTGGCTCGCCGCTCTCAGCTCCACGGATAGGGGCTGTGCGAGACGGGGTGCAGGTCCCCCGTGGCGAAGCGCTCGAAGCGGAACGGGTGGAGCAGGGAGGAATGCTCGCCCTGGAGCACGCGGGCGATCTCGCGCCCCACGGCGATCATCTTGTAGCCGTGGTTCGAGTCCGCGGCCACGTAGACGTTCGGCAGCATCCGGTCGAAGACCGGGAAGTTGTCGGCGGTGAAGGCGCCAGCGCCGCCAGAGCGCGCCTGGATGTAGCTCGAGCGGCAGCCCTCGAAGCGCTCGAGGCAGTGGGAGAGAGCAGCGCACCAGAGATCCGGAAAGCCCGGCTCGACCGAGCCGGTGGGGTAGGGTCGACCTCGAAGCTCTCGCCCACGGTCAGCGGCTGGGCGCCGCCCTGAACGGTCCTGCGGTCCGGCTTGACGTAGATGCCCCAGGGACCCTCGCTGACCAGCCCGCCCTCGTCGTCGTGCAGCGGCAGATCCGAGTCCACGTGCAGCACCGGCGGCTCGCGGCCGTCGTCGGTGTTCAGCGTCGATGGCGGCAGCCCAACCTCCCCCTCCTGCAGGTACCAGTAGGTCCACATCGGCACGTCGGTGTCCACGCCGCCGTCGGGCCGGTGGACGTCGATGCGGTCCGGCAGGCCGAGCATCTCCCAGAGGCCGGCGATCCAGGGACCGACGGCGATCACCACCTGCTCGACATCGATCGGACCGGAGCTGGTCTGCACCCGCGTCACGGCTCCGGAGCCGTCGGAGTCGAGGCCGGTTACCTCGACACCTTCGGCGATCTGCGCCCCGGCGGCGCGCGCCTTGTCGGCGAGCCCGTCCATCGACTCCTGGTTGAAGGCGAAGCCGCCGACGTGCTCGTGCAGGCAGACGCTGAGGCCCTCGGCGCGCCAGTCGCCGAAGAGGCCGCGCATGTGGGCGTCGACGGCCTCGGTGCCCGTGTGCAGCTCCGACGGGTAGCCGATCCGCTGCTGGCGCTCGAAGACCTCCGCCAGGTCCTCCTCCTGCCCGGGCGGGCCCAGCGCCAGGTAGCCCGATCCGTGGTAGTGCAGGGCATCGGGATCCGACTCCCAGATCTCCACGCATTCCGCCATCAGCTCGGACATGGCCGGCTGGAAGTAGTTGTTGCGGACCACCCCGCAGGCGATCCCGGAGGCGCCCGCCCCGACCCGGTCCTTGTCCACCACGAGCGCCTCCTCGCCCGCCTGCGCCAGATGCCAGGCGGTGGAAAGCCCGTGGACGCCCGCGCCGATCACCAGGTGGCGAGCAGAGCCGGGCACCGCTGCCATCGGCGTCAGTGCTCCGGCGGCTCCCAGCCCTCGAGACGCAGCGGCTTCCAGTTTTCGCCGACGATCGGCGAGTCCTCGACCCAGGGGCCGAGCTCGGGCTGGGGGAACTTCGCGTGGGCCTGTTTGAGGCGGATCCCGTAGGAGTTGCCCGCCGTCAGGTGGGCGATCAGCACCTTGCGGGCGATCTCGTCCTCACGGCCCTCGGGGATCGGGAGAAGTAGATGCGCAAGAACGAATTCGAGTAACGGTCGAAGACGGCTGGGGTGCCCTCCTCCTCGAGCAGCTCAACGTCTTCGAGCCAGTTCAGGTCCTTGCCGGGGGTCGCCGCCTCGAGGTCGATGTCCTCGACGAGCGAAATGTCCTCCTGGTAGGGAAAGC